>DASXGN010000040.1:0-294744 GCA_036489025.1 Buttiauxella sp.
GGGCAACATTCAGGATGCCGACTTCGCCAGCGAAGCGTCTTCCATGACCCGTAACCAGATGCTGGCGCAGACCAGCATGTCGATGCTGAAGCAGTCCAACAGCATGTCCGGCATGGTGATGTCCCTGCTGGGCTAAGTCCGGCTGACATGATGAATAAAACACCGCTGTATGGCGGTGTTTTTATTTCTGACTTTCCTCCTTCCTCTTTCCGCATTCGGCGGAAGTTAAGCTTCCCCATTGCGTTAAGTATGTTGATTTCATTGGTGTTAAAGTTGGCACGCTACTTGCTTATACTAAAGTGTATTCGCTTTTAAACGTAGGGCTGGTGTGCCTGGAGAACCGAGATGTCTGACTTATCTAGCCTTGATCCACAGACCCTGGCCACTCAGCTGGCGGGTTACGACATTATGGCGATGCAAACGGCGCTGAAAAAGCAAACCAGCAGCCTGCAAGCGCAGCAAACGGCGCTCACCGCATTGCGTACGGCGATGACTACCTTCCGCACGGCATTGACCGATCTGAATAAGACGGATAACGGTATGTTGCAAAACACCGCGACGACCAACGTAGACGGGATTGCGACGGTGACCGCCAACTCAACGGCACAAAAGGGCAGCTACAGCGTTTTTGTGAAGCAGCTGGCATCGCAGCATCAGATGGCCTACGACAATCTCACCGATGACGATATCAAAAACGCCACCGGCACGATGAGCATCACCATCAACGGTGAGTCGGTCGATATCGAAATGGACGGTCTGAAAAGTCTCTCCGATCTGACCGGGGCGATTAACAACTCGGAAGATAACCCGGGCGTGACGGCTTCGCTGATTCGCACCGATGGCCAGGTCAGCCTGATGTTCAGCAGCGACGAAACCGGCGCGAAGAACGTGGTTGAGATTGATGCCAGTAACATGGACAGCGCCAGCGCGGATAAATTTGCTGCGTCTAATCAGGAAACCATCACCAAAGCGGCCGATGCGATTTTCCGCCTGGGCGACAGCACAAAAGAGTACACCAGCAGCTCGAATACCCTCGATAAGCTGATTGACGGCGTGACCATTGAGCTGACCAAAGCGCAGGCGGAGGGCGATGCGCCGCTGCGTATCAACGTCGGCACCGACAGCTCTGCAACTAAAGATCAGGTTCAGAGCTTTGTTGACGCCTATAACGCGATGCGCAGTTCGTTGAACTCTTTAACCGCCAGCGGCAGTGGTGATACCACGCGAGGGGCGTTTGCAGGCGATTCTGGAATAGCTTCTCTGGACCGCGAAATGAACGACGTTCTGCGCACCCAGTTCGGCGGCAAGGACATGACCTCTTATGGGATTACCGCGGATAAAGACGGCAATCTGACCATCGACAGCGAGAAGCTGGACGATGCCTTAAAAGAGGATCCTACCGGGTTGACGACGCTGTTTAACGGCAACGACGGGCTTATCAAGAAAATGGATAAGTCGATGGATAAATACCTTAACTCGACCAACGGGCTGCTGAAAGGCCGTCAGGACACTCTTGACCGCCAGCAGACTGAAATTGACGGCAAGACTGACAAAATTAACGCGCGTTATGAGACTTCGTACAACCGCTATCTCAAGCAGTTTACGCAGCTGCAATCCATCATGACGCAGATGAACAACACCATGAGTATGTTTGGTTTAGCCTAAGGGAAGGCAGTGTTTTATGTATGGTTCTGAACCCGATGGCTTCGGCCAGTATCAGCAGTCGGACCTGGCAATTCAGGCGGCTGCAGCCAATCCTCATCAGCTGGTGCTGATGCTTTTCAACGGCCTGATGGACGAGCTGGTCCGCGCGAAAAGCCATATTGTTGCCAAACGCTACGAGCGCAAAGTGGCGAGCATCAATAAGTGCATCGATATCCTGAACGCGCTGACCAGCGCGCTGGACTATGAGAAGGGCGGTGAACTGGCATTAAGCCTCGCCAATCTTTATGACTACTGCGTGTATCGCCTGTATGACGCCAGCCACAAGCTGTCGGTGGAGTACATCGTGGAAGTGGAAAAGATCCTCGGTAATCTGCAGGAAGGCTGGGAAAAAATGGGTCAGCAAAATGGATGATATTCAGGTCATCCATTATCTGGGACGCGCGCTGACGCAGGCGGCCAGCCAAAGCGACTGGTCGCAGGTGCAAGAGGTGGACAAACAGATTGCTGCCCTGCTTTCGACGCTGAGCGGTACGCCGCTCAGCGATGAAAAACGCGCGGCGCTTAAGGCTTTGCAGCAAATTCACCGTCAGGTTAACGAAACCTGCCGTCTGGAAAGCGAAGACCTGGAGCGAAAAATGGCGCTGGGGCGTCGTAATCGCGAAGGGGCCGTTGCCTATGCCGCATTTATGGACGATGAGGATTTGCGCTGATGGATATGCCAGTTTCCGGCGCGCCCGCCGCGTCAAACACGTCTGGTTCCACGACGGCTTCGGGCCTGCCGATTGCCGCGAATACTTCTGCTCAGCCGAACGTTTCCGCACGGCCGGCTCAGCAAACCATTGACCCCACGCAGTCGGCACCCGCCGAGCAGCAAACGGCGTTTAACGATGCGCTGCTCAGCATTCTTAACGGCCTTCTGCAAGGGCAGGGGAAAGAAGCGAAACCGCTGATTGTTGCCGGGGCCGCCACGGATAAAAGCGATGAGAAGAAAGGCGAAGAGTCAGATACCACTCTGGCCGCTCAAAACGCTTCTCCCCAGCAGATGCTCGACGCGCTGCTGATGGCAAGCCAGCAGCCGATTAAGCCGGTGACGCTGAGCAGCACGCCAACGCAAACCGGGGAAAACCTGCTGATGAACCACCGCTCCGGGACGAACGGTAACGGCGGAATTGCGCCGCTGATGAGCCCGGTACAGACCGCCAGCGCTCCGTCAGCTGTCGACCTGGGCGTACAGCCGACGACGGCGATGCCAAAAGGTATGCAGGCCGTTGTTCCCCAGCCGCTGCTGGCCACGCTGACCGAAGGGCCCGCCCCGGTTAATAACGCGATCCCCGCTGCGGGTTCGGCGGCTTTAGGCGCTGAAAAAGCACCTTCTTTCCAGGCGCAGCTTGCCACGGTAAAGCTTGACGGCGGGGAAGACCGCTTAGCGCAGCAGCTCCATGCGGCGCTGGGCGAGCGCCTGCAGGTGCAGGTCAAAAACCAGATCCAGCACGCCACTATCCGCTTAGATCCGCCGGATATGGGCAAGATCGATATTTCTATGCAAATCGAAAATGGCCGCATGCAGGTGCACATTAATGCCAGCCAGGGTGAAGTTTATCGTGCGCTCCAGCAGGTCAGTAACGATCTGCGCCAGAGCCTGACGGAGCAGAACTTTATGCAGGTGAACGTGCAGGTTTCGTCCCAGTCAGGCCAGCAGCAGGGGGGCAAAGAGCAGCCGTTCGCGGATTCCCAGGCTGCCGTGCTGGCTGCGGCTGAGCAAGAAAATGATTCGCAGGGTGCAGACCGCCGCGAAGATGATTCCGTATTACTGACCGTATAAGACGAAAACAACTATGACCGTAAAAACTTTTTCCTTAGGCCTCGTTATCGCACTGATCGCGGCGGTTTTTGCCGCCGGGTTAACCGTAGTGGGCACGCACATGCTCAAAGACGAAAGTGGCATTTCCGCCATTACCGAAGTTTTCAAATCTAAAAAAGAAGACAGTGTGGTGGAGTTCGTTGAAATCAAAAACATCATCATCACCCTGAAAAGCGACAGCAGCAAAGAGCGCTACCTGCTGCTCGGTCTGGCGCTGACCACTGACGATCCGCACAACACCAAGCGTACCGAAGAGATGATCCCTGCGATTCGCGGCGCGACTGTAAATCAGCTTTCCGACATGGAATATGACGCGGTGCGGGCGATGAGCGTCAATGAACTGCGGGAAAAATTACTCGTTGCCTATACAGAGCGCTTCAAAAGCCTGAATAGCAGCATGCCTTTTAAAGACGTGATCATCAGCAAGATGGTCTTCCAGTAAGTAGCCAAAACGATTGAACCAGATGATGGATTTTATTGCTGACGATGCGCTGACACCGGCGGAAGAGGCGCGTTACATCAACGCTTACCTCCCGCTGGTGCATCGCATTGTTAAGCAGCTTGCCTATCAGGCCAGCAGCGTAATGGACAAAGAGGATATGGAGCAGATTGCCCTGATGGGGCTGCTCTCTTCTCTGCGTCGTTACGGGCATCCCGATGAGCAGTTTGCCGCCTATGCCGTGCATCGCATTCGCGGTGCCATTCTTGATGAGCTACGCCAGCTCGACTGGCGCCCGCGCCGGCTGCGGCAGAAAACTCACAAGCTCAACGATGCCATTCGCGAAGTCGCCCGCGAGCTGGGGAAAACGCCGAATTTTGAAGATCTGGCCGCGCGGCTGGATATCACCGCGGATGAGTATCAGGAATACCTGCTGCTCGACTGCGCGAAATCAATGGAAAGCCTCGATGAAATACTCGGCGGTGAGACCTGTACGGGCGCGCTAAACAGCCGTCCTCTGGAAGATGAAGTGATGACCAGCCGCACGTTGCGCAGCGCGCTGGCAAGCCTGGATGAACGTGAGCAGCTCATTTTGACGCTCTACTACCAGCATGAGTTGAGCCTAAAAGAGATTGCCCTGGTGCTGGAATTAACCGAAGCCCGCGTCTGTCAGCTCAACAAAAAAATCGCGCAAAAAATTAAGAGCTTCTTTTAAGTTGGAACCCCCATGCAGAAATTATTAGGTTTGATCATTATTTTCGGCTGCGTCATCGGCGGCTTTATACACTCGGGCGGCCACATGGCGGCGTTCTGGCAGCCGGGTGAAATCGTTATTATTTTGGGTGCCGGTTTTGGCGCCATGGTGCTGGCTAACCCGAAGGCGGTGCTGGCAGAAATGTACCGTCAGTTCCGCGGCGTGCTGCGTAAAAACGAACATACCGATGAGTATCAGCGTCAGATTCTGATGTTGCTGTATGAACTGCTTGAGCTGGTGCAGGACGGCGGTCTTAAAGTGCTTGATGAGCATATCGAAGTCCCGGAAAGCAGCACGCTATTTCAAAAATACCCGCTGATCCTGCGGGACAAAGCGCTGATGACCTTCATTGCCGACAACTTCCGTCTGATGGCGATGGGCAAAATTAACGAGCACGAGCTGGAAGGGATCCTCGAACAGGAACTGGTGGCGATGGAGGAAGACCTCCTGCAGCCGTCCCGCTCTTTGCAGCGTACCGCGGAAGCGATGCCCGGCTTCGGTATTTGCGCCGCGGTACTGGGGATCATCATCACCATGCAGTCCATCGACGGATCCATCGCCGTGATCGGCGTGAAGGTTGCCGCCGCGCTGGTCGGGACTTTCCTTGGGGTCTTCTTCTGCTACTGCCTGATGGATCCGGTGGCTAACGCCATGGAACAGCGCACCAAGAAACAGATGGCCGTGCTGGAATGCGTGCGTACCGTGCTGGTTAACCACGTTGCGGGCAAGCCAACTTTGCTGGCGGTTGATGCCGGGCGCAAAATGCTGCCGATGGATGCCAAGCCAACCTTCGCCACGCTGGACGGCTGGGTGAACCAGATGACGGGTGAAGCGTAATGCGAGGCAAGGCCAAGGGGCATACCACCATCATCAAACGCTCCTCACGCAAGCATCATGACGCGGTTCATGGCGGCGCGTGGAAGGTTGCTTTCGCCGACTTTACCCTCGCGATGATGGCGCTGTTTATGGTGCTGTGGATCATGGGCTCGGTCACCGAGGAAGAGCGTAAAGAGGTGGTCTCGCTGCTTAACGGCGAATCCATTTTTGACGGCAACAGCATTACCCCGGTCACCCAGCCAAACGGTTCGGGCGGCCAGGTTTCCGTGATTTCAGGCCGTTCCGGCTCCGGGGAGAGCGATAATCCGGAGATTAAAAAAGATCTGGAAGCGTTAAAACAGCTTTCCGCGACGGCGGCGAAGAGCGAAAGCCTCAAGGACGTCAACGGGCGTTCAGAGCGGGAGATTGAGGACCTGGCGCGGGTGATCATGAAAATCACTTCCGCCTACGACGCGCAGTCCAACCTGAAAATTGAAATTGTGCCGCAGGGGCTGCGCATTCTGGTGCAGGACGACCAGAAGCGAGAAATGTTCCAGCGCAGCAGCGCGGTGCTGACGCCGTTCTTCAAACGCCTGCTCACCGAATTTGCTTCGGCGCTGAATACCATCGACAACAAAATTATTATCACCGGGCACACCGACGCCACGCATTTTCGCGATCAGGAGTTGTATAACAACTGGAATCTGTCCGGCGAGCGAGCCATGCAGGCGCGCAGGGCATTGACCAAAGGCGGCCTGGATCAGAACAAGATTTTGCAGGTCAGCGGGATGGCCGATCAGATGCTGCTCGATCCGGCACATCCGCTCAGCTCTGCCAACCGTCGAATCGAAATTATGGTGCTGACGCATTCCGCCAGCGATTCGCTTTATCAGTTCTTCGGCCAGCACGGTGAAAAAGTGATTAAGCCGATTGCCGATAAGATTACCCAGGCCGTGCCCACGCACAGCCGCTAGCGTTGTTTAACCTCAGGTAGCCCGTTTTGTTCGCTTTATTTCGCATGTCATTAGTGTCCACTTTTCCGCCTGCGCCGGTTCTCTTCCGGCTTAAGGCGGGACTTTTTTTTCCGCTGCTGCTTTGCGTGCTGTGGTCAGGTTTTGCCTGCGCGGCGCCGGTCAAAAAGACGGCTGTTAAAAAAGCGACGTCGGCCGCTCAGATGCATGATAAAGATGCCCGTGAGCGCATGCGTAACCGTGCGAAACTCCTCACATTAAGAAAAAATAAGCTGGCCGTGGTGCCGCCTACGCCCGAACAAAAGCGCCGTGAAGCCGCCGAGAAACTGGCCCGGCGCCTGCAAAATCGTGAGCAGCTCGCCATGCATGCCCGCTGGAAACCGGGCCGCTTCGGCAGCTCGGACGCGCTGCTGCCGCTGCCGACGGAAGAGCTCATGGCGGAGATGAGCAGCCCGCGCGTCGAGTCCACCATTCATAAAGTGATTCATCGGCTCAAGCAGCAGCTGGGCAAGCCTTACGTCTGGGGCGGGCAAACGCCGACCCAGGGGTTCGACTGTAGCGGTCTGGTCTACTTCGCCTATAACCAGCTGCTGAGTAAGAAACTGCCGCGCACCGCCGACGGCATGTTCAACGATCGCGGCCTTAAGCACGTGCCGCAGGAAGCATTACGCCGGGGTGACCTGATCTTCTTCCAGATAAAATCGCGTGAAAAAGCCGACCATGTAGGCGTTTATTTAGGGGACGGGCAGTTTATTGAAGCGCCGCGCACGGGCCTGAATATTCGTATCAGCCAGCTGGGGGATAACTTCTGGCAGGACCACTATCTGGGGGCCAAAAGAATACTGACCGAAGAGTCGATTTTATAACCGCTACCAGCGTCGTTCGAGAAACAGCACCGCGCCGACCAGCACGGCGAGAATAAAGATAAAGATCAGCATAATCACTATCTCTTCGTCCATAGACTGGCCGGGTTGTGAGGCAGACTTATTCAGTCTGGATCATGGCGCGGAGTGGATAAATGATAGAAAAGTGTGATTGTGAGCACGAATTTTTCCCTCTTCCCGGCACGGAGAAGAGGGGTGATCCCGGGCTGGATCTTAGCGATGGAACTCGCCCGCCGCCTCCGGCTGGAACTCCAGCGCCAGCACTTCGAGGTTCGTCTGGTTGCCGTTTGGCAGCGTCCAGTTAATGGTATTCCCCACTCGTAATCCCAACAGCGCCGCGCCGACCGGAGCCATAACGGACAGCTGACTCACGCTGTCTGTCAGGTTGGCCGGGTAAACCAGCGTGCGCACGTGCTCTTCGCCGGACGTTAAATCGCGGAACTTCACGCGGCTGTTCATCGTGACGACATCCGCAGGGATGCTTTCCGGGCTGCACATCTCAGCACGGTCCAGCTCTGCGTTCAGCGCCTGCGCGACCGGCAGGTTGGCGTACTGCGGCTGCTCCAGAAGGCGGTCGAGGCGTTCGGCATCGAGATCGTTAATGATGATGGCAGGTCTGGACATAATTCTCTCCGTGTAAAAATCAGGCACTCATGTGCGTGGCGTAGAAACCGTACAAAGAAAAACCCTCACCGTAAACGATGAGGGTCTGGTCTGCTGTGATGATACTGAGCTTAACCGGCGGTTAAAAGTGACCTCAATCACATTCCGGTATCACCAGCGAATTACAGGATGATACTGCCTATCAGGGCAAACAGGAAGGCAATCGTCCCGATTAGCGTTTCCATTACCGTCCAGGTCTTCAGCGTGGTTTTTTCGTCCATTTCCAGGAAGCGGCCAACCAGCCAGAAACCGGAGTCGTTAACGTGGGACAGCACCGTGGCGCCGCCGGCAATGGCGATGACGATGAAGCACAGGTCGAACTGGCTCAGGCCGGTTGTCGCGGCAACCATCGGAGAAACCAGCGCGGCGGTGGTGGTTAACGCCACCGTAGCGGAACCCTGAGCCACGCGTAACGCGGTAGAGATGACGAACGCCGCCACAATCACCGGCATACCGGTGTCGGAAAGCACGCCCGCCAGCGCATCGCCGATGCCGCTGGCGCGCAGCACGCCACCGAACATGCCGCCTGCGCCTGTCACCAGGATAATGCCGCAGATAGGGCCCAGCGCGCCGTCACAGACTTTTTCCAGATGCTGGCGGCTGTGCTTGCCGCTAAAGACCATCAGCGCGAAGAACACGGTAATCAGCAGCGCAATTGGGGTTTTCCCCAGCATGCGCAGGAACTGCACCAGCGTGTTATCGGCGCTGACCCAGCCCAGCACGGTAGCGGTGTTCAGGCCGGTATCAAGGAAAATCAGCACCAGCGGCATCAGCAGGATGGACATCACCATGCCAAAAGACGGCGGCCGGTGGTTTTCATCCACTTCCATCTTGCCGAGGAAAGATGAAGGCAGCGGAATATCGAATTTCTTACCGGCGTACAGGCCAAACAGATAAGCGCCGAGATACCAGGTGGGGATGGCGATAATCAGGCCAACCACAACCAGCAGGCCGATGTTCGCGCCCAGCAGTTCGCTGGCGGCAACCGGACCCGGATGCGGCGGCAGTAAAGCGTGCATCACGGCAAAAGCACCGGCGGCAGGCAGGGCGTATTTCAGCGTCGAGCCGCCGAACTGTTTTGCCACGCTGAAGATAATCGGCAGCATGACGACCAGACCCGCATCGAAGAAGATCGGGAAACCGAACAGCAGAGAGGCCACGCCCAGCGCAAAGGGCGCGCGCTGCGTGCCAAACGTATTGACCAGCGTATCGGCCAGCACTTTTGCCCCGCCGGAGATTTCCAACAGGCGGCCAATCATTGCGCCGAGGCCGACCAGCAGCGCTACGCCTGCCAGCGTGCTGCCAAAACCGGTCAGCAGGGTTGGGACAACTTTATCGAAGGGAACGCCCGTGACCAGGGCAACGACGGCGCTCACCAGGGTTAGGGCTAAGAAAGCATGCACCTTGAAGCGCATGATAAGTAAGAGCAGAAGTAAAACTGCACAGGCCGCAATCCCTAGCAGTGTTCCTGCACCATAACTGGCTGTAATTTCGGTCATATATTTTATCCTCGGGCCGAATTTTCAGGCAAATCTACTGGGTCAGCGATTTGCCACTGTCTGATACCGGTAACATGATATCGGTAACATTACGCGTTCGGGAACGGGGGCTGTCATATTTGTTAACATTTTGCGAGCCGCTTCAAACTATCGAAATAAACAGGCCGGAATGCGATCCCGCGAATTGCCGACGACAAATAAACCTGCCATGCGGCGGATTTGCATTACCCTTTATAGGCACGTTTCGCCTGCGCCTGGCGCGGTCCTCACCTGAACGGGAGATAGCATGAGCCATTACGACAAACTCACCCTGAAAGACGGCAGTACGCTTTACTTTAAAGACTGGGGGGAAGGGCAGCCGGTGGTATTCAGCCACGGCTGGCCGCTGACAGCGGATGCTTTTGAAGATCAGATGTTTTTCCTCGGGCAGAAAGGCTTCCGGGTGATTGCCCATGACAGACGTGCGCACGGTCGTTCGTCGCAGTCCTGGACGGGCCACAATCTGGATAGCTATGCCGACGACCTGGCCGAGCTGACGGCGCATCTGAATCTGAAAGATGCGGTGCACGTCGGGCATTCAACCGGCGGGGGCGAAGTTGCCCGCTATATCGGCCGCCACGGCACCGGCCGCGTGGCGAAAGCCGTGCTGATTGGGGCGATTACGCCAATTATGGTCAAGACCGACTTCAATCCCAACGGCGTGCCGCTTGAGGTATTTGACGGCATTCGCGAAGGCGTGCGCAGCGACCGGGCGCAGTTCTTTAAAGATCTGACCATGGCTTTTTACGGCTACAACCGCGACGGGGCGAAGATTTCAGAAGGCGTGCGGGAAAGCTTTGTCGCCCAGGGCATGCAGGGATCGATAAAAGGAATGTACGACTGCATAAAGGCCTTCTCGGAAACCGATCTGCGTGAAGATCTGAAGAAAATGACCGTGCCGACGCTGGTCATTCACGGCGACGACGATCAGATTGTGCCCTTTGAAACCTGCGGCAAAGTTGCGGCCCAGATGCTGCCGGACGCCGAGCTGAAGGTTTATCAAGGCGGCTCGCACGGCATCTGCACCACCGAGAAAGATCGGATTAACCAGGATCTGCTGGCGTTTCTTAAAGGGTAAACTGCGGCATCGGATGGTTTTCTCCCTCTCCGGCCGGAGAGGGAAGAATATCCCTTCAGCGGCGGCGGCTACTTTTCCGCTACCGGTAACATAATCTCCTTTAAAATCTCATAGCGCTGCTGGGGCGAAAGCCAAATCGGTCCCAGCAGTTTATGGGGTTTACCTTCGCGCAGGAACTGGGCTTTGAGCTGCAACAAATAGCGTTTAGTGGCGTTCATATTGACCTCCCTATTTCATCAGGCAAATCTTAGGTTGGTAAATACGGAACAAATAGTGATGTGATTATTTATTGTGTTCAGTGTTTGTGGGGTAGGGTTTGCTTTGGCATTCAAGTAATCTGGCTGTTCGCCTAATCTGCAACGGGGAATGTCAGGCTATGCTACCGGTTGAACAACGTTTTTTTGCCGATTTACTCAGCGGCGTGGTGCTCAATCCCGCCCAGTTGAAGCGCTGCTGGTTTGCCCGTCCGCACGCCAGCGCGCCCGCCGGAAGCTACAGCGTCGCTTATCCGCGGCTGGAAATCGTGCTGCGCGGCGAATACAGCAATCTGCTGGAGCCGCAGCAAAAAGCCATCGCCCAGGGCGAGATGCTGTTTATTCCCGGCGCGGGAGTTAATCAGCCGGGATGGCAAAAAGATGTGCTGCTGCTGGGGATTGTCTTTGCTCCGGCGTGGATGAGTTTGACCTTTCACGATAAGCGCGGTGCGCAGCCAGGTTTCGTCCGCATGCGTAAATTCGACATGCCGCATTTTACCCGCAGCGAACTGGGCCATATTTTACAGGCGCTCGGCAGCCTGGCTTCCCGTCCGGACGAGCAGGCCATTATTCAGCCGCTGTGCCTGAGCCTGCTGCACGTCTGCCGGGAGATCCTGACCGCGCCAGCCAGCGTCAAACAGCCGCGCGGCGCATTTTTGTATCAGAGTATCTGCACCTGGCTTGAAGATAATTACGCGCGTGAGCTGACGCGTGAAAACACCGCCGCTTTTTTCAATATCACCGGCAACCATCTCTCCCGCCTGTTTCATCAGCAGGGCTCCAGGGGATTCGTCGACTACTTACGCTGGGTGCGAATGGGCAAAGCGAAGATTATTCTGCAAAAATATAATCTTACCGTGCAGGAGGTGGCGCGCCGCTGCGGCTATCCTGACGGAGATTATTTCTCCCGCCTTTTCAAGCGGGAGTTTGGCGTGACGCCCGGCGAATACCGGGATCGGTTCTTGCTGTCTTATGAGGTTTAAAAGGCCAGCTCGCTTTCCAGCAGGGCCAGCATGCTCCCGGCGTCCGGGGCGCTAAATAGCGCCTGGCGGAAGGCCTTATTCATCAGCTTACGCGCCAACTGGGAAAACACCTTCACGTGATTGATCCCTTCGTTGGCCCCCAGCGTCAGCATAATCACCAGCTCCACTTCCCCCATCTCCGACTCCCAGTCAATCGGCTGCGGCAGGCGCGCAATGCTGATGCTGGAATGCTGAATATGCGTCGATTTGGTGTGCGGAATAGCCACGCCGAAGCCGACGGCGGTGGTGACTATCTCCTCGCGCTGCCAGACGTCTTCCTCCAGCTCTAGCGGGCTGGCGGTGCGCCCGTGGATGGCTAAATTGCCGCACAGGAACTGAATCACCTGCTCTTTGCGGCTGAAGTTTGCGGGGATAAAAATATTCTCTTTGGCTAACAGCGGCCTGTGCTGTTGCGGCAGTTGGAAGGCGTCGAGCTGCTCTTCGATTTGCGCGCTGGAGCGGCATTCGCACAGGACAGCGGCCAGTTCGCGGCAGTCGGGCAGGTCCAACTGGCGCAGCAGCGATTTGGCGGCGGGCAGGCGGGTACTGCTCATGCTGAGCTCGTCGATGCCGAGGCCCAGCAGCAGGGGAAGATAGCGGGTCTCGCCGCCCAGCTCGCCGCAGATCCCCACCCAGCGGCCACGTCGGTGCGCAACGTCGATAATCTGACGCAGCATGCGCAGGAACGACGGCGTGATCGGGTTATAAAGATGCGCCACCTTCGGGTTATTGCGATCCACGGCGTACAGATACTGCGTCATATCGTTGGAGCCGATGCTGAAGAAATCCACTTCGTCGCAGAAATGGTCGATGATAAAACACACCGACGGCACTTCGACCATAATGCCCAGCTCAATGCTCGGGGCGTGGCGCAGCCCGGCTTCTTTTAGCGCGGCCAGCGCGGCGGTAATCTGCTGCTTCACCCACAGGATCTCATCCAGCGTATGCACCATCGGGATCATCAGCCGGGCGTGTCCCCAGGCCGCGGCGCGCAGAATGGCGCGCAGCTGAACGGTAAACAGTCCGGTAAATTCTGGATAAATACGCACCGCGCGATAGCCGAGGAACGGATTTTCCTCCTCGCCGATATTCAGATAGCTGATTTTCTTATCGCCGCCGATATCCATGGTGCGGAAGATAACCGGCCGTTCGCCCGCGTCCAGCAGCACCTGCTGATAGGCTTCAAACTGCTCCTGCTCGTCCGGGGCGGCGTCGCGATCCATAAACAGCATTTCGGTGCGGAACAGGCCGATGCCTTCCGCGCCGTTGGCAAAGGCCGCCGGTGCCTCCAGCGCGCTGCCGATATTGGCGGCAAGCTCAAGCTCGGTGCCGTCTTTGGTGGCGGCCTTCAGGCCCGCCGTTTCCAGCTGGTAGCGCTGGCGTTTTTGGGCCAGATCCCCGGCTACCCGGTAGTAATCCTGCACCGCGCCGCTGGCCTCGATGACCAGCACGCCGCTGTCGGCGTCGACAAAGACCGGCTCTCCGGCCAGATACTGTAGCCGATCGATTTCAATGCCGCTGAGCACCGGCACGCCGGCGGCGCGGGCGAGGATCAGCGTATGCGAAGTGCGTCCGGTTTTCGCCAGCACCATGCCCTGCAAAAAACGCTTATCAATACTGAGGAACTGGCTGGGGGTAATGTCGTCGGCCACCAGCACGGTCGGCGCGATCGGGCGGATAGATTTGCTGGCCGTCACCTGCGGATAGGCAATGTGCAGCAGGCGGGCGGTAATATCCTGAATATCGGAAACGCGCTCGCGCAGGTAGGCGCTGGCAGACTGCGCAAGCTTGCCGCAGACCTCGTTCATATTTTCGATCGCCGCCGCGCCGAGGCTCAGGCGTTGCCGGGTCATCCGGCGGCGAATATTCCCCGCAAACTCGCTGTCCTGAATCAGCGACAGGTGGGCGTTGATGATGGTTTTGCTCTGCCCGTCCAGCGCCTGTAGCTGCACGTTAAGCTGTTCGGCAAGCGTCGCCAGGCTGTGTTCGAGCTGCGTATTGTCCTGCGCGCTGGCGGGCTGCTGGCGATAGGCCTCGAGGCTGGTCGGGCGGTAAATCATTACCCTGCCTTCGCCAATGCCCGGCGCCATGCCGCCGCCGTGAATAAGCGTGGGGTTCAGACGCAGAAGCGAGCGGGGCAGAGGCCGTGTGCTGTCGGCGATTTCAGCGTGCACATCGCTGTCGCTGTCGGCAAAACGCTGCTGAATATACGGTTCAAGCCTGCGTCGCGCCTGCTCTTCGTCGGCGCCTTTAATCTCCAGGCTGCACGAGTCGTTAAACAGCGTGCCGGTGCCAATCAGCGCCAGCGAGCTTTTGGCATCCACCCGCAGATTAAGGCGATGGTTCACAAAGGTTATTTCGCTGCCGAACGGCAGGCACTGCTCTTTTAGCTCCCAGGCGGGGCGGGCGTGCAGGCCGTTGGGCAACGGGCAGAGAAATTCAATTTTTAGCATGACTACTCCTTGAATGACGGGACGTCCCGGTCAGCCGCCAAAATCTTTCAGGCCGGCAATCGTTTCGCGGTTCAGACGCTGAACCAGCGCCACCAGCAGCCGCTGCGTTTGCTGCAGGTCTCGCAGATCGGCAATCGACGCCGCGCAGTGGCCGTGGCGAGTCGGCGGGCCGAGCACCACGGTCGGCACGCCGTAGCCGCTCAAATGTACGCTGCCGCCGTCCGTGCCGCCGTTGCTGAACATATCGCGCTGAAGCGGCAGGGCGTTTTCATGGGCGACCTGCTCGACAAGCTGCGTCAGACGCGGCGACGGGATCATCGTTTTGTCGTACATCACCATCATCGGTCCCTGACCGATCTGGCGATGGTTGGCGCTGCCGTAGTCGAAGTTTTTTGCCCAGCAGGCGGTGTCGAGCACCAGCGCCACGTCCGGATTGACGAGCCGGGTTGCCGTTTGCCCGCCGCGCAGGCCAACCTCTTCGCTGGAGCTGGCAACCAGCCAGACTTCGGCCTCCAGCTCCGCCTGATGAAGCTCGCGCAGTATTTCCAGCAGGTGCCAGCAGCCGAGCCGATCGTCAAAGGCTTTGCCCATCACGCGCCCGCCGGGCTGTTCGCTAAAGCGTGTGGCGAACGTCACCCGATCGCCCGGATTAATGCCGTAGTTCTGCACTTCTTCAGCGGAAACCGCGCCGATATCGACGCGCAGATTGCTGATTTCACCCTTATTGCTGTCGCCGTCCAGCAGCCCGGCGATCTTTTTACCTTCGCGGGTAGTGATGCGCACCTGCTGGAGCGTTCTGGCGGTCATGCGCACGTTGCCGATGGGGATAACGTCAATCGCGCCTTCGCGAGCGATGCTGCGCACCATGAATCCCACTTCGTCCATATGCGCGCAGACCATGATTTTCGGCCCGCCGGAGCGGTTTAGGCGGATGAGCACCGAGCCCAGGCCGTCAAACTGCACCTCCTTGTCATAGCGGCGGGCGTGCTGTAGCAGAATATCGCGTACTTCCTGCTCCGAGGAGGCGATGGCGTCGGCTTCGCTCAGGGCTTTTAACAGGGCAATATCCATCAGGCTTCTCCGGTCAGCAGCAGCGATTTCGGCATCGAATACAGCACTTCGCAGCCGGTTTCAGTGACCAGCACCACGTCTTCAATGCGGACGCCGCCCTCGTCCGGTAGATAAATGCCGGGTTCGACGGTCAGCAGCATGCCCGGCTGGAGCAGCGTGCCGTCGGCGGGCGAAAAACGCGGATTCTCATGCACGTCGATGCCGATGGCGTGGCCGGTATTGTGGCCGAAATGGTGGCCGTGACCGGCCGCCGTAATCACGCTGCGGGCCGCGCTATCAATCTCGCTGCACGCCACCCCGGGGCGAATTGCGCTGATGGCGGCGAGCTGCGCCTCGAGCACGGTCCGATAGATGTCGAACAGCGGGCTTTGCTGCGGGTGGGGATATCTGCCCGCCACCAAAAAGGTGCGGGTCATATCGGAACAGTAGCCCTGATGCTGAGCGCCAAAGTCCAGCGTCACCAGCTCGCCCGCCGCAATAATTTTTTCGGAGGCTTTCCCGTGCGGCAGCGCGCCGCGCACGCCGCTGGCGACAATGGTGTCAAACGAAGGCTTTTCCGCCCCCAGCAGCTTCATATACCACTCCAGCTCGGCGGCGACTTCGCGCTCGCGCATGCCGGGCTGAATAAACCGGCGGATGTGCTCGCAGGCGCGGTCGGCAATCTGGCAGGCCGCTTTAATACGTTCGATTTCGTCGGCGGTTTTAATCTGGCGCAGTTCGTCGAGGCTGACGCTTATCAGCTCGGCGAAAACATCCTTGCGCAGGCGGCTGCCGGTTTCCCAGCTGACCTGTTCGCCTTCGAAGCCGATACGCCGCAGCCCTTCTTCTTTACTCAGCCGGTTGACCGTGGCCACCGCGCCGTGGTCGGCATCAAGCAGGTGAATCTGGTAGCCGTGAACGCGGCTGGAAATATCCGCGTGATAGCGGAAATCCACCAGAATATGGGCGTGGCAGCGGGTGACCAGCACGTAGCCGGAAGCGGTAGAGATGCCGAGGTGCGGCTGTTTGTTGCTGCGTGAAGAGATCAATACCGCATCCAGATGATGCGCCTGAAGCCAGGCTTGAATCGTGGCGAGTAACGTCATAATCCCTCTGTAGATTGGCAGGTTGTTGCTATTTTCACCCTCGTCCATTTAAGGTGGAGGGCATTTTTCTCATCCCCCTCCCTTCCCGGGAGGGGAATGAGGGACTGTTCTAAATGGCGTCAATCATCAGCTTGCCGCGGCGGTGCATGCTGTTGCGGATAAACACCACCAGCAGCGCGGTGACGATAGCGCCGACGGCGATCCCCGCCATGTAGCCGCCCAGGTTAGTCACCAGCGGCCATGCCCAGATGGCTGATTCCGGGAACCACTGCACCGCGCCCAGCGCAACCGCCGTGCTGGAGCCGACGATCGCGCCCACCATATAGGCCGGGAGCGTGGCGAGCGGGTTTTCCAGCAGGAACGGAATCGCCCCTTCGCTGATGCCCATAAAGGCGAGGAACATCGCGGTTTTGCCCTGCGGATAAAGCTGGCTGCTGAACAGGCGCTTGCCGGTCAGGCGGCGGTCGATAATCGTGGCTAAACCGAGGCCAATCGGCGGTACTACGATAGCCACGGCGCGCGAGGTAATCGGCAGCACATGATCGGTGGTAAAGCCCAGCGCGACGAAGCCCGCCGCTTTGTTGATTGGGCCGCCGAGGTCAATGGCCGTCGCGGCGGACAGGCCGATGGCGTACATCATCGACCCGGCGCTGCCGGCGGCGAGCAGAACGTTGCGCATCCCGGCGTTAATCCAGCCGCCGATGGGCGTAATGACGTAGTACATCGCCAGCATGACAAACAGCGCGGAGAGAATCGGGATCAGGAAGGTGCTTTTAAACGCCAGCAGGTACTGCGGCAGGTTGATTCTGCCGTTCAGCCATTTCACCAGGTAGCCCGCGGCGATCGCGATAATCAGCGCGCCGATAAAGGTCGACGGCACAGGTTTGCTGGCGACCCATTGCAGCGTCGTGGCGTCCAGGCTTAGCAGCAGCGTAGGCTGCGTGGAAACCAGGCCGCCGATAAAGCCCGCCGGGAAGGCCAGCTTGCCGCCGATGGAGTTGGCGACGAACGCCGCGAACATCGGAATGGCAAAGCTAAACAGCAGGCCGCCGAAAGATTCGCTCAAATAGGCGAACTTCAGAACCGACAGGTCCGCACCGGTAAATTTGCCGGAGTTCATGGCGTCCAGAATGCCGGTGTCCGGTGGGATTTCGAGCCAGACGTAGGCGATCAGCTGCGAGATGGCGAGGATCACCCCGCCCATAATCAGCGTCGGCACCATGCGAGAAATGCCGGACATCACGTGCTGCGGCAGTTCGCCCCAGAAGGAAGAACGGCTTGCCGGAGCAGGATTTTTTAGCGCCAGCGTGTCGCCGGACGCAGTGGGCGCGGTGATTGCGCTCCGTTTTTTAATCGCCATCTCATGACCTCGTCAAAAATGTTCCACACCAGAGAAAGGGGCTTGCGGGGGAGAACCACCGGCCAGAAGCCCGTCAGGTCTGCAAAAAGAGCTATTGCCGTTCGGCCGCGATCATTTCTTCGATGTCATGCAGCGTCCCGGCGGCGTTTTTAATCGCGTCCTGGAGCGTGATTTCGTACACGTCGCGGCTTTCAAAGCGTTCGTTGTCTTCCGGGGTAATGGCGATGGCGTGAATGATGATGTCCGCCTGTGCAATATCCTGAGCGGTGAGGCGATTCTGAATGCCGTCCGCGCCCTGCGTTTCAACTTTCACTTCATACCCCGCTTCCGTGGCGGCGTCTTCCAGCGCCTGGGCCGCCATAAACGTGTGGGCCAGCCCCATCGGGCAGGCGCAAAGCGCGATCAGTTTCTTAGCCATCGTAACCTCCTGAAAAAATGATGTGCCCGGATTATGACGGTATAAATTTCCTTCTGTTTACCGGATATATGATGCATTTTCTTGATGATTAATTCCTTTGCTGGGAAGTGTGAGCCACGCACGATTCTGCCGCCGCCCGGCGGGTTCATTTCGCGTAGCGCGTCCGGAAAAAAACGCAGTAAAAAAACGAGATACGTGCAGTAAGTCCAGATTTTGCACAAAGATTAGGCGGCTAACTTGCCGCTGGGTCAGGTTGTTAACTAGGTTTTTTTAGGGCGTGCTCACTTTTACGCCACCTCCGGTTACGACTGCATATAAGAGGAAAAAATGAAAAAGCTGACGTTAAGTCTTATTACCTTAGCGCTTGCGGGCATGAGCCAGGCCGCGCTTGCCGATACCCTGCGTATGGAATGCCCTATCTCGCCTGGCGGTAAGGAATACTGCAACTACGTCAAAGACCGTTTTGAAAAGCAGACCGGCGACAAGCTGGAGTTCATCGAATTCCCCGCGGCCTCCGATGAGAAGCTCGCGCTCTTGCAGCAGCTTTTTGCCGCCAAAGACGAGAAGGCCGTAGATTTATTCCAGTCTGACACCATCTGGGTCGGCCTGCTGGACAAGCAAACGCTGGATTTAACCGATGCGGTTGCCGACATGAAGGGCGATTTCTTCCCCGGCCCGTGGGCAAACGACACGGTCAACGGCAAGGTGAAAGCTATCCCGGCCTATCTGGATACCGGCGTGCTTTACTACCGCAAAGACCTGCTCGAGAAATATCACGAACAGCCGCCAAAAACCTGGGCTGACCTGACGCGTATCGCCACCAAAATTCAGGCTGAAGAGCGCCAGGCCGGGCATAAAAACTTCTGGGGAATGATCTTCCAGGGTAAATCGTACGAGGGACTGACCTGCAACGCGCTGGAGTGGGTGGATTCTTACGGCGGCGGCACCTTTATCGACGAAAAAGGGAACGTGACCATTAATAATCCGCAGGCCGCGGCGGCGCTGGATATGGCCGCGGGCTGGATTGGCAAAATTACGCCGAAAGGCGCTCTGGGCTACAAAGAGGAAGAGTCCCGCGCCGTGTTCCAGAACGGCGACGCGCTGTTTATGCGCAACTGGCCTTACGCCTATCTACTTTCCCAGGGCGCGGACAGCCCGCTGAAGGGCAAGGTTGGCGTGGCTCCGCTGCCCGCCGGGCCGAACGGCAAATCGGCTAACGCCCTCGGCGGCTGGCAGTGGTCGATTAACGGCAATACCAAAAACAAAGATTCGGCTATCGCGCTGCTGAAAATCCTCACCGATGCCGATTCGCAAAAAATGCAGCTGAAGTTTCTCGGCTTCGCCCCAACCCGTGCTGCGCTGTACGAAGACAAAGCCGTGCTGGAAACTGCGCCGCACCTGACGATGTTTAAAGAGATCTTCGCCAACGCGGTGCCTCGCCCGGCGACGGCGACCAAAAGTCAGTATCCCCGCGTCTCTAACGCCATCTTCAACGTCACCTTTAAGGTGCTCAACGGCGCAGGCGACGGCAAAGCTGCCGTGGCGGATCTGCAAAAACGCCTTGAGCGCGTGAAGGGTAAGGACTGGCACTAATTGGCGCATCTCGGCTACCAACGGCGGCGTCGCCGTATCGCGTGGATACTGGTGGCGCCCGCGCTCATACTCCTTGCACTGGCGGCGGGCTGGCCGCTGGTGCGCACCTTTTTCTTCAGTTTCACCAACGCGACGCTCGACAACCCGTCCGGGTATCAAATGGTCGGGCTGGCAAACTATTACGCGACCAACGGCGGCGACAGTATTGGGGTACTGGTTGACCCGCTGTGGTGGCAGGCGGTGGGCAATACGCTGTGGTTCACCGTGATTTCGGTCGGCCTGGAGCTGGTGCTTGGCATGCTGCTGGCGCTGCTGATGAACCAGAAGTTTCGCGGGCAGGGTCTGGTGCGTACCGCCATTCTGGTGCCGTGGGCGATTCCGACCATCGTCAGCGCCAAAATGTGGGGCTGGATGTTCCACGATCAGTACGGCGTGGTGAACGATCTGCTGGCGAAGATTTTTGGCTATCAGGCGCACCTGGCGTGGATCGCCGAGCCGTCGCTTTCCATGTGGGCGGTGGTCATTGCCGACGTCTGGAAAACCACGCCGTTTATGGCGTTGATGCTGCTGGCGGCGCTCCAGCTTATTCCTGACGATCTTTATGAGGCGGCGCGGGTGGACGGAGCCAGCCCGTGGCAGCGATTTAAACGCATTACGCTGCCGCTGATTATGCCCGCGACGATCGTCGCGCTGATTTTCCGCGTGATGGACGCGATGCGCATTTTCGATCTGATCTTCGTGCTGACGTCCAACAGCGAGGCGACGATGTCCGTTTCCGGCTATGCGCGGGAGCAGATTATCTCCTATCAGGATATGGGCATGGGATCGGCGGCCTCGGTGCTGGTGTTTATGATGGTGGCGGGCATTGCCGCCTGCTTTATCCGCGTCTCACGGCTCAACGACAAGGAGAAGCGGTAATGAAAATGACCCGCCGGCAGCGTAAAGCTGGCCATAGCCTGGTGATTTATTTTGGCGCGACGTTCGCCGTGCTGTTCTGCGTATTCCCGTTTTACTACGCGATTTTGACTTCCCTGCGCACCGGGCAGGAGCTGTTTCTTCCGGCCTATTTGCCCAGCGGCTACCACTGGCATAACTACGTGGTGGCGCTGGTGGATAACGGTATCGCGCGCAGCCTGCTCAACTCGGTGCTGGTGGCGACGATAACCGTCGGCATTTGCCTGCTGGTTTCCGTCACCGCCTCTTTTGCCCTGGCACGCGTGCCGTTTCGCGGGCGCAAATTTCTGCTGTTCACCATTCTTTGCGTCTCGATGTTCCCGCAGGTGGCGGTGCTGACCGGCATGTTTGAGCTGGTACGGTTTCTTGGTCTTTACGATTCGCTCGGCGCTTTGGTGCTTTCCTACACCACTTTTTCGCTGCCGTTTACCGTCTGGGTGTTCACCACCTTTATGAAGTCGATTCCGGTTGAGCTGGAGGAGGCGGCCATCGTTGACGGGGCGAGCACCTGGACCATTATCCGCCGCGTGTTCGCGCCTATTCTTGCCCCAGCGCTGGTGACTACCGGGCTGCTGGCCTTTATCGGCGCGTGGAACGAATTCATGTTCGCGCTGACGTTTATTATCTCCGGCGACAGGCGCACCGTGCCCGTCGCCATCAGCATGTTTAGCGGCGCATCGACCTTCGAGCTGCCGTGGGGCAGCATTATGGCGGCGTCGGTGGTGGTGACGCTGCCGATTATCGTGCTGGTGCTTATCTTCCAGAAACGTATTGTCAGCGGGCTGACCAGCGGAGCGATTAAGGGATAACCATGGCGCAACTTGTCCTCGATAAGATTCAGAAACGCTACGGCACCTCGTCCGAAGTGATTAAGCCGCTCGATTTAGAAGTGAACAGCGGCGAGTTTGTGGTGGTGGTCGGGCCGTCTGGCTGCGGCAAGTCCACGCTGCTGCGCATGGTGGCGGGCCTCGAGGAAATCAGCGGCGGCGAGATGCGTATTGACGGCGTCTGCGTCAATGATGATTCACCGGCGGAGCGCGGCATCGGCATGGTTTTCCAGTCCTACGCTTTGTACCCGCATATGACGGTTTACCAGAACATGGCCTTTGCGCTGGAGATGGCGAAGCTGCCGGAAAAAGCCATCGACGAGAAGGTGCGCGACAGCGCGCGCATTTTACAACTGGAGCATCTGCTGGACAGGCGGCCAAAAGATCTTTCCGGCGGCCAGCGGCAGCGCGTGGCTATTGGACGGGCGATTGTGCGCGAGCCGAGCCTGTTTCTGTTCGATGAACCCCTTTCCAACCTTGATGCTTCCCTGCGCGTGCAGATGCGCATGGAAATTGCCGCGCTGCATAAACGCATTCACGCCACGATTTTGTACGTCACCCACGATCAGGTCGAAGCGATGACGCTGGCCGACAGAATCGTGGTGCTTAATCAGGGGCAAATTGAGCAGGTCGGCACGCCGCTGGAGCTTTATGACAGCCCGGCTAACGAGTTCGTCGCGCAGTTTATCGGCTCGCCAAAAATGAATCTGATCCCCGGCGTTTTGACGTACGGCAGCGCTCTGCGCACCGACGTGCTGCTGGAAAACCGCCAGCAAATGACCCTGCCGGTTAACGGCGCTGGCGTGCCGGAAGGGCAGGCTGTGCGGCTGGGCATTCGCCCGGAGCATATTCAGATTACCGAGCTGGCGCAGGCGGATATTGAAGGCGAAGTGCTGTTCGTCGAACAGATGGGCAACGAAACGCTGCTTTACGTCAACGGCGGCTACGGTAGCGAACCCCTCGTGATGCGCCATACTTCAAGACTTGAAATCAAACCCGACCGGCGAATTGGCCTGCGGCTGCCGCCGGAGAAATGCTATTTATTCAACGGCGACGGGCGGGCTTTTGTGCGTTTAGTTTGAACGTTTCCCCTCGGCTTCTCGCCTCAGGGGAGAGGACCGGGGTGAGGGGCCAATACATAGGGGGAACCTGGTGGAACAAAAATGGTGGCACAGCGCGGTGGTGTACCAGATCTATCCGCGCAGCTTTATGGACAGCAACGGCGACGGCATCGGCGATATTAACGGGATTATCAACCGGCTGGATTACCTGCAGCAGCTTGGCATCAATCTGATCTGGCTCTCGCCGGTTTACCGATCGCCGATGGACGATAACGGCTACGACATCTCCGACTACGAGGATATCGCCGCCGAATTTGGCACGCTTGCCGAGATGGAATCTCTTATCGAGCAGGCGAAACGGCGCGATATTCATATTCTGATGGATTTGGTGGTGAACCACACCTCCGACGAACACCCCTGGTTTATCAACGCGCTGAAATCCAAAACAAATCCGTACCGCGATTTTTATATCTGGCGCAAACCTGCGGCGGACGGCGGCCCGCCGAACGACTTCCGCTCTTATTTTGGCGGCAGCGGCTGGGCGTTCGACGAGGCCAGCGGCGAGTATTACCTGCATCAGTTTTCAACGCGCCAGCCCGATCTCAACTGGGACAACCCCCGCGTACACGAAGAGGTTCACGCGATGATGAACCGCTGGCTGGATAAGGGCATCGGCGGCTTTCGCATGGACGTTATCGATCTTATCGGCAAGGAGGTCGATAAGCAGGTCATGGCGAACGGCAAGAATCTGCACGCGCTGATCCGCCAGATGAACCGCGCCAGCTTTGGGCGAGGGGACTATGTGACGGTGGGCGAAGCCTGGAGCGCCACGCCGGAAGACGCGCTGCTCTACAGCGGTGAGGATCGCGAAGAGCTGTCGATGGTGTTTCAGTTCGACCACATCAAACAGTTCTGGGACGAACACGCCGGAAAATGGCGCAGCAAACCGTTCGAGCTGCGGGCGTTCAAGGCGGTGATGGAAAAATGGCAGACGGCGCTGGCGGAGCGAGGCTGGAATTCGCTGTTCTGGAGTAACCACGACCTGCCGCGCGCGGTGTCTAAATTTGGTGATGAAGGCGAGCATCGTGAAGCCTCCGCCAAAATGCTGGCCACCGCGCTGCACTGCCTGAAGGGCACGCCCTATATTTATCAGGGGGAAGAAATTGGCATGACCAACGTGCGCTACGGCAGCATCGACGACTATCGCGATATCGAAAGCCTGAATCTTTATAAGGAGCGCGTTGCCGAAGGCGTGAGCCCGGAGGAGATGATGTGCGGCATTCACGCCAACGGGCGGGACAACGCGCGCACGCCGATGCAGTGGGACGCCAGCCCGAACGCCGGTTTTACTACGGGGACGCCGTGGATTGCCGTTAATCCAAACTATCGTGAAATCAACGTGGCCGCCGCGCTGGCGGAGCCGGATTCGATACTCTGGCATTATCAGAAGCTGGTGGCGCTGCGTAAGCAGTATCCCCTTCTGGTTTACGGCGACTTTCAGCCGGTGCTGGCGGAGCATCCGCAGGTTTTTGCCTGGCTGCGCACCCTCGGCGACGAGAAGCTGCTGGTGGTGAATAATTTCACGCGCGAATCCTTAACGCTGGACATTCCGCAGGCGATGCAGGCCTGGCGCGGCGAGTGCCTGGTCAGCAACTACGCCCCGCGTGATTCGCTTGCCGTCAGCCTTGAGCTGCAACCTTATGAATCATTTGCACTGTTAATCGGGAGGTAACGATGGCGAACTGGTGGAAAGAGGCGGTGGCCTACCAGATTTATCCGCGCAGCTTTAAAGACAGCAACGGTGACGGCATCGGCGATTTGAACGGCATCATCGAGAAGCTCGACTACCTCAAAGACCTCGGCATCGATCTGATTTGGATCTGCCCGATGTATAAATCCCCCAACGACGATAATGGCTACGACATCAGTGATTATCAGGAGATCATGGCCGAGTTTGGCACGATGGCGGATTTTGATCGCCTGCTGGCTGAAGTCCACGCGCGGGGAATGCGCCTGATTATCGATTTGGTCGTGAACCACACTTCGGACGAGCACCCCTGGTTTATCGAGTCCCGCTCGTCGCGGGATAACCCGAAGCGCGACTGGTACACGTGGCGCGACGGCAAGAACGGCGCGGAGCCGAACAACTGGGAAGGGATTTTCAAAGGTTCGGCCTGGGAGTTTGACCCAAAGACCGAGCAGTATTACCTGCATCTGTTCACCCGCAGACAGCCGGATCTCAACTGGGAAAACCCGCAGGTGCGGGCGGCGGTTTACGAGATGATGCGCTGGTGGCTCGACAAAGGCATCGACGGTTTCCGCATTGACGCTATCGCCCATCTGAAAAAAGAGCCGCGGCTGGCCGACGTGCCCAACCCGGATAAGCTGCGCTACGCGCCGTCGATGGCGAGCCATCTTAACTACGACGGGCTGCTGGACTACGTGGATGATATGAGCCGCAACGTGCTCCAGCACTACGATATTGTCACCGTCGGTGAGATGAACGGCCTGTTTGCCGATCGCGCCGAGGAGTGGGTAGGCGAGCATCGCAGCCGGTTAAGCATGGTATTCCAGTTTGAGCACGTCCGCCTGTGGGAGCCGGAAGAAGGGCTGCGGCCCGAGCCTGCCGTGTTAAAAGAAATCTTCACCGCCTGGCAGCAGGCGCTGGAAGGCAAAGGCTGGAATGCGCTGTACGTCGAGAATCACGATCTGACGCGCATCACCTCGCGCTGGGGCGATACCGAGCATCACTGGCGGGAAAGCGCCACCTGCATCGCCGCGCTTTACTTCCTGATGCAGGGCACGCCGTTTATCTATCAGGGTCAGGAAATCGGCATGACCAATACTCGCTTTGGCGGCAGGGAAGATTTTGACGACGTGTCAGCGAAAAATATGTGGCGTGAGCTGGCGGCGCAGGGCCGCAGCGAAGAGGAAATCATCGCCTTTCTGACCAACACCGGGCGCGATAATTCCCGTACGCCGATGCAGTGGAGCAGCTGGCCTAACGGCGGGTTCAGCGACGGCGAACCGTGGTTCCCGGTCAACGCCAACTACGAGATGATTAACGTTGCCAGCCAGCGGCAGGACCCGGATTCCGTGCTCAATTTTTATCGCTCGCTGATTGCGCTGCGTAAGAAAGAGCGGGCGCTGATTTACGGGCGCCACGAGCTGGTGCTGGCGGAGCATTCGCAGATTTACGCCTACCGTCGGGTGCTGCCGGGCGAGCAGTTCCTGGTGCTGTGCAATATGTCGCCGAAATCCGCCCGCTGGCCGCAGGAGGAGCTGACGCTGTCCGGCGCAAGCTGCCTGCTGGGCAACTATCCGCAGCTGGACGAACCTTATCGGCTGCATCCGTGGGAGGCCCGGGTGTATAAGTTTTAGCGCGGAGGTAAGCAGCGTTGAGTTCTTGCTGCACGGTAAAGCCAGGCAGGTCAGCACAGCAGCCAGTCCGGCTTTATCGCCGTTTTAAAAGGTGCGTCTTGATATATTATTCGGGCCTGACGATGATAATTCCCTCGGGTTATTTGATGATTTGTAGAAACGTCTGATTATTCCTGCTCCGGCTTTACCCTGCTCGATTAGCTGTTAATATTGATGGTCAGCTAATTGCACTTCAAAATATATGCGTTGCATTTTATTATTCAGTTAAGATTCTCTTATGCCAATCATTTAACTATTTGGCAGAATAATAGAAATATTCATTCAATGGAATTGCAATGAAACGGCCAGGGAAAAGGTATGGATAATTATAAATTTGCATGTTGTTGCTCGCTAATCATCAGCGTGCAGTGCTCTGCGGGCATCATGCGTCACGATACTGAGGTGCTGGACTATCGCGACTTCGCTGAAAATCTGGGCAAATATCGTCCCGGCATTTCTGCTATTCCGGTGTATAAAAAAAACGGTGAGTTAGATAATTATCTGCCATTTTCCATGCCTGATTTTGGCGCGGTATCGAGCAGCGGCTATGCCACTCTGGTTGCTTCCTCTTATGTTGCCAGCGTTCGGCATAATACGGGTTATAAAAGCGTATCATTTGGCAATGGCGCGAAATACGCCACCAGCTACCGGCTTATTAATCGCAACAATATAAGCGATCCCAATACAGATTTTCATTTGCCCAGGCTAAATAAAGTTGTTACCGATGGTGCCGTCGTGCAGGCGGTAGAAAAGAGTGAAATCCGCCGCAACGATCGCACCCGCTATAGCCAGTATGCGCGAGTGGGGGCGGGGCGACAGTACGTTGTCAACGACGAGCAAACCGAGGAAGTGCAGATTGCTGCGGCCTACCAGTGGAAAAGCGGCGGTACGATTCCAGAAGCGGCGGTAACGCTGCCTTCAGGCACGCTGCGCTGGCAAAATTACGGTCCGGACGACGCGCGATCCGCACCGCTTTCATCGGCGGTGCACAGCGGCGATAGCGGCAGCCCGATTTATGTGTATGACGAGCAGGACAGGGCGTGGAAAATTGTCGGGGTTATGCACGCAATGTTGAGCAATAACGGCATTTATCAACGCGTCAGCGCTGCGGAATATATCCCGGATGGCTATATAGCTGAAATCCTCGCGCAGAACGTTTCCCCGGACGTGACCGATAGCCTTGCTGGCGGCCCAATTTCCTGGGGGAATAGCGCTATTTCTCAGCGGGGAACGCGCTGGTCATGGCAGGGGCTGGACGCCAGCTACCGCTCGGTGGCGCCGTCTATGGCCACCGACGAGGAGCTCGATGCCAGTAAAGACCTGCGCTTTAACGGTGAGGGGGGCGAAATCGTGCTCAGCGACGCCGTGAATATGGGCGCGGGCAAGCTTCAGTTTTCCAATAGCTATACGCTGCGCCCGGCGGCTGGCAGCGGTGCTACCTGGGCTGGCGGCGGCGTGGAGGTGGACGGGGGTAAAAAAGTTCTCTGGCAGGTGAACGGCCTTGCCAATGATGCACTGCATAAAATCGGCGAAGGCACTTTGCATATTCATGCCGAAGGGATAAACCGCGGCAGCCTGAACGTCGGGGACGGCGTGGTTATTCTTGACCAGATACCCGATGAGGACGGGCGTAAGCAGGCTTTTGAATCTGTTACGTTGGTCAGCGGCCGCCCCTCGGTGATTCTCGGCAGCGCCGATCAGGTCAGCAGCGACAAAATCAACTTCGGCTATCGCGGTGGGGAGCTGGATCTTAACGGCAACAGCCTGACCTTCAAAAATATAAACCATACCGATAGCGGCGCGCGAATAGTCAACCATAATCTCCATGCGGCGGCAGCCGTCGTGCTGACGGGGTTACAAGCGGGTGCCAAAGATATTTTTCGCGGTTTTCTGGGAGAGAGCGTAGCGGATAAGCCAAACGGCGAGCTGAACGCGATCTATCAACCGGCTGACGATGCGGCCCTTTTCGCCCTGACCGGCGGCATGAATCTTAACGGCAACCTCAGCGTTGAGCGAGGAACGATGTTGCTTTCCGGCCAGCCGGTTCCCCATGCCGGGAAGACCGTTATCGCGGACGACTGGCTCAGCGCCTCGTTTACGGCGAAAGAGATTGTCGTCAAAGACCGCGCGGCGCTTCACGTCGGAGAATACGCCAGCGTGCGCGCGAATATTGTGGCCGAAGCGGCGTCGCAGGTTGTGCTGGGCTATAACGGCAGCGGCGAAGAAAGCTCACGCCTGTGGCGCTGTTACGCGGTCATTAACGACAATAACACCTGTAGCAAACCGCAGCGTTCGGACGAGGAGCAAAGCCTGCTTCCGGCCAGCGAGGTTCGCGGTGATATTACGCTCCACGAGGGCGCAAGCCTGTGGCTTGGCAAAGTCGATTATGCCGGGACGATGACGGCGCTGGGCGAATCCAGGGTGATGATGGGCTCCACGGCGGCGTGGCGGATGACCGGCAGCAGCAAGCTCGGAGACTTGCAGATGATTGAGGGGGCGACGCTTTCAATGCTTCCTGATGATAGCGGGGCCTGGCAGGCAAAAATGTTGTCGCTGGCGTCGCTTAATGCCTCGGGAATGACGTTAAAGCTGGGCATCGATCCGCGCTCGGCCTTGGGGGACCGCCTGACGATCGAGAAAATCGCACAGGGGGCCAACAATAAGCTGAGCGTGACCGCAATGCTGAACCAGGACAGCACGCTGATACCGGGCCAGGAGATTGTCCTGATTGATGCGCCGGCGGGCACCGCCCACGACTATTTCAGCCTGCCTGCGCTTGCCAGGGGCTTTACGCTCTACACGCCGGACTATCAGGTGATTGAGTCCGACAGCCGGGTTCGCTGGGTGATTAAATCTCAGGAGGCGGCTAAACCTGAGCCAGAACCGGCACCGCAGCCTGAACCCCCGCCTCAGCCTGAACCCAAGCCAGAACCTCAGCCGCAGCCTGAACCCATGCCGGAACCTCAACCCCAGCCGGAGCTGAAGCCCGACCCACACCCCGAGTCTGAACCAGCCCCAGAACCCGCGCCGAAACCGCAGCCAGCGCCTCAGCCGGAAGCGGAACCACAGCCTGAACCTCAGCCGGACGTCTGGTTTAAATCTGAAGATAACCTGCCGCTGCAAAACAGAACCCGGGCTTTAATGGCGACCCGCCAGTACTTGTTTAGCGAGTCGGCCAGCCGGCTTAACGATCGGGCGAAAACGCTGCGCGCTAATCCGCAGAGTGCCGGAGCATGGGCCGTTATTGCCCAGATCCGGGGCAAATTCCACGATGTTAAGGTCACCGATAGCACTCTGCGCGTGGGGGCGGATACCAATATCAACCGGCAGTTCTTTGGGCTGGAAGCTGGATTTACCCAGGGAAGCGCGAAGGGGCATGGGGTGGAGCAGCATCGTATGGCAAGCGTCGGAATGTATTATTCATGGTCCGCCCGGCAGGGCTGGTTTGTCGACGCTGCCGCACGCTATATGCGACTCATGCAGGAGATAGCCCCGGAGAGCTCATTGGGTATCGCGAGGGCAAAACCCAATAGCGATATGGTGGCCGCCAGCCTGAAAGCGGGGAACCAGTTTGTACTCAGCTCACCGTTGCTTACCGTCACGCCCTATCTGGAAATGGGCGGCGGGTCTATGTCCGGCTATTCGCTGAGCGGCAAAGATGCGTCGATTTCGCTGAGCTCCGCTTCCCCTTTCTTTGTCTCGCCTGGCGTGGAGCTGAAAAAGAACCTGGATGAAAGCGAGGGTGGCCTGGCGCTGACGGCAGGTATGGCCTGGCAGTATATGCCGGGCAGGGCTGGGTCGAGCCTGTCGCTGGCAGATACGCATGCCGTCAGACGCAGCGAGGCATGGTCAGACAATCGCTACCGAGCGCATCTGGGGATCGAGGGGAAGGTGAGCCCGCGCTGGTCGATGAACGCCCGGGCGGAGCACAGCTTTGGCGGCAGCTTCAGCAGCGATGTCAACCTGGCCGCGGGCGTTAATTACCATTTCTGAATCATACGCGGCACCGGGAAAAGCCGGTGCTCGCGGCAAAAATGTCAGTACCCCACCGCATCCAGGCGGAACTGCTTCGCGCAGCTGCCCGGATTTTTTTGTGCGGCAAAGCTGGCTTCGCTGAGCGGCTGGTTAATCGCGGCGGCTCTGAGCGAGATTTGCATCTCCGTCAGGTAGGCCGGGTTACCGTTGCAGGTAAGCTTGACGGCTTTCACGGCGTCGTCGCCGAAGCTTTTTGCCAACGCCTTGTTAAACGCTTTGCGCGTCACGTCTTTGCCGTAGTTATCCGCCAAAAATTCTCCGAACTCGCTCTGCTTCACTTCCGTATTCAGGCGCACCATGGTGCCGAAATAGGCGTTTGCATCGAAGCCAAAGCACGCGCCGTGCTTGGCAAACTCGTAGCGTTCAAGGCAGGACTGGCCGCCCGCGCCCGGCATCACGCCGGAAAGCCTAGCTGCGATATCAGAAGATAACCCCGGCGCTGGCGCGCTGCACTTCCGCGAGGCGCGGGCTTCCGGCATGTTCGGCACCGGGCGAGTCCAGCAGCCGTAGCGCATCCAGCGTTTGTTATCCACGCCGCGAGCGGAGACGGAATTCGGCAGTCCTGGCCACAGACCGTGCACCGTAAGAAACGCCCGCTTGTCCGTCTGTTCCTGCTGGGTCTGGCATTCGACCGGCTCTTTACGATTGCGTTCGTGCATGCTCTGGCAGAAGCCGGTTTGCCAGGAGAGAGCCAGGACATAGCTATCGAAATCGCCATATTGTTTAGGCTGAAGCGGCTCGGCCTGGGCGGCGAAGAGCGGAGCGATTAGGGCGCTGAGAAGCAGAGCTGTTTTCGACAGTGGGTTCATGTGGGATTCCGGGTGCAATAAGGACTGAATGGCGGCTATTAAACCATAAAAAATGCCCGCGGGGTTTAACCGGCGGGCATCTTGTCCAGCGCTATTTTTTGGCCGTCGGGATTAGCTCCACAGCGCCAGAATCGGCCAGCCGACCAGCAGCAGCATGGCGATATAGATCACCCCAAAGATGGCACCCAGCCGCCAGTAGTCTTTGGACTTCACGTAGCCGCAGCCGTAGATAATCACCCCAGGCCCGGTAGCGTAAGGCGTCAGGCAGCCCATGATCCCGATGGAGAGCACCAGCAGAATACACAGGTGCTCCATCGGCACGCCGGGAATGCCTTTGCCGACGGCGAGGATGACCGGCAGCATGGTGGCGGTGTGCGCCGAAAGGCTGGCGAAAAGATAGTGGGCAAAGTAAAACACCAGCACCAGCACGATCACCGTGCCGTTCGGCGAGAAGCCTTCCAGATGCGTGCTCATGGTGGTGGCGAACCAGTCGATAAAGCCCGAGCGGGTCAGCCCGTTCGCCATGACCACCAGCGTGGCGAGGTTGACCAGCGTGTTCCACGCGCTGTGATATTTGGTGATGTCTTTCCAGGGCACGACGTGCAGGGCCAGCATCAGCGAAACGGCCAGCAGGCCCACTGCCGTTGCGTCAATATAGGCTCCGCCAAACACCCACAGCGCCAGGCTCAGCAGCACCAGGCCAATCAGGACCATCTCTTTTTGCGTCAGCGCGCCCAGCTCTTTGAGTGCTGAACCCGCCCATTCGGAGACCTCCGCGCTGTGGGTAATCTCCGGCTTGTAGAGCACGTAGGACAGCCACGGGGCCACGATCAGCAGGATGATGCCCACCGGCAGGAAGCTCAGGAACCATTGCAGCCAGCTAATCTGGATCCCGGCGATTTTGCTGACGAACTCCAGCCCCAGCACGTTCGGCGCCGCGCCGGTGACAAACATCGACGAGCTCAGGCTGGTACTGATCACCATCATCCACATCAGATAGCCGCCGATGCGCCGCGATGAAGGATCGTTGGGGAAGGATTTGAACAGCGGCGGCAGGTTTTTAATCACCGGGAAGACGGTGCCGCCGGTTCGCGCGGTATTCGACGGCGTGAACGGGGCCAGCAGGATGTCGATGATGACGATGGCGTAGCCAAGGGTCAGCGTGCGCTTGCCCATGAACTTCACCATAAAGAGCGCGATACGCCGCCCGAGGCCGGTGACTTCGTAGCCCAGCGCAAAAATGAACGCGCCAAACACCAGCCAGACGGTGGTGCTGGAGAAACCGGCCAGCCCCCACTTAAGCGCCTGTTTCCCGGCGTTAAAGGTCGGATCGGTCAGCTCTTTGGCGTCAAACAGCAGATAATCGCTGCCGATGACGCAGATCGTCACGGCAATAAAGCTGATAGCGGTCGCCGGAATCGGCTCCAGAATCATGCCGACGATCATCGCGACAAAGACCGCGAAGTAGTGCCAGGCCTGAGGCGGCATGCCGTCGGGCACCGGGATCAGCAGCATGATGCCCATCACCAGCAGAGGGAAAAGCAACTTCCATATTTTATCTTTTGAAGCAGACATAACTGTTTCTCCAGCAAGGATTTATTATTGATTTACGTTGCGCTTTTTGAGGTTGAGCGTTGTGGGTTGAGAGTTGATGCAAAAACCAGGTGACGATCAGCAGGTCGGCGCTGCCGCCGGGGCTGAGACGGCGGGCAATGCACTGTCGGTTAAATTCGTGCAGGCGTTCAAGGTCGGCGGGCTGGCGAATACCCCCCTGTGCGAGCAGCGCCCGCGCATGCTTTTGCAGCCAGTTCAGGCCCGCTTCGCCGCCGCGTGAGGCCACGTTGGTGTCGCCGTTGTGCGCCATCAGCAAAAGCAGCGTGTCGAGCAGGGCGAGTTCGGGATCGACGGCCTCGGCTAACCGGGCGCGGTAGTGCGGCAGGGCGAGCTGTAAAACCAGCGGATAGCCCGCTTCGGCTTCGCCCCTCGCGCCCGTCAGCCCCATTTTCAGGTACAGACGCTGGCCCGCAGTTTGCCGAGGGTTATCGCGCTGAAGCTCCCGTTCGGTTAGCCCGTGGCAAAAAGCGGCCACGGTTTCACAGAGTCCTTCAGGCGTGACAACCTGCCGCTGGTCGAGGAAACGTCCGATGGCCGCGCACAGCAGCCCGAGCGAAAAAATACTGCCCTTATGAGTATTCACCCCGGCCGTGGCGCGGAACATGGCCGCTTCGCAGGCCAGCCCTACGGGGCGCACTTTGCTGAGCACTTCGCTTGCCGGGGCGGCGGCGCTTTCGGCGCCGATCTCGATAAAACGCGGCAGCCAGAGGCGAATGGCCTGCGCGCTGCGGTGAAAATCTTCCAGCGCCATATCGCCGTGCGCGCCGCAGTCGAAGCGGTCTACCAGCCCCGGCTTCGGGGAGAGATTCACCTCGGTCAGCATCGCGCGCCAGGCCAGCTCGCAGTAGCCTGCGGCGGCGGCGAGCTTAGCTGCGGGCGGCGTTTTCGGCGTCATTCAGCAGCGCCTCCATGCGGGCAATGAGTTCCGGCAGGGCGTGCGCCCGCTCGCGGGCGCACAGAGCGGCGGGCTTTGCGCAGAGAAGGCAGCTGCGCGGCGGCTGAGAGAAATCGCTGCGCGAGAGAAGTTTGCCCTGCGGGCTAAAGACATCGATATCCCACAGACGGCCCAGCGGGTGCGACTGCTCCAGCGCGATAGCGGCCAGCTTGACCTCACCCGCCGGGGCATCTATCGCCAGCAAACCTTCCGGCCCGCTGGGCTGCGCCCGGCAGCGCTGCTTCACGATGGGCCACTTTGACTGCTCCGCCTGCTCGCGCAGCGCCCGGAGGCCGATATTAAATATCCGGCGCGTCAGCTCGCTGTCTTTCACCGGGCCGGGAGCGACCACGGTGAAGGAAATTAGCGTTACGCCGTGCAGCCGGAGCCACTCCTGCTGGCAGTCCTGACGGGCATCCCGACCGGCGGCAAGCTCCTTCGGTGTGATAGCGGCGTTTGAAGCGTTGGTGAGATACAGGGGCATGGTTTACTCCTTTACCTGGCGAACAACGTCGATAACCGAGCCGTCGCGGTAGCGAACGACGGCAATCGTGCGGTCGGTAAACTCAATCGGCTGAGGTTTGCCGGTGAGGGTTTCCGCCCGTTCGCGCAGCCACTCAATGGAGACGACTTTTATGCCCGCTTCCAGCAGGCGCTCCGCCAGCTCCGGGCGAGCAGGATTCACGGCGATACCGTGGTCGGTGACCAGAATATCGATGCTCGATCCCGGCGTGACGCAGGTGGTCACTTCGTCGACGAGTGTGGGAATGCGTCCGCGAACCAGCGGCGCGACGATAATCGACAGCGCGGCGGCCACCGCCGTGTCGCAGTGGCCGCCGGAAGCGCCGCGCAGCACGCCGTCGGAGCCGGTGAGCACGTTGACGTTAAAGCGCGTGTCGATCTCCAGCGCGCTCAGCACCACCACGTCCAGCCTGTCCACCGACGCGCCCTTCGAGCCCCAGTTGGCGTACTGATTGGCGCTGATTTCAATGTGGTTTGGGTTACGCGCCAGCGATTCGGCGGCGGCGCGGTCAAAGCTCTGCACGTCGAGCAGCTTTTTGATCAGCCCTTTCTCATGCAGATCGACCATCGTCGAGGTGATGCCGCCCAGCGCGAATCCGGCGTGAATCCCCCGGCTGCGCATTTTGTCCTCCAGGAAGCGGGTTACCGCCAGCGAAGCGCCGCCGGTGCCGGTTTGCAGCGAGAAGCCTTCCTTGAAATAGCCGGAGTTGACCACCACATCCGCCGCGCTGCGGGCGATCAGCAGTTCGCGCGGGTTGGAGGTCATTCGCGTGGCGTCCGCGCCGATCTTGTCGGCGTCGCCCACCGCGTCGACCTGCACGATCAAATCCACCCGATCCTGAAGAATGCTGGCCGGGCTGTGCGGATAGGGCAGCAGCTCTTCCACCAGCAGCACGACCTGGCGGGCGTTTTCGGCATCCACTTTGGCGTAGCCCAGCGAGCCGCAGCAGGCTTTGCCGGTATAGCCATTGGCATTGCCAAACGGGTCGCTGGCGGGCACGCCGAGAAAGGCCACGTCGATGTTCAGCTCGCCGCTGTTGACCAGCTGAACGCGTCCGCCGTGTGAGTGAATTTGCACCGGCTCGGCCAGCAGGCCGCGTGAGATCTCTTCCGCCAGCGGGCCGCGCAGCCCGGAGGTGTAAATGCGGCTGACGACGTTATTGCGGATGTGCTCCACCAGCGGCGCGTGGCAGTCGCTCAGCGAACTGGAGGCCAGCGTCAGATTTTTAAAGCCCATTCTGGCGAGGGTTTCCATCACCGCGTTGAGCGTCAGGTCGCCGCCGCGAAACGCGTGGTGGAAGGAGATGGTCATACCGTCGTGCAGCCCGGAGCGGCGAATGGCTTCTTCAAGAGAGGCGCAGAGTTTTTTGTCGCGAGGCTTCTGCGTTTGCAGGTTAAGTTTCGACACGTTCTGCCAGGCCTGAAGATCGCTTTCGCTCTGCTGCTGCCAGGCGTTGAGGCGGCCCTGTCGTTGAGTGTGGGTCATGATTTGTCCTTATTCTTCACGAATGCCGGAAAGCTCCGCTCTGGCCAGAACCAGGCGCGCGCGTTCGATAACCGGGCTGTCGACCATTTTGCCGTTGAGCGATACTACGCCGCGCCCTTCGCGGGCGGAGGCTTCGGCGGCTTCCACCACGCGCTGCGCGTGATCCACTTCCTTTTGCGTCGGGGCGTAGAGGTTGTGCAACAGCTCAATCTGGCGCGGGTTGATCAGCGATTTGCCGTCGAATCCCAGCTGTTTGATGTGCGCCGCTTCATGCAGGAAGCCCGCCTCGTTGTTGGCGTCGGAATAGACGGTGTCGAATGCCTGAATGCCCGCGGCGCGGGCGGCCTGCAATATAGAGCAGCGGGCGAACAGCAGCTCCACGCCTTCTGGCGAGCGCTCGGTGCGCAGGTTTCTCACATAGTCTTCCGCACCAAGGGCAATGCCGATAAGCCGCTGGGAAGCGTGCGCGATGGCGGTAGCCTGGGTTATGCCCTGTGCGGATTCGATGGCCGCCAGCAATCCGGTGCTGCCCGGTTCGCGCCCGCACTCCTGTTCAATACGCAGAATTTCGCTTTCGATGTCGATGACGTCCCGCGCGGTGTCGGTTTTTGGCAGGCGAACGATATCGGCCCCGCCGCGCACCACCGCTTCCAGGTCGGCGACGCCGTATTCTGAATCCAGGGCGTTGACCCGCACGATGGTTTCAATTTCCTGATAAAGCGGGTGCTGAAGAGCGTGATAAACGAGGCGGCGGGCGGCGTCTTTTTCGCGCAGGACAACGGAGTCTTCCAGGTCGAACATCAGCGCGTCGGCCCGGTAGATAAAGGCATTGCTGACCATGGCGGCGTTGGCGCCGGGCACGAACAGCATGCTGCGGCGGGTGCGGCTTTTACGAGCGAGGGCGACGGGAGCAATCATTGGCCATTCCCCCACGGCAGGGCGGCAACGTCGCCCGCACGAACCAGCAGCGTCTCCAGGCGGGCGCGCAAAATGCAGTCCAGCGCGCCTTTGTCGTCGACGATTAGCTGAACGCCGCTGACCTCGTACTGGGCCAGCAGCGAGAGGAGAGTGGCGCGGATGGCGTCTCCAAACTGTTTCTCGACGCTGCTGCTGATTTGCAGGTCAATCTCTGGCGTGTCGAGGGGGGCGATGCGGATCATCACATCACCCGATTCCAGGGTGCCGGCGACGGCGGGGCGGGTAATTTTCATTTTTCACCTGTAGTTAATGCGGATTCTGGTTGCCTGCCCGAAGCGCGCTGCTCGCGAGCCTCCAGCATGCGGAGCAAATACTCTCGGGTTGCCTCAGGAACCAGCATCTCAAGAGCGGCGAGATCTTTTTTCACCAGCAGCTGACGTACCCACGAGGCGGAGATCGCCATGCCGTGCCAGGTCAGACGCTCAATTTCCACCAGCTCAATGGGCGGTGCATCGCAGGCGGGGTCGGCCAGCAGGCGGCGCATGTCGGCGTTGTATCCGGCGGTGACTTTGCAAAACGGCTCGGTGCCGACGAAGCGATGGGTGATGCCGAGCGCCGGAGCGAGGTGCTGGCGAAATATTTGCAGATCGATTTCCGTGTAGCAGTGGTTGATGACGCTCTGTTCTTTGATGAAGTAGCAGGGGAAGGTGGCGCGGGAAATCATGTATTCGGAGCCGCGGTGAACGGTGACGCGGGGAATATCGCCGGAGCCGGCACGCACCAGCGCCAGGCGGTCTTCATAAGGGAAGCGCGAGGTATCTTCCTTGACCAGAAAAACGTGCAGCCAGTCGCACTGCCCGGCGGCCTTTTGAATCAGGTAGCGGTGGCCGCTGGTGAAAGGGTTGGCGTTCATCACGATGCAGCCGATTTTCCTGCCGTCGTGCCGCAGGGTGGTGAGATAGCTGGCGTAGCGCTGGAGCCGAGAGGCGCTGTTTTCCATCAGCACCATGATGCCGGGCACGCTGGCGATGGTGTAAAAACCGCACTGCTTAAAGAGCGCTTCATTTGCGCTTTTGGTGTAGATGAACAGGTTGGTGTGCTGGCGGTCGTAGGCCAGATTGATCAGTTCAGTGGCAAGCGTCAGCGCCAGCCCTTCGCCGCGCACCGATTCGCTGATGGCAACGCACTTGATGATATTGTCGGCGATCCCCCCGCAGGCGATGAGCTGCTCGCCGCGGGTAACGGTAATAAAGACTTCTACCGTAGTGTCGATACTCAGATCGTTGGCGCGAAGAAAACGCGTTATCTCAGCCATTTTCTTATTTTCGGAGCGCTTCACCTGAGTGAATACGGTATTACCAAACATGACTTAAAAATCCCTGTTATTTGTCTGCTGCGCGGGTCGGCGACGCGGTCGGCTATATGTTGCAAATTAATAACGATTTGTCGTTAATTGTTACGGTGGCGTTTTTGGCTATTGTTTTGCCGCCGTGGAAAGGATCGTACGAACTATTTTGTTTGTGAATTTTGATATGTTTCACAAAGGGTTAAGTGGTTTAAATAGACTATATGGTTTTTATTTTCTTAATTATTTCTAAGGCGTGATAAGGCGTGGTTTTTATTTGCTTAATTGATTTAATATGTGGAATCTGTAACGATTCCCAGCAAGGGAGGTGGACGGAATGGAAACAAATCCATTACATTTCACCGGCGCTCGTTAATCAAAACGCAGCCTGAAAAAGGAACTGGCGATGTCTGGCAGGACAAAAGTAAGGGAATTTCGCTTTCTGCATCGAATGGCTTTCCCTTTACGTATATTTCTTTTACTTCTTTTGATCTCCCTTCTATTAATTGCCGCGCTCGGCAAGTATTTATCCGCCAGCTTTGAAGATTATTTGACCCGTCACGTGCGGGATATGGCGATGAACCAGGCCAGAATTATCGCGGCAAACGATAGCCTGGTGGAAGCGGTGAAGCAGCGGGACAGCGCTCGCCTTGCCGTGCTGGTCGGCAAAATGGCCACCGGCTCGGATCTGGATTACGTGGTCATCGGCGATCGGCATTCCATTCGGCTTTATCATCCTAACCCCGAGAAAATTGGCGAGCCGATGCAGTGGACGAAGCCCGGCGCGCTGGAAAAGGGCGAAAGCTACTTCATTACCGGCAAAGGGTCGATTGGCATGGCGATGCGCGCCAAGACGCCGATTTTTGACGAGCATGGGCAGGTGATTGGCGTGGTATCGCTGGGCTATCTGGTCAGCAAAATTGACAGCTGGCGACTCGATTTCCTGCTGCCGCTCGCCGGCGTGTTTGTGCTGATTCTGCTGGTTCTGATGCTGCTTGCCTGGCTATTCGCTGCCCATATCCGGCGGCAGATGATGGGCATGGAGCCACGGCAGATTGCCCGGGTGGTGCGCCAGCAGGAGGCGCTTTTCGGTTCGGTGTTTGAAGGACTTATCGCTGTCGATCCGGACGGGCTTATTACCGCCATTAACCGCAACGCTCGCAGAATGCTGGGGCTGCGTTCCCCCGGTCGCCAGTGGCTGGGCAAACCCATCGCTGAGGTTGTCAGCCCTGCGGGCTTTTTCACGGAAAAAATTGAAGAGAAGCGGCAGGATGTCATCTGCGTATTTAACGGCCTGAGCGTGATTGCGAACCGGGGGGCGATTCGTTCAGGCGAGGAGCTTTTGGGGGCGATTATCAGCTTTCGCAGCAAGGATGAAATCAGCACCCTTAACGCCCAGCTGACCCAGGTAAAGCAGTACGTTGAGAGCCTGCGGGCGGTGCGCCACGAGCATCTGAACTGGATGTCGACGCTAAGCGGCCTGCTGCAAATGAAAGAGTACGACCGGGTGCTGGCGATGGTGAAAGGGGAATCGCAGGCGCAGCAGTCGCTGATTGATTCCCTGCGTGAGAATTTCAACGACCGTCAGGTGGCCGGGCTGCTTTTTGGCAAATGGCAGCGTGCCCGCGAGCTTGGCGTGACGCTGAATATTCTTCCCGGTAGCCAGCTCCGCCAGCTGCCTGAAGGCCTGGACAGCACCGAATTCGCCGCCGTGCTCGGCAATCTGCTGGATAACGCCTTCGAGGCCAGCCTGAATCATCCGCAGGGCGAGAAGTCCGTTGAACTTTGGCTTAGCGACGAAGGTGACGAGGTGATTATTGAAGTGGCCGACTGCGGCTGCGGCGTACCGGATGCGCTGCGGGAAGCCATATTCGAGCGGGGCGTGAGTACCAAGGCCGATACGGCAGGCGAGCACGGTATCGGGCTGTATCTTATCGCCAGCTATGTCGGGCGCTGCGGCGGGGTGATTACCCTTGAGAATAACCAGCCGAGCGGCGCTTTGTTTACCGTTTTTATTCCGAAAGTGAAGAAAGATTGATGGCAAAACCACTAACGATTCTGATAGTTGAAGATGAAACGCCGCTGGCCGAGATGCACGCCGAGTTTATCCGCCGCTTTCGCGGCTGTGGTCAGGTCTGGCTGGCGGGCGATTTAGCCCAGGCGCGGCGGATGATTGAGTGCTTTAAGCCGTCGCTGATCCTGCTGGATAACTATTTGCCCGACGGCAAGGGGATAACGCTTTTGCACGAGCTCACCCTGGCGCGCTTTGACGGCGGCGTGGTATTTACCACGGCGGCGAGCGATATGGAGACGGTTTCGGAGGCGGTGCGCTGCGGGGCGTTCGACTATCTGGTCAAGCCGATAGCCTATGAACGTCTCGGGCAAACCCTGGAGCGCTATCAGCAGAGGATGCAGATGCTGGACGGTCACGACAGCGCCAGCCAGCGGCAAATCGACGATATGTTTAACGCCTATGCGCGGGGTAAGCAGAAGGAGGCGCTGCCCGCCGGCATTGATGCGTTAACGCTTGGTAAAGTGCAGCAGCTGTTTGCCGATCCGGCGGCGCGGCATACGGCTGAAACCGTGGCGCAGGCCCTGAAGCTGAGCCGCACCACGGCCAGACGATACCTGGAGTTTGCGACCAGCAGGCAGAAGATTATGGCTGAGATTGATTATGGCAAGGTGGGAAGACCACAGCGCACCTATCGCGCGCTGTGATGAGGGGCCGGGCAGTGAACGCCGTCCGACCCGTTTAGTTGATATCAGCCGCCAACAATCGCCGCCGACGGAACCAGGATCTCCGTGGCGATAATCACCACCAGCAGCCCCACGCCAATCGGCACCGAGGTGCGCTTAACCACTTCGAACGGGGAGATTTTTGCCATCCCCGCCACCGCGACCACCACGCCGGAAACCGGTGAGATAGTCCGCCCCAGGTTGGACGCCTGCAACATCGGAATCGCCAGGTAGGCCGGATTGATGCCGGAGGAGTGCGCGAGCTTAGGGATCATCTCCACGAAGGCGTAGAACGGCGCGTTGCCTGAGCCGGTGGTCATCGCCGCCAGCATGGTCAGGATCACCAGCACCAGCATCAGGATAATGCTCGCCGAGCCGAAGGAAGTAGCGATGGAGATCAGGCTCTGAATAAAGCCGATGGTGCTCAGCCCCTGGGCAAATACCCCCGCCGCAACCAGCAGCATCACCACGTTGGCAAAGGCGTCCGCCATGCCGCGATAGCAGACTTCCAGCCCGGAGAAGACGCTTTGGGTGTTGAAGCTGCGGAAGAACTCAATGATTGCCGCCAGCAGGATGCAGATCACCAGAATGGTAATAATGTGCAGTTGCGGGCCCCATTTGCCGTCGAAAATCAGCACGCCGATAATGGGCGTGAAGGGCAGAATGGCGTAGAACGAGGGCGCGGTGGTCTGGATTTCGCTGACGTCGAGCATTTCGTGGTTGATATGCTCTTTTTTATCCAGGTAGCGCTGCCAGAAGAAGTGTGCAATCGCCATGGCGACGATTGCCGCGATGGAAATCGGCACCGTGGTTTTAAAGGCAAAGTCTACCAGCGACATTTCCGCCGCCTTGGCCGCTAACACCACGTCGCCGGAGGTGGGCGAGAGAATAATTGCCGCCGGTGAAGCACAGATTGCCGCCGCCGCGCCGCGGCTGATACCGACGTTAACCATCACCGGGAACAGCGTGGCCATCAGCAGCACGCCGAGGCCGGTTGCCGAAGAGACGGCCAGCGACATCAGGCAGGCCACAAAGTAGGCGGCAATCATCAGAATATAAGGCGAGTTGATAAACTTCAGCGGTTTGGAGGCCAGCTTCACCACCATGTCGTTGGCGCCGATATGCGTCATATAGGCTGCAAAGCCGCAGAGCATCATGATCATCATGCCCAGATCGCCGCCGCGGCTCATCAGCAGTATTTTGACGTATTCGACAATATCCGTGGCGGTGTAGCCGGTGCTTTCTGCGCTGGCAGGTAAAACCTGATGGCCCATTAAGGCGCTGATAATCAGTAATAATAAGCCACCGACGAATAAGACCCCGGTGGCGGAGTAGCCTTTGATGATGTAGCGGGCTACACCAACAATAACCACAACCCCAATAAGTAATTCCAGAAAAGTAAGCATAATGTCCCCCGCTGCGCCCGCCGCGATTAATCGGGTCTGAGCGCAACCGAATGCCTGAAAAATAAACAATAGTGAGCTTTGCGCTATTCTGCAAAGCGCTAAGAATGTGCCTGAGCGGTTAACGAGTTTTTCTGATGGGCGTCAATTTTCACCCACTCCGTTCACCAGACGTGATGCTTTTGCAAGCAGCCCTGCAATTATGACATTTAGTGATTGATTGTGGTTATTAATTTCTCCCGTGAATAGCAGCTTAATTCGCCATTTGAAGGCAATTAATTAAATTTATATTGCCGGTTTGTTAATTAATAACCCAAACGTAAAGCATGCTAAAAATCCTTTAAAATATAAGACGCCCAGGCCTATACTTTCGCCTCATCTTATTCGGGGTTGCTATGCTGCATTCCACTCTCTGGTCGACAAGCCGTTTGCGCTTTTTCAGAAAGCATCTTTTGATGCTGCTGTTAGCGTTCGGCTGGCTGTTTGTTAACAGCCAGGTCGCGGTGGCGTCGCACGATTGCCCGATAGATATCACCGCCCAGGCCGCACAGGTTCAGCACAGCAACCCTATGCTGATGGCGGCCGACGGCGCGGCAATGGCGAAGATGAGCGGTTCGCTGTGCGAGAAGCACTGCATTCCCGACGTCATGCAAAAGGACAACGGCCATAGCGACCTTGTGGCCCTGCCCGTGGCGGACTCGCTGGCTTTAGTGGTGCCTGAATGCACGCCCGCGGTCGCTTCCGTCTCCCTGACTACCCCACCTGCAACCGGCCCGCCGGCCACCCTACGGTTTTGTCGCTTTCGAGAATAACTCCAGCATCGTCACGGTTTACGGGCTTTTAGCCCATCCCTTTTGACTTTGTTCTGGAGATTTTTTATGTCTGTTATTTTTGCTCGCATGTTTGCCGTTCTCGCGCTGTCCGCTGTTTCTGCGGCCTTTGCTGCCCCTCACGATATGTCTGTCCACCACGAAATGTCCGCCGCCGGGGTTTATCAAAGCCAGGGCGTGGTTAAAAAAGTGGCTGTCGGCACCGTTTCTATCGCCCATCACCCTGTTCCAGCTCTGAACTGGCCCGCCATGACGATGACCTTCCGCCTTCCGTCAGACGGTGATCTGCCGCCGCTGAAAGCGGGTGACAAGGTTGATTTCTCCTTTAGCCAGCAGGCCGACGGCTATTCAGTCGTCTCGGTTACACCGACTAAGTAATCGAGGCCCGCATGAAACATCCTTATCTGAGCCCGTGGCTCGGCGGGGTGCTGTTTGCCGTCTCCGTTTCTGCCGCTCAGGCGGCAGAATTCAGCCTGCAGCAGACCCTTTCCGCAGCCGAACATTACTCCGCCGAGCTGTCGGCCAACCGTAACCAGAGCGATGCGCTGAACTCAATGGCGGATTCCGCCCGCGAGCTGCCCGATCCGAAGCTGAAATTTGGCATCGAAAACGTGCCGGTGCAGGGCAACAGCAGCCACCGTTTAACCCGCGAAGGCATGACCATGCAGCGCATTGGCATCATGCAGGATTACGTCAGCCAGGATAAACGCGACCGCAAGGCCGAAACGATCCTCGCCCAGTCCGCCAGCAGCAAGGCGAAAGCTGAAGTCATTCGCACTACGCTGCAGCGCACGACGGCCCAGGCATGGCTGGATTTAGCACTGTCGACAAAGGCCCGGGAATCCGCCCGCAGGCTGGTGGCTGAAACCGAGCGCCAGACGGGCGTGCAGAAAGCGACGGTGGCCAGCGGCAGCTCGCCTGCTTCAAGCGTGGTGGATATTCGCATGGCGCTGCTGAGCATGAAGGACAAGGTGACCCTCGCCGAGCGCGACGTTACTCTGGCGCAAACTCGCCTGCTGAAGCTGACGGGCAAGCAGGTCGATAACGCAGGCGGTCAGCTGCCGCGCTATCAGCGCTTGCCTGCCGACCCCGCATTGCTCGAGCAGGGCGTAGCCGGACATCCCGAAGTTATCGAAGCCGCACGCGAGGCGGACGTGGCGAAAGCCCGATCCGCGCAGTCCGCCGTGGCGGCGAAACCGGACGTCGGCGTGGAGGTGTACTATGCCCGCCGTGCCGAAGGCTACGACGACATGGCGGGCGTGATGTTCACCGTCGATATGCCGATGTTTACCGCTCATCGCCAGGACAAGGATTATTCGGCGGACGTATCCCGCTCGATGGAAGCTAACGACCAGCTGGCGCTGGCTAAACGCGAGCACGTCGCGCTGGTACGAAGCTTAGTGGCGGAATATCAGGCTGCACAAACGCTCTGGCAGCGCCAGCGGGACGATATTTTGCCGCTACAGCGCCAGCGTCTTTCGCTGCTGGAAGCCCAGTATCGCTCCGGACAGACCGGCCTTGCCGAGCTGCTCGACGCTCGCCGCACGCTGCTGGATACCGAGCTAACCGCCATTAACGCCGAGAAGGCCGTAGCCCAGGCCTGGGCCGCCATCCGTTATCTGACGCCGCAGGACAATTCCCTATGAAAATTTCACGCCAACTTTCCCTGCTGGCGGTGGCCGTTGCCGCTGCGGCAGGCCTCGGCTATTACGCCGGGAAACAGGCTCACGATGTGCCGACACCCGCGCAGCAGGCCGAACGCAAGGTGCTTTACTGGTACGATCCGATGGTGCCGGGACAACGTTTTGATAAGCCGGGCAGGTCGCCGTTTATGGATATGGAGCTGGTGCCGCGCTATGCCGACGAAGGCGCCGATGAAGGCGGCGTCGCCGTCAGCGCCCGTCAGCAGCAGAACCTGGGAATCAAAACCGCCGCTGCCGAGCCTAAAACCCTGCGCTATCAGTTTGATGCCTTCGCCACGGTCACTACCGACGAGCGCAGCGTGCAGAGCATTCCCGCCAGCGCCAACGGCGTGGTTGAAAAACTTTATGTGAAAGCCCCGCAGCAGTTTGTGAAAAAAGGCGAGGCGCTGGCCCGGCTCTGGATACCGGAATGGACGGCGGCGCAGCAGGAATATCTGGCGGTGCGCGGTCTGGGAGATCGCGCTCTGAGCGCCGCTGCGAGAGAGCGTTTACAGCTTCAGTTTATGCCTGCGGATGTGATTCGCCAGGTTGAGCGCAGCGGTAAGCCGCAGACCCGTATAACCCTACGGGCGAAGCAGTCTGGCTATATCAACAAGCTGGATACGCGCGAAGGAGCGCAGGTGGCGGCTACCGCGCCGCTGTTTGAGATAGCGAGCCTTGAGAAGGTTTGGGTGGTTATCGACTATCCGCAGTCGCAGGCCCAGGCGCTGGCGGCGGGCAGCGAAATCATCGCTCAGTCGGACAGCTGGCCCGGCGAAAATTTCCACGGGCGAGTGAGCGAGCTGCTGCCCAACATGGAAACCGCCACGCGCACGCTTAAGGCGCGCATCGTGCTGGATAACCCTGACGCGAAGCTTAAGCCGGGCATGTATCTCAACGTGAAGCTGGCGAATACCCAGCCGCGGGCCGCGGTGCTGGCGATCCCGGAAGAGGCGCTTATTGAAACCGGCAGCGACAGCCGCGTGCTGGTGGCGACGGGAGAAGGCTATTTTACGCCGGTTAACGTGGTGGCGGGCCTGGCGGAAAACGGCTGGGTTGAGATAAAGCAGGGGCTGAAGGAGGGCGATAAAGTGGTGACCTCGGGCCAGTTCCTGATCGATTCCGAAGCCAGCCTGCGCAGCGCGCTGCCGCAGGATAAACCGGCCGCCGCGCAGAAAGTGGAATACCAAAGTGAAGCGGTGGTGGAGGCGGTTACCGATGACGCCGTGACGCTGTCCCATAAACCTGTTCCTGCCCTGAAATGGGGCGCGATGACGATGGACTTTACGCTGAAATCGCCCTCCGATGCGCACGGCGTGAAAGTGGGTGACAAAGTCATGTTCAGCTTCACGCTGGATGACGACGCAGGCGCGGTCATTACCCACCTGATGCCGATGGCGGGGGCGATGCAATGATTGCCGCCGTGATTCGCTGGTCGCTAAAAAACCGTCTGTTGGTTCTGCTTGCCGCGCTGATTATGGCGGCCTGGGGGCTTTGGTCTTTGCAGCGCGCGCCGCTGGATGCGCTGCCCGACCTGTCTGACGTGCAGGTTATCGTTCGCGTCACCTATCCGGGCAAAGCGCCGCAGGTGGTGGAGGATCAGGTGACTTACCCGCTAACGACCACCATGCTTTCCGTGCCGGGGGCTAAAACGGTGCGCGGGTTTTCGATGTTCGGGGATTCGTACGTATATATCCTGTTCGATGACGGCACCGATCCGTACTGGGCGCGCTCAAGGGTGCTCGAATACTTAAGCCAGGTGCAGTCGCAGCTGCCTCCCGAGGCTAAGGCTTCTTTGGGGCCGGACGCCACGGGCGTCGGCTGGGTTTACGAGTACGCGCTGGTGGACCGCACGGGCAAGCACAGCCTGGCCGATCTGCGGGCTTTGCAGGACTGGACGCTGAAGTTTGAGCTGAAGACCGTGCCGAACGTGTCAGAGGTGGCAAGCGTTGGTGGAATGGTTCGCCAGTATCAGATTGTTCTTCAGCCCGAACGAATGCGCGCCTTAAACGTGACGCACGATCAGGTTATCAGCGCCGTGCAGGGCGCGAATCAGGAGGGCGGCGGATCGGTGGTCGAGATGGGCGAGGCCGAGTATATGGTGCGCACGGCGGGCTATCTCAAGAATCTCGACGACTTTAAACAGGTGGTTATTGCCACGCGTGAGGGCGTGCCGGTGCTGCTTTCGGACGTGGCAACCCTGCGTCTCGGGCCGGAAATTCGTCGCGGCGTGGCGGAGTTTAACGGTGAGGGCGAAGTGGCGGGCGGCATTATCGTGATGCGCTACGGCAAGAATGCGCTGGAGACGATTAACGCCGTTAAAGAGAAGCTGAGGCAGCTGCAAAAGAGCCTGCCCGCGGGCGTTGAAATCGTGCCGGTGTACGATCGTTCGCATCTTATTGAAAACGCGATTGAAACGCTGTCCCACAAACTGCTGGAAGAGTTTATCGTTGTCGCGCTGATCTGCACGCTTTTTTTATTCCACTTCCGTTCGGCGCTGGTGGCGATTATCACCCTGCCGCTGGGGATTCTCGGCGCGTTTATCGTCATGCATTATCAGGGGGTGAACGCCAATATTATGTCGCTGGGCGGGATCGCCATTGCCATCGGGGCGATGGTAGATGCGGCGATCGTGATGATTGAGAACATGCACAAGGTGCTGGAGCAGTGGCGGCACGATAATCCTGACCGGCAGCCGGGCAGTAAAGACTACTGGCGGATTTCGGAGCAGGCGGCGGTGGAGGTGGGCCCGGCGCTGTTCTGTAGCCTGCTGATCATCACGCTGTCGTTTATTCCAGTGTTTTCGCTGGAGGCGCAGGAAGGGCGCATGTTCTCGCCGCTGGCGTTTACCAAAACCTACGCCATGGCGGTGGCGGCGGGGCTTGGCATCACGCTGGTCCCGGTGCTGATGGGCTACTTTATCCGCGGGAAAATTCCCGACGAGAAGGCCAATCCTGTTAACCGCTGGCTGATTGCCGTTTATGAGCCGCTGCTCGATAAGGTGCTGGCACGCCCTAAGACGACTTTGCTGGCGGCAGGAGCGTTGCTTGTCGCAACTTTGTGGCCGCTGAGCCAGCTGGGCAGCGAGTTTATGCCGCCTTTGGACGAGGGCGATCTTCTGTATATGCCGTCGACGCTGCCGGGCATTTCCGCCCGTGAGGCAGGAAGGCTGCTGCAACAAACGGATCGCCTGATAAAAACCGTACCGGAAGTAGCAACCGTATTTGGTAAGGCGGGGCGGGCGGAAACCGCCACGGATCCGGCCCCGCTGACGATGCTTGAGACAACGATTCGTTTTAAGCCGCGCGACCAGTGGCGACCGGGGATGACGATGGACAAGCTGGTCAGCGAGCTGGACAGCGTGGTGAAAGTACCGGGCATCGCCAACGTCTGGGTGCCACCCATCCGTAATCGCCTCGATATGCTGGCGACCGGGATTAAAAGCCCGGTCGGTATCAAGGTGAACGGCAACAATATCGCGGCGATTGAACAGGTGGCCGAGCAAATCGAGCGCGTGGTGAAGCAGGTGCCGGGCGTGACTTCCGCGCTGGCCGAGCGTCTGGCCGGCGGGCGCTATATCGACATTAATATCGACCGGCGTAAGGCTGCGAGATACGGCGTTTCGGTAAAAGAGCTGCAGTCGCTGGTGGCGACGGTTATCGGCGGGCAAAACATCGGTGAGACGATAGAAGGGCGCGAGCGTTATCCCATTAACGTCCGCTATCCGCGTGAGATGCGCGACAACGTGCAGAAGCTCAAAGATTTGCCGGTCGTGACGGCAAACGGCAGCCAGATTGCGCTTTCCGAACTGGCGGATATTTCGATAACCGACGGCCCGCCGATGCTGAAAAGCGAGAACGCGCGGCTGTCCAACTGGATTTACGTTGACCTGCGCGGCCGCGATCTGAAATCTGCCGTGGAGGAGATGCAGAGGGTTGTTGCCGAACAGGTAAAACTGCCGGAGGGCGTGTCCCTATCCTGGTCAGGGCAATTTGAATATCTGGAACGCGCGGCGGCGAAACTGGAAATTGTCCTGCCCTTCACGCTGGTCATTATTTTCGTGCTGCTTTATGTGACATTCTCTCGCGTTAGCGATGCGCTATTAATTATGGGGACTTTGCCGTTTTCCTTAATCGGCGGTGTCTGGCTGCTCTATTTTCTTGGGTATAATTTATCCGTCGCGGGAGCGGTGGGATTTATTGCCTTAGCCGGGGTAGCCGCAGAATTTGGCGTGATTATGGTACTTTATTTAAACCATGCGCTTGCCAAACATAAATTATCCGATCCCGACGGCGGAGAGCAGATGCTGATGAGGGCGATTCATGAAGGGGCGGTTCTGCGCGTGAGACCGAAAGTGATGACCGTAGCGACTATTATGGCCGGACTGCTGCCGATTATGTGGGGCGACGGCACCGGATCGGAGGTTATGCGTCGTATTGCTGCGCCAATGATTGGCGGGATGGTCACCGCGCCGCTGCTTTCGATGCTGGTTATTCCCGCACTGTATGTGCTGTTAAAAAAGCATAAATAAGAGCTTTTTTATCTCCCCGCAAATGAGTTGAGTTTGCGGGGGTTTTTCTTACTCGTCTCTTTTAAATAAGAAAATTCACGCTTGCCTTTAATCTGTTTGACAAAAATGACGTTCTTTTAAGAATAAGTTTGTGGCTGATTTAGGAATCATTAAGATAAAATTCGCTAGGATCGGTGTCGAATTTTAACGCGGTAGATTAATGTGAACCTGACAATTAAGATTTATCTTGGTTTTACTTTGTTTTTGACTTCTTTGGCGGTGATGCCTGGCGCAATGGCCGCCGAGCAGGGATTTTTCAGCAGAAACTGGGATGTTTTTTCCAATAACGTTTCCCAAACCTGGCACGAACCTGAGCATTATGATTTGTACGTGCCGGCAATCACCTGGCATGCTCGTTTTGCCTACGATAAAGAGAAAACCGATCGCTATAACGAGCGACCATGGGGGGCCGGTTTCGGACAATCGCGGTGGGATGATAAAGGCAACTGGCACGGCATTTACCTGATGGCCTTTAAAGATTCCTACAATAAATGGGAGCCGATTGGCGGCTACGGCTGGGAGAAAACCTGGCGTCCGCTGGCGGATGATAAATTCCATTTGGGGCTGGGTTATACGGTAGGTGCCACCGCACGCGACAACTGGAAGTACATTCCTGTGCCGGTATTGTTGCCTTTGGCTTCAGTGGGTTACGGGCCTGCAAGCTTCCAGATGACCTATATTCCGGGCACTTATAATAACGGTAACGTTTACTTTGCGTGGATGCGTTTTCAGTTCTAAATCGGCGTCGGTGACAGCGCACAAAACGTCCATTTTTCATACCCTTTAAAAAACAAGGGGTAATCAAAGATGGGTAAAAAAATTAGCGACTTTTGTCACTTTTTCACATTTGGGTACTGGACAAAACGCATCACAATTGATGTACTGATGCCCGACACAGCATTTGTGTCTATTTTTCATGTAAAGGTAATTTTGATGTCTAAGATTAAAGGTAACGTTAAGTGGTTTAATGAGTCCAAAGGCTTTGGTTTCATTACTCCGGAAGATGGCAGCAAAGATGTGTTCGTACACTTCTCTGCAATCCAGAGCAATGGTTTCAAAACCCTGGCTGAAGGCCAGCGCGTTGAGTTTGAAATCACTAACGGTGCCAAAGGCCCTTCTGCTGCAAACGTAATGGCTATCTAAGCTGCTACCCGCAGAATATAAAAACCCGCCAAGGCGGGTTTTTTTTCGTCTGGATTCAGACCACCAGGTACATCTTCAAAAAGTACAACACCAGCAGCACGCTCAGCACGACCGCACCCCAGCTTACAACCTGCTCTTTCATTGCCATGTTCGCACCCCTTATTTATCTTTTTGGGATACTGGCAGACATTTATTAAGGCAACATTAACACGGGAAGCGCTAGTGGCTGGCGGCGACAGAAACTAACCAAAATGCGAGCGCGGTCATCATAAAGGAACCTAAAAGGTTGAGCAGCACGTTCAGACCTGCCCATGCCAGACGCCCATCCTGCAGTAAAAATACCACCTCTGCGGAAAATGTTGAGAAGGTGGTAAGGCCGCCGCAGAAACCCGTGGTGATGAGCAGCTTCCAGAAGGGATCCAGGTGAGTGAGGCGGCTGAAAAGCGCCAGGCCCATACCGATAATGAAGGCACCGAGGAGGTTCGCCGTCAGCGTGCCTATGGGGATGGCACCGTGAACCGGATTGAGCTTCATACTCAGGAACCAGCGGGCGACGCTGCCCGTTCCGCCGCCGATAAATACGGCTAAAAGTATCTGTAACACAGTTTCTTCCTGTTCTTCACCGTCGAGAGAACAGGAGTGTAGCGCTCACACGAGTTGATTTACACCCGATATACTGAAATTAAGTGCGAGGCAGAGGGGGCAGGTATGAAAGTTGCAGTGGGTCAGTTCGCCGTGGGCCATATCTGGCAGGAAAATGCGTATGCCTGCGTGGCATTCATGGCGCAGGCTGCATCGCAAGGTGCGGATTTACTGGTTTTGCCGGAGGCCGTTCTGGCGCGGGATGATAACGATCCTGATATGTCCGTCAATTCTGCGCAGGCGGCCGACGGCGAATATCTTTGTATTCTGCTTGAAGAGAGCCGTAAGAATAATTTAACGACGGTGCTGACGCTGCACGTTCGGACGACGCCTGGCCGAGCGGCAAATACCTTGCTGGCTTTACGGGCCGGGGAAGTGATTGCTCGCTATCAGAAAATCCATCTTTATGACGCTTTCAATATGCAGGAATCACGATTAGTAGATGCGGGGAATCAGCTGGCTCCTTTGATTAAAGTAGCCGGAATGAAGGTTGGGTTGTTCACCTGTTACGATTTGCGCTTCCCGGAGATGGCGCTGAGCCTGGCATTAGCTGGCGCTGAAGTGCTGGTACTGCCGGCGGCGTGGCTCAGAGGCCCGCATAAAGAGCGGCATTGGGCGACGTTATTGACTTCACGCGCCCTTGATACGACCTGTTATGTGGTAGCATCTGGCGAATGCGGCAATAAAAACATTGGGCAAAGTAAGGTTATCGATCCGCTGGGCGTTACCCTGGCCTGCGCGGCAGAAGCGCCAGCGTTGATATATGCCGAGCTCGAAAGGGAGCGTGTTGCCGCGGTGCGAGGCATGTTGCCGGTGCTGAAAAACCGGCGCTTCGCTGCGCCCCGGCTGTGCTGATGTTTTTTTGAACAGGGCTTGATTCACCTTGTTACAGATTGCTATTGTGTTGCGCTGCTAATTAACCCTTAATTAGCTCAGTTTATTTTCGCCGTCTCAACGGCAAGCATGAAAAAAGAAGGTAGGTATGGGAGAGATTAGCATTACCAAGCTGCTGGTTATCGGCGCACTGATTGTGTTGTTATTTGGAACCAAGAAGTTGCGCTCGTTAGGCGGCGATCTCGGCACGGCTATCAAAGGCTTTAAAAAAGCCATGAACGATGACGAAAGCAGCGCTAAGCCAGCCTCCGGCACCGAAACCCCTGCGGAACGTATTTCGCACAAAGACTGATTTCTGCGCAGTTTGCTGCAAATGAAATAAAAAAACCGGCTCTTTAAGGCCGGTTTTTTATTGTGCACAGCGTGAAGTGTAAGTATTTGTAACTGCTATTACTTCACTTCCATACCTTTCGCCTGCAGATCCGCATGGTAAGAAGAGCGAACAAACGGGCCGCAGGCCGCGTGGGTAAAGCCCATCGCCAGCGCTTCGGCTTTCATCTCTTCGAACTCATCCGGACTGACATAGCGCTGAACCGGCAGGTGATGGCGGCTTGGCTGCAAATACTGACCCAGCGTCAGCATCGTCACACCGTGGCGGCGCAGGTCGCGCATCACTTCAATGATTTCTTCGTTGGTTTCACCCAGACCGACCATCAGGCCTGACTTGGTCGGGATATCCGGATGCGCTTCTTTAAAGCGTTCCAGAAGCTTAAGCGACCAGTTGTAGTCCGCGCCAGGGCGAACTTTGCGATAAATACGCGGCACGTTTTCGAGGTTGTGGTTAAACACGTCTGGCGGCGTTGCGGTGAGAATTTCCAGGGCTCGATCCATACGTCCACGGAAATCCGGTACCAGCGTCTCAATTTTGATCGTCGGGTTTTTCTCGCGGATAGCGGAAATACAGTCGGCAAAATGCTGAGCACCACCGTCGCGCAGATCGTCGCGGTCAACTGAGGTAATCACAACGTAACGCAGCGCCATATCGGCAATAGTTTGTGCCAGCTTAACGGGTTCGTTGGCGTCCGGCGCGGTAGGCCGACCGTGAGCAACATCGCAGAATGGGCAGCGGCGGGTACAGATGGCGCCAAGGATCATAAAGGTTGCCGTGCCGTGGTTAAAACACTCTGCCAGGTTAGGGCAGGAGGCTTCTTCGCACACGGAATGCAGGCCGTTTTTACGCATTGCCGCTTTGATACCCTGAATGCGGGTAGAGTCAGATGGAAGTTTGATCTTCATCCATTCTGGCTTTCTTAACAGCTCCTGGCGCTCTGTCACCACGTTTTTAACCGGGATCAGAGCCATTTTATCGGCGTCGCGGTACTTGACGCCGCGTTCCATTACAATGGGTTTACTCATATGGTGCGTGTTCCAGTTGCGGATAACGAAGTCAGTCTGATTGAATTCAAGTAGTGTTTTATTTATCAACTATTTTTGAATTGCGCAGCGGAGTATATCACCAGTGGCGGGGAGAGATCAGCCAGCCAGCGCAGGAAATGGGGAAAGAATTGTAAATGAGTTGTTGTTTTGTGTGCTTTACAGGTTAACGGCTGGCAAAAGACCTCTCGCCGGGCGAACAAGAGGTCAATACATCTAGTTTGTCTGAAACTCCGTACGCACCGCGTCGATAACCTCCTGCAATACGGCGTCGCGCATGCTGAGCTTGTTAAAGTGCAGGTTAAATTCGATGTTTGTGCTGTGGAAGAGATCGCTGTCGATTTCGCGGAGCTGGAAAGTATCCTTAAACATGTTGAATAACCGGAAAGGCATAAAGCCTATCAAATCGCTGCTGCTCAGCACCGATGCCACGGTAACAAAATTATAGCTGCTGAAGGTGATTTGCCGCTGGGGGAAGAACTCGGTAACGATCTGCCTTACGTCGCGTAGCAGGTCATCCTGAAGAATCAGAAACGTATGGCCCTGCATGCGCATATCTTCCAGCGTCTCGCGTGACTGAATGCCCGGATGTTCGCTGCGGCAGACGGCGATGATTCTGTCTTCATAGAGCTTTTGCGTCGCAATGCTGCGGCCTGAGTGTCGGTCAACGTCAATCAGCATATCGGTCTGAAACTGCGTCAGCTGAGTTTCGCCATCCGTCACGGGTATATTGCGGATAAGCAGCTTAGGATTCACCCGCTGAATGACAGAATATATTCTCGGGATCATTAGCGCCCCCAGAGTGGGCTGCGTGGCAATGGTGATGGTTCTTTGCTTGCCCAGCGTATTGTTTATATCAAGCGCGCTGAGAATCGATTCCAGCCCCTGACTAATATATTCATGCAAATGGGCGGCATAAGCCGTGGGCGCGACTCCCTGGCCTTTTCTGATAAAAAGCGGATCGGGGAAAATCAGGCGAAGTTTTTGAATGGACTGGCTGATAGCAGAGGGCGTTAAATTAAGAACCTTGGCCGCGTTGACGATGCCCTTATGCACGTACACCGCTTCGAAAATCGTCAGCAAATTGAGATCGACGTTGCGCAACGTTTTGAATACAGGGTAGTTATTGTTATCGTCTCGATCCATGACACTTTTCTCTGATGTTGGGGTGTTACCCATGCTCAAGCTCCACAATCATTCATGCTGTGAATGTTTTATTATTAGGAATGAAAAAATTAATTTTAGTTTAGCAAGGGATGTTGTTTGCGGGAGGGCAGTTGAAAGATGGGTATCCGTTTTGTGATATAAAATTAAAAACAACCGCCTGCACCCGCATTATGCCTGGGAATATTATCGTTAATAATAGTAATGTTTTTAGCAAAAATAAATGAACAAATTTCTTAAATTCGTCTTTTAATATCTTAAACCACCGCCTGACGGGGCCGCAGCAAGAAAGCTGTGGCCGAAGAGGTGAATTAATTTCGCTTAACAATACTCAAAGGAGGGATTATTCAACAATTCCAGCAGTTTTGCGACCAGGCGCGGCTGAACGTCGGCAAGCGTTGCTCCCGGTTTTAAATCTTTCACCTGCGTCATTTCCAATCCCGCATAGCCACAGGGATTAATGCGCAGGAAAGGCGACAGGTCCATATCAATGTTAAGCGCCAGGCCATGGAACGAGCAGCCTTTACGGATCCTCAGGCCCAGCGAGCATATCTTACGGCCGTCCACGTAAACACCGGGCGCATCGGGCCTTGGATAGGCTTCGATACCCAGCTCTCCCAGCGTATTCACCACCGTTTGCTCAAGCAGCGTGACCAGTTCGCGTACGCCAAGCTTTCTGCGCCTTAGATTCAACAAAACGTACATCACCTGCTGGCCTGGACCGTGATAGGTCACCTGGCCGCCGCGATCGCTCTGGATAACCGGAATATCGCCGGGCACCAACAGGTGCTCAGCTTTCCCTGCCTGACCCTGGGTGAACACGCGCGGATGCTCAACCAGCCAGATTTCATCCGGGGTTGTTTCATCGCGGGTGTCGGTAAAATCATGCATGGCCTGTGAAACCGGTGCGTAGGGCTTCAGACCGAGCTGGCGAATTAGAATTGTTTCTTGAGACAAAATACTGTCTCCGGCAGGAGAAATGATGCGGGGGAGTATATCACAGCATAAAAAATTTACCCGGCAGGCAGCCGGGTAAGCACTTACAGAACCATACGGACGATTTCAATGTTGCCCAGTTCTTCATAAAGCGTCTCTACCTGCTCAATATGGGTGGCCGTAATGGTAATGGACACCGAGTGGTAGTTGCCTTTGCTGCTTGGTTTAACCTGAGGCGTGTAGTCACCGGGCGCATGGCGCTGCACCACTTCAACGACCAGGTCAACCAGCTCCGGTTTCGCCTGGCCCATCACTTTGTAAGTAAACGGAGTCGGGAATTCGAGCAGTTCTTTCAGATTGGTTTTCATGGTAGCTCCAGCGTTACGGCAGTAAAAATAATAACTCCCGCTGGGATGCGGGAGTTGCAATGATACATTCTTTGCAATGATGCTTAGTATATGGGGTCGTTAATCACACTTTCAAGCGTTCAATTATTAACCAAACCAGTGGTGGAACATCAATTTGATGTAGTCGATGATTCGACTAAAGAAATTACCTTCCGGCATTTCTTGCAGGACAACCAGCGGACGCTGTTCGATGGTTTTGCCGTCAAGCTGGAAGTTGATGGTGCCCACAACCTGGTTTTTTTGCAGCGGTGCGTGCAGCTCCGGCGCATTCAGCACGTAGCTTGCTTTCAGGTCTTTCATGCGGCCGCGGGGGATGGTCAGGTAAACGTCTTTATCCACGCCCAGCGATGCGCGGTCGTTATCGCCAAACCAGGCCGGTTCAGATGCAAACTCTTTGCCTGCCTTCAGCGGAGAAACGGTTTCAAAGAAGCGGAAGCCCCAGGTCAGCAGCTTTTTGCTTTCAGTTTCACGGCCTTTATAGGTATGCCCACCCATCACGGCTGAAATCAGGCGCATCTGACCTTCCGTGGCTGATGCCACAAGGTTGAAGCCTGCTGCGTCGGTATGGCCGGTTTTGATGCCGTCCACGTTCAGGCTCTTATCCCACAGCAGACCGTTACGGTTCATCTGGCGGATATTGTTGAAGGTGAATTCTTTTTCTTTGTAAATGTTGTATTCGTTCGGCACATCGCGAATCAGCGCCTGGCCGATTAACGCCATATCGCGCGCGGAGCTAAACTGCCCGGCGGCGTCCAGGCCGTGAACGGTCTGGAAATGGGTGTTCTTCAGGCCGAGGGCAGAGACGTAGCTGTTCATCAGGCCGACAAACGCGTCCTGGCTACCGGCCACGAAATCGGCCATCGCTACGCAGGCGTCGTTCCCGGACTGCAGGTTAATGCCGCGAATGAGCTGAGAAACCGGAACCTGCATGCCTGGCTTGAGGAACATCAGCGATGAGCCTTTAAACACCGGATTGCCGGTTGCCCAGGCATCGTTGCCAACGGTGACCATTGCGTTCTCATCAAACTTGCCGGCTTTCATGGCCTGGCCGATGACGTAGCTGGTCATCATTTTGGTGAGGCTTGCCGGATCGCGGCGCGCGTCAGCGTTGGATTCAGCCAGCACTTTTCCTGAGTTGTAATCAATCAGGATGTACGCTTCCGCATCGATCTGCGGGACGCCCGGGATCATTGTTTTAATATTCAGGTCGTCAGCTTGAGCGGAAGCCAAAGCCGTAAGGGCGAGGGCAGTGGAGAGCGCCAGGCGCTTAACAAAACGTACGGGAAGAGCTGTATTCATGATTAGAACAACGACGTCCGTGATGGAATTTAAAAAGTGCCTAACTATAGCAAAAGCGATTTTTCCTGACATCCGTCTTTGCGCATGATTTGTTAATGAGATTTACACAAATTTACGCGGTGCGAATGCCAGAAAAGCCACGCTTACATAGCAGGGGCGTTAGTAATAAATGATTGCTGCTGGGCTTCGCTCATCAGACGCTGCTGTAAGGCTGCGGCTTCTGCACGGCTAGCGAAAGCTCCAAGCTGCACGCGGTAAACGGCACCGTTGCTGGAAACTGCACCCGGCACGCCGAACTGCTGGCTGAGCTTTTGCTGCCACTGTTTCGCGCGAGCCTGGTCGCTAACTGCGCCAACCTGGACAACATAGCGGCCAGATGAAGCGGCAGCAGCAGGAGCGGCGGCCTGAACGCTGCCCTGAACCGAGCCTGGCGCTGTAACGGGTGCCGTCTGAACTGAACCTGGCGCCGTCACCGGAGTCGTTTGAACGGCAGGTGCGGCTGGCACAGTGGGTGGCTGAGCTGGCGCTTCGGCTGCAGGTGTCGCAGCCGGTTCGTTCGTCTCAATCACGCCTGCGGCAAGCGGTGTCGCTGCGCCGAGGAAGCCGCTGCTGTTCACCGGAGCGCCCGTCGCGTCTTCGCTTTGCAGCGAGGCGTTAGGAATGGCGCGGACATCGCCCTGGTTTGCTTCAACCGGTGCAGTAGAGGCGCTTCCCATACCGGTATTCAGGTCCGGACGAGCGGGCAGGGCATAGGTTTGTTTGGCGATGGTGGTACAGGCGGTGCCGGGGCCTGACATTGTGCCGTCCTGCGCCACCAGAATCGGGTCGATACGTACTTTAGTGTTGTTGGACGTATTCAGCCTGTCGGCGGATGCGCGGGAAAGTGAGATCGCTCGGTCGGTGCCGTAAGGGCCACGATCGTTAATGCGTACCACAATCATGCGGCCGTTCGCGAGGTTAGTCACTCGCGCATAGCTGGGAATCGGTAACGTAGGATGTGCGGCTGTCAGCGCGGAGGCGTCAAAAGGCTCGCCTGAAGCGGTGAGGTTGCTGCCGGGTTCAGCATCGTAAATAGCGGCAAGGCCAGCCTGGCTAAAGGTAGCCGGGTTCTGGACAATCTTGTAGCTTTTACCGTTGTTTTGATAATCCTGATTTACCGAAGGATTTAACGGTTCGTAGCGCGGTTCCGCACCGCTGATTTCGACCACCGGGCCGTTACAGACTGCCGGCTGCGGCTGCTGGTTTACCTGCTGTTGTTCGTCATCACCGGACGAACAGCCTGCCAGTAAGACTGCTGCGATACAAATACCTGGCCAATGCTTAACCATTGCGCACCTCATTACACGCTTTTCGACAACATCTTCCGGTGGGTGTGTATCGACATCACGATACCAAACCCGGCCATCAGGACGATCAGGGCCGAGCCCCCGTAGCTCACCAGCGGCAACGGCACGCCGACCACCGGTAAGATACCACTAACCATGCCAATATTTACAAATACATATACGAATAAGATCAGCATCAGGCCACCTGCCATCACGCGGCCAAACGTCGTTTGCGCACGCGCGGCAATATATAGCCCGCGCATGATGAGCAGCAGGTAAAGCGCCAGCAGGACGAGCACGCCAACCAGGCCCAGCTCTTCGGCCAGAACGGCGAAGATAAAGTCGGTGTGGCGTTCGGGCAGAAACTCAAGCTGTGACTGGGTACCGTGCAGCCAGCCTTTGCCCCGCAGGCCGCCGGAGCCGATAGCAATCTTGGACTGAATAATGTGGTAGCCCGCGCCGAGCGGATCGGTTTCCGGGTCGAGCAGCATCATCACGCGTGCGCGCTGATAGTCGTGCATCAGGAAGAACCAAAGAATAGGAATAAACGCGGCGACCAGTAAAACAGCTATGCCAATCAGGCGCCAGCTCATGCCGGAAAGGAACAGCACGAACAGGCCGGAGGCGGCAACCAGAATAGATGTGCCGAGGTCCGGCTGGGCGGCGACCAGCAGCGTTGGCATAAAGATCAGAATCAATGCAATGCCGGTATTTTTCAACGTTGGCGGGCAAACGTCGCGGTTGATGAAGCGGGCCACCATCAGCGGTACGGCGATTTTTGCGATTTCAGACGGCTGGAAACGGACAATACCAAGGTCCAGCCAGCGCTGTGCACCTTTCGATATCGCGCCGAAGGCATCCACCGCCACCAGCAAAATAATACAGACGATGTACAGATACGGGGCCCAGCCTTCATAAACGCGGGGCGGAATTTGTGCCATGACAATCATCGCCATTAATCCCATCAGGATCTGGCCGATTTTACGTTCCATCATGCCCATGTCCTGCCCGCTGGCGCTCCAGACGACCAGCGCACTGAACACCAGCAGTGCGAGGATGGTGACCAGGAAAATCGGGTCGAGATGGATTTTATCCCAGATCGACTTCTTATTCGGATTATCAGTCATGGCTATTGATCCTCAGTGCCGGGCGCGGCTGGCGCTTCGGCTGGCAAAACGGTGTTGTTATCCCCTAGCATCAGGTGGTCGAGGATTTGACGCATAATTGTCCCTACTGCGGCACCAGCCCCGCCGTTCTCCAGAATAATGGTGACGGCGTACTGAGGTTTATCGTACGGGGCAAAGGCTGTCATTAATTTGTGGTCGAGCAAGTGCTTAGAAATCTTATGGGCGTTATAGGTTTCATTCGCTTTCAGACCAAACACCTGCGCGGTACCCGACTTAGCGGCGGCCTTATAAGGCGCGCTGGCGAAGTATTTGTGCGCCGTTCCGTTGGGGCGGTTTGCGACGCCATACATGCCGTCTTTGGCAATTTCCCAGTAGCCTGAGTGAATGTCGCCAACCGGAGGCTGAACAGGCTGCGTCCAGGGCACCTTCTGGCCGTTTTCAACCGTACTCATCAGCAGATGAGGTACGCGTACGACGCCGTCGTTAATCAGGATCATCATCGCCTTGCTCATCTGAATCGGCGTTGCCGTCCAATAGCCCTGGCCAATCCCCACCGGAATGGTGTCGCCCTGATACCACGGCTTTTTAAAGCGTTTTTGCTTCCATTCGCGCGTTGGCATGTTGCCCGAGCGTTCTTCGGAAAGGTCGATGCCCGTGAATTGGCCGTAGCCAAATTTATTCATCCACTCCGATATACGATCGATCCCCATGTCGTAGGCGACCTGGTAGAAGAAGGTATCCGCCGATTCTTCCAGCGCTTTGGTCACGTTCAGACGGCCATGGCCCCATCTCTTCCAGTCGCGATAGCGTTTGTCAGAACCGGGAAGCTGCCACCAGCCTGGATCAAACAGGGAGGTGCTACGGCTAATCACGCCGGCGCTCAGCGCCGAGACGGACATATAAGGTTTAACCGTGGATGCCGGGGGGTAAATCCCCTGCGTGGCACGGTTGATCAGCGGCGTATCCGGGTCGTTGAGCAGTCCCGAGTAATCTTTCGACGAAATACCGTCTACAAACAGGTTTGCGTTATAGCTTGGCATAGAAACCAGCGCCATAATGCCGCCCGTTCGCGGGTCGGTGACTACGACCGCCGCACGGCTGCCGGCCAGCAGGGTTTCAATATAATTCTGCAGCTTCAGGTCGATGGTCAGATAAATATCGTGCCCGGCCTGCGGGGGAACTTCTTTCAGCTGGCGGATAACGCGGCCGCGGTTGTTGACTTCAACCTCTTCATAGCCGGTCTGGCCGTGCAGCTTATCTTCGTAATAGCGTTCAATGCCCAGCTTGCCGATATCGTGGGTCGCGGCGTAGTTGGCGAGCTTGCCGTCTTTATCGAGGCGCTCAACGTCTTTATCGTTAATTTTAGAAACGTAGCCAATGACGTGCGTCAGCGCGGAGCCGTAAGGGTAGAAGCGACGTTTATAGCCTTTTACTTCCACTCCGGGGAAGCGGTACTGGTTGACGGCGAAACGCGCAACCTGCACTTCGGTGAGGTTAGTTTTCACCGGAATGGAGGTAAAACGGTGCGAACGGGAGCGCTCTTTCTTGAAGTTGGCGATATCGTCATCGGTCAGGTCGACAACCGAGCGCAAAGATTCAAGCGTAGCCTGCACGTTATCGACCTTCTCAGGCATCATTTCGACCTGGTAGATGGTGCGGTTCAGCGCCAGCGGCGTGCCGTTGCGGTCATAAATAATCCCGCGGCTTGGGGGGATGGGCACCAGCTTGATGCGGTTTTCGTTCGAACGAGTTTGGTAGTCTGTGAAACGGACGATTTGCAGATTATAGAGGTTGGCGATAAGCACGCCGGTCAACAGCAAAATGCCAATAAAAGCGACCAGCGCCCGGCGCACAAAGAGCGCAGACTCTGCCGTATAGTCGCGAAAAGAATTCTGTAATTTCATCCGCAGATTAATTCTACCAAAGTCGTTGTTTACTCACGGTGATAGGGGTGATTGGTCGTGATACTCCATGCACGATAAAGGCTCTCAGCCACCAGCACCCGCACCAGCGGATGAGGAAGCGTCAGCGTAGAAAGCGACCAGCTTTGTTCTGCTGCGGCTTTGCATGCGGGAGCCAGCCCTTCAGGGCCGCCAATCAACAAACTGACATCGCGCCCATCCTGCTTCCAGCGTTCAAGCTGGGTGGCAAGATGCGGGGTATCCCACGGTTGGCCGGGGATATCCAGCGTGACGATGCGGTTACCTTTGCCGGCTGCCGCCAACATCATTTCGCCCTCTTTATCGAGGATGCGCTTGATATCAGCGTTTTTGCTGCGTTTTCCCGCCGGGATCTCAACGAGTTCAAACGGCATATCCTTCGGAAAACGACGCAGGTACTCGGTAAAACCGGTTTGTACCCAGTCAGGCATTTTGGTTCCGACCGCCACCAGTTGCAGCTTCACTCATTAGCTCCAGAGTTTTTCCAGCTCGTAGAGCTGACGGCTTTCTTCCTGCATGACGTGGACGATAATTTCGCCGAGGTCAACCACAACCCAGTCGGTGGCGTTGATACCTTTGACGCCCAGCGCGTCCATGCCTTCTTTACGGGCGGACTCGACAACGTGTTCAGCTATAGACATGACGTGGCGGTTGGACGTCCCGGTACAGATGACCATGCAATCGGTGATGCTTGATTTGCCCTGCACATCAATCGCGATGATGTCCTGGCCTTTGAGATCGTCGATTTTATCGACGATGAAATCCTGGAGTGCTTTACCCTGCAAGTGTTCCCCCTGGGAGAATAAAAGTGTTCGATGTGGCCCGTATTGCAAGCCATTATACCCAATAACAGGCTGGCTTAGCTTTCCGAAAATGGGCAGCGCGGCGCTCAAAGTGGGCTATCATCCCATTCGACGGCCTGGTTTGCATCGCCATTTTTGTAAAACTATTTTCGAAAAGTCGCGTTTACGGGCAGGAAATTATGGCAGCGGAGCATAACAGCCTGAGGTGCCGTGTCAATGGCTGACAACTTTAACTCGCCGGGGCATTTGCCTGTGCCAGAAATTCAGCGCGATTGTTGAGGGTTCTGAGCGTGGCAAAGCCATCGTGAATGTCTATTGCGCTCCAGGCGCCTTGCTCAATCGCAAAATGCCATAAAGAGGCGGGCGGCATGTTGAGCAGGGTGGCAATAAGTAAACTCAGCACGCCCTGGTGGCTCACAATCAGAATGTTCGTATCTTTGGGCTGGGACTTTATTACCTCAGCGAACTCGCTTACCCGCGTGGAGAACCGTTGGAATCCTTCCCCGTTGGTGGGGATGACGCTCTGCCAGTCGCGACACCAGGCCGCGTAATTCTCGGCGTCATCCCGCTGAAGATCGCGGTGGTGGCGCATCTCCCAGTCGCCGAAATTCATCTCGTTCAGACGCGAGTCGATGGTCTGCGGAATATTTCTCAGCTGAAGAAGAAGGTTCGCGGTGTGCTGCGCCCGGCCAAGCTCGCTGCAAAAAACTTTATCAAAGGGAGCGGCCTGCAATAACGCGCCAACGGACAGGGCCTGCTCAATGCCCAGCCCGGTCAGCGCGGTCTCAGATATTCCGCTGTAAACCCCATCCAGATTTGCCCGGGTTTGCCCGTGGCGCACTAACCATAATTTCATTTCTTCCCCACGCGTTGGCCGGTAGCGCATCGAGTGTATCATTGTGGGCTGACGGGTATTAAGCAGAGTGGCAAAGGAATATGGAATTTAACAGCGAACACGGGGGCAACACCCTGGAGGCCGCGCAGGCGCTTGGCGTGGCTGCGGATCTCCTGACCGATTTTAGCGCGAACATCAACCCGCTCGGCATGCCCGATTCGTTGAAGCGAGCGATGATGGAACAACTCTCTCTGGCGGAACGTTACCCGGACGTGGAATACCGTGCGCTGCATGCCGCACTGGCCAGGCACCACCGTGTTTTACCCGAATGGGTGATTGCCGGTAACGGTGAAACCGAGCTGATTTTTAGCCTCGTTCACTATCTGGCCCCCCGAAAGGCGCTGCTGCTCACGCCGGGCTTCGCGGAATATCGCCGGGCGCTGGCGCGGGTCGGGTGCGAAGTCAAAGATTTTGCGCTTGAAGAGGCCAAAGGCTGGCAGCCTGACGAGGCTCTCCTTGAAGCGCTCACCCCGGAGCTGGACTGCCTGTTTTTGTGCACGCCAAATAACCCAACCGGGCTGATGCCGGATAAGGCTCTGCTGCGCAAAGTGGCAGACCGCTGCAAAGCGCTCGGCATTGCGCTGATTATCGATGAAGCCTTTGTCGATTTTATGCCGGACGAGGAGGGGCTGATTCCCTGGCTGGTCGAATATCCCCGGCTTTATATTCTGCGTTCGCTAACAAAATTTTTCGCCATTCCTGGCCTGCGGCTGGGCTATCTGGTGAGCGCTGACGTGGCGACGGTAAAAACAATTCGTCGGGAGCGGGAACCCTGGACGATCAATGCTTTTGCTGCTCTGGCGGGGGAGGTGATCCTTGAGGACAAGGCCTACATCGAAGCCACGCATTTATGGCTGAGGGTTGAGCAGCCGCGCCTGTTCAGCCTGCTTGATGCCCTGCCGGGGATCACCGTCTGGCCGCCAGCGGCCAACTATATCTTCCTGCGCTGCGACGTCGCCGGGCTGGACCTTCAGCAGGCTTTGCTTACCGCTCACGTTTTAATTCGCCACTGCAAAAATTATCCGGGCCTTGATGAGCGTTTTTATCGGGTTGCCGTCAGAAGCGCGCGAGAAAATGATTTGCTGATTGCTGCGCTAAGCGCGGTGCTCAGCGGTACAGGCCGTGCTGCTGGATAAAGGCGAGGACGGGGGCGGGGACGAGATCGTCACAGGGCAGGTTTTGCGCCAGCCGCTGTCGAATGACGGTCGCTGAAATATCGAACATCGGCGTTTGGGCCAGAAATACCTTCCCGGCGGGCGCAGCGTGTAGCGCTTCAACCCGCGTCGTGCCGTGTTTGCTCAGCCAGCTTTGCTGTTCCGGCGTGTCCATCGCTACCGGATAGCCCGGACGCTGGCAGACCAGCAGATGGCATAAGTCCAGCAGTGCTTCCCAGCGATGCCAGCGGTGCAGGCTGAGCAGCGAATCCTGCCCGATGATAAAGGCCAGCGGCTGCTTGCTTCCCCTTTCGCGGCGCATCTCTTCCAGCGTTTCAACGGTGTACGAAGGCGTCGAACGTTGCAGCTCGCGATCGTCGAGCTGGAATAGCGGATTCCCGGCAATGGCGAGTTCAACCATCGCTTTACGCTGTTGGCCGTTGGCCGCGGGCTGCGGGCGATGAGGGGGAACGTTGTTGGGCATGATGGTGACCTGATGCAGCGCGACCTGGGCGGCCAGCGCTTCCACGGATCTCAGGTGCCCGAAATGGACAGGATCGAACGTTCCGCCGTAAATAGCGCACAGCGGAAGCACCTGGCTAGCCATCGATAAAGATTTCCGGCAGCGCCTTGTGGCAAAGCAGCAGAGAAAGTCCTTCGAGCTCGGCCCAGACCGACTGCCCGTAGTCCTGCTTTAAGGTTAGCTCGATCTGGCTCAGCAGACGGACGGCCTGGTAAAGCTGTTCGGCAGACAGACGAGTCAGCGCTTCGGTGACCAGCGCACGGCGATTCTGCCAGACGCGCTGCTGATCGAAGAGCGTGCGCAGGGGCGTATGCGCCGACTGGCGCTTTAGATTCACCAGCTGCATCAGCTCGCGCTGAAGGGTGCGCAGCAGGATGACGGGCTCGCTGGCCTCCAGCCTGAGCTGCTGCAAAATATGCAGGGCGCGCTTACTTTTGCCGCCGAGAATAGCGTCAACCCAATGGAAAGGGGTGAAGTGTGCCGCATCGCTCACCGCCTGCTCAACCCTTGGCAGCGTCAGCTTGCCGTCCGGCCAGATCAGCGACAGCCTTTCCAGCGCCTGGGAAAGGGCCAGCAGGTTGCCCTCGTAGCAGTAGCAGAGCAGCTGGTTCGCCGCGTCGTCCAGCGTGAGGTTCATTTGCTTAGCGCGCGTGGCTACCCAGCGGGGAAGCTGCGCCTGTTCGGGCGTCTGGCAGGTAACGAGCACGCTGCGATCGGCAAGCTGAGTGTGCCAGGCAGCATTTTCCTGCGCTTTGGTCAGCTTGTTGCCGCGCACTATCAGCAAAATATCGTCGTGCAGCAGGCTAACCAGCGTTTCGAGCTGGCCGTTAATCGCGGCGTTTGGGCCGTTATCGGGCAGTTGAATAAGCAGGGTCTGGCGGCTGGCAAACAGGCTTAGCGCCTGGCAGATTGAAAAAAGATCCTGCCAGTCAGTGCTCGCGTCGATTTGTACCGAGTGATGCTCCTCGAAGCCGTGAGCGATGGCCGTCTGGCGTATCGCATCCTGGCTTTCCTGCAATAACAACGGGTCATTGCCGAGCAGCAAATACGCCGCGCGCAGCCCTTCGTTAAGCTGCGCGCGGAGTTGTTCAGGGTACATCCGAATCATTGATTATCGGAAGTGGTGGAAAGCGTGGTGGAAACGCGTCCGGAAGGGGTTTCAGGCGTAGACGTGGTGCTGTCCGTGGCCTTGGTGGCTTCCTGAGCGTCTTTCGTTTCCGCTACGTCCGCAGCGTGCACGGAGAGCAGCTTACGGATCAGCTGTTGTGCCGCGTTGGTGTACATCTCTTTGATAAGCAGATCCTGCTCGGCATCTTTCGCCAGCGCGGTCAGCGGGTTATCGAAGAAGGATTTATACACTCTGGCGCTGATCGGATAAATATCATGGCCCGGAATTAAGACCTGAGCGTTTACCGTCATCACCATCTGGTATTCCGCGGTACGGCCATCCTGGAAGATAGACGCGGTGTCTTTCCCAATGGAGCTGCCCAGCACGCGAAGAGACGGAATGTCCGTGCGCACGCCGGTTTTCGTATCCTCAACGAGGGTTACGCCGTTCAAACGGAGCTGAGAGCGAATTTCACGCGTCAGCGGGCCGTTTGGATCGCTTGAGTTGAGGATCATCGTTTTCAGCTGATCGGGTACCTGCGTGCTGCCACGCAGGTGAAAACCACACCCGGCGGTGACCAGCACCGCCAAAGTAACTAACAAAGTGACAAAGGGATGTCGCACGGTTCCTCCTGCGCTTAGCCCACAACCAGGTTCAGCAGTTTACCCGGAACGTAAATCACTTTACGCACGGTAACGCCTTCCAGATATTTCGCAACCAGATGTTCCTGGCCTGCACGTTCACGGACCTGCGCTTCTGTGGCATCCGCCGGAACGGTGATTTTGCCACGCACTTTGCCGTTAACCTGCACCACGACCAACAGGGAATCTTCCACCATCGCTTTTTCATCAGCCTGCGGCCACGGTGCGTTGTCGATATCGCCTTCGCCGCCCAGAGACTGCCACATGTCGAAGCAGACGTGCGGAGTGAAGGGATAAAGCATACGAACCACGGCCAGCAGCGCTTCGTTCAGCAGGGCGCGATCCTGGCTGCCTTCCTGTGGTGCTTTCGCCAGCTTGTTCATCAGCTCCATGATTGCAGCGATCGCGGTGTTGAAGGTCTGACGGCGACCGATATCATCGGTCACTTTGGCGATAGTTTTATGAACGTCGCGACGCAGGGCTTTTTGATCTTCGCTCAGCGCGGCGATATCCAGCGCTGGCGCAGCGCCGCGGCTGGTGTGCTCGTAGGCCAGGCGCCAGACGCGTTTCAGGAAGCGGTTCGCCCCTTCCACGCCGGATTCCTGCCATTCGAGCGTCATATCTGCCGGAGAGGCGAACATCATAAACAAACGAACGGTGTCCGCGCCGTAGCGCTCTACCATGACCTGCGGGTCGATACCGTTGTTTTTCGACTTCGACATTTTGCTCATGCCAGCATAGACCAGTTCACGGCCCTGTGCGTCGGAGGCTTTGATAATACGGCCTTTCTCGTCGCGCTCGACGATGGCTTCGGCCGGAGAAACCCAGTTACGCTCGCCGTTCACGCCGGTGTAATAGAAGGCGTCGGCCAGAACCATGCCCTGACAAAGCAGCTGTTTTGCCGGCTCGTCGGAATTCACCATGCCCGCGTCGCGCATCAGCTTGTGGAAGAAGCGGAAGTAAAGCAGGTGCATAATGGCGTGTTCGATGCCGCCAATGTAAATATCAACCGGCAGCCAGTAGTTAGCCGCTTTGGAGTCGAGCATGCCTTTATCGTACTGCGGGCTGGTGTAGCGCGCGTAGTACCAGGAGGACTCCATAAAGGTATCGAAGGTGTCGGTTTCACGCAGCGCGGGCATGCCGTTAACCGTGGTTTTGGCCCACTCAGGATCGGCTTTGATTGGGCTGGTGATACCGTCCATCACCACGTCTTCCGGCAGGATAACCGGCAGTTGGTCTTCAGGCGTTGGCATCACCGTGCCGTCTTCCAGGGTGACCATCGGAATAGGGGCGCCCCAGTAACGCTGACGGGAAACGCCCCAGTCGCGCAGACGGAAGTTAACCTTACGCTCGCCGACGCCTTTGGCCGTCAGCTTGTCGGCAATGGCGTTAAATGCGTTCTGGAAGTCCAGGCCGTCGAATTCGCCGGAGTTGAACAGCACGCCTTTGTCAGTCATTGCTTCTGCGGACAGGTCAGGCTGGCTGCCGTCTGCTGCCAGAATGACCGGTTTGATTTGCAGGCCGTATTTAGTCGCAAACTCCCAGTCGCGCTGATCGTGGCCTGGGACGGCCATCACCGCGCCCGTGCCGTATTCCATCAGCACGAAGTTCGCTACCCAGACTGGCACGGATTCACCGGTCAGCGGGTGGATAGCATTAATACCGGTGGCGACGCCTTTTTTCTCCATGGTGGCCATTTCTGCTTCGGCAACCTTGGTATTGCGGCACTCTTCGATGAACTCAGCCAGCGCCGGGTTATTCACCGCCGCCTGTGCGCTAAGCGGGTGCCCGGCAGCAACGGCAAGATAGGTCACGCCCATGAAGGTGTCCGGGCGGGTGGTATAAACAGTCAGTTTTTCCGCGCTGTTTTCAACGTCGAAGGTGATTTCTACGCCTTCAGAGCGGCCAATCCAGTTGCGCTGCATGGTTTTGACCTGATCCGGCCAGTGGTCCAGCGTATCCAGGTCGTTTAACAGTTCGTCGGCGTAGGCGGTGATTTTGATAAACCACTGTGGAATTTCTTTACGCTCGACTTTCGTGTCACAGCGCCAGCAGCAGCCGTCGATAACCTGCTCGTTGGCCAGAACGGTCTGGTCGTTAGGGCACCAGTTAACGGCGGAGGTTTTCTTATACACCAGGCCTTTATTGTAGAGCTGGGTGAAGAATTGCTGTTCCCAACGGTAGTATTCCGGGGTGCAGGTTGCCAGCTCGCGGCTCCAGTCGTAGCCGAAGCCCAGCGTTTTCAGCTGGTTCTTCATGTAATTGATATTGTCGTAGGTCCACGGGGCCGGTGCGGTATTGTTTTTTACCGCGGCACCTTCTGCCGGCAGACCGAACGCATCCCAGCCGATAGGCTGCATGACGTTTTTACCCAGCATGCGCTGGTAGCGCGCGATAACGTCGCCGATGGTGTAGTTACGGACGTGGCCCATATGTAGTCGGCCAGAAGGATAGGGGAGCATCGACAGGCAGTAGTACTTCTCTTTGCCTTCGTCTTCGGTAACTTCAAAGGTACGCTTCTCTTGCCAGTGTTGCTGGACGTTGGATTCTATCTCTTCCGGGCGGTATTGCTCTTGCATGGCAGCCAGTGGTCCTGTAATGAAAGACAGCTACAAACTGTAGCCTTTAACGTATGAGGTTTCAGACCGCATAGCATAGCCGATAAGCCCGCGGCAAAACAGCCTTTCAACATCCCGGTTAACCATTTCTCCTTTGCAGTTTTTTACCCTGCGTGTGGGCAATCTAACAAAGCGAACGCCGATTAAGGTCTACTATTAGAGTAGGTTAGATAGCCGTGAACGCAGGAATCTCTTCAAGGAGGCAGGCAGACGATGAACAAGGTTGCTCAATTTTACCGTGAACTGGTGGCCTCGCTCACCGAGCGGTTACGAAACGGGGAGCGCGATATTGATGCGCTGGTCGCCAGCGCGCGCAAACGGATGAACGAAACCGGGGAGCTGACCAAAACGGAAGTGGACGAAGTCACCCGCGCGGTGCGCCGCGATTTGGAAGAGTTCGCCCGCAGCTATGGCGAAAGTCAGGACGAGTTTACCGACAGCGTGTTTATGCGGGTGATCAAGGAAAGTCTCTGGCAGGAGCTGGCGGATATTACCGATAAAACGCAGCTGGAATGGCGTGAGGTATTTCAGGATCTCAATCATCACGGCGTTTATCACAGCGGGGAAGTTGTCGGGCTGGGGAATCTGGTCTGCGAAAACTGTAGCTTCCATCTGGCGGTGTACACTCCCGATGTTTTGCCCGTCTGCCCGAAGTGCGGGCACAATCAGTTCCATCGTCGACCCTTTGAACCTTAAAGCAAAAAAGCCTTCTGTGAAGAAGGCTTTTCGTTTGGCCTTTAGTGGAGAATCTTCGCCAGGAAGTCTTTTGCGCGCTCGGACTGAGGATTATTAAAGAAGTCCTCTTTGTTAGAGTCCTCGACAATTTTTCCTTCGTCCATAAAGATCACGCGGTTCGCTACCTTGCGCGCAAAGCCCATTTCGTGAGTGACCACCATCATCGTCATGCCTTCCTGCGCCAGCTCAACCATGACGTCCAGTACTTCGTTGATCATTTCCGGGTCGAGCGCGGAGGTTGGCTCGTCGAACAACATCGCAACGGGATCCATGCAAAGCGCGCGGGCAATGGCCACACGCTGCTGCTGGCCGCCGGAAAGCTGGGCCGGATATTTATCCGCATGGGCAGTCAGGCCAACTCGCTCCAGCAGCTTAAGTCCCTTCTTACGCGACTCTTCTTTATTGCGCTTAAGCACTTTTACCTGCGCCAGCGTCAGGTTTTCGATAATCGACAGATGTGGAAACAGCTCGAAGTGTTGGAACACCATGCCGACGTGTGAACGCAGTTCGGCCAGGTTGGTTTTCTTGCTGTTCACCTGGGTGCCGTTGACGAGAATCTCGCCTTTCTGCACCGGCTCAAGTCCGTTAACGGTTTTAATAAGCGTGGACTTACCCGAGCCAGAAGGCCCGCAAACCACCACCACTTCGCCTTTTTTTACTTCTGTTGAGCAGTCGGTTAGCACCTGAAAGTGGCCATACCATTTAGAAACGTTTTTCAGGGAAATCATGACACTGTCCTTTTCTTCAAATAGCTGACCAACAGCGAGGCGCTAAGGCTGATAGCAAAATAGACCAGACCGGCAAACAGGATCATTTCGACCTGGGTTCCGTCGCGTTCCCCGATGGTGGAAGCGGTGCGGAAGAAGTCGGCGAGGCTTAAAACGTAAACCAGCGAGGTATCCTGGAACAGCACGATGCCCTGAGTTAACAGCAGCGGCACCATGGCGCGGAACGCCTGCGGCAGGATAATTAATTTCATCGACTGCCAGTGGGTCATGCCCAGCGCGAGGGCGGCGTTCGACTGCCCGCGCGAAACGCTCTGGATACCGGCACGAATAATCTCCGAGTAGTAGGCGGCTTCAAACATCGAAAACGCCACCATCGCTGAAATCAGGCGGATGTCCGTCTGCGGGGACAGCCCCAGAACCTTTTGCAGGAAACCGGGCACTACCAGATAGAACCACAGCAGCACCATCACCAGCGGAATGGAGCGGAACACGTTGACGTAAGCGCTTGCAAACCAGGCTATCGGCTTGATGGGCGACAGACGCATAACGGCGAGCAGCGTGCCCCACACGATGCCGATCACCACCGCGGTTACCGTGATTTTCAGCGTGATGATCAGCCCCTGCATCAGGTAAGGCATTGCGGGCAGAATTGAACTCCAGTCAAAGTCGTACATTATTTGCCTCCCATATTGCCAGGCAGGCGAACTTTACGTTCCACCACGTACATCACCAGCATAATCACCGCATTAATCAATACGTAGGCTAAGGTGATGGCGGTAAAGGATTCATAGGCGTGCGCTGAATAATCCAACAGTTTTCCTGCCTGCGCCGCCATATCCACCAGGCCAATGGTGGAGGCGATGGCCGAGTTTTTTACCAGGTTCATCATTTCTGAAGTCATCGGCGGGACGATAACGCGGTAGGCGTTGGGCAGCAGGACATAGCGATATGCCTGCGGCAGCGTCAGGCCCATTGCCAGCGCGGCGTTTTTCTGCCCGCGAGGCAAAGATTGAATGGCGGCACGGACCTGCTCACAAACGCGAGCGGCGGTGAACAGGCCCAGACAAATCATCGACGACAGGAAGAACTGAATATTGGGATCCAGCTCGGATTTAAACCACATGCCGAGGTTTTCCGGCAGCAATTCCGGCACCACTAAGTACCAGGTGAAGAACTGGACTATTAGCGGCACGTTGCGAAACAGTTCGACGTAGAGCGTACCCATGCCCGATAGCCAACGGTTAGGAACGGTGCGCAAAATGCCAAACAGGGAACCGACGAGAAAAGCGATTATCCATGCGGAAATGGAGAGGGCGACGGTGACCTGGAAGCCATTCCAGATCCAGCCCAGATAGGTGGTGTTGCCGAACGGGGCGGGCTGTAAAAAAATTCCCCAGTTCCAGTCTATAGACATAAAACGACTCCGAAAAAAATGAGGGTAGCAGCGCTACCCTAAGACCATTGACGAAGATCCTGATGTTTAAAGGTTCTAATAACAGAACGATTAAAAGCAAAGAATGTTGTCATCTGGTTTACCCCAGCCCCCTGGAAACCACGTTTTCAGGGGGCTGTCAGCAAATCGAGGGGAGCAGCGCGACCCTCGAAGATTGATGAGAAGCTTGTACCCCATTCAGGTCTATGCCTGAGATTTGCTGAGGTACTTTCACGCCGGGCGGGGAACGACCGCCCAACGCATAGTCTGTCCGAGCTTCAGTTCGTCAATCGGGAGGGCGGGTCACCCCAGCCCCTGTGATTCTAATTAGTTAAGTGCTTTATCGTTTGGCTCTTTGAACAGTGCTTTCATATCGTCAGACAGGGCAAAGTTCATATTGATGTTTTTCGGCGGAATCGGGTTCATAAACCATTTATCAAACCATTTGGCGGCTTCACCCGAGGTTTGCGCTTTAGCGATAGTTTCATCCATCAGCTTTTTAAACTCAGGGTCGTCTTTACGCAGCATGCAGCCGTAGGCTTCGCGGGATTGCGGCGTACCAAGAATTTCCCAGTTATCCTGCTTCTTGGCTTTCGCACGTTCGCCAGCCAGCAGCGCGTCATCCATCATAAAGGCAACGGCACGGCCGCTTTCCAGAGTGCGGAAAGAGTCGCCGTGGTCTTTAGCGCTGATAATGCGCATGTCCATTTTCTTCTCTTCATTCAGCTTGTTAAGCAGAACTTCTGAAGTGGTGCCTGAAGTCACCACCACGGCTTTGCCCTTCAGATCGGCGAAATCTTTAATCGGGCCGCCTTTTTTCACCAGCAGACGCGTGCCGACCACGAAGATAGTGTCCGAGAATGCCGCCTGTTTCTGACGTTCAAGGTTGTTAGTGGTAGAGCCGCATTCGAAATCGAAGGTGCCGTTTTGCAGCAGCGGAATACGGTTTTGCGAAGTGATTGGGATCAGCTTGACCTGCAGGTCGGGCTTGTTGAGCTGTTTCTTAACGGCTTCAACAATGGCGTTGGAATAGTCCTGAGAGTAGCCGACTACTTTTTGCTGGTTGTCATAGTAGGAGAACGGCACGGAGGATTCGCGGTGGCCGACGACGATCACGCCGTTAGCTTTGATTTTATCCAGCGTGCTTTGCTGTGCTCCAGCAGCCGGTGCGGCTGGTTTTGCGTCTTCTGCGTGTGCGATGCCCGCGCTCAATCCCATGACCAGCATTGCCGCGGCTAATTTATTCAGTTGCATCTCGAACTCCTTAATCTTAGCGCCAGAGGCGGCGCCGATACCCGACGTGAGTGTTGTGTATTGTTGTTGTATCAAGCAGTAAAGCGGGTGATTCTTCGCCTTTTGTTAACATTTAACGTAGCTGAATGTAAAGAAATTGCTATGCAGATGTTTATTTTTGCGAAGCGCGCCGCACCGTTTAAAGGCAAAAATCTGCCATTGCACCGAAACGGTGCTCGCGATGAGGTAAGTTGGTGCAGCGCTACCTGAGGTCTTGTAATCACTTCGCCGTTAGGCGCTTTTTAAGTTAATAACTAAGCAATTGGTGTGCCAGAAATGAAAAGGCCAGCAGATTTGCTGGCCTTATTAGGGGATTAAGACTTTTTGCGACCGCGCAGGCTGAGCAGCAGCGCGCTAAAACCGAACAGCAGGGTGATTATCCACAGCGGCCAGTTGCCAAAGCGGGCATAGGGCGTGAGGCCGGTGGTTGGTGTGACCTTAGCCTCCAGCACTTGTCGCGTAAACTGCGGGATCATTGCTTCAACGTCGCCGCTGGCGTTAATCACCGCGGTGACGCCATTGTTAGTGCTGCGTAACAGCGGACGCCCCAGCTCCAGAGAACGCATACGCGCCATCTGGAAGTGCTGCCACGGCCCGATAGATTTACCGAACCACGCGTCGTTAGAGATGGTGAGCAGGAAATCGGTATCGGGATGGAAGTTGTCTCTGACCTGTTCCCCGAGAATGATTTCATAGCAGATGGCCGGGGTCAGCTTAACGCCGTTGGCCAGAAGCTGAGGCTGCAAATACGGACCGCGGCTGAAGGAGGACATCGGCAGGTCAAAGAACGGTGCGAGCGGGCGCAGAATTGACTCCAGCGGGACGAATTCGCCAAACGGAACCAGGTGGTTTTTGTTGTAGCGGTCTTTGCTGCCGTAGCTATACGGACTGCCTTCCCCAAGCGTAATAATAGTGTTGTAGGTGTCGTAACGATTTTTCTCGTTCAGGCGAGCATCTACAATGCCGGTAATCATCGCGCTGTGCTTCGAGCGCAGCAGGTCGTCCATCATGGTCAGGAACTGCTGCTGATTGATTTCCAGATCGGGAATCGCGGATTCCGGCCAGACGATCAGCTGAGCTTTGCCCATCTGCGGCTGAGTTTTATCGAGGTAGATTTTCAGCGTGTTGACGAGCTGATCCTCGTTCCATTTCAGGGACTGAGGGATATCGCCCTGCACCATGGCAACGTCGACGGCGCGTTCTTTTTCCGGCTGGAACCACTGAATGGATCGCAAAGGCCACGGCAGCAGAAGCAGCGCAGCAGCCACGACCGCAGGTCGCCACTGACGTTCATGCAGCGCAAAAACAGCCAGGCCGCTGACGATCATCAGCAGGAAGGTGACGGCTTCCACGCCGAGCACCGGCGCGACGCTTTTGAGCGGACCATCAATCTGGCTGTAGCCGAACTGTAGCCACGGGAAGCCGGTCAGCACCCAGCCGCGTAGAAACTCGGTGACCTGCCAGAGCATCGGAGCGGCAATCGCCACGCGCCACCACGTCGTTTTCGGCCATAGCTTCGCCAGCAGGCCGCCGAACAGGCCGGTATACAAAGAAAGATAAGCCGCAAGCAGCACGACGAGGAACACGTTAACCGGGCCGGGCATGCCGCCGAACTGCGCAATGCTGACGTAAACCCAGTTAATGCCGGAGCCAAACAGGCCCAGTCCCCAGAAGAAGCCAATCCATGCGCTCTGAACAGGGCGACGATTGAGGGTCAATCCCTGCAAGCCCGCTAAAGAGACGAGGGCGGCAGGCCAGAAATCATAGGGGGAGAAGGCCAGCGTGCCGCAGGCGCCAAAAAGAAGCGCCAGCAGCAGACGCGTGCGCTGGCGTTGTAGTAGTCGAGCAATAGCCATCTTTGGATTAATCTTCCAGTTTTGGTTGCGGCGAATCGTCCGGGATCCTGACGTGAACCTGAATAATACGACGGCTATCGGCCATGGCTACCTTGAACTGGTAACCTTCTATTTCAATGGTTTCGCCGCGCGCGGGCAGATGCCCGAACGCCTGCATCACCAGGCCGCCAATCGTATCCACTTCATCGTCGTTGAAATGGGTATTGAAGGTGTCGTTAAAATCTTCGATAGAGGCCAGCGCCCGCACCGTCCAGGTGTGACGGCTCAGCTGGCGGAAATCGCTGTCTTCCTGGTCGTCGTACTCGTCTTCGATTTCACCGACGATAAGTTCGAGGATATCTTCGATGGTCACAAGGCCTGAAACGCCGCCAAACTCATCAATGACGATGGCCATGTGATAACGCTGCTGACGAAACTCTTTGAGCATGCGGTCAACTCGCTTGCTCTCAGGCACGACAACGCACTGACGTAACACTTTTTCCATGCTAAACGGCTCGGTATCGCTGCGCATAAACGGCAGCAAATCCTTAGCCATCAGAATCCCTTCGATATGATCTTTGTCTTCACTGATCACCGGGAAGCGGGAATGTGCGGATTCGATGATCACATCGAGGCACTCGTCCAGCGTCTGGTTGTGTTTGAGCGTCACCATTTGCGAACGAGGGATCATGATGTCGCGGACGCGTTGGTCGGCGATATCCATTACCCCTTCAAGCATGTCGCGGGTGTCCTGATCGATAAGATCGTTTTGCTCGGAATCACGGATAAGCTCTAGCAGATCGTCACGGTTTTTCGGTTCACCGTGAAATAGCTGGTTAAGAATCAGGGAAAAGAATCCCTTTTTACTGGCAGGCGTGTCACTGTTTTGTGAGTTGTCGTCGCTCATGGCGTTAGGTTTGTGGCCCCTCGATTATGGATAGATTGCAGGCCGCCGGATAAGACGCAGCCTGCACCTGGTGCACCGCAGATGTTATTCAGCGCGGCGACTATTCTTTCTCGGCAATGTACGGATCGGCATACCCAAGAGCAAGCATTATCTCCGTTTCCAGAGATTCCATCTCCTCGGCCTCTTCGTCTTCTATATGGTCGTAGCCCAGCAAATGCAGGCTGCCGTGGATAACCATATGCGCCCAGTGGGCAGCCAGCGGCTTTTCCTGCTCTTTGGCTTCCTGCTCAACCACCTGGCGGCAGATGATTAAATCGCCCAGCAGCGGCAGCTCAATGCCAGGCGGTGCTTCAAACGGGAAGGTGAGCACGTTGGTGGATTTGTCTTTGCCGCGATAAGTCAGATTCAGCTCGTGGCTTTCCGCATCGTCCACCAGGCGAATGGTAACTTCTGACTCTTCCTGAAATTGAGGAATGACTGCATCAAGCCACTGCTGGAACTGCTCTTCCGTTGGCAGGCCTGCGCTATCTTCACAGGCGATCTGTAAATCCAGAATGACCTGGCTCATTTGCTCTCCTGGGCTGCGGCGTTGATCGCCATAGCTTCGCGCTTACGTTCGGCCGCCAGCTCGTCTTTGCGAGTCTGCTCGGCGCTTTCCCATGCTTCATAGGCGTTGACGATGCGGGCCACAACCGGGTGGCGCACCACGTCTTCACTGTTCAGGAAGTTAAAGCTGATTTCGTCGACTTCCGACAGGACTTCAATGGCGTGGCGCAGGCCGGATTTAGTACTGCGCGGCAGGTCGATTTGCGTCACGTCGCCGGTAATCACCGCTTTTGAGTTAAAACCAATACGCGTCAGGAACATCTTCATCTGCTCGATGGTGGTGTTCTGGCTTTCATCCAGGATGATGAAGGCGTCGTTCAGCGTGCGGCCGCGCATGTAGGCGAGCGGGGCGACTTCAATGACGTTGCGTTCCATCAGTTTTTCAACGCGCTCGAAGCCGAGCATCTCGAACAGGGCGTCGTACAGCGGGCGCAGATAAGGATCGACTTTCTGGCTCAGGTCGCCCGGCAGGAAGCCCAGCTTTTCACCGGCTTCAACCGCAGGACGGGTCAGCAGAATGCGGCGGACGTCCTGGCGTTCCAGCGCGTCAACCGCAGCGGCTACCGCGAGATAGGTTTTACCGGTACCCGCAGGGCCGATACCAAACGTAATGTCGTGGTCGAGCACGTTGGCAATGTACTGCGCCTGATTAGGCGTACGCGGTTTAATGACGCCGCGTTTGGTCTTGATATTGACCGCTTTACCGTATTCCGGCACGTGCTCTGCGGACTGCTCGAGCACGCGGATTTCTTTAATCGCAAGGTGGATTTGCTCCGGATCGATATCCTGGGTTTCGCCGCGCATTGGTGCGGTATCGACATACAGATTTCGTAAGATGTCAGCGGCGGCGTTGACCAGAATTTCGCGCCCGGTGAGCCTGAATTGATTGTCACGGCGGTTGATTTCGATACCCAGCCGACGTTCGAGCTGCTTGATGTTGTCATCAAACGGGCCGCACAGGCTCAGCAAACGGGCATTGTCTGCAGGTTCCAGCGTAATTTCACGTGTTTCGATATTCAAACTTATCCTCTGGGTCACTCTGGGCCGGTTGTCATAAACGGGGTAGTAATGCTGTTGCCTGGCCTGCAAAACCACGCGGGCCATAAACAGATTATTTACGGCGAGTGGTGATGGTGCAAGCCTGGGTTTGGATATTTGGGTAGCTGATTCAGAATGCAAGTGCAAACGATGAAATTGCCCGTCGGTTCACGGCGTTAGCGTGCCGACGGGCAGGGCAACGCGGAGTCAGGGCTGGTAGATGCCGACGCCGAGCTCATTCTCTTTACGAGTGCGGGCAATCACGGACTCTGGTGCTTCAATCGCGCGCAGACCCATTTCTGCCTCGGTGCGTACGACTTTGCCGCGTAAAGAGTTGTTAGTGGCAACTTCCGTAATTTCCACATCAACAAATTTACCGATCATATCCGGAGTGCCTTCAAAATTGACCCCTCGGTTGTTTTCGGAGCGCCCGGTCAGCTCCATAATATTTCTGCGCGACGTGCCTTCAACCAGAACGCGCTGCGTGGTGCCGACCATTTTACGACTCCACTCCATCGCCTGCTGGTTAATGCGATCCTGCAGAATATAGAGGCGCTGTAATTTCTCTTCTTCCGGCACGTCGTCAACCATATCCGCTGCCGGTGTGCCCGGGCGAGAGGAGAAGACAAAGCTGTAGCTCACGTCGAAGTTAACGTCGGCAATGACCTTCATGGTTTGCTCGAAATCCTGCTGGGTCTCGCCCGGGAAGCCGACGATAAAGTCTGAGCTTATCTGAATATCCGGACGCGCCGCGCGCAGCTTGCGGATAATGGCTTTGTATTCCAGCGCGGTATGCAGGCGGCCCATCAGATTCAGCACGCGATCGGATCCGCACTGAATCGGCAGATGTAGGAAGCTAACCAGCTCCGGCGTATCGCGGTAAACGTCAATGATATCGTCAGTAAATTCGATCGGATGGCTGGTGGTAAAGCGAATGCGATCCACGCCGTCGATGGCAGCGACCAGGCGCAGAAGCTCGGCAAATGAGGCCGTGCCGCCGTCGAAGGTTGCGCCACGCCAGGCGTTAACGTTTTGACCTAAAAGGTGGATTTCTCGCACGCCCTGTGCGGCCAGCTGGGCAACTTCAAACAGAATGTCGTCGCTCGGGCGGCTGACTTCTTCGCCGCGGGTATAAGGTACGACGCAGTAGGTGCAGTATTTGTTGCAGCCTTCCATAATAGAAACAAAGGCCGTAGGACCGTCGGCGCGGGGTTCCGGGAGGCGATCGAATTTTTCGATTTCCGGGAAGCTAACGTCAACGATCGGGCTGCGGTTGCCGCGGACTTTGTTGATCATTTCAGGCAGGCGATGAAGCGTTTGTGGCCCGAAAACGATGTCAACATAGTGCGCCCGGCTGCGAATAAGCTTGCCTTCCTGGGAAGCTACGCAGCCGCCAACGCCGATAATCACATCGGGGTTTTTACGCTTTAAAAGCTTCCAGCGCCCCAGCAGATGGAATACCTTTTCCTGGGCTTTTTCACGGATCGAGCAGGTGTTGAGCAGCAGCACGTCCGCTTCTTTTGGGTTATCGGTCAGCGTGTAGCCGTGCGTGCTGTTCAGCAGGTCGGCCATCTTTGATGAATCGTATTCGTTCATCTGACAGCCCCAGGTTTTGATATGGAGTTTTTTTGTCATCGACTATGCCATTGCTCAGGTAAAGCCAGGAATTAAGGCCGCGTATTGTAATGCTTTGCTGTGGACGTGACCAGCCTGCGTAACCGGCTCAAAAATCCGGTAGAATTAGCGTAGATAACTTAAGGACAACATTATTATGGCAAATCAACCACTCGACGTCGCCGTTGTGGGCGGAGGTATGGTCGGTGCAGCGGCAGCGCTCGGGCTTGCGCAGAATGGCTTTCAGGTCGCGGTCATTGAGCATCAGGCACCGGAAGCATTCGACGCTTCGGCTCAGCCGGACGTGCGTATTTCGGCAATCAGTTCCGCCTCGGTCGCCTTACTGAAATCGCTCGGCGTCTGGGATGATATCCGCGCCATGCGCTGCCATGCTTATCGCCAGCTGGAAACCTGGGAGTGGGAAAGCGCCCGGGTTTCTTTTCATGCCAACGAGCTGGGCTTACCCGAGCTGGGCTATATGGTCGAGAATCATGTCCTGCAGCTGGCGCTGTGGAAAGCGCTGGAGGCCAATCCCAATATCACGCTTCTGTGCCCGGCACAGCTGACGAATATGCGCAGCAGAGCAGGGCGCTGGTTGCTAAGTTTTGCAGACGACCAAACCCTGGAAGTGCCGATGGTGATTGGCGCAGACGGCGCCAACTCGCAGGTGCGGCAGTGGGCCGGGATTGGCATTCACGCATGGGATTATCGCCAGGCCTGCATGCTCATTACCGTTAAATGCGAAGCGGCTCCGGGCGACAGTACCTGGCAGCACTTTACGCCGACCGGTCCGCACGCATTTTTGCCGCTGTTTGATAACTGGGCGTCGCTGGTCTGGTATGACACTCCGGCGCGTATTCGCCAGCTTAAATCACTGACGATGCCGCAGCTCTCAAAAGCTATTGCCGCAACCTTCCCGCAGCGGCTTGGTGAAGTGACTCCGCTGGCCTGCGGTGCATTTCCGCTTACCCGCCGCCACGCGTTACGCTACACGCAGCAGGGCCTGGCGCTGATTGGCGACGCTGCACATACCATTCATCCTCTGGCCGGACAGGGCGTTAATCTTGGCTATCGCGATGCCGATGCATTGATTGAGGTGATGGTTAATGCGCGCAGCCACGGCGAAAACTGGGCCGATGCGAGCACGCTGAAACGCTATCAAACCCGTCGCCAGGCGGATAATTTCCTGATGCAAAGCGGAATGGATCTTTTCTATGCGGGATTCAGCAATAGCTTAACGCCGCTGAAAGCCATGCGTAATTTAGGTTTAATGGCCGCAGAACGTAGCGGGGCGCTGAAAAGGCGAGCGCTGAAGTACGCGCTGGGCTTATAACAACGAAATAAGGGAATGGGTGGGAAACTACCTTTTCCCGGCAGGAAAGCAGAAAAGCAAAAAGCTCGCCGAGGCGAGCTTTTTATATGTTGGCTGGGGTACGAGGATTCGAACCTCGGAATGCTGGTATCAGAAACCAGAGCCTTACCGCTTGGCGATACCCCAACGGGGGTGCGTTCACAGAAGCAAACGTCTTTTTTTTGGCTGGGGTACGAGGATTCGAACCTCGGAATGCTGGTATCAGAAACCAGAGCCTTACCGCTTGGCGATACCCCAATAATATGGTGGCTACGACGGGATTCGAACCTGTGACCCCATCATTATGAGTGATGTGCTCTAACCAGCTGAGCTACGTAGCCGACACTGCAATTCTTCGATGGCTGGGGTACCTGGATTCGAACCAGGGAATGCCGGTATCAAAAACCGGTGCCTTACCGCTTGGCGATACCCCAAAAACGCTGCGTATAACGCAATGTCTCGAAGAAAATTTGGCTGGGGTACCTGGATTCGAACCAGGGAATGCCGGTATCAAAAACCGGTGCCTTACCGCTTGGCGATACCCCATCCATGCAACGCGTTAAATGGTGCGGGAGGCGAGACTTGAACTCGCACACCTTGCGGCGCCAGAACCTAAATCTGGTGCGTCTACCAATTTCGCCACTCCCGCGCTAAAAAAGAATTATGGTGGCTACTACGGGATTTGAACCTGTGACCCCATCATTATGAGTGATGTGCTCTAACCAGCTGAGCTAAGTAGCCTTCTTTTTTTGCGATACCTTATCGGCGTTGCGGGGCGCATTATGCGTAGTTGACCGAACAGCGTCAACAAATTTTTTCCCGAAAAGTGGCTGAAATTGTCTGTTTGACCAGCTTGCGAACAGCTTGCTGGAATAATCAACAATAACGGCTTGTTTCGGATATTTACTCAGCGAAAAACCGGCATAAAACGATAAGGATCATGTGGAAACAACAACGGGCCCGCAGGCCCGTTTTTTTACCACAATCGTTTATTTATAGGCAGACTGGTGAACGCCTACCGCACGGCCTGATGGATCATTCATGTTTTTGAACGCTTCATCCCATTCGATAGCCTTAGCGGAAGAACAGGCTACGGAAGGACCGCCCGGAACGCATTCGGCTGCGCTCGCCAGCGGGAACAGCTCTTCGAAGATTTCGCGGTACAAATAGGCCTCTTTAGAGCCCGGCGTGTTGTATGGGAAACGGTAGCTGGCTGTTTCCAGTTGTTGATCGGTTACCTGGCCTGCCGCCACTTCTTTAAGAGTATCAATCCAGCTATAGCCCACGCCGTCGGAGAACTGTTCCTTCTGACGCCAGGCGACGCTTGCCGGCAGATAGGATTCGAAACATTCACGCAGAATATGTTTCTCCATTTTGCCGTTGCCGCACATTTTGTCCTGCGGGTTGATACGCATTGCCACGTCGAGGAACTTTTTGTCGAGGAAGGGAACGCGGGCTTCAACGCCCCAGGCGGACATGGCTTTGTTGGCACGCGCGCAGTCAAACATATGCAGCGCCTGGAGCTTACGCACGGTTTCTTCATGCAGCTCTTTGTCGTTTGGCGCTTTATGGAAGTAGAGGTAGCCGCCGAAAACTTCGTCCGATCCTTCGCCGGACAGCACCATTTTAATGCCCATCGCTTTGATTTTACGGGACATCAGGTACATCGGCGTGGAGGCGCGAATCGTGGTGACATCGTAAGTTTCAATGTGATAAATCACGTCGCGGATAGCGTCCAGACCTTCCTGCACCGTGAAGTGGATTTCATGGTGGACGGTGCCCAGATGGTTAGCCACTTCCTGCGCGGCTTTCAGGTCAGGCGATCCCACCAGGCCCACGGCGAAGGAGTGAAGCTGCGGCCACCAGGCTTCGCTGCGCTCTTCATCTTCTACGCGACGGGCGGCAAATTTCTTGGTGATGGCTGAAATAACGGAAGAGTCGAGGCCGCCGGAGAGCAGCACGCCGTAGGGCACGTCGGACATCAGGTGGCTTTTAACGGCGTCTTCCAGCGCCTGGCGCAGCTCGTTTTTATCGGTGACGTTGTCTTTAACCGCGTCATAAGAGAACCAGTCGCGCTGGTAGTAGCTGCGGATTTCCCCATCCTGGCTCCACAGAGAGCTGCCCGCCGGGAATTCTTTGATAGTGCGGCAAACCGGCACCAGCGCTTTCATTTCGGAGGCAATATACAGGTTGCCGTGTTCGTCGTAGCCCATATACAGCGGGATAATGCCGATATGGTCACGGCCAATCAGGTAAGCGTCTTTTTCGGTGTCATATAAGACGAAGGCAAACATGCCCTGCAGATCGTCGAGGAATTCAGGCCCTTTTTCCTGATACAGCGCGAGAATAACTTCGCAGTCGGAGCCGGTCTGGAATGCGTAGCGGTCGCCGTATTCTGCGCGCAGCGCCTGGTGGTTATAGATTTCACCGTTGACGGCCAGCACGTGGGTTTTCTGCTTGTTATAAAGCGGCTGTGCGCCGGCGTTAACGTCAACAATTGAGAGGCGTTCATGGGCGAGGATGGCTTTGTCGCTGGCGTAGACGCCGGACCAGTCCGGGCCGCGGTGGCGCATCAGACGGGACAGTTCAAGCGCTTTCTTACGCAGCTCGACCGCGTCGGTTTTAATATCCAGAACACCAAAAATAGAACACATAGAGCTTTCTCCGTCACACTGCGCTTAGGCTGTTTAATCATGATGTCGCATTGCCGTTTATCGATTTTTTAGCGGCGCTGCTGCGTTGTATTGCTCGAATTTGCGCAATCATTGATGGGAATGCAAGTGCTTTAGCGTTCTCAGCGTAAATACTGCAATGCGCATTGCCGAATACTGAAAAATAATGATGAAATCAGCTGTGTTTTTGAATGATCGGTAATTTTTAGCGGGTTATGTTGAAGAGATAGCTACGGAGGGAGGAGGGCTGCGAGCGATCGTAAAACGCCCGGTAAAGACCGGGCGTTAAGCGCATCAAATTATGTCGATTTCCGCGACCGAGGGGTAAATATAGGACGGGCGGAAAGGCATGGCGTCAATATCGTTCAGGGTGGACACGCCTGACAGAACCAGAATCGTTTCCAGACCGGCCTGGAAGCCGGCCAGAATATCGGTACGCAGGTTGTCGCCGACAATCACCGTATGTTCAGAATGGGCCTGCATTTTATTCAGCGCCGCACGGATGATCCACGGGCTAGGCTTGCCGACATAAAACGGTTTACGCCCGGAAATCTTCTCAATCCCCGCGCAAAGCGCGCCGCACGCCGGATAATAGCCGCGGCCATGCGTGTCCGGGTTGGTGGCAATAAAGCGGGCGCCGTTCGCGACGAAGTAGGCCGCTTTGTGCATCATTTCCCAGTTGTAGGAACGGGTCTCACCGACGATAACAAAGTCTGGATTGATGTCGGTGATGGTGAATCCGGCTTTATACAGCTCGTGAATCAATGCGCCTTCGCCGACAACGTAGGCTTTCTTGCCTTCCTGGCGACGCAGGAAATCTGCCGTAGCCATGGCCGAGGTATAAAACACGCTGTCCGGCACGTGAACGCCAGCCGAAGCGAAACGGTTAGCCAGGTCCTGGCCCGTTTGCGAAGGGTAGTTGGTCAGCAGAACAAGCGGTAAGCCTTTCTCAAGGATGCGGGCCAGAAACTCATTGGCACCCGGCACGGCGACGTTGTCGTGCATCAGCACGCCGTCGATATCACAAATTACATTCTGGATGGTCATTGACTACTCGGGCTCATATTCTGGTGAAGGCGTTACTATAGCGTAAATCGATGGCCGCCCGCGTTAACTTTCCAGCAGGCGCTGCAGCAGCATGCCGTTAAGCATCGAGCGTTTAACCAGCGCAAAAGCGCCGATGGCGGAGCGGTCGTCCAGGCGGGAGCGCACGACCGGAAGATTTTTGCGGAACGCTTTCAAAACCTGGGTATTGATGCAGCCTTCAATAGCCGGCAGCAGCACTTTCTCCGCCTCGATGATCTCCCCGGCAATCACCACTTTTTGTGGATTAAACAGATTGATGGCAATTGAAATGGCTTTCCCAAGGTGGCGACCTACGTGCTCGATAACCTCGCAGGCCAGCGCATCGCCTTTATTGGCCGCTTTGCAAATAGCCACGATGCCGCAGTCTTCCGGGGTAAGGCGGCTCTGATAACCCTGTTCGAGCAGGTGACGCACGCGGTTTTCGATGGCGGCATTGGCGGCGATGGTTTCCAGACAGCCAAAGTTACCGCAGTGGCAGCGTTCGCCTAATGGATCGACCTGAATGTGACCAATCTCGCCGACGTTGCCGTTACGGCCGATAAAAATCCTGCCGTTTGACAAAATGCCTGCGCCGGTGCCGCGGTGAACGCGCACCAAAATGGAGTCTTCACAGTCGTGGGTTGCACCGAAATAGTGCTCCGCCAGCGCCAGACTACGGATATCGTGTCCGACGAAACAGGTAACCTTGAAACGCTTTTCCAGGCTGTCTACCAGCGACCAGTTATTCACCGGGATGTGCGGCATATAGCGAATCACACCGCTTTCCGGGTCGACAAGACCGGGAAGAATGATTGAAATCGCAATCAGCTCGCGCATTTTTCGCTGGGTCTGCTCGATAAAGTGGGCAATGGCATTAAGCAGCGAGTGCTCAAGCGTTTCCTGCGTACGTTCCGGCAGCGGATAGTGTTCTTCTGCCAGCGGCTTAGCGCTGAGATCGAAAAGCGTAATAGTGGCGTCGTGGCGGCCAAGACGCACGCCGATCGCGTGGAAATTGCGGGTTTCGGTGATGATAGAGATAGCGCGGCGGCCCCCGGTGGAGGCCTGCTGATCGACTTCTTTAATCAGGCCGCGCTCAATCAGCTGGCGAGTAATTTTGGTGACGCTGGCGGGGGCAAGCTGGCTCTGCTCGGCAATCTGAATGCGCGAGATTGGACCATGCTGGTCAATCAGGCGGTACACCGCTGCGCCATTGAGCTGTTTTACCAGATCGACATTACCTATTTGAGCCTGTCCGCCAGTCGTCATGCCTTATTTACCCAGTTACGACCTCATTACCATTAACGAGAGTCTTGATGATTTTATAGTCGCGGGTAAAGGCCGTCAGGTTGGCGACTTTGCCAGCCTCCAGGGTACCCAGCTGCTTTTCCACGCCCATTGCGCGGGCAGGGTAGAGAGTCGCCATGCGCAGGGCTTCATCCAGCGCAATGTTGGCATGCTCGACAAGATTACGTACCCCTTCGATCATCGTCAGGGCAGAACCGCTCAGCGTACCGTTCTCATCTACACACAAACCGTCGCGGTAGTATATTGTTTTACCAGCAAAAATGAACTGTTCAATGTTGGCACCCGCTGGAGCGGTGGCGTCGGTGACGAGGCAGAGTTTATCGCCTTTCACGCGTTTCGCCGTGCGGATGTTGGCATAATCCACATGTAAACCGTCGGCAATGATACCGCAGTAAACATCGGGTTCATCGAAGATTGCGCCGGCAAGACCTGGCTCGCGGCCCGTAATATAAGGCATGGCGTTGAAAAGGTGGGTGGCGAAGGTGATCCCGGCGCGGAAACCAATTTTGGCTTCTTTGACCGTGGCGTTGGAGTGGCCAGCGGAGACGATAATCCCGGCGGCAACCAGCTTGCGAATCACTTCTGGTTCAACCATCTCCGGGGCCAGCGTCACTTTAGTGATGACGTCTGCGTTCTCGCAGAGGAAATCAACCAGTTTGGCATCCGGCTTGCGCACGTAGCTCGGGTTATGCGTGCCTTTTTTCACCATATTCAGCCACGGGCCTTCAAGGTGCAGACCAAGCGCCTGGTTGCTGTATTTTGCCAGGTACTCGCGCATCACTTTGACGCCCTGCATCATCAGCTCATCGCTGGCGGTGATCAGCGTCGGAAGATAGCTGGTGCAGCCAGAACGCTCGTTGGCTTTCTGCATAATTTCCAGCGTTTCAACCGTGACGGCATCGACGGTGTCGTTGAACTGCACGCCGCCGCAGCCGTTGAGCTGCACATCAATAAAACCGGGGGCGATGACTGCACCACCCATATCGCGGGTTTCGATCCCGGCAGGGAGTTCGGAACGCGGACAAATGCGCTCAATCAGGCCGTCAGCGATCACAATCGCGTGGTCATCCAGAATGTCGTGGCCGGTATAAATCCGACCGTGGGTTAGTGCAAACATAATTACCCCCGGTAAAAAAGTAATGCTTAAAGGCCTTTAATATTTTCTGCTTCCAGCTCGTTGAAGTACTTCAACGTCTTCACTTTCAGCTCCATGGTGGACGGCTCGTCGCAAACCACAACGGCTTTCGGGTGCAGCTGCAGGCAGCTGATGGTCCACATGTGGTTAACGTTACCCTCTACCGCGGCCTGAAGAGCCTGAGCTTTCACGTGGCCGAGCACCAGAATCATCACTTCTTCAGCGTCAAGCAGCGTGCCCACGCCTACGGTCAGCGCATATTTAGGAACTTGATTCACGTCACCGTCAAAGAAGCGGGAGTTTGCCACGCGGGTGTCATGAGTCAGGGTTTTAATACGGGTGCGGGAAGCCAGAGAAGAAGCCGGTTCGTTAAACGCAATGTGACCGTCGTTGCCCACGCCGCCCATAAACAGGTGAATTTTGCCGTAGGAGCGAATTTTTTCTTCGTACGCGCGGCATTCTGCGTCAACGTCTTCGGCATTGCCGTTCAGCAGGTTGATGTTTTCCGCTGGGATATCAACGTGATCAAAGAAATTTTTGTGCATGAAAGTATGATAGCTTTCCGGGTGTTCCTTCGGCAGGCCAACATATTCGTCCATGTTAAAGGTCACGACGTTTTTGAAGCTAACCTGGCCCGCTTTGTGCATCTCTACCAGCGCTTTGTACGCTTCCAGCGGAGTACTGCCGGTTGGCAGGCCCAGAACGAAAGGACGGTCTGCGGTTGGTTTGAACGCGTTGATGCGGTTAACAATATGGCGAGCAGCCCATTTGCCGACCTGGGCAGGAGTAGCCAGGGGAATCAGTCTCATCATTCACCTCTTGAGAGTTAATAGAAAAGGGTTAAGCCAGATTGATATTCACCCCTCTAAGGGTAAACCAGTTTTATACTGGTGCCTGTGGGATCAATCCGTCTTGATTTTTTGAATGATAAAATAAGTTTTCCACGATAGCCAGTCAAAGGGGGGTGTTATAGCGATATTTGGTGACTGTAGTCACAAAAAATGCGCGTTTAATTTGCGATACGAATTAATTTTTTTCACACTTCGGTGTGTGATGTGAACCGTCGCCGTTAATTACAGGTTGTTAAGACAATAAAAACACTGCTTTGAGCGAGCCTTAACAGGGTTCTCATAGGGGGAATAAAGTGAGTATTCTAGGTTATTTACAACGAGTTGGCCGCGCACTTATGGTGCCGGTGGCCACACTGCCTGCAGCAGCAATTTTGATGGGGGTAGGCTACTGGATTGACCCGGTTGGCTGGGGTGGAGACAACGCGCTTGCGGCGTTCTTCATTAAATCTGGTTCCGCCATTATCGATAACATGTCCGTACTGTTCGCCATTGGTGTGGCTTACGGTATGTCAAAAGACAAAGACGGTGCCGCAGCGCTGACCGGCTTTGTTGGCTTCCTGGTTCTGACCACCCTGTGTTCTCCTGCAGCGGTTGCCATGATCCAGAAAATCCCGGCGGATCAGGTTCCGGCGGCATTTGGTAAAATCAGCAACCAGTTCGTCGGTATTCTGGTCGGTATTATCTCCGCAGAACTCTACAACCGTTACAGCAGCGTTGAGCTGCCAAAGGCGCTGTCGTTCTTCAGCGGTCGCCGACTGGTGCCTATCCTCACCTCTTTCGTGATGATCGTTGTCGCCTTCATCATGATGTACGTCTGGCCGATGATTTTTGACGGTCTGGTCAACTTTGGTGAGCACATTCAGAAACTGGGCTCCGTTGGCGCGGGCGTTTACGCCTTCTTCAACCGTCTGCTGATTCCTGTTGGTCTGCACCACGCGCTGAACTCCGTATTCTGGTTCGACGTTGCCGGTATCAACGACATCCCTAACTTCCTCGGCGGCGCTCAGTCCATCGAAGCGGGTAAAGCGGTTGTGGGTATCACCGGGCGTTACCAGGCTGGCTTCTTCCCAATCATGATGTTTGGTCTGCCTGGTGCAGCCCTGGCTATCTACCACTGTGCTCGTCCGGAAAACAAGGCGAAAGTAGCGGGTATCATGATGGCGGCAGCCTTCGCCGCGTTCTTTACCGGTATCACCGAACCGCTGGAATTCTCCTTCATGTTCGTTGCGCCAGTACTGTACGTTATCCACGCCGCGCTGACCGGGATCTCCGTGTTCATCGCTGCCAGCATGCACTGGATCGCCGGTTTCGGCTTCAGCGCAGGCCTGGTGGATATGGTGCTTTCTTCCCGTAACCCGCTGGCAACCCACTGGTGGATGCTGATTCCTCAGGGCCTGGTCTTCTTCGTTATCTACTACGTCGTGTTCCGCTTCACCATCCTTAAGTTCAACCTGTTAACCCCAGGCCGTGAACTGTCCGTTGCCGGTGACGAAACCGACGGCCAGGATATGAATGTAGGCGCGACTGCCAGCGATGATGTTTCTGGACTGGCTCGTCAGTACATCGCGGCGGTTGGCGGTTCTGCTAACCTGACCGGCATTGACGCCTGTATCACTCGTCTGCGTCTGAACGTGAAAGACTCTTCATTAGTGAATGAAGCGTTAGCTAAACGTCTGGGGGCAACCGGTGTGATTCGCCTGAACAAAACCAGCGTGCAGATTATCGTTGGCTTCGTGGCTGAGAAAATTGCTAACGCTATGAAAACGACCGGCGACGTGCCTGCGGCTGCACCTGCTGCTGCATCAGCGGCGGTGGCTCCAGCAGCGGCTAAGCCCCAGGCTGTGCCAAACGCAGCAACTATCGCCGCGCTGGTTTCACCGGTGACCGGTGAAGTTGTGGCGCTGGAGCAGGTTCCTGATGAAGCCTTCGCCAGCAAAGCTGTGGGTGACGGCGTAGCGGTAAAACCAACGGATAAAATGGTCGTGTCTCCGGCGGCGGGTACCATCGTTAAAATCTTCAACACCAACCACGCGTTCTGCCTGGAAACTGAAAAGGGTGCGGAAATCGTTGTCCATATGGGCATTGATACCGTCGCGCTGAACGGTCAGGGCTTTACCCGCCTGGTGGAAGAGGGCGCTGAAGTGGTAGCTGGTCAGCCAGTTCTGGAAATGGATCTTGAATTCCTGAACGCGAACGCCCGCTCCATGATTAGCCCGGTGGTGTGCAGCAACATCGACGATTTCAGCGGCCTGGTGATTCAGGCTCAAGGCTCCGTCGTTGCAGGCCAAACGCCTCTGTATGAAATTAAAGGCAAATAATTGCTCCTGAGTTAGCATTGTGCCTTAAGCGGCTGGGGTTATTCCTCAGCCGCTTTTTTATTGTCGAAAAATTTCCCCGTCTTGCCATCCCGAGCCACGTCCCCAATTTCTTCAACTAAAGGTTGTTTCCCGCGCCTGCTTATTAGATCATGTGCCGTTAACGAAAGTTTTGTCTTGAGGAATTCGCGATGAGTGAGGCTGAAGCCCGCCCAACTAACTTTATTCGTCAGATCATCGATGAAGATCTGGCCAATGGTAAGCATGACCATATCTGTACTCGTTTTCCGCCGGAGCCTAATGGCTATCTGCACATCGGCCATGCTAAATCTATCTGTCTGAACTTTGGGATCGCACAGGATTACCAGGGTCAGTGCAATCTGCGTTTCGATGACACCAACCCCGTAAAAGAAGACATCGAATACGTCGACTCAATTAAGCATGACGTAGAGTGGCTGGGCTTTCACTGGTCCGGCAACGTGCGCTACTCCTCTGATTATTTCGACCAGCTGTTTAACTATGCGCTTGAACTGATTAACAAAGGCCTGGCCTACGTTGATGAGCTAACGCCAGAGCAAATCCGCGAATACCGAGGTTCTCTGACTGCGCCTGGCAAAAATAGCCCGTACCGCGATCGCACCGTCGAGGAAAACCTCGCGCTGTTCGAAAAAATGCGCAACGGCGAGTTTGCTGAAGGCACCGCGTGCCTGCGTGCAAAAATCGACATGGCCTCGCCGTTCATCGTGATGCGCGATCCGGTTATCTATCGCATTAAGTTTGCCGATCACCATCAGACGGGCAGCAAGTGGTGCATCTATCCGATGTATGACTTTACCCACTGCATTTCCGATGCGCTCGAAGGGATCACCCATTCGCTGTGTACGCTGGAGTTCCAGGATAACCGTCGCCTGTACGATTGGGTGCTGGACAACATCACTATCCCGGCTCATCCGCGCCAGTATGAGTTCTCCCGCCTCAATCTTGAATACGCCATCATGTCTAAGCGCAAGCTGAACCAGCTGGTGACCGAGAAGATTGTCGAGGGCTGGGACGATCCGCGTATGCCGACTATTTCCGGTCTGCGTCGTCGTGGCTATACCGCGGCTTCTATCCGTGAATTCTGCAAACGCATCGGCGTAACCAAGCAGGACAACACGGTTGAGATGGCTTCTCTTGAATCCTGCATCCGTGATGATCTGAACGAAAATGCCCCGCGTGCGATGGCCGTTCTGGATCCGGTTAAAGTTGTTATTGAAAACTATCCGCAGGCTGGGGAAGAGACGGTAACTATGCCGAATCATCCTAATAAGCCCGAAATGGGCAGCCGTCAGGTGCCTTTCAGCGGTGAAATCTATATCGACCGTGCTGATTTCCGCGAAGAAGCCAACAAGCAGTACAAGCGTCTGGTGATGGGCAAAGAAGTGCGCCTGCGCAACGCGTACGTGATTAAAGCGGAACGCGTAGAGAAAGATGCCGAAGGCAACATCACCACGCTGTACTGCACCTATGACCCGGAAACGCTGAGCAAGGATCCGGCCGATGGCCGTAAAGTCAAAGGCGTCATTCACTGGGTGAGCGCGGCGCACGCGCTGCCGGTTGAAATTCGTCTTTACGATCGCCTGTTCAGCGTTGCAAACCCTGGCGGTGCGGAAGACTTCCTGTCGACCATCAACCCGGACTCGCTGGTCATTAAGCAAGGTTTCGTCGAACCAAGCCTGCAAAATGCAGAAAAAGGCAAAGCGTACCAGTTTGAGCGTGAGGGCTATTTCTGCCTCGACAGCCGCTATGCAACCGCTACCAAACTGGTGTTTAACCGCACCGTTGGCCTGCGCGATACCTGGGCAAAAATCGGCGATTAATCCGTTTTCTGCTTATCTTAAACGCCGCTCACCGCGGCGTTTTTTTTCGCTTAACGATCAGGCTGTTAGTAATTTGTAAACTTTCGCGTAGCGAATTAATTCTTTATTTATCCCATCCTGCTAATTGTCCCTTATTGACTTATTTTCGGAAGCATTCTCATTACTGATTATGTGAGCGCTTTCATTTATTCACTTCTGCTTAATAATTTGAATTTACTGGCATAAAATGCCAGTAACGCAAAATGTTACAAATACACATAGATTATGTGCACTTCGTCATACTATCGGAATAATCCCTGAAAAGTCGTTGATAATTCGCGTCGCGAAAAATAGTCTAATGCTCAGCAGTGATGCGGGGGAAATATTTAAAACCGCTTTTAGCCGTCAGGCATTTTTATTTTTTTAACGTCAGGTGCTTTCACACCGGGTGATTATTTATACGTCAAAGAGGATTTCAATATGCGTACGTTTAGTGGCAAACGTAGTGCGCTGGCGCTTGCAATTGCAGGTGTCACGGCTCTTTCAGGACTTGTTGTCGTTCCGCAGGCTATCGGTGCGGGATTTGTTGATGATTCAACGCTGACCGGCGGTGTTTATTACTGGCAGCGCGAACGCGACCGTAAAGACGTCACGACCAATAAATACGAAACCAACCTGGCGCATTCGACCTGGAACGCCAACCTGGACTTCCAGTCTGGCTTTGCTGCCGATATGTTCGGCCTGGATATTGCCGCGTTTACCGCCATTGAAATGGCAGAAAACGGCGACAGCGGCCACCCGAACGAAATTGCCTTCTCCTCTGCGAATAAAGCTTATTCAGAAGATTATTCCGGCGACAAGAGCGGTATCAGCCTGTATAAAGCGGCAGCTAAATTTAAATATGGCCCGGTCTGGGCTCGCGGTGGCTATATTCAGCCAACCGGCCAGTCTCTTTTAGCCCCGCACTGGAGCTTCATGCCGGGTACCTACCAGGGTGCCGAGGCGGGGGCGAACTTTGACTACGGTGATTCAGGCGCGCTGAGCTTCTCATACATGTGGACCAACGAGTACAAGGCTCCGTGGCACCTGGAAATGGATAAGTTCTATCAGAATGACAGAAAGACCAAGGTCGATTACCTGCATTCTATCGGCGCGAAGTATGACTTCAAAAATGACCTGGTTCTCGAGGCTGCATTTGGTCAGGCGCAGGGTTATGTCGATCAGTACTTCACTAAGGCAAGCTACAAATTCGATATTGCCGGCAGCCCGCTGACGACCAGCTACCAGTTCTACGGCACGCGAGACAAAGTATCTAACGGCGGCGTGAACGATATTTACGACGGCACGGCATGGCTACAGGCATTGACCTTCGGCTACAAAATTGGCCAGGTTGACCTGCGTTTAGAAGGCACCATGGTTAAGGCCGACGGCCAGCAGGGCTACTTCCTGCAGCGTATGACTCCTACCTATGCCTCCTCTAACGGTCGTCTGGACGTGTGGTGGGATAACCGCTCTGACTTTAACGCCAACGGCGAGAAAGCCGTATTCGCGGGCGCAATGTATGACCTGAGCAACTGGAATCTTCCTGGCTGGGCAGTGGGCGCTTCCTACGTTTACGCATGGGATGCTAAACCAAGCTCCACGCCAACCACCGATGGCTACTATGACGCGGATCGTCGTCTGAAAGAATCGTCTTACAGCCTTGATGCGCTTTACACCGTGCAGGATGGTCGTGCGAAAGGCACGCTGTTTAAGCTGCACTTCACTCAGTACGACAACCACTCCGATATTCCAAGCTGGGGCGGCGGCTACGGCAACATCTTCCAGGATGAGCGTGACGTGAAATTCATCGTGATTGCACCGTTCACCATCTTCTGATTTGATTCCGGGCGCGGTTTGCGCCCGGTTTTATTAAGGATATTGACCATGAAGAAAATCATTCTGCTGTCCGTAATTGCCCTGGCGTTAACCGCCTGCGCACAGCCAAAAGCAGCGCCTGAAGATACGAAGCTGAAGGCTGCCTACAGCGCATGTATTAATACCGCTGAAGGCAATCCGGACAAGGTGCAGGCCTGCCAGAGCGTGCTGAACGTGCTGGCTCAGGAGAAAGAGCATCAGGATTTTGCTAAGAAGGAAACGGTTCGCACCCTGGACTACCAGAACTGTATTCAGGCAACCCGCACCGGTAACGATCAGGCTGTGAAAGCGAAGTGTGACAAAATCTGGCAGGAAATTCGCGCCAACAATAACTAAGAGTATTGGGGCAATAAAAAACCGGTGAGTGACCTCACCGGTTTTTTTGTGCCTGACTCCCTGGCGGCGGGAGCCGGAGCGCGGATTACTTTTCGCTGATACCGTGAGCGTTCTCGTCGGTGCGGCAATCACCTTCAGCGCAGTGGCCGTAAAGGTACAGGCTGTGATTGGTCAGGCGAATTCCGTGGCGGGAAGCGATTTCACGCTGGCGGGCTTCGATGGATTCATCGCTGAATTCGATCACTTTGCCGCAGTCCAGGCAAATCAGATGATCGTGGTGGTGCTGCTGAGTCAGTTCGAAGACCGACTTGCCACCTTCGAAGTTATGACGGGTAACGATTCCCGCGTCATCAAACTGGTTCAGGACGCGGTAAACCGTCGCCAAACCAATTTCTTCACCCATATCGATCAGACGCTTGTATAAGTCTTCCGCACTGACGTGATGGTTCAGAGGCTCCTGCAACACTTCAAGGATTTTCAATCGCGGAAGCGTGACTTTCAGGCCAGCCTTCTTTAATGCGGTGTTGTTGTCAGTCATGCGGAAATTGTCCTGTTGCTTAACGTTTTGCTCGGACTATTGAGCGTTAAGATAAATGCGTCTCATTATATACCACTTAACCAGTGGGTATAGTACAGCCACGTCTAAATAGAAACTGCAAGTGTGAAGCATAACACAGCTAAAAAATCGTGGCTGAGTCGCTATTTGCTGGCTTGTTAGCAAATATGACCCGGGGGATATTGTACAGGGATAGACGTAAAAGTTACAAAATTGTAGCAATTATTTTCATCGGTAATATCTATCAATGAGGCGCAAGCGGAGCGCTTGCACCTCAACTGCATCAGGCGTTGATGATATCGGCCAGGTGCAGCTCTTCGGCAACCTGTTTGGTCCATTTCTCAACGCGCTCAGCGGTCAGCTCCGGCTGGCGGTCTTCATCGATGGCCAGGCCAACAAAGTGATCGTCATCGGCAAGGCCTTTGGACGCTTCAAAATGATAGCCCGCTGTTGGCCAGTGGCCGACGATAGTGGCCCCGTGCGGCTCGATAATGTCGCGGATGGTGCCCAGCGCGTCGCAGAAATATTCCGCGTAATCTTCCTGATCGCCGCAGCCGAACAGCGCAACCAGCTTGCCGTTAAAGTCGACGTCTTCAAGAGTAGGGAAGAAGTCATCCCAGTCGCACTGCGCTTCACCGTAGTACCAGGTTGGAATACCCAGCAGCAGAATGTCGAAGCCTTCAAGGTCTTCTTTGCTGCTCTTCGCAATGTCTCGCACCTCGGCTACGTCTTTACCGAGCTGTTTTTGAATCATTTTTGCGATATTTTCGGTGTTACCGGTGTCGCTGCCGAAAAAAATGCCTACGATTGCCATGAGTTAAATAACCTCTTGAAACTTATTGGTATGGTGGCTGAATGTTGCCCACAGATACGGCAATCATAGCAGAACAGCTCAGGGTGCGGAAACCGCAATCACCACGCTGTGCACAGACTGCAACATGATGGCGCATAAAGCGCCACTTTTACTTAATGACAGGGATGAAGGGCCTGGCCGCTAGCTGAGGTGCTGTTTGAGCTGCGCCAGCAGCATTTCTTCAATCAGCTCGCTGCGGCTGATATTTCTCGCTTCGGCGAGCTGGTTTAAGGCATCCACCGCATCGTTATTGAGCTTTAGTTCGACTCGTTTCAGGCCGCGTACTTTGTCGCGCTTGAGCTGGTTGCGCTTATTGATACGCAGCTGCTCATCTCTTGTCAGCGGATTGGTTTTTGGCCGCCCAGGGCGACGCTCGTCCGCGAACAGATCTAATGTAGTACGGTCCGTTTGTTCTTTTGCCATGATTAGAGTACTGACAGGAAATTCGGGATGCTCAGGGCAGAATTGCCCGGCTCGCATTTAAGCGCGCCATCATACATCAGTGAATCCGGCACGCCAACGCGTTAGCCGTATCTGGCGGCCAGTCGGTTTGTTTTTAATCAGTTTGCCGGGGATTCGTCGATAAAACGATGAATGGCGCGTAAAACGGCCTCCGGTTTTTCGGCATGTACCCAGTGGCCTGCGCCAGCAACGACGTGCGCACGCGCCTGCGGGAATTGAGCCAGCAGCGTATCTTTGTGCGTTTCATCCACATAAGGCGAGGCGCCGCCGCGAATAAACAGCGCAGGATGTTCCCAGGCTGGCACCGGCTGCCAGCCAACGATCTGCTCGTACTGCTGCCACAGTACCGGCACGTTGAACTTCCACTGGCCGTCAGCGAAGGACTTGAGCAGGAACTGAATCACGCCTTCTTCCTTTATATGTTCGCGCATCAGCTCTGCGGCCTGCTGGCGGGTTTTCACTCCGGCCTCGCTCACGGCATTAATGCCTGCAAAAATTTCATCGTGGCGGCGAACCTTGTAGTCGACCGGGGCGATATCAATCAGCACCAGCTTATCGATACGTTCTGGTGCCAGAGCCGTTAGCGCCATCGCCACTTTGCCGCCCATTGAATGGCCGATAATAATCGCTTTCTCAAAGCCATATTCATCAAGCGTATCCAGCACGTCCTGCGCCATCGCCGGGTAACTCATCTCCTCGCTGCGGGGAGACAGGCCGTGATTGCGCAGATCAATCTGCAACAAAGTGTGCTTTTGTCCAAGATCGCGAGCGAGAACGCCAAGATTATCGAGGCTGCCGAACAGGCCGTGGATGAGAACAACAGGAGAATTGCTAGTCGATTGTTGCGCAGTTTGCAGGCGGGCGTTTAATTTCATGGCAAAGTTCTTTTTTTTGATTCGTAGGGTTAGGGTATCATGAAGCCATTCCTGCCGCAGTGCCGCAAACATTCAGTTTAATCTGGCTTTATATGGCGACACCTGTTTGGCGCTACCCGCTGTTGGGATTTGCCCCTATAATCCCAACGACTTGTATTCAGAATATAAGATATCGCACTGGATGAAGATGAAAACGATTGAAGTTGATGACGAGCTATATCGCTATATTGCCAGCCACACGCAACACATTGGCGAAAGCGCGTCCGATATTTTACGGCGTATGTTGAAATTTACCGCCGGTCAGACTTCCGCAGCGACGATTTCCCCTACCGTGACTGCCGCCCAGCCCGCAGCGACGCCAGCCCCTGAAGAGAAACCCGTTAATCGGGCCCGCGATCGCGTGCGCGCCGTGCGCGAGTTGCTACTCTCTGATGAGTACGCGGAGCAGAAGAAAGCCGTTAACCGCTTCATGATGGTGCTTTCTACGCTTTATCAGCTGGATGCAAAAACCTTTGGCGAAGCCACCGAGTCTTTGCACGGCCGCACCCGCGTTTACTTTGCCGGGAATGAACAGACGCTGCTGGCTAACGGCAACCAGACCAAGCCAAAACACGTTCCGGGCACCCCTTACTGGGTGATCACCAACACCAATACGGGCCGCAAATGCAGCATGATCGAACACATCATGCAATCCATGCAATTCCCGGCGGAATTGATTGAGAAGGTTTGCGGCACTATTTAATCTGCGTCAAATAGGAAGGGCCAATGGCTAACCACAACCGTGCAGGTCAACCTGCGCAACAGAGCGATTTGATTAACGTAGCCCAGCTAACGGCGCAGTACTACGTGCTGAAACCTGAAGTGGGAAATAGCGAGCACGCGGTGAAATTCGGCACTTCCGGTCATCGCGGCAGTGCGGCGCGTCATAGTTTTAACGAACCTCATATTCTGGCAATTGCCCAGGCGATTGCCGAGGATCGCGCGAAGAATGGCATCACCGGGCCGTGTTATGTCGGCAAAGACACTCACGCGCTGTCCGAGCCTGCGATCGTCTCCGTGCTTGAAGTGTTGGCCGCCAACGGTGTGGATGTCATTGTTCAGCAGGATAACGGCTATACGCCGACCCCTGCGGTTTCTAACGCGATTCTGGTACATAACAAAAAAGGTGGCGCGCAGGCCGATGGCATCGTCATTACGCCTTCGCACAACCCGCCGGACGATGGCGGTATCAAATACAACCCGCCTAACGGTGGCCCGGCTGATACTAACGTGACCAAAGTCATTGAAGAGCGCGCTAATGCGCTGCTGGCGGATGGCCTGAAAGGCGTGAAACGTATGACGCTTGACCAGGCCTGGGCCAGCGGTCACGTGCAGGAACAGGATCTGGTTCAGCCATTTATCGAAGGGCTGGTGGATATTGTCGATATGGCCGCCATCCAGAAAGCAGGCCTCAAGCTCGGCGTCGATCCGCTCGGCGGCTCGGGCATCGAATACTGGCAGCGCATTGCTAAGCACTACAATCTGGATCTCACCATCGTCAACGATCAGGTCGATCAGACCTTCCGCTTTATGCACCTCGATAAAGACGGTGCGATCCGCATGGACTGCTCGTCCGAGTGCGCGATGGCCGGCCTGCTGGCGCTGCGCGATAAATTCGATCTGGCCTTTGCCAACGACCCGGACTATGACCGTCACGGTATCGTCACGCCGGCCGGCCTGATGAACCCTAACCACTATCTGGCGGTCGCTATCAACTATCTTTTCCAGCATCGTCCGCAGTGGGGCAAAGACGTGGCGGTAGGTAAAACGCTGGTTTCATCCGCGATGATTGACCGCGTGGTCGACGATCTGGGCCGCAGGCTGGTGGAAGTGCCGGTTGGCTTCAAATGGTTCGTTGACGGCCTGTTTGACGGTAGTTTTGGTTTCGGCGGCGAAGAGAGCGCCGGGGCTTCGTTCCTGCGCTTCGACGGCACGCCGTGGTCCACCGACAAGGACGGCATCATCATGTGCCTGCTGGCGGCGGAAATCACCGCGGTGACCGGCAAGAACCCGCAGCAGCACTACGATGAGCTAGCGGCACGCTTCGGCGCGCCAAGCTACAACCGCATTCAGGCTTCGGCGACCACGGCTCAGAAAGCGGCGCTGTCTAAGCTGTCTCCTGAAATGGTCAGCGCCGACACGCTGGCGGGCGATCCTATCACCGCACGCTTAACGGCGGCGCCGGGCAACGGGGCCTCTATCGGCGGGCTGAAGGTGATGACGAAAAACGGCTGGTTCGCCGCTCGTCCTTCCGGTACGGAAGACGCGTATAAGATTTATTGCGAAAGCTTCCTCGGCGCTGAGCATCGTCAGCAGATCGAGAAAGAGGCCGTGGAAATCGTCAGCGAAGTGCTGAAGAACGCGAAGTAAAAAGTTACGTTGAAAAGGCGCCGAAAGGCGCTTTTTTTATGCCTGTGGAAACGCTAAAGCATAAAGCGATAGCCGATTCCGGTTTCGGTCAGCAGGTGAGCGGGGCGGGCCGGATCGTTTTCCAGCTTCTGGCGCAGGTGGCCCATATAAATGCGCAGGTAGTGGCTGTGCTCCACGGCATTTGGGCCCCAGACCTGGTTGAGCAGCTGGCGCTGGGTCAGCACTTTGCCGTGGTTGTTGAGCAAAATGGCCAGCAGGCGAAATTCAATCGGCGTGAGGTGGATTTCTTCTTCACCACGAGTGATGCGCCGCGCCGCTAGATCAACGCTAATTGTCGAAAACTGATAAACCGGATCCGGTTGGGCAAGGCTGGCATGGCGGCGCAGCGCCACCCGCAGCCGGGCCTGAAGCTCGCCGATGCCGAAAGGCTTACTCAGATAATCATCGGCGCCCGCGTCCAGCGCGGCAATTTTTGCCTCTTCGTCGCTGCGCGCGGAAAGCACAATCACCGGCGTCTGGCTCCACTGGCGAAAATCACGGATAAAATCGATCCCGTCGCCGTCCGGCAGGCCGAGGTCCAGAATCACTAAATCAGGCTTGCGGGTGGCCGCTTCAATCAGCCCGCGCTGCAAGGTGTCCGCGTCGTAAACGCGCAGCGATTCGCCCTCCAGCGCGGTGCGCAGGAAGCGGCGGATCTCTTTTTCATCTTCAATAATCAGAACCGTTATCACAGCGCCTCGTTCAGTTCAGCCAGCTCCGGCGGCGGAGGAAGGGGGAGAATAACATGGAAGCTTGCGCCGCCTTCCGGTCGATTAAGCGCGAAAATTTCTCCGCCGTGAACTTCGACTATCGCCTGGCAAATCGCGAGGCCCAGCCCCACGCCTGGAATCGCCGATTCTTTATTGCCGCGGGCAAATTTATCAAAGATATACCGTTCCTGACCAGCCGGAATACCGGGCCCGTTATCCCAGACTTCGAGATCGAGCCAGTCGGCCTTTGCTGCGGCTTTGATACCGATCTGCGCCTGATGTCCGGCATATTTCACCGCGTTCTCCAGCAGGTTGATTAACACGCGCTCAAACAGCGGGCCGTCGACCTGAATCAGCATCAGCGGGTCGGGCAACGCGAGCGCGATATGGCGGCCGCCCAAACCCGGCTCTAGCATTTTCAGGGCGCTGCCCACCACCTCTTCAAGCGTCAGCCACTCTTTGCGCAGGCTAAAACCGCCGGACTGGATGCGCGCCATATCCAGCAGGTTATTGACAAGCCTGGTCGTATTCAGGACGTGCTGCCGAATTTCGTTGGCCTGCGGGGCATGCTTTGAGCCTTCCGCGGCCAGGTCGAGCGTTAAAATTTCAGCCTGGCCGAAAAGCACGGTCAGCGGCGTGCGCAGATCGTGAGAAAGCGCGGCCAGCAGCGAATTGCGCAGCTGCTCCCGCTCGCTCGACATGCGGGCCTGCTCTTCGCTGGCGGTCAGCTGCAATCGCTCCAGCGCGGTTGCCGCCAGCAGGGTAAATGCCTCCAGCAGACGCTGCTGCTCGGGGATCATTAGCTGTCGCAGATTATTTGGCTCAACTATCAGCAGGCCGAGCGTTTTACCCGGCGTGCGCAGAGGTAGAATCTGGTACGGCACGCCCGGCAGCGTGTCGGTACCGGCCCCGGCAGGCTGGCCTTTATCGAAGCTCCAGCGGGCGATAGCCTCATCCCAGCTGGCGGGTTCACCGCGCTCGTTCATGCTTTGCAGCACGCCAGCATTATCGGGCAGCAGCAGCTGGCTGCGGGCGTGAAAACTATTATTGATAAACTGCTGGCTGGTCAACGCGATGGCCTGCGGCGTTCTTTCTGCCGCCAGCGCTTTGGACATTTCGTACAGATGCCGGGTTCTCTGTTCCCGATAGCGGGCGATGCGGGCCTGGTAACGCACCCCGGCGGTGAGATTCCCGATGATTAGTCCGACGCTCAGCATCACCGCAAAGGTCAGCAGGTACTGCACGTCAGAGACGGCAAGCGTACCGCGTGGATTAATAAAGAAAAGGTCAAAGCTGATAACGTTCACCACCGTGGCCAGTACCGACGGCCAGCGGCCGTAAAACAGGGCCACCACCACCACGCCGAGCAGATAAAGCATCACCAGGTTTGCCGCATCGAAGGCAATCAGCCACTGGTTGGCGATAAAAGTGATCAGCGCGCAGAGCAGCACGGCAACGGTGCAGCCGCGCAGCTGAACCCGCCATTTTTCTGCTATGCCGCGTGAATCCGGCGCACGCACGGCTGTTGCGGTTGGCTTATCGTCCAGCGCAACAATCACCAGATCGAGATCCGGGGCGCGGTTGGCCAGCTTATCGGCAAAGGATTCGCGTCCCCACCATCGGCGGTTTGCCCGGCGGCCAATGACGATTTTGCCAAGGTTGTGTTCGCGCGCGTAGCGCAGCACGGCCTTGTCTTCCGCAGGATCGGCAAGGGTTGCGGTTTCCGCTCCCAGCTCCTGAGCCAGGCGCAGGGTGCTGAGAATCGCGCGGCGCTGATGTTCAGGCAGACGGTGAAGCTGGGGCGTCTCAACATAAACCGCATGCCAGACGCTGCCCAGCTTTGCCGCCAGGCGCGCGGCCGTTCGCACCAGCTTTTCATTGCCGCTGTTATGGCCGATGCACAGCAGGATCGCATCTCGCGTATGCCAGACTTTTTCCTGACCCTGATTATCCCGCCAGGCACGCATCTGGTCGTCAACCCGATCGGCAGTGCGGCGCAGCGCCAGCTCGCGCAGGGCAATCAGGTTTCCTTTACGGAAGAAATGCTCGATGGCTCGTTCGGCCTGCCCGGAGATATAGACTTTGCCTTCGTGCAGGCGCTGGCGAAGATCGTCCGGCGGCAAATCGACCAGCACGACCTCATCGGCGGAATCAAAAATCGGGTCGGGAACCGTCTCGCGTACCTGAATGCCCGTCACGCCGCCAACGATATCGTTGAGGCTTTCCAGGTGCTGAACGTTCACCGTGGTGAAAACGTCGATACCCGCGTCCAGCAGCTCTTCGACATCCTGCCAGCGTTTCGGGTGGCGCGATCCCGGCGCGTTGCTGTGCGCCAGCTCGTCCATCAGGATGAGGGCGGGGCTGCGGGCGAGGGCGGCGTCTAAATCGAACTCATGAACGATGCGCTCACGATGATGAATCCGTTTCGCGGGCTGAATATTCAGCCCTTTTAGCAGCGCTGCCGTTTCTTTACGCCCGTGGGTTTCCACCACGCCAACCAGAATATCCAGCCCCTGCGAGCGCAGGCGCTGAGCCTCTGTGAGCATGGCGTAGGTTTTCCCCACGCCCGCGCAGGCGCCGAAAAACACCTTCAGCCTGCCGCGCGGATGGCGGCTGGCCTGCTCCAGCAGTTTGTCCGGGTCGGGACGCAGTGGCTCCTCAGTCATAGCTGTTCCTTTATGGTGCCTGGAGGGCGTCCAGCGCCAGGTTAACCTGCAAAACATTGACCACCGGACTGCCGATAAAGCTGACCAGCGGAGTTGAGGTGTGTTCATCCACGAGGCGGGCGACCTGCGCTACCTTGAGATGCCGGGCGTTTGCCACGCGCTGAATCTGCCACGCTGCGGCATTCGGGGAAATCTGTCCGTCCAGACCGCTGGCCGACGCGGTGACCAGTTCCACCGGCACCGCCGGAGCGGCCTGTGGATTTGCTGCCCGCAGAGCAACCACGCGTTCACGAACCAGCCTGTCAAGCTCAGGGTTGCTACCCGCCAGGTTGCTTCCGCCGGAGGCCATTGGATTATAAGGACTCTCTGCGGTAGCGGAAGGGCGGCCCTGGAAATATTTCGCGGCGGTAAAGTTCTGGCCTATCAGCTCAGAACCGCGCACCTCACCGTCTTTAATGATTAACGAGCCATTGGCCTGCGCCGGGAACCACCACTGGCCCAGCGCGGTGGTCAGCAGAGGGTAAAGCCCGCCGGTTATCACGGTCAGTAAAATCAGTAACAGTATAGCGGGACGAAAGATAGCCATTTGTTTTTCCTCTTAAACCAGACCGCAAACGGTGAGCAGCACGTCGATAATTTTGATGCCGATAAACGGCACGATTAGGCCACCCAGACCATAAATCCACAGGTTTCTGCGCAGCATCGCCGCGGCGCTTAGCGGCTTATAGCCGATACCTTTAAGCGCCAACGGGATCAGGCAGATGATGATCAGCGCGTTGAAAATCACCGCGCTTAATATCGCCGACGCCGGGGAGTGCAGGTGCATTACATTAAGCGCGTTAAGCTGCGGGTAGGTCGCAGCGAAGGCCGCGGGAATAATGGCGAAATACTTGGCGACGTCGTTGGCGATGCTAAAAGTGGTGAGCGAGCCGCGCGTCATCAGCATTTGTTTGCCGATATGTACGACTTCGATGAGCTTGGTGGGGTTGGAGTCCAGATCCACCATGTTACCCGCCTCTTTTGCCGCCTGGGTGCCGGAGTTCATGGCAACCGCCACGTCGGCCTGAGCCAGCGCTGGCGCATCGTTGGTGCCGTCGCCGGTCATCGCCACCAGGCGGCCTTCGGACTGATACTGGCGAATCAGGGCCAGCTTGGCTTCCGGCGTGGCTTCCGCAAGAAAGTCATCCACGCCCGCTTCGGCGGCGATGGCGGCGGCGGTCAGACGGTTGTCGCCGGTGATCATCACCGTCTTAATGCCCATCTGGCGCAGCTGGGCGAAACGTTCTTTAATACCGCCTTTCACGATGTCTTTCAGGGCAATGACGCCCAGCACGTTTGCGCCTTCCGCCACGACGAGCGGAGTGCCGCCCTGTCGTGCCACGCCTTCAACCAGCTTGTCTACCTGAGGCGGAAAGTGGCCGCCGTTAGCCTCAACGTGGCGGCGAATCGCATCCACCGAGCCTTTACGGATCATGCGGTCCTGAATGTTGATCCCGCTCATGCGGGTTTGTGCGGTGAAGGGCACGAAAGTGGCGTGCAGGTTCTGGACGTCCCGCTCGCGCAGATTGAAGCGCTGTTTTGCCAGCACAACGATGCTGCGCCCTTCCGGCGTTTCATCCGCCAGGGATGAGAGCTGGGCCGCATCCGCCAGCGTCTTTTCTTCCACGCCCGGCGCGGGCAGAAAGTCTGACGCCTGACGGTTGCCCAGGGTGATGGTGCCGGTTTTATCCAGCAGCAGAACGTCGACGTCACCGGCGGCCTCAACCGCGCGCCCGCTGGTGGCGATAACGTTCGCGCCCAGCATCCGGCTCATGCCCGCCACGCCGATGGCCGACAGCAGGCCGCCGATGGTGGTAGGGATCAGGCAGACAAGCAGCGCGACTAATACGGTAACGCTCACCGCCGTGCCGCCGTACTGCGAGAACGGCCAGAGCGTGGCGGTCGCCAGCAGGAAAACGATAGTCAGGGCAACCAGCAGAATCGTCAGCGCGATTTCGTTCGGCGTCTTACGACGCTGGGCGCTTTCTACCATCGCAATCATCCGGTCGAGGAAGGTTTCCCCGGGGTTGACGCTGCACTGGATGACCAGCCAGTCGGAAAGAATACGCGTCCCGCCCGTGACGGAGGCAAAGTCGCCGCCCGATTCACGAATGACCGGCGCGGATTCGCCGGTAATGGCGCTTTCATCTACCGACGCACCGCCTTCCAGCACCTCGCCGTCGCAGGGGATGATATCGCCCGCTTCCACCAGCACGATGTCGCCCTTACGCAGGTCAGCGGCGGGAACATGGTCCATCTGCGCGTCGTGCTGCGGCGCACGGAGTTTACGCGCCCAGCTGGTTTTTTTTACGCCTTTGAGGCTGTTGGCCTGGGCTTTGCTACGGCCTTCCGCCAGCGCCTCGGCAAAGTTGGCGAACAGCACGGTAAACCACAGCCAGAGACTGATGGCGGCGGTAAACAGCGCGTTGCCCGTTAGCGAACCGCTGTACATAGCGATGGCGAGGCCGGTGGTCATGACGCTGCCGATCCAGACGATAAACATCACCGGATTGTGCCACTGCACGCGCGGGCTAAGCTTTTTAAACGAATCTATCAGCGCCTGGCGAATTAACGCGGGGTCAAACAGCGTCTGTTGTTTGCGACTCATGGAAGCCTCTTAATCACAACTGCACTAAAGAAAGATGTTCCGCGACCGGGCCGAGGGCCAGAGCGGGAATAAAGGTCAGTGCGCCAACCAGCAGCACGGTGCCAATCAGCAGGCCGATAAACAGCGGGCCGTGCGTGGGCAAGGTGCCGATACCGGTGGCCTGGGATTTCTTACTGGCCAGCGAACCGGCAATGGCCATCACCGGTACAATCACGGCGAAACGGCCCAGCAGCATGCAGGCGGCCAGCAATAGATTCCAGAAAGGCGTGTTGGCGCTCAGCCCCGCGAACGCGCTGCCGTTATTGTTGGCGGCGGAAGAGACGGCATAGAGCACTTCGCTAAAACCGTGGATACCGGGGTTTAACATGCCCGCGCGTCCTGCCTCGGTCATCATCGCCAGCGCGGTGCCGAGCAGCACCAGCGTTGGCGTCACCAGGATAGCAAGCGCGGTCATTTTCATTTCGGCCACGTCGATTTTTTTGCCGAGGTATTCAGGCGTGCGGCCGATCATCAGCCCGGCGATAAATACCGTCAGCAGCACGAACAGCAGCATGCCGTACAGGCCGGAGCCGACGCCGCCGAAGACCACTTCGCCGATCTGCATCAGCCACATGGGGATCATGCCGCCCAGCGCGGTAAAGGAATCATGCATGGCGTTGACCGCGCCGCAGGAGGCTGCGGTGGTAATCACCGAAAACAGGCTGCTGGCCAGAATGCCGAAGCGGCTCTCTTTGCCTTCCATATTGAAACTGCTGTCCGCCCCAAGCCGGGTGAAATGCACGTTGCCGCTGGTTTCCGCCCACATCACCACCGCCACGCAGACAACAAAAATCAGCGACATGGCCCACAGAATGGCGCGGCCCTGACGGCGGTCGCCTACGGCTTCCCCGAAGGCGAAGCAAAGCGCCGCGGGAATCAGGAAGATCGCCAGCATCTGCACAAAATTGGTCAGCGCCGTTGGGTTTTCAAACGGGTGCGAGGAGTTGGCGTTGAAGAATCCGCCGCCGTTGGTCCCGAGCATTTTTATCGCTTCCTGAGAGGCAACCGGCCCCATTGGCAGAAGCTGATGCGCGCCTTCAAGCGAGGTGAACGGCTGGTAGGCCGCGAAGTTTTGCAGCGTGCCCTGACCGATAAAGAACAGGGCAATCACCAGCGAAATGGGCAGCAGGACGTAAAGCGTGATGCGAGTCAGATCGACCCAGGCGTTACCGAGAGTCGAAGCGGAACGGCGAGAGAAAGCGCGGATAAGCGCAAATACAACCGCGATCCCCGTGGCGGCCGAGACGAAGTTTTGCACGCTCAGCCCGGCCATCTGGCTGAAATAGCTCAGCGTGGTTTCGCCGCTGTAGGACTGCCAGTTGGTGTTGGAGACAAAGCTCACGGCGGTGTTCAGCGCCAGATGCCAGGAAAGGCCGGGAAGCTGCTGCGGGTTAAGGGGTAAACGATCCTGTAACATCAGCATCGCAAACAGCAGCGCGAGGCCGAGCGCATTAAATACCAGGAGCGCCAGCAGATAACGCTTCCAGCTCATTTCCTGCGCGTCGTTGCCCGTCAATCGCCAGAGGGTTGGCTCTATTCGCCCGACAACCGGCAGCGGTACGCCTTCAATGAGCCTTGCCAGCAGCGTGCCCAGCGGTTTTGCCAGTATGAAAAGAATCAGTAAAAAACTGCTGATTAATAAAAATCCAGCGGCGGCCATCAGAACGCCTCCGCATTAATCAGAGCGTAAATTAAATATCCCAGTAGCCCAAACACCAGCACCACGCCAGCAATCAGTCCTGTACTCACGGTCCACCTCCAGAGGTGTTAAGCATGTGGGGAAGAGAGTAGGAACTCGGGTGCAAAGATGTTGTAAAAGTCGCGGGGCGGGGTGTAAAAAAAGTATAAAAATGGCAAAGACCATCATTTAACTCATGGTTGGTATTTATTTAACTATTTTGTAACTTAATTACGCGATGGTAAGTCAATGAAGGCGCAATGAGTGCGATTAAGTGGTCGGACGAGTAGTAAACTTTCAGCCAATGCGATACTATTTTGGCCAGATAACAAGTTCTGCATTCCCGGCGTTTGCTGCCGGTCACAAAATAAGGGAGAAGCCTATGACTTTATATAAAGATTATCCTGCGCATCAGGTTTTCCTGCGTCGCAGCTTCGCGGTTGTTGCTGGCGTCCTGGCCCTGCCGGTGATGCTGTTCTGGAAAGACCGCGCTCGTTTCTACAGCTATCTGCACCGCGTGTGGTCGAAAACCAGCGATAAACCGGTCTGGATGGCTCAGGCAGAAGCCGCCTCCGGCGATTTCTACTAAACCCAGAAGCTGTGCAACAAGGCTACCCGAAAGGGTAGCCTTTTTTGTGCCTGCAACTTGCTACACTTAAAGTTCAATATAAGGAGCAAGCCCATGAGCGACACGATTCCAATCGGCATCAGCGCCTGTTTACTCGGAGAGAACGTTCGCTTTGACGGCGGCCACAAGCGCCTGGCATTTGCCGTTAACGAACTTGCTCCCTGGGTACGATTTGAACCCATCTGCCCCGAAATGGCGATTGGTCTGCCCACGCCGCGCCCGGCGCTGCGTCTGATAAAAATGGACGACGGCGAAATTGCTCTGCGTTTTAGCAATCATACGGAAGGCGACTTAACCAGTGCGATGCAGCAGTTTTCGAGCAGGCGCATCCAGGGGCTGGAACATCTTTGCGGCTACATAGTTTGCGCCAAGTCACCGAGCTGCGGCCTGGAGCGGGTGCGGGTTTACGAAGAGACCGGCAATAACAATCGCAAAAGCGGCACTGGAATTTACACCGCCGAGCTAAAGCGGCAGATGCCGTGGCTGCCGGTTGAAGAAGACGGCAGGCTGCACGACCCGGCGATTCGTGAAAACTTCGTCGAGCGAATTTATACGCTTTTCGAGCTAAACAATCTGCGCAAGAAAGGGCTGACCCGGGGTGGGCTAATAGGCTTCCATAGCCGCTATAAATTGCTGCTGCTGGCCCATTCTCAGCCGCAGTATCGCGAACTGGGGCGTTTTGTGGCGGATATTGAAAACTGGGATTCTCTCGAGGAATTCTTTATTGAATACCGTCAGCGCCTGATGTCGCTGCTGGAAAATCAGGCCACCCGCCGCAACCACACCAACGTGCTGATGCACGTTCAGGGTTACTTCCGCCGCCAGCTCAGCTCTCGCCAGCGTCAGGAGCTGTCGGGCCTGATCGATCGCTATCGGCAGGGTACGCAGCCGCTGCTGGCGCCGATCGCCTTGTTAAAACACTACATGGCAGAATATCCTGACCAGTATCTGGCGCAGCAGCGCTATTTTGAACCGTATCCCGAAGCGTTACGCTTGCGCTACGGCAATTAATTCAGGGAGTTGTATGGCCACTCATCTGGTCTGGTTTCGCTGCGATCTGCGCATGCATGACAATCTGGCGCTGGCGGCCGCCTGCCGCGACCCAAAGGCAAAGGTGGTCGGGCTGTTTGTCGCCACGCCTGAACAATGGCGGCAGCACAATATGGCTCCGCGCCAGGCGGAATACCTTTGGCTACACCTTCAGACGCTTCAGGATTCCCTTGCCGAACGCGGGATTGTGCTTTTTATCAGGGAAGCGGCTACCTTCGCCGACTCGGTTGACTCCCTGAAAGCGTTCTGCGCCGAGCAGGAGGTTGACGCGCTGTTTTACAATTATCAGTACGAGCTTAACGAACGCCTGCGCGACGCAGAAGCCGAGCGCGCGCTGGGGCGCGACGTGATTTGTCAGGGGTTTGACGACAGCGTGATGCTCGCGCCGGGCAGCGTGACGACCGGCAACCACGAAATGTACAAAGTTTTTACGCCGTTCAGCCGCGCGTTCATTAAGCGCCTGCAGGAAAGTTTGCCCGAATGCGTTCCGGCTCCCCGCCCAAGAGGCGAAGCGGTTCTCCCCGCAAAAATTAAAGCTTTTAACTATCCCCGCCGGGAGGTGGATGAAGATTTGTTCCCGGTTGGCGAGCGTGCGGCCATTGCGCGGCTGCGTGAGTTTTGCCTCGGCCCGGCTGCGGATTACCCCGAACGGCGAGACTTTCCGGCAATTGAAGGCACCAGCCGCCTTTCCGCCTGCCTGGCGATCGGCGTGCTTTCACCTCGCCAGTGCCTGCATCGCCTGCTGAAAGAGCATCCACAGGCTCTCGAAGGTGGAACGGGGGCGACGTGGCTGAATGAACTTATCTGGCGCGAGTTTTATCGTCATCTGCTGGTGGCCTGGCCCAAACTTTGCCGCTACAGGCCCTTTATTGCATGGACGGACGGCGTGCGATGGCAGCAGGACGAAGAGAAGTTTACCGCCTGGCAGGAGGGAAATACCGGCTATCCGATTGTGGACGCGGCGATGCGCCAGCTCAACGCAACGGGCTGGATGCACAACCGGCTGCGCATGGTCACGGCGAGCTTTCTGGCCAAAGACCTGCTTGTCGACTGGCGGGCAGGCGAACGTTACTTTATGTCGCAGCTTATCGACGGCGATCTGGCGGCCAACAACGGCGGCTGGCAGTGGGCGGCCTCGACGGGCACCGACGCCGCACCCTATTTCCGCATCTTCAACCCAACCACCCAGGGCGAGCGATTCGATGCCGACGGTGAGTTCATTCGCCGTTGGGTTCCCGAGCTGAAAGAGGTGCCGGGCAAGCATATCCACGCGCCGTGGGCCTGGGCGGATAAACAGCAGCAGAAGCTGGACTACCCGCGTCCGGTTGTCGATCACAAACAGGCGCGTCTTGCTACGCTGGCCGCCTGGGAAGCGGCCAGAAAGGGGTAGGTGTGCTAAGGGCCACGGCTCTTGCGGGCCGTGGCCGGCAGATCAGGACTCGAGCACCGGGCGACGGGATTTGATGCGCAGAGAATGGTACAGCCAGATAGCCAGCACCAGCCCCACGCAGGCCAGCGCGCCCCAGGTAATCTGGCTGAACACGTCGATATAGGCATCGATGGAGTAATTGCTTGCTCCGGAAGCATCGAACGAGCTTTGCGATGTCTGGTCAGCAATCACCCCCGCCAGGTAGTTGGCAATAGCGCCGGAGAGCAGCATATAGATGCCGGTTAAGACGCCCGTGACGCCGGGTATTTCAATGCGCGTGATCTGAGACATGGCCACAGGGTCGATAAACAGCTCCGCAAATCCCATCACCGTCAGGCCGAGAATCATCAGCGGCATGGAGGAATGGCCGTAGGCTGCTGACCAGCGGGCGCTGAGCGTCAGGATGCAAAAACCTGCGCTCATTAATCCCAGGCCAATGGCATATTTGCCCCAGATGCGTACCGCCCGGTTGCCGGTTACGCTTTCCTTAACCAGCCAGGCGAGCACGAAGCCGCAGAGCATCACCGCAAAGCCGTTTATCGACTGGAACATTGCCGTCGGGACTTCGTAACCCAGCACCGAACGGTTCACGAAACGGTCAATATACAGGCTGATAGAGCTGCCGCCCTGCTGGGCAAAGGCCCAGAACAGCAGGCTGAAGAAGGTGAGTACCACGATAAGCCCCAGCTCTTTGCGCTGCCTGCTGTTTTCAGCCTGCCGGTAAATTTTTGCCAGTACGATAAGGCCGATAAGGGTCGCCACAATCAGCGCGTACAGCGACCATTCTTTCCAGAACAGCAGGGCGATAAACAGCGGCGAAACGACCAGCAAAACCAGCAGCCAGCCCCAGACCGGCACGGCAAATTTTTTGCTCATCAGCACCGCCGTGTTGACGCCGACGGTATGGCTAAAGTGGCGTTTACCGCACATAAATATCACCAGGCCTGCCAGCATGCCTATCGCCGCCAGCGCAAAGCCCATCGCCCAGCTGTACTCTTCCTGCACGTAGCCGCAGGCGATCGGCGCAACGATCGAGCCAATGTTTCCCGCCGCATACAGCAGCGAGAAGCCGCCGTCGCGGCGCGGATCGGCTGGCTGATAAAGCTCGCCCAGCAGGCAGCTCACGTTGGATTTAAACAGCCCGTAGCCGCAGACGATGATCGCCAGCGACAGGTAGAGGAAGGCGGGAGATATTTCACTGGCGCCGAGCACCAGATGGCCGACGGCCATCAGCAGCGCGCCGAGCATGACCGCCATCCGGTTGCCGAGCACCTTATCGGCCAGATAGCCGCCCAGAATTGGCGTGACGTAAACCAGCGAGCAGTAGGCGCTGAACAGCGCATAAGCGTGGTTATCATCGTATTTAAGCTGATTGATGAGATACAAAATCAGCAGGGCACGCATGCCGTAAAAGCTGAAGTATTCCCAGATTTGCAGGGCGACCACGTAATAAATGGCGCGGGGTTGTGACGATGTGTTCATTGAAGTCTCAAACTGGCAGTTAGCGGTCAGACATTCGTTCCTGCTTTCATTGCTTAAGCAGTGCAATGTTGAGTGCCTGACGGTCATAGCTAACGAAATATGCTGAATAAGTGCATAAATATACACTAATGCGTTGTCGGTACACCAAAGAAATTTTGTTGCCGGCATGGGCAGGCGAGCGGGAGGCGTTCTGTTCTCGACGCGCGGGCCTCGGGAAGCTATTTTATTCCCCTGCGCAGACGGCATCGCAAAGGAGCGACTATGAAAAATACTGAACTGGAACGCCTGATTAACGAAAAACTCAATAGCGCTTCCATTAGCGACTACGCGCCAAACGGGCTGCAGGTTGAAGGGCGTGAAGAAATCCGCAAAATCGTCACCGGCGTCACGGCAAGCCAGGCCTTGCTGGACGAAGCGGTGCGGCAAAATGCCGACGCGGTGATTGTTCACCACGGCTATTTCTGGAAGGGTGAATCGCCGGTTATACGCGGCATGAAGCGCAACCGTCTGAAGACGCTGCTGGCGAACGATATCAATCTTTTCGGCTGGCACCTGCCGCTGGATGCCCATCCGCAGCTGGGGAATAACGCGCAGCTTGGCGCACTTTTGGGCATTGAAAGCAAAGGTGAAGTGGAGCCGCTGGTGCCGTGGGGCGAGTTTTCCTCGCCGCTTTCTGGCGTAGAACTCGCTTCATGGATAGAGATGCGCCTTGGCCGAACGCCGCTGTGGTGCGGCGATACCGGGCCGGAGCAGATTCGCCGCGTGGCCTGGTGTACCGGCGGCGGGCAAAACTTTATCGATAGCGCCGCGCGTTTTGGCGTCGATGCTTTTATCACCGGCGAAGTCTCGGAGCAAACTATCCACTCCGCCCGCGAACAGGGGCTGCATTTTTATGCCGCAGGGCATCACGCCACCGAACGTGGCGGCATTCAGGCGCTGAGCGATTGGCTAAACAGCGAAACGGATCTGGAAGCTATCTTTATTGATATTCCCAACCCGGCATAAGGCGATTTTCAGGAGGAAGCGTGCAGAGAGCGCGGTGTTATTTATTAGGTGAAAGCGCAGTGGTTCTGGAACTGGAGCCGCCGATATCCCTCGCAAGCCAGCAGCGGATTTGGGGCCTCACCCGCAGGCTTGAAGAGGCGGAGGCCGTGCGGGAGGTCATTCCCGGCATGAATAACATCACTGTTATTCTGCGCGATCCGCAGAATCTGGCCCTCGACGGTATTGAGCGTATTCAGCGCTGGTGGGAAGAGAGCGAGGCGATCGTACCCGAGCCGCGGCGCATCGAGATCCCGGTGAGGTATGGCGGTGACGCCGGGCCGGATCTTCAGGTGGTGGCGGAGCATAACGGGCTAAGCATTTCGCAGGTTGTGGAGCAACATTCGAGCGTGGATTACATCGTGTATTTCCTCGGCTTTCAGCCTGGCTTTGCTTATCTCGGCGGGCTGGCGGCGACGCTGCAAACGCCGCGTCGCGCCGAGCCTCGTCTGCTGGTCCCGGCAGGCTCCGTCGGCATTGGCGGCAGCCAGACGGGGATTTATCCCCTTGCAACGCCGGGAGGCTGGCAGATTATTGGCCAGACGCCGCAGAAGCTATTCAATCCGGCCAGTGAAACCCCAACGCTGTTAGCGCCGGGCGATACCGTGCGCTTTGTGCCTCAGAAGGAGGGCGTGTGCTGAAAATTATACGTGCCGGGATGCATACTACCGTGCAGGACGGCGGACGCTATGGCTATCGTCAGCTCGGCGTGAGCCGCTGCGGCGCAATGGACGGCCCCGCGCTGCGCACGGCCAATCTGCTGGTGGGCAACGAACCGGAAAGCGCCGCGTTAGAAATAACCCTCGGGCAGTGCGCGATTGAATTTACTCAGGACGGCTGGTTTGCCCTGACCGGGGCTGGCTGCTATGCGGAGCTGGACGGACACGCGGTATGGACGGGCTGGCGGCTGGCGGTAAAAGCCGGACAGCAGCTGCGCCTGAAAGCCCCGGATCGCGGCATGCGCAGCTATCTGGCGGTGGCAGGCGGCATTGATGTTCCGCTGCTTATGGGTTCAGCCAGCACGGACATAAAGGCGCAGATAGGCGGTTTTGAAGGCCGCGCGCTGCGCGATGGCGACACGCTGCCGTTGTTGCCTGCCTCACGCCATTTCCGGGAGGCTCGTGGAGTCAAACAGCTAATGTGGGGCAATCGGATCCGCGCTTTGCAGGGGCCGGAATATCACGAATTTACTCAGCAGGCGCAGGATAATTTCTGGCGTCTGCCGTGGCAGCTCAGCCCGCAGAGTAACCGCATGGGCTATCGTTTTCAGGGGCAACGTCTGGAGCGCAGCACCGACCGTGAGCTGCTTTCCCACGGGCTGCTGCCGGGCGTGGTGCAGGTTCCGCACAACGGGCAGCCGATTGTACTGATGAACGACGCGCAGACCACCGGCGGCTATCCGCGCATCGCCTGCGTTATCGAAGCCGATATGTTTCACTTAGCGCAGCTGCGCCTGGGCGAGCCGATTCACTTTGTGCCCTGCACCCTGGAAGAGGCGCTCAAGGCGCGTCGCGACCAGCAAATCTATCTCGACCAGCTGGCCTGGCGGCTAAACGATGGCGACTGACGTAACGGAGAGGATGTGATGCCTGAAGGACCGGAGATAAGACGCGCGGCGGATAAGCTTGAGGCCGCCGTTTTGGGCAAGCCGCTGACCGACGTCTGGTTTGCCTTTCCAGAGTTAAAGGCTTTTGAACAGCAGCTTATCGGCCAGCGAGTTGAGCGGATCGAAACGCGGGGCAAAGCGCTGTTGACGCACTTCTCTAACGGCAAAACGATGTACAGCCACAACCAGCTTTACGGCGTGTGGCGCGTGGTTAACGCCGGGGAAATCTCACAAACTAAGCGTGTTCTGCGCGTAAAACTGCAAACGGCGGATAAAGCCATTTTGCTGTTTAGCGCATCAGATATTCAAATGCTTGATGAAGGCCAGCTGGCGGAACATCCGTTTTTGAAACGCGTGGGGCCGGACGTGCTGGATATGACGCTCACGGCAGAACAGGTGAAAGAACGTTTGCTTTCGCCTCGCTTCCGCCGCAGGCAGTTCAGCGGCCTGTTGCTGGATCAGGCTTTTCTCGCGGGGCTGGGTAACTATCTCAGAGTGGAAATTCTCTGGGCGGTGAAGCTCACGGGCGGGCATAAAGCGCAGGATTTGGCTCCAGAACAGCTGGATGCGCTGGCCGATGCGCTGCTGGAGATCCCGCGTCTGTCCTACAGTACGCGTGGGGAGACGGATGAAAACAAGCATCACGGCGCGATTTTTAGCTTTAAGGTGTTCCATCGGGCCGGGGAGAAATGCGAGCGCTGCGGCGGGATTATCGCAAGAACGATGCTTTCGTCGCGGCCTTTTTACTGGTGTCCGCACTGCCAGCAGTAGCGATAAAAAAACGCGCCCCAGGGCGCGTTTATCATTTCTGAAAACAGGCTTACTTTTTCAGATCGGATTTGAAATCACGCTGCTCGTAGCCGGTGTACAGCTGGCGAGGACGGGCAATTTTGATGCCGTCGTCGTGCATTTCGTTCCAGTGCGCAATCCAGCCCACGGTACGCGCCATCGCGAAGATAACGGTAAACATGGAGGACGGAATGCCCATCGCCTTCAGGATGATACCGGAATAGAAGTCGACGTTCGGATAGAGTTTCTTCTCGATGAAGTACGGGTCGTTCAGCGCGATATGTTCGAGCTCCATCGCCACTTCCAGCAGGCTGTTATCTTTCAGATTCAGCTCTTTCAGCACTTCATGGCAGGTTTCACGCATCACGGTGGCACGCGGGTCGTAGTTTTTGTACACGCGGTGGCCGAAGCCCATCAGACGGAAGGAATCGTTCTTGTCTTTCGCGCGACGAATGAATTCAGGGATGTGTTCAACGCTGCTGATTTCTTCGAGCATTTTCAGCGCGGCTTCGTTAGCTCCGCCGTGCGCGGGTCCCCACAGGGAAGCGATACCGGCAGCAATACAGGCGAACGGGTTAGCGCCAGAAGAGCCTGCGGTGCGAACGGTTGATGTGGAAGCGTTCTGCTCGTGGTCAGCGTGCAGGATCAGGATTCGGTCCATCGCGCGTTCCAGAATTGGGTTCACCACGTACTCTTCACACGGCGTGGAGAACATCATATTCAGGAAGTTACCGGCGTAGGAGAGGTCGTTACGCGGATAAACGAACGGCTGGCCGATGGAATATTTGTAACACATGGCAGCGACGGTCGGCATTTTCGACAGCAGACGGAACGCGGCAATATCACGGTGGCGCGGATTGTTCACATCCAGGGAGTCGTGATAGAAAGCGGCCAGAGCGCCGGTCACGCCGCACAGAACGGCCATGGGATGGGAATCGCGACGAAAACCGTGGAACAGACGGGTAATCTGCTCGTGAATCATGGTATGGCGCGTAACGGTGGTTTTAAATTCGTCGAACTCTTCCTGGGTTGGCTTTTCGCCGTACAGCAGGATGTAGCAGACTTCAAGATAGCTGGAATGGGTCGCCAGCTGATCGATAGGGAAACCACGGTGCAGCAGGATACCTTCGTCACCGTCGATGAAGGTGATTTTTGATTCACATGATGCGGTAGAGGTGAAACCCGGGTCAAAAGTAAACACACCTTTAGAACCAAGACTACGGATATCAATTACATCCTGACCCAGGGTGCCTTTTAGCACATCAAGGTCGAGAGCATCGTCACCATTGTAGGTGAGAGTTGCTTTTTTATCAGCCATTTACGGTCTCCTTAGCGCCTTATTTCATAAGACTGCCGGGCGCCCGATTTGCATTCAAACCCGTTGTCGTGGTTACCAGTTTGTTATTTGGCTCGCTGCTCTGATTCGAATGGAACGGCAGGGTACAGAGCGATGGGCGCTTGCAGGTAACTCAGCCACGCAGGCGAAAAATCAGCAAATCAGGGTGTTAGCAGTCCATATCATTCAAACCTGTTTCCCCGTCATACTTGAAGCTGTATCTGCGTTGACTGCACCCACTCGGATCGGTCACTTACTTGAGTAAGCTCCCGATCATTCCTGAGCTTGCCGCCTTGATACAACTCCAATTATATAGGGGAAAGTACCACTAATAACTGTCCTGATTACGCGGGTCAATACCGTCACACTGTTACATAACTTATTCTCAGGTGAAAGGCTGACCCTATAACTTTTGCGAATTATACGGCTTTTCTGGCCTTGTTTGTAACAAGAATGTTTAACTTTTGTCAAATCAGATGATTAAATTTTAAAATAATGTTGTTATCGTGATCCTGCTCACTGTTCCGAGCAAAACCCTTCAAACTATATGTAGGTTAATTGTAATGATTTTGTGAAGAGCCTATACTGCCGCCAGGTCTCCGGAATACCCTGCCACCGGGCGCCACCCAGCGTTGTAGCCAGCTTTTTGGCATCTGGATGTAGCTGTTTTTGCATGACGCACAGTTATAGAAAGTTCACGCTGTCTGACCCCGCCTGCAGATCCGGAGGAAGGAAACAATAAGAACAGCATGTGGGCGCTATTCATGATAAAAAATGCGAAAAAACAACGACCTGTCAATCTGGATCTGACAACGATCCGATTTCCCGTGACTGCAATCGCTTCCATCCTCCATCGTGTATCCGGCGTGATAACGTTTGTGGCTGTCGGCATTCTGCTTTGGTTGCTTGGTCTGTCACTCTCCTCCCCGGAAGGTTTTCTCACTGCTTCATCGGTGATGAGCAGCTTCTTCGTTAAATTCATTATGTGGGGCATTCTGACCGCGCTGGCCTATCACGTGGTTGTGGGCATTCGCCACATCCTGATGGACACCGGCGTGCTGGAAGAGACCCTGATAGCGGGCAAACGATCCGCAAATATCTCCTTTGTTATTACTGTCGTGCTTTCAATTCTCGCAGGAGTCCTCGTATGGTAAGCAATGCCTCCGCATTAGGTCGCAATGGCGTGCATGACTTTTTGCTGGTTCGTGCCACCGCCATCGTCCTCACCCTGTACATCATCTATATGATCGGGTTCTTCGCCGTCACCGGCGAGTTAACCTACGCGGTCTGGAGTGGGTTCTTTGCCTCCGCCTTCACCAAAGTGTTCACCCTGCTGGCTTTGTTCTCGATTTTAATCCATGCCTGGATTGGCATGTGGCAGGTGTTGACCGACTACGTTAAACCGGTAGCGATTCGTCTTGGGCTGCAGCTGATTATTGTTGTTGCTCTGCTGGTTTACGTCATTTATGGATTTGTTGTGGTGTGGGGTGTGTAATGAATTTACCAGTCAGAGAATTTGATGCAGTCGTCATCGGTGCCGGTGGCGCAGGTATGCGCGCCGCGCTGCAAATCTCCCAGTCGGGCCAGACCTGTGCCCTGCTGTCGAAAGTTTTTCCAACCCGTTCCCATACCGTGTCCGCGCAGGGCGGTATTACCGTTGCGCTGGGTAATACCCATGAAGACAACTGGGAATGGCACATGTATGACACGGTAAAAGGTTCCGACTATATCGGCGACCAGGATGCCATTGAATATATGTGTAAAACCGGCCCGGAAGCGATTCTGGAACTGGAGCACATGGGCCTGCCGTTCTCCCGTCTTGACGACGGCAAAATTTATCAGCGTCCGTTTGGTGGCCAGTCGAAGAACTTCGGCGGCGAGCAGGCGGCACGAACAGCGGCGGCGGCTGACCGTACCGGCCATGCTTTGCTGCACACGCTTTATCAGCAGAACCTGAAAAACAAAACCACGATTTTCTCCGAATGGTACGCGCTGGATCTGGTGAAGAACCAGGACGGAGCCGTGGTCGGCTGCACCGCGCTGTGTATTGAAACGGGCGAAGTGGTTTACTTCAAGGCGAAAGCTACCGTGCTGGCAACCGGCGGCGCGGGTCGTATTTACCAGTCCACCACTAACGCACATATCAACACCGGCGACGGCGTTGGCATGGCTCTGCGCGCTGGCGTGCCGGTGCAGGACATGGAAATGTGGCAGTTCCACCCAACCGGTATCGCCGGGGCAGGGGTTCTGGTCACCGAAGGCTGTCGCGGTGAGGGCGGCTATCTGCTGAACAAGCACGGCGAGCGTTTCATGGAACGCTACGCGCCGAACGCGAAAGACCTGGCGGGTCGTGACGTGGTGGCTCGTTCCATCATGATTGAAATCCGCGAAGGACGCGGCTGCGATGGTCCATGGGGCCCTCACGCGAAGCTGAAACTTGATCACCTGGGTAAAGAAGTTCTGGAATCCCGTCTGCCGGGCATCCTTGAGCTCTCCCGCACCTTTGCCCACGTAGACCCGATTAAAGAACCGATTCCGGTTATCCCAACCTGCCACTACATGATGGGCGGTATTCCGACCAAAGTGACCGGTCAGGCGTTGACCGTGAACGAGCAGGGTGAAGACGTGGTGATTCCTGGCCTGTTCGCCGTCGGCGAAATTGCCTGTGTATCGGTACACGGCGCGAATCGCCTTGGCGGCAACTCACTGCTTGACCTGGTGGTGTTTGGCCGCGCGGCTGGCCTGCATCTGCTGGAATCCATCGCCGAGCAGCGTGAGCTGCGTGACGCCAGTGAAGCAGAGATTGACGCGGCGCTTGAGCGCCTGAACCGCTGGAACGGTAACCGTGACGGCGAAGATCCGGTGTTAATCCGCAAAGCCTTGCAGGAATGCATGCAGCACAACTTCTCGGTGTTCCGCGAAGGCGATGCGATGGCTAAAGGGCTTGAGCAGCTCAAACAAATTCGCGAGCGCCTGAAAAACGCCCGTCTGGACGACACTTCCAGCGAATTCAACACCCAGCGCGTTGAATGCCTGGAGCTGGATAACCTGATGGAAACCGCTTACGCGACTGCCGTTTCCGCTAACTTCCGCACTGAAAGCCGCGGCGCACACAGCCGCTTCGACTATCCGGAACGTGACGATGCCAACTGGCTGTGCCACAGCCTGTATTTGCCTGAGTCGGAAAGCATGACCCGCCGCGAGGTGAACATGCAGCCGAAGCTGCGTCCGGCATTCCCGCCGAAAGTGCGTTCTTATTAATAGCGGAGCAAAGTGATGAAACTCGAATTCTCTATTTATCGCTACAACCCGGACGTTGACGATGCTCCGCGGATGCAGGAGTACACCCTGGAAGGGGAAGAAGGGCGCGACATGATGCTGCTTGACGCGCTGATTCAGCTGAAAGAAAAAGATCCGACGCTGGCGTTTCGCCGCTCGTGCCGTGAAGGGGTCTGCGGCTCCGACGGCGTGAACATGAACGGCAAAAACGGCCTGGCCTGTATCACTCCCATCTCCGCGCTGGGTAACGGAAAACAGAAGATTGTCATCCGTCCCCTGCCGGGTTTACCGGTTGTGCGGGATCTGGTGGTGGACATGGGGCAATTCTATGCCCAATATGAGAAGATTAAGCCTTACCTGTTGAATAATGGGCAAAATCCACCGGCTCGCGAGCATCTACAAATGCCCGAGCAGCGTGAAAAGCTGGACGGTCTGTACGAGTGCATCCTGTGCGCCTGCTGCTCGACCTCCTGTCCTTCATTCTGGTGGAACCCGGATAAGTTCATCGGCCCGGCGGGCCTGCTGGCAGCGTATCGCTTCCTGATTGACAGCCGCGACACGGAAACCGCCAGCCGCCTGGACGGCATCAGCGATGCTTTCAGCGTATTCCGCTGCCATAGCATTATGAACTGCGTCAGTGTATGTCCTAAGGGGCTGAACCCGACGAAGGCTATCGGCCATATCAAGTCGATGCTGTTGCAAAGAAGCGCTTAAGTCGCTTTCCCCCTCTCCACAGGGGAGGGGGAAAGCAAAATGCAGGAAATCTTTAAAAACTGCCCTGTTTATCAAGCACAGAGACAGTTTTTAAAGGTTCCTTCGCGGGCCGAATCTCCACGGCAACAGGCCCGCTGAAAGTGAACCCTGGAATGTGTACCACACGTGTACGCTATAGTTATCCACGGCGAATAAGCATAAAAATGCTTAAGGGATCACGATGCAGAACGGCGAAATGAAAGCCTGGCTGGATTCCTCTTACCTGGCGGGTGCGAACCAGTCCTGGATAGAGCAGCTCTATGAAGACTTCTTAACCGATCCTGACTCTGTTGATGCGCACTGGCGCTCAATGTTCCAGCAGTTACCTGGAACCGGAGCCAGACCGGATCAATTCCATTCCAAAACGCGTGATTATTTCCGTCGTCTGGCGAAGGATGCCTCACGTTATTCCACTGCGATTACCGACCCTGACACCGACGTTAAGCAGGTTAAAGTCCTGCAGCTGATTAACGCCTGGCGTTTCCGCGGCCATCAGGCTGCGAACCTCGACCCGCTTGGCCTGTGGAAACAGGATGCGGTCCCCGACCTGGACCCGGCGTTCCACAATCTGACCGATGCTGACCTGCAGGAAACCTTTAACGTGGGCTCTTTTGCCAGCGGCAAAGAAACCATGAAACTGGCCGATCTGATTGATGCGCTGAAGCAAACCTACGGCGGTTCCATCGGTGCAGAGTACATGCACATCACCAACACCGAAGAAAAACGCTGGATTCAGCAGCGTATTGAATCGGTGGTGGGGCACTCCACGTTCACCCCTGCTGAGAAAAAACGTTTCCTGAGCGAGCTGACGGCAGCTGAAGGACTGGAACGTTACCTGGGGGCGAAATTCCCCGGTGCAAAACGCTTCTCGCTGGAAGGCGGCGACGCGCTGGTGCCAATGCTTAAAGAAATGATCCGCCACGCGGGCAAGAGCGGCACTCGTGAAGTCGTTCTGGGGATGGCACACCGCGGCCGTCTGAACGTGCTGATCAACGTTTTAGGTAAAAAACCGCAGGATCTGTTCGACGAGTTCGCGGGCAAACATAAAGAACACCTCGGTACCGGCGACGTGAAGTACCACATGGGCTTCTCTTCCGATGTGGAAACCGAAGGTGGCCTGGTTCACCTGGCGCTGGCATTTAACCCGTCGCATCTGGAAATTGTTAGCCCGGTGGTTATCGGTTCCGTGCGCGCGCGCCTCGACCGTCTGGATAAGCCGGGCAGCAACCAGGTTCTGCCGATTACCATCCATGGCGATGCCGCCGTTGCAGGCCAGGGCGTGGTTCAGGAAACCCTGAACATGTCGAAAGCTCGCGGCTACGAAGTGGGCGGCACCGTGCGTATCGTTATTAACAACCAGATTGGTTTCACCACCTCTAACCCGCTCGATGCGCGCTCTACGCCTTACTGCACCGACATCGGCAAGATGGTGATGGCGCCAATCTTCCACGTGAATGCTGACGATCCTGAAGCCGTGGCGTTTGTGACTCGTCTGGCGCTGGACTTCCGTAATACCTTCAAGCGCGACGTCTTTATCGATCTGGTTTGCTACCGCCGCCACGGCCATAATGAAGCCGATGAGCCAAGCGCCACGCAGCCGGTGATGTACCAGAAAATCAAAAAGCACCCGACGCCGCGTAAAATCTACGCCGATCGTCTGGAGCAGGAAAAACTGGCCACCCTGGAAGATGCTACCGAACTGGTGAATCTCTACCGCGACGCGCTGGATGCCGGCGAATGCGTGGTGGAAGAATATCGCCCGATGAATATGCACTCCTTCACCTGGTCGCCGTATCTGAACCACGAGTGGGATGAAAGCTATCCGAACAAGGTTGAGATGAAGCGCCTGCAGGAGCTGGCTAAGCGCATCAGCACCGCGCCGGATACCGTAGAGATGCAGTCCCGCGTGGCGAAAATCTACAGCGACCGCCAGGACATGGCGAACGGCGCGAAGAAATTCGACTGGGGCGCGGCGGAAAACTTAGCTTACGCCACGCTGGTTGACGAAGGCGTTTCCGTGCGTCTTTCCGGTGAAGATGCGGGCCGCGGCACCTTCTTCCACCGTCACGCTGTTATCCACAACCAGACCAACGGCTCGACCTATACTCCGCTCCAGCACGTGCACAACAGCCAGGGCGAATTCAAGGTCTGGGACTCCGTGCTGTCTGAAGAAGCGGTGCTGGCGTTCGAATACGGTTACGCCACGGCTGAACCGCGTACGCTGACCATCTGGGAAGCCCAGTTCGGCGACTTCGCCAACGGCGCTCAGGTTGTTATCGACCAGTTCATCAGCTCCGGCGAGCAGAAGTGGGGCCGGATGTGTGGCCTGGTGATGCTGCTGCCGCACGGTTACGAGGGTCAGGGCCCGGAACACTCTTCCGCGCGTCTGGAACGTTATCTCCAGCTGTGCGCCGAACAGAACATGCAGGTTTGCGTGCCTTCTACCCCGGCTCAGGTTTACCACATGCTGCGTCGTCAGGCGCTGCGCGGTATGCGCCGTCCGCTGGTAGTGATGTCACCTAAATCGTTGCTGCGCCATCCGCTGGCGGTTTCCACGCTTGATGAACTGGCGAGCGGCACCTTCCAGCCTGCTATCGGTGAAGTCGACGAGCTGGATCCGAAAGGCGTGAAACGCGTGGTGCTGTGTTCTGGTAAGGTTTATTACGACCTGCTTGAGCAGCGTCGTAAAAACGACCAAAAAGATGTCGCGATTGTGCGCGTCGAGCAGCTTTATCCGTTCCCGCACCAGGCGTTGCAGGAGGTGTTAAAGCCGTTTGCCCACGTGCATGATTTCGTGTGGTGCCAGGAAGAGCCTTTGAACCAGGGCGCATGGTACTGCAGCCAACACCACTTCCGCGAAGTGATTCCATTTGGATCTGCCCTGCGCTATGCGGGTCGTCCAGCCTCCGCCTCGCCGGCGGTAGGGTATATGTCCGTTCACCAGAAACAGCAGCAAGATCTGGTTAATGACGCGCTGAACGTCGATTAATTAAAGGATAAAAAATGAGTAGCGTAGATATTCTCGTTCCTGACCTGCCTGAGTCCGTTGCCGATGCGACCGTTGCGACATGGCATAAAAAACCGGGTGACACCGTGACCCGCGACGAAGTGCTGGTGGAAATCGAAACTGACAAAGTGGTACTGGAAGTACCGGCGTCCGCAGACGGTATTCTGGATGCGGTTCTGGAAGATGAAGGCACCACGGTGACTTCTCGCCAGATTCTTGGTCGCCTGCGTGAAGGCAACAGCGCGGGTAAAGCCACTTCTGCTAAAGCGGACAGCAAAGAGTCAACGCCGGCCCAGCGTCAGCAGGCTTCTCTGGAAGAGCAAAGCAACGACGCGCTGAGCCCGGCGATTCGTCGTCTGATTGCAGAGCATTCTCTCGACGCCAGCGCAATTAAAGGCAGCGGCGTTGGCGGGCGTATCACTCGTGAAGACGTTGATAAGCATCTGGCGAAAGCAAAAGCCGCTCAGCCTGCACAGGCTAAGGCCGCAGAAGAGAGCAAAGCGCCGGTTGCGCCACTGGCTGGCCGCAGCGAAAAACGCGTGCCGATGACTCGCCTGCGCAAGCGCGTTGCCGAACGTCTGCTGGAAGCGAAAAACTCCACCGCCATGCTCACGACCTTCAACGAAGTGAATATGAAGCCGATCATGGAACTGCGCAAGCAGTACGGTGAGTCCTTCGAGAAGCGCCACGGCGTGCGTCTGGGCTTTATGTCCTTCTATATTAAAGCCGTTGTTGAAGCGCTGAAGCGCTACCCGGAAGTGAATGCTTCCATCGATGGCGATGACGTGGTTTATCACAACTATTTTGACGTCAGCATCGCGGTTTCTACTCCGCGTGGCCTGGTGACCCCGGTTCTGCGCGATGTCGATACCCTCGGCATGGCAGATATTGAAAAACGCATCAAAGAGCTGGCTGTGAAAGGGCGCGACGGCAAGCTGACCGTTGACGATCTGATCGGCGGTAACTTCACCATCACCAACGGTGGTGTATTCGGATCTCTGATGTCCACGCCGATTATCAACCCGCCGCAGAGCGCGATCCTCGGTATGCACGCGATTAAAGATCGTCCAATGGCGGTCGACGGTAAAGTTGAGATCCTGCCGATGATGTATCTGGCGCTTTCTTACGATCACCGCCTGATCGATGGCCGCGAATCCGTGGGCTACCTGGTGGCAATTAAAGAGCTGCTGGAAGACCCAACTCGTCTGCTGCTGGACGTGTAGTCACCTCTGGCGGGTGGCAATTGCTCACCCGCCCTACAAATGTACCTGCCTTGTGGGTCAGATAAGCGAAGCGTCATCCGGCGCGGACTGATGGCCTGCATGTATTTATGAAGGATGGATAGAACTCATGAACTTACACGAATATCAGGCGAAACAGCTGTTTGCTCGGTATGGCTTACCGGCACCCGTCGGTTACGCCTGCACCACGCCGCGTGAAGCGGAAGAAGCGGCCTCAAAAATTGGCGCGGGTCCGTGGGTGGTGAAATGTCAGGTTCATGCCGGTGGCCGCGGTAAAGCGGGCGGCGTGAAAGTGGTTAACAGCAAAGAAGACATTCGTGCCTTTGCTGAACACTGGCTGGGCAAGCGCCTGGTGACCTATCAGACAGACGCAGGCGGCCAGCCGGTTCACCAGATTCTGGTTGAGGCTGCGACCGACATTGATAAAGAGCTCTATCTTGGCGCGGTAGTCGACCGCAGTTCACGTCGCGTGGTGTTCATGGCATCCACAGAAGGCGGCGTGGAAATCGAGAAAGTTGCGGAAGAAACGCCGCACCTGATCCACAAAGTGGCGCTCGATCCGCTGGCGGGGCCAATGCCTTACCAGGGTCGCGAGCTGGCGTTCAAACTGGGTCTGGAAGGCAAGCAGGTTCAGCAGTTCACCAAAATCTTTATGGGCCTGGCGAATATTTTCCTTGAGCGCGACCTGGCGCTGATCGAAATCAACCCGCTGGTCATCACTAAGCAGGGCGATCTGGTGTGTCTCGATGGCAAGCTGGGTGCCGACGGCAACGCGCTGTTCCGTCAGCCTGAGCTGCGTGAAATGCGCGATCCAAGCCAGGAAGATGCTCGTGAGTCTCAGGCTGCCCAATGGGAGCTGAACTACGTGGCGCTGGATGGCAACATCGGCTGCATGGTTAACGGTGCGGGCCTGGCAATGGGCACCATGGACATTGTTAAGCTGCACGGCGGCGAACCGGCTAACTTCCTGGACGTGGGCGGTGGCGCAACCAAAGAGCGCGTGACCGAAGCCTTCAAAATCATTCTGTCTGATGACAAAGTGAAAGCCGTACTGGTTAATATCTTCGGCGGCATCGTGCGCTGTGACCTGATCGCAGACGGTATCATCGGCGCGGTTGAAGAAGTGGGGGTTAACGTACCGGTAGTGGTTCGTCTGGAAGGCAACAATGCCGAACTTGGCGGGAAAAAACTGGCGGATAGCGGCCTGAATATTATTGCTGCAACGAGTTTGACGGATGCAGCGCAGCAGGTTGTTGCTGCCGTGGAGGGGAAATAATGTCCATTTTGATCGATAAAAACACCAAGGTAATTTGCCAGGGCTTCACCGGCAGCCAGGGGACTTTCCACTCCGAGCAGGCGATTGCCTACGGGACGCAAATGGTTGGCGGCGTAACGCCGGGTAAAGGCGGCACCGAGCACCTTGGTCTGCCGGTCTTTAACACCGTGCGCGAAGCGGTTGACGCTACGGGTGCTACGGCCTCCGTTATCTACGTTCCGGCTCCGTTCTGTAAAGACTCCATTCTGGAAGCTATCGATGCGGGCATTAAGCTCATCATCACCATCACCGAAGGGATCCCCACGCTGGATATGCTGACGGTGAAAGTTGCGCTGGACGAAGCCGGCGTGCGCATGATCGGGCCAAACTGTCCGGGCGTTATCACCCCGGGCGAGTGCAAAATCGGCATTATGCCGGGCCATATCCACCTGCCGGGCAAAGTGGGTATCGTCTCCCGCTCGGGTACGCTGACCTATGAAGCAGTTAAGCAAACTACCGACATCGGTTTGGGCCAGTCTACCTGTGTGGGCATTGGCGGCGACCCAATCCCGGGCTCTAACTTCATCGATATTTTGAAGATGTTCCAGGCAGACCCGAAAACCGAAGCTATCGTGATGATCGGTGAAATCGGCGGCAGCGCGGAAGAAGAAGCTGCGGCCTATATCAAAGAGCACGTCACCAAGCCGGTCGTCGGTTACATCGCCGGTGTTACCGCGCCGAAAGGCAAGCGTATGGGCCACGCAGGCGCCATCATCGCTGGCGGTAAAGGTACGGCGGACGAGAAGTTTGCCGCGCTGGAAGCCGCGGGCGTGAAAACCGTTCGCAGCCTCGCGGACATCGGTGACGCGCTGAAAGCCATTCTGCCGCAGTAAAAGGTTGGTCGGGGTGGCGCTGCCACCCTGTAACAACGGTACTAATAATAAAAGTTCGACATGGTTGGCCACGCTAGAGTGGCCTTTTTTGTGTGCTAATTCCGCCGGTTAAGTGTCAAGGGCTCTTCCAATAACCCTCAGAACCGTATTTTTCAGGCTATGCTTTTGCATGGCCTTTTTTGTTTTCGGAAGGATTATTTAGGGCTGCTAACCTTATCAAAAACAATGGATTGTTAATTTAATAATTGAGAAAAGTTACGCATATGTGAATTTAAAAACAAAATGCTCAGATAGCCAATAAAATAACGTGGGGTGATTAACATGGAAAGGAGAATGAAAGGCGAAAAATTGTTTTCGGACCCCGGCTGAATTCAAGGCAATTTATTTCTTCAACCGCAGGCGGATTAACTTAACCGTATGTTAGTGAACACATCGTTAACAATATTTTCACCATTCATTCTTAAAATAAACTTAATTAACAATCTTGTGAAAAATTGCGCCAGATCAATATCTAAGGCTGGCAAATGAGCATGCAAAAGGAGTAAATTGTCGCGGATCAAAGTAGCGGTATGGAGACATTTTCGCTATAAATTGATCACTGTCGAGAAATGCAAAATTCCATAAGCAAATACCTATTTATTGTAAGGTATTTGCAGGGTAATATATTTGCGGATTATTTTAGGTTTTTATTAACGTATTTGTAACCTTTTCCCTGTTACCTTCACATTTCATCGGAATGAGAAGGTAAAAGAGAAATCTGGAAGCGAATGTTTTGTATTAGGGCATGCGTTGTGGGGAGCCAGGTGGCGAACCATGGTCGAAGTCTTCATGCGAAGAGCAAGGAGTCAAGATGTTTGATATTGTCGAACTGTCGCGCTTACAGTTTGCCTTGACCGCGATGTACCACTTCCTGTTTGTGCCGCTGACGCTGGGTATGGCGTTCCTGCTGGCCATTATGGAAACGGTTTACGTCCTTTCAGGTAAACAAATTTATAAAGATATGACCAAGTTCTGGGGCAAGTTGTTTGGTATCAACTTTGCGCTGGGTGTTGCCACCGGTTTGACCATGGAGTTCCAGTTCGGGACTAACTGGTCTTACTATTCACATTATGTGGGTGACATATTTGGTGCACCGCTGGCCATTGAAGGCCTGATGGCATTCTTCCTCGAATCCACCTTCGTTGGTCTGTTCTTCTTCGGTTGGGATCGCCTCGGTAAAGTGCAGCACATGGCGGTAACCTGGCTGGTCGCGCTTGGCTCCAACCTTTCCGCGCTGTGGATTCTGGTCGCTAACGGCTGGATGCAAAACCCCATCGCTTCCGATTTCAACTTCGAAACGATGCGCATGGAGATGGTTAGCTTCTCCGAACTGGTCTTAAACCCGGTTGCGCAGGTTAAGTTTGTTCACACCGTGGCTTCCGGCTACGTTTGTGGCGCAATGTTTATCCTCGGTATCAGCTCATACTATATGCTCAAAGGCCGCGATTTTGCCTTCGCAAAACGCTCATTTGCCATTGCAGCAAGCTTCGGTATGGCCGCTATTCTGTCCGTTATCGTCCTGGGTGATGAATCCGGCTATGAAATGGGTGACGTGCAGAAAACCAAACTGGCCGCGATTGAAGCCGAATGGGAAACTCAGCCTGCTCCGGCCGCGTTTACGCTGTTTGGTATTCCTGACCAGGATAAACAGGAAAACAGCTTCTCCATTCAAATTCCTTACGCTCTTGGCATCATCGCCACTCGCTCCGTCGATAAGCAGGTCACCGGCCTGAAAGATCTGATGGCGCAGCACGAAGAACGTATTCGTAACGGTATGAAAGCCTACAGCCTGCTGGAGCAGCTGCGCGGCGGATCAACCGACCAGGCCGTCCGCGATAACTTCAACAACGTGAAGAAAGACCTCGGCTATGGCCTGCTGCTTAAGCGCTATACCCCGAACGTCACGGACGCAACGGAAGAGCAGATTCAGAAGGCGACCAAGGATTCCATTCCTCGCGTAGCGCCTCTCTATTTCGCTTTCCGTATCATGGTTGGCTGCGGCTTCCTGATGCTGTTCATTATTGCCGTATCGTTCTGGACGGTGACTCGTAACGCCATCGGTGAGAAAAAGTGGCTGCTGCGTGCGGCGCTGTACGGTATTCCGCTACCGTGGATCGCTATCGAATCTGGCTGGTTTGTTGCCGAGTATGGCCGTCAACCCTGGGCGATCGGTGAGGTGCTGCCAACGGCAGTGGCTAACTCCTCGCTGACCGTGGGCGATCTGCTGTTCTCTATGATTCTGATCTGCGGCCTCTACACGCTGTTTATGGTGGCGGAGCTGTTCCTGATGTTCAAATTTGCTCGCCTTGGGCCGAGCAGTCTGAAAACAGGTCGCTATCACTTTGAGCAGTCCACCGTGGCTTCTCAGCCGGCACGCTAAGACAGGAGTCGTCAAATGATCGATTATGAAGTATTGCGTTTTATCTGGTGGCTGCTGATTGGCATTCTGCTGATCGGTTTCGCCGTCACCGATGGCTTCGACATGGGCGTGGGCATGCTGTCCCGCGTCATTGGCCGCAGCGACGTTGAGCGCCGCATTATGGTTAACTCCATTGCCCCGCACTGGGATGGCAACCAGGTCTGGCTGATCACTGCCGGTGGCGCACTGTTTGCCGCATGGCCAATGGTCTACGCGGCTGCGTTCTCCGGCTTTTATGTGGCGATGATCCTCGTGCTGGCTTCCTTGTTCTTCCGTCCGGTCGGTTTTGACTACCGCTCCAAGATTGAAGACACGCGCTGGCGCAACATGTGGGACTGGGGCATCTTCATCGGTAGCTTCGTGCCGCCGCTGGTTATCGGCGTTGCTTTCGGCAACCTGCTGCAGGGCGTGCCGTTCCATATGGACGAGTACATGCGTCTGTATTACACCGGCAACTTCTTCCAGCTGCTCAATCCGTTTGGCCTGTTGGCGGGCGTGGTGAGCGTCTCCATGATTCTGGCTCAGGGGGCAACCTACCTGCAGATGCGTACCGTGGGTGAACTGCATCTGCGTTCTCGCGCTGCGGCACAGATTGCAGCGCTGGTGATGATGGTTTGCTTCGCGCTGGCCGGTGTTTGGGTCATGTACGGTATTGACGGCTACGCTGTGACTTCAGAAATGAATCATCACGCGGCCTCTAACCCGATGACCAAAGAAGTTGTTCGTCAGGCCGGTGCCTGGATGGTTAACTTCAACAACATGCCGCTGCTGTGGATTATTCCTGCGCTGGGCGTGGTGCTGCCGCTGCTGACGGTGCTGATGTCCCGCCTGGAGAAAGGGGCGATGGCCTTCCTGTTCTCCTCGCTGACGCTGGCGTGTGTGATCCTGACCGCGGGTATCGCCATGTTCCCATTCGTTATGCCGTCCAGCACCATGCTGAACGCTAGCCTGACCATGTGGGATGCAACCTCCAGCCAGCTGACGCTGAACCTGATGACGTATGTTGCTCTGGTATTCGTGCCAATCATTCTGATTTACACCAGCTGGTGTTACTGGAAGATGTTCGGTCGTATCACCAAAGAAGACATTGAACGCAACACCCACTCTCTGTACTAAGTAAGGAGCTGATTATGTGGTACTTTGCATGGATTCTGGGGACGCTTCTTGCCTGTGCCTTTGGCATTATTACCGCCCTTGCGCTTGAACACGTAGAAGCGGCAAAAGCCGGAAAAGAAGAGCACTGATGGAAGCAATTATCGCGAAGCTATACGCGGTAATGGATAAGGGCCCCCTGCGGGCTCTTTCCTTGATCATGGCGCTAGTGCTGGCCGGCTGCATTTTCTGGGATCCAACGCGTTTTGCCGCGAAGACCAGTGAGCTGGAAATCTGGCACGGCTTCCTGCTGATGTGGGCCGTGTGCGCCGGGGTGATTCACGGCGTCGGTTTCCGCCCGAAGAAAGTGCTCTGGCAGGGTATTTTCTGCCCGCTGATTGCCCAGCTTGCGCTGCTGGCGGGGCTGCTGTTTTTCTTCTTCTGACGCACCGCTCCACTCAATCTCGTTTACCTGATATTTATGGGCTTTAACAAGCCCATAAATATTTACTCAACGTTTAATACAACCCATTCCCAACCCCCATCCTCTTGCGTATAGTAGCAACGTTTAATTGCATTGCCGGGATGTAAAGTGAGTACAACGCTGTTTCGATGGCCGGTTCGCGTCTATTACGAAGATACCGATGCCGGCGGTGTGGTTTACCACGCCAGCTATGTTGCTTTTTATGAACGAGCACGCACTGAGATGCTGCGCCAGCACCACTTTAACCAGCAGGATCTGTTGGCGGAGCGCATCGCCTTTGTCGTACGCAGGATGACAGTCGATTATCTTGCGCCTGCCCGACTCGACGATTTACTCGAAATCCAAAGTGAAATTACATCGATGCGCGGCACCTCTATGGTGTTTACGCAGCGAATTGTCGATGCCGACGGCCGGGTTCTGAACGAAGCTGAAGTCCTGATCGTTTGCGTTGACCTTCTCTCAATGAAGCCTCGTGCGCTTCCCAAGTCTATTGTCGCGGAGTTCAAGCAGTGACTGACATGAATATCCTTGATTTGTTCCTGAAGGCGAGCCTTCTGGTCAAATTTATCATGTTGATTTTGATTGGTTTTTCCATTGCATCATGGGCAATCATCATTCAGCGTACGCGAATCCTCAATGCTGCCAGCCGTGAAGCTGAAGCTTTCGAAGATAAGTTCTGGTCGGGCATCGAACTGTCCCGTCTCTACCAGGAAAGCCAGGGCCGCCGTGAAAACCTTGCCGGTTCGGAACAGATTTTCTATTCGGGCTTTAAAGAATTTGCCCGCCTGCATCGGGCTAATACCCATGCTCCGGAAGCGGTCGTCGATGGCGCAGCGCGTGCGATGCGTATTTCCATGAGCCGCGAGCTCGAAACGCTCGAAACCCATATTCCTTTCCTCGGTACCGTCGGTTCCATCAGCCCGTATATCGGCCTGTTTGGTACGGTATGGGGCATCATGCACGCCTTTATCGCGCTCGGTGCGGTGAAACAGGCGACGTTGCAGATGGTTGCACCGGGTATTGCAGAGGCGCTGATTGCCACCGCGATCGGTCTGTTTGCCGCGATTCCAGCGGTTATGGCGTATAACCGCCTGAACCAGCGCGTGAACAAACTGGAATTGAATTACGACAACTTTATGGAAGAGTTCACGGCTATCCTGCACCGTCAGGCTTTTACCAGCAGCGATAAGCAGTAAGGGGTAAGTCATGGCCAGACGTACACGTGGTCGTCGTGAACTAAAGTCGGAAATCAACATCGTTCCTCTGCTGGACGTGCTGCTGGTGCTGCTGCTGATCTTTATGGCAACCGCGCCGATCATCACCCAGAGCGTTGAGGTAGACCTGCCGGATGCGACGGACTCGCAGACGGTCAGCAGCAACGATGAGCCGCCGGTCATTATTGAAGTGTCCGGGGTAGGGCAGTACAGCGTGGTGGTTGAGAAAGATCGTTTGGATCAGTTGCCTTCCGAACAGGTTGTTGCAGAAGCGCAGCGCCGTTTACAGGCTAATCCGAAAACGGTCTTTTTGATCGGCGGGGCTAAAGACGTGCCGTATGAGGAAATCATTAAGGCGCTCAACCTGCTGCATAGCGCAGGGGTGAAATCCGTCGGTCTGATGACGCAGCCAATCTGATCCATCTCGCTATATTTGGGAACTGATAGTGTCAAAGGCAACCACAGAAAACGATAAGCTCAAGCGCGCGATAATCGTCTCAGTGATCCTGCATATCATCTTGATTGCAATCCTGATATGGAGTTCGTTTGACGAACACATCGATGCCAGCGCGGGCGGCGGCGGTGGGTCTTCCATTGACGCAGTCATGGTCGATCCGGGTGCCGTGGTACAACAGTACAATCGCCAGCAGCAGCAGCAGGCGAGCAGCAAACGTGCCCAGGAGCAACGCGAGAAACAGGCGCAGCAGCAGGCGGAAGAGCTCCAGGAAAAACAGGCCGCTGAACAGCAGCGTCTGAAAGCTCTGGAGAAAGAACGCTTAGACGCGCAGGAACAAGCGAAGCAGCAGGCCGAGCAGCAAAAGCAGGCTCAGGAAGCTGCGAAAGAAGCTCAGGAGCAGCAGAAACAAGCTGAAGTCGCTGCGGCGAAAGCCAAAGCAGAGGCCAAAGCTCAGGCGGATGCTCAGGTAAAAGTTGCAGAGGAAGCCGCGAAGAAAGCGGCGGCTGACGCGCAGAAGAAAGCAACCGAAGAAGCGGCTAAGAAAGCTGCTGATGCGGAGAAAAAAGCGGCCGCTGAAGCCGCGGCCGCGGCGAAGAAAGCTCAGCAGGATGCCGAGAAGAAAGCCGCCGATGCTGCTGCCCAAAAAGCCGCTGAGGCTGAGAAGAAAGCCGCTGCTAAAGCTGCTGCTGCCGAAAAGGCGGCAGCACAGAAAGCCGCAGCTGAGGAAAAGGCTGCCTCAGAAAAAGCCGCTGCCGATAAGGCCGCTGCGGCAAAAGCTGCCGCAGATAAAAAAGCGGCTGCAGATGCTAAGAAAAAAGCTGCGGCTGAAAAGGCTGCGGCCGATAAAGAAGCCGCGCAGGGCGTGGACGATCTGTTTGGCGATCTGAGTTCGGGTAAGAATGCACCGAAAACCGGCGGCGGGGCGAAAGGAAATAGCGCAGCTGCGGCCGGGAAAGGGAATAATAAAAATAATGGCGCTTCTGGCGCTGACATCAACAACTACGCGGGTCAGATTAAATCGGCGATCGAAAGTAAGTTTTATAACGATCCTTCTTTTGCCGGTAAGACTTGTTCATTGCGCGTCAAGCTGGCGCCCGATGGTTTGTTGTTAGACGTCAAGTCAGAAGGCGGTGATCCGGCACTTTGCCAGGCAGCTGTTGCGGCGGCCCGTCTGGCGAAGATTCCAAAACCACCTAGCCAGGACGTTTATGAAGTCTTTAAAAACGCGCCACTGGACTTCAAACCTTAACGTCATTTCCCCATGAAAACGGGGGAAATCTGACTAAGCTGTGTCAAAGGGTTTTGGTAGTTTTGTGTATTTGGGTTTGTTAACATTCTGCTAAATTATCGTGGGCTTTGGGCCTGGATAAGGGAGATATGATGAAGCAGGCATTTCGAGTAGCATTAAGTTTCTTGATGCTGTGGGCAGCGGTGCTGCACGCAGAAGTTCGTATTGAGATCACCCAGGGTGTGGACTCAGCGCGTCCAATTGGTGTGGCGCCGTTCAAATGGGCAGGCCCAGGTGCGGCACCAGAAGATGTGGGTGGCATTGTTGCCGCTGACTTACGCAATAGCGGCAAGTTCAACCCGCTCGACCGTTCTCGTTTGCCGCAGCAGCCTGGCTCCGCCCAGGAAGTGCAGCCGGCGGCCTGGACCGCGTTGGGTATTGACGCCGTTGTGGTAGGCCAGGTTACGCCAAACGGTGATGGTAGCTACACGGTGGCTTATCAGCTGGTTGATACCTCCGGTGCGCCGGGCACCGTGCTGGCTCAAAACTCCTACAAGGTTAACAAACAGTGGCTGCGCTATGCCGGTCATACCGCCAGCGATGAAGTGTTTGAAAAGCTGACCGGTATTAAAGGCGCGTTCCGCACCCGTATTGCTTACGTTGTGCAGACCAACGGCGGTCAGTTCCCTTACGAACTGCGCGTGTCTGACTACGACGGCTACAACCAGTTCGTTGTGCACCGTTCTCCACAGCCGCTGATGTCTCCGGCCTGGTCTCCAGACGGTAGCAAACTGGCGTATGTAACTTTCGAAAGCGGTCGTTCGGCGCTGGTTATTCAGACGCTGGCAAACGGTGCGGTTCGTCAGGTGGCTTCTTTCCCGCGTCACAACGGTGCGCCTTCGTTCTCTCCGGATGGTACGAAGCTTGCCTTTGCGCTGTCTAAAACCGGCAGTCTGAATTTGTACGTGATGGATATCGGCTCGGGTCAGATTCGTCAGGTTACCGACGGTCGTAGCAATAACACTGAACCAACCTGGTTCCCGGACAGCCAGAACCTGGCCTATACCTCCGACCAGGCAGGTCGTCCGCAAATTTATAAAGTGAATATTAACGGCGGTGCACCGCAGCGTCTGTCCTGGGAAGGTAGCCAGAACCAGAATGCCGATGTGAGTACCGACGGGAAGTTTATGGTAATGGTCAGCTCCGCAAGCGGTCAGCAGCACATTGCCAAACAGGATCTGGTAGCGGGTGGCGTACAAACTTTATCGTCAACGTTCCTGGATGAAACGCCAAGTCTGGCACCTAACGGCACTATGGTAATCTACAGCTCTTCTCAGGGGATGGGATCCGTGCTGAATCTGGTCTCAACAGATGGGCGTTTCAAAGCGCGTCTTCCGGCAACCGATGGTCAGGTCAAATCACCTGCCTGGTCGCCGTATCTGTGATAATAAAATATTAAAGGATCAAAGAAATGCAACTGAACAAAGTGCTGAAAGGGCTGATGATTGCTCTGCCTGTTATGGCCGTTGCGGCATGTTCTTCTAACAAGAACGCCAGCAATGACGGCAGCGAAGGCATGCTGGGTGCTGGCACTGGTATGGACGCTAACGGTCAAGGCAATATGTCTTCCGAAGAGCAGGCTCGTCTGCAGATGCAACAGCTGCAACAGAACAACATCGTCTACTTCGGTCTGGACAAATACGATGTTTCATCTGAATTTGCTGCAATGCTGGACGCGCACGCTAACTTCCTGCGTAGCAACCCGTCTTACAAAGTCACCGTAGAAGGTCATGCGGACGAACGTGGTACCCCGGAATACAACATCTCCCTGGGTGAGCGTCGTGCTAACGCCGTTAAGATGTACCTGCAAGGTAAAGGCGTTTCTGCAGACCAGATCTCCATCGTTTCTTACGGTAAAGAAAAACCTGCAGTACTGGGTCATGACGAAGCGGCTTACGCTAAAAACCGTCGTGCCGTACTGGTTTACTAAGAGAATTGCATGAGCAGTAACTTCAGACATCACTTGTTGAGTCTGTCGTTACTGGTTGGCATAGCGGCCCCCTGGGCCGCTTTTGCTCAGGCGCCAATCAGTAGTGTCGGCTCAGGCTCGGTCGAAGACCGTGTCACTCAACTCGAGCGTATTTCTAATGCTCACAGTCAGCTTTTAACCCAACTCCAGCAGCAACTCTCCGATAACCAGAACGATATTGATTCCCTGCGCGGTCAAATTCAGGAAAGCCAGTATCAGCTTAATCAGGTTGTCGAGCGTCAGAAGCAGATTTTGCTGCAGATAGATGGCCTCAGCAACGGCGGTGCCGCGGCGGGTCAGGCTAGCGGTGGCGAACAGGGTACGGCTGCTGCGCCCTCAACGGATACCGGTGCTTCAACAGCAGCACCGGCCGCCAGCGCCCCTGTACAGGGTGGTGACGCGAACAGCGATTACAATGCGGCCATTGCTCTGGTGCAGGATAAATCCCGCCAGGACGAGGCAATGGCGGCATTTCAGAGCTTCGTGAAGAAATATCCGGATTCAACCTACCAGCCTAATGCTAATTATTGGCTCGGCCAGTTGAATTACAACAAAGGCAAAAAGGATGACGCGGCTTTTTATTTCGCCTCCGTGGTGAAAAATTACCCGAAGTCACCTAAAGCTCCGGATGCGATGTATAAGGTCGGATTGATCATGCAGGACAAAGGCGATACTGCAAAAGCGAAAGCCGTGTACCAGCAGGTGATCAAACAGTTCCCAAATACCGACGGAGCAAAACAGGCGCAGAAGCGTCTGAATGCGATGTAATGCTTGCGGCCTGACCAGATATCGTCGTTTTTCTGGTCTTGCCGCGCGATTACTAAGCAGTTAAGCATTTAGCTTTAAAATTGTTGTTGCGTCAAAATCTTAAATCAGTAATATATGCCGCCGTTGCCGGGGGATAAGTTGTTAACCGACAATGACACGAAAATGGGTCGTTAGCTCAGTTGGTAGAGCAGTTGACTTTTAATCAATTGGTCGCAGGTTCGAATCCTGCACGACCCACCAATTTTCGATGTGCTAAGAAGTCATTGAAGAAGCAGTAAGCCGCATAGCGGGGCGTTAGCTCAGTTGGTAGAGCAGTTGACTTTTAATCAATTGGTCGCAGGTTCGAATCCTGCACGCCCCACCATCTTCGTGATGGTGGCATCTTCAAAAAAGCAGTAACCGCATAGCGGGGCGTTAGCTCAGTTGGTAGAGCAGTTGACTTTTAATCAATTGGTCGCAGGTTCGAATCCTGCACGCCCCACCATATTTAGACAAAGGCGCCTTAACGGCGCCTTTGTTGCATCTGAAGCCAGACCGTGCGGGAGGCGAACCTGCAGCAGGTCGACAAAATCGTCGGGAACGATTTTGAACGCCGCTTGCGGCGGCCCGAAGGGCGAGTCTCAGGATGAGACGAGTAATCATCCTGCACGCCCCACCATATTTAGACAAAGGCGCCTTAACGGCGCCTTTGTTGCATCTGAAGCCAGCAAATTCTCCACGACTTTCTGCGCATAATTCGCTATCTTGTTTAGCATATAAAACATCCGCCCGGTTGCATGACGATTTCAACGTATGAATTGGTCGGTTTAGTTAAGTCAAGCAAACGAGATTGCACTATGAGCGTCATGTTCGACCCGGAAACCGCGATTTATCCCTTCCCGCCTAAACCCGTGCCGCTAAGCGTGGACGAAAAGCAATTCTACCGTGAGAAAATCAAACGGTTGCTTAATGAGCGCAACGCCGTAATGGTGGCCCACTATTACACGGATCCTGAGATTCAGGCGCTGGCAGAAGAAACCGGAGGCTGCATTTCCGATTCGCTTGAAATGGCACGCTTTGGCGCTAACCATTCAGCATCAACGCTGCTGGTTGCCGGGGTGCGCTTTATGGGCGAAACCGCAAAAATTCTCAGCCCCGAGAAAACTATCCTGATGCCAACGCTGAACGCCGAATGCTCTTTGGATCTCGGCTGTCCGATTGAAGAGTTCAACGCGTTCTGCGACCAGCATCCTGACCGGACGGTCGTGGTCTATGCTAATACTTCAGCCGCGGTAAAGGCGCGCGCTGACTGGGTGGTGACATCCAGCATTGCCGTTGAACTGATTGAGCATCTGGACAGTCTCGGCGAGAAGATTCTCTGGGCGCCCGATCGCCATTTGGGCAGCTACGTACAGAAGCAAACCGGTGCCGACGTGCTTTGCTGGCAAGGGGCCTGTATTGTCCACGACGAGTTCAAAACCCAGGCGCTGGCGCGGATGAAGGGGCTTTATCCCGAAGCGGCTATACTGGTGCATCCAGAATCGCCGCAGGCCGTAGTGGATATGGCTGATGCGGTAGGCTCGACAAGTCAGCTTATCGCGGCGGCACAAACGCTGCCTAATAAGCAGCTTATCGTGGCAACCGATCGGGGTATTTTTTATAAGATGCAGCAGGCCTGCCCGGACAAAGAGCTGCTCGAAGCGCCTACGGCTGGTGAAGGTGCGACGTGCCGCAGCTGTGCGCATTGCCCCTGGATGGCAATGAACGGCCTGAAAGCCATCGCTGAAGGTCTGGAACAGGGTGGAGTGGCCCACGAGATACAGGTAGACGCCGCGCTGCGTGAGGGCGCGCTGGTGCCGTTAAATCGGATGCTCGATTTTGCCGCCGAGCTTCGCCGTTCAATCAAAGGCAACGCGTAAGGACATTACGTCAGGAGCAAATATGGATTTTTTGAGCACGCAAAATATTCTGGTCCACATCCCGTTCGGGGTTGGGGGCTACGATTTATCATGGATTGAAGCGGTGGGAACGATCGCGGGTCTGCTGTGCATCTGGCTGGCAAGCCTTGAGAAGATCGGCAATTACGCCTTTGGGCTGATTAACGTCACGCTGTTTGCGATTATCTTCTTCCAGATCCAGCTGTATGCCAGCCTGCTGCTACAGCTGTTCTTCTTTGTCGCCAACATCTACGGCTGGTACGCATGGTCGAGGCAAACAAGCGGCAACGAAGCGGCCCTGCGCATTCGCTGGCTGCCGCTTCCGAAGGCCATTGCCTGGCTGGCGGTTTGCGTCGGAGCCATCGGTCTGATGACCGTCTTTATCGATCCGGTCTTCGCCTTCCTGACCCGAACCGCCGTTTCCGTGATGCAGGCAATGGGCCTGAACGTCACTATGCCTGAACTCCAGCCGGACGCCTTCCCGTTCTGGGATTCCTGCATGATGGTGCTCTCAATCGTCGCGATGATTCTGATGACGCGTAAATACGTTGAAAACTGGCTGTTGTGGGTGGTCGTCAACGTTATCAGCGTGGTGATCTTTGCCCTGCAGGGCGTCTACGCGATGTCGCTGGAGTATCTGATTCTGACATTTATCGCGCTGAACGGCAGCAGAATGTGGATTAAAAGCGCAGGCGAACGCGGCTCGCACGCGCTTTCATAATCAGTGATGATGATGAGCATGATCGGTACGATCGTGCTCATTCAAATCGCAGTTTGGCCCGCTGCACGACTGATATTCCATCTGCACCGTGGCATGGGCAATTTGATATTCGTCGGCAAGAAAGTGATGAATGCGATCCAACAGCGCATCATGGTCGTGCGGCGGTACCACCTGAACGTGCAGCGTCATCAGCGGTTTTTCACCGACCAGCCAAATGTGCACGTGATGCACATTGCGAACCTCCGGAATTTTGCGGGCCAGTTTTCTCTTCAGCGCTTCAATGTCAATCGCCGTCGGCGCGCCTTCCAGCAGCTCATTAACGCTTTCTTTAAGCAGATTCCACGCGCTGCGCAGCACGAGGCAGGAAACCAGCACTGAAAGAATCGGGTCAATCGGCGTCCAGCCGGTCCACAGAATCACCAGCGCGGCAATAATTGCCCCGACGGAACCCAGCAGGTCGCCCAACACATGCAGCGCAGCCGCGCGAACGTTGAGATTCTTCTCTTCTCCGCCGCGATGCAAAATCCAGAACGAAGCGATATTCGCCAGCAGCCCGGCGACGGCGATGGTCAGCATCGCCCCGCCCGCAATAGGCTGCGGATGGTTAAAACGCTGAATCGCTTCCCAGACAATTAAAATGGTAATCACCACCAGGGCGATGGCGTTCACGAACGCGGCAAGCGTGGTCAGGCGCAGCCAGCCAAACGTATGGCGAGCGTTAGGCGGGCGTCGGGCAAACTGGACGGCGACGAGAGCCACCAGCAGCGCAGCGGCATCGGTGAGCATATGTCCGGCATCGGCCAGCAGCGCCAGCGAGCCGGATAACAGGCCGCCCACGACCTCCGCGACCATAAACAATGCGGTGATAGCAAAAGCCCAGAGTAGCCGTCTGGCGTTGGTATCCCCGGAAGCGTGTTGGTGTGAATGAGAGTGAGCCATAATTTTCCGCAAGCTGAAACAACTGTGCGCTAATTATAACGGCAATCCTGCTCAACTCGTTGAAAAGTGTCTTTTATCAATAAAAAAGGAGAGCCAAAGCTCCCCTCTGTTTTAATGTGATATCAGGCTTACTGCGACGTGCCATCCACTTTAGTATCAACGTCGTGGGTGGTGCCGGTATCAACTTTTTTGTTGATATCAGGGCAGCGACCGTCCTTACACATCGTATTTTTGTGCACTTCTTCACTGCTCATCCCTTCGCCTGAAGCGCTGCTGCTGGTGTTCGGGTGCAGCATCGTGCCGCTATTATTCACATCATTATTATCAACGCCTTTTGGCGCCATGTTTTGATGCGCGTCCGGTGCGACCTGACCGGCTTCTGCGCTTGCGTTGGCCTGGCCGTTGTTACTGCCGCCAGAGGTTGTATCAGCGGCCAGCGCGGCACCGCTTGCGACGGAGAGAGTTGCTGTCAGGAAAAGCGTGGCTAATTTATTCATCTTTGTGCTCCTGTTCTGGTCGTTATTGCTGGATAACTTCTTCCAACAGTGCATCAGCTTGTATCGATCGGGCCGGGATAAACCAATGAAGATCCCGGCAATAGATATGTGATCAGGATACAATTTTGTAAAAGTGATATTTTTCAGTGTTAACAGTAAAAATTGTAGTGGCGATCTCATTTTTCGCCATGTTTTGACGCTTATAACGCCATTTCCAGGAATTATCTGCTCGAAGTGTAAAAGCCAGTTTACACTCCGCTCATGAAGATATAGATTGAAGGGATTGCAACTCAGATAAATAATAAAATCCCGCGGAAATATCATGAATTATCAGAACGACGACTTACGAATCAAAGAGATCAACGAACTCCTTCCTCCTGTTGCGCTGCTTGAAAAATTCCCCGCCACTGAAAAAGCGGCCCGGACGGTGTCTCACGCACGCAAAGCTATCCATAAAATCCTCAAAGGCAACGATGACCGCCTGCTGGTGGTGATTGGTCCCTGCTCAATTCACGATATTAAAGCCGCGAAAGAATACGGTGCGCGCCTGCTGGCGCTGCGTGAGGAGTTGCAGGGCGAGCTGGAAATCGTCATGCGCGTCTATTTTGAAAAGCCGCGCACTACGGTTGGCTGGAAAGGGCTGATTAACGATCCTCATATGGACAGCAGCTACCAGATCAACGACGGCCTGCGCATTGCGCGTAAGCTGCTGCTGGATATCAACGATTCCGGCCTGCCTGCGGCGGGGGAATTCCTCGACATGATCACGCCGCAATATCTGGCTGATTTAATGAGCTGGGGCGCAATTGGCGCCCGTACTACAGAGTCTCAGGTTCACCGCGAGCTGGCGTCCGGCCTGTCCTGCCCGGTAGGTTTCAAAAATGGGACCGACGGCACGATGAAAGTTGCCATCGACGCTATCAACGCTGCCGGTGCGCCGCACTGCTTCCTGTCGGTCACTAAGTGGGGCCACTCGGCCATCGTTAACACCAGCGGTAACGGCGACTGCCACATCATCCTGCGCGGCGGCAAAGAGCCAAATTACAGCTCGGCTCACGTAGCGCAGGTAAAAGAAGATCTGGCGAAAGCCGGGCTGCCCGCTCAGGTGATGATTGATTTCAGCCACGCCAACAGCAGCAAGCAGTTCAAAAAGCAGATGGAAGTGGGCACGGACGTTTGTCAGCAAATTGCCAGCGGCGATAAAGCCATTACCGGCGTGATGATCGAGAGCCACCTGGTGGAGGGGAATCAAAACCTGGAAAGCGGTGAATCGCTGGTTTATGGCAAAAGCGTTACCGACGCCTGCATCGGCTGGGAAGATACCGAAACGATTCTGCGCCAGCTGTCTGCGGCAGTCAAAGCGCGTCGCGGCTAAAAAAGCGTAGTGTCAGACATAAAAAAGGCGTGGTTTTCACCACGCCTTTTTCACATTCTGCGAATTACTTCGCCTTACCCTGGTTTGCCACCGCCGCGGCTTTCGCAGCGATTTCGTCCGCGTTGCCCAGGTAGTAGCGTTTCAGCGGCTTGAAGTTTTCATCAAACTCGTACACCAGCGGCACGCCGGTTGGGATATTCAGCTCAAGAATTTCTTCTTCGCTCAGGTTATCCAGGAACTTCACCAGCGCGCGCAGGGAGTTACCGTGGGCGGCTACGATGACGCGCTCGCCGCTTTTCATGCGTGGCAGAATGGTTTCATTCCAGTAAGGAATTACGCGATCGATAGTCAGCGCCAGGCTTTCGGTGGTTGGCAGCTCTTTATCCGTCAGTGACGCATAGCGCGGATCGTGGCCTGGGAAACGTTCGTCATCACGAGTCAGCTCTGGTGGCGTCACGGCAAAACCACGACGCCATTGCTTAACCTGCTCGTCACCGTATTTCTCAGCGGTTTCGGCTTTGTTCAGACCCTGCAGCGCTCCGTAATGGCGCTCGTTCAGCTTCCAGGATTTCTCAACCGGCAGCCAGGCCTGGTCCAGTTCATCGAGGATATTCCACAGCGTGTGGATGGCACGTTTCAGCACGGAGGTGTAAGCAAAATCGAAGGCGTAGCCTTCATCTTTCAGCAGCTTGCCCGCCGCTTTCGCTTCAGTTTGACCTTTCTCAGACAGATCAACGTCATACCACCCGGTGAAACGGTTTTCGTTGTTCCACTGGCTTTCACCGTGACGAACCAGAACCAGCTTAGTAACAGCCATAGTTTACTCCTTAATAAGCCTGCGATTAATGATAACGATTATCATTATATTGCCGTGGGGCGACCTGCGGCAATCTAAACGTTTAACATAGCGAAAAAGAGCGGGAAGTGTAAGTTGGATGTGACGCCGTCGTTATTTTTTGTCGAAATCTGGCTGGATATTCAGCATTCCGGATAAGAATTGCCCTCCGGGAAGGAGGGCAAAGAAGCTATTGTGGGATGAACTGATATTCCGTCACGCTCAGATACTCGGCGCCCGGCTGAAGCCAGCAGTCCGGCTGCGGCCATTCGGGATGATTTGGGCTATCCGGCAGGAACTCGCTCTCCAGCGCCAGGCCCTGATAGGCGACGTAGGTTCCCTGCTCGCGGGCTGGCGTGCCGTCCAGATAGTTTCCGCTGTAGAACTGCAGCGCCGGGGCGGAAGTATAAACGGTCATTTGCAGCAGATTATCGCTGGACCAGACGTGCGCCGCGGGCAGGTTTTTATCACCTTTCGCCCGCAGCAGGAAGGCGTGGTCGTAGCCTTTCACCCGCTGCTGATCTTCATCGCTCAGGAAGTCCTTGGCGATAGTTTTCGCCTGGCGGAAGTCAAAGCTGGTGTTCTGTACTTCTTTCAGGCTGCCGTGAGGAATACCATTGGCGTCAACCGGCAGGTAGCTGTCGGCAAAAAGCTGTAAGCGATGCTGGCGCACATCGTTTTGCGCGCTGTCGAGATTGAAATAGGCGTGACTGGTCAGGTTGACAGGGCAAGGCTTGTCGACGGCCGCGCGGAATTCAATAGAAATACGGTTATCTTCCGTCAGAGAATAACGCGCCGTGACCCGGCAATTTCCCGGAAAGCCCCGATCGCCATCGGCAGAATCCAGGGTAAACAGAATTTCCTGCTCGTTCTGGCGCACGATTCGCCAGCGCCGTTTATCAAAACCTTCTGGCCCGCCGTGGAGCTGATGCTCGCCCTGGTTTGCGGTCAGGCTGATAGTTTCCACGCCTCGAATAAGCTTGCTGTTGGCGATGCGGTTGGCATAGCGCCCAACGGTTGCACCGAGATAAGCAGCCTGTTTGAGATAATCTTCCGGGGTTTCACAGCCGAGCAGCGTATCGCGCACGGTTCCGTCTTTCATTGGTACGCGGCACGACATCAGCGTTGCGCCCCAGTCCATCATCGTGACGACCATCCCCGCGCCGTTGCGCAGGGTGGCGATGCGGTAAGGCTGCCCGTCTGGGGCAGGCTGAGGGGTTTCTTTTAACATTGACCCGCGCCCTCCGAAGCTTTGCAGACGTAGAAAGTTTCTTTAATGCCGGTCTTCGCTTCGTATTGTTCGGCCACTGCTTTTTCCACCGCAGGGACTAAATCTTCCGGGATGAGCGCCACGATGCAGCCGCCGAAGCCGCCGCCGGTCATGCGCACGCCGCCTTTATCGCCGATGGTGGCTTTGACGATGTCTACCAGCGTGTCGATCTGCGGCACGGTAATTTCAAAATCATCGCGCATTGAGGCGTGAGATTCGGCCATCAGCTGGCCCATACGCACTAAATCGCCCTTCGCCAGCGCGTCTGCGGCTTCAACGGTGCGGATGTTTTCGGTCAGCACGTGGCGAACGCGCTTCGCAACGGTCGGATCGAGTTCGTGGGCGACGGCGTTGAATTTCGCCAGCTCAACGTCGCGCAGCGCCTTCTGGCTGAAGAAACGCGCCCCGGTTTCGCACTGCTGGCGACGCGTGTTGTACTCGCTGCCGACCAGCGTGCGTTTGAAGTTACTGTTGACGATCACCACCGCCACGCCTTTTGGCATCGACACCGCTTTGGTGCCCAGGGAGCGGCAGTCGATCAGCAGCGCGTGATCTTTCTTACCCAGCGCGGAAATCAGCTGGTCCATGATGCCGCAGTTGCAGCCGACAAACTGGTTTTCAGCTTCCTGGCCGTTTAGCGCCAGCTGTGCGCCGTCAAGCGGCAGATGGTAAAGCTGCTGGAAGACTTTTCCGACGGCAACTTCTAGCGAAGCTGACGAGCTCAGACCTGCGCCCTGCGGCACGTTGCCGCTAATCACTAAGTCTGCGCCGCCAAAATTTTTATCGCGCGTTTGCAAATGTTTCACCACGCCGCGCACGTAGTTGGACCACTGCTGCGTATCGTGCGCCAGAATGGGCTTATCCAGCGAGAATTCATCAGCCTGATTGTCATAATCAGCGGCGATAACGCGGACCGTGCGGTCGTCGCGCTTCGCACAGCTGATGACCGTTTGATAGTCAATGGCGCACGGCAGCACGAACCCGTCGTTGTAGTCGGTATGTTCACCAATCAGGTTAACGCGACCCGGGGCCTGAATCGTTAGCGGGGCAGGGTAGCCAAACGACTCGGCGAAGATTTTTTGGGTTTTATCTTTCAGACTCATTTTTAAACTCCTGATTGGCGAAAGTGTACGTCGGATACGGCACGCAAGCGTTCTGCGGCTTGCTCTGCGGTTAAATCACGTTGGGTTTCAGCCAGCATTTCATAGCCGACCATAAATTTGCGCACCGAGGCGCTGCGCAGCAGCGGCGGATAAAAATGGGCGTGCAGCTGCCAGTGCTGATTTTCTTCGCCGTTAAACGGCGCGCCGTGCCAGCCCATGGAATACGGGAAGGAGCACTGGAAAAGATTATCGTAGCGGCTGGTTAGTTTTTTCAGCGCCAGCGCTAAATCACCGCTCTGTTCTGCGCTCAGGTCGGTGATTCTCAGCACGTGCGCTTTCGGCAACAGCAGCGTTTCAAACGGCCATGCGGCCCAGTAAGGCACAACTGCCAGCCAGTGCTCGGTTTCAACCACGGTGCGGCTGCCGTCCTGGCGTTCGCGGCGGGCGTAATCCACCAGCATCGGCGAATGCTGTTCAGCAAAGTATTCGCGCTGCAAAACGTCTTCGCGCGCCACTTCATTTGGCAAAAAGCTGTTGGCCCAAACCTGGCCGTGAGGATGCGGGTTGGAGCAGCCCATCGCCGCGCCTTTATTCTCAAACACCTGCACCCAGGGATAGGTTTTACCGAGATCCGCAGTTTGCTCCTGCCAGGTTTTTACGACCTCTTCAAGGGCAGGCACGGAGAGCTGCGGCAGGGTTTTGCTGTGATCGGGCGAGAAACAAATCACCCGGCTGGTGCCGCGGGCGCTTTCAAGCCGCATCAGCGGATCGCTGCTTGCCGGGGCGTCCGGCGTGTCCGTCATCAGCGCGGCAAAATCGTTGGTGAACACGAAGGTGCCGGTGTACTGCGGATTTTTATCGCCGGTTACGCGGGTATTGCCCGGGCAAAGGAAGCAGTCCGGGTCATGGGCCGGGAGCACTTCCTGAGAGGGCGTTTCCTGCGCCCCCTGCCACGGGCGTTTGGCGCGGTGCGGCGAAACCAGAATCCATTGACCCGTCAGTGGGTTGTAACGACGATGTGGATGATCCACCGGGTTAAACTGCTCCATTACATTTCCTTAGTCCGGATAACCTTGGGGATGGCGCGACTGCCAGCGCCAGGTGTCGTCTGCCATTTCCTGCAGCGTACGGCTGACGCGCCAGTTAAGTTCTTTGTCTGCTTTGTTGGCATCGGCCCAGTAGGCGGGCAGATCGCCGTCGCGGCGCGGTGCGAAGTGATAATTCACCGCTTTGCCGCAGGCTTTGCTGAAGGCATTGATGACGTCCAGCACGCTGCTGCCGACCCCCGCCCCGAGGTTATAGATGTGTACGCCAGGCTTGCCCTGCAATGTTTGCATGGCGGCAACGTGGCCGTCGGCAAGATCCATCACGTGGATGTAATCGCGCACGCCCGTGCCGTCTTCCGTCGGGTAATCGTTACCGAAGACGGCCAGCGAGTCGCGGCGGCCAACGGCGACCTGCGCAATGTAGGGCATCAGGTTATTTGGTATACCCTGCGGATCTTCGCCCATGTCGCCTGACGGATGTGCGCCTACCGGGTTGAAGTAACGCAGCAGCGCCACGCTCCAGTTAGGCTGCGCTTTTTGCAGGTCGGCAAGGATTTGCTCGACCATCAGCTTGCTGCGACCGTAAGGGCTGGCCGGCGTGCCGGTTGGGAAGCTTTCAACATAGGGGATTTGCGGCTGATCGCCGTAAACGGTGGCCGAGGAGCTGAAGATAAAGTTGGTTACGTTAGCCGCGCGCATCGCGGAAATCAGGCGGAGCGTACCGGTAACGTTATTATCGTAATACTCCAGCGGCTTATTCACCGATTCGCCCACCGCTTTAAGCCCGGCGAAATGAATCACGGCGTCAATCTGATGGTCATGGAAGATTTCGGCCAGCAGGCCTTCGTCGCGAATATCACCGTCGATAAACAGCGGGTGTTTACCGCCCAGACGCTCAATGACCGGCAGCACGCTGCGCTTGCTGTTGCACAGGTTATCCAGAATTACCACGTCGTGGCCGTTTTGCAGCAGCTGCACGCAGGTATGACTGCCAATGTAACCGCTACCACCTGTTACCAGAACTCTCATTTTTCGCTCCATTACGGCTATGGTATGTAATAAACATAGCATAACAGAGATGAAAAAAGTGTGACACGGGATAAATTAGTGGAATCGTTTACACTGATTGCTTCTCGGGCTTTTCCGAAGTGAAAGGGAGTATAAATCAACTCACGATGCGGCGAGGCTGCGGCTTATCTTAAAGTCGGATGGCGGGAAGCCATCCGTGGAATGGTTAGCGGGATAAATCGTCAAATTCGTAGCGGTAAATGTCGCCGTCAGGCACAAAGCTTAAGCGCTTCGTAATGCATTCCGGCGCGTCCTCCGCGTGGTGCGAGACAAACAGCAGCTGCGTTTCGCCTTCGCCGATCAGAATATCGACGAAGCGGCGTACAAGCTGACGGTTGAGGGGATCCAGCCCTTGCAGCGGCTCGTCCAGAATCAGCAGCGTAGGGTGCTTAACCAGCGCGCGGGCGATCAGCGCCAGGCGCTGCTGACCCCAGGAAAGGCTATGAAAAGGGGCGTCGGCAGTGGCGTTATCCATGCCCAGCATGTTCAGCCATTCGCGGGTCAGCTTTTGCTGGCGGTCCGAGACGGCCTGATAAATGCCGATGGAGTCGAAATAGCCTGAAAGAATGACGTTACGCACGGAAGTACTGACGCGGTACTCCAGATGCAGGCTGCTGCTGACGTAGCCGATATGCTTCTTGATATCCCAGATGGTTTCCCCGCTGCCGCGACGGCGGCCAAACAGGGTGAGATCGTTACTGTAGCCCTGCGGGTGATCGCCGGTGACCAGGCTGAGCAACGTTGATTTTCCCGCACCGTTTGGCCCGACGATTTGCCAGTGCTCGCCGGGATTCACCGTCCAGGACAATTTGTGCAGGATGGGGCGATCGTTGTATTCCACGATGCCGTTGCGCAAAATTATTCTCGGTTCATTTTCTGGCAGCGTGTAGCGGTCGGCAGGGTTGTCGGCTTCCGGCAGCGATACGCCTGAAAGCTTCTCGCTGTGGGCGAGCTGCGCGATTAATGCCTGCTCAAGCAGCTTTGTTTTTTCCCCGGTTTCAATCAGGGTGCAGTCGGCCAGCACGCCAGCGTGCTGCACAAAATCCGGGATTTCATCGAAGCGGTTGAGCACCAGCGCCAGCGTGTAGCCCTGCGCGCTCAGTTCGCCCAGCAGGCCAGCCAGCTGCTCGCGGGATTTAACGTCCAGCCCGTCGAACGGCTCGTCCAGAATCAGCAGGTCCGGCTCGGCCATCAGGGCCTGGCAAAGCAGCGTCTTACGTGTTTCGCCGGTGGAAAGATATTTAAAACGACGGCTCAGCAAATGCTGAATGCCAAACAGGGTTGCCAGCGCCTCGCAGCGAGCCGGGTTTTTACTCTCCTCCTGAATGATTTCTGCGGTAGTACGGCCCGTATCGTCTTCGTCAGGACTGAGCAGATCGGTATTATTCCGCTGCCATTCGTCGCTGACTAGTTTCTGAAGCCGTTCAAAAGAGAGATGCGCCACGCGGGTAAACGTGCAGGCGCGTTCGCCTTTGAGCAAGGGGAGGGAGCCGGCCAGCGCCCGGGCCAGCGCCGATTTTCCGCTGCCGTTTGCGCCGACAAATGCCCAGCTTTCACCAGAGCGAAGCGTTAAATCATTGAGGGTAAGGGTTTGTGTGTCGCCGAGGCGAAAGATACCTTGCGAAATTTGCAACGCAGACATGTGTCATCCCATTTTTTGCAGTGATGCACCACAGAAATACGGATTGTCTGCGCCGTTGTCAATTCGCCGCGCCCTTTTAGCACAGCGTGGCGATAATCACTCTGTCGGCATTAAAAAATGCTACGACCTCAGAGCCTTCTGCCAGATACTGATTTTCTACCGTGCTGTTCGGCACCGTAGCACACAGGGTCTGGCCGTCAGGAAGCTGAACCAGCACTTCACTTTGCTCCGTGCCCTGCTGAACGCTGGTGACTTTACCCGGCAGGCGGTTATCCGCGTGGCTGGCTCTGGCCGGGTCGGCGGTAATTTCCACCCACGGCGCTTTGATTAGCACCAGCACTTCTTTGCCTTCGCTCAGGCTCAGGCGCTCGGCGCTGCCCCGCGTAATGGCAGCCTGCAGGCGAGTGACGCCGTCGGCCAGTAAAATATCGACGTGCTGCTGCACTTTTTCGCTGTCGCGATGAAGCACGGTGCCAAAAAGCTGGTTGCGTGCGCTGGTCTGCAAAGAGAAGCGCGAAATGGCCGCCAGCAGGCTGTCGAGCGGCAGCGAATCATCGCGCAGCACGTCGAAGGCCTTCTGCTGAATTTGCGCCAGCAGCTCATAAAGCTGAATCAGTCGCTCACCGTAGCGCGTGACGATTGCGCCGCCGCCGCCTTTGCCGCCGGTTGCGCGTTCAACCAGCGTGTCGTCGGTCAGCTGATTCATTTCGTTGATAGCATCCCAGGCGCTTTTATAGCTAATGCCCGCGAGCTTAGCGCCCTGGCTAATAGAGCCGGTATGTTGTATTTGTTTAAGTAGCGCGATGCGACGTGGATCGGCGAACAGCCGCTGCTGGAGCTTTAGCGTAAGTAAGATTTCAGCCTGCATAACCTCTCCGGACCTTAAAAAAGGCTATTTTCCCCTATTGCGGCGGCGCGGGCAAATGGCACAAAAGGAGGGTGCGTTTTTTTTGCAGGCCGTTAGAATAGCCGCTTCCACTTTTCACCTGGGGCAATCATGTTAGAGTTACTGAAAAGTTTGGTTTTTGCCGTGATCATGGTGCCGATTGTCATGGCCGTGATCCTTGGACTGATCTACGGATTGGGTGAAGTCTTCAACGTCTTCTCAAAAGTCGGTCATCGCGACCAGCCAAAACAACACCATTGATTCTTAAGCGCCCGCATTCGCGGGCGTTTCTCTTTAAAGTCCCTCCCATTTTTGCCGATATGTTCTGTATCTCCCTTTCTAATATCGTTATATTACAGCGCACATAACGAAACTCAGTGGAGTCATAACATGAATAAGCAGTGGGTACGTCTCGCCTTTGGCGCAGCATTGAGCGTCAGCCTTGCCGGTCAGGCGCTGGCAGATAACAGCAAAATTACCGTGTTCGCCGCGGCGTCGTTAACCAATGCGATGCAGGATATTGCTACGCAGTATCAGAAAGGCAAAACCGTTGAAGTGGCTTCCTCTTTTGCCTCTTCCTCCACGCTTGCCCGCCAGATTGAAGCGGGTGCGCCTGCGGACCTGTTCATTTCTGCCGATCAGAAATGGATGGATTACGCGGTCAGCAAAGACGCCATCAAAACCGATACGCGTGAAACGCTGCTGGGCAACAGCCTGGTTGTCGTCGCGCCAAAAGCCAGCCAGCAGGCTGATATCACAATTACTAATAAAACCGACTGGGCCGCTTTGTTAAAAGGTGGGCGTCTGGCCGTGGGCGATCCTGACCACGTGCCAGCGGGTATTTACGCGAAAGAAGCGCTGCAAAAACTGGGCGCGTGGGAAACGCTGTCTCCTAAACTTGCTCCGGCGGAAGACGTGCGCGGCGCGCTGGCTCTGGTTGAGCGCGACGAAGCTCCGCTGGGCATTGTCTATGGCTCCGATGCCGTAGCCAGCAAAGGCGTGAAGGTTGTGGGCACCTTCCCGGAAGACTCCCATAAAAAAGTTGAATACCCTATTGCGATTGTTAAAGGCCACGATAACCCAACCGTTACCGCGTTCTACAGCTACCTGAAAGGACCGGAAGCGGCTGCTATCTTCCAACGTTACGGATTTACGACTAAATAATGATATTGACCGATCCCGAATGGCAGGCGGTACTGCTTAGCCTGAAAGTCTCAACCCTTGCGGTGCTGTTTAGCCTTCCTTTTGGGATCTTGTTTGCCTGGGTGCTGGTGCGTTGCCGGTTCCCGGGCAAAGCTTTGCTCGACAGTATTATCCATCTTCCCCTGGTTCTTCCTCCCGTTGTGGTCGGCTATCTGCTGCTGATTGCCATGGGGCGGCGCGGCTTTATTGGCGCCTGGCTTTACGACGTTTTCGGCATTACTTTTGCTTTCAGCTGGCGCGGCGCGGTACTGGCGGCGGCGGTCATGTCGTTCCCTTTGATGGTGCGGGCTATCCGCCTTGCTCTGGAAGGCGTGGACTTAAAGCTCGAGCAGGCTGCCCGCACGCTGGGCGCAGGGCGCTGGCGCGTGTTTTGCACCATTACTCTGCCGCTGACCCTCCCTGGAATCATTGCCGGCACGGTGCTGGCCTTTGCCCGTTCCCTGGGCGAATTTGGGGCTACCATCACCTTCGTTTCGAATATTCCCGGCGAAACCCGCACTATTCCTTCCGCGATGTACACCCTGATTCAGACTCCCGGTGGCGAAGGCGCCGCGGCTCGGCTGTGCGTGATTTCGATTGTTCTGGCCCTGTTTTCTCTGCTGGTGGCCGAGTGGCTGGCGCGTAAAAGCCGTCAACGAATTGGGGTGAGCTGATGCTGGAACTTAATTTTGTGCAGACGCTGGGTAACCATCGTCTGGAAATAAACGAATCTTTGCCGGGCAAAGGCATCACCGCGGTATTTGGCGTCTCCGGCGCGGGAAAAACCTCGCTGATTAACGCTATTAGCGGGCTGACTCGTCCGCAGGAAGGCTGCATCGTGCTGAACGATCGCGTGCTGAGCGACGCGCAAACCAAACGTTACCTCGCGCCTGAAAAGCGCCGCATTGGCTACGTATTCCAGGATGCGCGCCTGTTCCCGCACTACCGCGTGCGCGGCAATCTCAAGTACGGCATGGCGAGAAATATGGCCGGTCAGTTTGACAAGCTGGTGGCGCTGCTGGGCATCGAGGATTTACTGGATCGCTTTCCCTGGAGCCTGTCCGGCGGCGAAAAACAGCGCGTGGCGATTGGTCGTGCGCTGCTGACTTCGCCCGAACTGCTGCTGCTGGATGAACCGCTGGCCTCGCTGGATATTCCCCGCAAGCGCGAGCTGTTGCCCTATTTGCAGCGCCTGGCGCGCGAAATCAATATTCCGATGCTGTACGTCAGCCACTCGCTGGAAGAAATTTTGCATCTGGCGGATAAAGTGCTGGTGCTCGACGGCGGCGCGGTGAAGGCGTTCGGCAATCTCGAAGAGGTCTGGGGCAGCAGCGTTATGCATCCCTGGCTGCCGAAAGAGCAGCAAAGCAGCATCCTGAAAGTCAGCGTGCTCGAGCATCATCCGCATTACTCGATGACCGCGCTGGCGCTGGGCGACCAGCATATCTGGGTGAACAAGCTCGACAAGCCGCTTCAGGCGCCGCTGCGCATTCGTATTCAGGCGTCTGACGTTTCCCTTATTTTGCAGCCGCCGGTTAACAGCAGCATTCGTAACGTGCTGCGGGCGAAAGTCGCACAGTGCTTTGACGATGAAGGGCAGGTGGAAGTGCAGCTAGAAGTGGCCGGCAAAACCCTGTGGGCGCGCATTAGCCCCTGGGCGAGGGATGAACTGGCCATCAAGCCGGGCCAGTGGCTGTACGCGCAAATTAAAAGCGTGTCGATAACGACCTGACAGAGGAAGTAGGGTGGATGAGCCAAAGCGCTATCCCCCTCTCGCCTGCTACAGCAAATGTCGGTAAATCGTCTCGGCAATGCCCGTTTCCAGATTAGTGCCGATAACCAGGTTTGCCCGGGCTTTGATGGCCTCGTCGGCGTTGCCCATCGCCACGCCAAGCCCGGCGCCTTCAAGCATACTCAGGTCGTTGTAGTTATCGCCAAAGGCCATAACCTGATCCATTGATAAGCCTTCTGACTCGACCCATTGCGCAAGGCGTTTGCCCTTGCTGTTGCCGTTCTGCGCTACGTCAACCTGATCGTGCCACGACCATTCGCAGGCCAGGCCCAGCTGCTTTTCAACTTCCTTCACGAAGCTTTGCAGCCTGGGAATATCCTCGTCGGTCAGGGCGAATTTCCAGATTGCCTCAACTTCGCTGGCCGCTTCACGCATCGACGCGACGTGGCGGAAAACAGGCCGCTGCCCTTCCGGCAAAGCTCGCGCCCAGTTTTCAGTGCGCTGTACGTGCCCGGTTGCGCGCTCGTAGAGCATGGCATCATCAACGTACATCAAACCGTGGACGTCGTGTGAGTCGAGCAAATCAATCAGGTCGAGGGCCTGCTGCGGGCGAAGCGGATCGGATGCCAGCACCTTTTTCGCATGATAATCATACAAATAAGTGCCGTTACAGCAAATTGCAGGTGTATCTAAAGCCAGTGCCTGATAAAAAGGATGAATGGCAACATGATGGCGACCGGTCACGATAACCACTTTGCACCCCGACTCGCGTGCGCGCTCGAGCGCAGTCAGTGATTCAGGCAGGATAGTTTTTTGTGGCGTCAGCAGGGTGCCGTCCAGATCAAGGGCGATTACTCGATAGGTCATTTCAGGTTCCAGTCAGATTCAAGTCACAGGGTCTCTACCGATGGTACACCGCCCGGGGCGTTGTTCAAAATAGCGGCCCGAAGCGGCAAAAGCGGCTAACCTTGTGACTATTACTCGATACGTTGGGAGGAACGAGATTTCATGAAACAAACAGTCTATACCGCCAGCCCGGAAAGCCAGCAGATCCACGTCTGGGCGCTGAATTCATACGGCGAACTCACCCTGGTGCAGGTTGTCGATGTTCCAGGCCAGGTTCAGCCAATGGTCATCAGCCCGGACAAACGCTTCCTGTACGTTGGCGTTCGCCCGGAGTTTCGCGTTATTGCCTACCGCATTACGCCGGATGACGGCACGCTGACCGAAGCCGGTGTCGCTCCGCTGCCTGGCAGCCCAACGCATATCTCGACCGACCATCAGGGCAAATTCCTGTTCAGCGCTTCTTACAACGCGGGCAGCGTAAGCGTCACGCCGCTGGATAAAGACGGCCTGCCGGGCGCAGTCGTATTCCAGGCAGAAGGGCTGGAAGGCTGCCATTCCGCCAATATTTCGCCTGACAACCGTACGCTGTGGGTTCCCGCGCTCAAACAGGATCGTATTTGCCTGTTTACGCTGTCCGACGACGGCGCGCTGACCGCACAAAACCCGGCTGAAGTCACGACGGTGGAAGGCGCTGGCCCGCGCCATATGGTCTTCCACCCTAATCAGCAGTACGGCTACTGCGTGAACGAACTGAACGGAGCCGTTGACGTCTGGGAGCTGAAAGATCCGCACGGGAAAATCGAATGCGTGCAAACGCTCGACATTATGCCGCCGGGCTTCTCTGATACCCGCTGGGCGGCAGATATCCACATCACGCCCGATGGCCGTCATCTTTACACCTGCGACCGTACCGCGAGCATTATTACCATCTTCAGCGTTTCGGAAGACGGCAGCGTGCTGGCCATCGAGGGCTATCAGCCGACGGAAACCCAGCCTCGTGGTTTCAACGTCGATCACAGCGGAAAATACCTGATTGCCGCCGGGCAGAAGTCACATCATATCGCGGTCTATCAAATTACCGGCGAGCAGGGTCTGCTGGAAGAGAAAGGGCGCTATGCCGTCGGGCAGGGGCCAATGTGGGTGGTGGTTAACGCGCACTAATTTCTGATTATGGAATAAAAAAACCTCGCCGCGGCGAGGTTTTTTGTTTGTAGCATTCGCGCAGTTATTCGCTCACCGGGCTGCCTACGCCACGGTTGTTAAATTCCCACAGGCGATTGGCGTTGGCATCATTCAGGTCACGCTGAATGCTGTCCTTCTCGCCTTTGGTTCCAGTATTGCCGGTAAACGGACGTTTGGAACCCGCGGCGTCGCCCCAGGGCTTAGCGGTGTTGAATCCTTCGTTAATCACGCTGTCGCGGATCACCACCTGGCCGTTAGAAGTCTGGCCAGCGGCATAGCCGTTTTCAGCGGCTTCAACATCCCAGGCGCGGCCCAGCTGCGCGTCACCGGCTGCGGTAAAGCGGCTGTTAACGGCGAGGAAACCATAGAACACGTTTGGCAGCGTAGCCGGTGCGAAGACATAGCCTTCTTTTGTACGGCTGTTGACCAGACGGAAGTCGGTGTTATCAAACACCACCGCACCGCGGCCAGAAACCACGTCCACATCGCCCTCGATATAGCCGTTGGTCACCAGAGTACGCGTCTGGCGATTAGCCAGCAGGCGGTTCTGCACGTCGCTGTTGGTCACGAAGAAGGTGTTCTGGCGGCCCAGCAGATGCACATTGTTTAACTGCACCTTATCGCCGTCGCTACGCAGCGCCACGGCCTGATGGTTGCCCGCATCAACGCTGTCGCCCAGCGTGTTGGCAATGGTCAGGTTTTGCAGCTGCAGGCCATTATTTTGCGACCAGACGGCCGCGGAACACATCACGCCGACGGTGGCAGAGCGGCGGCTCTGACAGCTGTCAAACATGTACCAGGCTGGTTTGCCCGGCATATACTTGCCCGCTGGGTTCACCGAACGACGCCAGGTGGCGATATCGGTCTCTGAATCCAGCGGCATAGTGATTTTCACATCGGCTGCGTTATCCGTCGTCCCGTACAGCGTCACGCTGCCGGAGGCGGCCGGGATATACACCGTGCCTGGATATTCACCCGGCTGGATGGCGATGTACAGGCGAGAGCTGCTGTGTTTGGCTATCGCTGCGTCAACCGCGGCCTGGATGGAGGTGTGGGTCACGCCCTGACCACCCGCTGCGCCCACCACGAAATCTGGCTGCTGAGGCGTGCGAATAGCAGACGGCGTCCACGGCGCTTCATTTTGATTCATGGACGAGAAGTAACGCGCCTGAACAAAGTTCTGCGCTTCGTCCGCCGATAAAATCGGACGAGATTGGGTGCCCGGAGCCACTTGCGTGGAAGGGCGGTCTTCTGGTGGCGTTGAGCTACAGGCTGACAATGCCACGGCAAAAGCGAGCGCGGCGGCCCGACGAGAAACCGATAATGCGTTCAAGGTTGCTCCTTGCTGTGCGGTTTAAAAGAGGGTGTCCTCAAGGCCTGCATTTTTATACTAAGTTGAGCGAAACGGGAAGCCGATTTGCACAATCGGCCTCATAAAAGATGGATTAGCTGAACAGAGCGGTAATTGAGGCGCTGCCTAACGAGTGGAAATGCACGTTAAAACCGACCATTGCGCCGGAAGCATTTTCATCCACCTCCAGCTTTTCGACGTCCAGCGCGTGGACGATGAAAATATAGCGGTGGGTTTCACCTTTCGGCGGCGCAGCTCCGCCGTAGCCTGCTTTGCCAAAATCTGTGCGGGTTTGTACGGCGGGTTCCGGCAGCGCGGCTAAATCAGAGCCCGCTCCCTGCGGCAAGACGCGCGTGTCTGCGGGGAGGTTAGCCACCACCCAGTGCCACCAGCCTGACCCCGTTGGCGCGTCCGGATCGTAACAGGTGACGACGAAGCTTTTCGTGCCCGGAGGCACGTCGTCCCATGCCAGGTGCGGCGAAATGTTGTCCCCCGAGTAGCCCATGCCGTTGAATACGTGGCGGGCGGGCAGCTTTTCACCTTCTTTAATATCCTGACTAATCAGTTTCATACCGGTTCCTTGCGACTAGAGATCGAGTAGTTTTAGCAGCTCTTCGGCGGCAATAGTAGACGAGGCTGGATTTTGGCCGGTAACCAGATGCCCGTCGACCACCGCATACTCGCCCCAGTCGTCGGTGCGTTCGAACAGGCCGCCCGCCTTTTTCAGCTCATCTTCCACCAGGAAAGGCACGATGGCGGTTAGCCCAACGCCGTCCTCTTCGCTATTGGTAAAGCCGGTGACGCGTTTGCCTTTCACCAGCGCAGCCCCGTCAGGGGTTTTTACCCGTCGCAGTACCCCCGGCGCGTGACAAACTGCGCCCACAGGTTTGCCTGCCGCCCAGAATTGTTCGATAAGCCTGATTGAATGCGGGTCTTCGGCCAGATCCCACAGAGGGCCGTGGCCGCCGGGGTAGAAAACGGCATCAAAATCTTCGGCAGGTAAAGTTGAAAGCTGAAGGGTATTAGCCAGTAATTTTTGTGCCGCCGCATCGCTGCGGAAGCGGCGCGTGTCGTCAGTCTGGGCGTCCGGCTCGTCGCTTTTTGGGTCCAGCGGAGGCTGGCCGCCTTTGGGGGAAGCGAGAGTCACCTCAAGCCCGGCGTCGTGAAAAACGTAGTAAGGTGCGGCAAACTCCTCCAGCCAAAAGCCGGTGGGTTTGCCGGTATTGCCCAGCTTATTGTGGGATGTCAGTACCATGAGAATTTTCATCAGGATCTCCCGGAATGCGTGAAAAGATCCTCGAAGTGTAGTTCATCCTCACCCGGTGCGGAGGCGATCAGCCTTTGAAAAACGCGGGATTATCAACCGCGCCTGCCACGGCAGCGATGAGTTTATCCAGCTGTTGCGGGCTGATGATATAAGGCGGCATCAGATAAATCAGGTGGCCAAACGGGCGGATCCACACGCCCTGTTTGACGAAGTAGGCCTGAAGCGGGGCCATCTCTACCGGGGTGCGGGTTTCCACTACGCCAATCGCCCCCAGCACGCGAATATCCGCGACCTGCGGGCTTGCGCGCAACGGCTCCAGGCCTTCAAGCAGCTGTTTTTCAATCGCCGCGACCTGCGTCTGCCAGCCGCCTTCCAGCAGCAGTTCAAGGCTTTCGCCTGCCACCGCGCAGGCCAGAGGATTGCCCATAAACGTTGGGCCGTGCATGAAGCATCCGGCCTCGCCGTCGCTGATTGTTTCAGCCACATGGCGGGTAGCCAGCGTGGCGGACAGCGTCATAGTGCCGCCGGTTAGCGCTTTGCCCAGGCACATAATATCCGGGGCAATTTCGGCATGTTCACAGGCAAACATTTTGCCGGTGCGCCCAAAGCCGGTGGCAATTTCATCGGCAATCAGCAGGATACCTTCACGATCGCACATGCGGCGAATACGCTTCAGCCATTGCGGATGATAGAAGCGCATGCCGCCCGCACCCTGCACGACAGGTTCAAGAATAACGGCGGCAATTTCATGCCGGTGAGCCGCCATCAGCCGCGCAAACGGCACGATATCCATTTCGTCCCATTCATCGGTAAAACCGCACTGCGGCGCAGGCGCAAAAAGGTGCTCCGGCAGATAACCTTGCCACAGGCTGTGCATCGAATTGTCCGGGTCACACACCGACATCGCCCCGAATGTATCGCCGTGGTAGCCGTGGCGGAAAGTCAGAAAACGCTGCCGGGGCTCGCCTTTAGCATGCCAGTATTGCAGCGCCATTTTCAGCGCTACTTCTACCGCAACCGAGCCAGAATCGGCCAGGAAAACGCACTCCAGCTGCTCGGGCGTCATTGCCACAAGCCTGCGGCACAGGGCAACCGCCGCGGGATGGGTGATGCCGCCAAACATCACGTGCGACATCTGGTCTATCTGAGCCTTCATTGCCTGATTCAGGCGCGGATTGTTATAGCCGTGAATCGCCGCCCACCAGGACGACATGCCGTCCACCAGCGCTCTGCCATCGGCTAGGGTTAGCTCGCAACCGTCGGCAGAAACAACCGGATACACCGGCAGCGGACGGGTCATGGACGTGTAGGGATGCCAGATATGTTGTTGGTCGAATGTTAAATCAGCAGGCGTCATAACGTGACTTGTAAACCATTTTAAAAACATTTAGGTTTACAAGTATAACGTCAATCGACGGCTAACAACACCCCTTTTGGAGACGCCCCATGGCTCACCGCACGCGCTGGTCAATGTCGCAGGTCACTGCTTTCTTTGAAAAACCTTTCCTGGATTTGCTGTTTGAAGCGCAGCAGATTCACCGTCAGCACTTCGATCCTCATCATGTTCAGGTCAGCACGCTCTTGTCGATCAAGACGGGCGCCTGCCCGGAAGACTGCAAATACTGCCCGCAAAGCGCACGCTATAAAACGGGCCTCGAGTCTGAACGCCTGATGGAAGTTGAGCAGGTGCTGGAGTCAGCCCGCAAGGCGCGCAGCGCCGGTTCAACTCGTTTCTGCATGGGCGCGGCGTGGAAGAATCCGAACGATCGCGATATGCCCTATCTGGAGCAAATGGTGCAGGGCGTGCGCGAAATGGGGCTGGAAACCTGCATGACGCTCGGCACGTTAACCGATGAGCAGGCCGCACGTCTGGCCGCCGCCGGGCTGGATTATTACAACCATAACCTCGATACTTCGCCGGAATTCTACGGCAATATTATTACCACCCGCACCTATCAGGAACGCCTCGACACGCTTGATAAAGTGCGCGAAGCGGGAATTAAAGTTTGCTCCGGCGGTATTGTCGGACTGGGTGAGACGGTGAAAGATCGTGCGGGCCTGCTGCTTCAGCTTGCCAACCTGCCGACGCCGCCTGAGAGCGTGCCGATCAACATGCTGGTGAAGGTCAAGGGGACGCCGCTGGCGGATAATGACGACGTGGACGCCTTTGATTTCATCCGTACCATCGCCATCGCCCGTATCATGATGCCGACCTCCTTTGTTCGCCTTTCCGCAGGCCGCGAGCAGATGAGCGAGCAAACGCAGGCGATGTGCTTTATGGCCGGGGCCAACTCGATTTTCTACGGCTGCAAGCTTCTGACCACGCCAAACCCCGAGGAGGATAAAGATCTCCAGCTGTTCCGCAAGCTGGGTCTGAATCCGCAGCAAACCACGACGGACGCTGGCGACAACGAGCAGCAACAGCAGCTGGCTTCGCAGCTGCTTACGGCGGACACCGACAGGTATTACAACGCGGCGGCGGTATGACCTGGCAGCAGCGTATTGAAGCCACGCTTGCGGAAAAACGTGCGGGCGACAGTTTTCGTATCAGGCGGGTCAACGAACGCGGCTGCGGGCGTCAGTTGGTGAGCGGCGGTCAGAGCTACCTCAACTTTTCCAGCAACGATTATCTGGGGCTGAGCCAGCATCCGGATATCGTGCGAGCGTGGCAAAAGGGAGCGGAAGAATACGGCGTAGGCAGCGGAGGCTCCGGTCATGTAACCGGCTATAGCCTTGCCCATCAGCAGCTTGAAGCCGAGCTGGCACAGTGGCTGGGCTATCCGCGAGCGCTGCTGTTTATCTCCGGTTTTGCGGCCAACCAGGCGATGATTGCCGCGCTGGCCCGCAGGCAGGATCGCATTGTGGCCGACAAACTCAGCCACGCCTCCTTGCTTGAGGCCGCTATGCAAAGCCCCGCTCAGCTCAGGCGCTTTGCGCATAACGACGCTGCGGCACTCAATAAACTTCTCGCGACTCCGTGCGAAGGGCTGCAGCTGGTCGTCACGGAAGGTGTGTTCAGCATGGACGGCGATCGGGCCCCGCTTACAGAAATTTCGGCGGCCGCTTGCAGGGTAGACGGCTGGCTGCTGGTGGACGACGCGCACGGCATTGGCGTGGTGGGAAGCGAAGGTCGGGGCAGCTGTTTTGAGCAGGGCGTTAAGCCCGACCTGCTGGTGATTACCTTCGGCAAAGCCTTTGGCGTCAGCGGAGCGGCCGTGCTGTGCAGCGAATCGGCCGCCGACTATTTTTTGCAGTCTGCCCGGCATCTGATCTACAGCACGTCAATGCCGCCCGCGCAGGCCTGCGCCTTGTCTGCCGCCTTGAAGGTCGTCCGCGCCTGCGAGCAGCGTCGCGAGCAGCTGCACGCCAACATTACCGATTTTCGCCGGGGCATCGCGCAGCTTCCCTTTACGCTTACGGATTCCCATACCGCTATTCAGCCGCTAATCGTCGGCGAGAATGCCCGATCGCTGAGTCTGGCAGCTCGCCTGCGGGAGCGTGGCTTCTGGCTTACGGCAATACGTCCTCCTACCGTACCAGCAGGCAGCGCGCGGCTGCGGGTCACGCTGACCGCCGGACATACGCAGCGGGATATTGAGGCATTGCTGGAGGCACTACATGATGAAGCTCGTTGATAAAAACGCCGTGGCGGCTGCCTTTGGCCGTGCGGCGGCGACCTACGATAATTTTGCCGAACTTCAGCGCCTGTGCGGCAACAGCCTGGCTCAGCGGCTGGCCGGCCGGGCGTTTACTAGCGTGCTGGATGCGGGCTGCGGCACGGGCTGGTACAGCAAATACTGGCGGCAGCGGGGCTGCGTGGTCACCGCTGTGGATATCTCGTCAAAAATGCTGGCTCACGCCTGCGAGCGGCAGGCGGCAAGCCGCTATGTGCAAGGCGATATTGAAGCGCTGCCGCTGGCAAACGCAGAGGTCTCCCTTGCGTGGAGCAATCTGGCGGTGCAGTGGTGCAGTGATTTACGCCGGGGCCTGAGCGAGCTTTATCGCGTGACAAAGCCCGGCGGCTGCGTTGCCTTTACGACGCTTGCCGCAGGTTCGCTGCCTGAGCTGCATGCCGCCTGGCAGGCCGTTGACCAGCGCGCGCACGCCAATGAATTTATGACGCTGGATGAAATCGCCGCGGCCTGCGAAGGCTGGCGGGTTTCGCTCAGGCACGAGCAGGTCACGCAGCATTTCCCCGATGTCATGAGCGCCATGCGATCGCTGAAGGGAATTGGCGCCACGCATTTGCATGAGGGGCGCAAAGGCTCGCTGATGACGCGTCTTCAGCTTCAGCGTCTGAGCCTCGCCTGGCCGCAGGCCGACGGCGTATTTCCGCTAACCTGGCAGCTAGTTTCTGGAGTCATTGAACGTGATTAAAAAATGGTTTGTTACCGGTACGGATACCGAAGTGGGAAAAACGGTCGCCAGCTGCGCGCTGCTACAGGCGGCTGGCTTAGCGGGCTACAGCACCGCAGGCTACAAGCCGGTGGCCTCCGGCAGCGAGCTGACGCCGCAGGGCATTCGCAATAGCGACGCGCTGGCCCTTCAGCGCAACAGCAGCGTTTCGCTGAGCTACGAACAGGTGAATCCGCTGGCTTTTGTTGAGCCGACGTCTCCGCATATTGTCAGCGCGGATGAAGGCCGACCCATCGATTTTGCGGCGATCTCCGCAGGGCTGCATCGGCTTGAGCAAAAGGCCGACTGGGTTCAGGTTGAAGGTGCCGGCGGCTGGTTTACGCCGCTTTCTGCAACGACGACTTTCGCGGACTGGGTTATCACCGAGCGGCTGCCGGTTATTCTGGTGGTCGGCGTGAAGCTCGGCTGCATTAACCATGCGATGCTGACGGCCCAGGCGATTCGTAGCGCCGGGCTAACCTGCGCGGGCTGGATTGCAAATGACGTACAGCCGCCGGGAAAGCGTCATACGGAATACCTCGCGACGCTTAAAAACGTGCTGCCAGCCCCAATGCTGGGTGAGATCCCCTGGCTGGCCGATCTTCATGCAACCTCAGCCCTTGGTGGCTATCTCGATCTATCCCTTCTTGCGAGCTAATGCGCATTTTTACGCTGCAATAAACCCGCGCCCGAACTTTGTTTCGGGCTGCATTCCAGTTAGAAATCTGAGCCTAAACCACCGCTTTCCGCCTGCATAAATACAGGGTAGATTAGTTTTTGATCTTTTTTGGTTGTCATGTGACAACTTTTTGTGAGAGGCTATTCAGGAGGAATTATGCTGCGCAGGGTGCATCCGAATAAGGAAATAGAAGCGGCGTTAAGCTATGCGGAAGGTCAGGGGTGGCGAATCATTCCCGGCGGCTCACACTGTTGGGGGAAGATGTACTGTCCCTGGAACGATAAAGCCTGCCGCTGCGGTGAGTTTTGCATCAGCTGTATCTGGAGCACGCCGCGAAATACCATCAATCACGCCAGGCAAATAAAACGCGTTGTAGACGGCTGCTGTCAGCTCACACAAAGCGTTGTTCGCCATTAAATTTCAAGGAGTAGAAAATGTCGGCATTCAGTTTCACGCTGATTTTTACGCTGCCGGATGAGCACCAGGATCCGGAAGAGTGGGTTGGCGCGCTGGGCAAAGAAGGCTGCGACGATGCGCTGATTGGCGTTGGCGTAACCGGCCGCATCGCGCTCAGCTTCACCCGTGAGGCGCAAAGCGCAAAGGAAGCGGTTGTTTCAGCCATTCAGGATGTCAAGCAGGCCATTCCTGGGGTACGCCTGGCCGAAGTCACCCCGGACCTGGTTGGCCTGACGGATGTAGCCGAGCTGCTGGGGTTTTCTCGCCAGTACATGCGCAAGGTCAGAGTTAGCCGCCCGTCTTTTCCGGCGCCTGTTCACGAAGGTAAAACCGCTATCTGGCATCTGGAAGCTGTTTTAAGCTGGCTGCGTGAGACGGGAACCAGCGCCGTACCCCTGCCGCTGCTGGAGCTTTCGGCGGTGACAAGGCAGTGCAATCTTCAACGCGAGATGGCCGCGCTGGACTGCGAATTACAACGCCAGCTTGGGCGTCTGTAATTGCGCAAACCCGCCTGCGCGATAATCGTCACGGCTCTATCCACCGAGCGACAAGTCTGTCGTCCAGCAGCTCAACGTTCCCCTGTGCGACATTCCTCCCGCGGTGGAGCAGGCAAAAACGATCCGCAACGCGGCGAATAAACGGCACGCGCTGTTCCACCAGCAGAATGGTTAGCCCGAAGTCGCGGTTCAGGCGGCGGATAATATTACCTATTTCATGGATAAAGCGCTGCCCGCCGCCGAGCGTAGGCTCATCCAGTATCAGCAGCTTCGGTTCGGTGACCAGAGCTCTGGCCAGCGCCAGCTGCTGCTGAAGGTCACTCGTTAGCTCACCGGCACGGACGTGGCGCAGGGAGTAAAGCTCGGGGAAAAGTTCGTAGACCATCGGAGGAATGATTCGCGCCCGCTCGTTTCCGGCCAGCAGAGCAATTTGCAGATTCTCCTCCACGCATAGCTGGGAAAAAATGCGCCGATCCTGGGCGACATAGCTCATTCCAAGCGCCGCTCGGCTCTCTATGGGGCGGATGAGCAAGTCCTGCGGCGGCAGGCCCGCTTCGTTCCATGTCATGCTTCCGCTTTGCACCGGCAGGTAGCCGGTAATACAGTTAACCAGCGTGGTTTTCCCCTGGCCGGGTGCGCCCAGAATGCAGGTGCATTCCCCTTTCTTCAGCTCGAGGTCGAGATTCCGCAGAATATGGTTTTCACCATAAAACTGGTTTACGGCGTGTAGGCTCAACATAGACTCTGTCCCCATCGCTGGATTTAAAACGCCCGCCCGCAGGCCGGGCCTGTGTGCCGAAGCGACTAACCGGCTGCTGCAATTCCCTTGCCATTTCCAGTTGAAGGTGCGGCAGGAAGTCAACTATGAGAATAGCCTCATCATTTTGGCTGAGCCGCAGCCCGGCGGCGATGACAGTACCGTTACGCTGCACTTAACCAGTGCCTTTTGTATCTCGCTTTTGGTGCAGCACTGGCTTAAAAAAAGAGTGATGAGACGTTCGTTTTGTGAGCGGCTTCAAGTCGATTGCCACCCGGTGAAATAAGGCGATAAAAATCAAAAATAGGCCGGAAAAATTTTTTTTCCGGCCGGCACAATAAAAACAGGGCTTTTTGAGGGCGGCTACGCAAAAGGGCTGGCCGCACTTATCCACCATTCCTGTGGATAACCTTGTGCATTAGAGTTAGAAAACTATCGGTAAGCGAGAGCGGGCGCGGCCTGCACGCGAATTGGTGTTAAACCGGGCTTTTGGGAATATCTTTTAAATATTAACAGGTTAAATAAAATCAATCCGTGTAAGAAAAGTGTCAAAGAGCAATGCGTCAGTTTAATGACATTGCTTGACAAATGTTAAAGGGTCAAAAAATCTGGGGATAACCCGCTGGGTTCAGTGATAAATCCCGCGTTTGACGAAATTGTATGCGAACCCGGTCGAAAATGACGCTGTTAAACCCTATCATCGCATCCATAACTGGTATTTCATCCAGTATCTTTTTCTGGCAAAAATTCCTGCACCGGGTAAAATTATCGTCCGGCCCGCTAGTTTCTCCATCAGGTAGCCTTTCATGAGCAAAGCATTCAAACTTAATTCCGCATTCAAACCCTCCGGTGACCAGCCTGAGGCCATTCGTCGCCTGGAAGAGGGGCTTGAAGACGGGCTTGCCCATCAGACGCTGCTTGGGGTAACCGGTTCGGGTAAAACTTTTACCGTGGCTAACGTGATTGCGGACTTACAGCGCCCGACAATGGTGCTGGCCCCGAATAAAACGCTGGCGGCGCAGCTTTATGGTGAGATGAAAGAGTTCTTCCCGGACAACGCGGTGGAGTTTTTCGTCTCCTACTACGACTACTATCAGCCGGAAGCCTACGTCCCAAGCTCGGATACCTTTATCGAGAAAGATTCCTCGGTGAACGAGCACATCGAACAGATGCGTCTGTCTGCTACCAAAGCGCTGCTGGAACGAAGGGACGTTATCGTGGTGGCCTCGGTTTCAGCCATCTACGGCCTGGGCGATCCTGACCTCTACCTGAAGATGATGCTGCATCTCACCAAAGGGATGATCATCGATCAGCGTTCCATTCTGCGCCGCCTCACCGAGTTGCAATATGCCCGTAACGATCAGGCCTTCCAGCGTGGCACCTTCCGCGTGCGCGGAGAGGTGATTGATATCTTCCCGGCGGAGTCTGACGACCTGGCCCTGCGCGTGGAATTGTTTGACGAAGAGGTTGAACGTTTGTCGCTGTTCGACCCGCTAACCGGGCAGGTGGATCAGGCCATTCAGCGTTTCACGGTTTATCCGAAAACCCACTACGTTACGCCGCGCGAACGCATTTTGCAGGCGATGGAAGAGATAAAAGTTGAGCTGGCGGACCGCCGCAAGGTGCTGCTGGCCAATAATAAACTGCTGGAAGAGCAGCGCTTAACCCAGCGCACGCAGTTTGATTTAGAGATGATGAACGAGCTGGGCTACTGCTCGGGCGTTGAAAACTACTCGCGCTTTCTGTCCGGGCGCGGGCCGGGCGAGCCGCCGCCGACGCTGTTTGATTACCTTCCGGCGGATGGGCTGCTGGTGGTGGATGAATCCCACGTGACCATCCCGCAGATTGGCGGCATGTATCGCGGCGACCGGGCGCGTAAAGAGACGCTGGTTGAGTACGGTTTCCGCCTGCCTTCCGCGCTGGATAACCGCCCGTTGAAATTTGAAGAGTTCGAGGCGCTGGCACCGCAGACCATCTACGTCTCGGCCACGCCGGGCAACTACGAGCTGGAAAAATCCGGCGATGAGATTGTCGATCAGGTTGTGCGTCCTACGGGTCTGCTGGATCCGATCATCGAAGTTCGCCCTGTCGCCACGCAGGTGGACGATCTGCTTTCCGAAATTCGTAAGCGTGTGGAAATTAACGAGCGCGTGCTGGTGACCACGCTGACAAAGCGCATGGCGGAAGATCTCACCGAATACCTCGAAGAACACGGCGAGAAGGTGCGCTACCTGCACTCGGACATCGATACGGTGGAGCGCATGGAAATTATCCGTGATTTGCGCCTCGGCGAATTCGACGTGCTGGTGGGCATCAACCTGCTGCGCGAAGGGCTGGATATGCCGGAAGTCTCGCTGGTGGCGATTCTGGATGCCGATAAAGAGGGTTTCCTGCGTTCCGAACGCTCGCTGATTCAGACCATTGGTCGCGCGGCGCGTAACGTCAACGGCAAAGCGATTCTCTACGGGGACAAAATCACGCCGTCAATGGCGAAGGCGATTGGTGAAACGGAACGTCGCCGCGAGAAGCAGCAGCGCTATAACGAAGAAAACGGCATTACGCCGCAGGGTCTGAATAAGAAAGTGGTGGATATCCTTCAGCTTGGCGAAGGCATGTCGAAAACCAAAGGCCGCATGAAGAGCAAGGCTCGCAGCGTGATTGAAGATGATGAAATCGTGCTGACGCCGAAGGCGCTCCAGCAGAAAATACATCAGCTGGAAGCGAAAATGCTGGAGCATGCGCAGAACCTGGAGTTCGAAGAGGCTGCTCAGATTCGCGACCAGCTTCATCAGCTGCGCGATCTGTTTATTGCCGCTTCGTAAAACGGGCGGGTGGAGGGCTTTGAACGCCATCCACCGCAGCCTTTGTGTCTGCTAGCCCAGTTTCTGAACGGCTTTTTCCAACGCCTGGCGCAGCAACACGCGGTCATGGCGGTAGGGGATATCGCTGGCCTCCAGCGTTTCCTGAATCACAATTCTGTCCTGCACGCTGGACACATCAACATTTGGCCCGACAACGACCGCATCGATAATGCGTTTCCCGACGCGTTGCTCCATGATTTCAAGCTTTTCCTGCAGCGTCAGGGCGGCGGCGGCCACGCTAAGTTCACGACCGAGATTCCCAATATAAACCACCGGCGCTGGCGTGCGCCTGAGCGCCTGATCCATATCTTCAAGCAGCAGCAGCGGCATCAGGCTGGTGTAAAAACTTCCCGGGCCAATCAGGATAAGATCCGCTTCGGCTATGGCTTCTACCGCTTCGCGCGTCGCATGCGATTTCGGGTAAAGCATCAGCTCCTGAGGCGGATGGGCCAGCTGGTCGATATTCACTTCACCGTAAATAAAATGGCCGTCTGCATCCGTAGCCATCAAATCGACCGGTTGTTCCGACATTGGAATCAATAACGCATCCACTTTTAACAGGTTACGAATGAGATTGATGGCCTCAAGAGGCCGCACGCTCAGGTGATCCAACGCCTTTAACATCAAATTTCCGAGGTTATGCCCGGAAAGTTCACCGTTACCGCCAAAACGATACTCAAACATCGCAGAAGCAACGCTGGGTTCGGTAATTAACTGATTTAAACAGTTCCGCATGTCACCCCACGCAATGCCACCTTCAGAGCGCCGAATACGGCCCGTAGAGCCGCCATTATCGGTGGTGGTGACGATGCCTGTCAGGCGGGATCCTAACGAGGAAAGGGAAGACATGACCCGGCCCAGACCGTGGCCGCCGCCGAGGGCAACCACCCGATCGAGATCCGCAAATGTGCGACTGCGCATAGCTATTCCTTATGACAAACTCTGCGGCTTAAGGTAGCGCAAAAGCGCTGAAAAGACGATGCAGGCTCGGTTGTTAATGATGTATATCAAGGTAAAAGTTAGCTTTTCGCGTACTCTGTGGCGAAATTGAACGATTAGTTCGTTATGTATATATTTATATAGCGAAAGCTGCTATGGCGAAGTTGGCCATCACCCGCTACTATCGTTGAACACACACTAAGCCTCTGGACCTACGTCAGCTGATAAGGTGCTTTGGCCGTGACCCTCCCGGTCACCAGGGTGCAGAAAGAAATGCCTGCATCTCCCGTATTTGGAAAGGTGTTTATGGCTCCTCAACTGACCGATGCGTTTGCGCGCAAGTTTTTCTATTTGCGCCTCTCGATTACCGACGTATGCAACTTCCGCTGCAACTATTGCCTGCCGGATGGCTATAAGCCCCACGGCGTGGCGAATAAAAGCTTTCTTAACGTCGATGAAATTCGTCGTGTCACCCGCGCTTTTGCCGCGCTCGGGACTGAAAAAGTACGTCTGACGGGCGGCGAACCCTCACTGCGCCGCGACTTCCCGGATATTATCGCCGCCATCCGTGAAAACCCCGCTATTCGCCAGCTGGCGGTTACCACCAACGGTTATCGTCTGGCACGCGACATTCAACAGTGGCGCGATGCAGGCCTGAGCGCCGTGAACGTCAGCGTAGATAGCCTCGATGCCCGTCAGTTCCATGCCATTACCGGCCAGGATAAATTCCGCCAGGTGATGGAGGGCATCGACGCCGCCTTTGCAGCCGGTTTTGAGAAAGTCAAAGTCAACACGGTGCTGATGCGCGGGGTGAACCACCACGAGCTGGACACCTTCCTTGCCTGGATTAAACCTCGCCCGATTCAGCTGCGATTTATCGAGCTAATGGAAACCGGCGACGGCGGCGAGCTTTTCCGCAAATACCATATCTCCGGCACCACGATTCGCGAACAGCTTTTGCAGCGCGGCTGGATCCATCAGCTTCGTGGCCGCAGCGACGGCCCGGCTCAGGTCTTTTGCCATCCGGATTACCAGGGCGAAATCGGCCTGATCATGCCGTATGAGAAAGACTTCTGCGCCAGCTGCAACCGCCTGCGCGTCTCCTCAGTGGGTAATCTCCACCTGTGTCTGTTTGGCGACGGTGGCATTTCCCTGCGCGACCTGCTGGCCAGCGACGCGCAAAGCGAAGAGCTGGAAGCCCGCATTTCGTCGGCGCTCGCCCAGAAGAAACAAACCCATTTCCTGCATGACGGTCATACCGGCATCACACAGAACCTGTCCTATATTGGTGGATAGCCCCAGAATAAGGAAGAGAACATGAGTCAGGTAAGCGAAGCGTTTATCCCGGCACGTATTGCCATTTTGACCGTCTCCAGCCGCCGCGGCGAAGAAGATGACACCTCAGGTCATTATCTGCGTGAATCCGCCACGGAGGCCGGCCACGAGGTGGTAGACAAAGCCATTGTGAAAGAGAACCGCTACGCCATTCGCGCCCAGGTTTCTCAGTGGATTGCCAGCGAAGATGTGCAGGTTGTATTAATCAACGGCGGCACGGGTTTCACCGACGGTGACCAGGTGCCTGAGGCGCTGCTGCCGCTGTTCGATCGTGAAATCGAAGGCTTTGGCGAGCTGTTCCGCATGCTGTCGTTTGAGGAAATCGGCACCTCCACGCTGCAATCCCGCGCGGTGGCCGGGATGGCAAACCGCACGCTGATTTTCGCCATGCCGGGCTCCACCAAAGCCTGCCGTACCGCATGGGAAAATATCATTTTGCAGCAGCTGGATGCTCGCCAGCGTCCCTGCAACTTCCATCCACACATCAAGAAATAAGCTATGTCGCAACTGACCCATATTAATGCTGCCGGTGAAGCGCATATGGTGGATGTTTCCGCCAAAACAGAAACCGTTCGCGAAGCGCGCGCGGAGGCGTTTGTCACCATGCTCCCTGAAACGCTGGCCATGATTGTCGACGGCAGCCATCACAAAGGTGATGTGTTTGCCACCGCCCGCATCGCGGGTATTCAGGCGGCGAAACGCACCTGGGAGCTGATCCCGCTTTGCCATCCTCTGTTGCTGAGCAAGGTTGAGGTTAATCTTGCCGCCGAGACTGAGCGCAATCGCGTGCGCATCGAGTCGGTTTGCCGCCTGACGGGTAAAACGGGCGTGGAGATGGAAGCGCTGACGGCCGCATCGGTGGCCGCGCTAACTATCTATGACATGTGCAAAGCCGTGCAGAAAGACATGGTCATCGGCCCCGTTCGTCTGTTGACGAAGAGCGGCGGTAAATCGGGTGATTTCAATGCGCAGGCCGGAGAGAACAGCCATGATTAACGTTTTGTTCTTTGCGCAGGTCCGCGAGCTGGTGGACTGCGACAGGTTAATCCTTGATGCCGCCTTCGGCGACGTGGAGCAGCTTCGCACAGAGCTGGCGAGCAAAAGCGATCGCTGGGCGCTGGCGCTGGAGTCAGGCAAGCTGCTGGCCGCGGTTAACCAGACGCTGGTGAGCTTCGACCATCCTCTGAAAGACGGCGACGAAGTGGCTTTCTTCCCGCCGGTCACAGGAGGCTGATATGTCTGAGGCTAAAGAAAGCACCCGAATTCGCGTCAGCCATGACAACTTCAACGTTGGCGATGAATACCAGTGGCTGTCGCAGTGCGATGAAGACGGCGCGGTGGTGACCTTCACCGGCAAAGTTCGCAATCACAATCTGGGCGATAGCGTCAGCGCTTTAACGCTGGAGCACTATCCGGGCATGACCGAAAAAGCGCTGGCGGAAATCGTGGCGGAAGCCCGCGTCCGCTGGCCTTTGCAGCGCGTATCCCTCATCCACCGCATCGGCGAACTGTGGCCTGGCGATGAAATCGTCTTTGTGGGCGTGACCGGCGCACACCGCAGCTCAGCGTTCGAAGCGGCGCAGTTTATGATGGATTATCTGAAAACGCGCGCGCCTTTCTGGAAGCGCGAAGCCACGCAGGACGGGGATCGCTGGGTAGAAGCGCGCGACAGCGACAAGCAGGCGGCCAAACGCTGGTAGGAGGCACCCTGTTGGAGTTGTGTTAATCTTAAAGAGGGTAGGCTTTTAAGCCTGAAATCAGGTTAACGCAATTTACTAAGGAAGCATCATGGACCGATTCCCCCGTTCCAATGACACAATCGTGCAGCATGCGCGCACCGGCCTGCAGGCGTACATGGCGCAGGTTTACGGCTGGATGACCTGCGGGCTGTTACTGACCGCCTTTATCGCCTGGTATGCCGCAAACACGCCGGCGGTGATGGAATTCGTCTTCTCCAGCAAAATCACCTTCTTCGGGCTGATCATCGCCCAGCTGGCGCTGGTTTTTGTGCTCTCGGGCATGGTGCAGAGGCTGAGTGCGGGGATGGCCACCACGCTGTTCATGCTCTACTCCGCGCTGACGGGCCTGACGCTCTCCAGCATCTTTATCGTTTACACCTATTCTTCTATCGCCAGCACTTTCGTGGTGGCGGGCGGCATGTTCGGCGCCATGAGCCTCTACGGTTACACCACCAAGCGTGACCTGAGCGGCTTTGGCAATATGCTATTTATGGCGCTGATCGGCATCGTGCTGGCCTCGTTGGTCAACATCTGGCTGAAAAGCACCGCGCTGATGTGGGCGGTGACCTATATCGGGGTGATTGTCTTCGTGGGCCTGACGGCGTACGACACGCAAAAGCTGAAAAACATCGGCGAGCAAATCGACGTGCGCGATACTCAAAATATGCGCAAATACTCTATTCTGGGCGCGCTGACGCTGTACCTCGACTTCATCAACCTGTTCCTGATGCTGCTGCGTATTTTCGGCAACCGTCGTTAATTCTGCCGCTGACTCTCTTCCCTGCGGGGAGAGAGTCAGCCCGCATCTATCGTCTTCTCGTTCTTTGCCCGCATTTTTTTCGCCCGGCTCTCTAGCCACAGGTAACAGACGATCGCCAGCAGCAGCGGGGCGATAAAATACAGCAGACGATAGGCCAGCAGCGCGGCGATGATGGTCCCATGGCTAACGTGTTCCCCGGCGAGCAGCGCGATAAATACAGCCTCCAGCACGCCGATTCCCGCAGGGATATGGACGATAACCCCGGCGATGCTGCTCACCAGCATCACGCCCAGCACGAAGAAATAGTTGACCTCGTGGCCTAAAAGCAGCCAGATAATCGCCCCCATCACCAGCCAGTTGGCGCTGGAAATAGCCATCTGCGCCAGGGCAAATTTAAACGACGGCAGCACCAGACGCTGGCCGCGAATCGTGGCGTGACGGTGTTTAGCAAAGGCGCAAAACCACAGATAAACGGCGATAATCGCCAGCAACACAATGCCCAAAATACGCAGCGTGCCTTCATCGATGTACCAGTGCTCGGGCAGCTGCACCACGCCCGCGGTGAAAATCACTCCGGCTAAAAGAATGTAGCCCAGCCAGTTGGTGGAAATACTCAGCGAAAAAATGCGCGTGATGGTGCCGCTCGGCAGCCCCAGCCGCGAGTAAAGGCGGTAGCGCATACCTATGCCGCCAACCCAGGTGCTCAGCGTCAGGTTAAAGGCGTAGCAGATAAACGACACCAGCATCACCTGGCGCTTTGCCAGCTTGTGGCCGCAGTAAGATCTGGCGAGCAGGTCGTAACAGCCGTAAACCAGATAGCTGACAATGACCAGGCCAACGGCGCTGAGCAGGACCGTTCGGTTGTAGTTGCGAATAACCTTCCAGACTTCCTGCCAGTCAACCTTAGTGGCATAAACCACCAGCAGCACAATGACGGCGATAAAAAACAGCCAGGTGAGGATCTTCTTTGCCCTACGCCATTTGGGATGCGGGTGCGACATCAGAATTTGACTCCCTCGTTATCCGTCTCCACCCGATCCTGGGTTTCGAGGGCGGGCTGCACCGGTGGCTTTACCTGCGCCAGCCTCGGCGTATGCGCGGGCAGCCAGCCAACTATCGCCGGGAAGTGGCGCAGGAAGTGGAAGGCCAGCACGCTTTTCCCCAGGTTCCACCAGGTGCGTTTCGGCAGCATGGATTCGTCGACCTTTTTGCAGTCGCGGGTAATAAGCCCGGTGAGATTATCGCGCAGCGTGTCGTTGAACTGCCGGTCGTAAATAATCAGGTTTGCCTCAAGGTTCAGCGACAGGCTCAGCGGGTCGAGGTTGCTGGAGCCGACGGTCGCCCAGTGGTCGTCCATCACCGCCACTTTACCGTGCAGCGGGCGGCGCGTGTATTCGAAAACCTCGACGCCGGACTTGACCAGGTAGTTATAAAGCAGACGCGCGCCGACTTTGACGATTGGCATATCCGGCTCGCCCTGCACGACGAGCTTAACCTTCACGCCGCGCCTTGCCGCGCTGCGCATGGCGTGCAGCAGACGGTAGCCGGGGAAGAAGTAGGCGTTGGCGATAATCACCTCCTGCTTCGCGTTGCTGAGCATCTTCAGATAATAACGTTCGATATCGTCGCGATGCTGATGGTTGTCGCGCCAGACGAACAGCGCCTGCGCTTCGCCGGGTGAAAGATTCTCATGGGCGCGGTTGTGGCGGCGTCCCCACCAGCGGCGCGTCCGGTCGTGACCCGGCAGATTAGAAAGCACGTACCGGTAAATCTCCTCGACGACCGGGCCTTCGACTTTGACGGCGTAATCCTGCTTGGCCTCCGGGCCGTAATCAATCATGTGTTCGGCGGAGTAGTTAATGCCTCCCACAAAGGCGACTTCACCGTCGACCACCACAATTTTGCGGTGCATACGGCGGAACAGGTTGGTACGCATGCCGAAAATCAGCGGGCGAGGGTCGTAATAGCGGAACAGCACTCCGGCGGTGGTCAGCTCGCTGACAAAACCGTCGCTCAGATCCGGGGAGCCGTAGCCGTCGAGCAGCACCTCAACGCTGACGCCGCGCCGGGCGGCATTCAGGATCGCCTCGTGGAGCTGTTTTCCCACCTCGTCTTCAAACCAGATAAAGGTTTCCAGAATCACTTTGCTGCGGGCGTTGTTTATCGCTGCAAAGACCGCCGGGAAGTATTCATCGCCGTTCTCCAGCAGCTCGATACGGTTGCCGTCGCGCCAGTTATTTTTCATAAATGAATCTCCACGGCGAGGGGAGCGTGATCGGAAAGATGACGCCACTGGCGCAGATTAATGGTTGACGGGGCGCTGACGTGCGCGTGCTTAACGTAAATCCTGTCCAGGCGCAGCAGCGGAAACCCAGCCGGAAAAGTGCGGGCGGGTCGGCCCCAGGCGCGGGTGAACACTTCATCCAGTCCGGCCTGATTTTTGAGCTGGTGGCTCGCTTTCTGCCGCCAGTCGTTAAAATCGCCCGCCACGATAACCGGTTCGCCTTCAGGCAGCTCGCTCACCAGCCTGCACAGCATATTTATCTGCGCCTGGCGATGCGCCTCCCGCAGGCCCAGATGTACGCAAATAATATGTAGGCGAATGCTCTGATGGGGCACGTCAACCTCGCAGTGCAGCATGCCGCGCTTCTCATGGCCGTCCACGGAAATGTCGCGATTGTCGAACCGGGAGATGGGAAAGCGGGAAAGCACCGCGTTGCCGTGGTGGCCTTCCGGGTAGACGGCGTTGCGTCCGTAGGCGAAATCATGCCAGACGGTGTCGGCCAAAAATTCGTAGTGGCTGGTTTCCGGCCACTTTTCGAAGCGCACCGAGTGGGCTTCATGCGCGCCCATGACTTCCTGGAGGCAAACAATATCCGCTTCAACCGCCCGCATCGCATCGCGCAGCTCGGGCAAAATGAAGCGCCGGTTGAAGGTTGTGAAGCCTTTGTGTGTGTTAAGCGTGAGCACTTTAAAGGAAAAGCGCGGAGTCTGCTGAGCCATGCCGCTCCCGGTCTTTTTAGTATCCTGATGAAAATAAAGTGTAGTCTTTGTCACAAAAAGAGGGCGGCTTGCGGAATTTTCCGTACACTGGCGTACTCTCAAAGACAGGAAAAACCACGCCAGGAGTGAAAAAATGAAGTGGCAACAACGCGTACAGGTGGCTACGGGCCTGACCTGTTGGCAGATTATGCTACATCTTACGGTGGTGATTGTGCTGCTGACCGGCTGGAAAATGAAGGTGCTGATCCCGGTCGGCGTTGGCCTGTGCCTGCTTTATGTCGCCACGGTAATTCTGATGTTCACCTTCCAGCGCTTCCACAGCGGCAGACTGCGCGATATCGGTGATTTTCTCGAAGAGCTGACCACCACCTGGTATTTCGGCACGGCGATGATTGCGCTCTGGCTGCTGTCCCGCGTGGTTGAAAGCAACCTGCTTATCGCGCTGGCAGGCCTGGTGATGATTGCCGGACCTGCCGTTTATTCCCTGCTTGCCAAAGACAAGTCAGGCAATTTTGCGCCGAAACATCCAATACGCCGCTGAACCCGTCGTGGCCGCTATCACCAGCAGCGGCCAGACGCTCCCCCACACAATGTCAAAGCTCGCGTCCTTCAGGTAAATCTGCTTGGTAATGTCGGTGAAATGCCGGATAGGGTTTACCCACGTCAAATCCTGTAGCCAGACCGGCATGTTCTCCACCGGGGAGACGTAGCCCGACAGCAAAATCGCCGGCATCATAAAGACGAACACCCCGATAAACGCCTGCTGCTGCGTAGAGCACAGCGAAGAAATCAGCAGCCCGAAGCCCACCAGCGAAAGCCCGTAAATCAGCATCGTGAAATAGAACAGCAGCACCGAGCCTGAGAACGGGATCTGGTAACCCCAAATTCCCACGCCGAGCACGATGGTGGCCTGCCCGATAGCGACGATTTGCGCGGGCACCGCCTTGCCGACGAAAATCTGCCAGGTGGCAAGCGGCGATACCAGAAGCTGGTCGAGCGTGCCCTGTTCGCGCTCGCGGGCTACCGATAGCGAAGTCACAATCATCACGCCAATGGTCGTGATCATGGCAATTAGCGACGGCACCACGAACCACTTGTAATCCAGGTTCGGGTTGTACCAGTTGCGCACCACCAGCTCGCTGTTGTTTGGCCTGGCCTGTCCGGTCATCAGCTCCTGCTGGTAGTTTTTTACGATCTGCTGCAGATAGTTGGCGGCAATCTGCGCGCTGTTGGAGTTGCGGCCGTCGAGAATAATTTGCAGCTTAGCGGGCTGCTGGCTGTTGAGAGCGCGCGAAAAATCTGCCGGGAAGCGAATCAGCAGCAGCGCTTTCTGGCTGTCGATGGTCGACTGGATCTCCTGCGGGCTTTTCAGCAGCAGAATATGGTTGAAGGCTTTGGCGCGGGCAAAACGCTGCGTCAGCTCCACGGAGTGGCTGCCGTTGTCCTCGTTGTAAATCGCAATGGTGGCGTTGGTTACCTCAAGCGTGGCGGCAAACGGGAACAGCAGCACCTGAATCACCACCGGTAGAATCAGAATGGCACGGGTTTGCGGCTCCCTGAGCAGCGACTGAAGCTCTTTGCGAATCAGCGTCCAGAGTCGATGAAACATGGCTTTCCCTTAATCAAGACGGCGTTTGGTTTTCAGCGCGGTCAGGCCGATAAACATCACCGCCGAGGCGATCAAAAACAGCACGTTCACCACCAGCACCGAGGCGATATTTCCCGCCAGGAACAGGCTTTGTAACGTGCTGACGAAATAGCGCGCCGGAATAACGTAGGTGACCGCGCGGATAATCGCGGGCATGCTGTCAATCTGGAAGATAAAGCCCGACAGCATAATCGACGGCAGGAATGCGGCATTGAGCGCCACCTGCGCGGCGTTAAACTGGTTGCGGGTAATGGTGGAGATAAGCAGGCCCATGCCCAGCGTGCTGAGTAAAAACAGGCTGGTGATGAAGAACAGCAGCAGCAGTGACCCGCGATACGGCACGCCGAGAACAAACACCGACACCAGCATGCACAGCAGCATCGCCAGCATGCCCAGCACGTAGTAGGGCAGCAGCTTGCAAAGCAGCAGTTCGGTGCGCGTAATCTGCGTGGAGAGCAGCGCCTCCATGGTGCCGCGTTCCCATTCGCGGGCGACCACCAGCGACGTCAGGATCGCGCCGATAACCGTCATGATGATGGTTATCGCCCCCGGAATAATAAAGTGTTGGCTGATGGCCGCAGGGTTGAACCAGTAGCGCAGCTGCACGTCGATGAGCGGCTCAAAGTGCTCGCCGCGGTCCTCGGCCCGCTGCTGCTGCCAGATTTGCCAGATCCCCTCAACGTAACCCTGGACGAAGTTGGCCGTGTTCGGTTCGCTGCCGTCGGTAATAACCTGGAGCGGGGCGGTTGCGCCCGCGCGGGCCATGTTCTGCGCAAAGTCCGCGGGAATCACCACGATGCCGCGAATTTTCCCCGCCTGCATCAGCTGGGTCAGCTCGCCGCGGTTATCGCTAATCGTGGGCTGAATATAGGGCGAAGCGCTGATGGTATGGGTTAAATCGAGAGCCTCATCGCTTTGCTGCTCGATAAGCACGCCAACGTGCAGGCGGCTGGAGTCGAGGTTGATGCCGTAGCCAAAGATAAACAGCAGCAGGAGCGGGATAAGCACGGCTATCAGCCAGCTGCTCGGGTCGCGCACAATCTGCCGCGTTTCTTTTACGCACAGGGCGCGCACGCGCCGCCAGGAAACAATCTGACCAGGTTCACTCATCTGCATGCTCCTTATCCCACTCGTGAATCAGCGTGATAAACGCCTGCTCCATGGTCGGGTCGGTCTGCTCATCGTCCGCCGCCTGCTGCTTGAGATCGTCCGGCGTGCCGCTGGCAATCAGCTTGCCGTGATAGACCAGCCCGATGCGGTCGCAGTATTCGGCCTCGTCCATAAAGTGCGTGGTGACCATCACCGTGACGCCTTTTTCCACCATGCTGTTGATATGCAACCAAAATTCCCGACGGGTAATCGGATCTACGCCGGAAGTGGGTTCGTCGAGGAACAGAATATCCGGCTCGTGCATTAGCGAGCAGGCCAGCGCCAGGCGTTGCTTAAAGCCCAGCGGCAGAGAGTCCGTCGCGCTGTTGAAGATCGGCTGGAGATTAAACGCCTCGCTCATGCGGCGGATTTTTTCCTCCTGCGCCTTTCCGCGCAGCCCGTAGACGCCGGAGAAGAACCGCAGGTTCTGCGCCACGGTCAGGTTGCCGTACAGCGAGAATTTCTGCGCCATATAGCCGAGGTGCTGTCGGGCCCTGCCGGAGCCGCTTTTTAAATCCATATCCAGCACCAGCGCTTTGCCTGACGTCGGCACCAGCAGTCCGCACATCATTTTAAAGGTGGTGGATTTTCCGGCGCCGTTCGGCCCCAGCAGGCCAAAGATTTCCCCGCGCTTCACGGCAAAGTCGACGTGATCGGTAGCGGCAAAATCACCAAATTTCTTGGTTAACTGCCGGGCTTCAATAACTGTTTCCTCAGGGCTGCCTTCTACGGTGTGCAGAATGTTACCCAGCGGAGATTCCTGCGTGCCCGCGCCGCCGAGGAGATCGATAAAGGCGTCTTCAAAGCGCGGGTCGGTTTGTGCAATATGCTCCGGCGGAAGATCCAGCGCCTGGGCCAGTTGGTCGACGGTGGCGTCTTTGGCGAGGATTAGCCGCACCGAACGGCCCTGAATCACGCCGTCGCTGACCTGCGGCAGCTTGAGCGCACGCTGGAGCAATTTACGGTTGTTCTCTTCGCCGTGGCTCACCAGCAGCGAACGCCCGGCCATCTGCTGGGTCAGCTCTTTCGGCGCGCCGTGGTAGAGCAGCTGGCCTTCGTTCAGCAGCAGCACGTCGCGGCACTGCTCGGCTTCGTCTAAGTAGGACGTGCTCCACAAAATCAGCATCCCTTCGCCCGCCAGCTCGTGCACCATTTGCCACAGCTCGCGGCGTGAGATGGGATCCACGCCGACGCCGGGCTCATCGAGCAGCAGCACCTTCGGCTGGCCCACCAGCGTACAGGCGAGGCCGAGCTTCTGCTTCATGCCGCCGGAAAGCTTGCCCGCAAGACGCGCGGTGAACGGGCCAAGGGAGGTGAATTCCAGCAGCCGCTTAAAAGTTTCTTCCCGCTCCTGCCCGGTCACGCTGCGCAGGTCGGCGTACAGGGTGAGGTTTTCCATTACCGTTAAATCTTCGTACAGCCCAAACTTTTGCGGCATGTAGCCCAGCACGGCGTGCAGGGCGCGGTCGTCCGCTATCGGATCCAGTCCGATGACCTCCGCGCCGCCTTCCGTTGGCTTCAGCAGGCCCGCCAGCATGCGCATCAGCGTGGTTTTGCCCGCGCCGTCCGGGCCGACCAGACCGGTCACTTCCCCGGCGTGGATTTCACAGTCGAGGCTCGCCACCGCTGGTCTTTCCAGTCCTGGAAAGCTTTTCATCAGCCCATTCAGGCGGATAATGCCGTCACTGCTGCTCATGCTGCGATCCGTCGTTAAAGCTGATGGTCACCGGCATCCCCTGACGCAGCGAGTCGTCGGCATCGGTGACGATAATGCGCAGGCGATAAACGAGATCGGTGCGCAGGTCGGGCGTTTCCACCGTTTTTGGTGTGAATTCAGCGGTGGGTGAAACAAAGCCAATTTTGCCGCGATAAGGCTTGTCCGGGCGGCCATCGGTATAAATTTGCACCTCGGTACCCGGTTTGGCCTGGTTCAGGCTGATTTCGTTTACGTAGGCGCGAACCCACACCGGACGGGTCAGCGAAAGGGTGAGCACGGTGCTGCCCGCGTTAAGCATGCTGCCGGGTTCAACTGCGCGGGTCAGCAATGTACCGTTGGAAGGGGCGATAAGCGTGGTGTCCTGGAGGTCAAGCTGTGCCTGGGCAAGCTGGGCTTTCGCCTGTTGCAGGCTGGCCTGCGCCTGGGCGATTTCCTGCGGACGGTTGCCGGTTTTGTACTGGCTGAGCTTGTCGCGGGCGGCTTTCAGCGTGGCTTTCGCCTGGTCGCTTGAAGAGCGGGCGTTCTCCAGTTCGTTAGCGGAAATCACCCGTCTGGCCCACAGCCCCTGCTGGCGCTGGTAAAAATTCTGCGCGTAATCCCAGGCGGCCTGCGCCTGATTTACCTGGGCTGCGGCCTGGGCGATTTCTTCGTCGCGATAGCCTGCAATCACCAGATCAAGCTTTGCCTGGGCTGCGGCAACGTTCGCCTCCGCCTGTAGCAGAGCGTTCTGATAAGGACCTTTATCCAGCTCGCCGAGCGTTTCGCCCGCTTTGATGGCGTCGCCCTCATCAACCTGTAGCGCCGCCAGCCTGCCGCCGACCCGGAAGCTCATATTTACGGTGCGAATATCCACGTTGCCGTAGAGCGTTAAAGGCTTCTCCCTTGCGCTTTGATACCACAGCCAGCCGCCAACGCAGGCGGCCAGCAGCGCAATAATGACTATCGCGACAACAACAGGTTTCTTACTTTTCATCGCACGATCTTCCTCGTTCAACAGATAATCCCTGCAGGATGAAATCGATATGGCTTAGCACCACACCGCTGATTTGCTGCACGCTGGCCGCGTCAAAAGTTGGCCAGCCGGTGCGTAATAAAATGGTTTCACGACCCAGCCGGAAGGCCAGGACCTGTCCGAGCAGCGCGTGGGTATGCAAAATAGTTTCCGTATCGAACGGATCCCGCCCGGTATAGCAGCCAATCAGGCTGGTCAGATGCGCGTGCATCGGGGCAATCACCTGGTCGTGAATCAGCTGATACGCGGGCGTCGGGGAAAGCTGCTCGCGGGAGATAAATTTGCTCAGGTTCAGAGTTTCGTCGGCGGTGAGCAGCTTAATCAAGTGTCCGCAGGCGGTGTGAATCAGATCGCGGATCTGAGCTTTATCCGGCTGCGGCTGGCTGAGAATCGCCTCGGCGTTTTCTACGTGCAGCCTGAAATGATGATTAATAAAATCCGCAATCCACTGCGCTGAGGCCAGGTACAGCTCCTCTTTTGAACCAAAATAATAGGTGATGGAGGCGATATTTTGCCCGGCAAGGGCGGCAATATCACGGGTGGTAGCGTGCAGGCCGTATTCGCCAAACTGGGCGATGGCGGCGTTAATCAGGGTGTTTTTTGCCTGCTCCCCACGGGAGGTTACGGGCGTCGGCGTCGCGTTCATTCCGACCTTCTGGAAAAGTTAATCAATCGATTGACTAAGAGTAGGCCGCCGCCTTTGCTCTGTCCAGAGCCAAGTATTTATCCTGTGAAGCGCGCTTAAAATAGAATTTGTGCGGAGTATCACAAAAGATGCTACAATCCGCCCCTTACGGCACCGTGGTTTGTGCCCCTCTACTCGCCAGGAGACTGGCGTCATATGAACCCCTGGAAACTACACCGCGCCATCGCGGTCAGGGCGATTCTGGAGTACCTATGTCTTTTGATTCTCTCGGCCTGAATGCCGATATTCTGCGTGCGGTGGAAGAGCAGGGCTATCGTGAGCCTACCCCAATCCAACGCCAGGCGATCCCGGTAGTATTAGCAGGCCGCGACCTGATGGCCAGTGCCCAGACCGGCACCGGCAAAACCGCAGGGTTCACCCTGCCGCTGTTACAGCGCCTGGTTGACAACGAGTCACACATGAAAGGCCGCCGCCCGGTGCGCGCCCTGATCCTGACGCCAACCCGCGAGCTGGCCGCGCAGATCGGCGAAAACGTGCGTGACTACAGCAAATATTTAAATATCCGCTCGCTGGTGGTCTTCGGCGGCGTGAGCATTAACCCGCAGATGATGAAGCTGCGCAGCGGCGTAGACGTGCTGGTGGCCACCCCTGGCCGCCTGCTCGATCTGGAACACCAGAACGCCGTGAAACTCGACCAGGTAGAAATCCTGGTGCTGGACGAAGCCGACCGCATGCTGGACATGGGCTTTATTCACGACATTCGTCGCGTGCTGGCTAAGCTGCCCGCGCGTCGTCAGAACCTGCTGTTCTCCGCAACTTTCTCGGATGACATCAAGGGTCTGGCAGAAAAACTGCTGCACAACCCGGAAGAAGTTGAGGTTGCCCGTCGCAACACCGCTTCCGAGCAGGTTTCCCAGCACGTTCACTTCGTTGATAAGAAGCGCAAGCGGGAACTGCTTTCCCAGATGATCGGCGAAGGCAACTGGCAGCAGGTGCTGGTCTTCACCCGAACTAAACACGGTGCCAACCATCTGGCAGAACAGCTGGGCAAAGACGGTATTACCGCCGCGGCAATCCACGGCAACAAGAGTCAGGGTGCCCGTACCCGCGCGCTGGCCGACTTCAAAAGCGGCGGCATTCGCGTGCTGGTGGCGACGGATATCGCCGCGCGCGGCCTGGATATTGAAGAGCTGCCGCACGTAGTGAACTATGAGCTGCCAAACGTGCCGGAAGATTACGTCCACCGTATCGGTCGTACCGGCCGCGCTGCGGCAACGGGCGAAGCGCTGTCGCTGGTGTGTGTGGATGAACATAAGCTGCTGCGCGATATCGAACGTCTGCTCAAGCGCGAAGTTCCTCGCATGGCGCTGCCGGGCTACGAAGTCGATCCGTCGATTCCAGCCGAGCCCATCGTGAACGGTCGCCAACAGCAGCGTGGCGGCGGTCGCGGTGGTCAGGGCCAGGGTCAACGTCGCGGCGGCAACGGTAACGGCGGTGCGCCTGCCGATCGCAGCGGCGCTCCGCGTCGTCAGTCTCGTCCTCAGGGCGATGGCGCAGCGAAGCCAGCGGGTGCGAACGGCCGTCGTCGTCCACCGCGTAAACCGGCAGCCTCTAACTAAGGCTTTGCCAACTGAAGCTGATGACAAATATCATCGTGAAATGCTGAAAATCTCAAGGAAGGAAAAACCACGCTTTTTCCTTCCTTGTCAGCAACTCTGGGCGCTAATATAGCGCCTCTTTTTTTACCGGAATTGCTCATGCGTGTCCTACTCGCGCCGATGGAAGGCGTTCTCGACTCTTTAGTTCGGGAGCTGCTGACCGAGGTCAACGACTACGATCTGTGTATCACCGAATTTCTGCGCGTGGTCGATCAGCTTCTGCCGGCGAAATCCTTCCATCGGCTTTGTCCCGAGCTGTTGCATAGCAGCCGTACGCCCTCCGGCACCTTAGTGCGTATTCAGCTTCTTGGGCAATATCCCGAGTGGCTGGCAGAAAATGCCGCCCGTGCCGTCGAGCTCGGTTCGTGGGGCGTTGACCTGAACTGCGGCTGCCCGTCAAAGCTGGTGAACGGCAGCGGCGGAGGGGCAACCCTTCTTAAAGATCCCGAACTCATCTATCGCGGCGCGAAAGCCATGCGTGAGGCGGTGCCCGATCATCTGCCGGTGACGGTGAAAATTCGCCTGGGCTGGGATAGCGGAGCGCGTCAGTTTGAAATTGCCGATGCGGTGCAGCAGGCCGGAGCGACGGAGCTGGCCGTCCATGGTCGAACCAAGGAAGACGGTTATAAAGCGGAACGTATCAACTGGGCGGCGATTGGCGAAATCCGCCAGCGTCTGTCCATTCCCGTGATCGCCAACGGCGAAATCTGGGACTGGCAAAGCGCGCAGGACTGCATGGCCGCCACCGGCTGTGACGCGGTGATGATTGGGCGAGGCGCGCTAAACGTGCCGAACTTAAGCCGCATGATTAAATACAACGAGCCGCGAATGCCGTGGCCGGAAGTGGTCCAGCTGCTGCAAAAATACAGCCGGCTTGAAAAGCAGGGCGATACGGGCATGTATCACGTTGCGCGTATTAAGCAGTGGTTGGGCTATTTGCGTAAAGAATATGCTGAGGCGACGGCGCTGTTTAGCGAGATCCGCACCCTGAAAAATTCTGAACAGATTGCATCGGTCATCGAAACTTTTACGATTAACTGACCGCCAGGCCTATCATTTGTCCTTGCCATAACGCGTATTTTTTGCTCACATAACAGAATTGAGAAGAATGTTACCGAGCCTTTTTGGGAGCGTTATGGCAAGGAAGAAAATATGGGCTTACGCCACGCAGCAAAATACTTACGTCTGGAATAATAACCTTCAGAAAGAGAGGTTGTATTTTATCTGGCAAGTATTAAAACTTAAAAGAGAACAGCCTGCTATTTATAATCAGCTGACCTTTATGAGCACCCAATCGGCCAAAGAGAAAAGAGCAGAGCTGATTGCGGTGAGTCGCGGTTTTTTTAGATATAAATCGGAAAGCGTTAACGACAGAAAGTCCAGCGATCCGGATGGCGAATCTATTTCCCATGAAATGGCTATTTTAGCCCTTTCTGAAATGCGGGAAATAAAATTTATCGAGGGTGAAAAAGAGTACATTATTACCTTTGATAAAATTAAGCGTGATGATTTAAAAGTGCGCTTTCTGAACGGCAAGGTTTATTATCCTGATTTAATCGGTTATTTCAGCCAGCCAGCAGAACTCGCTGAACGCTGGGGTGGCAGCGTGGCTATAGAAGTGAAAGTGACGCATCCCTGCGAGAGCGAAAAAATTCACGATTTCTACCGGCACAACTGCGCGTTAATTGAAATCAATTTAAATGAAAAAATGTGTTTTTTGCCTGAAAGACAAAAAAGGGAGTTCAGCGAAGACGAAATGGAGCGTTATTACCATTATCTCTGCGATAAATTTTCCGAAAAAGTATTTATGCGCATTAAATCAGACCCTGTTATGCCCCAGGTCTATCTCGCGAAAATTAAACATCAAGATGCCAAACAGCGAACCACCATTCAGGAATTGGATGTTGTAAGAGACGATTATAAAAAATTAAAAAACAAAATCTCCACAGTAGTTGAAATAATAAAAAATATAACGAGCGAAAAAAATCAGCTGCAGGAGGATTTAAAAGAACGCGAAGAGGCATACCGGCAGGTCAGTGGAGAAAAAAGTTTGTTGAAAACGGAAAACTCTCGCCTGGCTGTGGAAATAGAAAAACAGCGTGCGGAAGCAAACAGGAAAACCACCTTTCTGGAACGGTTAAAAAAGCTATTCTGACCCCTTTTCCAGCAGGCAGGTCTATTTGATCAGAATTTAGCGCCTGCGTAACGCCATCGTGTACAGGGAGCGATTCACTGTGGAATGTGAAGAGAGAAAACGGCGGGCGCCTGGTCTTCCCGGCGAGAAGGTGAAATACAACAGCGCCCCGCCTTTGTTCCGTTTATTCTGGCCTGGTGGATGATCATCACGCAGTCAGCACTATTTGGTCTGCTGTTTGGCTGTGGCCTGTTATGATTCTCTGGGTCGCTGGTATTTTCGTTTGCCAAAATGGAGAGATATTTAAAGTACGGCTGCGGGCTCGTTAAGCCATGCGCTTAATTAATCCGCGCACCCACATCAAAGCCGCGTCGCTGTTATGACGCTGATGCCACAATAATCCTATCTCAAACGGCGCGATCTCCAGCGGCAGAGGGCTGCTTTCTAAGCCCCAGGTTTGCCGCCAGCTTTCGCTCAGCGCTTTCGGCACTGTCGCCAGCGCGGGCATTTGCATGAGCAGCCCCGGCAGGGCGGCAAAATGTGGCGTGGTATAGGAAATATTACGTTTGAATCCCTGCTTTGCCAGCTGCATATCAATATGGCTGCCGGTGGCTTCCCGGTAGCTGACCTGAAGGTGCTGCTGCGCGGCATAAACTGCCGGCGTTAAAGGTGCGGCCAACCGCAGCTGCGAAGGATGCCAGAGAGTGACGAATTCCATTGGCGTGAGCAGTTCGCGCTCCATCCAGCGTGCGGACTGGCTTGCCACGCTGATAACCATGTCCAGCTCGCCGCCTTCCAGACGCTGGGCGTCGGTGAAAGGATCGCTGGCGACGATGTTCAGATGTACTCCAGGAGCCTGTTCGCGCAGCGCGGGCATCAGGCGCGGCATCAGCCACATTTCCGCCCAGTCGGTCATCCCGAGAGTCACGGTCGTTTTAGCGCAGGCCGGATTAAACTCCGCCTGCTGGAACAGCGCGCTTTGCAGCTGTTCGAGCAGCGGCATTAATTCGCTGTGCAGTTCGCTAGCGCGGGCGGTGGGCTGCATGCGGTGGCCGCTGCGGATAAACAGCGGATCGTCGAACATTTCACGCAGGCGCGCCAAAGAGCCGCTGACTGCAGGCTGCCCAAGGTGCAGCTTATCCGCCGCCAGCGAAACGCTTTGTTCACGAAACAGCACGGCAAAAGCGATCAGCAGATTCAGATCAATTTTGCGGAAATCATTCTCTTTGATAGTCATTATTTCTCCAATCAATTGGAGTGATAATAACACCGTGCGAGAAACGAAGGGAGAGGGAATTGCCAGACCAGAAAGTGAAAAGGTGCCACGCCAGTGGCACCTACAAGTCAGAAAATCATTTTGAAAACGCCAGTCACGACCAGTAAGCCAATAATAAAGATGATCAAAATTGCCCATAAAAGAATTTTCATTGCTGCTCCTTATCTTCTGGCTGATGTTTTATCAGTATAGGCAAGGATGCGCGAAGCGGGGGAGTTGCCTCCCCGGAAACGGAAATTGAGAGGGGGAAATTCAGCGAAGTGACCCTTTGCGCGCGGCCAGCAGGAAGATCATCGGGCGTTCTTTTTCTTCATCCAGCGCAGGGTTTTGTGCGATTTGTTCGGCGCTCGGCCCCCATTCATCGAGCCTTTCGAGGATAAAGCCGCTGGCGATTAGCGCGTTAATCCAGCCGGCGAGTTTGCGATGCTGCTTTTTCACGCCTTCGGCAAACCAGTTGCTGATGCGCTCGCCTTCCTGCTGGTAATGGTTAACCGGCCAGGATTTTTGCCCCGTTGAATCTTCAAACCAGCCCTGCTTAAGCGGCGCGGTATATATCGGGTGCTCTGCCGTAAAGATCAGCGAGCCGCCGGGAACCAGCGCCTGATGAATCGTTCGAAAAAGCGTGTCGATATCTTGCAGGTAATGCAGCGCCAGCGAGCTGTACACCAGGTCTGCGCTGTTGGCCGGGAGATGTAGCTTTTCGAGATCTTCACGCCGATAGGTTACGCCTTCGCCTTCGGTCAGCTGCGAGGCCTTTTCCAGCATTTTTTCCGAAACGTCCAGCCCGAGGACCTCAGCCGCGCCTTTGTCGCGGGCAAAGCGGCAAAACCAGCCGTATCCGCAGCCCAAATCGACCACGCGTTTGCCCTGGATCTCAGGCAGCAGATCCTGAACGGTTGGCCATTCCGGCGCGCCGTCGAGCCCCTTTGTGGAGCGATCGAGGGTCGCATATCCGGCAAAAAAGTCCGGGTTGTCGTAGATATTTTGTGTCATTTCAACTCCTGTCTTCGCGCCATCAATGGCCCTGTCAGTGTAATAGAGCATCCAGGCCTGATAAAGCCGCGTTCTGCGGGACTCGCTCAGGATTGCGGCCGTTCCGTATGCAACGTTAATCACTCTACTCCTATACTTAGATTTCGACTGGTATTCTGGGCAGGAGAGGACGATGAGCGCGGCCAACAAAGTAGCTATCGTAACGGCGTCTGATTCGGGAATCGGCAAAAAATGCGCGCTGATTCTGGCTGAACAAGGGTACGACATCGGTATAACCTGGCATTCGGACGAGCAGGGGGCGCAGGAAACGGCGCGCCAGGTGAGAGGATTTGGACGCCGGGCCGAAACGGCGCGGCTTGACCTGGGGAATTTACCGGACGGAGCCGCGGGCATCGACGAGCTGATAAGCCGTTTTGGGCGCGTCGACGCGCTGGTGAATAACGCCGGGGCAATGAGCAAAAATTCCTTCCTCGACGTGACGCTGGATGAATGGCGCAGGCTGTTCACCGTGGACGTGGACGGCGCTTTTGTCTGTTCGCAAAAAGTGGCGCGTGCCATGGTGCAGCAGGGGCAAGGCGGGCGAATCGTGAACATTACCTCCGTGCATGAACATACGCCGCTGCCTGATGCCTGCGCCTATACGGCGGCAAAACATGCGCTCGGCGGACTGACCAAATCCATGGCGATGGAGCTGGTTCACGACAATATTCTGGTGAACGCCGTCGCGCCGGGGGCAATTGCCACGCCGATGAACGATATGAAAGAGGGCGACGGTAAAGCGGGCAGGCTGCCGGAGATCCCGCTCGGGCGATTCGGTGAGGTTGAAGAGGTGGCAAGCCTGGTCGCCTGGCTGTGCTCGGACAGCGCCAGCTATACCACCGGTCAGTCGTTTATCGTCGACGGGGGCTTCATGTTTGCCAACCCCCATTTCAAACCGAAAGGCTAATCCTGCCGTTTGCTTTCGCGGCGCTTGTACCAGTAGCGAACCAGCCAGACCAGCGCCACGACGCCCAGCAGCCAGACCCAGTGTCTGATGTGCTGGTCAAGATTATGCAGCCAGGGGCCAATGACTTCGCCGCCCACATAGCCCAACGAGGTGAACAGCGTGGCCCAAATCAGCGCCCCGATAATATTAAGCGGCAGGAAGATTTTCGGCGGCAGGCGGCTGGCGCCGATAAGAATCGGGCCGATCACCCGAAAGCCGTACATAAAGCGCGTGCCGATGACGAACAGGTAGGGATGGCGGTTGATCAGCCGCTGTGCCTTATCGATCTTCTTCCGGTGTTTTTTGAAGCGGCCCAGCAGCGAGCCGCCAAAGCGCCGTCCAACAAGATAGAGAAGCTGATCGCCAATCATTCCCCCAAGGGCGACGGAAAGCACCACCAGCGGAAACTTCAGCAGCCCCTGATGGGCAATGACCCCGCCAAGAAGCGTAATTGTTTCTCCTTCCGCCATGCTGCCTGCGATCAGCGCGGCATAGCCGTAATGCTCTATTAAACTATTGATATCCATCAGGCTGAGAGGTTCTCCTTTTTGCGAATACCTATCAAGCATACAGCCTGAGAGCTAACCTGCGGCTCAACGACGCAGATTTTTTACGGTGATTAAAAAACAATCTACCGCTGTGCATTATAATTAAGGAGCTGCAAACACCGTGGATCTGTCTGACAGGAGGCTTTATGAACCATGTCTGGGGATTGCTATCCCATCCCAATCGTGAAATGCAGGAAATTAAACGCGAGAATGAAACGGTCTCGCACCACTATACGCATCATGTTTTGTTCATGGCGGCCATCCCGGTGATTTGCGCCTTTATCGGCACCACGCAGATCGGCTGGAATTTTGGCGATGGCACTTTCGTAAAACTCTCGATGTTGACCGGGCTGTCTCTCGGCGTGCTTTTCTACGCGGTGATGCTGGCCGGCGTGGCCGTAATGGGCCGCGTTATCTGGTGGATGGCAAGAAGCTATCCTCATCGTCCTTCGCTTTCTCGCTGTATGGTTTTCGCCGGTTACGTGGCGACTCCGCTGTTTTTAAGCGGGCTGGTCGCGCTTTATCCGCTGGTCTGGCTTTGTGTTGCCGTGGGTGCTGCGGCGCTGGTTTACACCGGCTATCTGCTGTTCGTCGGCGTGCCTGAATTCCTGAATATCAATCAGGAAGAGGGAATGAGTTTCTCCAGCTCAACGCTCGCCATCGGCGTGCTGGTGCTGGAAGTGCTGCTGGCGCTGGCGGTTATTTTATGGGGCTACGGATACAGGCTGTTCTGATGTACGCCCTAAATTTGTGCTGCATATAAATGATTACGAATCTCCAGTAGCCGTTTCCCGAGGCGCCAGAGTATTATGCTGGCGCCTCACTTATTTCATTCACCTTATGAACATGAGCGGTGGCAAACATCACACTCCGGAATAATTACAGAAGTGTCACCATGCCGACAAAAATCCGTCTATCGTTGTTCAGCCTCGCGCTGATGTTAACCGTGCCGCTGGCACCGCAGGCTTTCGCCAGCAAAACAGTCACGCCAGCCAGCACCGGGCAAGAGATTGCTTCCGGCAGCGCCATGATTGTCGACCTGCAAACTAACAAAGTGTTGTACTCCAGCCATCCCGACCTGGTGCGGCCCATTGCCTCAATCACCAAGTTGATGACCGTCATGGTTGTGCTGGACGCCCATCTGCCGATGGATGAGATGCTGAGCGTCGACATCAGCCACACGCCAGAAATGAAAGGAATCTACTCTCGCGTGCGTCTGAACAGTAAAATCAGCCGTAAAAATATGATGCTGCTGGCGCTAATGTCCTCTGAAAACCGCGCCGCCGCGAGCCTCGCGCACCATTATCCCGGCGGCTATGATGCGTTTATCCGCGCCATGAACGCGAAGGCGAAATCCCTTGGGATGGCCCATACGCGCTACGTGGAGCCAACGGGTTTATCCATCGACAACGTTTCCACCGCGCGCGATTTGACAAAAATGCTGATCGCCTCGAAGCAATATCCCCTGTTGGGTGAGTTAAGTACCACCAAAGAGGACATGGCCACCTTCAGCAATCCGCCGTACACGCTGCCGTTCCGCAACACCAACCATCTGGTGTACCGCGAAAACTGGAATATCCAGCTGACGAAAACCGGTTTCACCAACAATGCCGGCCACTGTCTGGTGATGCGCACCGTGATTAACAATCGTCCGGTGTCGCTGGTGGTGCTGGATGCTTTTGGTAAGTACACCCATTTTGCCGATGCGAACCGCCTGCGTAACTGGATGGAAACCGGGAAAATAACGCCGGTGCCGTCGTCCGCTCTGAGCTACAAAAAGCAAAAAGCGGCGCAGATGGCGAGTAATTCTGCTGCGGGTAACGCGCAGGACGACTAACCGATTATCTCTTGCCCCGGCTTCTCTCCGGGGCAAATTCAGCGCAACCAACCTTCCAGCACGCCTCGAGTTAAATCATCTCAACAAATCGCTTCACCGCGGGCGAGCGCTCAAACTTTCTCCATGCGAGGGCAATATCCGTTTTTAATTCCGTGCCGCGCAGGGGATGAAACGTCACGTTGGGAAAGTGAATGCTGGCTAGTGATTCCGGCACCAGCGCAAAGCCAAACCCCGCCGCCGCCATGCTCAGCGAGGAAGATATTTGTGAAGACTGGCGCGCCGTTTTCATATTTATCCCCGCGCGCAGACAGGCGTTGAAAACTAGCTCGTACAGGCCCGGCGCGACATCCTGAGGGAAAAGAACAACCGGTTCATCACGCAGCGTCTGAAGGTTAAGTTCACCCATCGCTGCCAGCGGATGATCTTTGTGCAGAGCGATAACCATCGGTTCTTCCGCGATAAACTTCAGGTTGAACCGCTTGCTGCTTTCGCAGGGCAGTCGCACAAACGCCAAATCCAGATAGCCTTCCTCCAGATCCTGCATCAGCGCCGCCATATTAGCTTCTTTTTGCAGCAGCTCTATCGCCGGATAGCGGGTCTGAAACCTGCTGAGCAGCGAGAATATGGAGGGATAGAAAGCGTTCGAGCTGGTAATGCCCAGCGACAGCTTACCGTTCAGCCCTCTGGCAATCCCCCGTGCTTTTTCAAGCGCCGCATCGCTGTGGGCCAGAATCTGGCAGGCATCCTGATAAAAGGCCTCCCCGGCCTGGGTCAGCTCCACTCCCCGGGTTAAACGTCGCAGCAGCGGCGTACCGACTTCGCGTTCCAGCCTCTGTATCTGCTGGCTTAACGGCGGCTGAGAAATACCCAGTATTTCAGCTGCTCGTGTGAAGTTTCTGCTCTGAGCTACGGCAACAAAATAGCGAAGATAGCGAAGTTCCATATCAAAAACGTCTCAAACCTGAGGGGGTTTTATATTGGAACTGTGAACTGAATCGAGTCAACATATTATCAATGTTTCTTAACAGTTGCGGAGTGGGGGAGAAAATGGCTATTGACTCAACTCATTGTTCTTGCAGGGAAATGAATCTTGAGCTGGTGCGTTCCTTTGCGCGAAATAATCCAGAAAATATGATATATCAAACCTCATTGATGAGCGCTTTGCTCAGCGGGGTTTACGAAGGCAGTACCACCATGGCCGATTTGCTCAACCACGGTGATTTTGGCCTCGGCACCTTTAACGAGCTTGACGGGGAACTCATCGCTTTTAACAGTCAGGTCTTTCAGCTTAGGGCGGACGGCAGCGCCAGAGCGGCCCGGCCCGAGCAGAAAACGCCTTTTGCGGTGATGACGTGGTTCAGGCCGCACTACCGGCTGAAAATTGAAAGCACGCTCAGCCGCCAGCAGCTGCACGACGTGATTGATAGCCACATACCTTCCGATAATATTTTCTGTGCGCTGCGCATCGACGGGCATTTTCGTCACGCGCATACGCGCACCGTGCCCCGCCAGACTCCACCTTACCGTGCAATGACCGACGTGCTCGACGACCAGCCGGTCTTTCGCTTTAACGGCCTTGACGGCGTGCTGGTTGGCTTTCGTACACCCCAGCATTTGCAGGGCATTAATGTGGCCGGCTATCACGAGCACTTCATTACCGAGGACCGCCAGGGCGGCGGCCATCTTCTGGATTACCAGCTTGACCACGGTGAACTGACCTTTGGCGAAATTCACCGGCTGGCGATTGACCTACCGGCGGACAGCGCTTTCCTCGCAGCAAACCTTCATCCGGACAACCTTGATGCCGCCATTCGCGCGGTTGAGAACTAATGCACATCGGCAGGAGAAGTGACCATGGAACAGCAAAAAAACAGGCGCCAGTGGGCACACGGCGCTGACCTTATCGTCAGCCAGCTTGAAGCTCAGGGCGTGAAGCAGGTGTTTGGCATTCCGGGGGCGAAGATTGATAAGGTTTTCGACTCTCTCCTGGATTCCAGCATTCAGTTAATCCCGGTACGCCATGAGGCAAACGCGGCGTTTATGGCGGGGGCGGTAGGGCGCATCACGGGAAAAGCGGGCGTGGCGCTGGTCACTTCCGGCCCCGGCTGCTCAAATTTGATAACCGGTATGGCAACGGCCAACAGCGAAGGCGATCCCGTTGTGGCGCTGGGCGGGGCGGTCAAACGCTCCGATAAAGCCAAGCAGGTTCATCAGAGCATGGACACGGTGGCGATGTTCCAGCCGGTGACTAAATATTCGGTCGAAGTCGCGGCGTCTGACGCTATCGCAGAGGTGGTTTCTAACGCTTTCCGCGCCGCGGAACACGGCAGGCCGGGCAGCGCTTTCGTCAGCCTGCCGCAGGATATTGTGGACGAGCCTGCGGTGGGCAACGTGCTGCTGGCCAACGGGGCTATTTGTTCGGGGCCAGCGCCGGACAGTGCGATTAGCCAGGTGGCCGGGCTGATTGCGCAGGCTAAAAACCCGGTGTTTTTGCTCGGGTTGATGGCCAGTCAGAGTGAAAACAGCGAGGCCATTCACGCCCTTCTGGCGAAAAGCCATATTCCTGTCACCAGCACCTATCAGGCCGCCGGAGCGGTAGATCAGCAGCATTTTTCCCGCTTTGCCGGTCGAGTGGGTCTGTTCAATAACCAGGCGGGTGACCGGCTTTTGCATCTGGCCGACCTGATTGTCTGTATCGGCTACAGCCCGGTGGAATATGAGCCCGCCATGTGGAACACCGGGGAAGCGACGCTGGTGCATATCGACGTGCTGCCAGCCTATGAAGAGCGCGATTACCTTCCTGATATTGAGCTGATTGGCGATATTGCCGGCACGATCGGCAAGCTGGCGGCCAAAATCGAAAGCCCTTTGATTCTCAGCCCGCGGGCATCGGAAATTCTTGTCGACCGGCAGCATCAGCGCGAATTGCTCAATCGACGCGGGGCGCAGCTCAATCAGTTTGCCCTGCATCCCCTGCGTATCGTCCGGGCCATGCAGGACATCGTCAACGACGACGTGACGCTGACGGTTGATATGGGCAGTTTTCATATCTGGATTGCGCGCTATCTCTACAGCTTCCGCGCGCGGCAAATCATGATCTCAAACGGCCAGCAGACGATGGGCGTGGCGCTGCCGTGGGCCATCGGTGCCTGGCTGGTCAATCCGCAGCGTAAGGTGGTTTCGGTCTCCGGCGACGGCGGCTTTTTGCAGTCCAGCATGGAGCTGGAAACGGCGGTCAGGCTGGGTGCCAACGTGCTGCATATCATCTGGGTGGATAATGCCTACAACATGGTGGCCATCCAGGAAGAGAAGAAGTACCGGCGGCTGTCCGGGGTGAACTTCGGGCCGGTTGATTTTAAAGCCTACGCGGATTCGTTTGGCGCGAAAGGCTTTGCGGTGGAAAGTGCCGCGGCGCTGGAGCCAACCCTGCGAGCGGCAATGGATGTCGATGGCCCGGCGGTGGTGGCGATTCCGGTGGATTACAGCGATAACCCGCTGTTAATGGGCCAGCTCCATCTCAGCCAGATTCTTTGAATAAAACAAAGGGAGTATAAGATGAAAAAAGTAGCGTTCGTCACCGGGGCCGGCCAGGGGATCGGCAAGGCTATTGCGCTTCGCCTGGCAAATGACGGTTTCGCCGTGGCGGTGGCAGACTTCAACTCAACCACCGCCAAAGAGGTTGCCGAGCAAATCAACCGCGGCGGCGGCAGCGCGCTGGACGTCACGGTCGATGTTTCCAGCCGTGAACAGGTCTTCGCCGCGGTTGAAAAAGCACGCCTGGCGCTGGGTGATTTTAACGTGCTCGTCAATAACGCCGGAGTGGCGCCTTCGACGCCAATCGAAGAGATTACGCCGGAAATCGTCGATAAAGTTTACGATATCAACGTTAAAGGCGTGATCTGGGGGATGCAGGCGGCTATCAAAGCGTTCAGGGCTCAGGGGCACGGCGGCAAAATCATTAATGCCTGTTCGCAGGCTGGACACACCGGGAATCCCGAACTGGCGGTTTACAGCTCAAGCAAGTTCGCCGTGCGCGGCCTGACGCAAACTGCGGCAAGAGATCTGGCTCCGCAGGGGATCACCGTTAATGCTTATTGCCCCGGCATTGTCAAAACGCCGATGTGGGAAGAAATCGACCGGCAGGTTTCCGAGGCTGCCGGGAAGCCTGTTGGCTACGGAACGGCGGAGTTTGCCAAACGTATTACGCTTGGACGTTTGTCCGAACCTGAAGACGTGGCGGCCTGCGTTGCTTATCTGGCTGGCCCTGACTCTGACTATATGACCGGACAATCCTTGCTGATTGACGGAGGAATGGTCTTTAGCTAAATCAATAATATTTGCTCTGACATGTTTGCCTTTGGCTTAGACCAAAGGCTTTTTTGTTCGAGCTGTCTTTACGGCGCTGACCAGTCGCCGTCGTTTAAAGCCCGCTGCATAATTAGCGTATCCCGCCAGTCCCCCAGCTTGAATCCTACGCTGCGTAGATTGCCCACGGTTTCGAAGCCAAACTGTTTGTGCAGGCGGCAGGAACCGGTATTTTTTTCGCCGTCGCCGATGATGGCAACCATTTGCCGCCACGGGCCCTGCTCACAGCGGGTAATGAGCGCGCCGAGCAGCTCCCCGCCGATCCCCCGGCCCGTCATGCTGGCGTCAATGTAAACCGAGTCTTCGATGGTGAAGCGATAGGCGGGGCGAGGACGATAAACCGTGGCATAGCAGTAGCCGACGACGATGCCGCCGTAGCGGGCTATCAGCCAGGGCAAACCCTGCTCGCGAACGTAGTGTAAACGCTCTCCCATTTGCTGAATGGTCGGCGGCGTTTCTTCAAAAGATCCGCGGCCGTTGAGGACGTGCCATTCGTAGATGGCCGTAACGGCGGGCATATCATCGAGGGTAGCTTCCCGAACGTCTAACCGCGCGAACGGTAATGTTTCGACCACTGACATTTTCGCTCCTTTACGCTGGGATGCGGGTGGATCATATATTCTCCACCCGTTTACCCGCCAATCTAGTACGAAAATTAGCCGAAAAATAGCCCCCGTTCTGGCAGTTGACAGCTTACTTTAATGAGGATCGTGATGGTGTGTATGGCTGCAAGCGCTCTCATCCCACCACTTATGCTTGGTTGTCTTGCCAATGCCCGGATTCATGCTGTTTGTCGGGTCGTTGGCCTTATAAAATCGTTTTAAAGTCTCTGGCGCTTCATACAAATGGCCGACGTTATGCTCTGCCGGATACTGCGCGCCGCGAAGACGAAGCAATTCAAGCATTTGCTCTTTAAGCGCGTGCGCGTCCACGCCTTTCTTCACGATGTAATCCTGATGGAAGACGTGACACATAAAGTGACCGTAATACAGGCTGTGGCTAATCTGGCTGCTGATTTCCGGCGGCAGTTTTTCAAACCAGTCGCGATCGTTGCGGCGCAGGGCAATATCGAGCGCAAGAATGTCTTCCACTTCGTCAGCATGCACGGCGTGATAGCGCACGGCGGCCCCGGCGGCGGCAAAACGATGCAGAAAGGCTTTCGCGCCTTCGGCTGGGGTGCAGGCAAAGAAGGCGCCTTCCGCCTCTTTGAAATACTCCTCCAGCCAGTCGCGGGCTTCATTGATGCCTTCCCCGGACATTTTAAGCATCAGATGATGTTCGTATTTATCGCGCCAGGATTTCATTCGCGGCGGCAAATGACGCGGGAAGAGCGCGCTCAGGCGCTGCATGGCACGATCGGTAAAATGCGGCTTGATGAACGGCACCTTCTCCAGAGCGGCGTCCACGCGGCCTTTCATTGTGAAGAAGAACGGCATTTTGTCGGTGCCAAGTTTGTCGATCATCATGAAGGTATCTTTGCCGTACACCTCGGCGATATCGTAAATATCGCGGTGCATGTACTCCCCGGCGACCGGCAGATTTTTGAAATTCGCCAGAATATGACGGCGGATTTCGGTCAGCACCTCCGGCTTATTGGTGCCGATATAAAACACTTCGTTTTGCTTTTCCGCCACGAAGGTATCCAGACGCACGGCGAAAACCGCCAGCTTGCCCGCGCAGCCGGAAGCTTCAAACAGGCGGCTCGGGTCGGCGTTAAAGCGCGATGGGCTGTCCGCCTCGACGTCACGTACGCGTTCGGCGTAGTCGTGGTCAGACGCCTGACGGTTGTCGTGCAGAATATCTTCCGGCCTGATTCGCTCATCGTCGAGCTTGCCCAGAATTTGCTCGGGAGTCGCGCCGAGGTCAATGCCCAGGTGGTTAACCAGCGTCAGCTTGCCCTGTTCATCGATGCGGGCGTACAGCGCCATTTCGGTATAGGCCGGTCCGCGCTGCACCAGCGAACCGCCGGAATTATTACAGATCCCGCCAATCACCGAAGCGCCGATGCACGAAGAACCAATGACCGAATGCGGCTCGCGACCCAGCGGTTTAAGCGCTTTCTCAAGCTGATAAAGCGTGCTGCCGGGGAAGGCGAGCACCTGCTTGCCGTTGTCCAGCAGCTGGAGTTTGTCGAGGCGCAGGGTGCTGATAATCACAATCTGACGGTCGTAGTCGTTGCCGTTCGGCGTGGAGCCTTCGGTCAGACCGGTGTTGGCGGCCTGCATCAGAATAATTTTGTCGGCGCTCACGCAGGCGCTCAGAACTCGCCACAGCTCGATCAGCGAACCGGGGAAAACAACCGCCAGCGCCTCGCCCTGGCCGGAGCGGAAGCCCTTGCGATAGCGGGCGGTTTTCGCCGCGTCGGTCAAAACGTGGTGGCTGCCAACCAGACGATGCAGTTCGTTGATAAAGGCCTGATGGTCAGAATGTGCAGATACGGACATGGTCCCACTCCTTGTGATGGCACAAAAATTCTCGCTTTCTAGCATAGCTCGCAAAACACCTATCTTTACTCTGAAATGTTCGAAAAATCAGCATTTAACACCGAGGCCGCTCTTCTTACCCGCTTGACGATGTGGCACACTGCTCGTCTTATCATAATGTGCTGCCCCGGGCGGGCGGCCTGAGCAAGAGAGTAAACGTCATGAAATGGCTCTGTTCTGTAGGTATCGCGGTCAGCCTCGCACTGCAACCGGCGCTGGCCGAAGAGATGTTTGGCCCGCACCCGCTAACCCCCGAAGCGCGCGATGCGTTCGTCACTGATTTACTGACAAAGATGACCAATGACGAAAAAATTGGCCAGCTGCGTTTAATCAGCGTCGGGCCGGATAACCCGAAAGAAGCCATTCGTGAAATGATCAAAACCGGGCAGGTTGGGGCGATATTTAACACGGTGACGCGCCACGATATTCGCATTATGCAGGACCAGGTGATGAGCTTAAGCCGCCTGAAAATTCCTTTATTCTTCGCCTATGACGTGGTTCACGGGCAGCGCACCGTCTTTCCAATCAGCCTTGGCCTGGCCTCCTCCTTTAATCTCGACGCGGTGAAAACCGTCGGGCGTATCTCCGCGTATGAAGCGGCGGACGACGGCCTGAACATGACCTGGGCACCCATGGTCGATGTTTCTCGCGATCCGCGCTGGGGCCGCGTTTCCGAAGGCTTCGGGGAAGACACTTATCTGACGTCTATTATGGGGCGCACCATGGTGGAGGCCATGCAGGGCAAAAGCCCGGCGGATCGCTACTCGGTCATGACCAGCGTGAAGCACTTTGCGGCCTACGGTGCGGTTGAAGGCGGCAAAGAGTACAACACCGTCGACATGAGCCCGCAGCGCCTGTTTAACGACTATATGCCGCCGTACAAAGCCGCGCTGGACGCGGGCAGCGGCGGCGTGATGGTGGCGCTGAACTCGATCAACGGCACGCCAGCATCGTCTAACAGCTGGCTGCTCAAAGACCTGCTGCGCGACCAGTGGAAGTTCAAAGGCATCACCATCTCCGACCACGGCGCTATCAAAGAGCTGATTAAACACGGCGTGGCGAGCGACCCGAAAGACGCGGTGCGCATCGCGCTTAACTCCGGCATCAACATGAGCATGAGCGACGAGTTCTACAGCAAATATCTGCCGGAGCTGGTGAAAAGCGGCGCTGTTCCGCAGGCCGAGCTGGACGATGCCGCTCGCCACGTGCTGAACGTGAAGTACGATATGGGCCTGTTTAACGACCCGTACAGCCACTTAGGGCCGAAAGATTCCGACCCGGCGGACACCAACGCCGAAAGCCGTCTGCACCGCAAAGAAGCTCGTGAAGTCGCGCGTGAAAGCCTGGTGCTGCTGAAGAACCGCCTGCAAACGCTGCCGCTGAAAAAATCGGGCACTATCGCCGTCGTTGGCCCGCTGGCGGACAGCAAGCGTGACGTGATGGGCAGCTGGTCTGCCGCAGGCGTCGCGGATCAAACCGTCACCGTCCTGCAAGGCATTAAAAATGCCGTGGGCGACCAGGCCAGCATCGTTCACGTCAAAGGCGCAAACGTCACCGATCAAAAAGACATCGTTGCGTTCCTGAACCAGTATGAGCCGGCCGTGCAGGTTGACCCGCGCACGCCGAAAGAAATGATCGACGAAGCGGTGAACGCCGCGAAAAACGCCGATGTGGTGGTGGCCGTCGTGGGTGAAGCCCAGGGCATGGCACACGAAGCCTCCAGCCGTACCGATTTGGTGCTGCCGCAAAGCCAGCGCGACCTGATCGCCGCGCTGAAGGCGACGGGCAAGCCGCTGGTGCTGGTGCTGATGAACGGCCGTCCGCTGGCGCTGGTCAACGAAGATCGGCAGGCAGACGCGCTGCTTGAAGCCTGGTATGCGGGCACCGAAGGCGGCAACGCTATCGCCGACGTGCTGTTTGGCGACTACAACCCGTCCGGCAAGCTGCCGATGTCTTTCCCGCGCTCCGTAGGCCAAATCCCGACCTACTACAGCCACCTGAATACCGGTCGTCCGTACAACCCAGAAAAACCGAACAAGTACACTTCTCACTACTTCGATGAGGCCAACGGCCCGCTTTATCCGTTTGGCTACGGCCTGAGCTACACCACGTTCACCGTCTCCGACGTGAAAATGTCCGCGCCGTCTATGGCTCGCGACGGCAAAGTGGACGCCAGTGTTGAAGTGAAAAACACCGGCGACCGCGCGGGCGAGACCGTCGTGCAGATGTATTTGCAGGACGTAACCGCCTCGATGAGCCGCCCGGTCAAAGAGCTGAAAGGCTTTAAGAAAGTGCTGCTGAAACCCGGTGAAACCCAGACCGTTAGCTTCCCAATCGATATCGAAGGGCTGAAGTTCTGGAATGCGCAGATGAAATACGATGCCGAACCGGGCAAATTCAACGTCTTTATCGGCCTGGATTCCGCCCGCGTGAAGCGCGGCGAGTTTGAACTGAAGTAAGCTTCTCCCTCATTCTGGCCCGGCTTTCTCCTTCCTGCGGGGAGGGGGGGCGGAGTGAGGGCGTTTCTTTGCCGGGCAAACTTCTCTATATCTTATTCTCCTTCGTGCTTTCCCCGCGCGGTTAAATCTCGGCTATTCTTTTTGTGACTCCATGATTTTCAAGCAAAGAACAACGACGAGGGTTCACCATGAATTTATCTTTACGTTTGGGCGTGGCGGGAATAGTAATGCTGGCGGCGGGAGCCCAGGCGGCGGAGCCGGTGAAGGTCGGTTCCAAAATTGATACCGAAGGCTCTCTGCTGGGCAACATCATTTTGCAGGTGCTGGAAAGCCACGGGGTGAAAACCGTCAATAAAGTACAGCTCGGCACCACGCCGGTCGTGCGCGGCGCAATTACTTCCGGCGAGCTGGATATCTACCCGGAGTACACCGGAAACGGGGCTTTCTTCTTCAAAGACGATAACGATCCGGTGTGGAAAAATGCCCAGAAAGGCTATGAGAAGGTGAAACAGCTCGACGCCGAAAAAAACCATCTGGTCTGGCTAACCCCGGCCCCGGCCAATAACACCTGGACCATTGCCGTTCGCAAAGACCTGGCCGAAAAGAACGGGCTCACCTCGCTGGACGATCTCAGCGGCTATCTGAAAAAAGGCGGTGAGTTCAAGCTTGCGGCTTCCGCCGAATTTATCGAACGTCCGGATGCGCTACCCGCCTTTGAAAAGGCGTATGCTTTTAAACTCGAGCAGAAGCAGCTCCTTTCCCTTGCGGGCGGCGATACGGCGGTGACTATTAAGGCCGCGGCGCAGCAGACTTCGGGCGTCAACGCGGCGATGGCCTACGGCACCGACGGCCCGGTGGCGGCGCTGGGGCTGCAAACGTTAAGCGATCCGAAAGGCGTTCAGCCGATTTACGCGCCTGCGCCGGTCGTGCGCGAGGCGGTGCTGAAAGCTTATCCGCAAATCGGCGACTGGCTGAAACCGGTGTTTGCTTCCCTCGACGAGAAAACCCTCCAGCAGCTTAACGCGAATATCGCGGTGGAAGGGCAGGATGCGAAAAAAGTGGCCGCAGACTATTTGAAACACAAAGGCTTTGTTAAGTAGGCCGACAGGATGTGCTTTTGTTGAAGATTCATAACCGCGTCCTGCTGCTGCTGGTGATTCTGCTGGCGGCCGCAGGCGGATTTTTACCCTTTATTAATCACGCCGCTAACCGCCTGGTTTCGGGGGAACCTCTGGTTCTGCGCCAGCTCCCGGAGCCTGCTTTCCTGCTGCTGCTGATCCCAACCGTCATTCTGGCCGGGCTAACCCTCATTCCCACGCGCCGCATTCCGGTGCTGCTAACGCTGCTTGTTGGCGAAGCCATGTTTATCGCCGCCCTGGTGGTGATGGGCAAAACGGCGGCCTGGTTTGCACAGGAAGGCAGCAGCGTGGCCCGCACCTCGCCGGGCAGCGGGCTTTGGCTGGTGCTGGCACTGTGCCTGCTCTTATGCGCCGATGCGATTAATCGCCTGACCCCGAAGGCGCTCTGGCGGCTGCTGCTGAATCTGCAAATCTGGATCGTACCGCTGGCCCTGTTGCTGAGCGGCTTCTTTGCCGAGCTGTCGCTGTTAAAAGAGTACGCCAACCGGCAGGACGTATTTGACGATGCGCTGAGTCGCCATCTGGCTCTGCTGCTGGGCACGCTGGTTCCGGCGCTGCTGATTGGCGTACCGCTGGGCGTGCTTTGCTATCAGCGTCCGGCCTGGCAGGCTTCGGTTTTTTCCGTGCTGAACGTCATTCAAACCGTGCCTTCCGTGGCGCTGTTTGGCCTGCTGATTGCGCCGCTGGCCGGGCTGGCGAAGCTTCTTCCGTGGCTTGGCGCGATGGGCGTAAGCGGCATTGGCGTCACGCCAGCTTTAATCGCGCTGGTGCTTTACGCCCTGCTGCCGCTGGTGCGCGGCGTCGTGGCAGGTTTACAACAGGTTCCGCGCAACGTTATTGAAAGCGCCGAGGGCATGGGCATGTCGCGGCGGCAAATTTTCTGGCGCGCGGAAGTGCCGCTGGCCACGCCGGTGCTGCTGCGCAGTCTGCGCGTGGTTTGCGTGCAGACCATCGGGATGGCGGTTATCGCCGCGCTGATCGGGGCCGGCGGCTTCGGGGCGATTATTTTTCAGGGGTTGCTGAGCAGCGCGCTGGATTTAGTCCTGCTCGGCGTGATTCCGGTTATCGCGATGGCGGTGATTCTGGACGCGCTGTTTAAACTGCTCATCTCCCTACTTGAGGCGCAACAGCCATGATTGAATTTGACCATGTGACGAAATACTTCCAGGGGGAAGCGGCGGTCAAGGATCTGTCGCTGAATATCCGCGAAGGGGAATTTACGGTGCTGATTGGCACCTCCGGATCGGGAAAGTCCACGACGCTGAAGATGATCAACCGCCTGGTGGAACACGACGAAGGCCGCATTCGCTTTGCCGGGGAAGAGATAAGAAGCTTTGATGCTAAGGCTCTGCGCCGCCGGATGGGCTACGCCATTCAGTCCATCGGACTGTTTCCCCACTGGAGCGTGGCGCAGAACATCGCCACGGTGCCGCAGCTGCTGAAATGGCCGAAGGCAAAAATTGAGGCGCGCATTGACGAACTGCTGGATCTGCTGGGGCTTGATGCCTCGCAGTTTCGCGACCGCTATCCGCATCAGCTTTCCGGCGGGCAGCAGCAGCGCGTAGGGGTGGCGCGAGCTCTGGCCGCCGATCCGGAAGTGCTGCTGATGGATGAGCCTTTCGGCGCGCTCGATCCGGTCACTCGCGCTGCGTTACAGCAGGAAATTAGCCGCATCCACGATCTGCTCGGGCGCACTATCGTGCTGGTGACTCACGATATTGAAGAAGCGCTGAGGCTGGGCGACCGCATCGTGCTAATGGACGGCGGGCAGATTGTCCAGCAGGGTACGCCGCTTGAGCTGCTTACCCACCCGGCCAACGATTTTGCCCGTGACTTCTTCGGGCGCAGCGAGCTTGGCGTTCGCCTGCTGTCGCTGCGTCAGGTGGCGAATAGCCTGCGGGTGGATGAACGTCTCGAAGGTGAGCCTATTCAGGCGGACCTCAGCCTGCGGGAAGCGCTGTCGCTGTTTGTGGACCGACAATGCCAGCAGTTGCCGGTGGTGGATGCGCAGGGCGCGCCGTGCGGCGTCCTGCACTTTAGCGATTTAGTACGAGGTGAGCATGCGTCCGGTGCGTGATCCTCTGCTGTGGCTGCTGGCCCTGTTTATCGCGCTGCTGTTTGTCATGCCGTACAGCGGGGCGCTGTTTGGCTGGCTCTTCCCGGAGCTGGCAAGGCCGCTGTATCAGCAGGAAAGCTTTGTCGCGCTGGCGCTGGCGCATTTAACCCTGGTAGCGGTTTCCAGTCTGGTGGCCGTGGGGGTTGGCGTTGGGCTAGGCGTGGCGGTGACGCGTCCGGCGGGCCTAGAATTTCGTTCGCTGGTGGAAACCATCACCGCCGCGGGGCAAACCTTCCCGCCGGTTGCCGTGCTGGCTATCGCCGTGCCGGTGATGGGGTTCGGCCAGCAGCCCGCGATCATCGCGCTGGTGCTTTATGGCCTGCTGCCGGTTTTGCAGGGTACGCTGGCCGGTATTGGCGCGGTGCCGGAGGCCACGCGAGAAATCGCTTTTGGCGCGGGCATGAGCCGCGGGCAGGTTTTACGTAAGGTGGAGCTGCCGCTGGCAGCCCCGGTGATTCTGGCGGGGATTCGGACTTCGGTGATTATTAATATCGGGACGGCGACTATCGCCTCAACGGTGGGGGCCAACACGCTCGGCTCACCGATCATTATTGGCCTGAGCGGTTTTAACACCGCCTATGTGATTCAGGGGGCCATCCTCGTGGCGCTGGCGGCGATAGTTACCGACCGCCTGTTTGAACGCCTGCTACGCTATATCACGCGCCATGAAGGATAACGATATAGCCCACCAGCATCACGCCGCCAATTCCGCCGATGGCCATCACCAGCATGCCACCGACGATGGCAATTTTAGACATTTTCATTTCTCGCTCCCAATGTTACGGGAGCGATTATAAAGCGAAGCAGGGTTGTTAATGAACCTTTAAATGCCTTAAGTGATGCGAGCCGGGTCACGCCCGCTGCTATTGAGAGGGAAAACAGGCAGTCCGGCGCAGCGCCACTCCTCCAACTGGTTGAGCTGCAGATCGGTGGGCGAGTCGCCGCACCACACCAGAATGGTTTGCTGTGGGAAGAGTTCAGGCCGCACGCAGCTTAACGGATGCGCCAGCACGTCCACGCGCCAGCCCTGCTGAATCGCCATCCAGGCCGCCATCCACAGTCGCGTCGTATCCGGCGTATTCCAGCCGATCAGCAAAGCATCTTTGCCGCTGTGTTTGCGGGCGGATGCCAGGCAAAGGGCGATGTAATTGATGAGCGCGCCGTCGAGCAGGCTAAGCAGCGTGTTAAGCGTCACCTGTTGACATTGCAGGCGACGACGCAGGGGAGTGTAAAGCTGCATGACGAGGGTTTCCGCCGGGTAATCTCGCCCAACGTCGGCAATCCAGGCGCGCAGCCGGTTAGGATTGCCGCCCTGCAAATATCGCAGCAGCACTTCCTGACGATCGCGCCAGCCGGACTCGCGATCCTGCTCTTCTCCGCAGAGCAGAGCCTTAACTTTACTGACCTGAACGCCGTTTTCAATCCAGCGTTTGATCTCACGAATACGGTCGATGTCGGCGTCATCAAACAGGCGGTGCCCGCCGTCAGTGCGCTGTGGTTTCAGCAGCCCGTAGCGCCTTTGCCAGGCACGTAACGTCACGGGATTGATATCGCAAAGCGCGGCCACTTCTCCAATGGTGTAAAGCGCCATGATGTCCCCTAAGCCTGCCTGGGAAGTCCCCGTATAACTGTAGACAGTGCCAATGACTCTGGGAAATTTTGCTGATTTTATTTGTAGGTAGTTTGATGTAGCCCCAGAGTTGTAGGGGCTACGAAGGGAACGGTTTAGTCTTCGAAATACCAGTAGCCGCCGTTGACCAGCTCGGTCAGCAGCGCGGCAAATTCGGCGTCCTGCAAAGCGGAACCCAGTTCTTTTTGGCTTACGGTCGTGTAGCGGCAAAGCGCATCTGCGGCTTCGGTTTGCGGCGTCACCAGCGGCTCGCTGTTGACGAAGAAGCTGCCGCCGATGTTAAGCACGCGCAGGCCGCTCAAGCGAGTCAGGCTGTCGCCCTGCATCAGCGCATCGATCACTTCTGCGGTTTCGTAAGGCGGCTGCGCCGGGGCGATATCCAGCTCGTGGCGTGGCGTGGTCGCAAAGCGGCCAAACCACTGTTTGAAGTCTTCCGGCTGGTTGATCACTTCCATCATCATGCCGCGCAGCCGTTCCAGCTCGTGCTCTTCTACTTTGCCAGGATGCTCGCGCAGCGTTAGATCCGGGTCGCTGTAGTGCTCGCCGCCGAGATCGTTTTCCAGCGCGTAGTCGGCAAAGCTGCTGATCAGATCGCGACCGTTTGGCCCACGGAAGCCCACGGAGTAGTTCAGCGCGGTTTCATGGGTGAAGCCGTCGTGCGGGAAGCCCGGCGGGATGTACAGAATGTCGCCCGGCTCGAGATCTTCATCGATGATTGGCGTGAACGGGTCGACGTGCAGCAGCGCAGGATGCGGGCAGAACTGACGCATGGGCAGCCTGTCGCCCACTCGCCAGCGTCGGCTGCCCATGCCCTGAATAATAAACACGTCGTACTGATCGATATGCGGACCGACGCCGCCGCCGGGAACGGAGAAGGAGATCATCAGATCGTCCAGCCGCCAGTCCGGCAGCACGCGGAACGGGCGCACCAGCTCGGCGGAAGGTTCATGCCAGTGGTTGACGGCCTGGGCCAGCAGCGACCAGCCGGTTTCGCCCAGGTTATCGAAGTGCTCGAAAGGCCCGTTGCTTGCCTGCCACTGCCCGTCTTCGCTGTGGCTGACCAGGCGGCTGTCCACTTCCGGCTCCATCGCGAGGCCTGCCAGCTCGTCAGGCGTAATCGGGTCGATAAAATTCGGGAACGCGTTTTTTAATACAACCGGCTGTTTTTGCCAGTATTTTTCGAGAAATTCTTGCCAGTTGAGCGTCAGTTGATAAGCCATAGTTTTATACCAGTGGGAGACAAACGGGCTTGATTATAAAGAGGGGCGGGGGCGTGCCGCTTTGTCATTAGTCAAGCCGCGCTGCATGACTTAAAAACAAAAAACGATGCCGTCCGGCGGCGAAAAGTGGGACAATAGTGGCTGTTTATACAGTAGAAGTGAGAGTCATGGCTTTGTCCTCGGCGCAAAAAGCGCAAATCGCCGCCTGGTATAAGGCGCTCCAGCAGCAGATCCCGGACTTTATTCCGCGCTCCCCGCAGCGGCAGATGATTGCCGAAGTGGCAAAAACGCTGGCGGGTGACGAAGGCCGCCATCTGGCGATTGAAGCGCCTACCGGCGTGGGCAAAACGCTTTCCTATCTGATTCCCGGCATCGCTATTGCACGCGGAGAACAAAAAACGCTGGTGGTCAGCACCGCAAACGTGGCCCTGCAGGATCAGATCTACAGTAAAGACCTGCCGCTACTGCGCAAAATTATCCCCGATCTTAAATTCACCGCCGCCTTCGGACGCGGGCGTTACGTTTGCCCGCGAAACCTGGCCGCGCTGGCAACGGACAGCCTGGCGCAGGGCGATCTGCTGGCCTTCCTGGACGACGAAATGGCTCCGGCCAGCAAAGACGAGCAGCAGCGCTGCGCGAAGCTGAAAACCGAGCTGGACGCCTACAAGTGGGACGGCATTCGCGATCACAATGCGCAGTCGATCGACGACGATCTCTGGCGGCGCATGAGCACGGACAAGGCCAGCTGTCTCGGGCGTAACTGCCACTGGTACAAGGAATGTCCGTTCTTCGTCGCCCGCCGGGAAATCGACGAGGCTGAAGTGGTGGTGGCCAACCACGCGCTGGTGATGGCGGCGATGGAGAGCGATGCCGTGCTGCCGGAGGCGAAAAACCTGCTGCTGGTGCTCGATGAAGGCCATCATCTGCCGGACGTCGCCCGCGACGCGCTGGAGATGAGCGCGGAAGTTACGCCGGGCTACAGCCGCCTGCAGCTTGATTTGTTCAGCAAGCTGGTGGAAACCTGCATGGCGCAGTTTCGCCCGAAAAGCCCGCCGCCGTTAACCCACCCCGAACGCCTGACTAACCACTGCGACGAAGTCCACGAGCTGCTCAGCTCATTTTGCGCCATCGTTAAGCTGTGGATGCCCGGCGAGTTTGAGGGGGAGCACCGCTTTGAAATGGGCGTGCTGCCCGAAGAAATCATGGTCATCTGCCAGCGGCTGGCAAAACTCATGGAAGGGCTGCGCGGGCTGTCTGAGGCGCTGCTTAACGATCTCAGCGAAAAAACCGGCAGCCACGACGTGGTGCGCGTGCATCGTGCCCTGCTGCAAATGAACCGCGCGCTGGGCTATTTCGAATCGCAAAGCAAACTCTGGCGGCTGTCCGCGATGGCGGAGGCTTCGGGCGCACCGGTTTCCAAATGGGTCACGCGTGACGTGCGCGAAGGCCAGCCGCATCTGTTCTTCCACTGTGTAGGGATCCGCGTCAGCGATCAGCTTGAGAAACTTGTCTGGCGCAACGTGCCGCACGTTATCGTCACTTCCGCTACGCTGCGTTCGCTCAACAAGTTCGACCGCCTGCAGGAAATGACCGGCCTGCGCGAAAAAGCCGGAGACAGGTTCATCGCGCTGGATTCACCGTTCAACCACGTCGAGCAGGGTAAGCTGGTGATCCCACAGCTTACCGTTGAGCCGACGATGGAAAACGAGCCGCAGCATATCGCTGAAATGGCGGCGTTCTTCCGGGCGGAGCTGGCGAAAGGCGAGCACAAAGGGATGCTGGTCCTGTTTGCCAGCAATCGTGCGATGCAGCTCTTTCTGACCCACGTGATGGATTTGCGCCTGGCTTTGCTGGTGCAGGGCGACAAGCCTCGCTACCGGCTGGTTGAGCTGCACCGTAAAAGGGTGGAGCAGGGCGAAACCAGCGTGCTTATCGGGCTGCAATCTTTCGCGGAAGGATTAGATTTAAAGGGCGACCTGCTAAGCCAGGTCCATATTCATAAAATTGCTTTCCCGCCGGTGGACAGCCCGGTTGTGGTAACCGAGGGCGAATGGCTTAAAAGCCTGAAGCGCTACCCGTTTGAAGTGCAAAGCCTGCCTGCGGCATCCTTCAATCTTATTCAGCAGGTTGGGCGTTTAATTCGTAGCCACGGCTGTTATGGTGAGGTGGTCATTTACGATCGCCGCCTGCTGACGAAAAATTATGGCCAGCGCCTGCTGGGAGCCCTGCCGGTGTTTCCTATCACCCAGCCTCCCGCCCCCGCGGCTAAGCTAATTGAAGCTGCGCCCAAAAAGACGGCGCGGCGCAAACGCGTGGGCAAAAAATATCAGGCTAAATGAGGATCAACCTCAGACGACTGCGCGACGAAAAGAGTTATCGAACAATAACAAGGAAAATCAATTTATTGATTTTCATCTGTAATCTTAGTGGAGCTGACAATGGACTACCGCAAGATCATTAAAGAAATAGGGCGCGGTAAAAATCACGCCCGCGATCTGGATTTTGACACCGCGCGCGGGCTGTACGCCCATATGCTGAAAGGCGAGGTGCCGGAGCTTGAGCTTGGCGGCGTGCTGATCGCGCTGCGTATTAAAGGCGAAGGCGAAGCGGAAATGCTCGGCTTCTATGAGGCGATGAAGCAACATCTTATTTCCCTTACGCCGCCGCTGAACAAGCCGATGCCGATCGTTATCCCTTCCTATAACGGCGCGCGCAAGCAGGCCAACCTGACGCCGCTGCTTGCCATGCTGCTCAACAGGCTGGGGTTCCCGGTGGTGGTGCACGGCGTCAGTCACGATCCCACTCGCGTCCTGACAGAAACGATTTTTACGCTGCTCGGCATTGAGCCCACGCTGCACGCCGGGCAGGCTCAGGCGAAGCTGGAAGCTCATCATCCGGTCTATATCCCGGTTAGCGCACTGTGTCCGCCGATGGAAAATCAGCTGGCGATGCGCTGGCGCATGGGCGTGCGCAACAGTGCCCATACCCTGGCAAAATTGGCCACGCCGTTTGAAGAAGCGGCGGCCCTGCGGCTGGCGAGCGTTTCGCACCCGGAGTATGTGCCGAAAGTGGCGAAATTCTTTGCGGATATCGGCGGGCGCGGCCTGCTGATGCACGGTACGGAAGGTGAGGTCTATGCCAACCCACAGCGCTGTCCGCAGATTAGCCTGATCGACAGTCACGGCACGCGAGTGGTTAGCGAGCGGCAGGCGGATATGAACGCCGATGATATCGCCCTGCCAGCGGCAAAAGACCCGGAAATTACCGCCCGCTGGATTGAGCGCTGCGTAGCGGGCGTTGAACCCATTCCGCAGTCGTTAAAAACGCAGATGGCCTGTTGCCTGGTGGCGACCGGCGAATCGCTAACCCTTGAAGCGGGCCTGGCGCGCATCGACGAAACCTTCTGAGAAATCGCAGGCAAAAAAAAGCCTGCGGTAGAGTCCGCAGGCAGCAAGGGTAATATCAGGGTCAAACAGGGTGGAGCAGGGCTCCAAATGAGGGTTAAATCAAAGCAATACATCTCACAGGGTTAAATCTTTACTCTACAAATTATTTATAGATAACAGCGGTGCCGCTCATTTTGCCGTTAGTGTTGGCAGAAGTGATGGAATACGCTGTGGCACCGGCCTGTTCTGCTTTAGAGGCCAGCTGTGCTTCCAGGCCGTCAAGGGTAGAGGCACCCTGAGCGGAAACCACGCCCATTTTGTTCAGGCTCTGAGCTTCAGTTGAGCTCACGGATTGTGCAGCGAAAGCACCGAATGAAAGAGTAGAAAGAGCGATAGCAGCTACAGCATATTTGATGGTTTTCATGGTTAATTTCTCGCAGGTTATTCTGAATTAGGTGACGTTGTTCCGTCGATGTGATTATGGTCACACTTTTGTGCAGAAGATTAAATCGAAGAGAATTGACGGCGTTGTTCAAAAAAATTGAATGCATTGTAAGCTGTTGAAATCGGTGATGATTAGCCTGCGAATTATTGGTTTTGAGATCTCCATCACCTTTCCGCCTCGCTTAGCGCATCTTTTGCTACTCTTTTTCGTATTGCTGGTCGTACCTGACTGGCAACCGCTTGCGCAGGCTTTTTACGCAGGATGCGGCACTTTTCGCTGAAAGCGCGGCGGCGAACTTTTATAATGAAATTCTTTAATTTCAGCCTATTCAGATGAGGTTCGATGGAGATCAAGCTGCACTCCAACGCGACAACGACGCCGCGCACCCGGAAATACATTCAGGACTCGAACAAAACGGACGCTGAGCTTGCCGACGAGCTGAATATCTCCGTCGATACCGTGCGCCGCTGGCGCAAGCGGGATGACTGCTATGACAAATCTCATCGCCCCAATACCATTCACCGGGCGCTAAGCCGCGAGCAGGCAGCTATCCTGGTTTTTCTGCGTCTGCGCCTTGCGCTGTCGCTTGACGAACTGCTTGAAGCGGCGCGCCTGCTGGTCCAGCAGGGGATTTCCCGGGCGAGCATTAGTCGAATGCTGCAAAACTGGCAGGTTTCGCGTATCGGTAAGCCGGACTTAGCGCAGGCCGTGGGCCATCTGCGGCTGGATATCTTCCCGCTGCCGGAAGTCATCAGCCACAGGCAGGGCGCGCTGCTGGTCTTTAGCGATCCCGTTTCCGGCTATCTGGCGGTGGCGCTGCGCGAGCGGGACGAACACCAGCCTCTTGAGGGGCTGGTCGGCTTTCTGCAAAACGGACTGCTGCTGCCGGTTCTGTCGATCGCCGCGCGCCCTTCGACGCTGGCGCACAAGCTGGCACAGGAGCTGGGCGTACCTTTACATGCAGCGGAAGAAGAAAGCTGGCTGGCAGAAGCGGCGAAGGGCAATTTCCAGCAGCCACTGGAGGCGATGCTTAACGGCGAGCGTTTTGATAAGAGGCTGGGGTTGGGGGCCGTGCTGCTGGAATTTGAGGATCTGCTCAACCAGAGGATTATCCGCAGCCGGTTGAAGAATCTCACTCCGGCCGCGTGGCTAAAGCTGCGTTAGGCGACCAGCCGCAGCGCGTGGTCGAGAATTTTATCCCCGTTGACCATGCCGTAATCCATCATGTTAATCGTCTCAACCTTTTTATTAAGCGGCCCGGCAATCTGCTGGCATTCCGCCAGCTTGTAGGCGATTTGCGGGCCAAGCAGCGCGCAGTCATAGCTGGCGATCGCCGTTTTAAACTCCTGCACGCCTTTGGCGGCAATCTCCACTTCCAAATCACGTTTGGCGGCCGCCTCCTGCATGCGCTTTACCACCAGGCTCGTCGACATCCCTAAATCGCAGACCAGCAGGATCTTTTTCATCGTTGGCTTCCTTCACAAAGAGTCAGTAAATACTGCGTGAGCAGATGGACGGGGCGGCCGCTGGCCTGGGTGAATTTACCGCGGCTTAGCGCGGTGCCGCTGACGTCGAGGTGCGCCCACGGCGTTTGATGGCAAAACTTGCTTAAGAACTGGGCCGCCGAAACCGCAATAGCGGCGTTGTTCGGCGGCGTATTGGTCAGATCGGCAATGCTGCTCGTGACCTGCTTATCAAAGCTTTCATCGAGCGGCAGCGGCCAGACTCTGTCCTGCGTCAGCGCCGCGGCCCGTCGGATTCGATCCTCAAGCGCCGATGAATTGCTCATCATGCCGCTGATGTCGTAACCCAAAGCTTTAACCACCGCGCCGGTGAGCGTAGCGACGTCAACCAGAGCCGCCGGTTTGAAGGTTTGCGCGGCGTAGCTGAGCGCGTCGGCCAGAACCAGGCGGCCTTCCGCATCGGTATTGATGATTTCCACGCTGTGCCCGGCGTGTGAACGCACCACGTCGCCGGGGCGCATTGCGCTGTCCGTCGGCATGTTTTCCGCCAGCGCCATGACTGCCACAACGTTGAGCGGCAGGTTCAGCGCCTTAACCGTTTCGAGCAGGCCAAAGACTACCGCCGCGCCGCACATATCGTATTTCATGGTGCTCATACCTTCGCCGCCTTTGAGCCACAGGCCGCCGGTATCGAAAGTGATGCCTTTGCCGACAAAAACGTAGGTTGGGGCGTTATCTCCGGCACCCTGCCAGCGCAGCGTAACCAGCCGCGGTGGGTTGCGGCTGCCTTTACCGGTGGCGAGCAGACAGCCCATTTGCTGGCGCTCAATTTCGTTCTCATCCAGCACCTCGCAGGAGGTTTGCGGATGTTCCGTTGCCCAGGCGACCGCGCGCTGCGCCACGGTTTCAGGCGTGCAGTCGCTGGCCGGCAGATCGGCAAGCCGACGGGAGAGCAGCATGCCGTCGGCAATGGCCTGCGCCTGGCTAACGAGCCGTCTGGCTTCTGCTGATGGATTCCCCAGCAGCCACAGCTCGCCGAGGCTTTGCTTTTCGTCGCGGCGGTAGCCTAGCTGCGGCAGCTGATAGAAGCGGTTCATGATGGCCAGCAGCAGCGCGCGCAGGCGAATAAAGGTAGTTTCATCCGCAAGGTCGAAAGCGGAAATGTCCAGCGCAACGGGTTGAGCGACGGGCGAAGGGAGCAGTGCGGCGATGTTGTCCGTCAGTTTACGCAGCGCCGCGGGCTGGCTCAGATTGCCATCCGGCAGCAGGCTGAGCGTCTGACAGGCGTTGCGCAGGCCAAAGCGGCAGGTCTGTACTTCATCGGCCTGTGCCATTTCGCTAAGCACAGGTCGAAGCGCTTCAGGCCAGGCCGCCGGGTTGGATTTCCACAGCATCAGGTGCGCGTGGGCCAGGGACATTTCTGGCTGTGAGAGTAAACATTTCATTGGATGACCTCTGCCGTAATGCGCTGCTGATAGGCTTCCAGCCAGGCGCTGTCCGCCGGACGAATCAGCGTGTGCTTACCGTCGCGTTCGGTGAGGAAAACCGCCGCCGGCTGGGCGGGCGTCGCCACCGAGAAAGAAAAATTATCAATGGTTGTCGCGGCCCCGTATTCGCCGCGGGCGTTCATGCAGACTACCGACAAATCCCCCGCGCGCCCGAAGCGGCTCATCAGCTGGGCTTCGAGGTCGTAAACGGCGGATTCCGCCGCCTGCTGGGGCGGCATGCCGCGTCCCATACGGCTGACGATTTCATAGCTGATGCAGCCCTTCATTAGGTCCTCGCCGAGGCCGGTGGCGGTAGCGGCCCCGATTTGGCTGTCGGCGTAGAAGCCGGAACCGGATACCGGCGAGTCGCCCACGCGGCCAGGGCGCTTCATAAACAGGCCGCTGGTGGAGGTGCCGACGCAGATATTTTGCCGTGCGTCGAGGGTGATAACGCCCACCGTATCGTGGCCGGTGTAGGGGCTAAGTCCCCGATCAAGGGTTTCACGCTTGCGCTTCAGGTAGTAGTTTCGCGCACGATCGGTCAGCATCTCCTTGCGCTCAAAGCCCTGCGCCAGCGCCCATTCTTCCGCACCGGTTCCGACCATAAAGCTGTTGAAACGCTCGCGGCTGAGAGCCTGAGCAACCAGAATCGGGTTAGCAATATTGCGTACGCTGGCGACTGCGCCGATCGCGAGGCTGGTGCCGTCCATGAAGGCGGCGTCAAGCTCGACTTCTCCGCGTTCGTTGGGCAGGCCGCCAAAGCCTACGGATTTGTAGAACGGATAGTCTTCAACGCATTTCACCGCGTGGATGGCCGCCTCGCCGGCGGCCTTGTTGGCCTGAAGCAGACCTGCCGCCTCGGACACGCCTTCCCAGGCCATACGCCAGGTGGCAATTACGCCCCAGTTTGCTGATAACGTCATGTTTTACTTACTCCATGGCTGAGGTGGTTTTACGCTCTGCTTCGACGGTCGGGACTTCGCTGGCCCGGTACTGCCTGTCGACAACTTTCAGGAACGGCAGATAAATCACCGCGCCTATCGCCAGGTTAATCAACTGGATAACCGCCCCGCTCAGGTGGCCGGTGACAATAAATCCGCTGAGCACCGGCGGCAGCGTCCACGGGATGTAAACCCCGGTTGTCGTGGCCACCAGCCCGACCGACATTGCGACGTACTGCACGGTGACCAGCACCAGCGGCACGAGGTTGAAGGGGATGAGCATCACCGGGTTCATAATCACCGGCAGGCCAAACAGCACCGGTTCGTTAATGTTGAAGATGGACGAGCCCGCCGCGAGACGAGAGACGTTTTTGATGTGCTGACTGCGGGCGAATAGCAGCATAGCAATCACCAGAGACAAAGTTGCGCCCGCGCCACCCATCCAGATCATGTCGTAGAACTGCTCCGTCACCACGTGCGGCGGCACCAGGCCTGCCTGGGTGGCGGTGAGATTTTCCATCTGATTCTCCATCCAGAATGGACGCAGAATGCCGTTGACCATCGAGCCGGAGTTGATGCCGACCGACCACAGGCTGGTGATGCTAAAGCAGGTAAACAATGCGCCCACGTAGGAGGTGCCGAAGTGACGAATCGGCGTGGCCAGCACTTCATAAATGAACTGATGGATGGTGTTGTAGTGCGTGTGGGCAAACAGCACGCGCACCGCCAGGGCAATCACCAGGATCAGCAAAGAAGGAATCAGCGCCGCAAAGGATTTCTGCACCGCGGGCGGTACGCCGTCCGGCATGCGAATCACCCAGTTCTGGCGCAGCATCCAGGCGAACAGCTCCGTGGTGCCCAACGCGCCCAGCATGGCGACAAACAGGCCTTTTGACCCCAGCCACTCCAGCGGAATCAGGCCGCCCACTTCGGCGTGCTTGCCGAAGGGCGTCAGGATCAGGAAGCAGGAAAGCGAGAGAATACCCGACGACATTTTGTCGATGTCGTAGCGCTCCGCCAGGCGATAGGCGACGAGGAAGGAGATGAACACCGCCATGGTGGAGAAGATGGCGTTGAACGGAATTTCAACGGTTGCCGACCAGCCTTCGCCGAATACCGAGGCCATAAACGTCTGGTAGGCCTGGCCTGGAAAGGAGGAAATAACCAGAAGAATCGAACCGACAATGATAAAAGGCATAAACGAGATGTAGGCGTCGCGGATGGCGCCCAGGTGGCGCTGCTGTGCCATTTTTCCCGCCAGCGGCATCAGCCGGGCTTCGATGGCGGTCATCAGGTTTTTCATGGTGTTGCCGCTCCATAAGTCATCACACGATACAATTATCCTGCGGCATTACCTTAAAGGTTGTTCAGCGGTAAGAAAGTGAGGTGATTCACAGTTGCTTAAATAAAGTATCAGGTGATTGCTAATGAATGGCGGACGATCTCACCGCTGTCTCAGGCGTTGAGCGAAGCGGCTAACGGCCTAAAAAAAACGGCTCTCCGGATGGGAAAGCCGCTTAGGGAAGTTTTGCTTTGGTCATCATACGTCTTGCTGGCGAGGTTATTTATAAATGGTGGCGGTACCGTACATATGGTTATCGCCGCCGGCGGAGTTAATAACGAATCCTGTCGCGCCCTGTTCTTTGGCTTTTTCCGCCAGCTTGTCCTGGAGATCGTCCAGATTGCGGGCGTTGTTGGCGGAAACGGTGCCGGCCGGACGGAGCTGGCCGGTCTGGTTATTCATCATTTCCTGGGCTGCCTGGGCGGCAAACGGGAGTGCCGCAAGGGTGACTACCGCAGAAAAATACAGCAATTTTTTCATCATCACATCCTCATCAACTTGGGGGGCCGACCTTTTTCTTTCTTGTCGGCACTAAAAGTGTAGGCGCTCTGTCGCGCGCCGAGGACGCAAAAAATTGATGAACTTGTGCTTATTTTTTGAACGATAAAACTTGACAAAATCATTACAATTCAGCCACATACAGGTGGCTGATTTTGCTTGTATTATCGGGCGTCCGGGCGAATTAAATCGAAGCGGTGGGCTTCTTCTATCGTGTAGTAAGCTGAGGGACCGCCCGCCCGCAGCACGGGTTTTGCCTGCGCAGTCTGATAAATGCCGTCTTTCAGCAGCGCTTCATCAATATGGACGGCCACCACTTCGCCCAGCACCAGCCAGGTGTCCACAGCCACGCCGTCGGCGGAGGTAAGCTGGATGCACTGCGACAGACGGCATTCGAAATTGACCGGGCTTTCCGCAACCAGGCTGGCCTTCACTTTGCGTCCGGGCGTGGCGGTCAGCCCGGCTCGCACAAATTCATCCTCTCCGCGTGGTAAAGTCGCGGAGGTTTCGTTCATTTGCTCCGCCAGTTCGCGCGTGGTGAGGTTCCAGACAAACTCTTTGGTGTCGAGAATGTTTTGCACGCTGTCTTTCCAGCCGCTGCTGGCGAAACCAATAATCGGCGGGCGATAGTTAAAGCAGTTAAAGAAGCTGTAGGGCGCCAGGTTTCGCAGGCCCCGCTCGCTGACTGACGAGATCCAGCCGATCGGACGCGGGCCAATAATGGCGTTGAGCGGGTCGTGCGGGAGACCGTGACCGGCTGCGGGCTCGTAATAGTACCTTTTCGCAGACATATAACCCCTTTCAGTGGTGAAATTGGCGCGGCGTATTTACCCCGCTGGCTTCACAGAGTATCTTACGCGCCCACACAAGGAGAAGCCTCGATGAAAACCCCTGCCACCGCTAAACCGGGTTTGCACCCGCGTAACCGTCACCGTAACCGCTATGATTTTGCCGCACTGCAGGCCAGCTGCCCGGCGCTGACGGCTTTTGTTAAAAAAGGTCCGCAGGGCGATGACACCGTTGATTTCGCCAATCCGCTGGCGGTCAAAGCGCTGAACCAGGCTTTGCTGGCGCATTTCTACGGCGTGTCGCAGTGGGATATTCCCGACGGTTTTCTTTGTCCGCCGGTTCCGGGGCGTGCGGATTATATTCATCATCTCGCGGACTTGCTGGCTGAAGGCAATGACGGCAAAGTGCCCGCACAGGCAAGCGTGCTGGACGTTGGCGTGGGGGCCAACTGCATCTATCCGCTGATTGGTCAGCACGAATACGGCTGGCGATTTACCGGTTCGGAAATCGACGCTGAAGCTTTACGCAGCGCGACGCTGATTGTGGACGGCAATCCGGGCTTAAGCCGCGTGATTCGCCTGCGCCGCCAGAAAACGGCGGATGCCATTCTGCCGGGTATCATCCATAAAAACGAAACTTTTGACGCCACGGTCTGCAATCCGCCGTTCCACGATTCGGCGGAAACGGCCCGCAGCGGCAGCGAGCGCAAGCGTCGCAACCTGGGGCAGGATGAGAAGGGCGCGCTGAACTTTGGCGGCCACGAGCACGAACTGTGGTGCGAAGGCGGCGAAGTCGCCTTTATCAGCCAGATGATCAACGAGAGCAAAGCCTTTGGTCGCCAGGTGCTGTGGTTCACGTCCCTGGTCTCCCGCGGCGAGAATCTGCCGGCTATTTATCGCGTTTTGCAGGAGGCGGGCGTTGAGAAAGTAGTGAAAAAAGAGATGGCCCAGGGCCAGAAGCAAAGCCGCTTCATCGCCTGGTCCTTTATGAACGATGCGCAGCGCGCTCGCTGGGCCGCCACGCGTTTTAAGTAATCATACCGTAGGGTTGGCGGGGGGCAGCGTACCGGCTGCCGCCTCCGAGGCCTGAAGCGCCTGAGCGGCGTCCGGCCCCGGCTGCATGACCTGTACCGTCTGTATCGGCGGGCGAATGCCTGCCGCATCAAAGTGTTTTTTCACCATCCCATCCAGAGCAAAGCGTACCGTCCACTGTTTTAGCGGCTGGGTGGTGAACGATACCCGCACCGTAAACGCCTGATTGGTTAAGCCAACGATGCCCGCCAGCGACGGTTCGCCGATAACCAGCATGCGAATATCCTGCTGTGCCATTAGCTCATCCACCGCCTCCTTCAGAATACGATTGGCCTTATCCACGTCTTCTCGCCTGTCCACTTCGTAGTTCGCCACAAATGAGCCAATGCCGCGCACGAAGTTGGCGAAGGTAGTAATCGATGACCACGGAATAATGTGGTAGGCCCCGGTGTCCTGGCGCACGCCCACGGAGCGAATCGACATGCGCTCGACGGTGCCGGTAATCGGCCCGATGGTGACGAGATCGCCGGTGTTCATGCCGTTCTCAAACTGAATAAAGACGCCGGTAATAATATCTTTTACCAGAGTCTGTGAGCCGAAGCTGACCGCCAGCCCCAGGGCCCCGGCCCCGGCCAGCAGCGGGGCGATATTGACGCCAATTTCCGAGAGCAGAATCATGATGGTAATGGTGCTGATCACCACCGCCAGCGCGTTACGAAATAGCGTCAGCAACGTCCGGGTACGGGCGCTGGGCATGGGCCGCCCGTGAATATCCGAGGCGAGCCGGTTTTCAATCAGGCTGGCAAGCAGCGTCCAGCCTACCGCTGAGAAAAACAGAATCAGCACGATGCGGATTAAGATATCGACGGTTTTCTCGCCCGCGTCGTTTCTGAGCCAGGCCCACATGTCGAAAAGGTTCCAGGCGTTGAGCAGCAGCATCACCGCCACGCAAACCGTAAGGATGCGGGCCAGCTTCAGGGAGGCTGAAATCCAGCTGTTCAGCCGCTTTTGCAGCTCCGGATAGCTGCGCTGAACCTGCGGCGAGAGGGTAATGGTTTTGGCAATCCAGCGTGAAAGCATGCCGGAGACAAAGGCCGCGATGCCAACGATGGCAAGGCTGTGCAGCGAAGCGCCCATCATCCATTTCAGGCTGTTGCCCGGATCGAACAGCGAGAGGAAGAACAGCGCAATAAAATAGGCGCTGGCGAGCCAGTGCCAGACGAGCGCAAAGGCGCGAATAAAAAGGCTGAAAAAGGCCATCGATCGGTCGGCCAGGTGAATCAGGCTTTGCTGGATATGGCGCTTATTGCGAAATATCAGGTACAGCGCCCAAAGCGTAATGCACAGCATGATGGCGACGTTCGCCATCGCACCAATTTGTACGTTAACCTGGTTAGAGATGATGGGCACCGCGACCAGGATGCCGTAGCCAATCAGGCTGCTCAGGCCCGACAGGCGAATGCTCCAGTATTTGGCGCTCTGGTCGCTGACGGGGAAGGGGCGCAGATCCGGGAAGCGCGGGCAAAATATCAGCCGCAGGATGGCCTTAAAGAACTCAATTAGCGCGAAGGCGTTCAGAAATAGCCCCTGCTGACGCGCAATGGTACGGCTGCCCGCGTTCATCACGTCGCTGAAAATCTGCCCGACAAACAGCGTGAGGGCCAGCAGCAGTAAATCAATCACAAACGCGCCGATAATCATCAGCGGCAGGTGGAACCAGCTGGAACGGTCGCGGTTTTTTTTACGCCCCCATTTCCCCATGCGCGTCCAGACGGGCGTCATGCTCAGGCGAATCAGCAGATAGAAAGCGAATACCGAGGCGGCGAGCATGGCGAAATGGCCGAGGGCGTTGAAGAAAGTTTGCTGATTGAATGCCTTGTACGGCGTGCCGGTGATATTACGGTGCAGCTGAGCGAAGCGCTCCGCCAGCTCACCGCCGTAGCGACGGCTGACGTCGGTAACGTTTTCCAGCACCGTTTTATCTTCGCTGAGTTTTTCCGGCGGGGCGATGGCAGGTACGGGCTCGGGCGGAGGAGTGGCGGCAACTTTGCGCAGCTGGTCGATTAATTCGCTGCGCGATTTCTCGTTGTCCAGCACGTCCGCCAGCGCGGAATAGGCTTTTTTCTTTTCTGCGAGATTGGGTTCGGCGGGTGGAGCTGAAGATGGCTGGCTGGAGGATGCGGCCACGGCGGCTGCGGGCAACGTAACGGCCTGGGCTGCAAAGCTTAACAGGCTGCATAGCAATAAGAGGATCCACGGCACGGCTTGCTCCTTGCTGAAAAGGCGAACAAAGGAGTAAGTATAGGGCGCTGAGATTAAGAGGCTGGAAAATCGGGAATTATCTGGCGGGGCAGAACGACCTCACTCTACCCGCTCCCGAGAGAGACAGATAGAGTGAGGAGGCAATCAAGAAACGTGCTGCAGGAACTCTTGCAGACGCTGGCTCGGCGGGTTGTCGATCAGCTCCTGCGGGTTGCCATCTTCCGCTACGCGGCCTTTATCAATAAAGATCAGGCGCGAGGCGACTTTGGCGGCAAAGCCGACTTCGTGCGTCACGATAACCATCGTCATGCCTTCTTCGGCCAGATCCTGCATCACCTTCAGCACTTCGTGGCGCAGTTCCGGATCGAGCGCTGAGGTTGGCTCATCGAACAGCATCATTTTAGGTTTCACCGCCAGCGCGCGGGCAATCGCTACGCGCTGCTGCTGGCCGCCGGAAAGTTCGGAGGGATAGTGGTGCGCACGTTCCGCAAGGCCCACTTTCGCCAGCAGTTCCTTCGCCAGTTTGTCGGCGGCATCTTTCTTCAGGCCGCGTACGCGAATCGGGCCGAAGGCCACGTTTTCCAGCGCGGTCAGGTGCGGGAAGAGGTAGAACTGCTGGAAAACCATCCCCGCTTCCTGACGAATCAGGCGTTCGTCAACCTTCGGATCGTTAACCTTCAGGCCGTCAACAATCAATTCTCCGCTGGTAATATCTTCCAGCTTGTTGATACAGCGCAGCAGCGTGGATTTACCGGAGCCGGACGGCCCGATGATCACCACCACTTCACCCTGCTTAATGTTCAGGTCGATGTTATGCAGCACCTGGGTTTTGCCGAAGTGCTTAGAGACGTTTTTAAATTCAATCACAGGATTTTCATCCTTCTTTCAAGGCGACGCAGAACAAAGCTCAGCACCAAAGTAATAATCAGATAGAAGACCGCAACGGCACTCCAGATCTCCAGCGCGCGGAAGTTACCGGCGATAATCTCTTGCCCCTGACGAGTCAGTTCGGCCACGCCGATAACGATGAACAGCGAGGTATCTTTAATACTGATAATCCACTGGTTACCCAGCGGCGGCAGCATGCGACGCAGGGCCAGCGGCATGATAACGTGGCGAATCGTCTCGCGGCGGGACAGGCCGAGCGCCAGACCGGCTTCGCGAAAGCCTTTATGAATCGACAGCACCGCGCCGCGGGTAATCTCCGCAATGTAGGCGCCGGAGTTGATCATAATGGTGACGACGGCCGCGCTGAACGGGTCGATGCGCAGGTCGTTAAAGGCCATTGGCAGCGCGAAGTAAATAAACATCACCTGCACAACGATTGGCGTGCCGCGGATGACTTCGATGAATACGAGGGCGATATGGTTGGCGATCCAGCCGCCGTAGGTGCGGGCAAACCCCGCTGCCAGCCCAATCACCAGGCCGCCGCAAAGACCGAGGACCGAAATCAACAGGGTCATTTTGGCGCCCTCAATTAAGAGGGGAATTGCAGGCCAGATGGCGCTCCAGTCAAACTGCATGATGTGTTCCCGTTTTATACCGTGGTTTATTCAAAAATAGCAGGGGCGAAAGCCGCCCCTGAGGTCTTACCGTAAAAAATTTAGAATTATTATTTTGGCTCGGTGCCGAACCATTTTTTGTAGATTTCGTTGTAGGTGCCGTTTTCTTTGATGGTTTTCAGCGCGCCGTTAACTTTGGTGCGCAGGTCATCGCTGCCTTTCGGGAAGGCGATGCCGTATTGCTGAGCTTCCAGTGAATCACCTACCGCTTTGAACTGACCGTTGCCGGCGGTTTTGATGAAGTACAGGATGTTTGGCGTGTCATGCAGTACCGCGTCAGCACGGTTAGTGCCGAGTTCCATGTAGGCGTTGTCGATGTTCGGGAACTGACGCAGGTCTTTCGTTTTGATGTTGGCTTTCGCGTAATCAACGGAGCCGGTGCCGCCTTTGACCGCGACAACCTTACCGTCGAGATCTTTTACGCTTTTGATTGCGTCGTTGTTGGCTTTCACCATCACCAGCAGGCCGCTTTTGTAGTAGCCGTCGGAGAAGTCGATTGCTTTTTGACGTTCAGGAGTAATAGTGATCCCCGCCAGCGCCAGATCGATATTTTTAGTTTGCAGAGCCGGAATGATGCCGCTGAAGTCCATTGGTTTCAGCTCATAGTCCAGTTTTAATTCTTTTGCGATGGCGGCCCATAAATCCACGTCAAAACCGACGTATTTGTCGCCTTGTTTAAATTCAAAAGGAACGAATGCGGTGTCAGTTGCGACAACCAGTTTCTTCTCAGCGGCGTGGGAAGTCACCGCAAAAGCCAGGGTAAGTGCAGCCAGTGAAACTTTTAAAATCGACTTCATAGCATTTCCTTTGTTAATCCATGGGGCTATCCCCTGCAGCAGCCAGCGCACATGGAAGAATCGTGCCAGATTTACAACATATTGTTTTGCAAGGGTGTGGTTTTGTAACATTGCACACCAGGGGTTGCAAGTGAGTGGTAATGCACTCATGTGGTGCGCCATTTTGGTGCGTATTTTTGGCCTGCAGGTCGGTGGGTAGTTTTACCGCGAATCAAGGCGATAAAACAATCATTCATTAACGATTGTGTGATGTGATTATTACAGATGTGCAACTTTTGCGGCGGGCTTAAGCAATTTGATGCTCTAAAACAGTGCAGGTTCCTTCCCCGAGCGGGGAAGGAATAATAAGAATCGGCTAACGATTATTCGATATTAGATTCGATGAACCACAGGAACTTGTCCAGGTCGCGCGAAGCTGCGGTGAAAATATCCGCGGTGTCTTCGTCCTTCGCTTCGCCAATCGCTTTGCGAACGTCATTAGCGACAATAGCGTAACGATCGGCCAGCTCTTTCAGATGATCCTGAACGGTGTGGATATCCAGCGGGTAGCTTTTTAGCGCGGTTTTGCTGTTGATAACCTGAGTGGTACCCAGCGCCACGCCGCCAAGCTGAACGGCGCGCTCTGCCATTGTATCCAGGTGATCGGTAAGCGCCGTGCGGAAGCCGTCGAGCATTTCATGGACGGCAATAAAGTTGGCACCGCGCATGTTCCAGTGAGCCTGTTTGGTAATCAGAGACAGATCAATGAACTGGATTACCTGACGATTCAGCAGCTCGATGGTGGCTTTTTTCTCGCTATCCGCTACATCATTACGGGTATACAGCAGATTTGTAGATTTGGTTTTTACCAGTTTAGCGGTACTCATAATCTTTCATCCTCTTGATGTGTGTTTCCTGATTTCTTACCGGGACTAAGTATAGCACCGGTTTTTAATCTTGCTGGCGCAGGTAATACCTATCAAACAAATAGTGAGGATAAGATGGTAAGGATATAATCTTTGTGAATCATGTTGTTACGTTTTATAACTGGTATGTTTCATCAAGATGAAAATGGCAGGAATGCTTAAGGTAAATAGTTCTTATTTAGACGCGTAAATAAAAGGGAATATAAGTGCTTGATCGCCGGTTTTTATTTCCCGTGATGGTAATAATCACGGGGAATAAATTGATGCAGATTAATTTATATCAACACTTTTAATTTGGGCTTCACGTTTGAGCGTAAGCGTGGAGCCGGCGGAAGCGGCAATGATCGATAACAGCGCCAGCCACTGAACGAGCGTCAAATGCTCGCCGAGAAACAACATGCCCGAGAGGGCGGCAAGGGCAGGTTCCAGGCTCATTAGCGTGCCAAAGGTGCGCGTTGGCAGGCGGGTTAACGCTATCATTTCCAGCGAGTAAGGCAGGGCGGTAGACAAAATAGCTACGCCCAGTCCTATCGGCAGCAGCGACCAGTGCCAGAGCGCGCTGCCCGCCTCCCATGCGCCGATAGGCACAAAGATTATCGCCGCAATCAGAGAACCTATCGCCACCGTGGCCGGGCCGTGATCCGCCCCGGCCTTTTGTCCGGAAAGAATATAAAGCGCCCAGCATGCGCCTGCTCCCAGCGCAAAGGCCGCGCCGGTCAGGTCGACCTGAGATATGCTTTGTCCGAGAGGCAGGAGGAACCACAGGCCCATCACCGCCAAAATCACCCACACGAAGTCTACCGCCCGGCGGGAGGAAAACAGCGCCACCGCCAGCGGGCCGGTGAATTCCAGCGCCACGGCGACGCCCAGTGGGATAGTCTGGATAGATAAATAGAAGAGATAATTCATTCCGCCCAGCGCCAGGCCATAAATCAGCAGCGGCAGGCGTTGCTCCGCCTTAAAGCGTAAACGCCAGGGTTTAAAGACCGCAACGAGAATCAGCGTCCCCAATGCCAGACGCAGCGCGGTCACGCCGGGTGCGCCAACCAGCGGAAAAAGTGTTTTTGCAAGGGATGCGCCGGTCTGGATCGACGTCATAGCAATGAGCAGTACAACGATGGGCAGCCACACGGGCATCTTACGAGAAGTTAACGGCATACTGCGTCCTGTCAGTTTATGTCGAGGTGGGTCAAGTTAAGAAAATGATCCCCAGTGTAAAGGAATAAGTTAGGGTCGGTTGAGATTTCATTGAGAAAAAAATTCAGGGCCTGGAGTACTATTCGCGTCGTATTGTGTCAGTTTACTTCAGAAAAAATCAGGAATTATCTGAATGACGAAAAGAGCTGACGTGCCAATAATTGGCGCAATTTAATAATAAATCCCAGAAATTTTATGTACATAGCATGTAGTGGAAATGTTGTGTTACATGAAAAGATTCGTTAGACAACACAAATGACGAAGAGTTTCTGGCGTGATTTTGTTATATTTAAATCTTAGGACTTACTTGAAGCACATTTGAGGTGGATTATGAAAAAAATTGCATGTCTTTCAGCACTGGCTTGTGTACTGGCCGTTTCCGTAGGTACCGCATCTGCAGCAACTAGCACCGTAACCGGTGGTTATGCTCAGAGCGATATGCAGGGCGTTGCTAACAAAGCTAACGGTTTTAACCTGAAATATCGTTACGAAAATGACACCCCACTGGGTTACATCGGTTCTTTCACTTATACCGCTAAAGACCGCACTGAAGATGGCGTTTACAATAAAGGTCAATACTACGGCATCACTGCTGGTCCTGCTTACCGTATTAACGACTGGGCAAGCATCTACGGCGTAGTAGGCGTTGGTTACGGTAAATTCCAGAGCACCGACTACCCAGCTAAAGCTGACACCAGCGACTACGGTTTCTCCTACGGCGCAGGTATGCAGTTCAACCCAATCGAAAACGTTGCGCTGGACGTTTCCTACGAGCAGAGCCGCATCCGTAACGTTGATGTTGGCACCTGGATCGCAGGCGTGGGTTACCGCTTCTAATTCACCCGATAAAGGTGAAAATAAAAATCCGCCTCCAGGGGCGGATTTTTTTTATCTGAAATTCACCTTAGCGGGTCTTCGTTTCAAAAATATCGCTCTGCAGATGAGTATAGTCCACCTTCTTGAGCTTGAAGTTAGTTATCCAGGTCGGCCCGGCATTCTGTTCAGAGATAAACTTATATTTTGGCATCAGCTGCTGGGTTTTGATTCCCGTCCAGGCGGAGAAAAAGTTCAGGAAATCATTCGCCGAGCGGCGCGCTTTAATCAGGCGATGCTCTTTGTCATCGCTCGAAAGCACCATAAACGGCACCTGGAAATTCTGCTGAAACTCGTCGTCGTGCGCCAGATACTGCACGTCGGTGCCGCGCTCTTTAAAGGCTAAGCCGTGATCGGAGAAATAGACCATCGAGAAGGTATCGCCGGTGTTTTGCAACTGCTGGTAAAGCTGTTTTAGCAGGTCGTCGGTTTGCGTCATGCTGTAGATATAGCAGGACGTTTCTTTCGACTGCACAAACTCCGCGTACTTGCCCTGGGTTCGATCGCAGGCCTGCGGGTGCGAGCCCATCAAATGCAGCACGATTAGCTGAGGCTGGCTGCGATGGGTGGCGAAAACCTGTGCCGTCATTTTCAGCAGCGCTTCATCCCGCGTATTCTTATCCGCTTCAAAATCGCCGCTTTTCAGAAACTGCACCTCGTCCGCGCGTTTGGCGATGCTGGCAATGGCCGTATCGTATTCACCAATCTGGCCCTGATTAGAGAACCACCAGGTCTGGAAGCCTGCCCGGTTGGCGAGCGTCACGAAGTTATCCTGATACTGCGGCTTGCCGTCGATAACGCGGTTCAGCGTCATGCCCAGCGACTTTTGCGTGGAGCCGCTTGCCGAAACGTAGTCCATAAACAGACTGCCGTTCACCGAACTGGCGAAAGGCGTGTTGTTCCAGTGGCCGCCAAAAGCGCCCAGCGCGTCGCGGCGCGCGCTTTCACCAATCACCACCACATAGGTGTGATACTTCGGTTTCACCGCCAGCACGTTCCAGGTGTCTTTCATTTTGGCAAACTCCTGCATGCGAGTCTGCTCATCGAGCACTTCCTGATTGTTGACCACCACATCTTTAACGAAGCGGAAAACCGGATAGCCAGAATCTTTAAATTTAAAGACGCCGCCGTAGGCAAGATTTTGCGCCGGCGTGACGAAGAAGCAAACCAGGCTTATCGCCAGGCAAGAACTGTCAAAATGGCTCCAGGCCGCTTTTTCCGCAACCTTACGACGTACGGCCAGAAAGCCCAGCGCCAGAATAAAGACGGAAACCAGATAGCTGTACCACGGGAAGATGGTCATGATCTCCGTGGATTCTTCGAAATTAGTCGAATGCAAAGCCAGCAGGGTATTAAAGTTAGGCGCGCCGTAGGCCTGGCCGAAAGGGAAATACATGGCCGCAACCAGGCTGCAAATTGCGATCAAACCTTTTTGAATGCGCGGCGCACGTCGCCAAAGCAAAAGCAGTACGCAGCTAAAAGCCACCGCATAAAGCAGGCTGAATTCATAACCTAATGCAAAGTTAATCAGCAGCGACTGCAGGAAATAAAAACCTGTCCACGGGTTGAGCGCAACGCCGCGTGCGGTGAGGGTATCTTTAGCCGTTAAATTCATGTTTACCGAAATCAACAAAACGCCATGCGAGAACCCTGGCGACAAGGGTCAAAAAACTGCCTGACAGGCGGAAAAGAAGGGAGTCGGGACCGCATCTGCGAGCCGCTTCATGTGCAGGGCTGCAAGAAGATAGAGCGCAACGAAAAGAAGATCAACAGATATGCAGGGGCTGTTTTGCGAGATGGATTGCAATTCTGACAGTTAGTGTGGGTATCGCGCGGGCGTGGCGCGTTCAGGCGAGGATTATGGAAAATAGTTGTTACAAAAAGATGAATGTCGCAGACCAAAAATGTCGGCAACAAGTGAAGGCAGGGCGACTGCCTACGGGTTGGATTCTTCGCCCTGCTTCGGTTTGTTAGAAACCCAATCACACAGCATATTCAGCAGCATCAGCCGCACCTGGAAGGGGGAGTGAGTAAACACTTTCATACACCTCTTAAATTCGCTCATTGTTTTTCTCCTCTGTCATTCTGCGCCCTTAATCCATTAAGAGCTGACTGCATTACATACAGATATAGCACAGGCTATATTGTATAGCTATTGCTATTTCGTTAATTTTTTGTGGATGTGGGCGGGTGGTTTACAATGGGCGCTTCCGTCGTCGAAGAACGATGTCGCGCCACTGTATGAGGAAGCTCCATGAGCCGTCAGGCAGGTAAAAAGAACAGCGAAAAAGTGACGCAATTACTTAACGTTGAAGAGCATGTTGAAGGTTTTCGTCAGGTGCGGGAAGCACACCGCCGTGAATTAATTGATGACTATGTTGAGCTGATTTCAGATCTCATCCGCGAGGTCGGAGAAGTGCGTCAGGTGGATATGGCCGCGCGTTTAGGCGTGTCGCAGCCCACCGTGGCCAAAATGCTTAAGCGTCTGGCTACGCTGGGCCTGATTGAGCAAATCCCGTGGCGAGGCGTTTTTCTTACCGCCGAAGGGGAAAAGCAGGCGGCGTTCAGCCGCGAGCGCCATCAAATCGTCGAGAATTTCTTCCTCGCCCTTGGGATAAGCACTGAAACCGCGCGTATTGATGCCGAAGGCGTGGAGCATCACGTCAGCGAAGAAACGCTGGAGGCCTTCCGCCGCTTCACCTTGCAGAGCGGGCACGGGCAATAAATAAATGTGGCAAACGCTGGCCCGTCCTTTTTTGCGCGATCGTTTTCTCCACCTGCTGTTGATTCTCGGGGCCGCGCTGTGCCTGGCCGTACCTTTTCGCCCCTCTTTGTGGGCGGGCGCAATCGACTGGCACACCATCATTACCCTGACCGGACTGATGATGCTCACCAAAGGCGTGGAGCTAAGCGGTTATTTCGACGTGCTGGGCCGCCGGATGGTCAAACGCTTTAGCAGCGAGCGGCAGCTGGCGATGTTTATGGTCGTTGCCGCAGCGGCGCTGTCGACTTTTCTGACCAACGACGTGGCGCTGTTTATCCTCGTGCCGCTAACCATCACTCTGAAAAAACTTTGTTCGATGCCCGTTACGCGGCTCATCATTTTTGAAGCGCTGGCGGTAAACGCCGGTTCCCTGCTCACGCCAATCGGCAATCCGCAAAATATCCTTTTATGGGGCCGTTCGGGTCTTTCCTTCGCCGCATTCACCTGGCAAATGGTTCCGCTGGCATTCGTGCTGGTGGCAAGCCTGCTGGTGCTAAGCGGGTTCTGCTTCCCGAAAAAGGCGCTGAGCTACCATGGGCACGACAAAATCCACACCTGGCAGCCGCGCCTGGTTTTTGCCAGCGTGGCGCTGTATCTGGTGTTTATTGTTTCCCTTGAGCTGAAGCAGGAGCTGTGGGGGCTGGCGCTGGTGTCGCTCGGCTTTGTTATCCTGGCAAGACGCATTCTGCTGAGCATCGACTGGAGCCTGCTGCTGGTTTTCATCGTTATGTTCATCGATGTGCATCTCATCACCCGGCTGCCGCTGCTTGAGCAGGCGCTGCAAGGCGTGAGCCAGCTGCCGCCAGGCGGTTTGTTTGCCCTGGCTATCGGCCTGTCGCAGTTTATCAGCAACGTCCCTGCGACCATTTTGCTGCTTAACTATGTTCCAGCCAGCGCGCTGCTCGCCTTCGCGGTGAATATTGGCGGCTTCGGCCTGCTGCCGGGTTCGCTCGCCAACCTTATTGCCCTGCGCATGGCGAACGACCGGCGCATCTGGATCCGCTTCCACTACTATTCACTGCCGCTGCTGCTTTGGTCGGCGTCGATCGGCTACGGCCTGTGGGCGCTGTTAGCCTAAGATAAGTACCAATTGTCAGTTTTTCCTGGCAAATGTATAGCCAGCTCCTAAATTTACTGGACGGTAAATTTTTTGTGACGCAGATAACGCGTAGCGGGATGACTGGCAAACATGGCAGAGAACAACGACCGGGCGGAAAACAACGAAGCCCAGCAGGATAGCGGCCAAAATCAGGAGCGCAAGGGCCCTGGCAAAAAGCCGCTGATTATTTTGGGCATTGTGGTTGTCGTGATGGTGGTGGTGGCGGCGGTCTGGTGGTTTCTGACCCGCAATGAAGAAACCACCGACGATGCTTTCACCGAAGGCAACGCCGTGACCATTGCGCCGAAGGTCGCAGGCTACGTCACCGAGCTGCACGTGCGCGATAACCAGCGGGTTCACAAAGGCGATCTGCTGGTGGTCATTGACCCCCGTGACGCCACCGCGCAGCGGGACCAGGCGCAGGCGCAGGTTGGCCTGGCGGAATCTCAGCTGCACCAGGCACAGGCGCAGCTCGATCTGGCGAAGGTGCAGTATCCGGCCCAGCGCGATCAGGCGCAGGCCCAGGTGGCCAAAGCGGAAGCCGACTTAGCCAACGCCCGGGCAGATTACAAACGCCAGCGCGGCGTCGATCCCCGCGCGACTTCTCAGCAAAATATTGATACCGCCAGCGCACTGCTCCGCTCTGCTGAAGCCGGGGCTGCCAACGCGCGCGCTCAGCTTGAAGTTGCCAGTCAGGTCAGGCTACAAATTCGTCAACAGGAAACCAACGTTGAAGCCCGCGCCCGTCAGGTCGATCAGGCCAAAGCGCAGCTGGAAACCGCCGAGCTGACGCTCTCGTACACTGAAGTGCGCGCGCCTTTCGATGGCTTTGTCACTTTGCGTAATGTGCAGCTGGGTTCGCTGGTGCAGGCCGGGACGGCACTGTTTTCCGTGGTATCCCCGGATATCTGGGTTGTGGCGAACTTTAAAGAGTCGCAGCTGGAGCGCATGAAGCCGGGCAATAAAGTTGCGCTGAGCGTTGATGCCTGGCCGGATCTCGAACTCGAAGGGCATATCGACAGCATCCAGCAGGGCAGCGGCTCGCGCTTCTCGGCCTTCCCGGCGGAAAACGCGACGGGCAACTTCGTCAAAATCGTCCAGCGCGTGCCGGTCAAAATCGTGATTGATAAGGGCCTCGATGTGAACCATCCGCTGCCGCTGGGGCTGTCCGTTGAACCTAAGGTCACCGTGGAATGAGCCAGCAGGCGGCTGAACACCACGACAGCTGGAAGCCGGCCAGCAACCCCTGGGCGGTAGCGATTGTCGTCACGCTGGCCGTATTCATGGAAATTCTCGACACCACCATTGTGAACGTGGCGCTGCCGCACGTGGCCGGTTCGCTTTCCTCAAGCTATGACGAATCCACCTGGGTGCTAACGTCCTACCTGGTGGCGAACGGCATCGTGCTGCCGATTTCCGCCTTCTTAAGCCGCCTGTTTGGCCGCAAGCAGTTCTTCTTAATCTGCATCGTAATGTTCACCATCTGCTCTTTTTTATGCGGTATCGCAACCGAGCTGTGGGAAATCATTCTGTTCCGCGTGATGCAGGGCTTCTTCGGCGGCGGCTTACAGCCCACGCAGCAGTCGGTGCTGCTGGATTACTTCAAGCCAGAAGATCGCGGCAAAGCCTTCGGTCTTTCCTCTATCGCCATTATCGTCGCGCCGGTTCTGGGGCCTACGCTCGGCGGCTGGATAACCGACAGCTACTCCTGGCGCTGGGTGTTTTTCATCAATATTCCGGTGGGGATCGTGACGGTGCTGGCCGTTTATCAGCTGCTGGAAGATCCGCCGTGGGAAAGTAAGTCCAAAGAAAAGCTTAGCGTTGACTGGACCGGCATCGGCCTTATCGCCCTGGGGCTCGGCTGTTTACAGGTGATGTTAGACCGCGGCGAAGACGACGACTGGTTCTACTCGGGCTTTATCAAAACCTTTGCGGTACTGGCGCTCATCGGCATCATCGGCGCGATTTTCTGGCTGATGTATGCCAAAAAACCGGTGGTGGATTTACGCTGCATGAAGGATAAAAACTTTGCCGTATCCAGCCTGCTAATGGCGGGCATGGCGATGATTCTTTACGGCAGCTCGGTAGTCATTCCGCAGCTCGCGCAGCAGGATCTGGGCTATACCGCCACCTGGTCCGGGCTGGTGCTTTCGCCGGGGGCAATATTAATTGTGCTGACCATTCCGCTGGTCATCAAGCTGATGCCGGTGGTGCAAACGCGCTGGATAATCGCCTTTGGGTTTAGCTGCCTTGCCGCGTCATTCTTCTGGTCGCGGAACCTCACGCCGAACGTCGATTTCGAGACGCTGGTGCTGTTCCGCAGCGCGCAGTCCTTCGGGCTGGGATTCCTGTTTGTGCCGCTTACCACCATTGCTTTTATCACCATTCCACGCAGGCTAAACGCCGATGCGGCGGCGCTTTTCACCATGTTCCGCAACGTGGCGGGCTCGATAGGCATTTCGCTTTCCACGGCGGCGATCGTCGAACGTGCCCAGGCCCACAGCGCCCATCTCAGCACGCATATGAACCCATTTGACGAACAGTTTCAGCAGGCCATAAGGCGGGGCGCGCAGGCGGTCAGGGACTTCACCACGCAGGTTGGCGATCCTACGGGCATTGCCACCGGGGAGCTGTACAAAACGATGATTGAACAGTCGCGCTTTCTGGCCTATATCGACGTTTTCACGATCCTGAGCGTCGTCGCCTTATTGTTGATTCCATTTTGTTTACTGCTTTCGCCCGTGAAGAGCGAAGGCGCCGCAGGAGCGCATTAACATGAACGGGAGAATGTTGTTTTCCACGCTGGCGCTGCTGGTGGCGGGCTGCGCGGTTGGGCCGGATTACCGGCCTGCAAAGCCCCAAACGCCGGCCAGTTTTAACGACACCGCAAATCAAAATCAGCCCGGCGTTGCCTCGCGGGCGCAAACGACCGCCACCGATCCGCGCTGGTGGAAAAGCTTTCGATCGCCGCAGCTCGACAGCCTGATTGAACGGGCGATCGCGGGCAATCTGACGCTGCAACAAACCGTGCTGCGTATTGCCGGAGCGCGGGAACAGATTACTCAGGCGGGCGGGGCGTTTTACCCGAGCGTTAACGGCAGCGCGAGCGTGACGCGGCAGCAGCTTGGGCTGGAGGGCGAGCTGAAATCACACGGCGTTTATGACCAGCTTAATGACGTCGATCCTTCCCTTGGCGGCGCGCTCGACCCGCTGACCAAACCGATTACCCTTTATCAGGGCAGCTTTGACGCCAGCTGGGAGCTGGATCTGTGGGGCAAAGTTCGCCGTCAGGTTGAGGCGACGAAGGCGCAGCAGGACGCCGCCATCGAGCAGCGCAACGACGCGCTGGTTTCATTGCAGGCCGAAGTGGCCCGCGCCTGGCTTCAGCTTCGCGGGGCGCAGAGCATCATGCAGACGCTGCAAACGCAGATTGACACCGCGCAGCAAACCCTCGAGCTGACCGAAAGCCGCCAGAAAAGCGGCCTCTCGCCGCAGATGGATGTGGAAAATGCCCGCGCCCAGCTGGGCAATCTTCAGGCGCAGCTTCCGCCGTATCTGGCGCAGGAACGGCAGGCGATGAACGGGCTGGCGGTCCTGCTGGGTAAGCCGCCGGGCGCGCTGGATAGCGAGCTGGCAAGCAGGCAGGCGCTACCGGCGCTGCCGGAAATTGTCTCGGTCGGCATTCCCGCTAATCTCGCGCGTCGCCGCCCGGACGTGCGCGAAGCTGAAGCCAATCTGCACGCTGCCACGGCGCAAATCGGCGTATCCGTGGCGCAGCTTTTCCCCAGTTTTTCTCTCACCGGTCAGTTGGGTCTGCGCAACGATGAGTCGGGTTATCTGCTCGACTGGGCGAGTCATTTCTACAGCATCGGACCGCAGGTTTCGATTCCGATATTTCAGGGCGGAAGGCTGGTTTCCAGCGTGAAGGTTGCGCGGGCGCAGCAGGGCAGCGCGGTGCTGCAATATCGTCAGACGGTGCTTACCGCTTTGCAGGATGTAGAAAACGCGCTGGTGAGCTATCGCACTGACCAGCAGCGTGAGGCCGGGCTGGCGCAAACCACGCGGTCGCTGCAAACGGCGTTCGATCTGGCCAGCGACAGCTACAGGCAGGGGATCGCCACCTTTATCGACGTGCTGGATGCCCAGCGTCAGCTGGCCCAGGCCGAACAGCAGCGCGCGCAGGCTCGGGTACAAAGCAGCCTTGATTTAGTGGCGCTCTATAAAGCGCTCGGCGGCGGCTGGGAACCTTATCAGCAGGTCAGCCTGCCGGACTACGCTGTTTTCGGCGAGGCACCGCGCGGGTAGCATTTGCAGAATCGGGCAAGAAATGGGTAGAAATCCACCATTTCACAACGTCCGGGAGCGCGTATAACTGTCAGACCGTTGCAGAAAACCCTTCTGAAACCCTGAACATGAGGTCACCGCTATGCGTTATAAAAAGTTAGGTCACACCGGTCTGTTTGTTTCGGAGCTTTGCCTGGGCACCATGACGTTTGGTGGCGAAGGCGGCATGTGGGGCAAGATCGGTAATCTTGCCCAGTCGGATGCGGAAAAGCTGGTCGGCGGCGCGTTAGACGCCGGAATTAACTTTATCGATACCGCGAACGTCTATTCGGAGGGGCGCTCGGAAATCATCACCGGCCAGGCGCTAAAAAATCTTAAGGTCCCGCGTGAGAACGTGGTGGTGGCGACTAAAGTTTTTGGCGAAACCGGGACGGCGGGCGCCAACTCGCGCGGCTCCTCGCGTTATCACATCATCAACAGCGTGAAGGACAGCCTGCAGCGTATGCAGCTGGACCATATCGATCTCTATCAGCTGCACGGCTTTGATCCGGCGACGCCGATTGAAGAAACGCTGCGCGCGCTTGATACGCTGGTGCAGCACGGGCACGTTCGCTATATCGGCGTGTCGAACTGGGCCGCCTGGCAAATCATGAAGGCGCTGGGGATTTCTGAACGGCTGGGGCTGGCGAAATTTGCTTCGCTACAGGCTTATTACACGATTGCCGGACGAGACCTGGAGCGCGAACTGGTGCCGATGCTGCAAAGCGAAGGCGTGGGGCTGATGGTCTGGAGCCCGCTGGCCGGCGGCCTGCTGAGCGGCAAATATGGCCGCGATGGGCAGGCCGAGGAGGGCAGCCGCCGCGTTGAGTTCGACTTCCCGCCGGTCAATAAAGATCGCGCGTTCGACTGCGTGGACGTGATGCGTGAAATGGCGGACGGCAAGGGCGTTTCGGTTGCGCAGGTGGCGCTGGCCTGGCTGCTGCATCAGGAAGCGGTCAGCAGCGTAATTATCGGCGCAAAACGCATCGATCAGCTCAACGACAACATTGCCGCCGCGGAAATTCGCTTTACCGAAGATGAGCTTGAGAAGCTGAACGCCGTTAGCGAACTGCCGCGTGAATATCCCGGCTGGATGCTGGAACGTCAGGGCGAATATCGCCGCAATCAGATGAAATAACGGACGTAAGACGGGCAGCTGAACACGCTGCCCTTTTTTTTACAGCGTGCTTTCATCGTTAAAGGGCGCATCCCGCTTCAACACTTTCTCAATCACTTCCAGCACGCCTTCCCGGTTGTTATGCCCGGCCTGGAAGCGTGCCGCTTGTTTCACTTTCTGCGGGGCGTTTTCCATCGCGAAGCCGAAGCCCGCCTGGCGCAGCATTTCAAGATCGTTGCCGCCGTCGCCGAACGTCACCACTTCGTCGTCTTTAATGCCCCATTTTTCCTGCAGGATGCGCAGCCCGTTTGCTTTATGAACGCCGGGGATGATCAGGTCAATGGAGCCGTGCCCGCTGGAAACCGGCACCACGATACCTTCGAAAATCTCGCTGAGGGAATCCATCGTTTCGTCGAGCAGACTGTCGGGCAGGTTCAGGGCAAATTTGAAGAACACATCGTCGAGGCCATAGAAGCTGTCAACGTGCTCGAGCCGGTGATAATAAGATGCCGCCATCGCTTTAAAGGCTTCATCGTAACTCTTCAGGGTGTAGCCGTTGTGCTTCCCGCAGGCGATGATATCCACGTGCGGCAGCGTCAGCAGATGGTCGACCACCGTGTTGTACTGCTGCTTCGTCAGCTCGCCGTTAAACAGGTCTTCACCCTCGCTGACCACCCAGCCGCCGTTGTCCGCGACGAAGGAAATCTCCTCGGCTATCTGCGGGAAAAACGACTTCAGCTGGAAATACTGGTTCCCGCTGGCGACGACAAAACGAATCCCCTGCGCTTTCATCCGCTGATACTGTTCGGCAAAGCGGGCGCGGTTATAGTTTTTGCTGTCGTCCAGAAAGGTGCCATCCATGTCTACGGCAATTAGTTTTATACTCATCGAATCCTCCGTTGAATTAAAAGCGCAGGCTTAAGACTCTGCATCGCACGCCTGCTGCGGCAGGGTTGACGGTTTGGCGACGGCGCGGGCAATCAGTGCCGCAACCATCATCAGAGCGAGCACAACCAGCATCGCGGCGCGCAGGCCATAATGTTCGCCCAGGAAGCCCAGCAGCGGCGGCCCGACCAAAAAGGCCACGTAGCCGGAAGCGGCGACAACGCTAACGCGAGTGGCGGGATCCGGCCCCGTATCGCCCGCGGCGGAAATCGTCAGCGGGAAGCCAAGCGAAGTGCCAAGCCCCCACAAAATAACCGAAATTCCCGCGACCATCGGGCTATCCACAAAGACGATAAGCCCGATGCCCAAAATACCCATCAGGGCGCAGGCGCGCACCACGGCAACGCGGCTGTAGCGATCGATAAACCAGCCGCCGGTGAAGCGTCCGACCGTCATACCCAGCGTGAAGCCGACGTAAATCAGCGAGCCGGACGTGGGGCTAAAGCCGTGGCCGTCGACCATCAGCAGCGGCAGCCAGTCGTTGGCTGAACCTTCGGCAAAGGCCATGGCCAGCACGATGGTGCCAATCAGCAGCAGCTGAATATCTTTATAAAAGGGCGGGTGCGGCTCGGTTGGATTTGCGTCACTCTGAGCTGGATTGTCTTTGCCGACGCCGTGCGGAATAGCGCGAATCGCCACGGCAATCGGCACGATAACCAGCAGGCCAATCAGCAGCAGGTGGCCGAAAGCGGCAAAATTAACCGCCGTCAGGCTCATGCCGATACCGGCTCCGGCCAGCGTGCCCAGACTGAAGAAACCGTGCATCATCGGCAGCACCGTTTTCTTCATCTGCTCCTCAACCATCGCGCCTTCGACGTTCATGGCGACTTCAGAAGAGCCAAGCCCGGTGCCCAATACGGCAAGACCCAGAGCGAACAGCAGCGGTGAAGCAAGGTACAGCGCGCCGCTCATCCCCAGCATGCCGATAACCATCAGCGTCATGCCGCTGCGAATAATGGCGTGCGTGCCGAAGCGTTTGACCAGCCAGCCCGAGCAAAGTATGCCGCTCATCGATCCGACGGACAGCCCAAACAGCACGATGCCCATACCGGCGGTGGAAACGCCGAGCGTATCGCGAATGGCAGGCGTGCGGGTTGCCCAGGAGGCCATGACGAGGCCGGGAAGGAAAAAGAAGGCAAACAGCGCCCAGGTTCGATGCAGTAAGGCTTTTCTGTGGTTTGCTGCGGCAGGCATGAAGAGAACCCGTTGGCTTGGAATGAGGATTGGGATTCACACTAGCAAGATTGTGTACATTTGTACACATTTGCGGTTAAGCTCTTTTCAGCGAGAGGATAACAGACATTTTTTGCGAGGATTTAGCATGGAAACAGCCGCGCGACGTAGCGATCCGGCCAGGCGTGAACTTATTTTGCAGGCCACGCTGGACATGCTGGTTGAACACGGCATCAGCCATATCACGCATCGCAAAATTGCCGAGGCGGCGGGCGTTTCGTTAGGCTCGATGACCTATTATTTTGACGGCATTGAATCGCTGCTTAGCGAAGCTTTTACGCAGTTTGCGCTGGGAATGTCGCAGGATTATCGGGCCCGTCTTGAACAGGCCAAAAACGCGGAGCAAGCCTGCGAGGCCGTGGTCGATATCATCTGCGGAGAAACCTTTGCGACAGCCTACAACCTGCAGGTGATGTACCAGCTGTACGCCTACGCTAACCGTAATCCCGCGCTGAAAACCATCATGCAGGACTGGATGTGCCGTAGCCAGCAGGCGCTGGAAACCTTCTTCGACCCGATTACCGCCCGCACGCTGGACGCCTTTATCGAAGGCATGACCCTGCACTACGTCACCGACCGCGAGCCGCTGGGACGCGAGGATCTCACCCGCATGGTGGCGAAGATTGTGCGCTGACGGTTCTACGCCGATCGTTGCGCCCGCAGTCATATTAACTACGGCTGCGCCAATTGCGCCGCTGCTACCGCAGATCACTACGGCTTTGCCAGCAGGCACATAATATTTTCCTCATGCGCGTCTGGTGCATTCTGGCGTATGTTCGGTGCGGGAGTTTGTGCAAGTTGGTTGGAGGGAGATAAATTTCAGGCAATAAAAAACCCATCAACCTTGAACCAAAGAGGCGGGGTTGATGGGCTCCACAAATTGGGGACATCAAAGAAAAGCAGTGGCACTAATTAAGACTTTTGCCTGGGCAAAAAGTTCTGCCCATCATAAAAAAAAACTATTTTTCTTTGTCTGTGCCCTCGATCACAAACCGGGCCATACGATCACTATCAGCGTACCTGCCAGCGTTAACAGCACGTTAGCTATCGCGTAGGTGCCCGCGTAGCCGAGGGCCGGAATGTTGCTGCGCGAGACGTCGCTGATGATTTCCATGGCCGGCGCGCAGGTGCGGGCGCCCATCATGGCTCCGAAGAGCAGAGCGCGGTTCATGCGCAGCACGTAGGCGCCAAACAGGAAGCAGATGATGACCGGCACGAGGCTGACAATCAGGCCGGCAACCAGCATTTGTCCGCCGACCGCGCCGACGCTGCCAATGCCGCTGCCCGCGCTCAGACCAACGCCTGCCATAAAGACCATCAGGCCAAATTCTTTCACCATGTTCAGCGCGCCCTGTGGGATATAGCCGAAGGTCGGGTGGTTGGCGCGCAGGAAGCCGAGCATGATCCCCGCAAACAGCAGGCCCGCCGCGTTGCCGACGCCGAAGCTGAACGAGCTGAACTGGAAGGTGATCATGCCGATCATCAGGCCAATGATAAAGAAGGCGCAGAAGGCGAGCAGGTCGGTTATCTGGCTGTGAATCGAGATAAAGCCAATGCGTTCGGCCACTGTTTTCACGCGTCTTGCATCGCCGCTGACCTGCAACACGTCGCCCTTATTGAGCACGATGTTATCGTCGATGGGCATTTCAATCTGGCTGCGAATCACGCGGTTGAGGAAGCAGCCGTGATCGGTCAGCTTGAGCTGGCCCAGGCGGCGGCCCACGGCATTGTGATTTTTGACCACGATTTCTTCGGTGACGATGCGCATATCCAGCAGGTCGCGGTCGAAGACTTCTTTACCGTTGCGGAAGCTTGGGTCGAGGCGTGAATGGGCATCGGGGTAGCCGACCAGGGAGATTTCATCTCCTTTTTGCAGCACGGCGTCGCCGTCGGGGTTCGCCAGAATGCCGTTGCGGCGAATACGTTCGATATAGCAGCCCGTCTGGCGATAAATCCCCAGCTCGCGCAGATTTTTACCGTCGGCCCAGGCCACCAGCTCGGAACCCACGCGGTAGGCGCGAATCACCGGCAGATAAACTTTGCGGGTGGCGTCCGTGTCCAGGCCGCGTTCGCGGGCGATTTGCTGGGCGCTGGTTTGCAGATCCTGATGCTGTAGCTTCGGCAGATAGCGCGCGCCGATTATCAGGCTTACCAGACCAATCAGATAGGTCAGAGCGTAGCCAAGGCTCAGATGATCCAGTGAGGCTGCGAGCGTATCGCCCGACATGCCGGAGTGGCGCAACGTATCGCCCGCGCCGACCAATACCGGCGTGGAGGTCATGGAGCCTGCCAGCATCCCGGCGGTGAGGCCAATGTCCCAGCCGAACAGCTTACCGAGGCCCAGAGCCAGCAGCATGGCGCTGCCGACCATCACCAGGGCGAGCATCAGGTAGTTTTTACCGTCGCGGAAGAAAATAGAGAAAAAGTTGGGGCCGGCTTCCACGCCGACGCAGAAAATGAACAGCATAAAGCCGAGATTCAGGGCGTCGGTGTTAATGGCGAAGTGCTGTTGTCCCAATAATAAAGAGACCACTAAAACACCAATGGAATTACCCAGTTGGATTGAACCAAGGCGTAATTTACCCAGGCACAACCCTAAGGCCAGCACCACAAATAATAACAGGATGTAATTCCCGTTTAACAAATCTGCGACGTTTATATTCACGAAGGCTAACTTCTTGTTTACCAGTAAGCTATTGAAAGAGAAAGTTTTTTAGGTTAAGGTTTTTGCCGAAAACAGCGTGAAAGAATGCTTTTTAACAGCATCAAAATATCACACGCGACACCCTAACAATGGCCGCTAGTTTAATCTTTATGAGGATTAACGGCTAGTAAGAATATTGTGCTAATTGTGGCGCAATTTTTTGGCATGGATTGCCGCAACTTTATCAGACTCGGGTCTCTTCGTGCTGCGAAGAGCAGCTATTTATTGGTTCGATACAGGTGACTAGAAGGAGAGGGTATGTACAGGCGTGGACAACGCTGGTTAGGGATAATCTGCTGCTTTGTGCTCTTTATTCTGGTTTTCTTGTCGCTACGTTTAAATGTGGCCGGGCGCTTTGTCGCCACGGGGCACGTTGAACTGGGGCTGTTGCTCTTCATCCTGCCCGGTGCGGTCGCCAGCTTTTTCGCGAAAGAAGATAAGGTGGTGGGGCCGCTGGCCGGGGCTATGCTGGCACTGCCGCTTTGTCTGGTGATAATTCATACGGCCCTGACACCCACGCGCTCTTTCTGGCAGGAGGTGGCGTGGCTGTGCAGCGCCGTGTTCTGGACGTCTCTCGGATCGCTGTGCTTCCTACTGCTCAATATGCTGCGCAGGCGAAATAAAGACACAAAAAAACCGGCTCGCTGAGCCGGTTTTCTTCGTCGTTTCTGACTTATTCCGCGTTCTGGAACAGGTTCAGGTGTTCTTTCGCGTAAGCTTCGAAATCGGTGCAGCCACCGATATGCTGCTGGTCGAGGAAAATCTGCGGCACGGTTTCAACCGGCTTACCCACGGTTTTTTCCAGATCGGCCTTGGTGATGCCTTCGGCGTGGATATCGACATAGCGGAAGTTGAAGTCGTCACGCTCAGCGGTCAGTTTCTCAGCCAACTCTTTAGCACGAACGCAATACGGGCAGCCAGGGCGCCCAAAAATAACTGCAAACATGGTATCTCCTTAGTTTTTGTGGCCGAACGAACCGGCGAATGGCAGCTATAATGCCGCTAACGTCGCGCAATGAAAAGAAGGCTGTGCCTGTTAGTTTGATATCCGCAGGCTATAGTGAGCGTTCGCAGGCCCGAACAATTGATCTATAATCAGCCGCTAATTGCCTTTGGAGACAAACGGATGCGCTCACTTGGTTCACTACCCAGGCCGGTTTTAATCCTTGAAGTTATCGGCATCCTTTTTTTGCTGCTCGCCTGGCTTTCTCTGCGCGGTTACGTGGCATTGCCCGCACCAATCGGTACTGCGACCGCCGCCATAGTCATGGTATTTTTGGGCATTGCGCTGATGATACCAGCGGCAGCGGTGATGGTATGGGCGATGGCGCGGAGCCTTGCCCCGCAGCTGACCAAAGGTCCATTGCCAGACGAAAAATCGCCCACGGAAAAGACTAAGGAAAAACGAGATGACGCCGACCATTGATCTGCTTTGCGCCCACCGATCCATCAGGAAATTCACCGATCGGCCCATCACAGATGAACAGCGCGCGGCAATTGTTGCCGCTGCCCAGTCTGCCTCCAGCTCCAGTTTCCTGCAGTGCAGCTCGATTATTCGTATTACCGATAAAACCATGCGCGAGGAGCTGGTCACGCTCGCCGGCGGGCAGCCGCATATCGCGCAGGCCGCCGAGTTTTGGGTATTCTGCGCCGACTTCAATCGTCTGCTGCAAATTTGCCCGGAAGCGGAGCTTGGCCTGGCCGAACAGCTTCTGCTAGGGGCCGTTGATACGGCGATGATGGGGCAAAATGCTTTCACCGCCGCGGAGTCTTTAGGGCTCGGCGGCGTTTACATCGGCGGGATTCGTAACAGCATCGAAGCGGTGACCGAACTGCTTGGCCTGCCGCAGCATGTTCTGCCGCTGTTTGGGCTATGCCTGGGCTGGCCGGATCAGGATCACGGCGTGAAGCCGCGGATGCCCGCCGCGATGCTGGTGCACGAGAATCACTACCAGCCGGTCGATAAAGCGCTGCTGGCGCAATACGATGAAGAGATGGCGCAGTACTATCTTTCACGCGGCAGCAACACGCGCCGCGACACCTGGAGCGATCATATTCGCCGCACGGTTATCAAAGAAAGCCGCCCGTTTATCCTGGATTACCTGCACAAACAGGGCTGGGCGACGCGTTAAGATTCGCCTTTCTACGGTATTGATACATTTTCGCTATCAATCTTAAGGCTAAACGGTATTGGTGAAGGCCGGTCGTCAGTCGGTATAAGGGGAACGTGAACTCCCCTTTTACTTCGACAGCATGACAAGGAGCACCTGATGCCGACGACCTCTCTGGATAATTCCCCGTTCTACGCCGCAGACATAATCCGTTCCCGCATTAACGGTCTGGTTCCTCGCGTAGCCTTTATTCTCGGTTCCGGCCTCGGCGAGCTGGCGGAAAAGATCGAGCAGCCAGTCGTTTTTCCTTATCACGAGCTGCCGGGGTTCCCGGTGAGTACCGTTCACGGTCACGCAGGTGAATTAGTCGTCGGGACGCTGGCGGGCGTGCCCGTGGCCTGCATGAAAGGGCGCGGTCATTTCTACGAGGGGCGCGGCATGTCGGTGATGACCCACGCCGTGCGCACTTTTAAACTGCTGGGCTGTGAAATTCTCTTTTCGACTAATGCGGCTGGTTCCCTGCGGCCGGAAGTGGGCCCCGGCAGCCTGGTTGCCCTGAACGACCATATCAACACTATGCCCGGCACGCCGACGGTGGGTCTGAACGACGAGCGTTTTGGCGAGCGTTTCTTCTCCCTTGCCAACGCCTACGACGCGGACTATCGCGGCGTGCTCCAGCAGGTGGCCAAAGAGCAGGGTTTTCCGCTCAGCGAAGGCGTGTTTGTCTCTTACCCCGGCCCGAACTTTGAAACGGCGGCGGAAATTCGCATGATGCAAATCATCGGTGGCGACGTGGTCGGCATGTCCGTGGTGCCGGAAGTTATCAGCGCGCGCCACTGTGGCCTGAAGGTGGTTGCCGTCTCGGCGATAACCAATCTTGCAGAAGGTCTTGGCAGCGTTGAGCTTTCACACGCGCAGACGCTGGCGGCGGCCCAGCTCTCCCGTCAGAACTTCATCAATCTGATCTGCGGCTTCCTGGGCAAACTCGCCTGAGGCAAAACCACCATACCGGGTAAAACACATGGCGATTAAACTGCGCTTGAAAATCATGTTGTTTTTGCAGTATTTCATCTGGGGTGCCTGGCTGGTCACGCTCGGCTCTTATATGATTAACACCCTCGGCTTTCGCGGGGCGGACGTCGGCATGGTCTACAGCACCAAGGGCATTGCGGCACTGCTGATGCCGGGGCTGGTGGGGATCGTTGCCGACAAATGGCTGCCGGCGAACCGCGTGTATGCGCTATGTCACTCGGTGTGCGCGGTAATGCTGGTCTGGGCGGCCAGCATTACCCAGCCCGGGCTGATGTTCTGGGTAATGCTCGGCAACGCGATGGCATTTATGCCGACGATTGCGCTGTCGAACACCCTCTCCTACGCCAGTCTTGAAAAAGCGGGGCTGGATACGGTCAGCCACTTCCCGCCGATTCGCGTTTTTGGCACCGTCGGTTTTATCGCGGCAATGTGGGCGGTTAGCCTGATGCGGCTTGAGCTGAGCAGCGTTCAGCTTTATATCGCCGCCGGGGCCTCGCTGGCTTTGGCGCTGTATGCGCTAACGTTGCCCACCACGCCGGTTGTGAAAGGGCAGGCATCCCGTAGCTGGGTGAGCCGTCTGGGGCTGGATGCTTTTGTCCTGTTCAAAAATCCGCGGATGGCGGTGTTCTTCCTGTTCGCCATGCTGCTCGGGGCCGTGCTGCAAATCACCAATACCTTTGGCAACCCATTCCTGCACGATTTTGCCCGGCAGCCGGAGTTTGTCGACAGCTTCGTCGTGCGCTATCCGTCGATATTGCTTTCGGTTTCCCAGATGTCGGAAGTGGCGTTTATCCTCACCATTCCCTTCTTCCTGCGCCGCTTCGGCATCAAGCAGGTGATGCTGATGAGCATGGTGGCCTGGGTGCTGCGCTTTGCCCTGTTTGCCTGGGGCGATCCTTCAGCGTTTGGTTTTGTCCTGCTGCTGCTTTCCATGATTGTGTACGGCTGCGCGTTCGACTTCTTTAATATCTCCGGCTCGGTGTTTGTTGAGCAGGCTGTCGATTCACGCATCCGGGCCAGCGCTCAGGGGCTGTTTATGACCATGGTCAACGGCGTTGGAGCCTGGCTCGGCGCGATTCTGAGCGGCTACGTGGTGGATTATTTCACCGTGGACGGCGTAAAGGACTGGACGACAATCTGGCTGATTTTTGCCGCCTATGCGCTGGCGCTGGCCGTCATTTTCCACTTTAGCTTCCAGTATCGGCACACGCCTGCATTAAAGTCTTCGGCACCGCTCGCACATTAGCGTGCAGAGCATTACAGGCGGAAGCAGGAATGTTAATTTATGGGGCTTCCACGATGAAGGAGCCCCATGAACATTTCACAACGCGTCTATCGCACCGACCTGAAACTGCTGCGTTATTTTCAGGCGGTGGCCGAAGAGCTTCATTTTGGAAAAGCCGCCGCGCGGCTGAATATGTCGCAGCCGCCGCTGAGCTTTCACATCAAAGAGCTCGAGTCTCAGCTCGGCACCCTGCTGTTTATCCGCCATTCGCGAAGCGTCGCGCTGACCTATGCCGGCGAGGTGCTGCTGCAAGAAACGCAGCGGCTGCTGGCTAATGCAAACATGGCTTTTGCGCGGGTTGAACAAATTGGGCGAGGCGAGGGCGGACGCATTCAGCTGGGCATTGTCGGCACGGCAATCTGGGGCGGGCTGCGCCTCGGTCTGCAACGTTTTATCGCGGATTATCCGGCGACAGAAATTCTGTTCCGTGAGAAGTCCCCCGGCGACCAGCTGGCCCTGCTGGACAGGCACGAGATCGACGCCGGGATCTGGCGGATGGAAACAGCCCCTCCTGCCGGATTAAAAAGCGAAAAGCTCCACGACGCAACTTTTATGGTCGCGCTGCCGGAGCAGCATCCGCTGGCAAAACAGACGTCCGTTGATATCGGCCAGCTGCGCCATGAAGCCTTTGTTACCATGACGGCCATTCACTCCGACTGGACATTCCTGCAAAGGGTTTGCCGGGAGGCCGGGTTTTCGCCCCGCGTGGTGCGTGAGGCCGTTGAGCCACAGACGGTGCTGGCGCTGGTAAGCATTGGGCTGGGGTTGACCATCATCGCCGACAGCTATGCGCAGATGAACTGGCCCGGCGTGGTGTTCAGACCGCCCGCTAAGGCGATTCCGGCGGATTTGTACGCGGTTTACGATCCCGGTCAGCTAACCACGACCACCCGGCAGCTGATTGATTCCTTAAAAAGGTCGCCCGATACGCTGCCCCATCGTTGAATGGCTGGCGCGGTGATATGATTAACCGGCTGTTATTATCGGACTGGAAACGCTGAGGTGCAGGGTGAAAATCGCCATTTTATCCCGGGATGGAACGCTTTATTCTTGTAAACGCCTGCGTGAGGCGGCGGTGCGCCGTGGCCACACGGTAGAAATTATCGATCCGCTTTCATGCTATATGAACATCAATCCGGCTGCGCCTTCGGTGCACTATAAAGGGCGGCAGCTTCCTCATTATGACGCGGTCATACCGCGTATCGGCTCGGCAATAACCTTTTATGGCACCGCCGTACTGCGCCAGTTTGAAATGCTGGGCAGCTATCCGCTCAATGAATCCGTCGCTATTACTCGCGCTCGCGATAAGCTCCGTTCGCTACAGCTGCTGGCCCGCCAGGGCATAGATCTGCCGGTGACGGGTTTTGCCCACTCGCCTGATGACACCAGCGATCTTATCGATATGGTCGGCGGCGCGCCGCTGGTGGTGAAGCTGGTGGAAGGCACGCAGGGCATCGGCGTGGTGCTGGCAGAAACGCGCCAGGCGGCGGAAAGCGTGATCGATGCCTTTCGCGGGCTGAATGCGCACATTCTGGTGCAGGAATATATCAAAGAAGCGAAGGGCAAGGATATTCGCTGCCTGGTGGTTGGCAACAAGGTTGTGGCGGCAATCGAACGACAGGCGAAGCCGGGTGATTTCCGCTCTAACCTGCATCGGGGCGGGCAGGCGAATCAGGTCACGATTACCGATCGCGAGCGCGATATCGCGCTGCAGGCGGCGGCGACGCTTAGCCTGGACGTGGCGGGCGTAGATATCCTGCGTGCTAGCCGTGGCCCGCTGGTCATGGAGGTGAACGCCTCGCCGGGTCTGGAAGGTATTGAAAAGACTAGCGGTGTTGATATTGCCACGCTGATGATTGAATGGGTTGAGCTGCAGGCCCAGCCTGGGTTTTGCCTGAAAACCGGCGGATAGCCGTCGCAAAAGGTTCATAAACTAGTATGAAGCGTCATTTTTGCGTAAGCTATGGCGCGACTTTCACCATCTTTAAGAGGCTTCTGCATTTATGGATTCACTCGTTGTCCCTACCCTGGACACTTTACGCCGCTGGCTGGATGAAATCGGCGTGACTATTTTCGAGTGCGATACCTGCCAGGCGCTGCATTTGCCGCATATGCAGAATTTCGAAGGTGTTTACGATGCCAAAATCGATCTGGTTGATAATATCGTGCTGTTCTCCGCGCTGGCCGAGGTTAAACCCTCCGCGCTGCTGCCGCTGGCCTCGGATCTCTCTTCTATCAACGCCAGCTCGCTAACCGTGAAGGCCTTTCTGGATATTCAGGATGATAATCTGCCGAAGCTGGTAGTGTGCCAGTCGCTGCAGGTTTCGGTTGGCGTAACGCGCGATCAGTTCGCCGCGTTCGTCAAACAGAGTGAAGAGCAGGTTTCGATGGTCATTCTTGAAGCCTGCGCGAACCAGCTGCTTTTTGTCGCCGAAGAAGACGAGCCGGTAGGCACGGCTATTCAAACTCACTTCCTGCACTAACCGCTGGAATGCCAGGCGCAGTGGCTGCCAGGCTCGCTGCGTTCTGCGCATTTTTATTCTGCATCAAAGCCGTACTCCCAGCATTATCCTCTACTTAAATGCCCTGTAAGGGGTCTCTCATAGACCTGTCCTGCCTAAAAAATTGATAAAAGGCGTTTTTTTCTCCGGGCTCTGTTCGCTAACCCTGGCTACAGTTATTCTTGCGGGGCTGCTAAAAGCGTGCAACGTCTGCGGAAAATACCCGACCTTTATTTCCTGCGGAATGAATAGAGATGCATGATTCTTGCATGTCTCCACTGTGAGAACTTCACGCGTAAAAGTTGTATTGAGTAAATTAAGCTCGCGTCCGCGAGGTTTTATTACCCTTTATTCAGAAGGAATTCATTTATGTTCGCCCAACGTAAAAAATGGCTGTCGGCTATGGTTGCGGGTGCGCTGATGGCGGTGTCTGCCACCTCGCTTGCCGCGGAACAAAAGACGCTGCACGTCTATAACTGGTCTGATTATATTGCGCCGGATACGCTGGCGAATTTCACCAAAGAAACCGGCATTAAAGTGGTGTACGACGTTTTCGACTCCAACGAAGTGCTGGAAGGCAAGCTGATGGCCGGCAGCACCGGCTACGATCTCGTGGTGCCTTCTTCGCAGTTCCTGGAGCGCCAGGCCCAGGCGGGTATCTTCCAGCCGCTTGATAAAAGCAAACTGCCTAATTACAAAAATCTCGACCCGGAAATGCTCAAGCTGGTGGCGCAAAACGACCACGACAATAAATACGGCATTCCTTACATGATGGTGACCACCGGCATCGGCTACAACGTTGAGAAGGTGAAAGCGGCGTTGGGCAAAGACGCACCGGTTAACAGCTGGGATCTGATTTTCAAGCCTGAAAACCTCGAAAAACTCAAAGGCTGCGGCGTTTCCTTCCTCGATGCGCCGAGCGAAGTTTACGCCAGCGTTCTCCACTATCTGGGTAAAGATCCTAACAGCTCAAATCCGCAGGATTACACCGGCGCGGCTAACGATCTGCTGATGAAGCTGCGGCCCTCTATTCGCTATTTCCATTCCTCCCAGTACATCAATGACCTGGCTAACGGGGATATCTGCGTGGCGATTGGCTGGTCGGGAGACATCCTTCAGGCCGCTAACCGCGCTAAAGAAGCGAAGAATGGCGTGAATATTGCTTACACCATTCCGAAAGAAGGGGCGATGGTTTACTTCGATATGTTCGCGATGCCAAAGGATGCGAAGAATAAAGAAGAGGCCTGGCAGTTCCTGAACTACCTGATGAAACCTGACGTAGTGGCGAATATCAGCAACCACGTTTATTACGCTAACGCAAACAAAGAGGCTACGCCGCTGCTGAATGCCGAAGTGCGCGACAACCCGGGCATTTATCCGCCGGCCGATGTCCGTGCGAAGCTCTTCACACAAACGGTGTTATCCCCGAAAGTTGACCGTGTGATCACCCGCGCATGGACTAAAGTTAAAACTGGGAAATAAGTAAAGCCGTTAGCGACTTAGCAGGCTTTGCAACGGGGTGTTGCACTAAAGAAGTGCGGCTGCCCCAACACGGACAGAGGCCTTTGGCCTCTGTCGCGTCATTGGTACGGCAACCGGGCCGTACACGTCTATGTTTTTGCCGGAGAGCAACATAATTGAGCGACGCTACCCCCCGCCCGCAGGCGAAAGCGCGTAAGGCGCTAACCCCGCTACTGGAAATCCGCAATCTGACCAAATCCTTCGACGGGCAGCACGCCGTGGACGACGTCAGCCTGACCATTTATAAAGGTGAAATCTTTGCGCTGCTCGGGCCATCCGGCTGCGGTAAATCAACGCTGCTGCGCATGCTGGCCGGTTTTGAAGCGCCGAGCGCCGGGCAAATCGTGCTCGACGGCGTGGATTTATCGCATGTGCCGCCGTATCAGCGTCCGGTCAATATGATGTTTCAGTCGTACGCTTTATTCCCGCATATGACCGTGGAGCAGAATATCGCCTTCGGCCTTAAGCAGGACAAACTTCCTAAAGCGGAGATTACCCGGCGCGTGGAGGAGATGCTGACGCTGGTGCACATGCAGGAGTTTGCCAAACGCAAGCCGCACCAGCTTTCCGGTGGGCAACGTCAGCGCGTGGCGCTGGCGCGCAGCCTGGCAAAACGGCCAAAGCTTTTGCTGCTTGATGAGCCGATGGGCGCGCTGGATAAAAAGCTCCGCGACCGTATGCAGCTTGAGGTGGTGGATATTCTGGAGCGCGTCGGCGTGACCTGCGTCATGGTGACGCACGACCAGGAAGAGGCGATGACCATGGCCGGGCGCATTGCCATTATGAACCGCGGCAAGTTCGTGCAAATCGGCGAGCCGGAAGAAATCTACGAGCATCCGACGGCCCGTTTCAGCGCGGAATTTATCGGCTCCGTTAACGTCTTTGAGGGCCTGCTTAAAACGCGTGAGGAGGACGGCCTGATTATCGACAGTCCGGGCCTGGTGCATCCGCTGAAGGTCGATCCGGATGCTTCCGTGGTGGACAACGTGCCGGTGCACGTAGCGCTGCGCCCTGAAAAAGTTATGCTCTGCGACGAACCCCCTGCGGACGGCTTCAACTTTGCCGTGGGCGAAGTGGTACACATTGCTTACCTCGGCGATCTGTCTATTTATCATGTGCGCCTGAAAAGCGGGCAGATGATCAGCGCGCAGATGCAAAACGATCGGCGTTTCCGTAAAGGTGCCCCAACCTGGGGAGATGAAGTTAACCTTTGCTGGGACGCCGACAGCTGTGTGGTTCTGACGGTTTAAGGAGTACGAATGAGCCTGTTATCTGAACGCCCGGCGATTGCGCCGGCCAGCGGCTTTAAACCGTGGCTGGCGCGCATGCAAATGGCGCACGGCCGCAAACTGGTGATTGCGCTACCCTATCTGTGGCTGATCCTGCTGTTTATGCTGCCGTTCCTGATCGTTTTTAAAATTAGTTTTTCTGAAATGGCGCGGGCAATCCCGCCGTATACCGATCTGATCGGCTGGGCAGACGATCGGCTGTCGATTGCGCTGAATTTTGCGAACTACTTCCAGCTGACTGACGATCCTCTCTATGCCGAGGCTTATCTCCAGTCGTTACAGATCGCGGCGGTGTCGACGCTTTGCTGCCTGGCGATTGGCTACCCGCTGGCCTGGGCGGTGGCGCACAGCAAGTCTTCGACGCGAAATATTCTGCTGCTGCTGGTGATCCTGCCGTCGTGGACCTCGTTCCTGATCCGCGTTTATGCCTGGATGGGCATTCTTAAGAACAACGGCGTTCTGAATAACGTGCTGATCTGGCTGGGGGTTATCGATCAGCCGTTGACCATCCTGCACACCAATCTGGCGGTGTACATCGGGATTGTTTACGCCTACCTGCCGTTTATGGTGCTGCCGATATATACCGCTCTGACGCGCATTGATTACTCGCTGGTGGAAGCCTCTCTGGACCTGGGCGCTCGCCCGCTGAAGACCTTTTTCAGCGTGATAGTGCCGCTGACAAAAGGCGGAATTATCGCGGGCTCGATGCTGGTGTTTATTCCTGCGGTCGGGGAATTTGTGATTCCTGAGCTGCTCGGCGGGCCGGACAGCATCATGATTGGTCGCGTGCTGTGGCAGGAATTCTTCAATAACCGCGACTGGCCGGTGGCTTCGAGCGTGGCCATTATTATGCTGTTGCTGCTGATTGTGCCGATCCTCTGGTTCCACAAATATCAGAATAAAACGGCGGGGGACCAAGCATGAATAATTTACCGGTAGTGCGATCTCCGTGGCGAATAGCGATTCTGGTCGTCGGGTTTACCTTCCTGTACGCGCCGATGCTGATGCTGGTCATTTACTCCTTCAATAGCTCAAAGCTGGTGACGGTGTGGGCGGGCTGGTCGACGCGCTGGTACGTCGAGCTGTTCCAGGATTCGGCAATGATGAGCGCGGTTGGGCTGAGCCTGACCATTGCCGCCGCGGCGGCCACCATGGCGGTTATTCTGGGCACCCTTGCGGCGGTGGTGATGGTGCGCTTCGGCACCTTTCGCGGATCGACCGGTTTTGCCTTCATGCTTACCGCGCCGCTGGTGATGCCCGACGTGATTACCGGGCTTTCCCTGCTGCTGCTGTTTGTCGCGCTTGCTCACGCTATCGGCTGGCCGAGCGACAGAGGCATGTTGACCATCTGGCTGGCCCACGTCACGTTCTGTACCGCTTATGTTTCGGTGGTGATCGGCTCGCGCCTGAGAGAGTTGGATCGCTCTATTGAAGAGGCGGCGATGGATTTAGGCGCGACGCCGCTGAAAGTCTTCTTTGTGATTACCGTGCCGATGATTGCTCCGGCCATCGTTTCCGGCTGGCTGCTGGCCTTTACCCTGTCGCTTGATGACCTGGTTATCGCCAGCTTCGTGTCCGGACCCGGCGCGACAACCCTGCCAATGCTGGTGTTCTCCAGCGTCCGAATGGGCGTGAATCCGGAAATTAACGCGCTGGCGTCTATTATTCTAGGCGTAGTTGGCGTCATTGGGCTGATCGCGTGGTGGTTTATGGCGCGAGCAGAAAAGCAGCGGGTGCGCGATATCCAGCGTGCAAGGCGTGGCTGAAACGCTTAAAATCTGCAATCATTGTTGCCTCCAGTGCCGCGCCCGACGCGGCACTGCGCCGTATGGAACGCGAGGTAGTGCAAATTTTCAGGAAACGACGTAGTCATCAAGCCAAATTAAACGTCCCTACGCTTGTCGCAGTGGCGGCTATCGCAATTCTGACCACCCGCTGTCTGGACTTGCTGATGCTGCTTAATCTGCTGGGCGTGCGGGGAATGCTCGACTTTGTGCACCGCAGCGTGCAGACCTGGAGCCTGACGCTGATTTTCCTCGGCAGCCTGGTCATGCTGTGCGTGGAGGTTCGCTGCGCCTTTGTCATTCTGAAAGGGCGGTCGTGGGGGCGCTGGGTTTATCTGGCGACGCAGGTTATCGCCGTGAGCTATCTGTGGGCCGCCTCTCTGGGCTGGGGATATCCCGAGCTGTTCAGCATTCCCGGCGAGTCGAAGCGTGAGATTTTCCGCTCCCTGATGACCCAGAAACTGCCGGATTTGCTGGTGCTGTTTCTGCTGTTTGTCCCTTCGCGCAGCAGGCTTTTTTTCAAACTTCGCTAAGCGCGCGGTGTTACACTCTGCGCTCCCAGGCTTTAGGATTTTATTATGCACTGCGCTCTTTACGACGCTCACCGCTGCCGCTCATGCCAGTGGATTGAACAGCCGATTCCCGGACAGCTCGCCGCCAAAATGAACGATTTGCAGCGGCTGCTGGACGACATCGCGGTTAAAGAGTGGGGTGTCCCGGTCAGCGGGCCAGAGCAGGCATTTCGCAATAAAGCTAAAATGGTGGTTAGCGGCAGCGTAGAAAAACCGCTGCTTGGCATGCTGCACCGCGACGGCACGCCGGAAGATTTAACCGATTGCCCGCTTTACCCGGCCTCTTTTCAGGCTGTTTTCAGCGTACTGAAACCCTTTATTGCTCGCGCAGGTTTAACGCCCTATAACGTCGCCCGCAAACGCGGCGAGCTGAAATTCCTTCTGCTGACTGAAAGCCAGCTCGACGGCGGCCTGATGCTGCGCTTTGTTCTGCGTTCGGAAGCCAAGCTGGCACAGCTTCGTGCGGCGCTGCCGTGGCTGCAGCAGCAGCTTCCGCAGCTCAAAGTTATCTCCGCGAATATCCAGCCGGTTCATATGGCGATTCTTGAGGGCGAGCAGGAAATTCCGCTGACGGAACAGCGCGCGCTGGAAGAGCGCTTCAACGACGTGCCGCTGTTTATCCGCCCGCAAAGCTTCTTTCAGACTAACCCGAGCGTGGCCGCGCAGCTGTACGCCACGGCCCGCGACTGGGTAAGGGCGCTGCCGGTCACCCATATGTGGGATCTGTTCTGCGGCGTGGGCGGCTTTGGCTTGCACTGTGCGACGAAAGAGATGAAGCTGACGGGCATTGAGATTGCTCCGGAGGCTATCGCCAGCGCGCGCCAGTCGGCGGAAAAACTCGGCTTAAGCAATATTCACTTCCAGGCGCTGGATTCCACGCGGTTTGCGACCGATCAGCAGGATATTCCCGATCTGGTGCTGGTGAACCCGCCAAGGCGCGGGATCGGCCAGGCGCTTTGCTATTACCTGAACGGCGTTGCGCCGAAGTACATTATCTACTCAAGCTGCAACGCCCGGACGATGGCGCAGGATATGACCTCGCTCACCGGCTATCGGGTTGAGCGAGTTCAGCTTTTTGATATGTTCCCGCATACTGCGCACTACGAAGTGCTGGCACTGTTGATCAGGGAGTGACGCTCTGACCTCCCCGCAGGAGAAGGCCAGGGGAGGGGAAGTTACTGTGGGAACCACCGATCGCTAATTTTCTTCCAGGTTCCGTCGGCTTTAATTGCCGCCAGCGCGTCGTTCAGCTTAGCCAGCAGCGCTTTATTTTCCGGGCGAACCGCAATGCCGAGGCCTGCGCCGAAATACTGTGGGTCGGTGACATGTTCGCCCACGGTACCCAGCTGCGGATTCGTTTTCAGCCATTCGTTTACCACTGCCGTATCACCAAATACCCCGTCAATACGGCCGTTCTTCAGGTCGATAATCGCGTTCTGGTAGCTGTCGTAGGACACCGTTTTGATTTCCGGATGCAAATCCTGGAGGTATTTCTGGTGCGTAGTGCCGTTTTCCATGCCGATGCGCTTGCCTTGCAAATCGGCCAGAGACTTAAATGCCCCTTTCTTAGCGATGACGACGGCCGAGTTGGCGTAGTACGGATTGGTGAAGGCGACCTGCTTGCTGCGTTCGGGCGTGATGTCCATGCCGGAGATCACGGCGTCATATTTACGGAATTTTAAAGACGGGATTAGGCTGTCGAAAGCGTGATTGGTGAAGGTGCAGTCCGCCTGCAAATGTTTGCATAAAGCTTTCGCGAGATCGATATCAAAGCCGACGATCTGATTGCTGGCATCCAGCGACTCAAAAGGCGGATAGGTTGCCGAGGAACCAAAGTTGATTTTCTCTGCTGCGCCCGCGCTAAATGCGGCTGTAGCCAGCATAGCGGCCAAAAATAGCTTCTTCATTTGTGCTGCTCCCGTCTGTCGTGTTTGTGCTGTAATCGTCGTTTCCCGACGTCGAATCACCTTGCCAGTAAATGAATTTATATTCAATAAAATTGTATAATTATATCAGTATGGGCATAAAAAAGGCGGGGAATATCCCCGCCTTCGTCGCGTTATCAGCCCATCAATTCCGACGTTCAAACACCAGCGCACGGCGTTCAATCAGGCGCATTAGCAGGGTCAGCCCGCCGTTGACGACGAGGTAAACCAGGCCTGCCGCTCCGAATACCATCACATCGTAGGTGCGGCCATAAAGCAGCTGCCCGTAGCCCATGACCTCCATCAGCGTAATGGTGTAGGCCAGAGAAGTGCTCTTGAACACCAGCACCACTTCGTTGGAATAGGAGGACAGGGCGCGTTTGAAGGCGTAAGGCAGCAGAATCGCCAGCGTATCTTTCTTGCTCATGCCCAGCGCGCCGCACGACTGCCACTGACCTTCCGGAATGGCACGGATAGCGCCGTAGAACAGCTGCGTGGTATACGCGGCGCTGTTCAGGGAAAGGGCAATCAGCGCGCACAGCCACGGTTCAGAAAGCAGGTGCCAAAGAACCGGGTAGTTCTGAATCGACGGGAACTGCCCGGGACCATAGTAAATCAGGAAGATTTGCACCAGCAGCGGCGTGCCGGTGAACAGCGTGATATAGGCGCGGACGATATACACCAGCACCGGCGTCTTTAGCGTCAGGATAATGGTGAAAATCAGCGACAGAATCAGCGCCACGGCGATAGAGGCGGCGGTCAGCGTCAGGCTGGTGTGCAGACCTTTGAAGAGCTCCGGTAAATACTCGAGCATCAGCCAGGCCTCCGTTCAAAGCGCGTCGCACGCTGGTCAATTCGCTTCAGCACGTACTGGCTAATCAGCGTGATAACCAGGTAAATCGCGGCGGCAACCACGTACCAGGTAAAAGGCTCCTGGGTGCGGGTGGCGATGCTTTTGGTTTGCAGCATTAAATCATTGACGCTGATAAGAGAAACCAAAGCGGTATCCTTGAGCAGAACCAGCCACTGGTTGCCCAGGCCCGGCAGCGCGTGACGCCACATTTGCGGCATCACCAGGCGGAAGAAAATCGCGACTTTTGACAGGCCCAACGCCTGACCGGATTCCCACTGGCCAACGGGCACGGCTTTTAGCGCGCCGCGCAGCGTTTGCGAAGCGTAGGCGGAATAGAGCAGGGAAAGGGCAATCACGCCGCACAGGAACGGACTGACGTCAAAGTTCTCAATCTGCATCTGCACCGGGATCTGTGCGAAACCCAGATTCAGGGTGAAGCCGTCCGACAGGATCAGCAGCAGTTGAGAAGAGCCGAAGTAAATAAACAGCACGACGAGGATTTCAGGCAGGCCGCGCAGCACGGTCACCAGCCCGGAGCCGACCCATGCGACAGGCCGCCATTTGGCTGACTCCCAGACGGCGAACAGCATCGCCAGCGCCAGCCCGATGACCAGCGCACAAACGGCAAGGCCGACGGTCATCCCGGCGGCGCTTGCTAAAGGAAACATTTCGTTCATTCAGTAGACTACTTCTGGAACCATTTTTCGTAGATGGTCTGGTAGGTCCCATCCTTCTTCACTTTTTCCAGCGCGGTATTGAACTTCGCCTGCAGGTCAGTGTTGCCCTGACGAACGGCGATGCCCAGGCCGGTGCCGAAGTAGCCTTTATCGGTAACTTTATCGCCAATTGCGCCCAGCTTCGGCTCGGCCTTCAGCCACTCTGTCACCACTGCCGTGTCGCCGAATACCGCGTCAATACGGCCATTCTGCAAATCCAGCTTAGCGTTCTGATAGCTGTCGTAAGGCACGGTGGTGATTTCCGGATGTTTATCCATGATGAATTTCTGGTGCGTGGTGCCGTTCTGCACGCCAACTTTTTTGCCCTTCAGCGCGGCGATGTCGGCGACTTTGCCTTTCTGGCCGACGAACAGCGCGGAGTTGTCATAGTACGGGGTGCTGAACAGAACCTGCTTTTCACGCTCTGGCGTGATGTCCATTCCGGCCATGACCGCGTCAATACGGCGGAACTTCAGGCTGGGGATCAGGCTGTCGAAGGACTGGTTGGCGAAGGTGCAGGTCGCCTCCATCTCTTTACACAGCGCGTTCGCCAGATCGACATCGAAGCCGACGATTTTGTTGCTGGCGTCCATGGACTCAAACGGAGGATAGGAGGCTTCCGTGGCAAAACGAATCGTTTGTGCAGCCGTAGCTGTGAGGCTCAAACCGGCGAGCAATGTGGCAAGCAGAACTTTTTTCATTGTCATTTCCCGTTCAACATCAGTGTGATAAGTAGAATTTAAACGCTTCGGTTTGCGGGCTGGCGAAGCAGCTTGCGTCACCTTGTTCAACAATATGCCCGTTTTCCATGTACACCACGCGGCTGGCGGTTTTACGCGCCACTTCCACTTCGTGGGTGACGATAACCTGGGTGATATTGGTTTCTGCCAGTTCGCGAATAATGCTGACGATCTGGGCGGTAATTTCCGGGTCCAGCGCGGCGGTGGGCTCATCAAACAGCAGGATTTGCGGCTCCATCATCAGCGCCCGGGCGATCGCCACGCGCTGCTGCTGGCCTCCGGAGAGGTGCAGGGGATAGCGATCCATATAGGGTTTGAGGCGCAGGCGCTCGAGCAGTTTGTCGGCGCGCGCACGTGCCCGATCTTTGCTTAAACCCAGCACGCGGCAGGGCGCTTCAATCAGGTTTTGCAGCACCGTCAGGTGCGGCCAGAGGTTGTACTGCTGGAAAACCATGCCGACATTCTGACGCAGTTCGCGGATGGCCTTGTCGCCCGGCGCTTTTGCGAAGTCGAAATGATTACCCGCAATATTAAGCTGCCCGGATTTAGGCATCTCAAGCAGGTTAAGCACGCGCAATAGCGAACTCTTGCCCGCGCCGCTTGGACCAAGCAGCACCAGCGTTTCGCCCTGCGGGCAGTTCAGAGTGATGTCGAACAGCGCCTGGTGTGCGCCGTAAAAGCAATTAATGCCGTTTAGTTGAATACTCATTCGTTGCAGTTGTATAGCAATTGAGGCCGCAAAGATTACCTTTAACAGAATAGTTATGCAATCTTTGTGCGTTAAAACTTAAAAACGACCGGATTTCAGCCTTAAACGTAGCACAAAATAGCGGGGCGGGGTGGGGGTAAGAATAAATGTCGGAGATATAGGTAAACTCCAGACTATTTACGTGGGTTATGAATTCTGCCCCACCCGGGAGGTGATGATTAAGCTATCAGTTGGTTTCAATCGCCTGACGGAGACTGCCGGAAGGCGCATGGCTATTGGCGCCGAGGTAGCGCACGTCGTCCACCGCCCAACACTGCCCTTCGCGAATCATCAGCACCTCATCCTGCCAGCTTTGGCTGCCTTTGGTGAGCTTCACGCGCAGCGGAATATTCCGTGCATCAGTATTCGGAATGGTTGAAGCGGAAGCGACCTCTGCGCTATCCGCGCCGTCGGCGCTGCTGGAGAAGATATTCCCGCGCATAAACGCGTTCTGCGAGTTGGGCGAGGCGCTGGCTTTTTGCAGCTGCGTCGCCAGTGAATCGCTGAGATAAGGCCGCAGGCCAGTCAGACCGCTGGTGCCCTGCGCTTTGTGCGCAATCTGGTAGTCGTAGAACTGCTGCGCCACGCTGTCCGGCCCGCCGTCGACGCAGGAGCCGCTGCGGGTGCCGATATCTTTAAACGCGGGAGTGACGCTGGTGGTGCAGGCCGTGAGCAGCACTGCGCACGGAAGAAGAGCCAAAACTGAGCTGCGCATTTTTATTTCCTTATTTTCTCAGGAGGACTACCTTAGCATAGCGTATCGCTGTCAAAATGCGTGACGGACTGCGCGCTAAGATATTGATCCAAAGAGAGGAGAAGCCAATGCAATTTACCACTACCCCGACCCTGGAAGGGCAGAGCATCACCGAATACTGCGGCGTTGTCACCGGGGAGGCTATTTTGGGCGCCAATATTTTCCGAGATTTCTTCGCGGGCGTGCGCGACATCGTCGGTGGCCGTTCAGGCGCCTATGAGAAGGAGCTGCGCAAGGCGCGTGAGATTGCGTTTAAAGAGCTTCAGGAGCAGGCGGAAAGCCTCGGTGCCAACGCCGTTGTGGGGATCGATATTGATTACGAAACCGTGGGTAAAGACAGCAGCATGCTGATGGTCAGCATTACCGGCACCGCGGTGAAACTGCGCCGATGAAAGGGCGTCTGGCTGCGCTATTGATTGCGCTTTTACTGGCGGGCTGCGCCAGCGAACCGGGCATCGTCGATAAAGGCGGTTACAAAGTTGATACCCGACGGCAGGCGCAGGCGGCCTTGCCGCGCGTGAAGGTGCTGGTTTTCCACTACACCGCCGACGATTTTCACGGATCGCTCGCCACGCTGACGGATAAAAACGTCAGTTCGCACTATTTGATTCCTGATAAGCCGCCTCTTTCCGGCGGCAAACCGGTTATCTGGCAGCTGGTGCCGGAAAGTGAACTCGCCTGGCATGCGGGCGTTAGCTTCTGGCGTGGGGCGACGCGCATCAATGACACTTCAATCGGTATCGAGCTGGAAAACCGAGGGTATACGCTCCGCGGCGACATTAAACAGTTCTACCCGTTCAACGCGCCGCAGATTGACGTGCTGGAGAAACTTGCCAAAGACATTATTGGTCGCTATCACATTGCGCCGCAAAACGTGGTGGCGCACGGCGATATTGCGCCCCAGCGTAAAGTCGATCCTGGTCCGTTATTCCCGTGGCAGCAGCTGGCTGAGCGGGGCATTGGCGCATGGCCAGATGAGGCGCGAGTGGCGTTTTACCTCGCTGGACGCGATCCTTACGAGCCGGTCGATTCGGCCAGCCTGCTGGATTTGCTCTCGCGCTATGGCTATCAGGTTGACACAGGGATGACGCAGGCGCAGCAGCGCCGGGTTATCAGCGCCTTCCAGATGCACTTCCGCCCGGCGCTTTACAGCGGCGTAGCGGATGCGCAAAGTCAGGCGATTGCCGAGGCGCTGCTGGAGAAATACGGGCAGGGTTAATCAGCGGTGCAGCGTACCGTGGTCTTTTAGCCACAGCGCGGTACGCCGAATGCCCTCGTCAAGCGTGACGATAGGCTGGTAGCCCAGCTCCGTTTCCGCTCGCGAGGTGTCCAGCGTCAAATCGAAGTTCAGCTTGGACACGCCGTAGTGCGTCAGCGCGGGCTCTCTCGCCGATTTATTACCGAACTTCTCCATCCCACGGGCAATCATATCCAGCATGGGATAGGGCACGGAACGAATGCGGCATTTGATGCCCAGATCGTCGATAAGCTTCTGCACGATGGTGCGCAGCGGGCGGGCTTCCATGTTGGTGATGTTGTAGGCGCGGCCAGAAGGCAGCGCATCACGCTCTGAGGCCAGCCACATTGCGTGTACGGCGTTCTCGAGATAGGTCATGTCCACCAGCGCGTCGCCTCCGCGCGGCAGCAGCACGCTGCCGTAGTGACGCATCATCTGCACCAGACGCGGGAAGAAAACTTTATCGTGCGGGCCGAAAAGGCTTTGCGGACGCAAAATAGTAAAGCGAGTGTGCGGGTTGGCCTGCGCCAGAAGCTGGATCACCTCTTCGCTGGCGGCTTTGCTGCGCGCGAACTCGTTGGCAAAACGCACCGGGCGGAAGTCTTCGTTGATATTGCGATGGTGGTGATAATCGAAATAGAGCGACGGCGAAGAGATATGAATAAAGTTGCGCACGCCCCAGGCGACGGCCCATTCGCCTAAGCGGCGGGTTGCCCGAACGTTAGCGAGGTCAAAGGCTTCCTGCGTGCCCCACGGCGAGGTGAAGCTTGAGCAGTGCCAGAGCGTGTCGACGTCGGCAAGCATCACCTTTGCCTGCGAGGAGACAAGCTCGGTCAGGTCGGCGTGAACAAACTCGGCGCCCATTTTTTGCAGCAGCTTGCCCATCGCCTCATTGCGGCCGGTGGCCCGAACGCTGACGCCTTTAGCACGTAAGTATTCGACCGCGTTTCGGCCTAAACCGCTGGTGGCGCCCGTGACCAGTACCTTCATGTCGACCAACTCATTTCGATTGAGATTAACGCTGCGCATTTTTCCGTGAAACGGCAGCGCTTGCAATGGCTAAAGTACTAAGAGTAGTAAGAATAAGAACTATAACCGCCGTTTTTGCGCAGATTGTTCGGCCAGCCGCGCAATTCGCTTCGCCATTCCCCGGAAAATAAACAGATGGGCGGGGATCATTATCAGCCAGTAGAAGAGCCCGGCGGTGCCGTGCGGGTGCCAGAAGGCGCGCACGTCGAGGCTGCGTTTTTCCCCTTCGTCACGCAGCGTGAAGGTCAGCCTGCCCAGCCCCGGAGCCTTCATGCCGAACAGCAGCGCCAGCTCCTTTTCAGGCTCAACGATGATGACCTTCCAGCTGTCCACCGGGTCGCCTACCTTCAGCATGGCGTGTTGCGGGCGGCCTTTTGCCAGCCGATGGCCAATCATCAGGTCCATCAGCGCGCGGGTCTTCCAGAGAATATTGCCAAAAAAGTAGCCCTCTTTGCCGCCGAGCTGATTGACGACCTCCCATAAATCTTTCAGCTCTGCGTCCGTATGCACCGTGCAGCCAGCCTGCTTGGGAAAGAAACCGTAGTCAGGCCGCCAGCGGGCGAAGGCCTGCGCGTCGTAGCCCCAGTCCTGCGAGTTAGCGAGCTGATGTTCATCCGCAAGCGTAGCCCGCACCGCATCGTCAAAAGTGATTAGCGTTTGCGGGATGAGCGCGCGCAGCTGTCGATCGTCAGCCAGCAGATCGTGTTTAAGGCCCTGGATCAGGGCCTTGGCGATCCTCGGCGGAACGGAGGTGATCACGTTGAGGAACCAGACGGAGATCCAGCTTGTCGGCAGGGGAACAGGGATCAGGGGCCGGTGCCGTCCGCTGATGGCCATAAAGCGTTCAAACTGCTGCTGATAGCTCAAAACTTCCGGCCCGGCGGCCTCGAACAGGCGATTTTCCTCGGAGGGATGATCGAGCAGGGCCACGAGGTAACAGAGCAGATTTTCAAGCGCGATGGGCGTGGTTCGCGAACGCACCCAGCGCGGCGGCGTCAGCACCGGGAGGTTGTAAACCATATCCCGCATCACTTCGAAAGCGGCGGAGCCAGCTCCGATAATGATCCCCGCGCGCAGCTCCGTAACCGGCGACGCCGAGCTGCGCAATATATCCGCCGTCAGCTGGCGGGCGCGCAGGTGATCGGAGCTTTGATCGCCGTCCGGGGCCTGTAGCGAGCTGAGGAAAATAATCTGCTTAACGGGGCTCTCGGCCAGGGCATCCCTCAGATTCAGGGCGGCCTGCCTTTCATGATTAACGAAGTCCGGCCCGTCGCCCATGCTGTGGACGAGGTAATAAAGCGTATCGACGCCTGCCAGCAGCTCGGCCAAATGGTGCGGCCACTGTAAATCAATATGGCGGCACGCTACGCCGGGCCACTTTTGCTTTTTCAGCCAGTCCACTCGCCGGGCGGCGGCAATCACATGATGCCCCGCCTCGGTGAGCTTCGGGACAAGATGCTGGCCGATATAGCCGCTTGCGCCGAGGACCAGAATCCTTTGAGGCTGTTCGTTCATCCCTGACTCCTCAGTTAGCGCTGCGAAAACGCGCGCCAGTGCGCAACGACTTCTGCCAGCTGGGTGCGGCTTACGTCAATGTGCGTGACCAGTCGGGTCATCGGGCCCGCGCTCAACAACACGCCGCGATCGCGCATAAATTTGCCGAGGCCTTCAGCCTGTTCCGTCGGGACGCGAACAAACACCATATTGGTATCCTGGCGGGTCACGTCGACGCCGATTTCGCGCAGCTCTCCGGCCAGCCAGTGGGCGTTGTCATGGTCTTCTTGCAGGCGCTGGACGTTATTTTCCAGAGCGTACAAACCTGCCGCCGCGAGAATACCGGCCTGGCGCATGCCGCCGCCGACCATTTTGCGCCAGCGGGTGGCGCGTTTGATGTACTCATGGCTGCCAACCAGCAGCGATCCCACCGGGGTACCGAGGCCTTTGGAGAGGCAAATGGTGAAGGTATCGCAGTAGCGTACGATCTCTTCCAGCGTGCAGCCGTAGGAGACAACCGCGTTAAAAATGCGCGCGCCGTCAACGTGCAGGGCAAGGTTATGCTTGCGGGTAAATTCCCAGGCCTGCTGGAGATATTCACGCGGCAGCACTTTGCCGTTATGCGTGTTTTCAAGGCTCAGCAGCTTAGTGCGCGCGAAGTGAATATCGTCAGGCTTAATTTTTGCTGCCACCTTATCCAGCGGCAGCGAGCCGTCCTGACTGGCCTCGATCGGCTGAGGCTGAATGCTGCCCAGAACCGCGGCACCGCCGGCCTCATAGAGATAGTTATGCGCCAGCTGGCCGACAATATACTCCTCCCCGCGCTCGCAGTGGCTGAGCAGCGCCACCAGGTTTGCCTGCGTGCCGGTCGGTAAAAACAGCGCCGCCTCTTTACCGCTGAGCTTTGCGGCGTAGGCCTGCAGTTCGTTGACCGTTGGGTCGTCGCCGTAGACGTCATCGCCGGTTGGTGCGGCCATCATTTGCTCAAGCATTGCCTTCGAAGGGCGAGTCACGGTATCGCTGCGCAGATCTATCACGGTGGGCCTCTTAAGATTGCCATTAAATATAAGCCTCTGTTTTACCGGAACCAGTTGGTTTTCGCCAGTTCGATCACTTCATCGCCGCGGCCGCTGATGATGGCGCGCAGCATATACAGGCTGAAGCCTTTTGCCTGCTCAAGCTTGATCTGCGGCGGGATGGCCAGCTCATCTTTGGCGACGACTACGTCGACCAGCACCGGGCCGTCGAGACTAAAGGCTCGTTGCAGAGCGGCGTCGAGGTCTGCCGATTTCTCAACGCGAATACCGGTGATGCCGCAGGCGTTGGCGATATCCGCAAAGTTGGTTTTGTGCAGGTCGGTGCCGTCCGTCAGATAGCCGCCCGCTTTCATCTCCATAGCAACAAAGCCCAGCACGCTGTTGTTGAAGACCACGATTTTGACCGGCAATTTCATCTGCGCCACCGAGAGGAAGTCGCCCATCAGCATGCTAAAGCCGCCGTCGCCGCACATTGCCACAACCTGGCGGTCCGGCGCGGTTGCCTTCGCGCCCAGTGCCTGCGGCATCGCGTTGGCCATGGAGCCGTGGGTAAAGGAGCCGAGCAGGCGGCGCTTGCCGTTCATTTTCAGATAGCGCGCGGCCCACACGGTGGGCGTGCCCACGTCGCAGGTGAAAATAGCGTCATCGTCGGCGTACCGGCTGATTTGCTGGGCGACGTACTGTGGATGAACAGGTCTGTCTTCATCGCTCGGCTGCGCCAGCTCGTCGAGGCTTTCCCGCGCTTCGCGATAGTTATCCAGAGCTTTATCGAGGAAGCTGCGGTCGGTTTTTTCTTCCAGCAGCGGAAGCAGGGCGGAGAGGGTGGCTTTGATATCGCCAACCAGCGCCATATCGACCTTGCTGTGCGCGCCGATGCTGCCGGGGTTAATATCAATCTGGATGATCTTCGCGTCCGTGGGATAGAAGGCGCGGTATGGGAACTGCGTGCCGAGCAAAATCAGCGTGTCGGCGTTCATCATGGTGTGGAAGCCGGACGAGAAGCCAATCAGCCCGGTCATCCCCACGTCGTAAGGGTTGTCGTATTCGACGTGTTCCTTGCCGCGCAGCGCGTGAACGATCGGCGCTTTAAGCTTCGCGGCAAACTGAACTAACTCTTCGTGTGCGCCCGCGCAGCCGCTGCCGCACATCAGGGCAATGTTGTCGTTGTAGCGCAGCAGCTGAGCCAGTTTTTTCAGTTCATCCGGCTGCGGCACGATAACGGGCTGCGGTGCAGGATACCAGTGCGTGGTGGCGGTTTCCGGCGCGGGCTTAAGGGCCACGTCACCCGGCAGCACGACAACGGACACGCCGCGGTTCAGGACGGCTTTTCGCATGGCAATCGCCAGCACCTGCGGGATTTGCTCAGGGGATGACACCAGCTCGCAGTAGTGGCTGCATTCGCGGAACAGCTCTTCGGGATGCGTTTCCTGGAAATAGCCGCTGCCGATCTCGCTGGAGGGAATATGTGCGGCGATGGCCAGCACCGGGACGCGATTGCGGTGGCAGTCGAAAAGACCGTTAATTAAGTGAAGGTTGCCCGGCCCGCACGATCCGGCACACACGGCCAGTTCGCCGGTCAGATGCGCCTCAGCGCCGGCCGCGAAGGCGGCAACTTCCTCGTGGCGGGTCGGCATCCAGTCAATGGTGCCCATGCGGTTCAGGCTGTCGCTAATGCCGTTGAGCGAGTCGCCGGTCACGCCCCAGATGCGCTTCACGCCCGCGCTTTCGAGTGTTTTCGCCAGATAGGCGGCTACGGTCTGTTTCATCGATTCTCCTTGTCACGATTCAGTTACCGCTAACAAGCTTAGTCAATGAAATGGGAGAGGCAGGACAGAAAGTGCCACCCGGAGGGCGGATGGCACGTTTTACATCAGGCGAGAACTAAATCGCTCTGCGGATGGCAGGAACAGGCCAGCACGTAACCGCTGGCGATTTCCGCCTCGGTCAGCGTCATGGTGCTGCTCACGGTGTAATCCCCGGACTCGATTTTTGTCTTGCAGCTGCCGCAAACGCCTGCGCGACAGGCTGCGTTTACCGGCACTTTGTTGCTCTCCATCGCCGCCAGCAAGGTACTGCCAACGGGCGCGTAGAACTCGCGCATCGGTTTTAAGGTGGTGAATTTCAGGCCGCTGTCTACCGGAGCCGCAACGGGGGTGAAAAATTTCTCGTGATAGAACTCGGTGACGCCGAGCGCTTTCACTTCTTTTTCCACCAGCGCCATGTATGGCGCAGGCCCGCAGGTCATGACCGTGCGAGAAGCAATATCCGGCACGGCCTGCAAAATTTCACGGCTCAGACGGCCTGAAATAAAGCCGTGCGTCGCGTTGTTTTCTGCTACCAGCGTGACCGGGTAATTGCGCCACTCGTCGGCAAAAATAACATCTGCCGGTGAGCGAACGTTGAAAATTACCTGCACATCCGCCTGCGGGCGATGTTTTGCCAGCCAGCGGCGCATCGACATAATCGGCGTCACGCCGCAGCCTGCGGCCATCAGCAGATAGCGGTCGGTGGTCAGATTTTCGCAGGTAAATTCTCCCTGGCCTTCGGACAGCCAAAGGTAGTCGCCCACCTTCACTTCCTGCGTCAGCCACCGGGAGCCAACGCCGTTTTCAATACGGCGAATCGTCAGCGTAACAAACGGGCTGAGCCCCGGCGTGGAAGAAATCGTGTAGGCACGCAGCGTGTCGTCACTGTTACGAATGCTCACCAGCGCGTATTGCCCGGCCTTGTACGGATAGAAGTCGTGATTGATCAGCGACAGCGTCCAGACGTCCGGCGTCTCCTGGTGAATGTGATGTACCTGCATGCGATACGGACACATCGGCGTTGGCATGGTCATGGCTACTCCTTACGCACCCATCAATTGTTTGATGTCGTCTTCAACGTTGGTGATGGCGCGCAGGCCAAATTTCTCGTTGAGGACGGCCAGCAGATTTGGCGTCAGGAAGCCCGGCGCGGTTGGGCCGGTCACGATGTTGGTCACGCCCAGGGAGAGCAGGGTCAACAGGATAACAATCGCCTTTTGTTCGAACCAGGAAAGCACGAGGCTCAGCGGCAGATCGTTCACGCCGCAGCCCAGTTTTTCCGCCAGGGTGACAGCCAGAATGATCGCCGAATAGGCATCGTTACACTGACCGGCATCGACCAGGCGCGGCAGGCCTTCGATATCGCCGAAGTCCAGCTTGTTGAAGCGGTATTTGCCGCAGGCAAGCGTCAGGATCAGACAGTCTTTCGGGACGCTGGTCGCGAAGTCGGTGAAGTAGCTGCGTTCGCCGCGTTCGCCGTCGCAGCCGCCGACCAGGAAGATGTGACGCAGTTTTTCACGGCTAACCAGGTCAATCAGCGTATCGGCAGCGCCCAGCAGGGTCTGACGGCCAAAGCCGACGGTGATCAGGTGTTCGATTTCGCTGTACGGGAAGCCCGCCATCAGCTGGGCCTGGGCGATAACCGGGCCAAAATCGTCGCCTTCGAGGTGGCTGACGCCCGGCCAGCCGACGATGCTGCGGGTCCAGATGCGGTCTTCATAAGAACCGACTTCCGGATTGATGATGCAGTTGGAAGTCATGACGACCGGGCCCGGGAAGCGAGCAAACTCGCTCTGCTGATTCTGCCAGCCGCTGCCGTAGTTGCCGACCAGATGTTTAAACTTGCGCAGCTCAGGGTAGCCGTGGGCGGGCAGCATTTCACCGTGGGTGTAAACATTGACGCCGGTGCCTTCGGTCTGCTCCAGCAGGTTGTAGAGATCTTTCAGGTCGTGGCCGGAAATCAGGATAGCTTTGCCTGCCACCGGGCGTACGTTGACCTGAGTGGGCGTTGGGTGACCGTATTTGGTGGTTTCGCCCGCGTCCAGAATGCTCATCACTTTGAAGTTCATCTGGCCGATTTCCATGGAGCACTCAAGCAGTGCGCCCATGTCCGCAGGCCAGGTGCCGAGCCACGCCATGATTTTGTGGTACTGAGCGTAGATGTCGTTGTCGTACTGGCCCAGCACGTGAGCGTGTTCCATGTACGCAGCGGCCCCTTTCAGGCCGTACAGGCACAGCAGGCGCAGGCCAAGAATATCTTCGCCGATATCCGCTTTGTCGCGGTTAGGCGTGAATTCGGTTGCCTGGCGTTGAAGGTCGCCTAAATCGTCGCTGACCAGCTGTAGTTCGGCCATTGGGCTGGTGACCACGGCATGCGGGTTAGCGGCCAGGGTGCGGGCCTTCAGGCTTTCGCGCAGGGCGATAGCTTCGCGTGCATAGCCCACGATGCGAGGAGAATCGAAGTTAACGTTAGTCAGCGTTGAGAAGAAGGCGCGCGGCGCGAAGCTGTCAACTTCGTGATCGATAATGCCCGCCTCGCGTGCCGCAACTGCCCAGGCTGACAGCCCTTGCAGGGTAGCAATCAGTAAGTCCTGCAGGTCAGAGGTTTCGGCGGTTTTACCGCACATCCCCTGCGCGTAGGAGCAGCCATTTCCCGCCGGCGTGCGGATAGTTTGTTCACATTGCACACAAAACATGATCGTACCTTTTTTAAAGTTATATTTAATATACATGTTTAAGGTTATGCCTCGGCCCGGCGAGAGAAAAGAGCTTTTTATGGGAACTTAAGAGGAGATTGATTTAGCGCAAATTTGGCGGCAGAAATCTACCGCCAACGGGGTATCAGGAGGCGAAGAAGGCCATCAGCAATGGCGTCAGCAGGCTGAGGATAAAGCCGTGTACAATCGCGGCCGGCACGATTTCCAGCCCGCCGCTGCGCTGCAATACCGGCAGGGTAAAGTCCATCGAGGTTGCGCCGCAAAGCCCGAGCGCCGTTGAGCGACTTTTTGCGACGAGGCCTGGGATCAGCATAATCGCCAGCAGCTCGCGAATAAGATCGTTAAAGAAGGTCGCGCTGCCGATAACCGGCCCGTAGGATTCGGTCATCAGGATGCCCGACAGGGAGTACCAGCCGAAGCCGGATGCCATCGCCAGCCCCGTTTTAATCGGCAGGTCGAGAATAAAGGCGTTAATGACCCCGGCGGCCATTGAGCTCAGCACGACTACCACGGCGATAATCATGCCCCGGCGATTGAGCACGATTTGTTTGAGCGTCATGCCGCTGTTGCGCAGCTGAATGCCGACCAGCAGCAGCAGGAAAATTAGCGTGTATTCGCTGGCTTCGGTGGCGTGCTTTAAGAATTCCAGGCCGGTTAAGCCCAGCAGAAAGCCTGCCACCACCACAAAGCAAAGCTTGAGGGATTCCAGCGCCATCGCGATTCGCGAAGGCAGCTTTTCCTGCTGATGCGCGTGCTGCCACGGCAGCGAACGTTCCAGCCACAGGAGCGCCGCGGCGTTGCACAGCAGAATGACGACGACGCTGACCGCTGAATAATGGAATATCGCCAGCAGGTTGCTGGCCAGGTTATCGAGAAAGGCGAGGCTTATCCCCATAAAGAACAGGATCACGTAAACAATCCAGCTCAGCAGGCGATTGATGAGTTTTAACAGGCTGGTCTGGCGCAGGGGAATAAGGTAGCCAACAATCAGCGGCACTAAGATAATTAACAATCCCGAAAACATGAGGTGGAAAGTCCTTGAGAGAATAAAGAAACGGCACGCGTCACACTACCCAAAGTAGAGGAGTGAGTAAAGCTGCGGGAAATAGGAATTTTTATGCAGAATCAAATAAAACAAAAAAGGCCTGAGAGAGCTCAGGCCTTAGGGAAAAATGTCGTTCGGATCAGCTCCGTTTTTCCAACAGGGTGCGATAAATCAGCCCGCCGAGAATACCGCCGATGATTGGCATCAGCCAGAACAGCCACAGCTGCTGCAGCGCCCAACCGCCCTGGAAGATCGCCACTGCGGTACTGCGCGCAGGGTTCACGGAGGTGTTGGTGACCGGAATGCTGATCAGGTGAATCAGCGTCAGCGCCAGGCCGATGGCAATAGGCGCGAAGCCCGCCGGTGCAAATTTGTCGGTGGCGCCGTGAATCACAATTAAGAATCCGCAGGTTAATACAATTTCAATAATGATGGCGGAGAGCATGGAATAACCGCCCGGTGAATGTTCGCCGTAGCCGTTAGATGCAAAGCCGCTGGCCGCCGCATCAAAACCAGTTTTGCCGCTGGCGATTAAATAAAGAATACCGGCCGCGACGATACCGCCAATAACCTGGGCCACAATATAGCCAATGACTTCTTTCGCCGGAAAACGGCCGCCGGCCCACAAACCTAAAGTGACAGCCGGGTTAAAATGGCCGCCGGAAATATGACCCACGGCATAGGCCATGGTCAATACGGTTAAACCGAACGCCAGGGCAACACCCGCAAAACCAATGCCTAATTCAGGAAAAGCAGCGGCTAATACCGCACTGCCGCAGCCACCAAATACCAGCCAGAACGTTCCGAAGAACTCTGCCGCTAACTTTCTAAACATAACCACCTCTGTGTTGAAAAAACAGCGAGCGGACCGAGCCTGAATTAAAGCCTGTCGCATTCACTGTTTTATTACCGTCATTAAGGGTATGACGAAAAAATATAAAAAGCCGTGCGATCTTAATAAGTTCGTCTACCCTGAGCCAGCGCAATATATCCAGTTAAATTGATTTAAGGCAATGAGGTGTGATTCCTTTTCAGAATTTACCAGTGAAAAGTATAGAAGACTTTTGAATGAAGTAAGATTAATCCGACGTTTAAAAATAAAGACAGTAAACCCTGCAAATAACAGGGCTTTATTTTTAGACGATCGGACAGATTTTACGAGGCATTTTACCGGGGCAAAAGCGTACAAACCCGTAGCCCTTCCCGCTATACTCGATTTAGCCAGCCCTGGTATCTTAAGGACATGCAGCGGATAAACCCTGGAGGGAGTATGTTTCTCGAACGAGTAGAAATTGTCGGGTTTCGCGGCATAAATCGTCTGTCGTTGATGCTTGAACAAAATAACGTATTAATTGGTGAGAACGCCTGGGGCAAATCGAGCCTGCTGGATGCGTTAACGCTTCTGCTTTCGCCCCAGCCATCTCTTTACCATTTCAGCCGCGAAGACTTTTACTTTCCGCCGGGCGACATGCTTGGCCGCGAACATCATCTGCATATCATTCTTACCTTCCGCGAGGTGGCTCCTGGGCACCATCTTGGACGGCGTTATCGCGAGCTGGCCCCGGTGTGGATTGAGGGTAACGACGGTTATCGCCGCATTTTATACCGCCTTGAAGGCGAGCTGGCCGACGATAACACGGTGCTTACGCTGCGCAGTTTCCTGGACGCTCCTGGAAAGCCTGTTGAGCTGGACGATATTGACGCGCTTGCCCGGCAAATCACGCGCCTCAACCCCGTGCTGCGTTTGCGGGATGCGCGCTTCATGCGCCGCCTGCGCAACGGCAGCATGCCGGATATGCCCGAAACGGAAATGACCGCCCGCCAGCTTGATTTCCTGGCCAGGGAATTAGTTTCGCGTCCGCAGAACCTGACGGATTCCCAGCTGCGGCAGGGGCTCTCCGCGATGGTACAGCTGCTTGAGCACTATTTTTCAGAGCAGGGTGCGGTTGCCCATCAGCGGCTGATGCGCCGCCGTTCCCATGATGAACAGCGCAGCTGGCGCTATTTAGACGTCATCAACCGGATGATTGACAAGCCTAATAGCCGGACGCACCGCATGATTCTGCTGGGAATGTTTTCCACGCTATTACAGGCAAAAGGCTCGGTCACGCTCGATAAAGATGCGCGCCCGCTGCTGCTGGTGGAAGACCCGGAAACTCGCCTGCATCCGATCATGCTGTCCGTTGCCTGGCAGCTGCTTAATCTGCTGCCGCTGCAAAAAATCACCACCACCAATTCCGGCGAACTGCTGTCGCTGACGCCCGTCGAGCAGGTTTGTCGCCTGGTGCGCGAGTCTTCGAAAGTGGCTGCCTGGCGGCTTGGGCCGGGGGGAATGAACGCGGAAGACAGCCGCAGGATTGCCTTCCATATCCGTTTCAACCGGGCCTCCTCGCTTTTTGCCCGCTGCTGGCTGCTGGTGGAAGGCGAAACGGAAGTGTGGGTAATGAACGAACTCGCGCGCCAGTGCGGCCACCATTTCGACGCGGAAGGGATAAAAGTCATTGAATTTGCGCAGTCGGGCTTAAAGCCGCTGATAAAGTTTGCCCGCAGAATGGGCATTGAGTGGCACGTCCTGGTTGACGGCGACGAGGCCGGCAAGAAATACGCCGCAACCGTGCGCGGGCTGCTGGAAAACGACAGAGATCGGGAGCGCGATCATCTTACCGCGCTCCCGGCGATGGATATGGAACACTTTATGTACCGCCAGGGTTTCTCCGACGTATATCACCGCGTGGCGCAACTTCCTGAAAACGTGCCGATGAATATGCGGCGGGTAATTGTGAAAGCGATTCACCGTTCGTCCAAGCCGGACCTGGCCATCGAAGTGGCTATGGAAGCGGGACGGCGCGGCGTCGATGCCATCCCTTCACTGCTGCGCAAAATGTTCTCGCGCGTTTTATGGCTGGCAAGAGGCCGGGCGGACTAGAACTGAGCGGCGATATTGGCGTTCATGCCGTCGAGTAACGCATAGCGACGGCGGTACTCGGCGCGCTTTTTACTGGCAATGTCTTCCAGCGGTTTACGCGCCACTTCGTCGGGCATTTTGAAATAGCCCTGCGCCAGCAGTTCGCCGCTCATTGACTGCCAGAAACTGTCGTAATCCGCATGCAGCCTGTCTTTTTTCTTTTTCTGGTAGCGCCATGAGCGGTAAATATGCGCGCTGTTGCTCACGGCAAGGATTTGTTCGACGCCTATATGCCGCGCCAGCTGGCAGGCCGTTTCCAGCAGCAGCCTTTTAGGAAATAACCCGTGACAGGCTTTGGTTGCGTTCTGAATGGCCTCATGAGGTACCCAGGATTTGGCGCCCTGCAGGCCGCCAATAAACAGCGTTGATTTCCCCTGGTAAAAACACAGGGTGAACGTGAGGCCGGCAAGCTCGCAGCCCTCTGCGTTGGACATGATCAGCGTGGCTTCACCTTCTTTATCCATGTTGGCGATGGCGCAAAAATCGATGTAATACTGCGACTCGTCTTTCCCTTTAAGCTGCGCCAAGCGCGCGCCACTCTCCGATAAATGGCTATGCAGCAGCTTTTCCGGCAGAGTCTGCGTCAAAGTCTGGTAATGGAAACACAATGCATTGAGGGCATCATTGCGGTTAAAATTCGCTGCCAGATAAGGGCGATGCAGGCGGCAGGGCAGGCCCGGCTGAGCATGGAGCATCTCATCGAGCAGCGGCTGGCTGGCCAGAGTCGACAGCAGTTTGCCGGTTGAAAAGGGTGAAACCAGCGAACGCAGCATAAACTTGCGGCGATAGCGGGGATTTTGCCAGGCGTCTCCGGGGCGCAGTAGCCCTTTAACTAACGAAAGAAACAGTTGCCAGCCGTTTTCCGGCGTTGTTGTCAGTTGGTTTACGGCAATCTGCGACATAATGAATACTCGATTTGCGATGGATTGGCGCTATTTCACCATCCGCAACTTCAATCAATGCTCAATCACGTCCCATGCAGCGACGGGATTTTTACGTTTATTGACACTTTGTTTAATTGTGCATTTTTCAGGATACCTATGAGAATCAAGGGAAAAATAAAAAAACGCTACTGGCTGCTTGCGCTGCTGGTGCTAATGTTGGGCATCTGGCTGTGGCAATTTCTCAATGCTCCTACGCCGTCGTATCAGACGATGATTGTGCGTAAGGGGTCGCTTGAGCAGAGCGTGCTGGCCACCGGCAAGCTTGATGCGTTGCGCAAGGTCGACGTCGGGGCGCAGGTCAGCGGGCAGTTGAAAACGCTGTCGGTGAATATTGGCGACAAGGTGAAGAAAGACCAGCTGCTGGGCGTTATCGACCCGGAGCAGGCGCAGAACCAGATCAAAGAGGTGGAAGCGACGCTGATGGAGCTTCGCGCGCAGCGCCGCCAGGCTCAGGCTCAGGCCAAACTTGCCCAGGTCACGCTATCCCGCCAGCGGGCTCTGGCTAAGACTCAGGCGGTGTCGCGCCAGGATTTAGACACCGCCGCGACGGATGTGGACGTGAAGCTCGCGCAGATTGGCACCATCGAGGCGCAAATTCAGCGTAACCAGGCTTCCTTAGATACGGCGAAAACCAACCTCGATTTTACAAAAATCGTCGCGCCGATGGCGGGCGAAGTTACCCAGATTACAACTTTGCAGGGCCAGACGGTGATCGCCGCTCAGCAGGCGCCGAACATCCTCACGCTGGCAGATCTCAGTACCATGCTGGTGAAAGCACAGGTTTCCGAAGCCGATGTGATCCACCTCAAGCCGGGCCAAAAAGCCTGGTTTACCGTGCTCGGCGATCCTCTGACCCGCTACGAAGGCAAGCTCAAAGACATTCTGCCGACGCCGGATAAGGTTAACGACGCTATTTTCTACAATGCCCGCTTTGAAGTGCCTAACCCGCAGGGCGTATTACGTCTGGAAATGACGGCGCAGGTGCATATCCAGCTTGGCGGCGTGAAAGACGTGCTGACCATTCCCCTGGCGGCATTAGGCGACCCCATTGGCGATAATCGTTACAAGGTGACAGTGCTGCGCAACGGCGAAACCCGCGAGCGCGAAATCACCATCGGCATGCGCAACGATACTCAGGTTCAGGTGGCAATGGGGCTTGAGGAGGGAGAGGAAGTGGTCATTGGCCGTGCCAGCGCCGGGAGCGCGCCATGACGGCGCTGCTTGAGCTAAAGGATATTCGCCGCAGCTATCCCTCTGGCGATGAGCAGGTCGAGGTGCTCAAGGGCGTCAGCATCACTATCGAAGCGGGTGAGATGGTCGCTATCGTTGGCGCATCAGGCTCGGGTAAATCTACCCTGATGAATATTCTTGGCTGCCTGGATAAGCCTTCCAGCGGCAGCTATTGCGTCGCGGGCGTGGACGTAGCTGCGCTGAACAGTGACGAGCTGGCCACCCTGCGCCGCGAGCATTTCGGGTTTATCTTCCAGCGTTATCATTTGCTTTCGCATCTGAATGCGACGCAGAACGTTGAGGTTCCGGCAGTATACGCGGGTACGGCAAGAGTTTATCGCCAACAGCGTGCTCGGGCGCTATTAATGCGGCTGGGGCTGGCGGAGCGGGTGGATTATCTCCCTTCACAGCTTTCCGGCGGCCAGCAGCAGCGCGTCAGTATTGCCCGTGCTCTGATGAACGGCGGACAGGTTATTCTGGCCGATGAGCCAACCGGCGCGCTGGATACTCACTCCGGTGAGGAAGTGATGGCGACCCTCAAGCAGCTGCGCGAGCAGGGGCACACGGTGATTATCGTCACGCACGATCCGCTTGTCGCCGCCCAGGCGCAGCGCGTGATTGAAATCCGCGATGGGGAAATTATTAGCAATCCTCCCGCCGTGAAGCAGGAAATGAAGCCTAAAAGCGAGGCCGCTTCTCGCCCGGCGATTTCACCGCTTCAGCAAACTTTCAGCAGCTTCCGCGAAGCTTTCTCTATGGCCTGGCTGGCGCTGGCGGCGAATAAAATGCGCACGCTATTAACGATGCTGGGCATTATTATTGGCATCGCCTCGGTGGTGTCGATTGTGATTGTTGGCGACGCGGCCAAGCAGCTAGTGCTCGAAGACATTCGCTCCATCGGGACGAACACGATTGACGTTTATCCCGGCAAGGATTTCGGCGATGACGATCCGCAGTATCAGCAGGCGCTGAAGTACACCGACCTGGCGGCGATTGAGCAGCAGCCGTGGGTTGAGTCGGCCACGCCTTCTATTTCAAGCAACCTGCGCCTGCGCTACGGCAACGTGGATGCGGCCGCGAGCGTTAACGGCGTCAACGGGCAGTATTTCAACGTCTACGGCATGACGATGAGCCAGGGCACAACTTTTAACGATGAGCAGCTTAGCGGGCGCGCTCAGGTCGTGGTGCTCGACAGTAACAGCAAGCGGCAGCTGTTCCCGAATAAAGCCAACGTGGTGGGAGAAGTGGTGCTCGTGGGGAATATGCCTGCCACCGTTATCGGCGTGGCAGAAGAGAAACAGTCGATGTTCGGCAGCAGTAAAGTGCTGCGCGTCTGGCTGCCCTATAACACGATGGCGGGACGAGTGATGGGGCAAAGCTGGCTCAACACGATCACCGTGCGCGTTAAAGAAGGCTATGACAGCCACGAAGCGGAGCAGCAGCTTAACCGTATGCTGGAGCTGCGCCACGGCAAGAAAGATTTTTTCACCTACAATATGGATGGCCTGTTGAAAACGGCGGAAAAGACCACACGTACTCTTCAGCTGTTCCTGACGCTGGTGGCGGTTATTTCTCTGCTGGTAGGTGGCATCGGGGTGATGAATATTATGCTGGTGTCGGTCACTGAGCGAACCAAAGAGATTGGTATCCGCATGGCCGTTGGCGCGAGGGCCAGTGACGTTTTGCAGCAGTTTTTAATTGAGGCGGTGCTGGTTTGTCTGGTGGGCGGCGCGCTGGGCATTTCGCTTTCCCTGCTGATTGCCTTCACTCTGCAGCTGTTTTTACCGGGCTGGCAGATTGGCTTTTCGCCGATGGCGCTGCTGACGGCTTTTGGCTGTTCGACGGTGACCGGCGTGCTGTTCGGCTGGCTTCCAGCCCGCAGCGCGGCGCGGTTGAATCCTATCGACGCGCTGGCTCGCGAATAGCAGGTGATAAAAATGCCAGCCGTAAGGGCTGGCATTTTGACTTGAGGATGTACACAATAAAACGCAGGGGATCAGGCGACCGCCGCTTCCGCTTCGAGAGGGACGATAAGACTGGCATGATTGCCTTTTGGCCCCTGATGTACATCAAACCTGACAGATTGCCCGGCTTTAAGCGTTCTGTATCCATCCATCTGAATGGTGGAGTAATGCGCGAAGATATCTTCGCCGCCGCCTTCAGGGCAAATGAACCCGAACCCTTTGGCGTTATTGAACCATTTAACTGTACCCGTCTCCATGCTTCGACATCCTTCGTAAATCTTATAAGTGAGATGGAATGAACCGGTGGGTAAGGGCGAGCTGTTCAAAACCTCGCCAACTCACGCTTGTACAATGTAGATAATTTAATCACTGCGTCAAGCGCTCAACGGGGGGGAAGAGACGAAAATCAGTCAAAAATTTGAAGCAGTTAACGCTATTGCCATTAATGTGACGCAGGTCGCGATGAGGCGCAGTCGGCACTTTTTGAGACAATTAGTGGTAACCGCCAAAAGCGTATTACACTCAACCTAAGGGCCTCGTTTGGTTAGCTCCGGACGAATAAACATGATGACGATTCGCAATGGGTAAGACGAACGACTGGTTAGACTTTGACCAACTAACAGGCGATAAACTGCGCGAAGCGCTAAAACCACCGTCTATGTATAAAGTAATGTTAATGAACGATGACTACACGCCGATGGAATTTGTTATTGACGTGCTGCAAAAGTTCTTTTCTTATGATGTAGAGCGAGCCACGCAATTGATGCTCACGGTTCACTATCAGGGTAAGGCCATCTGTGGCATCTTTACTGCAGAAGTGGCGGAAACCAAAGTCGCGATGGTGAATCAGTATGCCAGGGAGAATGAACATCCTTTGCTGTGTACGCTAGAACAAGCCTGAAGAAGGCAAAAATTTGGGGGAGGTGCCTATGCTCAATCAAGAACTGGAACTCAGTTTAAACATGGCTTTCGCCAGAGCGCGCGAGCACCGTCATGAGTTTATGACCGTCGAGCATCTGTTACTGGCATTGCTCAGTAACCCATCGGCCCGCGAGGCGCTGGAAGCGTGTAGCGTGGATCTGGTGGCGCTGCGCCAGGAACTCGAAGCCTTCATCGAACAAACCACGCCGGTGCTGCCTGCCAGCGAAGAAGAGCGTGATACGCAACCTACGCTCAGCTTCCAGCGCGTATTGCAGCGCGCGGTCTTCCACGTTCAGTCTTCTGGTCGCAGTGAGGTTACGGGCGCAAACGTGCTGGTGGCCATCTTTAGCGAGCAGGAATCCCAGGCAGCCTATCTGCTGCGTAAACATGAAGTCAGCCGCCTCGATGTGGTGAACTTCATCTCCCATGGCACGCGTAAAGACGAGCCAAATCAGGCGTCGGGTTCAGAGAATCCGGTCAATGAAGAGCAAGCAGGCGGGGAGGAACGTATGGAAAACTTCACCACCAATCTCAACCAGCTTGCGCGCGTGGGCGGTATCGATCCGCTGATTGGCCGCGATAAAGAGCTGGAGCGAGCGATTCAGGTGCTGTGCCGCCGCCGTAAAAATAACCCGCTGCTGGTGGGCGAATCTGGCGTAGGTAAAACCGCCATTGCCGAAGGGCTGGCCTGGCGTATCGTGCAGGGCGACGTACCGGAAGTAATGGCCGACTGCACCATTTACTCGCTGGATATCGGCTCGCTGCTGGCCGGGACTAAATATCGCGGCGACTTTGAGAAGCGCTTCAAAGCCCTGCTAAAACAGCTTGAACAGGACCAGAACAGCATTCTGTTCATTGATGAAATCCACACCATTATCGGTGCGGGTGCCGCGTCGGGCGGGCAGGTGGATGCGGCAAATCTGATTAAGCCGCTGCTGTCCGGCGGTAAGATCCGCGTCATCGGCTCCACGACTTACCAGGAATTCAGCAATATCTTTGAGAAAGACCGTGCGCTGGCGCGTCGCTTCCAGAAGATTGATATTACTGAGCCAAGCGTTGAAGAGACCGTGCAGATCATCAACGGCCTGAAACCGAAGTACGAAGCTCACCACGACGTGCGTTATACCGCGAAAGCCATTCGCGCGGCGGTAGAACTGGCGGTGAAATATATCAACGATCGCCATCTGCCGGATAAAGCCATCGACGTTATCGATGAGGCTGGAGCGCGCAGCCGCCTGATGCCGGTGAGCAAACGTAAGAAAACAGTCAACGTGGCGGATATTGAAACCGTCGTGGCCCGCATCGCGCGTATCCCGGAAAAAAGCGTTTCAGCAAGCGATCGCGACACGCTGAAAAACCTCGGCGACCGTCTGAAAATGCTGGTGTTTGGTCAGGATAAAGCCATTGAGGCGTTAACCGAGGCCATCAAGATGAGCCGTGCCGGGCTTGGGCAGGATCACAAACCTGTCGGTTCTTTCCTTTTTGCCGGGCCTACCGGGGTAGGGAAAACCGAAGTTACGGTTCAGCTGGCGAAGTCGCTGGGCATTGAGCTGCTGCGGTTTGATATGTCCGAATATATGGAGCGTCATACCGTGAGCCGTCTGATCGGTGCACCTCCGGGCTACGTTGGCTTCGATCAGGGCGGTCTGCTGACCGATGCGGTGATCAAACATCCGCACGCGGTTCTGCTGCTGGATGAAATCGAAAAAGCGCATCCGGACGTCTTCAACCTGCTGCTACAGGTGATGGATAACGGTACGCTGACCGATAACAACGGCCGCAAGGCGGACTTCCGCAACGTAATTCTGGTGATGACCACCAACGCCGGCGTGCGCGAAACCGAGCGTAAGTCTATTGGCCTGATTCGTCAGGACAACAGCACCGACGCGATGGAAGAGATCAAAAAGATCTTTACCCCGGAATTCCGCAATCGTCTGGACAACATTATCTGGTTCAACCATCTCTCAACGGATGTGATCCACCAGGTGGTCGACAAATTTATCGTCGAGCTTCAGGTGCAGCTGGATCAGAAAGGCGTCTCTCTGGAAGTGAGCCAGGAAGCGCGCGACTGGCTGGCAGAGAAGGGTTACGACCGGGCAATGGGCGCACGCCCGATGACGCGAGTCATTCAGGATAACCTGAAGAAACCGCTTGCCAACGAGCTGCTGTTCGGCACGCTGGTAGATGGCGGACAGGTTATTGTGGCGCTGGATACCAAGCTTAATGAGCTGACCTACGATTTCCAGGCCGCTCAGAAACGCAAGCCGGAAGCGGCCCACTAGCCGTGATTCGGAGATAAAAAAAGGCCGGGGATTAACCCGGCCTTTTTATTGGTCAGACTTCAACGCCCCCAGCAGCGCAGGCGGCGGAAATTAAAAACTATTAACGACTACGGAAGACAATGCGGCCTTTGCTCAGGTCGTACGGGGTCAGCTCAACAGTGACTTTGTCGCCCGTCAGGATGCGGATATAGTTTTTGCGCATTTTACCGGAGATATGAGCGGTTACCACGTGCCCGTTTTCCAGCTCAACGCGGAACATGGTGTTAGGTAACGTATCAAGAACGGTACCCTGCATTTCAATATTGTCTTCTTTGGCCATCTAATCCTCGGGGGTATCACTACCATAGTTTTGAACCGGCAAGATAATGCCGAAGTTCTCTTATCATGTAAAGAATTGTTGGTGAAATCACCAGCAAAGTGCATTTTGCACATTACCCGTTAACCACGCGAGATTCGCACTGCATGCGCTTTAGACGAGGGTGCGAAGAGATAAACGATGGGCTTCCCTTTAAACTTCTTATCCCAAACGACTGCGGGGTAATGGGCAGAGTTCACTCTGCGGCGCTAATTATAACACCCTCAACTAAATTGTGCCGTAAACATTATTGCGAACTCAGCGTTTGGGGCACCCAACAGTGAGAACTCAGGTGTTCCGTACGTAAAGCCGCCAGATGTTGTAGATAATCCCGGCGTGGAATTTCAACCGCGCCCAGTGATGCCGTATGAGAATTTAAAACCTGGCAATCAATGAGCTTTCCGCCGTGGCCCGAGAAGTGCTGGCAGAAAACCAGCAGCGCTGTTTTAGAGGCGTTTACGCGGCGGCTAAACATCGATTCACCGCAGAATAATGCGCCCTGAATAACGCCGTACATGCCGCCGACTAATTCACGGCCTTCCCAGACCTCAATAGAATGCGCATAGCCCAGCTCATATAAGCGGGTATAGGCTTCGGTAATGTCAGAGGTAATCCACGTTCCTTCATCGCGATCGCTTGCGCAGCCTGCGATAACCTGTTCAAAGGCATGGTTCAGCGTCACCCGGTACGGGGAATGATTATGGAACCGTCTCATGCTGCGGCTAAGGTGGAACCGTTCGGGGATCAACACGGCCCGCGGATCCGGCGACCACCATAAAATTGGGTCGCCCGGCGAAAACCACGGGAAAATGCCGCGTTGATACGCCATCAGCAAACGAGCCGGGCTAAGATCGCCCCCGAGCGCCAGTAATCCATTAGGTTCACGCAGCGCGCCTTCCGGTGAAGGGAAGGCAATTGAGTCACGAGCAAGCTGTATCAGACGCATGACTTTAACACTCCCCCACAAAGCTAATTATTGATTGATAATAGACTATTCGCAGGCCTTACAGGCGTTGGCGGAACTGATAATAGCGGCCGCCGGTAGCCAGCAAATCTGCGTGATTACCTTGCTCAATAATTTGTCCGTTGTCCATCACAATTATGCTGTCGAAACGTGCCAGTCCGCGCAGGCGATGAGTGACCATCAGCACTGTTTTTCCTGTTGTGACCTCAGCCAGTAAATCCAGAATCTGACGTTCAGTTTCGGCGTCCAGGCCTTCGGTTGGCTCATCAAGCAGCATCAGTGGCGCATTGTGTAAAAGCGCGCGCGCAATAGCCAGCCTGCGCAGCTCGCCGCCTGATAGTGGACGGCCACCTTCACCAAGCCAGCTGTTTAACCCTGCATCCAACAGCAGCTTTTCCAGGCCGACCCGTTCCAGCATTGAGCTTAGCTCTGCGTCGCTTGCCTGCGGCGCGGCTAACAGCAGGTTATCCCGCAGGGTTGCGCTAAACAGATGGACGCGCTGCGGCACCACGCTGGTTGCGGCTCGTAGAGTCGCTTCACTCAGCTCGGCCAGTCGCTTGCCGTTGAAAAGAATTTCGCCCCGCTGAGGATCCCAGGCTCTGGTCAGCAGCTGGAGAAGCGTGGATTTACCGCAGCCGGTGCGGCCCAAAATTGCTACGTGTTGTCCGGCATGAACAACCAGCGAAATGCCACTCAGCGCAGCTTGCGGCTGGTCGGGGTAGGTGAAGCTGGCTTCTGCAATCTCAACTGAAACTTCAGCAGGTGCGGTTTGCTCCTGCGTCGTGAAGCTGACCTCAGGTTCCTGACTGGTGATTTGCGTGACGCGCAGCGCCGAAGCTATGACTTGCCCAAGGTGCTGGAATGCACCGGTCACCGGGGCGAGGGCTTCAAAAGCGGCCAGCGCGCAGAAGACAAACAGAGCGATGAGTGCGCCTGGCGAAGTATTGCCTCCGACGCCTGCCGCCGCCATCCACAGCATTGCCACCACGGCCACCCCGCTAATCAGCAGCATGATTGCCTGGGACAACGCGGTCAGTTCGGACTGGCGACGCTGTGCTTCCTGCCAGCTATCTTCCGTAGCATCGAGCTGTTCGCGATAGCGCTTTGTTGCACCAAAAATTGTCAGCTCAGCGTGGCCCTGCAGCCAGGCCGTAAGCTGCTGGCGATATTGGCCGCGCTGAATAGTCAGGGCTTCTCCCGTTGGCTTTCCGGCGTAATAAAACAGCGGCGGCAACAGGATCAGCGTAGCCAGCAAAATTGCGCCCAGCGTTAAGGCCAGCTGCACATCAAGGAAGCTAAGGCCAAAGGTCACCACGACGATCACCACGAACGCCCCGATAAGCGGAGAGATGACGCGGAGGTAAAGGTGATCGAGCGTGTCGACATCGGCAACCAGGCGATTAAGCAGCTCACCCTGACGAAAACGCGCCAGCCCGGCAGGGGAGAGCGGTAATAATTTGCTGAAGGTAAATACCCGCAGATGCTGGAGCACGCGGAACGTTGCGTCGTGGCTTACCAGACGCTCGAAATAGCGCCCGGCCGTGCGCGTAATGGCCGCGCCGCGCACGCCCGCAGCGGGTAGCATGTAGTTAAAACTATAAATTCCGGCAACGCCGACCACCGAGGAAGCCGAGAGGAACCAGCCTGAAAGCGTCAGCAGGCCAATGCTTGCCAGCAAAGTGACGATGGCGAGGACGACACCAAGTGAAAGCAGCCAGATATGGCGACGGTAAAGCGCCAGATAGGGGAGTAGTGCGCGCATCAGATTTCCTCCTGACGATTAGCCAACAGCTCGGCAAACGGGCCATCCTGGGCGGCGAGCGTGGTGAAGTCGCCCTGCTGAACAATCGCCCCGCCGCGCATGACCCAGATGTTGTCCCACTCGGTGATGTAATCGAGCTGATGAGTCACCATGACGGTGGTTTGCTGTTTTGATGCTTCGCCCAGCGCTTCCATCACGCGCTGTTCGCTGTGAGCATCAAGGCTGGCTGCGGGCTCATCAAGCAGCAGCAGCTGACCCGGAACCAGCAGTGCGCGAGCCACAGCCACGCGCTGAGCCTGGCCAACAGACAGCCGCGCCGCCTGATCGCCTAATGGCGTGTCAAGGCCCTGCGGCAACAGAGGAAGAAACTCGCTGACGGAAGCCTTGTCCAGCGCGGTGTTTAAAGCCGCTTCGCTGGCATCGGGAGCGGCAAGCAGAACGTTATCCCGCAGAGTTATGCCCGGCAACTGAGGGTTTTGGCCCACCCAACTGAGCTGTTCACGCCACCAGATGGGATCCAACTGCGAAAGCTCCACGCCGTTGACCTTCAGCTCGCCTTTATAAGGCAGAAATCCGGAAAGCACGTTTAACAGCGAGCTTTTACCCGCGCCGCTTTGGCCCACCAGCACCACGCGTTGCCCTGCGGCCAGCGTAAAGGTTAGCGGCCCGGCAAGCGGTTGACCTTCGGCCGACAGAATGATCAGGTCTTTAGCTTCAATATCGAAAGATGAGCTGCCGTTGAGCTGAGCGCTGCCTTTTTCCTGCTGCTCCAGCGGGGCGTCGAGGAAGGTTATCAGGCTGTCTGCCGCCCCTACGGCCTGGGCTTTAGCATGGTAGAAAGTGCCCAGATCGCGCAGCGGCAGGAAAAACTCCGGGGCAAGAATCAGGGTTAAAAAGCCAGCAAACAGCGTTACGCCAGTGCCGTAATGGCCGAAGTTCAGTTCGCCCAGATAAGAGAAGCCGAAATAAACGGCGACCAGCGCAATAGAAAGAGAGGCGAAAAACTCCAGCACGCCGGAGGAAAGAAAGGCGAGGCGTAACACTTCCATTGTGCGCTGGCGGAAATCTTGTGAAGCGCTGCGAATGCTTTCTGTTTCAGCCGCGCCGCGATTAAACAAACGGAGGGTTTCCATGCCGCGCAGGCGGTCGAGGAAGTGACCGCTCAGCCTTGCCAGCGCCTGGAAGTTGCGGCGGTTGGCGTCCGCTGCGCCCATGCCCACCATTGCCATGAAGAGCGGGATCAGCGGTGCGGTACCCAGCAAAATAAGAGCGGCCGCCCAGTTAGAAGGGAAGATAGCCACCAGAATCAGCACCGGCACCATAACCGCCAGCGACATTTGCGGCAGATAGCGGGCGTAATAATCGTGCATATCCTCGATTTGTTCGAGGACTAGAGTCGCCCAGCTGCCTACCTGTTTGCCCTGAATCCAGGCTGGGCCCGCCTGATGCAGGCGATCGAGCACCTTACGGCGGATCTCCTGGCGAATATGCTGCCCGGCATGAAAACCTACTCTTTCACGCAGCCAGACGACCCAGGCCCGCAGGATAAAGATCAGCACCAGCAGAATAAACGGCAGGAGCAGCGCTTCACGGGGAATATTCTCCATGATCATATGATCGAGCAGTCGGGCAAGGATCCAGGCCTGGGCGACGATGAGCAGCCCGCTTACCAGACCAAGTAAACGTGACAGCCCAAGCCAGCGGCGGGAAATAATGCTTTGCTGCTTTAGCCAGCGGCTAAGTTCTTGTTGACGGGTTTTATTCATGGCATGCCAGTGCAGGTAGATAAAGGAATTATCAGGCAAAATTTGCTGGCAATGTTACAACGGGGAGAAAAGAAAGGCGACCTATTAAGCCGCCCATATCGTGCCCTTTACCCTTCAATACACAACGTAAGAAGGGGCTGGGAGAACTACCTGTTTTGCTCGGCCAGGCCGTCGAGATAACGCTCTGCATCCAGCGCGGCCATACATCCGGTACCGGCTGAAGTGATAGCCTGGCGGTAAATATGGTCCATCACGTCGCCTGCTGCGAACACGCCTGGTACGCTGGTCTGCGTTGCGTTACCGTGAATCCCCGACTGCACTTTAATGTAGCCGTTTTCCAGCTCGAGCTGGTCGGCAAAGATCGCCGTGTTCGGGCTGTGGCCGATAGCGACAAACAGACCGGCAACCGCTAACTCTTCGGTCTGGTCGGTATTGTGCGCATCGTGCAGACGCAGGCCGCTTACGCCCATCTGATCGCCGGTGACTTCATCCAGCGTCCTGTTGGTGTGCAGCACGATGTTGCCGTTGGCCACTTTATCCATCAGTCGATTGATGAGAATTTTCTCAGCGCGGAAGCTGTCGCGGCGGTGAATCAGATGCACCTCTGAGGCGATATTCGCCAGGTAAAGGGCTTCTTCAACCGCCGTGTTGCCGCCGCCAATGACCGCGACTTTCTGATTGCGGTAGAAGAATCCGTCGCAGGTTGCGCAGGCAGAAACACCGCGTCCTTTGAAAGCTTCTTCGGAAGGCAAGCCCAGGTAGCGTGCAGAGGCACCCGTCGCGATAATCAGCGCGTCACAGGTGTATTCGCCGCTGTCCCCGGTCAGGCGGAACGGACGAGTCTGCAAATCAACCTTGCTGATGTGGTCGAATAAAATTTCGGTTTCGAATTTGGCCGCGTGCTCGTGCATGCGCTCCATCAGCGCAGGACCCGTCAAATCGTGCGGGTCGCCCGGCCAGTTTTCCACTTCTGTCGTGGTGGTCAGCTGACCGCCTTTTTCCATGCCGGTAATCAGAACCGGTTTCAGGTTCGCGCGAGCAGCATAGACCGCTGCGGTATAGCCCGCAGGGCCGGAGCCCAGAATAAGCAACTTACTGTGTTTAGCCGTGCTCATGAGATCCTCATTGAACGTTTGCTGACAATCGGAGGATTGTAGGGAATTTGGCGGGCTAAAAAAAGAGTGCAGCGATTTTGTTAACGATATGTGCAATAGACGTTCCCAATGATGGCGCTGAAATTGCACTCAAACCGCATAAATACTCATCATATAAGGGGAATTAATCACGGAGGTAAAATGATGAATAATCGTCAACTACCGCTAATATCTGGCACGTTCCACTAAAAATGGATGTTTTGCTTTGACAATCCCCTAAGCATTTGCGAAAACATTCGAGGAAGAAAAAACATTTGGTGTGATAGTTTCAAAACGTCACGCATACCTGATGCAAATTTACCGGGCCATTGAAATCTACGCATGGTGTGGACAGACGCCATGCGTGATGTCGATAGCAGCCATCCGGCACCGGTCTTCTCACGTACACCCGCAACAGTGACGTTGGCCCGGGTTATGGCAGGTGATGGAAGGAATAGAGAGAGACAATAATAATGGTAGATAGCAAAAAGCGCCCTGGCAAAGATCTCGACCGCATCGATCGTAATATTCTCAACGAGTTGCAAAAGGACGGGCGAATTTCTAATGTCGAGCTTTCGAAGCGCGTGGGGCTTTCACCGACGCCGTGCCTTGAGCGCGTACGTCGTCTGGAACGACAGGGCTTTATTCAGGGCTACACCGCGCTGTTAAACCCGCATTATCTGGACGCATCACTTCTGGTATTTGTTGAGATTACTCTGAATCGTGGCGCGCCGGACGTGTTTGAGCAATTTAATGCCGCTGTACAAAAACTTGAAGAAATTCAAGAGTGTCACCTGGTATCCGGCGATTTTGACTACCTGTTGAAAACCCGCGTGCCGGATATGTCGGCTTACCGTAAATTGTTAGGCGAAACCCTGCTGCGACTGCCGGGCGTGAACGACACCCGTACCTACGTCGTTATGGAAGAAGTCAAACAGAGTAATCGTCTGGTTATTAAGACCCGTTAACACGGGCCAGGTGCAAAATCCGCGTATTTTGGTTACACTCCTGGTAATCCATACAGCAACAGCGCCGGGATCGTCCCGGCGCTGTTGTTCTCCATATTTTTAAGGACCTGGAGAGTCTTACTTGAGCCAGGAATACACCGAAGATAAAGAAGTCACATTGAGGAAACTCAGCAGTGGGCGCCGGTTGCTTGAAGCGTTGCTGATCCTTGTTGCCATTTTTGCCGTCTATTTGATGGCCGCCTTACTGAGTTTTAATCCTTCCGATCCAAGCTGGTCGCAGACGGCGTGGCACGAGCCTATCCATAATCTGGGTGGTGCGCCCGGTGCGTGGCTGGCTGACACCCTGTTTTTCATTTTTGGCGTGATGGCTTATACCATCCCGGTCATTATCATTGGTGCATGCTGGTTTACATGGCGCCAGCGCGGTAGCGAAGATTACATCGATTACTTCGCCGTTTCCCTGCGCCTGATTGGCGTGCTGGCGATGGTTCTGACCTCCTGCGGTCTGGCGGCAATCAATGCCGACGATATCTGGTATTTCGCCTCGGGTGGCGTGATTGGCAGCCTGCTGAGTACGGCGATGATGCCGTTGCTGAACAGCAGCGGCGGAACGATTGCCCTGCTGTGCGTTTGGGCCGCCGGTCTGACGCTGTTCACCGGCTGGTCGTGGGTTAGCATCGCGGAAAAACTAGGCAGCGCCGTATTAACGGTGCTGACGTTTGCCAGCAATCGTACGCGCCGGGATAACACCTGGCAGGATGACGAATACGATTACAATGAAGAAGAGCATGACGATGAGCACGAACCCGCCGTGGAACAACGTGAATCTCGTCGGGCCCGTATTCTGCGCGGAGCGCTAGCCCGCAAGCAGCGTATGTCCGAGAAGTTTGCCAACCCGAACGCGCGTAAAACCGATGCGGCGCTGTTCTCCGGCAGGCGTATGGACGACGAAGATGATGTGTTGTTCAGCGCTCGCGGCGTTGAAGCCGATGCCGACGACGTTTTGTTCTCTGGCAATAAGGCAACGCTGCCGGAATCGGAAGAGTACGATCCGCTATTTAACGGTCATTCTATTGCTGAACCGCTTGCTGCCGCAGCCGCAGCCACTATGGTTAACCCTTCTTACGCCGCGCCGCTAGCTCCCGCAGCCCCAATGCCTCCGGTTCAGACACCTGCTCCCGAAACGCAGGCCAGCCCGGCAATAGCCTGGGAGCCAGCGCCGACAACCGTGACGCCAGAACCGGTTATTGCCCCGGCCCCGGAGAATTACACCTCGCCACGCTCGGCCGCGCAGCATTTGCCTGAGGAAGTCACCAGCCACTGGTCAGAGCCGGTTGCACCTGCCGCCGAACCGGCATATCAGCCTGAACCGGTCGAAGAGGTCAAACCCGTCCGTCCACCTCTATACCACTTTGAAGAAGTGGAAGAGCAGCGCGCCCGCGAAAGAGAACAGCTTGCCGCATGGTATCAACCGGTTCCTGAGCCGAAAGCCGATCCTTACGAGCGTTTAACGCCTGCTCCAGCGGCTCCGGCGGTTGCTCCTCCTGAGATGCCCACGCCGGAAGTCACGGCCGCGGCCGCGCCAGGAATGAAAGAAGCAACCAATATGGCCGCTACGACAGCGGCATTTACGCCGGTCTTCAGTATTGCCGGTGATGCGCCTCGCGCTCAGGTAAAAGAAGGCATTGGCCCTCAGTTGCCGCGTCCAAACCGCGTGCGTGTTCCAACGCGTCGCGAACTGGCTTCCTACGGTATCAAGCTGCCTTCTCAGCGCATGGCCGAAGAGCAGGCTCGCGAAGAAGAGCGCCGTCAGAACGGTGACGATGGCGATAACAACTTCGCCGATGACAATGCCGAGGAGCTGCAGCAGCACGAACTGGCTCGCCAGTTCTCAGCGCAACAGCAGCAGCGTTACGGTGAAGAATTCCAGGATCAGTCCTCGGTGGATGAAGAGGCGGCAGAGCAGGCTGAACTGGCTCGCCAGTTTGCTGCCCAGCAGCATCAGCGCTATGAACAAAGCACGCCGTCTTCCAGCGCGCCGTTCTCTTTGGACGATTTTGACTTCTCGCCGATGAAAACGCTGGTGGACGATGGCCCAAGCGAGCCTCTGTTCACACCGAGCATTGTTGAAGAGCCCGCTCCGGCTGCACCACAACAGCCAGCTGCTCATCAGGGATACGCTCAGCAGCCGCCGCAGCCAGCATACCAGGCCCCTGTACAGCAACAGGCCTATCAGCCACAGCAGGCGGCAGCTCCGCAGCCGCAGGAAAGCCTGATTCATCCATTCCTGATGCGTAACGGCGACGATCGCCCACTGCAAAAGCCAACGACTCCGCTGCCTTCGCTGGATCTGCTTACTTCGCCACCGGCTGAAGTCGAGCCGGTTGACACTTTTGCCCTTGAGCAAATGGCGCGTTTGGTTGAGGCTCGCCTGGCGGATTATCGTATTAAAGCCGACGTAGTGGATTATTCTCCTGGTCCGGTTATCACGCGTTTCGAGCTTGATTTGGCGCCTGGCGTAAAGGCCGCGCGCATTTCTAACCTGTCTCGCGATCTGGCTCGCTCCCTTTCCACGGTTGCGGTGCGCGTTGTGGAAGTCATTCCTGGCAAGCCTTACGTGGGCCTGGAACTGCCGAACAAAAAGCGCCAGACCGTGTATCTGCGTGAAGTGCTGGACTGCGCGAAATTCCGCGAAAGCCCGTCGCCGCTCACTGTCGTTCTCGGCAAGGATATCGGCGGTGAATCGGTCGTGGCCGATCTGGCTAAAATGCCGCACCTGCTGGTGGCGGGTACCACAGGTTCAGGTAAATCCGTTGGCGTGAATGCGATGATCCTCAGCATTCTGTACAAGGCGACGCCGGAAGAAGTTAAGTTCATCATGATCGACCCGAAAATGCTCGAACTGTCGGTCTATGAAGGCATTCCACATCTGCTGACCGAAGTGGTCACCGATATGAAAGACGCCGCCAACGCTCTGCGCTGGAGCGTCAATGAAATGGAACGCCGCTACAAGCTGATGTCCGCGCTAGGCGTGCGTAACCTTGCCGGCTACAACGAACGCGTGCTGGAAGCGGAACGTATGGGCCGCCCAATTCCGGATCCGTTCTGGAAGCCGGGCGACAGCATGGACGCCACGCATCCAATGCTGGAAAAACTGCCGTATATTGTCGTGCTGGTAGATGAATTTGCCGACCTGATGATGACCGTCGGTAAAAAAGTTGAAGAGCTGATCGCTCGTCTGGCGCAAAAAGCGCGTGCGGCGGGGATTCATCTCGTGCTGGCGACCCAGCGTCCGTCGGTGGATGTGATTACCGGCCTGATTAAGGCAAATATTCCAACGCGTATCGCGTTTACCGTATCCAGCAAAATCGACTCCCGAACCATCCTCGATCAGGGCGGTGCAGAATCGCTGCTGGGTATGGGCGACATGCTGTACTCCGGCCCGAACTCCACTACGCCGGTGCGCGTTCACGGGGCATTTGTTCGCGACCAGGAAGTGCACGCGGTTGTCCAGGACTGGAAGGCTCGCGGTCGTCCGCAGTACATTTCCGGCATCACCTCGGATAACGAAGGTGAAGGCGGTGCGGGCGGTGGGCTTGACGGTGACGAAGAGCTGGATCCGCTGTTCGATCAGGCCGTGGCCTTCGTGGTCGAGAAACGCAAAGCCTCTATTTCAGGCGTGCAACGCCAGTTCCGCATTGGCTATAACCGCGCGGCGCGTATCGTTGAACAGATGGAAGCGCAGGGAATCGTTAGCCCGCAGGGACATAACGGTAACCGGGAAGTGCTGGCGCCGCCTCCCTTTGAATAACCTCCTGTAAAAGAGCCGCCGATGCGGCTTTTTTGCAAAGAAGGGTAAATTGCCGGAAAATCAGGTTTTTCTTCTGTTGCTCAGGCCTGGCTCTACTCTAGAGTGGGCAACAGAAGTGCCTTTGCGCCATCGCACGGTGGCATATGAATTCAGAGGGAAAATAATGAAAAAGATTGTATTGGCCTGTGCTTTGTTGACTACCTTTGCCGCGACCAGCGTTTGGGCTGATGCCGCAGGCGATCTGAAAAGCCGTCTGGATAAAGTGAGCAGCTTCCACGCCAGTTTCACCCAGAAAGTGACCGACGGCAGCGGGGCGGCGGTGCAGGAAGGCCAGGGCGATTTATGGGTGAAACGCCCGAATCTGTTCAACTGGCATATGACTCAGCCGGACGAAAGTATTCTGGTTTCCGACGGCAAAACTCTGTGGTTCTACAATCCGTTCGTTGAGCAGGTTAGCGCCACCTGGCTGAAAGACGCCACCAGCAACACGCCGTTCATGCTGATAGCCCGTAACCAGACCAGCGACTGGCAGCAGTACAACATCAAGCAAACCGGCGATGACTTCGTGCTGACGCCGAAAACCAGCGCTGGTAACCTGAAGCAGTTTACGATTAACGTAGGGCGCGATGGCACTATCCATCAGTTTAGCGCGGTGGAGCAGGACGATCAGCGCAGCAGCTACGCCTTGCAAACCCAGCAAAACGGCTCTGTGGATATGACTAAGTTTACTTTCACTCCGCCTAAAGGCGTGACGGTGGACGATCAACGTAAGTAGAGGCATGAGTGGGCAATCTGTCGCTCGATTTTTCTGACAATACTTTCCAGCCTCTGGCCGCCCGTATGCGGCCAGAGAACTTAGCGCAGTACATCGGTCAGCAGCATCTTTTAGCCGCCGGTAAGCCTTTGCCGAGGGCCATTGAGGCCGGGCATCTCCATTCGATGATCTTATGGGGTCCACCGGGTACCGGCAAAACGACGCTTGCCGAAGTGATTGGTCGCTACGCTAACGCTGATATCGAACGCATCTCGGCGGTCACTTCCGGCGTGAAAGAAATTCGTGAAGCTATTGAGCGTGCGCGCCAGAACCGCAATGCCGGACGGCGTACCATTCTCTTTGTTGACGAAGTTCATCGCTTCAACAAAAGCCAGCAGGATGCCTTCCTGCCGCATATCGAAGACGGCACCATTACCTTCATTGGCGCAACCACCGAAAACCCGTCGTTTGAACTGAACTCCGCACTGTTGTCCCGGGCCCGCGTGTACCTTCTCAAATCCCTTACCGTCGATGATATTGAGCAGGTACTGGATCAGGCGATGAAAGACGGCGAGCGCGGCTACGGCAAGCAGAATGATTTAGTGCTGCCGGATGAAACCCGCAGGGCTATCGCGGAGCTGGTCAACGGTGACGCGCGACGCGCTCTGAATACGCTTGAAATGATGGCCGATATGGCCGAGAGCGACAAAAAGGGCAACCGCGTTCTGCAAACCGCGCTGCTCACGGAAATCGCGGGTGAACGCAGCGCGCGCTTCGATAATAAAGGCGATCGTTTCTACGATCTTATTTCAGCGCTGCATAAATCAGTGCGTGGCTCCTCGCCGGACGCCGCGCTTTACTGGTATGCCCGCATTATTACCGCCGGTGGCGATCCGCTCTACGTCGCGCGCCGCCTGCTGGCCATTGCCTCAGAAGATGTCGGCAATGCCGATCCGCGCGGCATGCAGGTCGCGATTTCCGCCTGGGACTGCTTCACCCGCGTTGGCCCGGCGGAAGGAGAGCGCGCAATTGCCCAGGCCATTGTGTATCTGGCCTGCGCACCAAAAAGTAACGCCGTTTACACCGCTTTCAAGGCCGCGATGGCCGACGCGCGGGAGCGCCCGGATTACGACGTGCCCGTCCATCTTCGCAACGCGCCAACCAAACTTATGAAGGAAATGGGCTACGGCCAGGAGTATCGCTACGCTCATGATGAGCCCAACGCCTATGCTTCAGGCGAGGTCTATTTCCCGGAAGAAATGGCACAAACACGCTATTATCAGCCGACAAACAGAGGTCTTGAGGGTAAGATCGGTGAAAAGCTCGCCTGGCTTGCTGAACAGGATCAAAATAGCCCGACAAAACGCTACCGCTAAGCCAGACGTTGCGGTAAGGTTAGCAAAAATACCCATGCGGACGCAGGCTGTGGCCGCATCCCCTTCATTTAATTCGATAAGCACAGGATAAGCATGCTCGATCCCAATCTGCTGCGTACAGAGCCAGACGCAGTCGCCGAAAAACTGGCACGCCGAGGCTTCAAGCTGGATGTAGAAACGCTACGCTCTCTGGAAGAGCGTCGTAAAGTATTGCAGGTCAAAACCGAAAATCTGCAGGCTGAGCGTAACTCGCGATCCAAATCCATCGGCCAGGCGAAAGCACGTGGGGAAGACATTGAGCCGCTGCGTCTTGAGGTGAACAAGCTGGGCGAAGATCTGGACGCGGCAAAAGCCGAGCTGGATAGCCTGCTGGCCGAGATCCGTGATATCGCACTCACCCTGCCAAACATTCCTGATGACTGCGTGCCGCTCGGTAAAGACGACAGCGAAAACGTGGAAATTAGCCGCTGGGGCGAGCCGCGCAAGTTTGATTTTGAAGTGCGCGATCATGTAACTCTGGGCGAAATGGCTAAAGGCCTTGATTTTGCCGCTGCGGTTAAACTGACCGGCTCACGTTTCGTGGTTATGCAGGGGCAAATTGCTCGCCTGCACCGCGCTCTGAGCCAGTTTATGCTTGATCTGCACACCGAGCAGCACGGCTATACCGAAAATTATGTTCCGTACCTGGTCAACCAGGATACGCTGTACGGTACCGGTCAACTGCCTAAATTTGGCGGCGATCTGTTCCATACTCGCCCGCTGGAAGAAGAGGCCGACAGCAGCCACTATGCGCTGATTCCAACCGCAGAGGTGCCGCTGACCAATCTGGTTCGCGACGAGATCATCGACGAAGATTCCCTGCCGATTAAGCTGACTGCGCATACGCCGTGCTTCCGCTCCGAGGCGGGTTCTTACGGTCGCGATACCCGCGGTCTGATCCGTCAACATCAGTTCGATAAAGTTGAGATGGTGCAAATCGTTCGCCCGGAAGACTCAATGGACGCGTTAGAAGAGCTGACCGGCCAGGCTGAGAAAGTGTTGCAGCTGCTGAATCTGCCGTATCGCAAAGTGCTGCTGTGCAGCGGCGACATTGGCTTTGGCGCACGTAAAACCTACGATCTGGAAGTCTGGCTGCCGGCGCAGGATACCTACCGTGAAATCTCTTCCTGCTCTAACTGCTGGGATTTCCAGGCGCGTCGCTTGCAGGCTCGCTGCCGCAGCAAGGCCGACAAGAAAACCCGCCTGGTGCACACTCTGAACGGGTCTGGTCTGGCAGTAGGGCGTACTCTGGTCGCTGTACTGGAAAACTACCAGCAGGCAGATGGCCGCGTTGAAGTGCCTGAGGCGCTGCGCCCTTACATGAACGGTCTCGAATACATCGGCTAAGCATATTGCTGCTGAATGATTCGTATTAAGCGCCTTCGGGCGCTTTTTTTATGGGGTTTTCACGCTTAAGGCAGCAGATTATCTGCCTTCTTTGACACCAGACAATAACGTCTACTCCCAAAGAAGTATCATTGCCGCCAGAAAGCGAGTGATGATATTCATAATTATTCATATCAAGATATTTATCATTTGGCCGCCATGATTTACATGATGTGACGCGGCAGGCCAATCTGCATAACTCTAATTTTTCCCGACACTCCTTTCTCTCTTTGGCTGTGCTTTGGATAAGCAGACCTTCGAGGTTTGCGCCACGGCCAGCTCTTGTTAACTGTGAGCAATTCAAGTGGGTCACTATGAAAGAGAAAACCCCTCATGCGCTGCTGAGCGCGCAGGTAAGCCGTCGCAAGCTGGTGAAAACCGCGGCTATCGGCGGTCTGGCTGCGGCGACCAGCGCCTTCTCGTTACCGTTCTCCCGAATGGCTTTCGCCCAGACGCCAGCCGGTACCGTCAACGGTGCCGGAAAAGTGGTCTGGAGCGCGTGTACGGTCAACTGTGGCAGCCGCTGCCCGCTGCGTATGCATGTCGTCGATGATGAAATCAAATACGTCGAAACCGACAATACCGGCGACGATGATTATGAAGGTTTGCATCAGGTTCGCGCGTGTCTGCGCGGCCGCTCTATGCGCCGTCGCGTCTACAATGCGGACCGCCTGAAATACCCAATGAAACGCGTAGGCCTGCGTGGGGAAGGGAAGTTCGAACGTATTAGCTGGGACGAAGCCTTCGATACCATCGCCAGCAGCATGAAAAGCATCATCAAAGAACACGGTAACGAAGCCATTTACCTGAACTACGGTACCGGTACGCTGGGCGGAACAATGACTCGCTCCTGGCCACCGGGTAATACGCTGATTGCCCGCATGATGAACTGCGTTGGCGGCTACCTGAACCATTACGGCGACTACTCAACCGCGCAAATTGCCGCTGGTCTTAACTATACCTACGGCGGCTGGGCAGACGGCAACAGCCCATCGGATATCGAAAACAGTCAGCTGGTCGTGCTATTTGGTAATAACCCCGGCGAAACGCGCATGAGCGGCGGCGGGGTAACTTATTATCTGGAGCAGGCCCGCGAGAAATCAAACGCGCGCATGATCATTATCGATCCGCGTTATACCGACACGGGCGCAGGCCGTGAGGACGAATGGATCCCAATCCGCCCGGGCACCGACGCGGCCCTGATTTCCGCTCTGGCGTGGGTGATGATCAACGAAAATCTTGTTGATAAACCTTTCCTCGACAAATACTGCGTCGGCTATGACGAGAAGACAATGCCAGCGGGCGCGCCTGCCAACGGTCACTACAAAGCCTATATCTTGGGCGAAGGTGCAGATGGCATAGCCAAAACGCCGCAGTGGGCCTCTACGATTACCGGGATCCCCGTCGATCGCATCGTAAAGCTGGCGCGTGAAATTGCGACCGCTAAACCTGCGTTTATCAGCCAGGGTTGGGGCCCGCAGCGCCATTCAAACGGTGAGCTGGTTTCCCGCGCTATTTCTATGCTGGCGATCTTAACCGGCAACGTGGGGATTCACGGTGGTAACAGCGGCGCGCGTGAAGGATCTTACGGTCTGCCGTTCGTTCGTATGCCAACGCTTGAGAACCCGGTACAGACCAGTATTTCTATGTTCCTGTGGACCGATGCTATTGAGCGTGGCCCGTCCATGACCGCCACTCACGACGGCGTGCGCGGTAAAGATAAGCTGGACGTGCCGATCAAGATGGTCTGGAACTACGCCAGTAACTGCCTGATTAACCAGCACTCGGACATTAACCGCACCCACGACATCCTCCAGGATGACAAGAAGTGCGAAATGATTGTGGTGATTGATAACCACATGACCTCGTCAGCTAAGTACGCCGATATCCTGCTGCCGGACTGTACTGCCTCCGAGCAGATGGACTTCTGTCTCGACGCGTCGTGCGGCAACATGTCGTACGTTATTTTCGCCGACCAGGCTATCAAGCCGCGTTTTGAATGCAAAACCATCTATGAGATGACCACCGAGCTTGCGAAGCGCATGGGCGTTGAACAACAGTTCACCGAAGGCCGCACGCAGGAAGGCTGGATGCGTCATCTCTACGAACAGTCCAGGGAAGCGATTCCTGAGCTGCCGAGCTTTGACGAGTTCCGCCAGCAGGGCATCTTCAAGCAGCGCGATCCCGAGGGGCATCACGTTGCGTATAAAGAATTCCGTGCAAATCCTGAGGCTAATCCGCTGACCACGCCTTCTGGCAAAATCGAAATCTACTCCGCCCAGCTTGCTGAGATTGCCGCTACGTGGCAGCTCCCAGAAGGGGATGTTATCGATCCGCTGCCGGTTTACAGCGCCGGTTTCGAAAACTATGGCGATCCGCTGGCCGAAAAATGGCCGCTGCAGCTGACCGGCTTCCACTACAAAGCTCGCGCTCACTCCACTTATGGCAACGTTGAAGTCCTTAAAGCCGCCTGCCGCCAGGAAATGTGGATCAACCCGATTGACGCGCAAAAGCGCGGCATCAGCAACGGCGATATGGTGAAAATTTTCAACGGCCGTGGCGAAGTTCATATTCATGCCAAAGTGACTCCACGCATCATTCCTGGCGTTGTCGCGCTTGGGGAAGGGGCCTGGTACAACCCGGATGCTAATCGCATCGATCGTGCCGGGAGTATCAACGTGTTAACCACCCAACGCCCGTCTCCGCTGGCGAAAGGTAACCCATCCCACAGCAACCTGGTTCAGGTCGAGAAGGCGTAAGGAGTAGCTGATGACAACCCAGTACGGATTTTATATTGATTCCAGCCGCTGCACCGGCTGCAAAACCTGCGAGCTGGCCTGCAAGGATTACAAAAACTTAGGCCCGGACGTCAGCTTCCGCCGCATTTATGAGTACGCGGGCGGCGACTGGACGGAAGACAACGGCGTGTACCAGCAGAACGTCTTTGCCTACTACCTGTCGATTGCCTGCAACCACTGCGAA
>DASXGN010000043.1:0-14595 GCA_036489025.1 Buttiauxella sp.
CCGAACTCAGAAGTGAAACGCCGTAGCGCCGATGGTAGTGTGGGGTCTCCCCATGCGAGAGTAGGGAACTGCCAGGCTCCAAACAAGTGAAAAGCCCTGTACTGACGTACAGGGCTTTTTGCCGTCTGCGGTTTATGAAAATTAACCCACCAACAGGCAGGTTACGTTCATTTCTTCAGCCATTCCGCGATAAAATCAGCGATCTTTCCCGGTGCATTGATATCAAGTACGGGGATTTTGTCCAGCTTAAGAGCAATATCACTGGCAATGGCGATGACATGTTCATCAATTTTTAATTCTTCAGGCTGATGCGAAAGGCCATCGCGATAAAGCAGGATCTTTGGAACTGGCTCGTGCTTAAAACCTTCTACCAGCACTAAATCCAGTGACGAAGCATCCATTCGACTAGCGAGCCAGCGTAAATCCAGCTCTTTTTCCGCCGGCGTTTCTGTCATAAGCGCCCAGCGTTTTTGGTTGGCGACGATTGTTTGTGCTGCCCCCGCTTTGCGCAGTTCGTAACTATCCTTTCCGGGTTGATCAATATCCACATCATGATGTGTATGTTTGATTAATCCTGGACGAATGCCGCGTTCATTAAGCTGAGGAATGAGCTGCTTCAAAAGCGTTGTTTTCCCCGTGCCGCTCCAGGCTGCAATAGCTAATAATGGAACCATCTATTTTCTCTCCCAAAGAGCAATATCATCAGGAGAGTTAACATTGATGAAGTTTTGCTGCTGATTTGCAAATGGCACGGCATGACCGCCGGCTTCGCGCATAAAAACCATTACGCGTCTTTCACCAGCAGCCAGGTAGTTTGCTAACGGTTCGATTAACTTTCTGTGCAGCAGCGCGATAGTTGGATGATCTCGCTCGCCGTCATTAACCCACACGACAGGAGATTGTCCACGTGCGTCCCAAAGCCTGGCCGCAAGGTCATCTGGAATATTCGGCGTATCGCATGGGCAAATGAGAAACCATTCGCTATCAATCCCTTTCATCGCAGAAAGAATTCCCGCCAGCGGACCAGGATAACCCGGTAAGGTATCGTTGATCACTCTGCACCCAACCGACTGATAGATTTGAATATTACGATTTGCGCTGATGATTATATCATCGACCTGTGGAGCTAGTTTTTGTATGACGTGCTGGAAGAGAGGCACGCCGTTTAGCTTTACGAGTCCTTTATCCTGTCCACCCATGCGCGTGGCCCGCCCGCCCGCCAGCACAACCCCTGTTACTTCGGTTAAACGTCTCACTAATATCGCCTCTTTTAATGTGGGTTTGAGCCTGCTAACGTGTGACACATTCGCATGTGAAAGGAGGATTAACATGAAATGCAAACGTCTTAACGAGCTGCTCGAACTGCTTCAGCCAGCCTGGCAAAAAGAGCCCGATCTCAATTTGATTCAATTTTTACAGAAACTCGCGGCAGAGTCAGGCTATACCGGAGAATTAGCCGATCTCACTGATGATGTGCTGATCTACCATCTGAAAATGCGTGATTCTGCAAAAGATGCCGTCATCCCTGGCATTCAGAAAGATTATGAAGAGGATTTTAAAACGGCTTTGCTACGCGCCCGCGGCGTGATTAAAGAGTAAAAGCTTGTAAGCCAGGCCACTTTGGCTGCTGCGAAATGTTATCCTAAACTATTCGTGTTTACTGCCGGTTGCCTGGATGACAGACAGCGCTTTTAATTTCCAAACTCTACATCCGGATACCATCATGGATGCTCTGTTCGATCAGGGTATTCGGGTGGATTCCGGGCTGACACCCCTCAATAGCTTTGAGAATCGCGTCTATCAATTTCAGGACGAAGATCGTAAACGCTATGTAGTGAAATTTTATCGCCCGAATCGCTGGTCCGCTGAGCAAATTGAGGAAGAACATCAGTTCTCACTGGAACTCCTGGCTGATGAGGTTCCTGTCGCTGCTCCTCTACAGTTCTCTGGCAATACTCTATTGCACCATCAGGGCTTTATGCTGGCCGTTTTCCCTAGCCTGGGTGGGCGTCAGTACGAAACCGATAATATCGATCAGATGGAATGGGTTGGCCGCTATCTGGGCCGAATTCACCAGACGGGCCGGAAAAAATGCTTTGATAAGCGTCCTGCTATCGGCCTGGCTGAATACCTGCTGGAGCCACGAGCGCTATTTGAAACTACGGCTTTGGTTCCTAAGGCGTTGAAAGCTGCGTTTCTTAAAGCAACGGATGTCCTAATCGAAGAAGTAAAGTTGCACTGGCACGAGCGATTCAATGCGCTACGCCTGCACGGGGACTGCCATCCGGGTAACATTCTCTGGCGCGATGGCCCGCTGTTCGTCGATCTTGATGACGCTCGCAATGGCCCGGCCGTGCAGGATATCTGGATGCTACTCAACGGCGACAAGGCCGAACAGCGCATGCAGCTTGAAACCATCATCGAAGCTTATGAAGAATTTACCCCCTTTGAATCGTCCGAGATCGCTCTGATTGAACCCTTGCGCGCGATGCGCATGGTCTATTATCTTGCGTGGGTTATCCGGCGCTGGGACGATCCCGCTTTCCCCAGAAACTTTCCGTGGATTACCGAGGAAGATTACTGGCGAGCACAGACTGCAACCTTTACAGAGCAGGTCCGGGTTCTGCGTGAACCCCCATTACAATTAACGCCAATGTATTAATCAGTACTATTCAGGAGAGAGTGGATTATGAAGAAAATTTGGCTGGCCTTAGCGGGCATGATTCTGGCATTTAGTGCCTCTGCGGCTCAGTTCACCGACGGTAAAGAGTACGTTACCCTCGAAAAACCCGTAGCAGGCGAACCGCAGGTATTAGAGTTCTTCTCTTTCTACTGCCCGCACTGCTACCAGTTTGAAGAAGTGCTTCATGTTTCTGATAACGTGAAGAAAAACCTGCCGCAAGGCACAAAAATGACCAAATACCACGTTGAGTTCCTGGGCCCGCTGGGCAAAGAGCTGACTCAGGCATGGGGTGTGGCTCTGGCGCTGGGCGTAGAAGATAAAATCACTGCGCCAATGTTTGAAGCCGTGCAGAAAACGCAAACCGTGCAGAACGTGGCGGATATTCGTCAGGTATTCATTGATGCTGGCGTGAAGCCGGAAGAGTACGATGCGGCCTGGAACAGCTTCGTGGTCAAATCACTGGTTGCTCAGCAGGAGAAAGCCGCAGCCGATTTGCAGCTGCAGGGTGTACCGGCAATCTTTGTTAACGGCAAATACCAGCTGAACCCACAGGGCATGGATACCAGCAGCATGGATGCGATGCTCAAGCAGTACGCAGACGTGACCAGGTTCCTGGTTGAGAAAAAGTAATAAAAAAGCCGGTCATTGACCGGCTTTATTCTTTTGCATCAGAACGGTAATCAATTCATCTTTCTCATGCCACAGCGCATTGAGCCATGACTGAAAACGACGTTTGAAACTTTTGTCGTTAACATAGTCACCATGCAGCTCTTTCTTGACCGGCACCAGCGATACCCGTACAACAATCCTCGTCATTTTCCCGCTCAGCATGTCATAAAATGGCGAGTGCGTATTTTCTGGGTAGCAAAGCGTGACGTTTAAAAGCTCTTCAAACTGCCCACCCAATACATCGAGCGCCATTGCAATTCCTGCGGCCTTCGGCGGCAAAAGATGCTGAAATACCGAGCGCGTTTCCAGGCGCTTTGCCTGAGTAAACCTCGATCCTTCGACAAAGTTAACTATTGTGGTGGGATGCGAACGGAATTTTTCGCAAGACTTACGTGTGGTTTCAACGTCTTTACCGCGTCGTTCCGGGTGACGTAATAAATAGCTGCGCGAGTAACGTCTCATAAACGGCATATCTAGCGCCCAGCAGGCCAGCCCCATAAAAGGAACCCACGCCAGCTGTTGTTTGAGGAAGTATTTATTCATCGGGATATGCTTGCGAAATAACACGCATAAAATAACGATATCCGCCCAGCTACGATGATTGCAGATAAGCAAATACCAGTTCTTCTTGCTCAGGGTTTCCAGCCCTTCTACGTCCCACCTCAGGTGAGGATTCAGCCGCAGAAGCAGGGCCAGACCTGAACACCAGCAGAACATCATAAAATCCGCAAACCGTGAGATTGCACGCCAGATTGCCGGGATGGGCAGAAGTAGCTTGATGATGCCAGCAATGATAATTGGTACGGAACAGGCAACCGTAACCAGAATAGTAAGGGCGACACTTAAAATAAGAGTGATCGCAGCCAGCAATCTCGACATAGGAATAATTTTCAGAAGGTTATGGAAAAGGGCCGATGGATAACAGGGTAATAAGCGGGGAATTTTATCAGAGTTTAACGTCGGGGATGACTTAAAAAGCTGAAGCGACCTTTAATGGTGTTTCAATTTAGCTGAAATAATGCCTGGCATATAACTCAATCAACTTTTATATCCACACATGGTACTAAGGGTGTATTACAGCATAAAGCCAATGTCATCCTTCATAACTTCTTGATGTTAAAGAGTATATATTGTTGCGAGTAACGAGATTAAGCTGGAATATGAATTGGTTATAAAATTATTCACAAACTTATCCACAATGTCGATCCTGTGCAAGATCTCGCGGATCGATAAAACTTTTTGCCTAATCTGCCCCAAAAGCTGATGTTTTTGGCCAGGCTATGGCATCCTTTAGCAATAGAATTTAAAACCAGGCATGGAACGGAACACTATGGTTCAGATCGCGCAAAACCCTCTTATCCTCGTTGATGGCTCATCCTATCTTTATCGGGCCTATCACGCCTTTCCTCCGCTGACGAATAGCCGTGGCGAACCAACGGGTGCGATGTATGGCGTGCTGAACATGCTGCGTAGCCTGCTGTTGCAATATCAACCGACGCATGCGGCGGTTGTTTTTGATGCAAAAGGCAAAACTTTCCGCGACGAACTGTTTGAACACTATAAATCCCATCGCCCACCAATGCCGGACGATCTGCGGGCGCAAATCGAACCGCTGCATGCAATGGTGAAGGCCATGGGGCTGCCGCTGTTGGCCGTGTCGGGCGTTGAGGCCGATGATGTTATTGGTACGCTGGCGCTTGAGGCTGGAAAGATCGGGCGTCCGGTATTAATCAGCACCGGCGATAAAGACATGGCGCAGCTTGTCACCCCGGACGTCACCCTGATTAACACCATGACCAATACGATTCTGGGGCCGGAAGAAGTCTGCACCAAATACGGCGTGCCGCCGGAGCTGATTATCGATTTCCTTGCGCTGATGGGCGATTCCTCAGATAACATTCCTGGCGTGCCGGGCGTTGGCGAGAAAACTGCGCAGGCCCTGCTGCAAGGCTTAGGTGGGCTTGATGCGCTGTATGCCAACCCTGAGAAAATCGCCGAGCTGAGTTTCCGCGGGGCGAAAACGATGGCCGCTAAGCTTGAGCAAAGCAAAGAGCTGGCCTACCTCTCATACCAGCTCGCGACCATCAAAACGGACGTTGAGCTGGAGCTCACCTGCGAGCAGCTTGAAGTCCAGCCGCCTGCGGCAGATGAGCTGCTGGATCTGTTCAAACAATACGAATTCAAACGCTGGATAACCGACGTGGAAGCGGGCAAGTGGCTGCAGGCTAAAGGTTCTAAAGCCACGGCTCAGCCTGTTAAAGTTGCCGAGAAGGAAGCTGAAGCCGAAGAGCCAGCCAGTGCACTTTCTTATGACAACTACGTCACTATTCTTGAAGAAAGCATCCTTATCGAATGGATTGCTCGCCTGAGGAAAGCACCATTCTTTGCATTTGACACTGAAACGGACAGCCTGGACAACATCAGCGCTAACCTTGTCGGCCTGTCGTTTGCTACCGAGCCGGGCGTTGCCTGCTACATTCCGGTAGCGCACGATTATCTTGATGCGCCAGATCAGCTTTCGCGCGATCGCGTGCTGGAGCTTCTTAAGCCTCTGCTTGAAGATGAAAAGGCTCTTAAAGTTGGCCAAAACCTGAAGTATGACCGGGGCATCGTGGGTAACTACGGCATCGAACTGCGCGGTATCGCTTTTGACACCATGCTTGAGTCTTACATTCTCGATAGCGTTGCTGGCCGTCACGATATGGACAGTCTTGCCAGCCGCTGGCTAAACCATAAAACTATCACCTTTGAAGAGATTGCGGGTAAGGGCAAAAAGCAGCTGACCTTTAACCAAATCGATCTGGAGCAGGCGGGTCGCTACGCGGCTGAAGATGCGGACGTTACGCTTCAGCTACATCTGAAGATGTGGCCAAAGCTTGAGAAGAACGCGGGTCCGCTTAATATCTTCCAGAACGTTGAAATGCCGCTTGTGCCGGTGCTGTCGCGCATTGAACGCAACGGCGTGAAGATTGATCCGGCTATTTTGCATGCTCATTCCGGGGAGCTAACGAAGCGCCTGGCCGAACTGGAGCTGAAGGCTCACGAAATAGCGGGTGAGGCTTTTAACCTTGCCTCGCCGAAGCAGCTGCAAAATATTTTGTTTGAAAAACAGGGCATTAAACCGCTGAAGAAAACTCCGGGTGGTGCACCGTCAACGTCAGAAGAGGTTCTGGAAGAGCTGGCGCTGGATTATCCGCTGCCGAAAGTTATCCTTGAACATCGTGGCCTGGCGAAGCTGAAATCGACCTATACCGACAAGCTACCGCTGATGATTAACCCGAAAACCGGCCGCGTGCATACTTCCTACCACCAGGCGGTAGCGGCGACAGGGCGTTTGTCCTCCACCGATCCAAACCTGCAAAATATCCCGGTGCGCAATGAAGAAGGTCGCCGTATTCGCCAGGCGTTTATCGCGCCTGAAGATTACCTCATCGTTTCCGCGGACTACTCTCAGATTGAGCTGCGCATCATGGCGCATCTTTCACGCGATGATGGCCTGTTGAGCGCCTTTGCCGAAGGCAAAGATATTCACCGCGCCACGGCGGCAGAGGTCTTTGGCCTTCCGCTGGAGAGCGTATCCGGCGAGCAGCGCCGCAGCGCCAAGGCGATCAACTTTGGCCTGATCTACGGCATGAGCGCTTTCGGCCTGTCGCGCCAGCTTAATATTCCGCGCAAAGAGTCACAGAAGTATATGGATCTCTACTTCGAACGTTATCCAGGCGTGCTGGAATACATGGAGCGCACTCGCAGGCAGGCTAAAGAGCAGGGCTACGTTGAAACGCTGGATGGACGTCGTCTTTATCTGCCGGATATCAACTCCAGTAACGCTGCCCGGCGCGCAGGTGCCGAGCGTGCGGCGATCAACGCCCCGATGCAGGGCACTGCGGCAGATATCATCAAGCGGGCGATGATTGCCGTAGACGAGTGGCTGCAAAGAGATAAGCCGCGCGTGAAAATGATTATGCAGGTACACGATGAACTGGTGTTCGAGGTGCATAAAGATGATATCGAGGCCGTGTCGAAAAAGGTTCATGAGCTGATGGAAGGCAGCATGAAACTGGACGTACCGCTGCTGGTTGAAGTGGGGAGCGGTGCCAACTGGGATCTGGCCCATTAATGCATCAGTTCCGGTGTCATTTTTTTGTAACTAAGCAACATAAGTCATAGCGTTTTGTGATGATGCTTCAAGAACGGTATGCAAATAGTGAAAATAAACTACAAAAAATGCTTTTTCAGCCGGATAAAAAGGAGTAGAGTTATCCGCGTAGGGTACAGAGGTAAGATGTTCTATCTTTCAGACCTTTTACTTCACGTAATCGGATTTGGCTGAATATTTAGCCGCCCCAGTCAGAAATGACTGGGGCGTTTTTTATTGCGCGTAAGCCAAAAAAAACGGGCGGACCCGTTTGTTTTTTACTCTTCTGGCGCTTCTTCTTCCACGGCTGGTGGAATGTCGTTATACCAGCTGTCGAGCTTCTGACGCAGCTTATCCACGCCAATTTTCTTCAGCGATGAAAACGCTTCGATCTCGATGTTTCCGCCAAACGCAGCGGCCGCTTCGCGGACCATGGTGAGCTGTGCCTTACGAGCGCCCGAAGCCAGTTTGTCCGCTTTAGTCAGCAAAATCATCACTTCGATATTGCTTGCCACCGCCCAGTTCACCATCTGCTGATCGAGATCTTTCAGCGGATGACGAATATCCATTAGCACGACCAGCCCCTTCAGGCTGTTGCGCTTTTGCAGGTATTCACCCAGCGCACGCTGCCATTTGTGCTTCACTTCTTCCGGCACTTCCGCATATCCGTAACCCGGTAAGTCCACCAGGCGTTTGCCGTCTGCAACTTCAAACAGGTTGATAAGCTGAGTACGCCCAGGCGTTTTACTGGTACGTGCAAGGCTTTTCTGATTGGTCAGCGTATTCAACGCACTTGATTTACCCGCGTTGGAGCGGCCTGCGAAAGCAACCTCAATACCGGTATCAGAAGGCAGATGGCGAATGTCCGGTGCGCTAAGCACGAAGTGGGTCAGTTGATAGTTCCAGTTTGTCAAAAGGTTGTCTCCCTCAGGATGAGCATTGGGGGGATTATACCTGAACGGGCAGAAAAGACCGTGTTTCTCACAGGGTGCAGAGATTCCCTTCAGTCATGTGAGACATTCCCCATTATGTTTGGCAGACATTCCTGTATCTTTCAGAAAAGATCTTATTAAATATCATTTAATAACAACATGTTAATTTATTTTTTCCTTTAAGGGCGGCAATCATAGTCCATTTATAACCTTGTTGGTTTTATGGTTAAGCGTAAAGTAGGGGGCACAGGCAGGTAGCCAGAAGGGATAGCGACTCAGGATGAGTTTTCAGGAACGTCAGGGGTGACGAAGAACCAGGAATACAGGAAATAGCGCACAGGAGTGCGTGATAAGGAAAGGGATACAACACGGAAAGTTGCTTGCAAAGGAAAGACAGGGCGTCGACTGCAAACACGGATTGTGTGACCCATAAGGGTTGTAAGATAAGAAAAAGGCGACAGGTTAACCTGCCGCCTTTTTTCTTTGCTTGCTTTCTGCTAGATTCCGCCGCAATTCTATACTGAATGAAACGGCTTAAGACAACTTACCATGAAGCAACAAAACTCAGCGTCACAAGGCAGCAAACCGGCGAAAACTCGTCGTAAATCACGCGAAGAAATCGATCAGGAAGCCCGCGATCGTAAACGCCAGAAGAAACACCGCGGCCACTCTGCCGGTAGCCGCGCGGATGGCGGCAGCCAGGCGCAGAAAGGTAAAGGTTCCGGGCAGGTGAAAGATCCGCGTATTGGCAGCAAGAAACCTATCGCGTTGGGCGTGACTGAAACGCCAGCAGCGAAACCAAAACAGCACAAACCTAAGAGCGAGAAACCTATGCTAACCCCACAGGCCGAGCTGGATATGCTGGAGAACGATGAGCGCCTGGACGCGCTGCTGGAACGCCTTGAAGAGGGCGAAACGTTAAACGCCGAGGAGCAATCCTGGGTTAACGCCAAACTCGACCGTATTGATGCGCTGATGGAAGAGCTGGGTATCGCCTACGAAGACGATGAAGAAGACGAAGAAAAAACCGACGATTTAATGCGTCTGTTAAAAGGCGGGAACTAGCAGCTACTCCTATGGGATTACCCGTGCTGGTCGTGGTTATTCCGCTGGTGTGTTATCTGCTGTGGTTATTCGTTAAACTACGGCGGTTGTCGCGATTGCAAAATTCGTTGCGCCGTAGGCTCTTCGCCCGAGGGAAGGGCGTGCCGCACACGCTACGTCAACGCGAGCGGCATCACCGGAAGGAGTGAGTATGTCTGAGCAGTTAATCGACTGGGATCTGGCCCTGATCCAGAAATATAATTATTCAGGGCCGCGTTATACCTCTTATCCCACCGCGCTGGAGTTTTCTGAAGACTTCGGCGAGGCGGAGTTTCTACAGGCGGTTGCTCGCTATCCTGAGCGCCCGCTTTCCCTGTACGTGCATATCCCGTTCTGCCACAAGCTTTGCTATTTCTGCGGCTGCAATAAAATTGTTACCCGCCAGACGCACAAAGCGGATCAATATCTGGACGCGCTGGAACAGGAAATTGCGCACCGCGCACCGCTGTTTAAAGGCCGTCACGTTAGCCAGATGCACTGGGGCGGTGGAACACCAACCTATCTCAGCAAAGAGCAAATTACCCGCCTGATTGGCCTGTTGCGTAAGCACTTCGACTTTAACGAAGATGCCGAACTGTCTATTGAAGTCGATCCGCGTGAAATAGAGCTGGACGTGCTGAATCATCTGCGTCAGGAAGGTTTTACCCGCTTAAGCATGGGCGTGCAGGACTTCAATAAAGAAGTTCAGCGTCTGGTTAATCGCGAACAGGACGAAGAGTTTATCTTCGCGCTGATCGAACGCGCTCGCGAGCTGGGATTCACATCGACAAATATCGATTTGATCTACGGCCTGCCAAAGCAGACGCCGGAAAGCTTTGCCTTCACGTTGAAGCGGGTGGCCGAGCTTAGCCCGGACCGCCTGAGCGTCTTCAACTATGCGCACCTGCCGACGCTGTTTGCGGCGCAGCGCAAGATTAAAGATGCTGACTTGCCGAGCGCACAACAGAAGCTCGATATCCTGCAGGAAACCATCGGTTCACTTACCGATGCAGGCTATCAATTTATTGGCATGGACCATTTTGCACGGCCTGACGACGAGCTGGCCATTGCCCAGCGCGAAGGTAAGCTGCATCGCAATTTTCAGGGTTACACAACCCAGGGCGATACTGATTTACTGGGCATGGGCGTGTCCGCCATCAGCATGATTGGCGACTGCTATGCGCAGAACCAGAAAGAGCTTAAAAGCTACTATCAGCAGGTCGACGATCGGGGCGATGCGCTGTGGCGGGGGCTGGCGTTAACGCGCGATGACTGCATTCGTCGTGACGTTATCAAGTGGCTTATCTGCAACTTCCAGCTGAATTTTGCCGACGTTGAGCGTTTGTGGGAGGTGGATTTTGCGGAATACTTCGCAGAAGACCTGAAGCTGCTGGCTCCGCTGGCGAAAGACGGGCTGGTGGACATCGATAAACATCGCATTCAGGTGACGCCAAAAGGCCGCCTGCTCATCCGCAACATCTGCATGTGCTTTGATGTCTACCTGCGACAGAAAGCGCGCCTACAGCAGTTCTCACGCGTGATATAAAGCTAAGGCGGGATCTCTCCCGCCTTTTTTCTACTCCATCCCAAGCTCTTTTAGCTTGCGGGTCAGGGTATTGCGTCCCCATCCCAGCAGCCTGGCTGCTTCCTGCTTGTGGCCCTGCGTATGGCGCAGCGCGGTAGTCAGCAGCGTGCGCTCCATTTCAGGCTGGGCCTCAGAAAGCAGGTTTTGATGACCGGAACGCAGCGCCCGGTCTGCCCACTGCGCCAGCAGCGTGGCCCAGTTATCCGGCAGCGTTTGTGTGGCACCTGTTTCTGGTACCGTGGTTTCAAACAGCTCGCTCGGCAGATCCTGGATCAACACTTCCTGCCCTGCAGCCATCACCGTTAACCAGCGGCAGGTATTTTCAAGCTGGCGAACGTTCCCCGGCCAGGCCACACGCGTCAGGGCGTTTTCAGTTTCAGGGTGGAGAAGCTTGGCTTCAACGCCCAGTTCGCGGGCTGCAACCTGTAAGAAATGACGCGCCAGGCGAGGAATATCCTCCCGGCGTTCACGCAGCGGGGGAAGATGTACGCGAATAACGTTCAGGCGGTGGAATAAGTCCTCGCGGAATTTTCCCTCCTGAACGCGAAGCTCAAGGTTCTGGTGAGTCGCGGCGATTATGCGTACGTCGACCTTAACCGGCGCGTAGCCGCCAACCCGGTAAAACTGCCCGTCGGCCAGCACGCGCAGCAAACGAGTTTGTACGTCCAGCGGCATATCACCGATTTCGTCTAAAAACAGCGTGCCGCCGTCGGCCTGTTCAAAGCGTCCCTGGCGAATCTGGTTTGCGCCGGTGAACGCACCTTTCTCGTGGCCAAATAGCTCGGACTCAATCAAATCTTTTGGAATCGCCGCCATGTTTAACGCGATAAAAGGTGATTTCACGCGCGGGCTGTGGCGATGCAGGGCGTGAGCGACGAGCTCTTTACCCGTACCGGATTCCCCGTTGATCAGCACGCTGATGGACGAGCGGGAGAGGCGGCCAATAATCCGGAAGACATCCTGCATTGCAGGCGCTTCGCCGATAATATCGGTTGTCGGCCCGTTAACCTGCACGTTCCGCGGCTGCTGCTGTTCCTGATAGTGGCTGATGGCTCGCTCAACCAGCGCGACGGCTTCATCAATATCAAAAGGTTTCGGCAGGTAGTCAAACGCACCCTGTTGATAAGCGCTAACCGCAGCGTCTAAGTCTGAGTGTGCGGTCATAATGATGACCGGCAGCATCGGATGGCGCTGTTTGATCTGTTTTAACAGCGCCAGTCCGTCCATACCCGGCATGCGGATATCGGAGAGCAAAACGTCCGGGGTTTTAGTCGTCAGAGCGTTCAGTACTTCGCTGCCGCTTTCAAACGTGGTGCAGGTTAATCCCGCCCCGGTCAGCGCGCGTTCCAGCACCCAACGGATGGAGCTATCGTCATCTACGACCCAAACTATCCCTCGTTGCATAAAAACCTCACTGGCGAATAGGCAGGTAAACGGAGAACTCGGTATGACCTGGCCAACTGTTAAATTCGATTTTCCCCGAATGCTGATCGATAAGATTGCGGGCGATTGACAGGCCCAATCCGGTACCTCCCTCGCGGCCGCTCACCATCGGGTAGAACAATGTGTCCTGCAGTGCTGCCGGGATACCCGGGCCGTTATCCTGTACGTCAATTCGCGCCGTCAGGCGATAACGAACGCTGTGTAACGTCAGCTGGAATGCGGTGCGGGTGCGCAGTACGATTTCTCCGCCCTCGCTGCCCAATGCCTGTAATGCATTACGGACGATATTCAATAAAACCTGCTCTATTTGGTCCGGATCGTGAGCAAATTCCGGCAGGCTTGGATCGTAGTCTCGTACCAGCGTCACATTGTCAGGCAATTCCATCGACACCAGCGCCATCACGCGTTCGGTGACTTTATGAATGCTTTCGGTGACGTGCATGCCGGGCTGCTGTGGCCCTAACAGGCGATCGACCAGATTACGCAGGCGGTCCGCCTGTTCAATAATGACTTTGGTGTACTCCGTTAGCGACGGATCGGGCAAGGCTTTGGCCAGCAGCTGTGCTGCCCCTCGCAATCCGCCCAAAGGGTTCTTTATCTCGTGCGCCAGGCCGCGGACCAAATCGCGGGCAGCGATCTGCTGGGCGTGCTGCAGCTGTTCCTGGCTCAGGCGACGCTGGTTATCCATCGGTGCCATTTCCATCAGGATTAACCCTTCCGGCAAACGCTGAGCAGTGAGAGACAAAATATGGGAGCGGCTATCAATCACCAGCGTGACTTCGTTATCGGTAAATCCCTGGCCTGCTATCAGGCTCTCCTGCATTAAACCAATATTCAGTGAGAAGTAGCTCAGCAGATCGGGTAGCGGCGTGCCGTACAGCTTGCGTGAGCTTTGCGCCAGCAGCTGCTGGGCAGCCGGGTTTGCGTAGTGAACCGCAAGTTCGTCATCCACCAGCAAAATGCTGTTGATAAGGGAATTCAGGATCTGCCCAGCATCGGGCAGCGTGCCGGTTGCCATATGACAGTCTCCGTTTAATGCACTATGTTGGTGCATTATAGTAATTGGCGGCAAAAAAACCTTGTTGCATCAGGAGATTTGTGGAGAAAAAAGCCCATCCGAAGATGGGCTGAAAGTTTCCACGGCAACAAAAAAACGCTTAATTAAACGCTGTAGTACAGCTCAAACTCTACCGGGTGTGGCGTCATGCGCACGCGGTCATTTTCTTCGATACGCAGAGCGATATAGGCATCGATCGCTTCGTTAGTGAATACACCACCGGCGGTCAGGAACTCACGGTCCTGGTCCAGCGCGTTGAGGGCTTCTTCCAGAGAGCCGGCAACCTGTGGGATCTCTTTTGCTTCTTCCGGCGGCAGGTCATACAGGTTTTTGTCCATCGCTTCGCCCGGATGGATTTTGTTCTTGATACCGTCAAGGCCAGCCATCAGCAGTGCTGCGAAGCACAGGTACGGGTTAGCTGCTGGGTCCGGGAAGCGTACTTCGATACGACGTGCTTTCGGAGACGCAACCACTGGGATACGGATGGAAGCTGAACGGTTAGCTGCAGAGTAAGCCAGCATAACAGGCGCTTCGTAACCCGGGACCAGACGCTTGTAGGAGTTAGTCGTCGGGTTCGCCAGGGCGTTGATAGCTTTAGCGTGTTTGATTACGCCGCCGATGTAGTACAGCGCTTGTTCGGACAGGCCAGCATATTTGTCACCAGAGAAGGTGTTTACACCGTTCTTGGACAGGGACATATGGCAGTGCATACCAGAACCGTTATCGCCAAACATTGGTTTTGGCATAAAGGTCGCAGTTTTGCCGTAAGCGTGAGCAACGTTGTGGACTACATATTTGTAAATCTGAATTTCGTCCGCTTTTTTGGTCATGGTGTTGAAGCGGGTAGCCACTTCGTTCTGACCAGCCGTTGCCACTTCGTGGTGGTGAGCTTCAACAACCAGGCCCATTTGTTCCATGGTCAGACACATGGCAGAACGCAGGTCCTGAGCTGAGTCAACAGGAGGAACCGGGAAGTAACCGCCTTTTACTGCTGGACGGTGGCCTTTG
>DASXGN010000047.1:0-276007 GCA_036489025.1 Buttiauxella sp.
CCGAACTCAGAAGTGAAACGCCGTAGCGCCGATGGTAGTGTGGGGTCTCCCCATGCGAGAGTAGGGAACTGCCAGGCTCCAAACAAGTGAAAAGCCCTGTACTGACGTACAGGGCTTTTTGCCGTCTGCGGTTTATGAAAAGCCTGCCTAAATTCAGATCATAAATTTCCGGAAGCCACACGACCAACGTCTGGATTTATCCGGAGAGATCAAAATATTTCATCAAAATACATAGCAAGCTCACAATTTTTAACGTTACAGATACAACTCACTGCTTTTATATAACATTTCGACGCCGACTGTTTTACTGTATTTGGGTTTTTTTGCCCTTTCGGGAAGACAGGAGATTAGAAAATGACAGAAGCAGTAACGCACGAAGAAAAAGCTGCTCTTACCGGTTCGGATACCCGTCGGCGTATTTGGGCAATAGTAGGAGCTTCATCGGGTAATCTGGTCGAATGGTTCGACTTTTACGTCTACTCATTTTGCTCGCTGTATTTTGCGCACATTTTTTTCCCTTCGGGCAATACAACCACTCAGCTTCTTCAGACCGCAGGCGTCTTTGCCGCAGGCTTTTTGATGCGTCCAATTGGCGGCTGGCTGTTTGGCTATATTGCGGATAAACATGGCCGTAAAACATCAATGCTGATTTCCGTTTGCATGATGTGTTTTGGTTCGCTGGTTATCGCATGCCTGCCGGGTTATGGCGTTATTGGGACATGGGCGCCAGCGCTTCTCTTGCTGGCTCGCTTATTCCAGGGGCTATCCGTAGGGGGAGAATACGGTACAAGCGCGACATATATGAGTGAGGTCGCAGTCGAAGGCCGCAAGGGATTTTATGCGTCCTTTCAGTATGTGACGCTTATCGGCGGGCAGCTTTTGGCTCTGCTGGTCGTCGTCGTTCTCCAGCAGGTTTTAAGCGACGATGAGTTACGGAGCTGGGGCTGGCGAATACCTTTTGCGATAGGTGCCGTACTGGCTGTCGTTGCACTTTACCTTCGCCGCTCTCTGGATGAAACATCGGATAAAGCAACGCGTGAGCATAAAGACGCGGGCACGCTTGGTGGGCTATGGAAGAATCGCCGAGCCTTTATGATGGTTCTCGGATTTACCGCCGCGGGCTCGTTAAGCTTTTATACCTTCACGACCTACATGCAGAAATATCTGGTGAATACGGCAGGTATGCACGCTAACGTGGCGAGCGCCATCATGACCTTTGCACTGTTTATCTTTATGCTAATGCAGCCGCTGTTTGGTGCGCTTTCTGACAGGATTGGACGTCGTACTTCAATGCTTTGTTTTGGTAGCCTTGCGGCAGTTCTGACTGTTCCTGTTCTGACCGCATTACAAAATATCAGTTCGCCCTACGCGGCATTTGGCCTGGTCATGCTGGCCATGTTCATCGTGAGTTTTTACACTTCGATAAGCGGAATTTTGAAAGCAGAGATGTTCCCGCCTGAAGTTCGTGCGCTGGGCGTCGGGCTATCTTATGCCGTTGCCAATGCGCTCTTCGGTGGCTCCGCAGAGTATGTTGCGCTTTCGCTTAAGTCGGCAGGGATAGAAACTGTATTCTTCTGGTACGTCTCAGTAATGGGGGCGGTCGCGTTTCTTGTCTCCCTGATGCTGCACCGCAAAGGGAAGGGCATAAAGCTTTAGTGCTCGGCCAACTGCCAGACGGCATAGCCGGTGGCGGCACCGGCTATGTCCCATGCGAAATCTTTCCAGCTCCAGCCGCTTCCTGCTTCACGACTATCCCATAGCTCTTTCGAGGCGCCCAGGCCGACAGAAAACAGTAGCCCAAAGTTTGCGCTGCGCGACTGACTCCAGCCCTGGCGCTGGCCATACTCATTTCCCGCAGCGGCCAGAATAGCAGAGCCTATAAAATGCTGGGCCTTATCCTGGCCTGACCAGCGGTCGTGGGCCATATGGCTGCAGCCACTTAGCAAAAATATGGCGGGCAAAAGTATCCGTTGCATCTTCATTCCCCATAAAAAAGCCCTGCATTGCAGGGCCTTAATTATAGCTGAATCAGAGAATGCGGCTGATGAGCCGATCGATTCTTATCCGCCGCAGACGACGTATAAGCTTGCGGACTTTAACCGGATATTCAGCAATGCTTTGCAGATCGCGATAGTGCTGAACAACCGTTGTGTGGGTTCGAATCAGCTCCAGCTCGCGGAGACGAAGTGGCGCGAGCTCTTGCTTTGGATCGTGGATCAGAATTGCATTCTCAAGATCTAAACGCCAGGCGCGAGGATTAAGGTTATTCCCGGTCAGCAGCATCCACTCGTCGTCGACCCACATGCCTTTCAGGTGATAGCTGTTATCTTCATCTTTCCACAGACGAACAATCAGCTTGCCATTATTAACGTAATACTGCAGGCGGCTCAGGAAGCGGCGCAGGTTTATTTCGTACAGATAGGGCAAAGCACCGATTATTTTGAACGGCTGATCTTCTGGAATATAAAAATCATTAGCGGTTTTATCGCCAACGATTATTTCTACCTGCTTGCCGTCGCGCAGGAGCTGAATGATATTACGCACCAGTACCGCTGGCAGATTGAAATAAGGCGTGCAGATGACAAGCTTCTGTTCCGTGCAGGGCATCAGATGGAAAATAGTTTTGTTCAGCAGGCTGGATTTACCCAGTCCGACAAGCGGCGTAACGGAAAGCCGATCGTTATCGGCGTTGCCCTGAAAATGGAAGGTGGCATCGCGGAGCTCCTGGCGGAACAGGCGAATGTCATTTTTGATTTCCGGGCTTTTCGGGCGATGTGGGGTATCGAGGCGGTGCACGGCCCTGCCGCGGACCAGATATTGATTCACCCAGGCATACATCACGTCGGCGAGCTGCTGGTTGCCGATGACCTGATAGCGGTCATAGCGATATTTATCATGCTGATGCAGATAAACGTCGTTCAGGCTGGCACCGCTGTAAATCACGCAGTCATCAATAATGAAGCCTTTGAAATGCAGGACTCCAAGCGCCTCACGAGTATTAACCGGCACGCCGTAAACAGGAATATCGACGTCAGGGAATTGCTCCGACAGACGGTGGTACCAGTCCGCATTAGTATTGGTTGCCGCTGCGCCGATACGGCCACGCTGCGCGCGGTGCCAGTCGACTAAAATGGTGGCTTCAATTTCAGGACGCTTTTTCTTGGCTTCATAGAGCGCGGAAAGAATGCCGTTACCGCCGTCATCCTGCTCTAAATAGAGGGCGACAATACAGATGCGATGCGTTGCGCTGGCAATTTTTTGCAGCAAAGCTTCGCGGAAATCCGCAGGGGAGAAAAGGGTTTCTACATCATCAACTGACTGAGAAAGCTTCGGTAATTGGGCAAGGTGTTGTTGATGTTTATTACGTTTAAATTTAGACAACATCACAGTGCATATCTTCTCTATTCATTGGATGGCCTTCTGCAAAAATCCAGACGTCAGAACCTGCTGATAATACCACTACTGCCCTGCAAAGTGAGTAAGTTTTCCAGTGCCTTACTCACGAAACTGCGTTTTTCACCAGCGGTAAAGTGAGGCTAACGATACCATCTTCAAGCTGTATGTCGACCTGAAAGCCCAGTTTTCGGGCCAGGGCCACCATCCCCTGATTGTTGGGCATGGTAATGCCATTTAACCGCTGAAGGCCGTGTTCAGCCGTATATTCAATCAGCTTCTCCAGCAGTCGCCGACCCAATCCTAATCCTTTCAGATCCGATCTCACCAGCACCGCAAACTCGGCGTCGATATTATCGGGATCGGAGATCGCGCGCGTGACGCCGATGATCTCGTCATGCCGTATTGCCACAAAAGCCATTTCCCGATCGTAGTCGATCTGGGTCATGTTGGCTAAATCCTCATGGGTAAATTCGTTGATCTCGCTGAAATAGCGATAATAAAGATCTTCTTTCGTGACTTTGGCGATAAACGATTGCAGCTGCGGTTCATCTTCAGGAAGGATGGGGCGGAACAGGCAGCTTTCACCGTTTTTCAGCACAACTTTTTCTTCAAGCTGATGCGGATAAGGGCGCACGGCAAGTCTCGCCTGCGCATCACCTTCGAAAGGTGCCAGCTGCAGCGTCACGTCCAGCAAAGTGAATTCGTCGCCAGAGGCTAATAAAGGGTGAATATCCAGGCGATGAATTTCAGGACAGCCGACAATCAGGTTTGAAACCTGCACCAGTACCTGGCTGATGCCGTGGATATCTAAAGGACGCAAAGCGCTACGCCCACGGATTTTGCCGCTCTTAATTGCCTGAATGACCAGATAGCGGGCAAGATTCATATTTAGCGGCGGCAGCGCCACAACGGCCTGCTGATCCGGGCGCCACTCAATACCGCCTTCGCCCAGCAGAATCAGAGGCCCAAAAACCGGATCCTGCTCGACAACCACGCGCAGCTCCTGGGCCCCGGCGCGGTTTGCCATGCTTTGTACCAACAAACCGTGAATGCGAGCCTGGGGCCATGCCATTTTTACTCGATCGATAATGGCATCGGCGGCCTGTTGTACTTCGCTTGCCGTTCTCAAATAAAGCATCACGCCCTGGACTTCGGACTTATGGGGAATATCTGGAGATCTCAACTTGAGCGCAACCGGATAGCCAATTTGCTCGGCAATATGCACCGCCTCGGCGCTGTCGCTGGCAATCCAGGTTGGCAAAGTGTTCAGGCCGTAGGCCTGTAAAATAGGGCGTACTTCATGGGTATCAAGAGAGGTTGCGCCGTCGTGCAGGGCCTGCTGAATAAGGTTGTGCGCTTCGCTGGTATTGGACGCAAGGCTTGCGGGCAAAGCTGGCGTCTCACGCAGCTGCTTCTGGTTGCGGCGATACTCAACCATATGCATAAACGCCGTCACTGCGCCTTCCGGGGTGCGATAGGTCGGCAGACCTGTCTCGCTGAATAACCTACGCGCCTCCTGAGATGAAAACTCACCGCACCAGTTTGTGATGACCGTGACGTATTTTCCTCGTGGATGGCTACCGAGTAATTCAATCAGGGTCGATGCGCTTTGCGTACCGGGAGCCGCTGCGCTTGGGGCATGAATGATCATCAGCGCATCAAAATCCTGGCTATCAAGCAGCGCTTCAATGGCCCGTCGATAACGATCGGCCGTGGCATCATCACGAAGATCAAGCGGGTTGCCGCTTTCAACGCCGATCGGTAAAGCAGCCTGAAGTCTCGCCAGCGTCTCTTCGCTCAGCGTGGCCAGCTTGCCGTTACGCAGCCAGAGCTCATCCAGCGCCAGGGCCGCGGGTGCCGCGCCGTTGCTGACAATCATCAGCTTTTCACCGCGGAGCGGGCGCATGTGACTCAGCGTTTCAACGGCAGAGAAGAGTTCATGGGTATCCTGCACTCGCAGCAGGCCAGCGCGTTGGATCGCTGCGTCCCATGCGGAGTCGAGCCCCGGATGGGTTTTTAGCAAAGCCTGGGCTTTCGCGCTGCGGCCGCTTTTGATGACGAGGATGGGCTTGTTGCGGGATGCGCTTCGCGCGGCTGAAACAAAGCGGCGCGCGTCGCTCAGATGCTCCAGATAGAGCAGAATCGCACTGGTTTTTGTGTCGCGCGCCAGGTAATCCAGCAGCTCATCAACGTCAATATCCAGGCTGTCACCCAGGGCGATAAACCATGAGAAGCCCATTTCCCGCTGCTGGGCCCAGTCGAGGATTGTATTGGAAACGGCGGCGGACTGAGAAATAAACGCCAGCTTGCCTTTTTGAATCGGGACGGGGGAAAAACTGGCGTTGAGCCCTTGCCACGGAGCGAGCAGCCCAAGGCTGTTCGGGCCCAGCAGGCGTATTTGCCAGCGGCCTGCGCAGGCCAGCAGCTCGGGCAATTGTTCTGGGGAGGCGGAGAGGATAATGCACGCCTTGCAGCCTTTATTCCCCAGCGCTTCAAGCAGTTGCAGATTGCGCTTTGAGCTGGTGCAGATTATCGCAAGGTCGGGGGCGAAGGGTAGGCTGGCGACATCTGGCCATGCGAGCACGCCGCAGACGGCTTTGTGCGCGGGAGTCACCGGCATGACCGGGCCGTTAAATCCGCCGGCCAGCAGGTTACGCATCATCAGATAACCTGCGCGATCGGTTTTTGCTGATGCACCGATAACGGCGATCGATTTGGGACGCAGCAGCGCCTCCAGCCCACGTTGACTCATTGCTCTCTCCCCTGAGATCTTTGTAACAGAGTTTAAGCGCTTTCCGGCTCCGCTGCTGTGACGCCCGCCTGATGATGAGGTTTACCCGCCAGATAGCGTTCGCGGAATAGCGTGAAATGGTCGGTTAAGCCTGTTGCGGCCTGCACATCGCCCGCTTGCTCGAGAAGGGCTGCCGCAACCTCTGCCGTACAATATTGTCCGTCTGCGTGAGCGACACGCAGGCGATAAGCGGAAGAAATACTTAAGTCGACGGAGATAACCGGGAGCGCGTCGAGCCACGGGCTTTTGCGAAACATTTTTCGCGCTTCGGTCCAGGTTCCGTCCAGCATGATAAATAATGGCGGTTTGCCGGTTAGCGGTGGCGCGGTCAGCACGGTTCTGCCCTCATCAGCATAGGATGCGGGGAAGACAACCATCGGCTGATAGTCGAGGTTGGCCACTAAATCAAGCATTTCCTGAGGAGGTTCAGTGCGCGACCACTGGAAAGCAGCCGTGTCGGGAAGAATATCGGCGATGAGGCGGCCGGTGTTGCTGGGCTTCATGGGTTCGGTATCAAACATCACCAGGCAGAAGCGGCTGCGGGCTGGCTGCGGCTGAAGAGATTCGCAAAGGCACAGTTTTAGCGGCAATAAGCAGCGCTGGCAACGGCGAACGCGATTACCACGGGCAAGGAACGGACGAGTAGCGCGCGCCAGGCGCTCGGCGCGAAGGCGAAGGACAGCGTTTTCGGTCATTAGGGATACGGAAGCAAAAACGCCATTCTAGCTTAGATAGCGAGGCCGGGCACAGGAATCGTGTCCGGCCTCGCTGCTGCTTAGATATTTTCGTCCAGCCAGCTTTCAAACGGCGCTTTAGGCATCGCGCCATTGAGCATATCCACCATTTCGCCCTTCTTGAAAATCATAATGGTTGGAATGCTGCGGATGCGGAAGCGGGCGCTTAACGCCTGCTCGGCCTCGGTATTCACTTTCACAAAACGAACCTTACCGCTTCGCCCTTCCGCGACATCTTCAAAAATAGGCGCGAAGTTTACGCACGGCCCGCACCACGGCGCCCAGAAATCGATAACGACAGGTAAATCATCCTGCAAAAGTTTATCGAGCGTTTCGCTGGTGGCGTTGATCACTTCGCCATCAAACAGTTCATGTCCACAGCGACCGCATTTTGCTACGTCGTTAATACGGTCGTCAGGAATGCGATTAATAGCCTGACAGGCGGCACAAACGGTATTCATAACTAACCTCTAAAGAGTGTGAACGGCGGCAATAACCGATAATGTTTCTAATATGTTAAATAGTATCGGTGATTCATTCACTGTCAACAAAGCGATTTATTCGATGAATACAATAGTTATTAGCTTTTGACCAAAGTTAATGGCTAAGCGGTGCCACATCGGGTAATCTGCGCGCCACGCGCTCAGCCAGGTGGAGAGAAGAATGAACGACGAATTTAAAGGTAAAAGCGGCAAGGTCAAAGTGATGTATGTCCGCGGTGACGATGACAGCGAAAAACGCAGCCAAAACCCGCGTACTGGTAAAGGTGGTGGGCGTGCGACAGCTCCGTCACGCGGTGAGGGCAAAGGTCGCCCGCGTCGTGATGATAAGCCTGGCGCCGGGCGCGAGCGGAACCGTCATGACGATCGCGAAGACCGTGGTGATTCCCCATGGCGTACGGTTTCCCGTGCTCCACGTGCGGAAGAAACTACCGCGCCGGATCATGGTGGTATCAGCGGTAAAAGTTTTGTAGACCCGGAAGTTATCCGCCGTCAGCGCGCGGAAGAAACCCGTGTTTACGGTGAAAATGCCTGTCAGGCTCTGTTCCAGAGTCGTCCGGACTGTATCGTACGCGCCTGGTTTATCCAGGGCGTTACGCCACGCTTCAAAGAAGCGCTGCGCTGGATGGCTGCCAACCGTAAAGCCTACCATGTGGTTGAAGATGCCGAGCTGGTTAAAGCTTCCGGTACTGAACATCACGGCGGCGTTTGCTTCCTGATTAAAAAACGCAGCGGGATCGGCGTGCAAAGCTGGCTGTCTAAAGCGGGCGAAGATGACTGCGTGCTGGCGCTGGAGGACGTGGGTAACCCGCACAACCTCGGCGGTATTATGCGCAGCTGCGCGCACTTTGGCGTGAAAGGACTGCTGGTGCAGGATGCTTCTTTGCTGGAGTCCGGCGCGGCTGTTCGCACGGCTGAAGGCGGAGCCGAACACGTGCAGGCTATCAGCGGCGACACCTTCAACGAGGGTCTCGAGCAGTTCCGTAAAGCAGGTTATGCCATCGTGACCACTTCCAGCCACAAAGGCACTCCGCTGTTCAAGGCAGAACTGCCGAAGAAAATGGTGCTGGTACTGGGTCAGGAACGTGAAGGCGTGAGCGAAGCGACCTTTGACAACGCCGATATGAGCATTGCCATTGACGGTACGGGCAACGTCGAAAGCCTGAACGTGTCGGTTGCAACCGGCGTTCTGCTGGCCGAATGGTGGCGTCAGAACAAAGCGTAATGACGCTTCCGATTTAGCCGAAAAGGGCCAGCGTTACGCTGGCCCTTTTTTTTATGCCTGCGGCTAAGGAAGTCGCGGCGTCCAGTCGATTGGAGTCTCGCCCCGGCTAAGCAGATATTCGTTGGTTTTTGCGAAGTGTCCGCAGCCGAGGAACCCGCGGTGAGCAGACAGCGGGGAAGGGTGAGGCGCCTGCAAAACGTGGTGGCGCTGGCGGTCAATAATGCTGCCTTTTTTCTGGGCATGAGAGCCCCATAAAAGAAACACTACGCCCTCACAGTGTTGGTTAATCAGCGCGATCACTTTATCGGTAAACGTTTCCCAGCCCAGGCGGGCATGCGAGTGAGCTTTTCCTGCTTCCACCGTCAGCACCGTGTTCAACAGCATGACGCCCTGGTGCGACCAGCTTTCAAGATAGCCGTGGTTAGGCCGCACAAAATCCGGGAAATTGCTTTGCAGCTCTTTATACATATTTGCCAGCGAAGGCGGCACGGCAACACCCGGCAGAACGGAGAAGGCCAGTCCGTGCGCCTGGTTCGGTCCGTGATAGGGGTCTTGCCCTAAAATGACCACTTTAATATCGCTCAGCTCGGTGAAGCGAAAGGCGTTAAAAACGTCTTTTTGCGGAGGGTAAACGGTGACGCCAGCCGCGCGTTCAGCGGCAACGGTGCTGAGCGTCTGAATGAAATAAGGTTGCTGCTTCTCTTCTGCCAGCACGTCGTGCCATGTGAGTGGTGTGGTCATCTCGCTCTCCTGCGAATCGTCATGGCGAATAGAGTAACTGCTTATTTCTGCTAAGCAAAATGTTGGGGACCTGAACGTAAGATGTATGCAAAAAAATTTGAATATTTACAAAATTTTTAATTTTAAATGCAGCGGCTAAGTTGATGTAAAACAAATAAATGATATGATACCCACAATTGTCACATGGATTTTATTGATTTAAATCAAAGTTGGCAGGGGGTGAGGCTGGTATATAGATCATCAACGCAACAAAGGTTTTACCAATGAGCCAGAATGTGGCCCAACAGAATCAGCAAAATTAGCCCATAGGGAGACATAAAATGATTACTGGTATCCAGATTACAAAAGCAGCAAATGACGAACTTCTGAACTCTTTCTGGCTGCTCGACAGCGATAAAGGCGAAGCGCGCTGTGTTTGCGCCAAAGCTGGCTTTGCGGAAGATGAAGTTGTTGCCGTCAGCAAACTAGGCCAGATCGAGTACCGCGAAATTCCAATGGAAGTGAAACCAGAGGTTCGTGTGGAAGGCGGTCAGCACCTGAACGTTAACGTTCTTAGCCGCGACACTCTGGAAGATGCCGTTAAGCACCCGGAAAAATACCCGCAGCTGACCATTCGTGTTTCTGGCTATGCGGTACGTTTCAACTCTCTGACTCCAGAGCAGCAGCGCGACGTTATCACCCGTACTTTTACTGAAAGCCTGTAAGAGTTAAAAGAATATAAAAGCCGGCTCAGCGATGAGTCGGCTTTTTTTTCATTTGATGAAAAAGTCTGATGCAAAGGCTTAAAACATAAGCTCAGGACATAAAAAAACCGCCTCACAGGAGACGGTTTTTTGTTGAGCTGCCGAATTATTCCGCAGCGCTTGGCTTACGACGTTTACCGACGTTTTTCCTGTCGCGATGGCGAACCTTAACGCGCGGCTTTTCTTTATCTTCTTTTTTCTTCTCTTCGCGCTTAGCGAGAACTTTCTTCGAAGGCTTGCCGGTGAGCTTTTCGCTCGGCGCTCGCGTTTTAGGACGCAGCTCGTCGATGACACGAGATTTCAGCGGCTCTTTCATGTAGCGGGTGATTTTACCCAGCAGCAGATGATCGTGCGCTTCGACCAGCGATATTGCCGTCCCTTTCAGGCCTGCACGGCCGGTACGCCCGATACGGTGCAGGTAGGTATCCGCGGTGCGCGGCAAATCGAAGTTGAACACGTGGCTGACGTCCGGAATATCAATCCCGCGAGCCGCAACGTCGGTGGCGATCAGCACGTTGACACGGCCGTCGGTCAGACGCTTGATGGCCTCGGTGCGTTTCATCTGCACCATTTCGCCTTCCAGGTAGCAGGTGTTGATGCCCGCTTCGCGCAGCCAGGCCACCAGCTCATGCACTCGCTCACGTTTGCGAACAAAGACGATCGAACGTGTCGCATCAGGCTGCTGTAACAGATTTACCAGCAGGGCCGTTTTGTGCGCAACGTCATCGGCACGGTAGTACCACTGGTGAATTTTCTTACGCTCACGCGTCGAAGGCGTGGCGGAGACTTCAACCGGATCCTCCAGCAGACGTTCCGCGAAGTTCTTAATCGCGTCACCTTCAAGCGTGGCGGAGAACAGCATCGTCTGCTTGCGCCAGCGAGTTTCCGCAGCGATGGTTTCGATGTCCTGTGCAAAACCTAAATCCAGCATGCGATCGGCTTCATCCAGAATCAGCGTCTCAACCGCGCGGCAGTCAAAGTTTTCTTCTTTGATGTACTGCAGCAGGCGGCCAGTTGTTGCAACGACGATATCCTGGTTTTCACTGAATACTTCAGCGTGGTTCATATAGGCCACGCCGCCGGTAATAGTGGCGATATCCAGATGGGTATGCTTCGCCAGTTCACGGGCGTGATCGGCCACCTGCATCGCCAGTTCGCGGGTTGGCGTAACGATCAAAATGCGCGGTGGGCCAGATTTCTTGCGTGGGAAGTCGATCAAATGCTGCAACACTGGCAGCAGATAAGCCGCCGTTTTACCGGTACCCGTTGGTGCAGAACCCAGGACATCACGCCCCTCAAGCGCAGGAGGAATGGCGGCAGCCTGAATGGCTGTCGGGCGAGTAAAGCCCTTGTCCTGGAGCGCGTCCAAAAGGCTTTCGTCAAGTTCGAGTTCGGAAAAAGTGCTTACAGTCATGGTCTACCTCTATGTGGGGCGCCGATTATAGACGTTATGGCCGCGATCTTCATCTGTTAGTGTATTTAAGTGATGCTTTTCCTGGCTGCGAGTTTCACATATGCTACAGCGGTTTCTTTACAGGGTAGATAAGATGTCCAGGCAAAAAGCGCTTCTGCGCCGTGACGGATTCACATTTAAGCAGTTCTTTATTGCCCACGATCGCTGTGCGATGAAAGTCGGTACTGACGGATGTTTGCTCGGCGCGTGGGCACCGGTTGTCAAAGTGAAAAATGTGCTGGATATCGGCACCGGCAGCGGGTTATTAGCGCTCATGCTGGCGCAGCGTACCGCTGAAGATGTGACTATTGATGCCGTAGAATTGGATCCCGCTGCTGCGGATCAGGCAGCAGAAAATGCCAGTGGCTGCCGCTGGGCGTCGCGTATAAACGTTCACTGTGCTGATATTCGTGAATGGGCGCAGCAGGCAACGCAGCGTTACTCACTGATCGTCAGCAACCCACCGTTCTTTGAGCAGGGTAGTCACTGCGCTTCTCCTGAACGCGCGCAGGCCCGCTACACCACCACGCTGGATCACAGCGCATTGCTAAATAGCGCAGCGCAGCTGATTACGGAAGACGGTTTTTTCTGCGTCATCATGCCGGAGACGGCAGGGACCGCGTTTACCGAACTGGCGAAAACTCAGGGATGGTTTGTACGCTATCGCACCGACGTGGCGGACAACGAAACTCGTTTGCCGCACAGAGTGATGCTTGCGCTCTCGCCAACCGACGGCGAATATTTTACCGAGCGCCTGGTTATTCGCGGGCCAGACCACAGTTATTCAGAAGGTTACTGCAGCCTGACCCAGGACTTTTACTTATTTATGTAGAGCGGGGAAAGAATGCTCGGCCCGGATTCCTCTGCTAAATCAGGGTAATCGAGCGTGTAATGCAGGCCTCGACTCTCTTTTCTCGTCATCGCACAGCGAACGATTAGCTCGGCTACCTGCACCAGATTGCGTAGCTCGAGCAGATTGTTCGATACCCGGAAGTTCGCATAATACTCGTCAATTTCCTGCTGCAGCATGGTGATGCGGCGCAAAGCCCGCTCCAGGCGGCGCGTGGTACGCACGATCCCCACATAGTCCCACATGAATAGCCTGAGCTCGTGCCAGTTGTGCTGGATAACAACCTGCTCGTCGGGGTTATCAACGCGGCTGTCATCCCATTCCGGGAGGGATTTGGTCTCGCGGGCAAACGGCATGCGCTTCATGATATCTTCCGCCGCTGACCAGCCGTAGACCAGACACTCTAACAGGGAGTTGGAGGCCATGCGGTTTGCGCCGTGCAGTCCTGTATAAGTGACTTCGCCGATGGCGTACAGCCCGTCAACATCGGTGCGACCATTTTCGTCTATCATCACGCCGCCGCAGGTATAGTGCGCAGCGGGTACGATGGGCACGGGTTCTTTGGTCAGGTCGATTCCAAGACCCATCAGTTTTTCATAAATGGTTGGAAAATGGTGGCGGACGAACGCTTCCGGCTTATGGCTGATGTCGAGATACATGCAGTCCGCGCCCAGGCGCTTCATTTCATGATCGATGGCTCGGGCGACGATATCGCGCGGGGCCAGCTCACCGCGTTCGTCAAAGTCAGGCATAAATCGGCTGCCGTCCGGGCGTTTAAGGTAAGCACCTTCGCCGCGCAAGGCTTCTGTCAGAAGGAAGTTGCGGGCCTGGGGATGGAACAGCGCGGTTGGGTGAAACTGGTTGAATTCAAGATTCGCAACCCGACAGCCCGCTCGCCAGGCCATCGCTATGCCGTCGCCGGAAGAAATATCGGGGTTGGTGGTGTACTGATAAACTTTTGAAGCTCCGCCGGTCGCCAGCACGACGGCTTTAGCACGACAGGTCTCAACTTTTTCGCGATTTCGATTCCAGATCCATGCGCCAACTACGCGACGTGTTCCCGGCAGGCCAATTTTGTCAGAGACAATCAGGTCGACGGCATTACTACGTTCGACCACGCGAATATTCGGATGACTTAGCGCCTTGCCAACCAGCGTGGTTTCCACTTCTTTGCCCGTAGCATCGGCAGCGTGAAGAATACGCCGATGACTGTGCCCTCCCTCGCGGGTAAGGTGGTAGCTCTCCGAACCATTTGGCTGAATTTCCGTATCAAACAGTACGCCCTGGTCTATCAGCCACTGCACGCAATGGCGCGCATTGCTGGCGACAAACTCTACCGCCTCGCGCTCACAGATTCCCGCACCCGCAATGAGCGTGTCTTCAACGTGGGAATCTATGCTGTCCGTTTCATCAAATACTGCGGCAATTCCACCCTGAGCGTAAAAAGTCGATCCTTCATTGATCGGCCCTTTACTCAGGACGATAACTTTGCAGCTTTGGGCAAGGCGTAAAGCAAGGGAAAGACCGGCAGCGCCGCTACCGACGATAAGGACGTCACAGGCTAGTTCGGAATGAGTGGTCATAATGTTTAATTTACTAAACAAGGGTCGGGCCAGCATAGCACCCGATGTGCTCTGCAACACGCTTTTTTTGCTAATCGCGTTGCATGAACTAAACATGAGAACAAAATGTGGGGGGGTGAAAAATGGCTCGTCAAAATATGTAAAATTTGTGCGAAACCAGGCGTTAGTGACAGATTTACTGATGAAAAGTTGCCTTTCGTGCGATACTCTGCATAGCGCTCTGTCGGGGATTTTCAGAAAACAGGGTCTAACGGTTTTGCGTAGCCGAACTTATAATTAAGAAAAGATCGTTCGCGAAACAGAACAGAAAAACAAAGGCGTAACGGAACTTTGCTCTGAGAGAGCACTCAAACCCTGAGCTTGCTCATATTACAGAGTTCGGGTGGCTTTTCGATTACGCGTGGAAATTAGGTTTGGGGAGACTTTACCTCGGATGAGCGAGCAGTTAACGGATCAGGTCCTTGTTGAACGGGTCCAAAAGGGAGATCAGAAGTCATTTAATTTACTGGTAATTCGTTATCAGCATAAGGTGGCGAGTCTGGTTTCCCGCTATGTACCTTCAGGGGATGTCCCTGATGTTGTACAGGAATCTTTTATCAAGGCTTATCGCGCGCTGGATTCTTTCCGCGGCGATAGCGCGTTTTACACATGGCTGTATCGCATTGCGGTGAATACAGCGAAAAATTATCTGGTTGCTCAGGGCAGACGCCCGCCGTCCAGCGATGTAGATGCAATTGATGCGGAAAACTTCGAAAGCGGCAGCGCGCTGAAAGAAATATCGAACCCTGAGAACTTAATGTTGTCTGAAGAACTGAGACAAATAGTTTTCCGTACTATTGAGTCGCTCCCGGAAGATTTACGCATGGCAATTACGTTGCGGGAGTTGGATGGCCTGAGCTATGAAGAGATAGCCGTCATCATGGATTGCCCGGTAGGTACAGTGCGTTCTCGTATTTTCCGCGCGCGGGAAGCTATTGATAATAAAGTTCAACCGCTTATCAGGCGTTGACGATAGCGGGTTACTGGAAGGGTATTTAGGATGCAGAAAGAACAGCTTTCCGCTTTAATGGATGGGGAAACTCTTGATAGCGAGCTGCTTAACACCTTGTCTAAAGACAAAAACTTGCAGCAAAGCTGGGAGAGCTACCACCTAATCCGCGACACCATGCGCGGAGATACCAGCGAGATACTTCATTTCGATATTTCAGCCAGCGTGATGGCTGCCATTGCGAATGAACCAGTGCGTCAGGTCACGCCACTCATACCGGAACAGCAGCCCCAGCCGCAGCAATGGCAGAAAATGCCGTTCTGGCAGAAGGTGCGTCCGTGGGCCAGCCAGCTTACCCAAATGGGCGTGGCCGCATGCGTATCGCTTGCGGTTATCGTCGGGGTGCAGCACTATAATGGCCAGTCAGACAACCCGGCGCAGCCGGAAACACCAGTCTTTAATACGCTGCCTATGATGGGCAAAGCCAGCCCGGTCAGCCTGGGTGTGCCGTCTGACAGCACGGCCAGCACTGGCCAACAGCAGGTACAGGAACAGCGTCGTCGTATTAACGCCATGCTGCAGGATTATGAACTGCAACGTCGTTTACACGCCGAACAACTCCAGTTTGAACAGGCCCAGACCCAGCAAGCTGCGGTTCAGGTGCCAGGAACCCAAACTTTAGGAACTCAATCGCAGTAATGAAGCAACTTTGGTGTGCTCTGTCACTGGTGACAGGCAGCCTGTTGTTCACCTCCAACGCCTCGGCGGACACTGTTTCGTCCGGGGCGTTGTTGCAGCAGATGAACCAGGCCAGTCAGTCACTCAACTATGAGCTGGCGTTTATCAGCATCAACAAGCAGGGGATAGAGTCCTTACGCTATCGCCATGCAAGGCTGGATGACCGTCCGCTCGCGCAATTACTTCAGATGGATGGCCCGCGCCGGGAAGTTGTCCAGCGCGGGAGCGAAATCAGCTATTTCGAACCCGGCCTGGAACCGTTCACCCTGAACGGCGACTATATCGTCGACTCCCTCCCGTCCATCGTCTATACCGACTTCAAACGTCTCACGCCGTATTACGACTTTATCTCCGTAGGCCGCACGCGCATTGCCGACAGGCTCTGCGAAGTGATTCGCGTTGTTGCGCGAGACGGAACGCGCTACAGCTATATTGTGTGGATGGACGCTGAAACCAAGCTGCCGCTACGCGTCGATTTGCTCGACCGCGATGGCGAAACGCTGGAGCAGTTCCGCGTGATTTCGTTTTCAGTTAACGGACAGGTGAGCTCCTCGATGCAGAACCTGGCCAAAGCCAGCTTACCGCCGCTGCTCTCGGTCCCCGGCAGTGAAAATGCTAACTTTGCCTGGGCCCCGACATGGATCCCGCAGGGCTTTAGCGAAGTTTCGAGCAGCCGCCGTCCTTTACCTACGGTTGACGTGCCAATTGAATCAAGACTCTATTCCGACGGACTGTTTAGTTTCTCGGTGAATATCAGCCGCGCTGGCAACGTCAGCGGCGATCAGCTGCTGCGCACGGGGCGCAGGACGGTAAGTACTGAAGTGCGTGATAAAACGGAAATTACTATCGTCGGCGAACTGCCGCCGCAAACCGCTAAACGCATTGCGGACAGCATTAAATTCAAGGCAGCCCAATGATTAAAGAGTGGGCCACCGTTGTTTCCTGGGAAAAGGGCGAAGCGCTGCTGCGTTGCGATGTAAAAGCATCCTGCAATAGCTGCGCCTCACGAGCAGGCTGCGGCAGCAGGTTGCTTAATAAGCTTGGTCCGCAAAACCACCATCTTTTGTCCGTCGCCAGCGAACAACCGCTGGCAGTGGGGCAGAAAGTCGAGCTTGGCATAGCCGAAGGCAGCCTGTTAGGTTCTGCGCTGCTGGTCTACATGTCCCCGCTGGTGGGCCTTTTCCTTGTGGCCTCTCTTTTCCAGGGGCTGTTTGGCTCCGATCTGGCAGCCTTTAGTGGCGCGGTATTAGGCGGCGTTGGCGGCTTCCTGCTGGCGCGCGGTTTTTCAGCGAAACTGAGCCATCGCGCAGAGTGGCAGCCCGTTATCCTGAGCGTGGCTCTTCCTCCCGATGCGCTGCGCGTTGAAACAGCCAATTCCGCTGAAGGCCAGTGATATTCTGGCCGGCCATCATTCAAACTCACATTTCTGTATCGCCACTTTTCTCGCCTCGGCTAAGCTTGCAGGATGAGCTGTTTCCTCGCTTTCTGGTTGTAGTGTAGAATGCGGCGTTTCAGGCAGAAGACAGCCATTGACATCATGCTCCGTACAGCGCGAAGCGCCGAGCTCTCAGGCATTTGTAAGGCATAAAAACCTCTAACTATGAAGAATATACGTAACTTTTCTATTATTGCCCACATCGACCACGGTAAATCGACGCTGTCTGACCGTATCATCCAGATTTGCGGCGGCCTGTCCGATCGCGAAATGGCGGCTCAGGTTCTGGATTCTATGGACCTGGAACGTGAACGCGGTATCACCATCAAAGCGCAGAGCGTGACGCTCGATTACAAAGCTTCCGACGGCGAAACCTACCAGCTGAACTTTATCGACACGCCAGGACACGTTGACTTCTCCTACGAAGTTTCCCGTTCCCTCGCCGCCTGCGAAGGCGCGCTGCTGGTGGTAGATGCAGGCCAGGGTGTAGAAGCCCAGACTTTGGCGAACTGCTACACGGCCATGGAAATGGATCTGGAAGTCGTGCCCGTCCTGAACAAAATTGACCTGCCAGCTGCCGATCCGGAGCGCGTTGCCGAAGAGATCGAAGATATCGTTGGCATCGATGCCGCCGACGCGGTGCGCTGTTCGGCCAAAACTGGCGTCGGCGTACAGGACGTCTTAGAGCGTCTGGTACGCGACATTCCAGCGCCAGAAGGCGACCCCGAAGGCCCGTTACAGGCGCTTATTATCGACTCCTGGTTCGATAACTATCTGGGCGTTGTCTCTCTGATTCGTGTGAAAAACGGCACGCTGCGCAAGGGCGACAAAGTTAAAGTCATGAGCACCGGTCAGGTCTATAACGCCGACCGTCTTGGTATTTTCACGCCAAAACAGCTCGACCGTACCCAGCTGAACTGCGGAGAAGTTGGCTGGCTGGTTTGCGCAATTAAAGACATCCTCGGCGCGCCGGTAGGCGATACTTTAACGCTGTCCCGCAACCCGGCTGATAAAGCGCTGCCTGGCTTTAAGAAAGTGAAGCCGCAGGTTTACGCCGGCCTGTTCCCGGTCAGCTCTGACGATTACGAAAACTTCCGTGACGCGCTGGGCAAGCTGAGCCTGAACGATGCCTCCCTGTTCTACGAGCCGGAAAGCTCCACGGCGCTGGGCTTCGGCTTCCGCTGTGGCTTCCTCGGCCTGCTGCACATGGAGATCATCCAGGAACGTCTGGAGCGCGAATACGATCTCGACCTGATCACCACCGCCCCGACGGTTGTGTATGAAGTCGAAACCACCAGCAAAGAGGTTATCTACGTCGACAGCCCGTCCAAGCTGCCGCCGCTGAACAACATCGAAGAGCTGCGCGAACCTATCGCTGAATGTCACATGCTGCTGCCGCAGGAATATCTGGGCAACGTCATCACGCTGTGCATCGAAAAACGCGGCGTGCAAACCAACATGGTGTACCACGGCAACCAGGTTGCGCTGACTTATGAAATCCCAATGGCCGAAGTGGTGCTGGACTTCTTCGACCGCCTGAAGTCGACCTCCCGCGGCTACGCGTCGCTGGATTACAACTTCAAACGCTTCCAGGCTTCCAACATGGTCCGTGTTGACGTGCTGATCAACGGCGAGCGTGTTGATGCGCTGGCGCTGATCACCCACAACGACAACGCGCCGTATCGGGGCCGTGAGCTGGTGGAGAAGATGAAAGAGCTGATTCCACGCCAGCAGTTCGATATCGCTATTCAGGCGGCCATTGGCAACCACATTATCGCCCGTTCAACGGTCAAACAGCTGCGTAAAAACGTACTGGCGAAATGCTACGGCGGTGACGTTAGCCGTAAGAAAAAGCTGCTGCAGAAACAGAAAGACGGTAAGAAACGTATGAAACAGGTGGGCAACGTTGAGCTGCCTCAGGAAGCGTTCCTCGCCATTCTGCACGTTGGCAAAGACGGCAAATAATCTAAGGAGTTGGCATGGCGAATATGTTTGCTCTGATCCTCGTGATAGCCACGCTGGTGACGGGCATTTTATGGTGCATCGATAAATTTGTCTTTGCGCCAAAGCGTCGTGAAAAACAGGCGGCGGCTCAGGCTGCCACCGGTGAAGCACTGGATGCTAAAACGCTGAAGAAAGTTGGGCATAAGCCGGGCTGGCTTGAAACCGGCGCTTCGGTATTCCCGGTGCTGGCGATTGTTCTGATCGTGCGTTCGTTTATTTACGAACCTTTCCAAATCCCTTCGGGCTCAATGATGCCGACGCTGTTAATTGGCGATTTTATTCTGGTCGAGAAATTTGCCTACGGCATTAAAGATCCTATTTACCAGAAAACCTTAATTGAGACCGGCCATCCGAAACGCGGCGATATCGTAGTATTCAAATACCCGCAGGATCCACGGCTGGATTATATTAAGCGTACGGTGGGTTTACCGGGCGATCGCGTCAGCTACGATCCGGTTGCAAAAGAAGTGACCGTGCAGCCGAACTGTAGCTCAGGTCAGGCGTGTGATAATGCGCTGCCGATAACCTACAGTAACGTAGAGCCAAGTGATTTCGTGCAGACCTTCGCGCGCAGTAACGGCAGCGAGGCGACTTCTGGCTTCTTCCAGGTTCCGCAAAACGAAACCAAAGAAGGCGGCATTCGGCTGAACGAACGCAAAGAAACGCTGGGTGAGGTTACCCACCGTATTCTGACCGTACCGATTGCCCAGGATCAGGTTGGCATGTACTACCAGCAGCAGGGCCAACAGCTGGCGACCTGGATTGTGCCGCCGGGCCATTACTTCATGATGGGTGATAACCGCGACAACAGCGCCGACAGCCGCTACTGGGGCTTTGTTCCGGAACAAAACCTGGTCGGAAAAGCGACGGCAATCTGGATGAGCTTCGAGAAACAAGAAGGTCAATGGCCAACCGGCGTTCGTCTGAGCCGAATTGGCGGAATTCATTGATCAATTAAATCTATTCAGATAACGACATTCCACGTCGTTATCTATAGAATATCCCCCCGTATTTAGGTTGGCTCCTGCAAAGGAGCCACGGCACACGAAACAGCGTTGGTTTCCCTTTTTCAGGTCTGTTCCGTGTGCTGAATAATTGACGCATTCATTAATTGGTATCGCATGAACCCCATCGTAATCACCAGGCTGCAGCGTAAGCTGGGCTACACTTTTGTACATCAGGATCTGTTACAGCAGGCTTTAACCCACCGTAGCGCCAGCAGCAAACACAATGAGCGTCTGGAATTTTTGGGTGACTCCATTCTGAGCTACGTGATCGCCAACGCGCTTTACCATCGTTTTCCTCGCGTAGACGAAGGCGATATGAGCCGTATGCGCGCCACGCTGGTGCGTGGAAATACGCTGGCAGAAATAGCTCGTGAATTTGAGCTGGGCGAATGTTTGCGCCTCGGGCCGGGCGAGCTGAAAAGCGGTGGTTTCCGCCGTGAATCTATTCTGGCCGATACCGTTGAAGCCTTAATCGGCGGCGTGTTCCTGGACAGCGATATTCAGAACGTTGAGCGTTTGATCCTTTCCTGGTATCAAACCCGTCTGGACGAAATTAGCCCGGGCGACAAGCAAAAAGATCCGAAAACGCGTCTGCAGGAGTATTTGCAGGGTCGCCACTTACCGCTGCCATCCTATCTGGTGGTACAGGTTCGCGGTGAAGCGCACGATCAGGAATTTACCATTCACTGTCAGGTGAGTGGCCTGCCGGAGCCGGTTGTCGGTACCGGTTCAAGCCGCCGTAAAGCGGAACAGGCTGCAGCTGAGCAGGCGCTGATAAAGCTGGAGCTGGAATGAGCGAAGAACAAACATTTTGCGGGTTCGTGGCCATCGTTGGCCGCCCGAACGTTGGCAAATCCACGCTGCTAAACCAGTTGCTTGGGCAAAAAATTTCCATTACCTCGCGTAAGGCGCAAACTACGCGTCACCGCATCATGGGCATTCATACCGAAGGGCCGTATCAGGCGATTTATGTTGATACCCCCGGGCTGCACATGGAAGAAAAGCGCGCCATCAACCGTCTGATGAACAAAGCTGCCAGCAGCTCCATCGGCGATGTCGAGCTGGTTGTCTTTGTGGTCGAAGGCACCAAGTGGACCGCCGACGACGAAATGGTGCTCAACAAGCTGCGCGACAGCAAGGCCCCGGTCATCCTCGCGGTCAACAAAGTTGATAACGTGCAGGATAAAGGCATACTGCTGCCGCACCTGCAGTTCCTCGGCAGCCAGATGAATTTCCTGGACATTGTGCCGATTTCTGCTGAAACCGGCATGAACGTGGATACCATCGCCAGCATCGTGCGCAAGCGCCTGCCGGAAGCTATCCACCACTTCCCGGAAGACTACATCACCGATCGCTCCCAGCGTTTCATGGCGTCTGAAATCATCCGTGAAAAACTGATGCGTTTCCTGGGCGCGGAACTGCCTTACTCCGTCACAGTAGAAATCGAACAGTTCGTGAGCAACGCTCGCGGCGGCTACGATATCAACGGCCTGATCCTCGTTGAGCGTGAAGGGCAGAAGAAGATGGTCATTGGCAACAAAGGCGCCAAAATCAAAACCATCGGAATCGAAGCGCGTAAAGATATGGAAGAGATGTTTGAGGCGAAGGTTCATCTCGAACTGTGGGTTAAGGTTAAATCCGGCTGGGCTGACGACGAGCGCGCGCTGCGTAGCCTCGGCTACACAGACGACTAACCGATGGAAGGCTGGCAGCGGGCATTTGTCCTGCACGGACGCCCCTGGAGTGAAACCAGCCTTCTGCTTGACCTCTTCTCCGAAGAGTCAGGGCGAGTCCGTGTCATTGCTAAAGGCGCACGTTCTCGCCGTTCCAACCTGAAAGGTGCCTTACAGCCTTTTACCCCCCTGTTAGTTCGCTGGGGCGGGCGCGGTGAAGTCAAAACCCTGCGCAGCGCCGAAGCCGTTTCCCTTGCCCTTCCTCTCAGCGGTATTTCCCTCTATAGCGGTCTGTATGTGAATGAACTTGTCTCACGCGTGCTTGAGCAGGAAACTCGTTTCTCTGAACTTTTCTTCGATTATCTCCACTGTATCCAGGCTTTAGCCGGGACCAACGGTACGCCGGAGCCCGCACTGCGGCGCTTTGAGCTGGCTTTGCTTGGGCATCTTGGCTACGGCGTGGATTTCCTCCACTGCGCGGGCAGCGGGGATGAAGTGGCCGATACCATGACCTATCGCTACCGCGAAGAGAAAGGGTTTATTGCAAGCCTGGTCGTGGATAACAACAGCTTCACCGGCCACGAGCTCAAAGCGCTGGCGAGCCGCGAGTTCCCTGATGCTGTCACGCTGCGTGCCGCAAAGCGATTTACCCGCATGGCGCTAAAGCCCTATCTCGGTGGCAAACCGCTCAAAAGCCGCGAACTCTTCCGCCAGTTTGTGCCGAAAAATCCATCAGCCAAATCCTCTGAAGACCCACAATAACCTCTGGTCATAGCCACGCTTTCCATCCCCGGTGTACACTGCTTGCCATCTCATTCTGATTCTCGAGGAAAGGCATGACTGAATTACTGCTAGGCGTAAACATCGATCATATCGCAACCCTGCGCAACGCACGCGGCACGGCATATCCGGATCCGGTGCAGGCAGCGTTTATTGCTGAACAGGCCGGTGCCGACGGGATCACCGTGCATTTGCGCGAGGATCGTCGCCACATCACCGACCGCGACGTGCGGGTACTGCGGCAGACTCTCGATACGCGAATGAACCTCGAAATGGCAGTCACCGAAGAGATGATTGCGATTGCCTGCGAAACCAGGCCTCATTTCTGCTGCCTGGTGCCGGAAAAGCGTCAGGAAGTGACGACCGAAGGGGGGCTGGACGTTGCGGGCCAGCTCGATAAAATGCGTGACGCATGTCAGCGTCTGGCCGACGCAGGCATCCTGGTCTCTTTATTTATCGATGCGGATCGCGCGCAAATTGACGCCGCCGCGGCCGTTGGCGCGCCTTATATCGAAATTCATACCGGCTGCTACGCGGATGCAAAAGACGAAGCGACCCAGGCAAAAGAGCTGGCACGTATTGCTGAAGCGGCAACCTACGCTGCGGGCAAAGGGCTGAAAGTTAACGCGGGTCATGGCCTGACCTACCACAACGTGCAGGCCATCGCTCGCTTACCTGAAATGCACGAGCTGAACATCGGCCACGCCATTATCGGACGCGCGGTGATGAGCGGTCTGAAAGAAGCCGTGGCGGAAATGAAACGTCTGATGTGTGAAGCGCGCGGCTAATGGCTATTCTCGGCCTTGGAACTGACATCGTAGAGATAGCGCGTATCGAGAGCGTTATCTCCCGCTCCGGCGATAGGCTGGCGAAACGGGTGCTCAGCGCCAACGAGTGGCTGCAATATGAAGCGCACCAGCAGCCGGTGCGCTTCCTTGCCAAGCGGTTTGCGGTGAAAGAGGCGGCGGCCAAAGCCTTTGGCACCGGCATTCGCAACGGGCTGGCCTTCAATCAGTTTGAGGTTTTCAACGATGCGCTGGGTAAACCGCAGCTGCGATTCTGGGAAGAGGCTGAAAGGCTGGCGGCCAGGATGGGCGTGCGGTCAGTGCATGTCACCCTTGCGGATGAACGCCACTACGCCTGTGCGACGGTGATTATCGAAAGCTAGATTTTGTCGGCGTGATGCAGCTGTACAAATTTGTCCCACAGCTGCTCATCGCTCTCAACGTGCGCCGGGTCGATGATAATCGTATTAACTATCGGGCAGACCTGCTGGCAGGTAGGGGTTTCATAATGGCCAATGCACTGGGTGCAGCGGTCGCTATCAATCTCGTAAATGCTATCGCCCATTGAGATGGCCTGATTAGGACACTCCGGCTCGCACATATCGCAGTTGATGCATTTCTTGGTAATTAATAAAGCCATTTCAACGCCTTGCTGTTACTTAACCTGCCCGTCAACAATCCATCGTCAACTTACCTGCCCTAAGAATGTCAGGACATGTATTTATATACAGTATAAAATGAGGGATACCACGTGCTCAGGCACGGATGTCGGTGGCGCGCACTTTACCACAAATGCAAATTAACCCCAATAACGCTGAGCCTCAGCGCGTTTTGCTTTGTGAACTTTCAGTACGTGCTATGATGGCATAAACGGCCCTCAGACTGAGTGATGATCGTACTTATGGTACAGAGAGAACAATTGCGCGAAGCATTTTCCCGCAGGCTGGCGCAGGCCTGCACAGACGCCAATCTGGATGAATTTGGCAGAGGCATGGCGATTGCCAGGGCGCTGGGCGTTTCTTCCAAGGCCGTCAGCAAATGGCTCAACGCGGAATCTGTTCCTCGCCAGGACAAAATGTACGAGCTGGCGACATTTTTAAACGCCGACGTTTTATGGCTCCAGCACGGAAGCGAGGGCAGCTTTGCAGACGATCGTCGTGAGAACCAGCCCGCTCTCGCATCGAGCGAGACAGCGCCTTTCTATGTGCCTCAGCCGGAACCCGGTTTTCGCATCGACGTGCTGGATATCGAAGCCAGCGCAGGCCCCGGCCGCCTGATTTCCAGCGAAGTGACGGAAACCATCAACCACATCGTCTACGACAGCCAGGAAGCGCTTGAGCTGTTCGGTCATCGACCCGCATCAAGCATTAAAGTCATTACCGTCACCGGGGACAGCATGTCGGGCACCATTGAGCTCGGCGACTATATCTTTGTCGATATTGCGAAAGACTACTTCCACGGCGACGGCATCTACGTGTTCCTCTATAAAGGCCAACTGCTGGTAAAACGTCTGCAAATGACCCACGACTGCCTGCTGGTGCGCTCCGACAACGCGAAATACGCCGACTGGAAGATCTGCGAAGACAACGAACAGCACCTGAAAATTATCGGCAGGGTGATGTATAGCCACTCGATTCGCCGCCATGCCTGAACTGCTTTATCCCTAAAGCTGTAGTACATCTGCAGCTAAATACAAAAAAAGTTAAAAAATAATTGCTTATAAATCAATTGGTAACTTGAGGTTGTGTTTTTTTAACTATAATTCGTACTTTTGGTTCTTGACTGATTTGTACTATTGGTTCAATATCAATTCATCAGCACGACCAAGCGCTCAGAGATGAGCCAACGCTCTTTAACTTCCGGCCCTGAAAAAGGGCAATGCACCCAGCAATAAACTTTGGGATATCAGCAAGATATCGCCAAAGTTAATTGACAGGAGGATGTATGGACGCACAGGCACGCCGCCGTCAGCGCCGTGAGGCGAAACAGGCGGCCTGGAAAGAAGCGAACCCTCTGTTAGTGGGTATCCGTTTCACACCGCAGCCACAGCCCGTACTGAGGTTATGCCGCCAGCCGGCGGATCGCATTGCTAAAGCGCTGGAAATCGTCAACGAATACGGCCTGCAAATTCAGCACAACGCGCTGCGCTATCAAAGTCTTCGCCAGCTCCAACAGCAAAAAAATAGCCTGATGTATCACGCCACACCGAAGAATGCAGCGGGGTTGCCCAATGCCCGCGGCAAAGAAAAGCGCCACGGCAAATCTATACCTCTGATTTAGACACATTCTGCCACCCTCGCTGAACAGACATTATCCCGGCCCGGCCCGCGGGTGAGAGAGACTGCCATGAACGACCAACCAGGAAATATTGTCACGCAGAGTTTTGCGTGGCTGGCGGCTCTGGCTGCCGGTCTGGGTATCACGACTCAGGATATGGTCTACATGATATTCGGCCTGATAAGCGTGGGTATTTCTGTAGCCTCCTTTATTAACGGACGGCTGGATGCCCAACGTCTAAGAAGAGAAGACGAAAAGCGCACCCGGCTTCTTCAGGATTATCTGCAAGAGCTACAAACCAAAACGATTCCCGAAAAGGAACTGCCAGCCGCCGCGAAAGCGCTTCGCGAGGCGCTGAAATAAGCAGTGATTCGCCATTGCCAGCTATGACATCCGATAAATAACTTAAAACAGGTAAATTATATGAATAACGTTAATATTAAAGAGCCTATTAATCTGGCTGATTATCTCTATGCTCCCGATGCCGGAATATATCCCGGAACAGGTGAGGACTTAACGCCGAAGCTTAATGCGTTGCTGAATGATAGCAGCACGTCGAAAAAAGGAATTTATTTCCCTGAAGGAGTGTATCTGTTTGCTGAAGACGTTTTTATGAAGTCTTATCGCTCCTTTCAGGGTTCTGTAAACGGAACGGTATTTCGTGGCGTTGCTGAAAATGGCGAAGCCGTGATGTTCGGCGATGATGTTTATGAGCATACCGTCACCGATCTCAAGATTGAGAATATTATTTTTGACAACGCTCGCGTGCACTTCTACGGGCGGAAAATAAATATTCAGGTTTCTCACAACATTTTCATCAACACGGCAAGCAATACCGCACAGCTTACCTGCTCGACAAATGCTTATAGCATTACCGGCAACGTATTTATGCGCGGTCGCGGTTTCGCTGGCGTAGGGTTAAACACCTACGGCAATGCTCCCGGCCTGCTGATTGAGCAGAACTTCCTGGGGTCAGTGAATGATATTCCGCAGGCTGCACCGTGGCTGGATGAAACGACGCGGCAGATGCTGGATACGCTTCTGGCGCTGCGGGCTGGCGGCTCAATGTCGTTCGATGACGCGCAGGGAGATTTTGTCGCCGGCTGGTATTCAACCAGCAATCTCAGGAAGGGGATATTTCGGAAGAACTTTTTTTCGGGCAGTGAGGAAACGTACCTTTATAATCCGAAAACTGGGGCCGCTGATATTCCTCGCGATCACAATATTTACATCAAGCAGTACGATCGGGTTGAAGTGGTACAAAATTATTTTGCCGGCTGGCCGGGCAAAGACCAGCCATCTGGTCAGTTGAAATTCCGCAATGCAAAGGGGCTGGTATTTGCCGCTAACTATCTGAAGGGCATTTCCTTCAACGCCCGGCCTTACGACGATATCAGCGAGCAGTGGCTAATCATGAAGGATACTTTCATCTTCAATAATTATCTCGATGATGGAATGATTAGCTACTGGCAGAACTTTACCGATAGCCAAAATAAACGTATTGATATCACCAACTACCTGGTGTTTAGTAACGATTTTATTCATCGCGACAGTGCTGAGGTGTTAATTACTGCCCCAGCGAATACGCTATCCCCGGATCAATTCCTCTGCGCCGAAAACCGCTTTGTTGATACCGGTGCTCTGGTTAATACCAGCAGGCTGTTTACCGAAACGGAATTGGATGCTCTTCAGGCGGGGCTGCCTGATTACGCTTCGAAGTATCTTAATGTTTCACCGATCGTCAACGTTAAATAACAGGCTAGCCTGGCTATATATTTTTCGGGAGATCTGTTTCAGCTCCCGCTAATAAAAAATCTACTCGATAAGTATCAATTAGTCTTAATAAGGATAATCTCCCCTTGAAGATAAAATTTTTTTTACTGGCCGTTCTTTGCTCTAACCTGGCCGGTTGTACCACGCTTTATTACCGCTAACGACGATGAAATTACTTATCCCACTCTTAGCGATATCGCTTGCGGGCTGCATTAACGTTTACGGGCCGGTTAAACCCGGCGGCCAGACTGATTCCGCCGCTGGCTCGCAGACCGCTGGCATGGGTGACGCTGCCTCGGTGATTAAGATTGGCAACAGAAAGCCAGACGAGCTGATTGCGGCGGTGGAACTTTACTACCAGCAGAAAGGTCTCTCGCTGGCCGTGCAGGACGCGACAACCGGCATCGTGGCCGCCTCGGGAAGCGATGCCGAGCTGGCAGGGTTATATCTCGACTGTTCCTCGCTGCCGCAAACGCAAAACACCCAGCAGCAATTCCGCATAGTGACCCAGGTCTGGAGCGCAGGCGAAGGCAGCAATGTTTCCGTTGATGTAACGGGCTTCGCCGGGCTGGTTACCGCCGACGGCAACGACAAGATCAAACCGGTTGAATGTCGGAGTAGCGGCCTGTTCGAAAAAGACCTGCTTGAAAGGCTTCGCAAATAAGCCCGTCAGCTCCGCCTTAATCCATTCCCGCTCGCCAGCAGGCGGCTTCAAAATATCTTAGGTAAAAAATGAGAGGTAGCTAATGGCCATGTCTCCCGGATTGAGAAATACCTTGCTTGGTCTGTCAGGAGCCAGCGCGCTGACGCTGGCAGGCGTGATGATTCCCGAACTTGAGGGCGTGCGCTACACGCCTTATTACGATGTCGCAGGCGTATTGACCGTTTGTTATGGCCACACCGGCAAAGACATCATGGCCGGGAAAAAGTACACCCCGGAAGAATGCCGGCAGATGCTTGATAAAGATTTACAGCCGTTTGCCCTGGCGGTGGAACGCGCCGTCATCGTGCCCGCTGATGAATACCAAAAGGCCGCGCTCATCACCTTTAGCTACAACGTAGGCATCTCCGCGTTTCAGCGCTCTTCTTTATTACGCGAGCTTAACGCCGGGCGTTTTGAACAGGCCTGTGAAGGGCTGAAAAAATGGACCTGGGCGGGCGGCAAGCAGTGGAAGGGGCTGATGAACCGCCGGGAAGTTGAATATGAAGTTTGCCGCTGGAACAGGAAGGCCTCATGAGCACACGGGTTTTACTGGCGCTGACGGTTTTCACTGCGCTCGCCTTCGGTACCTTTCACTTCCAGTCGCGTTACGCATCGCAAAAACAGCTGACCGCACAGGCAGAACAAAAGCTTGCCGCGCAAAACAGAGTTATTGAGGACCTGTCCAGCCGTCAGCGCGATGTCGCCGCCCTTGATGCCAGATACGCTCAGGAGCTTACCGATGCACAGCTCACGATTGAAAATTTGCAGCGCGATGTGGCTGCTGGCACTAAGCGGCTGCGCCTCGCCGCCGGTTGCCCAAACCTGCCTGCCGGGGCCAGTGCCGCCCGCGTGGATGATGCTGCCCGCGCCAGACTTACTGACGCCGCTGAGCGGAATTATTTCTCTCTCAGAAACCGCATCGACCTCGCCACCAGACAAATAGCCGGGCTGCAGGACTATATCCGCCTGCAGTGCCTGCGCACGCCCTAACTTTCATTTCCACGGAGACCGTAGATGAATGACTCAACCCGTCCGGGATATCTCACGCCGGTCAGTTCACCGCCCGCCTATGACGAAGCGCTGGAGCAGGTCCTGATCCGCTGGATTAGCAGCCTGGCAGGCATTCCGGACGATGCCATTGCGCCGCGCTGGACAGAACCACCGCCGCAAACCGCCGCCGTGGAGCAGACGCGCTGCGAGTTCGACCTCGCCATCGGCCACGATGCCAACCCCATGTTCGTCCCTGTTTCCCAGTACAGCGACGAGCTGAGACAAACTGAAACGCTGGAGGTGAATTGCACATTTTACGGACCTGACACGCAGGCCATTGCCACACAGTTTCGCGATGGCCTGTACGTCGCGCAAAACAATACCGAGCTTAATAACCTGGGTATGACGATCAAAACCTGCGGGGCGCTGACCCCTTCGGCTGAATTTATCAATAATCAGTGGCTACGCCGCTACACCCTTACCGTCACGCTCCGCCGCCGCGTGGTGCGCGAATACGGTATTCAATCCCTCCTTTCAGGAACGGTTAACTTCTTCGGAGAATAAAATATGTCACAGGGATTACCTGTCTCTAACATCGTCAACGTGACGGTGAGCATGGCTGCGCGCGCAGCACAATCACGCAACTACGGTGCGCTGCTGGTTATCGGCGCCAGCGAAGTTATTGATGCCCATGAGCGCATGCGCGCTTATTCCGACATCAGCGGCGTCGCGGCAGATTTTGGTGTGGATGCGCCGGAATACAAAGCGGCGGGCCTTTACTTCCAGCAGTCTCCGCAGCCGGTGGACTTGTACATCGGCCGCTGGATGAAAACCGATACGGCGGCGCTGCTGCGCGGCGTTACGCTGACGGCTGAGCAAAAAGCGATGAGCAACTTTATGCCGATCGCCGACGGCTCGCTGAAAATCAAAATTGACGGTACTGAAAAAACGCTCGTCGATATCGATCTTAGCGCCGAAACCAATCTCAACGGCGTAGCCGGTCGCCTACAGGACGGTCTGGATGGCGCAACGGTCGAATGGGATGCCATCAGCGGCCGTTTCACCGTTCGTTCTATTACCCCTGGCGCCAGTTCTTCCGTGGGCTTTGCTTCGGCGGGGGCTGAAGGCAGCGATCTTTCTGCGTTGCTGGGGCTGACCGAATCCGCAGGCGCCACGCCGGTGGCCGGGCAGACCAGCGAAACCATCGAGCAGTGCGTCTCGGCTTTGTCGAGCCACTCCACCGACTGGTACGGCCTGGTGATTGCGGAGAGCAGCCTGAGCGACGCAGACGTGCTGGCCGTGGCGGCGGTGATTGAAGCCGACGGCGTGTCCCGCATTTACGGGCACACCACGCAGGCAACCAACGCGCTGGATGCGGATTTCACTACCGATATCCTCAGCCAGCTGAAGGCGGCGAAATACGCCCGCACCTTTGGGCAGTATTCCAGCGCCAGCCCGTATGCCGCCGCTTCACTGTTTGGTCGCGCTTTCACCGTGAACTTCAACGGGAATAACACCACCATCACCCTGAAGTTCAAACAGGAGCCGGGCATTGCCGCCGAGACCCTGACTCAAAGCCAGGCCAATGCGCTTCAGGGGAAAAATGCCAACGTCTTTGTGAATTACAACAACGACACCGCCGTTATTCAGGAAGGCGTGATGTGCAACGGCGACTTTATCGACGAGCGCCACGGCCTCGACTGGCTGCAAAACTACGTGCAGACCAACCTCTACAACCTGCTGTTTACCAGCACCACAAAAATCCCGCAGACCGACGCGGGCGTCACTCGCCTGTTAAGCAACGTGGAGCAGTCGATGAACCAGGCGGTCACCAACGGCCTGATCGCACCGGGCATCTGGAACGGCGGAGAGATTGGCCAGCTGGCTACCGGTGACACGCTGACCAAAGGCTATTACGTGTACGCCCCGGCCGTAGCAACGCAGGCGCAGTCCGACCGTGAAGCGCGCAAAGCCCCGGTTATTCAGGTGGCTTGCAAACTGGCAGGTGCCGTGCACTTTGCCGACGTTGAAATCAATGTAGTTCGTTAAGGAGAAATTTATGAGCGCATATTCTTTTATGGATGTATCGGCATCTTTTGCTGGTCCTACTGGCTCCATCGATCTGGGGGCGGGTTCTGCCAACGGCGAAGAGGGCATTAAGGTTGAAATGAACGTGGCTAAAAACACCATGACCGAAGGTATTGATGGCGAAGTGATGCACAGCCTTAACCCAAGCAAATCGGGCAAAATCACCGTCTCACTTCTTAAAAGTTCGCCGGTGAATAAAAAGCTCTCGCTGGCCTATAACGCGCAGACGCTCTCATCTGCCGCATGGGGCAACAACGTTATTGTGATTCGCAACAGCGTTTCCGGGGATGTGGTCACCGCCCGCTCCGTCGCCTTCCAGAAGCTGCCTGATAACGCCAACGGCAAAGAGGGCGGCAGCGTGGCCTGGGTCTTCGACTGCGGGAAAATTGACCAGGTTCTGGGAGTCTTCTAAGCCATGGAAATCACTATCAAAGAGATGAACTACCGTATTGGCAAGCTTGGCGTATTCGAGCAGCTGAAGGTTTCCAGAAAACTGCTGCCGGTGCTGGCCGGCATGGTTGCGGATTTTCGTCGCCTGCAAACGGCACGGGTGGAAGAAGAGGGCTCGAGCGCCCTGGAATCCCTGCTGCCGAAAATTGCGCGCACGCTTTCCGATCTGAGTGAGGAAGACTGTCAGGCCATCATCTTCCCCTGCCTGAGCGTGGTGGCCCGTCAGCATATGAAGGGCTGGGTGCCGGTGTTCAGCCAGGGCAGCCTGGCCTTCGATGATGTTGACCTGCTTACCCTGCTACAGCTGGTGGCCCGGGTGGTGGCCGATTCGCTGGGAAATTTTTTGCAAGAACTCCCCGGCGACCTGATGCAGGGCCCGGCAGCAGCCTGACGCTCGACACCCTGCCGGGCGGAGAAGATTACATTCTCCGCCCGGCGGAGGTTTTTGGCCTCGACTGGCAGAGCCTGAAAAGCGGCGCGGTGGATCTCTACGACATCGCGCTGATGAATGATTACCTGGATATGCAGGCCGATAACAAGGCCCGCATTGCACGCTGGAGAGAGGAAAATGAGTGATAGCATGCAGCTCGGTAAGCTCATCTCGATGGACGTCCATTTAAAAAATATTGAGCTGATTCTGAGCAAACTGCAGGATACACAGGGCGGCGCTTTTGAAAAAGTGACGGCAGCTCAGGAGAAAATAACCAGCCTGCTGGCCCAAGGTATGGTCAAAACGCAGCTAAAAAAAGCTCAGGCTAAACCTGATATCAGCATGGGTAACGTGGTTGGTGACTTAGGCAAGTTCGCCAGCCTGTTTGTCCAGGGCGCGACAACGCTTGTAGGTTTTGCTTCCAGCTCGGCGGAGGAGACAGAAAGCGATGCGCGGTCAGCAAAAGATAGCGATACCAGCGTTGGCGGCTATAAAGCGATTGCCTATGCGGCGGGCCAGACCGGCGTTGACGCAGATTTTATCAGCGAGTCGTTAAAAAATGTCGCTGCGTTCTGGAAGCAGGATGCCGCAGGTGAAGGAATGCTCAACAACATGGGCATCCAGACCCGCCGGGCGGACGGCAGCCAGGCGGATAACGCGGATGTTTTTACTCAGGTTAGCCAGTCAGTCAGCGCTATGGATCCCGGCACCGCAGAGCAGTTTTCGGGCGCGCTGGGGATGAATGAGCAAACGCTGAATGCCATGAGGCAAGGCATGGCTCAGTACACCGAGCAGTACCATCAGATGATGACCAGCACGGGCATAGATGCGGAAAAGGCGGCCGTCCAGTCAACGCAGTTTATGACCTCTATGCGTAAAATTACCGCCGTTTCTGACCTGATTCGCGACAAGGTTGGCACGGGGCTGGCCGCAGGGTTAATTGGCCCGGTTGAATCGATAACCACCACGATTCTCGCCAACTTTCCCAAAATTGAAGCTACCGTCAATCAGGTTGTCGGGGGGATATCAGGTTTTGCTACCCTTTTTGCAAACGCTATCAACGGGACAATTGGCTGGGTTTCGGCGTTGATTGGGCTGTGGCAACAGCTGGATTCAAGCACTCAAATTGTTATTGCCGTAGTGACAGCCCTTGCGGCTGCCTGGTTCCTTTTGGGCACCGCTTTCCGGCTTTCGCCGATAGGCATTATTTTGACGCTGGCGACCGCCATTGGCCTGGTCTATGACGAGTACGCTAAATGGAAATCCGGCGGGGACACTTTCATTGACTGGGGAAAATGGGGCGGTGCAATCGGCAAAGCCTCCGCGGCCATCGGTAAACTCATTACCACCGTTAAAAACCTGATTCTCCAGTTCTGGGACATGCTGAAAATCGATTTCTCCTCCTGGTCAATCGATAAAATGTTCTACGGCCTGATAGGCGGGTTTGAACAGCTTGGCACGATGTTGCAAAAAGTGGGCAGGCTGATCAAAGCGCTGAAAGAGGGAAGCTGGTCAGAAGCGGCGAGCATCGGCAAAGAGATGATGAACGACGTCAGCAACAGCCCGGTTGGAAAGCTATTTCAACAGGGTAAGGAACTGGTCAATGAAGGCGTGGAAAAAGCGGATAACTGGCTTAACAACGGAGAGAAAAAAGATACCCGCCGCCCTGACTCTGCCGCCTTAATTTCTCCGCAGACGTTAGACAATCTGGAAAACAGCCATTCCCTCATGGGGGGATATGGGCTTGACCAGGCGCGCTATGCTTATCGCCCTGACCTGAGCCAGAGCGCTTCAACTACCGTCAACTCGCCGACCATCAACAATGAATCACACATTGTCATCAACGGCGCGAGCGATCCGCTGACGACGGGCAACTTCGTCGCCAGCCGCATGACCGATACCTACTCGCGTCTCGCTCAGCAAAACATTCCGGGGATAACGTAATGGACATCCTTTCCGTGCTTTTCCAGCAGCGTACGCGATCTATCGGGGTACTTATTCCGGATGTGGTCGTGACAGAAAGTCATAAGGATGAGTTGGATATTGCCTCTCATCCCGTCGAGATGGGGGCCAGTATTAGCGATCATGCCTGGAAGAAACCTTCTACGGTCACTCTCGACTGCGGCTTTTCCGGCGGCGGATCGCTGCTGAATTTTGCCGATGTTTCTCAATTCGGCCTCAGCATCGGCCTCTCGGCTAAGAAAGCGTACGAAGAGATTCTGGCGCTGCAAAAGAACTGCGAGCTGCTGGACGTGGTTACCGGCAGGCGGACTTACAAAAATATGCTTATTCAGCAGATTGACGTCACAACGGGAAAAGAAGGGACCGAAGCTCTGATTGCAAAAATCACGCTGGTGGAAGTCTTTCTCTCCAGCACCCAAGGCGTTACGGTGGCTGAAAAATCCGCGATGGGCAAAGGGGTCTCAACGGCGGGCATGGTCAATACCGGCCAAAAAAGCCTGAAGCCCGTCAACAACAATACCCTTGCAGTTGCTCAATAACCGAAGAGGAAAGACGATGAATATTCAGGAAATTCCTCTCAGCGCGGACAATCAGATATTCGCCATTCAGCTTGGCGATAAACAGCTCCGCCTGCGTCTGATATACCGTGATGAGGCGGGCTGGATTCTGGATGTAATGGCGGCTGATGCTACGCCGACGATCAGCGGCATCCCGTTGGTCACCGATACCAATCTGCTTGCGCCCTATACCCACCTTGGGTTCACGGAGACATTGCTGGTTGTCAGTGACGATCGCGAGCAGCTTTACCCGACGAAGACGAATCTTGGTTTCCAGAGCCACCTCTATTTCGTCACGGACAATTAGCCGCCGACAGGCGGCTTTTTTATGGAGCGAGTATGAGCCAGAACTGGTTACGCCACTTCGAGCTGCAGCTGCTCGATGATAAAGGGCAGGGGATCTCCCTCAGTGATTTCAAAGTCACCTTCTCAATCGACTGGTATAAAGGCTCTTCCCCCAGGGTTGCCGAGGTGAAGATTTTTAACCTCAAACCGAGCACCGCTTACAAAATCATGGGGGAGGAGTTTTCTAAAATTCGTCTCATTGCCGGGTACGAAGGACCTCAGGCAATCTACTCCGAAGACCGCGTTGGCGTTGAGGTCAGGGTTAATCCTGATGAAGACCGCGGGCAAAAGTACGATCGCAACTATGGCCTGATTTTCAGCGGCGATATTCGTATAGCCATAACCGGACGAGAAACCACGCCGGATACCTGGGTTTTGATTCAGGCTGTCGACGGGCACGAGGCAATAAGCTACGCCACCGTCAGCGCCACCTTATCTAAAGGCCATTCGACCCAGGACTTCTATAATATTCTGCTAAAAAGTCTCGAGCCCTACGGCATTATTCAAGGGATTGAACCAGTTTTCCCGCCCACACGTTTTCCACGCGGACGCCCGTTACACGGCAAGGTTGCGACCTATCTTGATGAGGTGAAAAAGCTGTGCAACGCCGACTGGCAGATTATTGACGGCAGGCTGGATTTCCTTTCCAAAACCCCCGAGGCCCAAACGGCGATCAAGCTCAACAGCCAGTCAGGCCTGCTTGGTATGCCCCAGCGCACAACCAATGCTGGCGTGAATGCGAAGTGCCTTATTAACCCCAATATTCGCGTGAACGGCCTGGTGCATCTCGACCAGTCATCCCTCTACCTGCAGAAGCTCTCAGAAGCGCAGATTAGCGCCGCAGGGGATGCCCCCGGCCGCATTCAGTCCATTGATAAAGAAAACAACGGCAACAGAACGTTGAATGTTTCAACGCCCCCGGCAAGCGTGGACCCCGACGGTATTTATGAAGTCTGCGGCATGACAACGAAAGGCGACACGCGCGGCGGAGACTGGTACATGGAGCTAATGTGTCAGGCGAGAGGCAGTTCGGATTACAACGAAAAATCTCGCGGAGCAAAACAGTCAAAATCGTAGCCGCCGTACGGCATGTACCCTGTACCCGCCGAGGCGGGTTTTTTATTGCCTGGAGAAACTTATGGCTCTTACCACACCCGCGCTTACCGGCCAGCTTGCCGAAGTTCTGGCGGCGACCAGCGCGGCTATCAGCAACGATCTGCGCGTCGCGCTGCCCGGCATTATTCAGTCATTTGATCCTGAAACGGTGACCTGCGCCGTCGCTCCCGCCATTAAAGGTGCGCGTACGGAAAGCGATGGTTCTGTGAACTCCGTCAGCTATCCCCTGCTGGTCGATGTCCCCGTTATCTTCCCGCGCGGAGGCGGCTGTACGCTGACATTTCCTGTCGCCGCAGGTGACGAATGCCTGCTGATTTTCGCCGACCGGGCTATCGATTTCTGGTGGCAAAGCGGCAGCACGCAGGAGCCGGTCAATACCAGGCAGCATTCGCTTTCGGACGCGTTTGTTATCCCCGGCCCGCAGTCGCAGGTGAAGAAAATCAGCGGCATCAGCACTACCGCAGCGCAGCTCCGCAGCGACGACGGAGCTGCATTTGTAGAGGTTGCGGCCGCGCACGACATCACGCTAACCACCCCAGGGAAACTAACAGCCCAAGCCGACGGCGGCACCGAGATTACCTCACCAACCATCGTGCTGAACGGCGCGGTGACGATTAACGGATCGCTGAATCAGGGCAAGGGTTCCGCCGGAGGAGGTGCCTCGCTGCTCGGGCCGGTCACGGTGGACAACGACGTAAGCGCTGCGGGCATCAGCCTGAAAGGGCATGTTCACAGCGGCGTACAAAGCGGCGGCGGCAAAACGGGAGGACCGCAATGAGATACAGAAAAGAGATTGGCGGCGACTATTCGTTTGGCCGAGGAGACTTAGGTTTTTTGAGCAACTCGGCTGAAACCGTGGCTCAGGCGGTCAAAACGCGCCTGAACCTCTGGCGTGGGGAATGGTTTCTGGACACTTCGGAAGGCACACCTTACGCCCGGTCGGTACTTGGCAAACAGCCGCCGGAAGTTTACGCCATGGCCATCAGCGATCGCATTCTTGGCACGCGCGGCGTCAATTCGATAATCGAATTCAATACAAACAATGACGGCGGAAGCAGGCGGCTGACGTTTAGCGTCACGCTGGATACCGCCTATGGAGAGGTAACAGTTGATGTATGAAAATCTGATCAACAGCATGATGCCGACAATCACCCAGGATGGAATGGGTGCCCCGGATTTTCAGAGTATCCTCGAACGGTGGAAAATGATTTTCCGGGATATTTACGGGGACGATATTTATATCGAGCCGGACAGCAAGGATGGCGTGCTGCTCTCGATGATTGCCTGGGCCATTCACGGCTGCAATAACGCCACGATAGCCGCCTACAACTCTTTCAGCCCGCTGACCGGCATGGGGGAAGGGCTTTCCCGTAACGTGAAGATCAACGGCATCGCACGAAAAGCTGCCAGCAATTCGACGGTGGACGTTCTGCTTACGGGAAAAGTCGGGACGGTAATCGAAAACGGGCAGGTGCGCGATTTAGCGGGCAATTTGTGGTCGCTGCCAGCCAGGATTGCACTGGATTTGCACGGCCAGATGACAGCGACCGCCGTTTGTCAGGTGCCCGGAGCGGTCAGCGCGCTGGCGGGAGATATTACCGATATTGCTACGCCAACTCTTGGCTGGCAAAGCATAGTCAATCTTTCGGCTGCAACGGAAGGGCAGGCGGTGGAAACCGATGCCGAACTGCGGCAGCGGCAAATGCAGTCCGTGGCGCTGCCGTCGAAAACGGTTATCGAGGGCCTGGAAGGCGGGCTGGCAAACCTACCGGGCGTTGCGCGGCTAAGAGTGTTCGATAACGATACCGAAGCGAAGGACGATAATGGTATTCCGGCGCACAGCCTGGCGGTGGTGGTGGACGGTGGTGACTCAGCGGCCATCGCCCGGACCATCGCGCTGAAGAAAACGCCCGGCGTTCCCACTTACGGCACCACAACCGAAAACGTGGTCGATAGCTATGGCAACAGCAAAGCGGTTCACTTTTATCGCCCGACGAGAGTGCCGGTATTTGTCGAAATTAAATTAAAGCCGCTGGCGGAATATACCACTGATATTGGCAACGGAATCAAAGAGTCCGTTGCAGACTATATTAATCTGCTTGACATTGGCGACACGCTTTTTCTCTCCCGGCTGTTCTCTTCGGCTTCTTTAGATAGCGCTAGCGGGGGTAATACCTACGATATTGTTTCGCTGGAAATTGGTAAGTCAGCCGAGACGCTTTCTACCGATAATATTTTGGTGACATTTAATGAGCTGGTTAACTCATCCGTGATGAATATTAATATTATTACGGTGGCGACATGAGCAATCAATACAGCAATCTTATTCCCGCCTGGCAGCGGGAGGCACCTAATTACCTGAAAATGCTGGATGCTTTAACTGAAGCCTTTACCAGACAGCAGGCGGTTAGCCGCAGCCTGGTCGGCCATTTCGATCTTGATAAGGCTATTGGAGCGCAGCTGGATATTATTGGTCAATGGATTGGCAGCACGCGAAGAATATTTGCTCCAATCGAAGATTACTTTTTCACGCTTGATAGCGAAACGCTTGGCTTCGATTACGGATACTGGAAAAACCGTTATGACTCTGAGTTTGGTTTCGTAGACCTCGACGATGATAACTTCCGAACGGTATTGAGGGCGAAAATAGGGGCCAATAACTGGAATGGAACCAGTCAAACGCTGCCCGATATTCTGCAAAGTATCTATCCTAAAAAAGATATTCTTATTTCATTTATCGATAACCAGGACATGACGATGACCGTCACCGTTAAAGGGAAATCGATCTCCACAATCACCAAAGAAATTATTCGGCAAGGCTATCTGGCGATTAAACCAGCCGGAATTACCGTTAATTATGAAATTACTGAGGGTTAACTATGCCTGTAAATGATTTTAAGGCGTTCGCCACCGGCGAATTCGCCAACGTGCTGTCGCAGCCAGAATTTGAAGCCCTGGAAGCCGTGGGCAACGGTTTTCAGTCAGGGATTGCGCGCAGCGAAGAGCTCAATAAAGTCTGGCGTCAGGCTTCAACCATTGCCTCCGTCGTCGCCTCGTTTATGGCGACCAAATCCGGCAGCGACGTGCTGGACAACGGCGACGTTAATACTCTGCAGGCCACGCTCCTGAAAGCCTTGCTAAACAATTCAACCAGCCAGCTCGATGGCCGCTATCTTAAGGCCACGTCAAACCTGTCCGAGTTGGGCAATGCGGCAACGGCGCGCGGCAATTTGGGGCTTAAGGGAGCGGCCGTGCAGGACGTCGGCACGGTTGCCGGGACCGTTGCCGCAGGTAACGATGCCCGAATTGTTAATGCTGTGCAGAGGGGGAACAATCTTTCTGATTTGACGGATAAATCAATAGCCCGGAATAATTTAGGCCTTGGTACCGCGGCAACTGCCGCAGTGCAAATTTCTAAAGACGATACAACTGCTGGCAGAATTTTAGTGAATGGTAGTGCAATTGCCGTACGTGCAGTGAAAGCGCTTGCTGGAGGAACCGGTAATGATGTTTCTGATACAAATAACCTACCCTCTAATTCTGCTAGTTTTGTTTATACGACAGCCGTAAACTCACCTGGTCTTACCGGGACATTATTAGATGTTGCAGGTTTAAATAGTTCTTATAATATTCAGATTGCCGCTTCATATGCCAATGCGGGAAATATAATTAAATTTCGTACCTATAATGGGGATGCCTCAAGGGCCTGGAATCCTTGGTATGCCTTTTATCATTCAGGAAATAAACCTACGGCCGTTGATGTCGGAGCCCTACCTGCAGGAGGTACTGCTGCTGCATCTATTAAGTTAGCGACAGCCAGGACTATTGCTGGAGTTGTTTTTGATGGTACGGCAAATATTGCTATACCTGCGGGAAATGTTGGAGCCTATACAAAAGCTGAAGGTGATAATAAATATCAGCCCAAAGGCAGTTATACTCCAGCCGGACAAGCGTATACAAAAGCCGAAAGTGATTCAAGGTTCCCACTTAAAACGACCAGCGTCATTGGTGTTCGGGTCAGTGCTAGAGGAACAATTGGCACCGATAGCGGTACTAGCGATGTTGATGCTCCTGTAGGTAATTTTATTACAGGTCGTGTTGGTAGCAATGGTGATGTACGTTATGGACGGTGGTATGTGCGCGCCTTACAAATAAATATCAATGGTGTTTGGCGAACAATTACAGCTTAATAAGGTTGCGATATGATTATTAGTAATTTTACTTTGTCCAAAATCGAACAGAATGAAGGGTATGCTATAGGCTACCTTACGTCCGAAGATGGTAAAGATTGGTATGATGTACAAAATCTATTTGATAAGGATAAGCTAAAAATAGAATATGGAGAAGATGGTTTAATCAATCGAATGTCAATGGATGTTTCACAACTATGGCCATTAGGGAAATCCGTTGCTGATGTTGAATTAAATAAAGTGCCAAAAGGTATCAATGAAAAAGGAATGTGGTATTTCGACGGGGTGCAAATTACTTCAGCATATATTGATTATGTTCATTTGGCAACCATCAAAAGAAAAGAACTTATCAATACTGCAAGTATAGTTATTGCAACTTATCAGGATGCTATTGAGCTTGGTATTGATGGCCCCGACGATTTACATCGTTTGGACGAATGGAAAAAGTATCGTGTGCAACTTAGTCAAATGGATACTTCTCTTTCACCAGATATCAAGTGGCCAGTCAAGCCTTCTGAATAAATCTACCACGTTTAGCCTGGACTATCCCTGGTTGGGCTAGACGTGATTCGTACTGCATCCTGATGCAATTCATTGATTTTCAATGGATATGACCTTAAGAGAGATAAATACCCATGCTTGAAATCAATAAGTACGCTAACATACTGGAGGTCGTTCGTCTGGAATATAAGTAGTATTTTTCACTGTTTAGGAATGTAACAATGTCAATGTTTGAAAAAAAAATGAAGATACTTGGTTTCATTCTTTGTTCACTAAGAAAGAAAAAAAGAATGCCTCCAGAAACGTACATTGATAAAACAATAGAAAATATCATTGTTATTAATAATAAACGTCTGGGAGACTTCCTTTTTTGTACTCCAGCAATTAAAGCTATTAAAGAAAAAAATCCCAAGTCAAAAATTATAGTTATAACAAGCAAGCAAAATTCTGGATTAATTGGTGAGACGGACTTTATTGATGAGGTTTGTTTTATGGGAAATACAATTTATGATGCGCTTGTTTTAGGCAGGAAATTACGTTCCTATAACCCAGAAGTGGGTATTGTTTTTCATTCTAAAACGCCCTATGACTTGATTGCTTTAACTATGGCTGGCGTCACCTGTATACTAAAACATTACTTTGGAAATGAGAGAAAGGTTCTCTTAAATGTTTGCGATGGATATATACTGGGGGGGACTATGCCTCCTGTTATAAATGATCTGGAGTTGATTAAAAAATTAGGTTTTTCCAGTTTGGCTCCGGAGATGTTTTTTCCATCAAAATTATCTGCGAAAAAAACACAGCATTTGAAGATCGGTATTCAGCTTGGTGCTTCAGGTAAAGATAGATTCTTTCCAGCTAAAACTGCAGCAAATGTAATACATAGGCTTTTATCCATTTATCCTCAGATGGAATTCTATCTACTAGGTGTAAAGCAAGAGTCCGCTTTAGGGAATGACCTGCTAAATAGTTTGACTGAAGACAGTAAATGTAATGTGATTGATTTAATAGGCCAGACTTCAATTCTGCAACTTGCTGAAAATATTAATGATATGGCAGTCTTGATTACTCCAGATACTGGTTGTCTGCATATTGCAACAGCACTAAAAACAAAAACAGTCAGTTTGTTTGTGAAAAGACAAAAAAACGCTAGTATTCCTCAGCAAGACTTTGAAAAACACAACGTATTATATGCCTGTGACTATTCTCAGCTGAATAAAAAAGAACGCGATGATAGCCTGATAGCTTCTATCCCGGCAGAAGAAATAGTGAAATCGGTTATGGTATTAATTGACAAAAAAAACTAATAAATACTTTGCCTCCGGCGGGGGAGGATCATTATTTGTTGTTCTGAAATATGAAACTCATTTAATTCTTCCCCGCTATGCTTTCAAACCAACCTCTTAACCAGTGCCTCGCTGTGGCGGATACGGTCAGGGGCGTGCTCCAGATCCTGCTGGACCAGCGCCATAAATAGCAGGTCCGTGAGCATCATTTGGGCGCTGGTGGAGGAGATCGCCGCGCTGCGCGTCGCCTGTTCTTCTGCAATGGTGTACAGGCAAAGCGTGGCGCGCTGCTGGAGGGCGTTGGGCGTGAAGCCGGTAATGGCTAACACTTTTGCTCCCGTGCGCAGGGCTTCATCGGCGGCGAGGTTTATTTCGCGCCGCTCGCCTGAGTACGATATTGCCAGCAGGACGTCATCCGGGGTTAGCGCCTGGGCGGTTGCCAGCAGGGCGTGCATATCCTGCTCCGCCACGGCGTTGAAACCGATTTTCATGAGTTTCCAGGCGAAGTTTTTTGCCACCAGGCCCGAAGCGCCGATGCCGACGATCATCACTCTTCGCGCGCTGCGCAGCATGGCTACGCTTGCCAGCAGCTTTTCTTCAGGGTTGATGTCGAGGCTCGCGTGCATGGCCGCAAGGTTATCCTTTATTAGCTTCTCACCCACGAGGCGCAGCGGGTCGTCCCCCATAATCTGGTTATGGACCGCCACCGAGTGCGAATTTTGCCCGCTGGCCAGCGCTTCGCTTATCGCAAGCTTAAGCGCGGGGAAACCTTTGTAGCCCAGCTTCTGGGAAAATTTCACCACGCTGGACTGGCTGACATTGGCCTCCAGCGCGAGCTGTTGGGAGCTGAGATGACGTGCGCTATCGGGGTTCGCCAACAGAAAATCTGCCAGTTTGCGGTCACTTTGCGCAAGCGTCGGGTAACGCTGGCGGATACGCAGTAAACAATTCATTTCCTCTCCGTTCAGTCGGATATAGATAAGAGCCGCTACATAATAACGCAAATTTCTCGGGTTCTGCGCCTTTACGGATTGTTACCGGAAAGTTGAGGTTCTATCTGTTAGGCTTTGTAGATGCAGTCATTCCCGCCGAGGGATGATATTCAACGATTCCAGGGAGCAACGTTTGGCCAACCAGAGTGAGCGTCGGGTAGTATTTTTCGATTTAGATGGCACCCTTCACCAGCAGGATATGTTCGGCAGCTTTTTGCGCTATTTGCTGCGCCGCCAGCCGCTCAATCTGCTGCTGGTCATCCCTTTGCTACCGGTGATTGGCGGCGCGCTTTTAATGAAAGGCCGGGCCGCCCGCTGGCCGATGAGCCTGCTGCTGTGGAGCGCCACGTTCGGCCACAGCGAAGCGCGCCTTAAAGAGCTTGAGAAGGATTTTGTGACCTGGTTCCGCACCCGCGTGACGGCATTCCCGGTTGTTCAGCAGCGCCTTACCGACTATCTCATCGCCTCAGATGCCGACGTCTGGCTGATCACCGGTTCGCCGCAGCCTCTGGTGCAGCAGGTTTATCATGATACGCCGTGGCTGCCGAAGGTAAAGCTTATCGCCAGCCAGATAAAGCGCTCGCACGGTGGGTGGGTACTCACCCTGCGCTGCCTCGGGCATGAAAAAGTGGCCCAGCTGGAGCAGCAAATCGGCACGCCTTTACAGCTCTACAGCGGCTACAGCGACAGTAATCAGGACAACCCGCTGCTCTACTTTTGCCAGCACCGCTGGCGTGTCACTCCGCAGGGGCAGTTACAGCAGCTTGAGTAACATTTCGTATCCGGCGGGCGCTGTGTATAATGCGCCGCCCCTTAATTCCCGCGGAGAAGCCTGTGTCAGAAAGCGAATTTACCCATGAATACTGGATGCGCCACGCGCTGCGGCTGGCAAAGCGTGCCTGGGAAGAAGGGGAGGTTCCGGTCGGCGCGGTGCTGGTACACGAGAACAAAGTGATTGGCGAAGGCTGGAACCGACCTATTGGCCGCCACGATCCTACCGCGCACGCGGAAATCATGGCGATCCGCCAGGGCGGTATGGTGCTGCAAAACTATCGTCTGCTGGATACCACTTTATATGTCACCCTCGAACCCTGCGTGATGTGCGCCGGAGCCATGGTTCACAGCCGGATTGGTACGCTGGTATTTGGCGCGCGCGATGCGAAAACGGGTGCAATAGGTTCGCTGATGGACGTGCTGGGGCATCCCGGTATGAATCACCAGGTCGGCGTTATTGAGGGTGTACTGGCAGCAGACTGTTCGGCAATGCTGAGTGATTTTTTCCGCGCCCGGCGTCTGGAGAAAAAGGCCCTAAAGGAAATGGCCCGTAAGGCGGAGTAGATAGCTCCACGGGGGCAACTGCCGGGTAAGCCTCGGCAAACTTAGCTTCCTGCGCAATCTGCTTTTCTTTCTCCTGCAAATACCCTTCCAGACTCAGCTGATACTTACGGATGTTTTCCACGTAGGCATAGGCTTCATGCCCGCGGGCATAGCCGTAGGTCGTCATGCTGTAATACTGCTTCTGGCTTAGCAGCGGCAGTCTCACCTTTACCTCCGCCCAGCTGTCCGGATTGCCTTTGAGTTTGGCCGTGAGCTGGCGTGCGTCGAGCATGTGCGCATAGCCCATGTTGTAGGCCGCCAGGGCAAACCAGATCCGCTCTTCTTCCGGCACCGTTTCCGGCACTTTCCCCATCATCTCTTTTAAATAACGGCTGCCGCCGCTGATGCTTTGCTCAGGGTCGAGCCTGTCGGTCAGGCCGAGGCTCTGCGCCGTGTTCCTGGTCAGCATCATCAGGCCGCGCACGCCGGTGGGCGAAGTCGCCTGGTTGTCCCAGTGGGATTCCTGGTAGGAGATCGCGGCCAGCAGCCGCCAGTCGATATCCGTGGCATATTTTTCAAACAGCGGCCGCAGGTCGGGCAGCACGCTGTCAACGGCATTGAGGAAGGTGCGGGTATCGACGTAGTCAAAATCCCCAACGTGGCCGAGGTATTTCTCTTCCAGCCGCGCCAGGATGCCTTCGCCGCTCAGCGTGTTATAGAAGTCCAGCAGGGCGGCGGACAGGCTGTCATCATTGTCTTTCATGCTGAACCAGGCCACCGGCTGTTCGTCGGTCACGTCTAAGGCAACCGCCAGCTGCGGATGCACGCGCTGGAAGAAACTGATGGCGATGGAATCGGAGATGGTGAAAGCGATGGCGCCGTCCACCACCTGCTGTAAAAGCTGGTTGCTGGTGTGCCTGCTGTCGATGCGCCAGCTTAAATCCGGGTACCTGCTCTCTTTCATGGCCTGCAAGTCGCTGACCACCGCCACGCCGGAGGATAACACCAACTGGTTCTCTTTGACGCCGCCGAGCGTTTTCGGCCGCGGGCTGCCCACGCGGTAAACCATCTGCTGGGAAACGGAATAGTAGCTGGGGCCTGCCTGATAGTGCTGGCTGCGCTCGTTGTTGTACACCAGGCCCGCTGCCAGCAGGTCAGCGTCGTTGTTATCGAGGTCGTCGAACAGGGCATTGATATTAGGGCGAACGGTAATCTGAAGCCTGACGCCGAGGTAGTCGGCGAACTGCCGGGCAAGTTCGTAATCCAGTCCGGAGGCTTTGCCGTTGACCACGGTATAGGTGAGCGGAGAGAGAATGGTGCTCACGCGCAGCACTCCCCGCTCCTGAATGGCGGCGATACGGTTTTCGGCTTTTCCGAACCAGGGAATGGAGGGCCAAAGCGCCACTGCCAGCAACAGGGTTACGGCACCGATAAGCAGATAATTAATCTTAAATCTTTTCAAAGGGTTAATGTTCTGCGGTGCGTCGAGTTTTAGCCAACAACAGTCATTTTCAGGTCAGTCCAGTCACAGGATGAGGCGCATTTTGCTTAACAAAACGGCAGGGCGCAACTTATTCGGATATATCGTTTACATTTCGTACCGGCAAAACTAATGCTTTTATTTCTACGCAAACGGTTTCGTCGCGGCCTGGGATTCTCTATAATGACGCCCGTTTTCCCCCTGCGCCCACTGAAGCGTCACTGGCGCTTCGAAGACGAGAGATCTTTGATGATGGAAATTCTGCGTGGTTCGCCCGCTCTGTCGGCATTTCGTATTAACAAACTGCTGGCCCGTTTTAAAGACGCCCACCTGCCGGTGAGCGACATTTATGCCGAGTATGTTCACTTTGCCGATCTTGATGCGCCGCTGACTAATGATGAGCACGCACGACTGCAACGGTTGCTGAAGTATGGCCCAACCCTTGCCGACCACGCCCCGACGGGCCACCTGATCCTGGTGACGCCGCGTCCTGGCACCATCTCACCCTGGTCCTCCAAAGCTACCGATATTGCCCACAACTGCTCTCTTGCCAAAGTGAAGCGTCTCGAACGCGGCGTAGCGTATTACGTCAGCGGTGAAACCCTGACCGAAGCGCAGTGGCAGGAAGTGACCGCCGCGCTGCACGACCGCATGATGGAGAGCGTTTACCGCTCTCTGACCGACGGCGAAAAGCTCTTTTCCCATCATCAGCCTGCTCCGGTGCAAAGCGTTGACCTGCTTGGCGTGGGCCGCAGCGCGCTGGTGGCAGCCAATATCCGCCTGGGCCTGGCGCTGGCGGAAGATGAAATCGACTATCTGCAGGACGCGTTCATAAAGCTTGGGCGCAATCCAAACGACATCGAGCTTTATATGTTCGCGCAGGCTAACTCCGAGCACTGCCGCCACAAGATTTTCAACGCCGACTGGGTTATCGACGGCGAACAGCAGCCGAAGTCGCTGTTCAAAATGATCAAAAACACCTTTGAGAAAACGCCCGACCACGTGCTGTCCGCCTATAAAGACAACGCCGCGGTGATGGAAGGCTCGAAGGTTGGGCGTTTCTTCGCCGACCACGAAGCGGGCCGCTACGATTTCCATCAGGAAGATGCGCATATCCTGATGAAGGTTGAAACGCACAACCACCCGACGGCGATTTCCCCGTGGCCGGGCGCGGCCACCGGTTCCGGCGGCGAAATTCGCGATGAGGGCGCGACCGGGCGCGGCGCGAAGCCAAAAGCTGGCCTGGTGGGCTTCTCCGTTTCCAACCTGCGTATTCCCGGCTTTGAACAGCCGTGGGAAGAAGACTTCGGCAAGCCGGAGCGCATCGTGACCGCGCTGGATATTATGACCGAAGGCCCGCTCGGCGGCGCGGCGTTCAACAACGAATTTGGTCGCCCGGCGCTGACCGGCTACTTCCGTACCTACGAAGAGCAGGTTAACAGCCACAACGGCGTCGAGCTGCGCGGCTACCATAAGCCAGTCATGCTGGCGGGCGGCATCGGCAACATCCGCGCCGACCACGTTCAGAAAGGTGAAATCCCTCCGGGTGCGAAGTTAATCGTGCTGGGCGGCCCGTCGATGAATATCGGCCTGGGCGGCGGCGCGGCCTCTTCAATGGCTTCCGGCCAGTCCGACGCGGACCTCGATTTTGCCTCCGTGCAGCGCGACAACCCGGAAATGGAACGTCGCTGCCAGGAAGTGATCGACCGCTGCTGGCAGATGGGCGAAGACAACCCGATTCTGTTTATCCACGACGTGGGCGCGGGCGGCCTGTCCAACGCCATGCCGGAGCTGGTGAGCGACGGCGGACGAGGCGGGCGCTTTGAGCTGCGCGATATCCTCAATGACGAACCGGGGATGAGCCCGCTGGAAGTCTGGTGTAATGAATCTCAGGAACGCTACGTGCTGGCGGTTGCGCCAGAACAGGTTGCGCTGTTCGACGAGCTGTGCCGCCGCGAGCGCGCGCCTTATGCCGTTATCGGTGAAGCAACCGAAGAGAAACACCTGACGCTCAACGACAGCCATTTCGACAACCAGCCGATAGATATGCCGCTGGACGTGCTGCTGGGCAAAACGCCAAAAATGGAGCGCAACGTTGCCACTCTGAAGGCGAAAGGCGACGCGCTGGACAGCAGCGGAATGACCGTGGCTGACGCGGTGAAACGCATTCTGCACCTGCCTGCGGTAGCGGAAAAAACCTTCCTGATTACCATCGGCGACCGTTCCGTCACCGGCATGGTGGCCCGCGATCAGATGGTTGGCCCGTGGCAAATCCCGGTCGCCAACTGTGCGGTGACCACCGCAAGTCTGGACAGCTATTACGGCGAGGCAATGTCGCTCGGCGAACGTGCGCCGGTAGCCCTGCTCGACTTTGCTGCTTCTGCGCGTCTGGCCGTGGGGGAAGCGCTTACTAACATTGCTTCGACGCAGATTGGCTTGCTCAAACGCATCAAACTTTCCGCCAACTGGATGGCGGCAGCGGGGCATCCTGGCGAAGACGCTGGACTTTATGAGGCGGTGAAAGCCGTTGGCGAAGAGCTGTGCCCGCAGCTGGGCATTGCTATTCCTGTCGGCAAAGATTCCATGTCGATGAAAACCCGCTGGCAGGAAGGCAACGAACAGCGCGAAATGACTTCGCCGCTGTCGCTGGTGATCACCGCCTTTGCGCGCGTGGAAGACGTTCGCCGCACCGTCACGCCGCAGCTCAGCACCGAAGATAATGCGCTGCTGCTGATTGACCTCGGCGCGGGCCACAATGCGCTTGGCGCGACGGCGCTGTCGCAGGTTTATCGTCAGCTCGGCGACAAGCCTGCGGACGTGCGCAGCGTTGAACAGCTCAAAGGTTTCTTTGAAGCCATGCAGGTGCTGGTGGCGGAGCAGAAGCTGCTGGCCTACCACGACCGTTCAGACGGCGGCCTGCTGGTCACGCTGGCGGAGATGGCCTTTACCGGCCACTGCGGCATCGAAGCGGATATTGCCGCGCTGGGCAACGACCGTCTCGCCGCGCTGTTTAACGAAGAGCTCGGCGCCGTTATTCAGGTTGCCGCAAAAGATCGCGAGGCTGTAGAAACGATTCTTGCCCAGCATGGCCTGGCGGACTGCGCGCATTATCTTGGTAAAGCTGTGGCAGGCGATCGTTTTATCCTCACCGCGGATGGGCATCCCGTCTACAGCGAGAGCCGTTCCACGCTGCGTATGTGGTGGGCGGAGACAACCTGGCAGATGCAGCGTCTGCGCGATAACCCGGAATGTGCGGATCGGGAACACGATGCGAAGGCCAACGACGCCGATCCTGGCCTGAACGTGAAGCTGAGCTTCGATATTAAAGAAGACATCGCCGCACCGTTTATCGCGACCGGCGCCCGTCCGAAGGTGGCCGTGCTGCGCGAGCAGGGCGTTAACTCCCACGTTGAAATGGCGGCGGCATTCCACCGCGCGGGCTTCGACGCAATCGACGTACACATGAGCGACCTGCTGGCAGGGCGTCGCGGCCTGGAAGATTTCCAGGCGTTGGTGGCCTGCGGCGGGTTCTCCTACGGCGACGTGCTGGGCGCGGGCGAAGGCTGGGCGAAATCAATTCTGTTCAACCAGCGCGTGCGCGACGAGTTCGAAACCTTCTTCCATCGCCCGCAGACGCTGGCGCTGGGCGTGTGCAACGGCTGCCAGATGATGTCGAACCTGCGCGAGCTGATCCCCGGCAGCGATCTGTGGCCGCGCTTTGTGCGCAACCGCTCGGATCGCTTCGAAGCGCGTTTCAGCCTTGTGGAGGTCAGCTCCAGCCCGTCGCTGCTGTTACAGGGTATGGTGGGCTCGCAGATGCCGATTGCCGTCTCGCACGGTGAAGGCCACGTGGAAGTGCGCGATGCGGCGCACCTGGCCCAGCTCGAAAGCAAAGGCCTGGTGGCGCTACGCTTCGTCGATAACTTCGGCAAGGTGACGGAAAACTACCCGGCTAACCCGAACGGTTCACCGAACGGGATTACGGCGGTGACCAGCGAAAGCGGGCGCGTCACGATCATGATGCCTCACCCTGAGCGCGTGTTCCGTACCGTAAGCAATTCCTGGCATCCGAAGGAGTGGGGCGAGGACAGCCCGTGGATGAGGATATTCCGCAACGCCCGTAAGCAGCTAGGCTAAAAAAATAACTCTCCCCGCTTCGGCGGGGATTTTTTTGTCCTCATTTCCCGACACTTGGCCCTTTCCACCGTCTCCAAAAAGAGACATTTAATTCATTGATATTATTATGTTTATTATTTGTTGTTTTTCGGTGTTGTTATTTAGCGACATGTTGGTTAATAAGCGCTCAGCGCCTGGATTTGCTACTTGTAGAATAAATACTATAAAAACAGTCAATTAAAAAATTTCCGGAAAAGTGGCACGCAACGTGCATTATATTACTCAGTGGCTCATTCACCTTCTATGTCAGCCCTCTGTTTTCAGAGTCGTGCTACATAAACCATCGAATGACGCACCTAAGGTGCCTGCCGTCCACCATTTGCCAATAGTCTACGAGACCTGGCATACATCGGGCGAAACGTTGAGTAAGGCACCGCCTAATTTCAGTACAAGGGCAGAGAAATTTCTCTGCCCTTGTCATTTCTGGTCTTCGAGACTTTCAACTCCCACCGATCCCAGCTAGCATCATGCCTCACAGGTAAATTTTGAGATGAAGCTATTGAACCAGTGGCATTTTTTTCCTCGATCGCTGCGCCAGCTCGTGATGATGGCCTTTTTGCTGGTGCTGGTTCCGCTGCTGGTGCTGGCCTGGCAGGCCTGGCAAAGTCTGAATGCGCTCAGCGCCCAGGCGGCGCAGACTAACCGCACCACGCTTATCGACGCGCGCCGCAGCGAGGCGATGACCAATGCCGCCCTCGAAATGGAACGCAGCTATCGCCAGTACTGCGTGCTTGACGACGCGACGCTGGCCAAAGTTTATCAGGGGCAGCGTAAGCGCTACGCGCAGATGCTTGACGCCCACGCGGGCGTGCTGCCTGACGATCATCTCTATAAGGCCCTGCGCCAGTCCCTGAATGACCTTGCCGAACTGCAATGTAAGAACAGCGGCCCGGATGCCGCCGCCGCCGCTCATCTTGAAACCTTCGCGACGGCAAATGCTGAAATGGTTCAGTCGACGCGCACCGTTGTGTTCTCGCGCGGGCAGCAGCTTCAGCAGGAAATCGCCGAGCGCGGCCAGTTCTTCGGCTGGCAGGCGCTGGTGCTGTTTTTACTGAGCCTTGGCCTGGTGATTATCTTTACCCGTATGATTATCGGCCCGGTGAAGGGCATTGAGAGAATGATTAACCTGCTGGGGGAAGGGCGCTCGCTGGGAGATTCCGTTCTCTTCAAAGGTCCGCGCGAGCTGCGCTCCGTGGGACAGCGCATCGTCTGGCTGAGCGAACGTCTGTCGTGGCTGGAATCCCAGCGTCACGAATTTTTACGCCATATTTCCCACGAGCTTAAAACGCCGCTCGCCAGCATGCGCGAAGGCACGGAGCTGCTGGCCGACCAGGTTGCCGGGCCGCTGAATGCCGATCAAAAAGAGATCGTGGAAATTCTTGATGCCAGCAGCCGCCACCTGCAAAAGCTGATTGAACAGCTGCTGGATTACAACCGCAAGCTGGCCGACGGCCAGGTCGAGCTGGAAAAGGTGGCGTTAGCGCCTTTGCTGGAAGTGATTATCTCCGCTCACAGTTTGCCGGCGCGAGCTAAAATGATGCATACCGAGCTTGAACTCAGCCCGGTGGCCTGTCTGGCCGAGCCGATGCTGTTAATGAGCGTGCTGGATAATCTCTATTCCAATGCGGTGCACTATGGCAGTGAATCCGGTACCATTTATCTGCGCAGCGCCCAGATTGGCTCTGTGCTACGAATCGAAGTCGCCAACACGGGACAACCCATTCCGGCGACTGAAAGGGAGATGATCTTTGAGCCTTTTTACCAGGGCAGTTTACAGCGCAAAGGCGCGGTCAAAGGCAGTGGCCTGGGGCTGAGCATCGCCCAGGATTGTATACGCCGTATGCACGGCGAGCTGCGTCTGGTTGAGGATGACACCATCGACGTCTGCTTCCGTATCGAATTGCCTGTTTTTCCCGAGAATGAATAACAAATGAAAGTAACTCTATTTCGTCGCCGTATTGGCGTAGTGCTGCTGCCGCTGATGCTGGCAGGCTGCGTGCAGAATGCGGTGACCAGCGCCATCAAACAGCCTCACCAACCCCAGGAGCCGGAACAGCAGCTGGCGGATTATCTCTCCACCGACTGTATGGAAATCTGGCATATAGACGGACATGAGGTAGTGAACAACCCGCTGTTCTGGCTGCGCGGTATGGACTGTGCCGAACGCCTGTCTCCGGCGGAAGCCAGGGCAGAGGCCCGCCAGTGGCCGGCTGAAACCTGGCAGGATACCTTCAAGCGCGGCATTCTGCTTTCCAATGCCAAAATCTCGCCCACGGAGCGCCGCCGCTACATGACTAAGCTTGACGCGATGACCGGCGAAGTGCCCGCGCAGGTGCGACCCCTTTTCCAGGTCTGGCGAGACGGCCAGGCATCGCAGCTCGATCTTTCCGATGAGCGTACGCGCTACAGCAGGCTTCAACAGTCGGCTGACGGTGAGCTGGACACGCTGCGTGAGCAGCAGCAGCGGCTGCGCAGCCAGCTGGATTTGACCACGCGCAAGCTGCAAAATCTGACGGACATCGAAAAGCAGCTCTCAAGTCGCAAACCGTCCAGCGGCTATTTGCAGGACGGCAATCGCGCGGCGGAGAAAGCGGCTCCGGCCCCGGCGGCAGACGCCGACAGCGAAGATGAAGTCACTCAGCCGACCCCTGCCCCGGATAACGCTCAACCCCAGCAGGAGGCGAAGCCATGACGCTACGCAAACCGGCCCGCTTACTGCTCGTTGATGACGATCCCGGCCTGCTTAAGCTGCTCGGCATGCGCCTTTCCAGCGAGGGCTATACGGTTTCCACGGCGGAAAGCGGGGCTGAAGGGCTACGCCTGCTGACGCGGGAAAAAATAGATCTGGTTATCAGCGATTTGCGGATGGATGAAATGGACGGCATGGCGCTGTTTGCGGAAATCCAGAAGATGCAGCCGGGCATGCCGGTGATCATCCTGACCGCTCACGGTTCGATTCCCGACGCGGTGGCCGCTACCCAGCAGGGCGTGTTCAGCTTCCTGACCAAGCCGGTGGATAAAGACGCGTTGTACAAGGCTATCGACGATGCGCTGGAACACACCGTAGCCGGGGGGGACGATTCATGGCGCGAGACCATCGTCACCCGCAGTCCGAATATGCTCCGCCTGCTGGAGCAGGCGCGAATGGTGGCACAGTCCGACGTCAGCGTGCTGATTAACGGCCAAAGCGGCACCGGCAAAGAAATCCTCGCGCAGGCCATCCACAACGCCAGCCCGCGTGGCAAAAATACGTTTATCGCTATCAACTGCGGCGCCCTGCCGGAACAGCTGCTTGAATCTGAGCTGTTTGGCCACGCCCGCGGCGCGTTCACCGGGGCGGTCAGCAGCCGTGAAGGGTTGTTCCAGGCTGCGGAAGGCGGCACGCTGTTCCTTGACGAAATTGGCGATATGCCTATTCCTTTGCAGGTTAAGCTGCTGCGCGTTTTGCAGGAGCGTAAGGTGCGGCCGCTGGGCAGCAACCGCGATCTGGATATCAACGTGCGCATTATTTCGGCCACTCACCGGGACCTGCCGAAAGCCATGGAACGCGGCGAGTTTCGCGAGGATTTGTTCTATCGCTTAAACGTGGTGAACCTGAAAATCCCCGCGCTGCACGAACGCGCCGAGGATATTCCGCTGCTTGCCAACCATCTGCTGCGCCAGTCCGCTGACCGGCACAAGCCGTTCGTGCGCAGCTTCTCCACGGACGCGATGAAGCGGCTAATGGCGGCGAGCTGGCCGGGCAACGTGCGCCAGCTGGTTAACGTCATTGAACAGTGCGTGGCGCTGACTTCCGCTCCGGTCATCGGCGAGGCGCTGGTTGAGCAGGCGCTGGAAGGTGAAAACACCGTGCTGCCGACGTTCGTCGAGGCGCGTAATTTATTCGAGCTAAACTATCTGCGTAAGCTGCTGCAAATCACCAAGGGAAACGTTACCCACGCCGCGCGCATGGCCGGGCGTAACCGCACCGAGTTCTATAAATTACTCTCCCGCCATGAGCTCGATGCCAATGACTTTAAAGAGTAGTTTGTGGTAATTTGAGCCACCGATTACAGGCACGCAGCACACAAGAATTGTGCGGGAATGACAGAGAGAATCATGAAAAAAATTGATGCGATTATTAAACCGTTCAAGCTGGATGACGTGCGCGAAGCGCTGGCAGAAGTCGGCATTACCGGCATGACCGTGACCGAAGTGAAAGGCTTTGGCCGCCAGAAAGGGCATACCGAGCTGTATCGCGGTGCCGAATACATGGTGGATTTCCTGCCGAAGGTCAAAATTGAAATTGTCGTTACCGACGATATCGTCGATACCTGCGTGGACACCATCACCCGCACCGCCCAGACCGGCAAAATTGGCGACGGCAAAATCTTCGTCTTTGACGTGGCGCGCGTGGTGCGTATTCGTACCGGCGAAGAAGACGACGCGGCAATTTAAGCTTCATCTTCGTTCCTCCCTCGCTGTACAGCCGATCCGGTTCACTGCCCGTAAGCAAAGACGGTGCGCCGGATCCGCGTCACATCTTCCTTTCTATCTTTCTCATCAACCCGCCAAATCCTTTAATACCCGAGTAAATTCCTGAGCCATTTTTTCTTCCTCGCGGTGATGCCCGTCCTCAATAACCCAGCGCCCGCCGGTCATTACCGAACGAACCGGGCTGGTAGAGCAGGCGAAGATCCAGCGGTTAAGCAGCATTTCGTCTGGGGAGCTGGCGATAAACGGATCGCGCTCGTCCAGCACCAGCAGGTCAGCACGATGGCCGACGCTAAGCTGGCCGATATTCTGGCCGAGAGCCTGTGCACCGCCGCGCAGAGCGCCCTGGTAAAGCACGTTGCCGATATTCGCTTCTTCCGGCGTGTACAGCCTGTTGCGGCGCTGGGCGTGGAGCCGCTGGCCGTATTCAAACCAGCGTAAATCTTCGCTGACGCTGACGCTAATATGGCTGTCCGAACCAATGCCCCAGACGCCGTTTTGCGCCAGATAGCTTTGTCCCGGGAAGATTCCGTCGCCGAGGTTGGCCTCGGTCGTCAGGCAAAGCCCCGCCACCGCGCCGGAAGCGGCGATTTTTGCCGTTTCCCGTTCGTTCAGATGCGTGGCATGAATCAGGCACCAGCGTTCGTCCACCGGCATATGGTTGTACAGCCACTCAACCGGGCGTTCGCCGGACCAGGCCTCGCAATCCTCGACCTCTTTTTGCTGTTCGGCGATGTGAATGTGAATCGGCTGCTGGCCCGGATGGCAGGCCAGAACGGTTTTCATCTGCTCGGGCGTCACGGCGCGCAGGGAGTGGAAGCATAGCCCGGTGCGCTGCATCGGTTCGCGAGCCAGCCGGGAAGTTAGCGTGTCATACAGCGCCAGATAGCTGTCGCCGTCGTTGATAAAGCGGCGCTGTCCGGCGGCAGGCGGCTGGCCGCCAAATCCGGCGTGGCTATAAAGCACGGGGAGCAATGTCAGGCCAATACCGGTATTTTTGGCCGCGTTAGAAATGCGTAACGCCAGCTCGGCTCGTTCGCTATAGGGTGCGCCCGTGCCGCTGTGATGCAGGTAGTGGAACTCCGCCACTGAGGTATAGCCCGCTTTGAGCATTTCGATATATAAATAGCCGGCGATGGTTTCCAGCTGCTCCGGGGTGATTTTATCCACCAGCCGGTACATCAGATCGCGCCAGGTCCAGAAGCTGTCGGAAGGATTGCCCGCCACCTCCGTCAGTCCGGCCATGGCCCGCTGGAAAGCGTGGGAATGAAGATTGGGCATCCCCGGTACGACGGGACCTTTGATACGCTTTGCCCGCGGGTCAGGCTGAGCGTGCTTCTCCAGGGCCGTGATGATGCCCTCTTCGGAAACGGTTATGCTGACATCACGCGCCCAGCCGTCGGGCAAGAGCGCTTTTTCTGCGAACCAGACTGCCATGTTATCACCTTGTTTTTAGCTTGTTGTAAATGTATATACATGTACGTAGATATACATCTAACAGGTCATAGAGTAAACTCACAAAGTCATCACATTGAGGAATCATCATGGCGCAAAATGACCTGGCAAATCCGGCTTCCGCAGGGGAATTGCCCGAGCATCCGGCCCCCTTTTATGAAAGGGTGAAGGCGATGATCAAAACCAAGATCCACAGCGGAGCCTGGCCGGTGAACTATCGCGTGCCTTCCGAAAGCGAGCTGGTCACGCTGTTTGGCTACAGCCGGATGACGGTTAACCGTGCGCTGCGCGAGCTGACGGCAGAAGGCCTGCTGGTGCGGATGCAGGGCGTGGGCACCTTTGTTGCGGAAATCCGCGGTCAGTCTGCGCTGCTGGAAATCAACAACATCGCCGACGAAATTGCCAGCCGGGGCCATCGCCATCACGCCAGAGTATTCAGGCTGACGGAAATAGAAGCCGACGCGCAGCAGGCGCTAAGCTTCGGCATGCAGCAGGGCAGCGCGTTATACCACTCGCTGATCTGCCATTACGAAAACGGCGTGCCGGTGATGCTTGAAGATCGTCTGGTCAACACTCAGGTCGTGCCGGATTATCTCCAGCAGGACTTTACCCGCATCACGCCCAACGCCTACCTCTCTTCGATTGCGCCCATTGTTGAAGGCGAGCACGTGATTGAGGCGGTCAACGTCAGCCGAGCGGAATGCGTCTATCTGGAAATTGACGAGCACACGCCGTGCCTGATGGTCAACAGGCGTACCTGGACCGGCCGCCAGGACAAGAAAATCGTCACCAGCGTTCGCCTGGTCTATCCCGGCTCCCGCTACCGTCTGGAAGGGAGCATGCGGAAATGATTCGCCTGCTGCCCGCAAAACAATACGTCGAGATGCCCTGGAAAAACGGCCTGGGCGTCACTCGTGAAGTGTGCCGCTTTCCGCAGGAAGGCGATTACGACTGGCGTATTTCTCTGGCGACTCTTCGCGAGCCCGGCCCTTTTTCAGCTTTCCCCGGCTACCTGCGTAATATCAGCGTGCTGGAAGGTGAGGGGATGTGGTTGACCATTGACGGTCAGCGCAGCCCGTTTATTCCACCTTTCGAAGCGCTCGGTTTTAGCGGCGCGAGCGAGGTTTCCTGCGAGATTACCGGCGGCCCGCTGCTGGATTTTAACGTCATCTATCGCGAAGCTGCGCTGCGGGCCACCGTCGAGTGGAGCGGAGCGAAAGAGTGGCGATCTGAAGGCGGACTGCGCGTGTTATTTAATGCCGGCTGCGCGTTGCAGATCACGCTGGGTGACGCAGGCTATCAGCTTGAGCACTATGACAGCCTGCTGGTGGACGAGCCGGGAACGATGAATATCCACGCACAAGCCGGTGCCGCGCGCCTGGCTTACATCACGCTGACCTCTCGTTAGCGACCACGGGCCGCATCGCCGCCCGTGGCCTGCTTTTAGTTCTCCGGGCATAGCGCTTGCAGCATTGCGCTGAGTTTCCCTCCCTTAATCAAATCCCGCAGAGCATGCATATCCGGATACATCGCCGTGTCTTTTTCCCGGAAGGGAACGACCTCCCGTACCAGAGCTAACGTGGCCTCGCTGCCGACCGCGGCGCGCAGCGGGCGGTGGAACTCCAGCGCCTGGCAGGCGCACAGCAGCTCAATCGCGACGATATCCACGGCGTTTTCCACGGCCTTCAGCGCCTTGCGGGCCGCCGACACGCCCATGCTGACGTGATCTTCCTGCCCGGCGCAGGTTGGCACGGTGTGGACGCTGGCGGGCGCGGCCAGGCTGCGGTTATCCCCGGCTAGCGCCGCGGCGACGTACGGTGGGATCATCATCCCGGAGCAGCCCGCACCCGGCGTGACCAGAAACGCAGGCAGCCCGCTGAGATGCACGTTGGTGATGCGGTCCGAACGCGCCTGGGAGGCGGTGCTCAACTGGGCAATGGCAATAGCCAGCGAATCCACGGCGAGGGCCACCGGCGCGCCGTGCCCGTTTCCTCCCGGCAGCACGACAAGCCGATCTTCTTCAATCAGGAACAGCGGATTATCGGTGACTGAATTCAGCTCGGTGGCCACTATTCGCCGACAGTTTGCCAGCTGATCGCGCACCGCGCCGTGAACCTGAGGAATGCAGCGCAGGCTCAGAGCATCCTGAATGCGATGATCGCGATAGCGGGCCAGAATTTCACTGTCTTTCAGCAGGTGGCGCAGGCGACGGGCCGTTTCCTCCTGCCCCGGATGTGGGCGCAGGGCGTGCAGCCGGGCATCGTATCCGCGAGCGTTGCCCCGCAGCGCTTCCAGACACATTCCCCCGGCCATATCGGCAACGGGCAGCAGGCGCTCAAAGTCGGCTACCGCCAGGCAGGCCAGGGCGGTTATCTCATAGGTGCCGCCGACCAGAGCGTGTCCCTCCCTCGGCCCCGGCGTATAGGCCGGAATCCCAGCCTGGGTCAGCGCCTCATCGGAAGGCAGTAATTCCCCCTGATACCAGCACTGTCCCTCGCCGAAGACCGCCAGCCCGATATGGGCCGTGGCGATCAGGTAGCCGACCGAGCCGCTGCCCGGTGACCACGGGGTCACCCCGCGGTTGAGCATCTCGGCGAGGCGCAGAGCCAGAGCTGGCGTGACGCCGCTGTAGCCTTGCAGCAGGGATTTTAGCGTGACCGCCATCATTGCCCGAACTTCCCGGATGCTCAGATCCGGCCCTACGCCGCAGGCGTGGCTGCGCAACATGTTGAGCTGGGTGCCGGAGAGGCTATCTCTGGCCAGGCGCGTGGTGACCAGATCGCCCACGCCGGTAGTCAGGCCGTAAATCACCTGGCCTTCATCTATGGCGAGTTCAATCCGCTGGCTTACCACGGCCATATTATCCAGCGCCGCCTGCTCGAGCGCGACCGGCGCGCCGTCGGCGATACTTACGATGTCATCAATGTCGCTCGCGGCGTGTCCAAGAGTGACTTTCTGGTTCGGATGAGCTGTCATCGGCATCCCCTTACTTGCTGAATCCATGCTTGACCAGCCACTGCTGCGCGACGTCGTCGATGCTGGTGAACTCGGCAATTTGCTCATTCATATCGATAAGATCTTCGGTTGTCAGCTCGGCGGAAACCTTATTCAGCGTGGCCGTTACGGTGTCGTTCAGCGCGTCGCTGGCGACAATCGGCACGATATTCTGCGCGGCAAACAGATGTTTAGGATCTTCCAGCACCACGAGATGCTCTTTCTTGATGGCAGGCGTGGTGGAAAGCAGATCGGCTACCTGAACCTGGTTGTTTTTCATCGCGCTGAGCGTCAGCGGCCCGCCCACGTCCAGCACTTTGAAGCTCTTGAAGTTCAGCCCGTACACTTCGCGCAGGCCGGACAGGCCTTCATGGCGCGTTTTCCACTCGGCCGGGCCGCCCAGGACGAGCTGGCCGGCGACGGGCTGGAGGTCGGCAATGGTTTTAAGCCTGTACTTCTCCGCCGTTTTTTGCGTCACGGCCAGCACGTCGATGTCCTGAGCCTGAGAGAAGTTCAGCATTTTGACTTTCGCAGGTAGCTTGCCCGCCAGCGCCGTCGCAATCTCTTCGCTGCTGTGCGCCGTGTTTTTCGCATCCAGATAGCTCAGCAGCGCGCCGCTGTATTCCGGGATGAGGGTAATGGAGCCGTCCAGCAGAGCCGGGATATAAACTTCGCGGCTGCCGATGTTGAGCTTTTTCTCCACCGGAACGTTTTGCGCCTCCAGCGCGCCCGCGTAAATCGTGCCCAGCAGCTGGCTTTCCGGGAAGTCAGCCGAACCGACAACGACTTTAGAAGCGGCCCAGGCGGATGAGGTTGCGGACATAAGCAGGGCGGCGCACAGCGTCAAAGCACGTTTTTTCACATTCATCTTTGTATCCTTTTAAGGGCGGAGCGTGGTTTTTAGTTTTTGATCCGCCGGGTGATGCCGGGGGAGACGACCATTTTTTGCGAAACGGAAAACGCGAAGTCGATAAGCAGCGCGAGCAGGGCGACCAGCACGGCCCCCGCCGTCATCTGGCTGAAGTCGTTTGCCGCACGGCCATCAATAATCAGGCGGCCAAGACCGCCGAGCGAAACGTAGGCGGCTATGGTCGCGGTAGAGACAATTTGCAGCGTGGCGCTGCGCACGCCGGAAAGTATCAGCGGCAGCGCGCAGGGTAATTCGACCTGCGTGAGGATCTGGAAAGGCGTCAGCCCCATGCCTCGGGCCGCATCGTGAACGTAGGGATCGACCGAGCGAATGCCCGCGTGAACGCCAAGCGCAATCGGCGGCAGCGCCAGCGCAACCAGCACCAGAATGCAGGGCAGGATAAACGCCATGTCGGACTCAAACGCGCCGGAAAGCAGGATCACCAGCAGAATAATCAGCCCGAACGACGGCAGAGAACGCAGGGCGTTGGTCGTGCCGATCAGCACGGTTTCGCCTTTCCCCGTGTGGCCGGTGTAGCAGCCCACCGGGAAGGCGATAATAAAGGCAATGACCAGCGCAACGGCGCTGTAGCCGATGTGCTGCAACAGCAGAGGAAAAATGCCGTCGTCCCCAAACCAGTGGGCAGGATCCAGAAACCAGGTAGCCATAATTATCCTCTCTGCGGTTGCCAGTGGCTTAGTTGACGGGTGACGCGGACCACCAGAATATCCAGCAGCAGCGCCAGAATGATGCTCAGCACGATCCCGGCAATAATCGGGGTTAAGAATTGCAGCTGAAAGCCCTGGGTAAACAGCGAGCCGAGCTGCGGTGCGCCTATTAATGCGGCAACGGAGACGATGCTGACGTTAGAGACGACGGCCACGCGTAGCCCGGAGCCGATAACCGGCACGGCCAGCGGCAGCTCCACCTGGAAGAATTGCTGTACGGGCTTATAACCCTGCGCGGCGGCGGACTGGCGCGTATCGGCGGAGACCGAATCCAGCCCGTCGCAAACCGTGCGTACCAGCAGCGCAAAGCTGTAAATCGTCAGCGCGACCACGACGTTGATCGGGTCCAGAATCTGCGTGTTGAGCAGCGGCGGCAGCAGCACGAACAGCGCCAAAGAAGGAATGGTGTACAGCAGGCCAAAAAGGTTAACGATCGCCGACTTCACCGACGGCAGATTGTTGACTCCCCAGCCCACGGGAATCGCCAGGATCAGGCCAATCACCACCGGCACAATCGACAGGTAGCAGTGCCAGAGCAGAAGGTTGAGGATTTTGTCGCTTTGCGCCCATAGCCAGTCGAATCTCATCATGCCCCCTGGCGCGTGGATTTACACATATCGAGCACCTGATCCAGGTGAACGGTTCCCTGCGGAATTTGCTGTTCATCAACGATAACCGCGCGGTGGTTCGGTGAGCTGAGCGCGGCGTCCAGCAGGTGACGCAGCGCGCCGCCCTGCTGGTGGAAGGTGGCGCCGAGATTAATGTTGTCCAGCGCAATGGAGGCCACCGGCTGATGAGTGTCGAACCAGCCAAACGCCTTGCCGTTTTGAGTCACCAGCAGCCAGCGGTCGGTCGCCGCGGCTTTTGCCTGCTCAAGCGAACAGTCCAGCTCCGCGCAGGGTTCGTTCTTCAGTACGGAAGCCGCGTCGGTGCCGTGGAAGCTGAGCTTGCGATAGCCCCTGTCACGCCCGATAAAGTCCGCCACAAAATGGTTCTGCGGGGTGTTCAGCAGCTGGCCGGGGGAGGCCATCTGCGCCAGTGTGCCGCCGGGCTTCAGCACCGCGACTAAATCACCGAGCTTCATGGCTTCGTCAATATCGTGGGTGACCATGATGATGGTTTTGCTCACCTCTTTCTGAATGCGCAGAAACTCTTCCTGCAGCTGTTCACGAACCACCGGATCGACGGCGCTGAACGGCTCATCCATCAGCATAAATTCCGGGTCTGCCGCCAGGGCGCGGGCCACGCCGACGCGCTGCTGCTGCCCGCCGGAAAGCTGCCACGGGAAACGCCTGGCAATCTGCGGGTCCAGCCCCACGACTTCCAGCAGTTCGCCCGCTCTGACTCTGGCCTTGCTTTTCGGCATGCCGCCCAGGATCGCGGTGGTGGCGATGTTGTCGATGATGTTTTTATGCGGAAACAGGCCCGCGTTCTGAATGACGTAGCCGATGCGGCGGCGGAGCTGCACGATATCCATCTGGTCGGTGGCCTCGCCGTTGAGCAGGATTTTGCCGGAGGAAGGCTCCACAAGGCGGTTGATCATCCGCAGCGAGGTGGTTTTCCCGCAGCCGGAAGGGCCGACAAATACCGTAATTTTGCCTCCGGGTGCCACCAGGCTCAGGCCGTCTACTACCGAACCGTTGCCGTAGTGCTTGGTCACATTCTGGAAGGTAATCATCTTCACACCTCTGGTCGTTGTGTAGGGCTCCCGCCTGACGGGGGAACGGGGCGACAAACGGCTGCTGGCAGAATCTTGTCCGCTCGGCTTCGCATGTTTTCTTATCTGAACTGACTTGTATGTACTGTCTTGTATGTACTGTCTTGTATGTACAACTAGCAATACTTGTGCCATGACCCGAACGGAAAAAGAGTAATCAGGCCATTTAATACTTGTTATTCAGCTTGTTAGTGTCGGTTTTGAACGGAAGGTTTATCCCTTTCCCGACGAGTCCCGGCGCGTTGGTCATGCAATAAAAGCACAATTGTTAGATGCTTGTAATGATTTTGTGCACAAAAATGAGGCGTGGACGCTATTTTTTTGCACTCAAATGGCTCATTACTTATGCGTTTTTACGGCTGTTATTACCTGTTTTTGTATCTGTTTTATTTTAGTTGGTTGATATTTATTGATTATTTTAATTTGTTGCTAATTTGGCATCCTGTGTGCTTATCATGTATATACAAGATGGCGATGTAGCATAAAATTAACACTCCAGTAACATGCAACCGATAACCGATAAGAAGGTAAAGCGCATGAGTAAGCAAGCAAACCGTTTTCGCGATGTTGAAATCAGAGCACCACGCGGCACCAGGCTGAACGCAAAAAGTTGGCTCACCGAAGCCCCGCTGCGCATGCTGATGAATAACCTCGATCCCGAAGTGGCTGAAAATCCGAAGGAGCTGGTGGTATACGGCGGTATTGGCCGGGCGGCCCGCAACTGGGAGTGTTACGACAAGATTGTCGAGAGCCTGAAAGCGCTCAACGATGACGAGACCCTGCTGGTCCAGTCCGGTAAACCCGTCGGCGTCTTTAAAACCCACGGCAACGCGCCGCGGGTGCTGATTGCCAACTCCAACCTGGTGCCGCACTGGGCGAACTGGGAACATTTTAACGAGCTGGACGCGAAAGGCCTGGCCATGTACGGCCAGATGACCGCCGGCTCGTGGATTTACATCGGCAGCCAGGGCATCGTGCAGGGCACCTATGAAACCTTCGTCGAAGCCGGGCGTCAGCACTATAACGGCAGCCTGCGCGGGCGCTGGGTGTTAACCGCAGGCCTTGGCGGAATGGGCGGCGCTCAGCCGCTGGCGGCCACGCTTGCCGGCGCTTGCTCTTTGAATATTGAGTGTCAGCAGTCGCGCATTGATTTCCGCCTGCGCACGAAATATGTCGATGAACAGGCGCAGGATCTGGACGACGCGCTGGCACGTATCGCCCGCTATACCGCCGAAGGGAAAGCGGTTTCAATCGCTCTGCACGGCAACGCGGCAGAGATTTTGCCCGAGCTGGTCAGAAGAGGCGTGCGCCCGGATATGGTCACCGACCAGACCAGCGCTCACGATCCGCTCAACGGCTATCTGCCGCTGGGGATGAGCTGGGAAGAGTATCGCGATCGCGCCCGGACGCAGCCGGCGGAAGTTACCCGGGCGGCAAAAGCCTCAATGGCTGAACACGTCAAAGCGATGCTCGCCTTCCAGCAGCAGGGCATACCGACCTTCGACTACGGCAACAATATTCGTCAGATGGCGAAAGAAATGGGCGTAGCCAACGCCTTTGATTTCCCAGGTTTCGTCCCGGCCTACATCCGCCCGCTGTTTTGCCGCGGCATCGGCCCGTTCCGCTGGGTTGCGCTTTCCGGCGAGGCGGAAGATATCTATCGCACCGACGCAAAAGTCAAAGAGCTGATTCCCGACGATGAACACCTGCACCGCTGGCTGGATATGGCGCGGGAGCGAATTAGCTTCCAGGGCCTGCCGGCCCGCATCTGCTGGGTTGGCCTCGGCCAGCGCGCGCGTCTTGGCCTGGCGTTCAACGAAATGGTGCGCCGCGGCGAAGTGTCCGCGCCGATTGTTATTGGCCGCGATCACCTCGATTCCGGCTCGGTTGCCAGCCCTAACCGCGAAACCGAAGCGATGCAGGACGGCTCCGATGCGGTGTCTGACTGGCCGCTATTGAACGCGTTGCTCAACACCGCCAGCGGGGCGACCTGGGTCTCCCTGCATCACGGCGGCGGCGTCGGCATGGGCTTTTCCCAGCATTCCGGCGTGGTTATCGTCTGCGACGGAACCGACGAGGCGGCGGAACGCATCGCCAGAGTATTGAGCAATGACCCGGCCACCGGCGTGATGCGTCATGCCGATGCGGGCTACGACATTGCTATTGAATGCGCCAGGGAACAAGGGCTCAACCTGCCAATGATTGCCGATTAATTCCTGCGGTGAAACGGGACGGCGCGATGTCGCCCTTCACCCTTAGCGGAGCGCTGCCATGAGTAACGAAAGCAACAACACGTACATCGAAACACGTTCTATTGAGCCGATCCCTGACGGCGAGCGGCACGGCAGTATCTTCAGCCAGTTCACGCTGTGGCTGGGGGCGAACCTGCAAATAACGGCAATCGTAACCGGCGCGTTAACCATCGTCTTCGGCGGAGATGTCTTCTGGTCGCTGGCGGGCCTTGCGCTGGGCCAGGTTGCCGGTGGGATTGTCATGGCGCTGCACGCGGCCCAGGGGCCAAAGCTTGGCATTCCGCAGATGATCAGCAGCCGCGTACAGTTTGGCGTTTACGGCGCGTGCCTGCCGATTTTGCTGGTCTGCCTGATGTACCTGGGGTTTATCGCCACCGGCGCGGTGCTTTCCGGACAGGCTATTTCTGCCGTCTGCCACACCTCTGAAACCAGCGGCATTCTTATCTTCGCCGCGGCGACGCTGATTATCGCCTACGTTGGCTACCGTCTGATTCATCTGCTGGGCAAGCTGGCGAGCCTTGTTGGCATCGTCGCTTTCATTTATCTCTTCTGGCGGATCGGCACCTTCCAGCCGCTGGGCGAGCTGCTCACCGTCCGGGCCTTTAGCTGGAGCACGTTTTTAACGGCAACCGGCCTCTCGGCTTCCTGGCAAATCACCTTCGGCCCTTACGTCGCCGACTATTCGCGTTATCTGCCGCGCACGACTTCCAGCAGGAAAGTGTTCTTTGCCGTTGGCAGCGGGTCGGTGATTGGCGCGCAGATTGCCATGACGGTCGGCGTGCTGGCGGCGGCAATCTCCCAGGGGAAGCTGGTGGGTCATGAGGTGGATTACATCGTCGGGCTGGGCGGCACGGGGGCGGTTGCGACGCTGCTTTACCTGAGCATTGCCTTCGGCAAGCTGACTATTAATACCCTGAACGCCTACGGCAGCCTGATGTGCCTGGCAACGGTTTATAGCTGCGGGAAGCGGCAGGCGCGCATCAGCCAGCGCACGCGGCTGGTGGTGTTAGCCCTGATTATTGCCGTGGCGACAGGCGTGGCGATTATCGGCCAGCACTCTTTCCTGGCCGCGTTCAAATCGTTCCTGCTCTTCCTGCTGACCTTCTTCACGCCGTGGAGCGCCGTCAACCTGGTGGACTACTACTTCTTTAATCATCAGGAGATCGATCTGGCCGCGCTGAACGATCCCAACGGGAAGTACAGGGCGTGGAATGCAACCGGCCTTGGCGTCTATGTCCTCGGCGTGGCGGTGCAGACCCCGTTTATTGACAGCGGTTTTTACTCCGGCCCGTTCGTCAAAATGCTGGGTGGGATAGATATCTCGTGGATAATCGGCCTGGCGCTGCCCGCTGCGGTTTATTACCTCCTGCGTAAGGTGCAGTCCGCCAGCGCTACGGCGGGAACCGCCGCGACGCGTTGATAAAAAAGCTCCCGATCGGAAAACCTTTCGGGAGCTTTTAAGGCAGGCGTTACATCACTTTGTGTGGGCCAAAGCATTCGTAGTGAATGCGTTCCTGGCCGACGCCAACCTTCACCAGCTGCTCGGCGGCAAAGCGCATGAAGCTTACCGGGCCGCAGAGATAAAATTGCATCTCCGGCGCGCTGATTTTCCCTTCCTGCGCCAGCAAATCCATCAGGCCTTCGCTGTCAAATTTGGCCGCTGCGCGATCGCTTTCGCTCGGCGTGCGGTACCAGACGTGGCGCTCGAAGCGCGGCAGCTGGCTGCCTAAGGCATTAACTTCATCGGCAAAAGCGTGCACTTCACCGTGGTCTGCGGCGTGGAACCAGTTCACCTGCGCCGCGTGATGGCTTTTAGCCAGCGTATCGAGCATCGCCAGCATCGGCGTCTGGCCAACGCCCGCAGAAATCAGCGTGACCGGCGTCCGCGCGGCAACGGTCATAAAGAAATCGCCCGCGGGCGCGGCAAGATGCACTTCGTCGCCTGCTTTGGCATGGTCGTGCAGCCAGCTGGAAACCTGCCCCAGATCTTCACGCTTCACGGCAATGCGGTAGCTTTTACCGTTTGGTTTACGGGTCAGGGAATACTGGCGGATTTCCTGGTTCGGGAAGCCTTCTGGCTTCAGCCACACGCCGAGGTACTGGCCCGGCTGATAATCCGCTACCGGTTTGCCGTCAACGGGTTCAAATTCGAAGCTGGCGATTAGTGCGCTCTGCGGCTCTTTTGCCACAATGCGGAAAGCGCGGGTGCCTTCCCAGCCGCCGGTTTTATCCGCGTTTTCACGGTAGATTTCCGCTTCGCGATGGATAAACACCCCGGCCAGCACGCCGTAGGCTTTGCCCCAGGCGTCCAGCACTTCCTGGCCCGGGCTAAACATTTCGTCCAGCGTGGCAATCAGATGGCCGCCAACGATGTCGTACTGCTCGGGTTTTATCTGGAAGCTGGTGTGCTTCTGGGCAATCTTCTCCACGGCGGGCAGCAGCGCGGCCAGATTTTCAATATTGGTCGCATAGGCGCAGATGGCGTTGAACAGGGCTTCCCGCTGATCGCCGTTGCGCTGATTGCTCATGTTGAAGATTTCTTTCAGCTCGGGATTATGGCTGAACATTCGGTCATAGAAATGGGCGGTTAATTTTGGGCCGGTTTCGGCAAGCAGGGGAATGGTGGATTTCACCGTGGCGATAGTTTGTGCGTCTAGCATGTCAGGCTCCATTCGATCGTGAGATTTTCTTAATGTTGCATTTGATATGCAACTTATAATGCATCTTATAAAAAATACCGCCACCTTGTAAATGGTTTATTGTGGTCCGGGTCTGCGTCACAAACATGAAATTATTGCAGTCTGCAGGTGAAGAAATATCCTGAAAACTCATGCGGACCTTTTGCCATCAAACCCTTGTATGACGCCAAGCCAATCGTTTGCGTAAAAACCTCTGTCAAGCCCTATCACCTGATACCAATTCGGTTTACACTGTTGCCCGTCGCCCATCAGGGCCCCCTCAAGCAGTCCAAATTTTTACTGTTAGCTGAGTCAGGAGATGCGAATGTTAAAGCGTGAAATGAACATTGCCGATTATGATGCCGAACTGTGGCAGGCTATGGAGCAAGAAAAAGTACGTCAGGAAGAGCACATTGAACTGATCGCCTCCGAAAACTACACCAGCCCGCGCGTTATGCAGGCACAGGGTTCTCAGCTGACCAACAAGTACGCTGAAGGCTATCCGGGCAAACGCTATTACGGCGGTTGCGAATACGTCGACGTGGTTGAACAACTGGCCATCGATCGCGCGAAAGAACTGTTTGGCGCAGACTACGCCAACGTGCAGCCGCACTCTGGTTCCCAGGCGAACTTCGCCGTTTACACCACGCTGCTGGAGCCGGGCGATACCGTTCTGGGGATGAACCTGGCGCACGGCGGCCACCTGACTCACGGTTCCCCGGTTAACTTCTCCGGCAAGCTGTACAACATCGTGCCTTACGGCATCGATGAAAGCGGTCATATCGACTACGCCGATCTCGAAAAGCAGGCCAAAGAACACAAGCCGAAAATGATTATCGGCGGCTTCTCCGCTTATTCCGGCGTGGTTGACTGGGCGAAAATGCGTGAAATCGCCGACATGATTGGGGCTTACCTGTTCGTGGATATGGCGCACGTTGCCGGCCTTATCGCCGCGGGCGTTTACCCGAACCCGGTGCCACACGCCCACGTGGTGACCACCACGACTCACAAAACGCTGGCTGGCCCGCGCGGTGGCTTAATCCTCGCGAAAGGCGGCAGCGAAGAGCTGTATAAAAAACTGAACTCCGCGGTCTTCCCTGGCGCGCAGGGCGGCCCGCTGATGCACGTTATTGCGGGCAAAGCCGTGGCGCTGAAAGAAGCCATGGAGCCAGAGTTCAAAACCTACCAGCAGCAGGTCGCGAAGAACGCAAAAGCGATGGTTTCCGTCTTCCTGGATCGCGGCTACAACGTGGTTTCCGGCGGCACCGACAACCACCTGTTCCTGCTGGATCTGGTGGATAAAAACCTGACCGGTAAAGAAGCGGATGCCGCTCTGGGCCGTGCCAACATTACCGTCAACAAAAACAGCGTGCCAAACGATCCGAAGAGCCCATTTGTGACCTCCGGCGTACGTATCGGTACGCCAGCGGTGACTCGTCGCGGCTTCTCAGAAGCTGACGTGCGCGAACTGGCCGGCTGGATGTGCGACGTGTTAGACAACATCAATGACGAAGCGGTTATCGAACGCACCAAGCAGAAAGTGCTCGATATCTGTGCTCGTCTGCCTGTTTACGCATAAGACTGCTCAGCATGAAAAAGGCCGCGAAAGCGGCCTTTTTTTATGGCAAAACGGGTTCAGCGTTTATCGAGGGAAATGCTGCCGGGGCCGACGATTGCCAGCAATAAAAAGGCGGCGGCAATACTGATATTTTTGTAGAAATTAATCATGTTGGGCACTACCGCATCGCCGGTCATATTCCAGTAATGGTGGCCAATCACCGCCGTACCCAGCGTGTAGAAAATAAAGAGTATCGCCAGCGGACGAGTGAAGAAACCGAGCACGATCAGAATGGCGGCAACAACTTCCATCAGCACGGCGATAATCGCAGCCACCATCGGCATCGGCGTGCCAAGGGTTGCCATATACTGCACCGTTCCGTCAAAGCCGGTCATCTTTGGATAGCCAAAAATAATAAACAGCAGCACGAGGGCGATTCGGGCAATCAGCAGCATCAGCGGGCGCGACTGGCCAAAATCGAAATAGCGTAGTGTGTTCATGTCGTTCTCGATTTGTGAAGAGGTTCAAATTAACCGTAATACACAACCACAAACTGCGCCATAAACAGCAGCTTAAATAAATATTCCCTCAGCCGCTCAAGGCTTCCTCAACGTATAAATAGCCGATGCCCATCACCTGCTGCGCGCGGGTCAAACGCCCGAAATTAATCTGCGTGGCGTTCATTCTGTGCGCGTCACCGTGATCGAAGGGGTTAAAACCGATCTGCCGGTTGATGGTCGCCAGCCAGTCGTCTCCAAACCCGCAGCTTCTGCCGTAAAACCATATCTGATTGATATTCAGAATATTAAGAAAGTTGTACAGGCTCAGACCGATCGCGTTAGCCGCATTTTCAACCCAGCGGCAGACATGTTCGTCGCCCTCGTGCCAGGCGCTGATAAGCTGCGTGGAGCTGAGGGATTCCGGATTCAGCCTCGGGGAATGCGGCTGGGATTTCAGCCAGATACGCGCCTGCTTTTTAAGCGCGGTCAGCGAGGCGACGGTTTCCAGACAGCCGTAACGTCCGCAGGCGCAGGCCATGCCGTCCGGGTCGACGATGGTATGGCCGATTTGCCCGCTGCCGTACAGGCTGCCGCGATAAATCTGCCCGCCGATAACGAACGACGAACCGATGCCGTAATCGACGTTAATCACGCAGAAGTCCTGGCGGCTGGCCGGATTTTGCCACTTTTCGGCCAGCGCCAGCATCACGCAGTCGTTGTCGATTCTGACCTTTACGCCGAGCTTCTCTTCCAGCAGATATTTGATTTCAACCGGCTCTCGCCAGGGGGCCTGCGGCATGGTTTGCGACACGCCGGTAACCGGGTCAACCTGGCCGTGAATGCCCAGCGCGAGATTGATAACACATTCGGGCCAGTCTTTGCGGTAGCGATGCCAGCATTTTTCGATCTCAGCCAGCAGCACTTTCGGCGTCGGTGCTTCAATACTGTAGTGCTTGAAATCACCTTTCGGGCTCAGGCAGGCGTTCGTTAACTGGCACTCGATGCCGGTAGGCGTGATGTTCATGCATAACGTCCAGTCACCTTCAGGAGCGATGAGCCAGACTCCGCCGCTACGACCACGCAGGGCGTTATCCTCCTGCACGTTCAACACGCGCTTTTCGGCTTCCAGCTCGCGCAGAATATTACTCACGGCCGGGATTGATATTTGCGTAAGTCGCGCAAGAGCCGATTTGGTGGTGCGTTTCTCCCTGTAAAGATGCTCAAGAATGACACACTTATTGTAGTGCCGGATGTGCTGGTTGCTGATGCAGGCTTTCATTTTACTAAACCTTGTTTACTTTTTAGCGTGATTGTTGTGCGGAAAACTTCCAATTGCGTCCATTAGACTGCCTCAAATCATGAAGTTTAGTATGTCTTGTTAATATTGAGGGCGATATGGAATCAGTTAAAGTTTGGCAAGAAACCGTGAGCATTCCGACGTATGAAACCGGTCAGCAGGACATTCATCCTATGTTTCTGGAAAATCGGGTCTATCAGGGATCGTCGGGTGTCGTTTATCCGTACGGCGTTACTGACACGCTTAGCGAAGTGAAAACCCTAAAAAACTGGCGGGCGGTTTGGCTGGAGAATGACTATATCAAAGTTATGATCTTGCCTGAGCTGGGCGGTCGCGTTCATCGCGCCTGGGATAAGGTTAAGCAGCGCGATTTCGTCTATCACAATGAGGTGATCAAACCCGCTCTGGTTGGCCTGCTTGGCCCCTGGATTTCCGGTGGCATCGAGTTTAACTGGCCGCAGCACCACCGCCCAACTACCTATATGCCGGTTGATTTCACCATTGAGGAGGGTGAAGACGGGGCGAAAACCGTCTGGGTCGGGGAAACGGAGCCTATGCACGGCCTGCAGGTGATGACCGGCTTCACGCTCAGACCTCATCGCGCCGCGCTCGAAATTGGTAGCAGGGTCTACAACGGTAACGCCACGCCTCGCCATTTCCTGTGGTGGGCCAATCCGGCGGTCAAGGGCGGTGACGGCCACCAGAGCGTGTTCCCGCCTGATGTCACTGCTGTATTCGATCACGGCAAGCGCGCCGTTTCTGGTTTCCCCATTGCCACAGGTACCTATTACAAAGTGGATTACTCCGCGGGCGTCGATATCTCCCGTTATAAAAATGTGCCGGTACCCACCTCTTACATGGCGGAGAAATCTGAGTATGACTTTGTGGGCGCCTGGAGCCACGACGAGGACGGCGGTCTGCTGCACGTGGCCAATCACCATATTGCCCCGGGTAAAAAGCAGTGGAGCTGGGGATACAGTGAATTTGGCCAGGCATGGGGCCGCAACCTGACGGATGAAAACGGCCCGTATATAGAGTTGATGACGGGAATTTATGCCGACAACCAGCCTGATTTTACCTGGCTGGACGCCTTTGAAGAGAAGCGTTTTGTGCAGTACTTCCTGCCTTATCACTCGCTGGGAATGGTACAGAATGCCTCGCAGGACGTGGTAATGAAGCTTGAGCGCAGCGAAAAGGGGATTGAATGGGGTATCTATGCTATCTCTCCTCTGGTGGGCCATTGTCTGACTCTTCATGAGGAGGGTAACAATACGCCGCTGCTGGAAGAGGGCGTTGACCTTTCGCCAGGCAGCGTTCTGCGCGGCACGCTGAAAGGGATTAAAGCTGGGCGAATGACCCTCAGGCTCAGCAACGTGCGGAACAAGGCAATCCTCAGTTACCAGGAGCACCAGCCAACTGAAGTGCCCCTGCCCGAAGTGGCAAAAGCGCCGCTGCAGGCGGCAGACATAACCAGCGTGGATGAAGCCTGGTTTACCGGCCAGCATCTTGAACAGTATCATCATGCCAGCCGATCGCCGTTTGATTATTACCTGCGCGGCATTGAGCTGGATCCGCTGGATTATCGCTGCAACCTGGCTCTCGCCGTACTCGAGTATAACCGTGCGGACTATCCCCGCAGCAAGGCTTATGCCGCTCAGGCTCTGAAACGAGCCCACGGTCTGAACAAAAACCCTCAGTGCGGGCAGGCCAGCCTTATTCGAGGCAGTGCCTTTGAACGTCAGAAGTCATGGCAGGAGGCGGAAGAAGATTTCTGGCGTGCTACATGGAGCGGGAACTCAAAAGCCGCTGCTTTTTACGGGCTGGCGCGGCTGAGCACCCGTAAGGGGCAATATGAGGAGGGAATTGAATTCTGTCGTCAAAGTCTGCGTGCTACTCCGGGTAATCAGGATGTTATCTGTCTGGAGAATCTGCTGCTCCAGCTCAGCGGCCAAAGTCAAAGGGCTAAAGAAGAACGACAGGCGCACCTGAAGGAATATCCGCTAAACCCAACGCTTTGGTGGCTTAAAGCCTATAGCGATGGCGGCGATGCGGCCTTAGACCCGTGGCGCAACCTGTGTGGTGAACGTGACATCAACGCTTTGCTTACCGCCGGGCAACTGCTTTCGTGGGGGATGAGCGATTTAGCGCGGGAGGTACTCCAGCGGCTGGATCTTCAGCGCACGCTGCCGCTTTATTTGCATGCCAGCCTGTTGAGCAAGCCGGAGCGAGTGGAGCTTGTTGCCCGCGCCCGCAGCGCTTTTCAGTCGTTCGTACGTTTCCCTAATACTCTCGATGAAGTGGCCGCGCTGGAAAATATTGATGAATGTTATTTTGCTCAGCATTTGCTTGCCTGCTTCCACTACAGCAAACGCAGTTACCAAAAGGCTGTCGCTCTATGGCAGCGCTGTATTGAGATGCAGCCAGATTTTGCGGATGCCTGGCGTGGGCTCGCTATCCACGCCTGGAACAAACAGCGTAACCTGCAGCTTGCGGTTCGCTATCTGGATAATGCCTGCAGGCTACAGCCGGAGGATTCGCGCTTGCTCTTCGAGCGAGACCTGCTCGACAAGCTCACCGGCGCTGCTCCGGAAATTCGACTGGCGCGGCTGGAGGCCAGCCTGAGCTGTGCTCTTGGGCGCGATGATATGACGGCGGAATTACTGAGTCTCTGGCATCAGTGTGGCAACGCAAACGAGGCTGCTAAGGTACTGGCTACCCGTAAATTTCATCCCTGGGAAGGGGGCGAAGGTAAGGTAACCGGCCAGTTTATTCTCAATCATCTGCTGCGAGGCTGGGAGCTCATTGAACGCCAGCAGCCGGAGCAGGCGGCTGAAGTCCTTAACGGCGCGCTTCATTACCCAGAAAACCTGAGCGAGGGGCGTTTATCTGGCCAGACGGATAACGATATCTGGTTCTGGCTTGGCGTTTGCGCACGGCAAAGTGGCCAGCAGGCCGAGGCCGATCGCTATCTTCGCAAAGCCGCTCAGGGCGACCGCTCTATCAATGTGCACAGTTACTACAACGATCAGCCGGTGGAATATCTGTTCTGGCAGGGGATGGCGCTTCGCCTGCTGGGTCAAAAAACGGCCGCAGACGAGTTATTCGGTAACATGCGGAAGTGGGCGGAAAATATGAAATTTGCCGAAGTGGAGGCTGATTTCTTTGCCGTCTCACAGCCCGATCTGCTGGCGTTTTATGGCGATCTTCAGCGGCAGCAAAGTGAGAAATGTCTGCTGGTCGAGGCGCTGGCCGCTGCCGGTATGGGGGATGTATCCGGCTATCGGACAGCGTCTGCGGCGCTGGAAAAACTTAATCCTGTCTGGCCCGGTGCCCCGCTAATGCACAGGACGTTCTCCTTTTTACAGCACCTCGTTCACTGAACCTCGTTAACTGAAATGTTTGAGCGGTGAGCGCGTTGCTCGGCGCGAAATGTTTAAAATCTGTAAGCATATCGTTGCCAGTTCTTCTCACCATCGAGGCTGGCAACAAAAGTAGTAATAATAATAAATAGTTACCCTACGTGGAGACACACATGTCCCTGATGAATAAAAGAACGTTAATGACGCTACTCTCGCTTTGGCTTACCTCCGCCACGGTGCTGGCTGCCGACAAAGAAGTCACTATCGGAGCTATCTATCTGGATACACAGGGCTACTATGCGGGCGTGCGGCAAGGGGTACAGGACGCGGCTAAATCAGCCGATGTTAAAGTGCAGCTTATCGAAACCAACGCACAGGGTGATATTTCTAAAGAGAGTTCATTTATCGATACTCTGGTCGCCAGAAACGTGGATGCGATTATTCTCTCCGCCGTGTCAGAAAACGGCAGTAGCAGAACGGTGCGCCGTGCCAGTGAGGCGGGTATTCCGGTGATTTGCTACAACACCTGCATTAATCAAAAGGGAATAGAAAAGTATATTTCGGCCTATTTAGTCGGCGACCCGCTTGAGTTCGGTAAAAAACTGGGAAATGCCGCGGCCGATTACTTCATTGCTAATAAAATGGCTGAACCCAAAATCGCCGTTATCAACTGTGAAGCTTTTGAAGTTTGTGTGCAGCGAAGGAAAGGATTTGAAGAAGCGGTAAAAGCGCGGGTGCCCGGTATGCAAATTGTTGCTAATCAGGAAGGTACAGTCCTCGATAAAGCTATCTCTGTGGGTGAAAAACTCATCATTTCACATTCCGGCCTCGACGCAATTTTGGGCGAGTCGGGAGGGGCTACGCTTGGGGCAGTGAAGGCCGTTCGTAATCAAAATAAGATCGATAAAATTGCCGTTTTTGGGGCTGATATGACTACGGAGATTGCTCAGGAACTGCAAAATAACCAGGTTCTGAAAGCGGTGGTGGATATCTCCGGTAAGAAGATGGGCGATGCCGTATTCACCCAGACGCTCAACGTCATCAATAAAAAACCGCCGGAAGAGAAAGTCACTCAGGTACCGGTCGATCTTTATAGCAAACCTGAAGACGGTAAGCAGTGGCTTGCCACCCACGCCGACGGGCTGCCGTAGCAGCTGCCTGCCCAAAGTTGAGGTCTGCAACTATGACGACAGAACAAAACGCACCGCAGCCCGTCGCGCAAATTATCAGCGGCCACAAACGGTATCCCGGCGTGGTGGCAATGGATAACGTCAATTTCACCCTTCATAAAGGGGAGGTCAGGGCGCTGCTGGGAAAAAACGGTGCGGGAAAATCAACGCTTATTCGTATGCTGACCGGCAGTGAACGGCTGGACAGCGGCGAGGTGTTGCTGGGTGGCAAACTTCTTGCGGGCAGCGATGCTTCACTGACCCGGGAGGCTTCTTCACTTGGCATCCGGGCTGTTTATCAGGAGCTGAGCCTGGTGGACGGTCTGACGGTGGCAGAAAATCTTTGCCTCGGTCACTGGCCGCGCCGCAACGGCATTATTGATAGTCAACAAATGACGCAGCAGGCAAAGCTTAGCCTTCAGGCGCTGGGTGTTGAAGTCGATCCTGATACGCTGGTGGAAAGTCTGAGCCCCGCTCAAAAGCAGCTGGTAGAAATTGCCCGGGTGATGGCCGGTGAACCCGGCGTGGTTATTCTGGATGAGCCGACCAGTTCGCTGGCAAACGCCGAGGTGGAGCTGGTTATCGAGGCGGTGCAAAAAATGTCTGCGCTCGGTATTGCGGTAATTTACGTCAGCCATCGAATGGATGAAATCCGCCGTATCGCTACCTCTGCCACCATCATGCGTGATGGGCAGATTGCAGGGGAGGTCTCGCTTGAAAACACTTCGACCCAACATATCGTTACGCTGATGCTTGGACGTGAGACGGAAAAGTATCCCGCCGTATTGCTGGCCGCCGACCAAGGTGAGCCGGTGCTGGAGGTTCGCGGTCTACGGCGTTTGCCACAGCTTACGGATATCTCCATGACGCTGCATCGTGGTGAAGTGCTTGGGATCGCTGGGCTGCTCGGCGCAGGGCGCAGCGAGCTTTTAAAATCGCTGGTTGGTCTGGAACCTTTTGATACCGGAGAAATTGTCATTCACGGTCAAACTCTTACGCGCCCGGATTACACAACTATGCTGCGAAATGGGGTTGGCTATACGCCGGAAAACCGTAAAGAGGCGGGGATCATTCCTTTGCTGGGCGTAGATGAAAATACCGTCATTACTAATCGCGGTCGAGTGAGCGACAGGGGCGTTTTGAAGTGGGGGCGAATTCGCAGCCTCACCGAGGGAATCATGCGTCGCATGAGCGTGAAGGCTGCCAACAGCGAAACGGCGATCGGCACGCTTTCCGGGGGGAATCAGCAAAAGGTCGTGATTGGCCGCTGGGTCTACGCCGAAAGCCAGATCTTACTTTTAGATGAACCCACTCGCGGCGTCGATATCGAAGCCAAGCAGCAAATTTATCGTATCGTTCGGGAGCTTGCGCAGGAAGGGCGGAGCGTAGTGTTTATCTCCAGTGAAGTGGAAGAGCTGCCCCTGGTTTGCGATCGGATTCTGCTGCTGCAGCACGGCACCTTCAGTCGAGAGTTTCGTTCCCCGGTTGGCGTGGATGAATTAATGTCCGCCATTTTGTCCGTGCACTGATGAACCTACAGAGGAATTTCAGAATGTCCGCTTCGTCACTCACTTTGCCGCAGGGCAAAAACGCATCGCTGAAGCAATTTGTTAGCCGCCACATCAACGTGATTGGTTTGCTGGTGGTGATTGCGATTCTCTACCTGGTGTTTTCTTTCAACGCGCCGGGTTTTATCTCACTTAATAATCAGATGAATGTGCTGCGTGATGCCGCCACTATCGGCATTGCCGCCTGGGCGATGACGCTGATTATTATCTCCGGTGAAATTGACGTCAGCGTTGGGCCTATGGTGGCCTTTGTTTCCGTCTGCCTGGCGTTTCTACTGCAATTCCAGGTGCCGCTGGGCATCGCTTGTCTGATGGTGCTGTTACTCGGCGCTTTGCTGGGAACGCTGGCCGGCGCGCTGCGCGGCGTCTTCAACGTGCCGAGCTTTGTTGCCACACTCGGGCTATGGAGTGCCCTGCGTGGCATGGGGCTGTTTATGACCAATGCTTTGCCGGTGCCTATTGATGAAAACCCGGTGCTGGACTGGTTTGGAGGGCAGGTCTTCGGGCTGCCGGTTTCAGCGGTCATCATGCTCATTTTGTTTGCCGCATTTGTATTCGTGAGTCGCAAAACGGCGTTTGGTCGCTCGGTGTTTGCCATTGGCGGTAACGCAACGGCGGCACAGCTTTGCGGAATCAACGTAAAGCGCGTGCGCATTTTAATATTTACGCTCTCGGGGCTGTTAGCCGCCGTGACGGGGATTCTGCTCGCGGCGCGGCTCGGATCCGGTAATGCGGGGGCGGCGAACGGCCTGGAATTTGACGTGATCGCCGCGGTGGTAGTTGGCGGAACGGCACTTTCTGGCGGTCGAGGCTCGCTGCTGGGCACGTTGCTCGGCGTGCTGGTTATTACTTTGATTGGCAATGGCCTGGTGCTGCTGGGCATTAACTCCTTTTTCCAGCAGGTGGTGCGCGGCGTCATCATCGTGGTGGCGGTGCTGGCGAATATCCTGCTGACTCAGCGGAACAGTAAAGCAAAACGCTAACGGCAATAAGAGCTTTCCGCTCTGAAGGCGGGAACAACCTTTTATCTTATGGAATGCGAGGGAATGATGAAAACGATGCTGGCTGCTTATTTACCGGGTAACTCGTCCGTCGAGCTGCGCGAGGTTGCTGTTCCAACTCCTGGGGTGAACCAGGTACTGCTGAAAATGAAGTCGTCGGGAATTTGCGGTAGCGACGTGCACTACATTTATCATCAGCATCGCGGCACCGCCGCCGCACCGGATAAGCCGCTATATCAGGGGTTCATTAACGGACATGAGCCCTGTGGACAGGTTGTGGCAACCGGGGTGGGGTGCCGTCACTTTAAAGAGGGCGACCGGGTGTTGGTCTACCATATTTCCGGCTGCGGTTTCTGTGCCAACTGTCGCCGTGGTTTCCCTATCTCCTGTACCGGGCAGGGCAAAGCCGCCTACGGCTGGCAGCGTGACGGCGGGCACGCGGAATACCTGTTGGCGGAAGAAAAGGACCTGATCCATTTACCGGAAACCCTGAGCTATGAGGACGGGGCATTTATTAGCTGCGGCGTAGGCACCGCCTATGAAGGCATCCTTCGCGGAGAAGTGTCCGGCAGTGACAACGTGCTGGTGGTCGGTCTGGGCCCGGTTGGGATGATGGCGATGATGCTGGCCCGCGGTCGCGGAGCTAAACGTATCATCGGCGTTGATATGCTCCCGGAAAGACTGGCAACGGCAAAGAAACTTGGCGTGATGGATAACGGCTATCTGGCGACAACCGAGAGGCTTCCTGAATTAATTGCCGAGCTCACGCGCGGCGGGGCAGATGTGGCGCTGGATTGCTCTGGTAACGCGGCTGGTCGTCTGCTTGCCCTGCAATCCACCGCGGACTGGGGACGGGTGGTCTACATCGGCGAAACGGGGAAAGTCGAGTTTGAGGTCAGTGCCGATTTAATGCATCACCAGCGCCGCATTATCGGCTCTTGGGTGACCAGCCTGTACCATATGGAAAAATGCGCCCACGACCTGACGGACTGGAAACTCTGGCCGCGTAGCGCTATTACGCATCGCTTCTCTTTGGATCAGGCGGGGGAGGCCTATGCGTTAATGGCGAGCGGGAAATGCGGCAAAGTGGTCATTAACTTCCCGGGCTGAAGAGGTGGCTCATGACCTTATTTACTCTACAAAACGAGAGCCTCAGGCTGCTGGTTTCCTTGCAGGGCGGCACCATTGAAGGATTATGGTCTCTGCGGGACGGGCAGAGTATTCCCCTGTTGCGCCCCGGCAAACAAAGCGGCGTAGCGGTAGAATCCTCATGCTTTCCGCTGGTGCCGTTTGCTAACCGCGTCGGCGGTAACGCTTTCCGTTTCTCCGGGCAGAGCTACCGGCTGCGGCCAAACGTTGAATGGGATAGCCACTATTTGCACGGCGATGGCTGGCTGAATGCCTGGCGATGCGTGGCAGAGCAGCCTGGTCGACTGGAGCTTGAATATCGGCATTCTGGCGAACCGTATAGTTACCTCGCGCAGCAGACTTTCAGGCTTTGTAATGAGTCGCTTGTGGTTTCCCTGACGGTGACCAATAGCGGAGACATTGCGCTGCCTTTTGGCCTCGGCTGGCATCCTTATTTTCCTTTGAATGCGCAAACGCGTGTGCAGGCCAACGCTACGGGATTCTGGCTGGAACAGGAACAGTGGCTGACCGGTGAATACCGGTCCTCACTACCTGAAGATTTGAACTTTAATCAGGCGAATACGCTGCCACGTCGCTGGGTGAACAATGCCTTCAGCGGTTGGAACGGCAAGGCAAGGATCGACTATCCGCGCGATAATTTCAGTTTGCTGCTGGAAACCGATCCTCCGGCTCCCTGCTATTTTATCTTTGTTTCCGATCCGCAGTTCGATGAAGGTTATGATTTTGATTTCTTCTGTCTGGAACCCATGAGCCACGCGCCTGACGATCATCATCGCCCCGGCTGCGGCATGTTAAAGCCACTTGCTGAGGGGGAATCCTTTAAGCAGGAAATGAAGCTTAGCTTAGTCTGTTAGCATGAATTCTTCAGTGTGATACCTCGCTCTCGGGCGGGGCATTACCTTTTACCGTATGGCTTTGTTATCGAATGAGCATGCATAACTTATTGCGTAAAGCCTTTTGGTTTCTGCTGTACCTTTGCGGCAATAACCCTGCATATTTCGCGTGTTATAAACCTGTTAATGATTACTTGCAAGCCCGCCTGCGCTCCGCCACACTATCGCCTCCAAAACGGGAGGGATCATGGTTTTGCACTCAACGCGCTGGCTGGCGCTCAGTTATTTTACCTACTTCTTTAGCTACGGGATTTTCCTTCCCTTCTGGAGCGTGTGGCTCGCCGGCGTGGGGCTGCCGCCCGAAACCATCGGGCTGCTGCTGGGGGCCGGGTTAATCGCTCGTTTTCTCGGTAGTCTGCTGTTAGCCCCTCGCGTGACCGATCCTTCCCGCCTGGTATTTGCCCTCCGACTTCTTGCCCTGCTGACATTGCTTTTTGCCGTTGCGTTTTGGTTCGGCCAGACCGCAGCCTGGCTGCTGGTGGTGATGGTTGGTTTTAACCTGTTTTTCTCGCCGCTGGTGCCGCTCACCGACGCGCTGGCCGGCACCTGGCAAAAGCAAATCACCATGGACTACGGGCGCGTGCGGCTGTGGGGCTCGCTGGCGTTTGTGATTGGCTCGGCGATGACCGGCAAGCTGGTGAGCGTCTTCAGCTACCAGGCGATTCTGGTGCTGCTGAGCATTGGCGTGGCGTCGATGCTGATCGGCATGATGCTGCGTCCTTCGGTGATGCCGCAGGGCGAGTCCCGGCACAAAGAAGCCGCGGGCTGGCAGGCCTGGAAGACGCTGGTGCTCGGCTCCTGGCGCTTTCTTGCCTGCGTTTCTCTGCTGCAGGGCGCACACGCGGCCTACTACGGGTTCAGTGCGATTTACTGGCAGGAGGCGGGCTACTCCGCCTCGGTTGTCGGCTATTTATGGTCGCTGGGCGTGGTGGCCGAAATCGTTATCTTTGCTCTCAGCCATAGGCTTTTCCGCCGCTGGGGCGCTCGCGATCTGCTGCTGCTTTCCGGCGCGGCGGGCATTGTGCGCTGGAGCCTGATGGCGTGGACGACCGATTTACCGTGGCTGATTGCCGCGCAAATCCTGCACTGCGGCAGCTTCACCGTCTGCCATCTGGCGGCGATGCGCTACATTTCGGCCCGTCAGGGCAACGAGGTGATTCGACTCCAGGCGGTTTATTCGGCGGTAGCCATGGGCGGCGGCATCGCCATCATGACGATGTTCTCCGGCTTCCTTTACCAGCATCTGCACGGCGGAGTGTTCTGGATTATGGCGCTGGTGGCGCTGCCCGCGCTGGTGATTCGGCCCCGGATTCAGTAGCCGTTTTTATTCCCTCTCAAGCGAGAGGGAAAGGCTAATTATCCCTCAAGGATTTCGCGAATGCGCTGCTGCAAATGTTCGCCCAGCGGCAGCGTGGCGTGAATCAACGGCGGGGAGTAAAGCGGCAGGCTGGTGGAATAGGGCGTCACGACCAGCACCACCTCCTTCGGCGCGCCTTCCTTCTGAAAGCCGTGTACCGTCAGATGCTTGATGTTGAGCGGCAGCAGGGTGAGTTCGCGAAGCTGTCGTTCGATTTGCTGTTCAAGTTCGCTATTATTGCCCGTCAGCAGCAGCACCTGTTTTTCCTGTAGATCGTTCTCCTGCATTAGCCAGGCACCGAAGATCACCGCCACCAGGCCCACTTCTTCATCCGAGAAACGCACGCCGTAATCAAGCTCAAAGCTGTCGAAAGCCTCGCGCGTGGTGCGCATCAGCTTCGGATACAGGCGGGTAATTTCTTCCGGCAGGCTGTTATCGATGCCGATTGAAAACAGGCAGCGGTCAAGGGCCTGGGCGAGATGAATATAAAGCTGGTCGCCTAACCCCTGCTCATCGCTAAACGACATCCCCGCCAGCTCGCGAAAGCGGGCAATCATCGTGCTGATGGCGGCACGCAGGCGTAAATCCTGCTGATGGCCGTCGCGGATTGGATCGGGCATGCGCAGCATCTGGAACAGCAGGGCGAGAAACAGCTGCTCGTCTTCGTGGGCGGGCTGCTTCACCCGGCGCGTCCAGTGGCGAGCGATTTCCTGCGCGGCAAGATACTCAGGCCGCAGGCGCGTCCATTCTCTTTGCCGCTCGTTAAATTCCGGCGTGACGCCAAGCTGATACTGATGCAGGCAATACTGCAAAAACAGGCTCAGGAACTGCACGTCGCGGCTGTCGAACTGGCGCTGCAAACGGCGGGCGCAGAGGCTAACCAGCGCCTGGAGATTGGTTTCATCATACAGCGCTTTGGTGATGCCCTGTTTCCTGAGCTGGTCTTTCAGCGCTGGAGCAAAGTGCTGCTGTACAAACTGCGGACACAGCCGCAGCGCTCGCCGCAGCCAGTGCAGCAGGCACAGGCGTCTGTCGAGCGCGGTGCCCTCAATCCGATAGCTGCCGTCGTGCTCGGTGATCATCGCCAGCCGGTGATATCGCTGGATTTCATCGCTGGTGTCGGCTATATCTTGCAGGGCTTTGCCGCTGTCTACTCCGTTAATCCTGCCCAGAATCTCTGGCGTGACCGTTTGTCCCGGCAGATAGAGCATTAAAAGCAGGTGGCAGCGTCGCTGCGGACTGGAGAGCACAGATGGCGGTGGGGAGAGCAGTGTCATCATCCGTAGAGTCCAGTTATGTTGATTATTGCTAAGCGTAGCTAAAGCTTTTAATGCAGATCGCGGCGGCGGCGGTTTTTAATTGCGGAATTTTGGCTGGCTCACAGAATTTTTATCCTGAGGGGAAAATGCACGGGAATTTGTGTAACAAAATAGGGACAATCACGCTCGTTACGGTGCTTTGGGCACCCGTTGCGCTGGCGCATCCCCACAGTTTTATCTCGCTGGTGACCACGGCGGTTGCCCAGAATGGGCAGCTGACGGGGCTGAAAATGCAGTGGACGATGGATGAACTCACTTCAGCCGATCTGCTGTATGACGCGGGTGACGCAAAGCCCGGCTCGCCGGTGTGGAAGAAGCTTGCCGCCGAAGTCATGGCTAACGTGCTGGGCCAGCACTACTTCACCGAGTTCTGGCACAACGGTGAAAAAATTAAATTTCTGAATACGCCGAGCGAATATGGCCTGGCAAGCGTCGATCATCAGGCGGTGTTGACCTTTGTGCTGCCGCTCGCGCACCCGCAGCCGCTTAAAGGGCAAACCTATACCTTCGCGACCTTCGACCCTGGCTACTTTGTTGATATGAGCTATGACCAGCCGACGGACGCCAGCCTGCCCAAAGAGCTGGCCGGGAGCTGTAAAATTAGCGTGCTAACGCCGGAACCCAACGAGAAGACGCTGGCCTTCGCGCAGTCGCTGGATAAGGCCGATGCTCCGCCGGAGGACATGGAGCTGGGTAAACAGTTCGCGCAGCAGGTCACGATCAAATGTCAGTAATCTTCTCTGCTAAAACGCCCTCCCGCCGCTGGCTGCATCTGTGGCCGCTGGCGCTTTTTTTACTGCTTTGCGTCACCGCCCTTTACATCACCTGGCAGTACTGGCCGCAGATTCTGCTGAACAGCGCGGCCTGGCAAAAATCGATTAATCAGCAGCTCAGCGGCCTTTTGCGCCAGGTGGCGGAAAACCCCGCTCGGGCCGGCTGGTCTTTGCTTTCCTTTAGCTTTGTATACGGCGTGCTGCACGCGCTGGGGCCTGGGCATGGCAAAGTGGTCATCACAACCTGGCTGGCAACCCATCCTTCGAAGCTGAAAAGCAGCCTGAAACTGACCTTTGCGGCATCGCTGTTGCAGGGCGCGGTGGCGATAGCGCTTGTCGTGGTAGTGTTGAGTATTCTGGAGCTTCCTTCGCGCCAGCTGCATTTGAGCAGCTTCTGGCTGGAAAAGGGCAGCTACGCGCTGGTCGGCGTTTTGGGCGCGATCCTCGGGCTGCGCGCGCTGCGTAAACTGCGCCAGCTGCTGCGCAATCCACGTAGATTCACCGCTTTTTCGCCGCAGCATGTTCACGATGAACGCTGTGGGTGCGGGCATCAGCATTTGCCGACCGAAGAACAGCTGGCCGCCGGAGAAGACTGGCGAGCAAGGGCGATGATTATCCTGTCCATGGGTTTGCGGCCCTGCTCTGGGGCGATTATGGTGCTGCTGTTCAGCAAGGTGATCGGCGTCTTTTACTGGGGAATGCTTTCCGCGCTGGCAATGGCGGCGGGAACATCCATCACCATTTCTGGCCTTGCGCTGCTGGTGCATAGTTTTCGAACGCTGGCGGTTCGTCTTGGCGGCCATAAATCACCGGTACTTTGGCGACAGATTGGCTGGACGACGCTTGCGCTGGCGGGAAGTGTGATTCTGATTGCGGCGGCGGTAGTGATGTGGCTGAGTGCTCAACCGGCAGTGCGGGGGATTCGACCTTTCTGATGAAACGCCTTCCTCGGGCGAGGAAGGCATTGAGCCCACTTAGCGCTTCAGCGCTTCGCTCAGCTCTTCACGCATGGTAGCCAGCATCGCTTTAACCACGCGCGGGTTACCGGCAACGATGTTGCCAGTCAGCAGGTGGTTATGGCCACCGGTGAAGTCGCAGACCAGGCTGCCGGATTCGCGGGCAATCAGCTCACCTGCGGCAAAATCCCACGGCTTCAGGCCAATCTCGAAGTAGCCATCCACGCGGCCTGCGGCCACGTAGCACAGATCCAGCGCGGCGGAACCGGTGCGGCGGAAGTCTGCACACTGGGTGAACAGTTTGCCGAGAATATTCATATAAGGAGTGGCGTGCTGTTTGGCTTTGAACGGGAAGCCGGTCGCCAGAATAGTGCCGTCGAGATCGCGGGCAGTGCTGCCGCGCAGACGGTAACCGTTCAGCTGTGCGCCCTGGCCGCGAACGGCGGTAAACAGCTCGTTACGCATTGGGTCATAGACCACAGCAACTTCGGTGCGGCCTTTGACACGTACAGCGATAGAGACCGCGAAGTGCGGCAAACGTTTGATGAAGTTGGAAGTGCCATCCAGCGGATCGATAACCCATTGCACATCCTGTTCTGTCCCCGCTAATTCGCCAGATTCTTCGGCGATAATGGTGTGTTGCGGGTAGGATTTACGAATAACTTCAATAATCAGGCGCTCGGCGTCTTTATCAACGTTAGTCACAAAATCGTTGCTGCCTTTCTGGCTTGCTTCGACGGCGTCTGGAGTTTCGTAGTTTTTGGCAATTAAATTACCCGCCTTGCGCGCAGCACGCACGGCGATGTTGAGCATCGGATGCATCGGTCTCTCTCACTGGATGTTAAAGAACGGAAAACGCGGCGGAGTATAGCAGAGCGTTCGGATTATGTCCCAGGCTTATGATAGGATATTGCGATATTCTTTTAAGGCTATGAATGAAGCATGTTGGATAACGTACGTATTGTGCTGGTTGAGACTTCCCACACCGGCAACATGGGCTCCGTAGCCCGTGCTATGAAAACGATGGGATTAACGAACCTCTGGCTGGTCAACCCGCTGGTTAAGCCTGATTCACAGGCCATTGCCCTCGCTGCGGGCGCGAGCGATGTGATTGGCGATGCGAAGATCGTCGATACGCTGGACGAAGCGTTGGCTGGTTGTAGCCTTGTGGTTGGCACCAGCGCGCGTTCTCGTACGCTGCCCTGGCCGATGCTCGACCCGCGTGAATGCGGCCTGAAGAGCATTTCAGAAGCAAAACATGCCCCGGTAGCGATTGTCTTCGGGCGTGAGCGCGTTGGCCTGACCAACGACGAACTGCAAAAGTGCCATTATCACGTCGCCATTCAGGCGAACCCTGACTATAGCTCGCTGAACCTGGCGATGGCCGTCCAAATCCTCGCTTATGAAGTGCGTATTGCCTGGCTTGCGACTCAGGAACAGCCTGAAGCCGCGGTAGAGGAAGAGCAACCGTATCCGCTGGTTGACGATCTCGAGCGGTTCTACGGTCATCTTGAGCAGGTGATGCTCAATACCGGCTTTATTCGCGCCAACCATCCGGGGCAGGTGATGAGCAGAATTCGCCGTCTGTTCACCCGCGCACGCCCGGAAAGTCAGGAACTTAGCATCCTGCGCGGCATGCTTTCTTCCATCGAAAGCGACAAGAAATCGAGCAAATAATACTTGAGTAAATTACCAGGGTAAATAGTTGACCAATTTACTCAGGAATGTCAGACTTGCGGCCTGCTATGTGGACAATCACATTTTTAAAAACCCCCGGCTCGAGGGGCTATTTGAGGTTATGTAAGACATGAGACTGACATCAAAAGGACGCTACGCTGTGACCGCAATGCTTGACGTTGCGTTGAACTCCGAATCGGGTCCGGTTCCTTTGGCTGATATTTCCGAACGTCAGGGCATTTCACTCTCCTATCTGGAGCAGCTATTCTCCCGCCTGCGTAAAAATGGCCTGGTGGCTAGCGTGCGCGGCCCTGGCGGTGGTTATCTGTTAGGTAAAGATGCAGGAAGCATCGCGGTAGGCGAAGTCATTAGCGCCGTAGATGAATCTGTCGACGCAACCCGTTGCCAGGGCAAAGGCGGCTGCCAGGGGGGCGATAAATGCCTGACCCACGCGCTGTGGCGCGATCTGAGCGACCGTCTGACCGGCTTTTTGAATAACATTACCCTCGGCGAACTGGTGAACAACCAGGAAGTGCTGGATGTATCAGATCGTCAGCAGAACGAAAACCATCGCACTACGCGTTCTCAGGACGCAATCGACGTTAAACTGCGCGCATAAGCAGATCGATAAGAATTTTAGAATCAGGCTTGGGGGCGGGAACCCGCACCCGGCTAGACCTTTTATGCCTGATTCTTCGTATTGAAGTGATGTACGGAGCTTAAGAGCAATGAAATTACCGATTTATCTCGATTACTCCGCAACTACGCCGGTCGATCCGCGTGTTGCCGAGAAAATGATGCAGTTTTTAACGATGGACGGAACCTTCGGTAACCCGGCTTCCCGCTCGCACCGTTTTGGGTGGCAGGCGGAAGAGGCGGTTGATATCGCTCGTAACCAAATCGCTGACCTGGTGGGCGCTGACCCGCGTGAGATCGTATTCACCTCAGGCGCAACTGAATCTGACAACCTCGCGATTAAAGGTGCCGCCAACTTCTATCAGAAGAAAGGCAAGCACATTATTACCGTGAAAACCGAACATAAAGCCGTCCTTGATACCTGCCGCCAGCTTGAGCGCGAAGGTTTCGAGGTGACTTACCTGGCCCCGCAGAGCAACGGCATCGTCTCTTTGCAGGATCTGGAAGCGGCCCTGCGTGATGACACCATTCTGGTTTCCATCATGCACGTGAACAACGAAATCGGCGTGGTGCAGGATATCGCGGCAATCGGCGAAATGTGCCGTGCGCGCGGCATTATCTATCACGTGGATGCGACGCAGAGCGTGGGCAAACTGCCTATCGATCTTAGCGCGCTGAAAGTTGACCTGATGTCCTTCTCCGGCCACAAAATCTACGGTCCTAAAGGCATTGGCGCACTGTACGTTCGTCGTAAACCGCGTATTCGTATCGAAGCGCAGGTTCACGGTGGCGGTCACGAGCGCGGCATGCGTTCAGGCACCCTGCCTGTTCACCAGATCGTGGGCATGGGCGAAGCTTACCGCATTGCGAAAGAAGAGATGGAGTCCGAAATGACCCGTCTGCGCGCGCTGCGTAACCGTTTGTGGAACGGCGTGAAAGATATGGAAGAAGTGTATCTGAACGGCGATCTTGAGCACGGTGCACCGAACATCCTCAACGTGAGCTTTAACTACGTTGAAGGTGAGTCTCTGATTATGGCCCTGAAAGACCTCGCGGTTTCTTCAGGTTCCGCCTGTACCTCCGCAAGCCTTGAGCCGTCTTACGTGCTGCGTGCGCTGGGTATGAGCGATGAGCTCGCTCACAGCTCCATCCGTTTCTCCTTGGGTCGTTTTACCACCGAAGAAGAAATCGACTACACCATTGAGCTGGTGCGTAAATCCATTGGCCGTCTGCGCGACCTTTCTCCGCTGTGGGATATGTTCAAGCAGGGCGTGGATATCAATTCCATCGAATGGGCTCACCACTAATCATTAGTACGGACGTCGGTCTCGAATTCTGGAGAAGTAAAAATGGCTTATAGCGAAAAAGTAATCGATCACTACGAGAATCCACGCAACGTCGGTTCTTTCGATAACAGCGACGAAAGCGTAGGTTCCGGCATGGTCGGCGCCCCGGCCTGTGGCGACGTGATGAAGTTGCAGATCAAAGTCAACAATGAAGGTATTATTGAAGACGCGCGTTTCAAAACCTACGGCTGCGGCTCGGCGATTGCGTCAAGCTCGCTGGTTACCGAGTGGGTGAAGGGCAAGTCCCTGGATGAAGCGCAGGCGATCAAAAACACCGATATCGCAGACGAACTCGAGCTGCCGCCGGTGAAAATTCACTGCTCAATCCTTGCGGAAGACGCTATCAAAGCGGCCATCGCGGATTACAAAAGCAAACGTGAAGCGAAATAATAATTGTTGAATTGAGGTTGTTGTATGTCGATTACCCTTAGCGACAGTGCTGCCGCTCGTGTGAATGCCTTCTTAACCAACCGGGGTAAAGGGTTTGGTTTACGTTTAGGTGTTCGAACTTCTGGCTGTTCTGGTATGGCTTATGTTCTTGAATTTGTTGACGAACCTATGGCAGAAGATACCGTGTTCGAAGACAAAGGCGTGAAAGTGGTCGTCGATGGTAAAAGCCTGCAATTTTTGGACGGCACCGAGCTCGACTTCGTGAAAGAAGGTCTCAACGAAGGGTTTAAATTTACCAACCCGAACGTTAAAGATGAGTGCGGCTGCGGCGAAAGCTTCCACGTCTGATTTCAGCTCATACCCCACGCGCGTGGGGTATGACGCTTTACCACGTTAACCCCGAGTCTGTTATGGATTACTTTACCCTCTTTGGGTTACCGGTCGGCTATACCGTGAATACCGAGCTGCTGGCGACCCGTTACCAGGAGCTGCAGCGTCAGTTCCATCCGGACAAATACGCCAGCCGCCCTCAGGCGGAACAGCTATTGGCGGTCCAACAGTCTGCGACCATCAACCAGGCCTGGCAAACGCTGCGCCATCCTCTGCTGCGCGCCGAGTATATTCTCTCCCTCAACGGTTTTGACCTGGCCAATGAACAGCATACCGTGCGCGACACCGCGTTCCTGATGGAGCAGCTCGAACTGCGCGAAGAGCTCGATAACATCGAGCAGGCAAAAGATTCAGACCGCCTGGAAAACTTCGCCAAAGGCGTGCAAACGATGGTGAAAACCCGTAGCCAGCAGATGGAAAAGCAGCTCGATGGTCAGGACTGGACGCAGGCGGCGGACACCGTGCGCAAACTGCGTTTTCTCGATAAACTGCGCAGCCAAATAGAACAACTCGAAGAAAAGCTGCTCGATTTTTAACTGGAAGCTCAAAATGGCGTTATTACAAATCAGTGAGCCCGGCCTGAGCGCCGCGCCGCATCAGCGTAAACTGGCGGCGGGCATTGACTTAGGCACCACCAATTCTTTGGTGGCAACGGTGCGCAGTGGGCAAGCCGAAACGCTGCCCGACCGTGAAGGGCGCCATCTGCTACCCTCCGTTGTCCATTATCAGCAGCACGACCTGAACGTGGGCTGGGAAGCTCGTGAGCAGGCGGCGCTCGATCCTGCCAACACCATTAGCTCCGTCAAACGCCTGATGGGCCGCTCGTTGGCCGATATTCAGGCTCGCTACCCCCATCTTCCTTACGATCTGCGCGCCAGTGAAAACGGCCTGCCGATGATCGAAACCCCTGCGGGATTACTCAACCCAATTCGTATCTCTGCCGATATTCTCAAGGCTTTGGCCGCCCGCGCAACCGAAGCGCTGGAAGGTGAGATGGACGGCGTGGTGATCACCGTACCTGCATACTTCGATGACGCTCAGCGTCAGGGCACGAAAGACGCGGCGCGTCTGGCCGGCCTGCACGTGCTGCGCCTGCTGAATGAACCAACCGCCGCGGCAATCGCCTACGGTCTGGATTCCGGCAAAGAAGGCGTCATTGCCGTTTATGATCTGGGCGGCGGCACTTTTGATATCTCCATCCTGCGCTTAAGCCGCGGCGTATTTGAAGTCCTTGCCACCGGCGGCGACTCTGCGCTGGGCGGCGATGACTTTGACCACCTGCTTGCGGACTGGCTGCGCGAGCAGGCTGGCGTCGTCGATCGCCGCGACGATCGCGTACAGCGCCAGCTTTTAGATGCCGCTATCGCTGCAAAAATTGCGCTGAGCGCTGCGGAAATCACGACGGTTGAAGTGGCTGGCTGGAAGGGGACCGTGACGCGCGAACAGTTCAACGAGCTGATTGCCTCACTGGTTAAACGTACTTTGCTGTCCTGCCGCCGCGCGCTGAAAGATGCCGCGGTAGAGGCCGAGGAAGTGCTGGAAGTCGTGATGGTTGGCGGCTCTACCCGCGTGCCGCTGGTTCGCGAACGCGTGGGTGAGTTCTTTGGGCGCACGCCATTAACCTCTATCGACCCGGATAAAGTTGTCGCCATCGGCGCGGCTATCCAGGCCGATATTCTGGTGGGGAACAAGCCGGACAGCGAAATGCTGCTGCTGGACGTGATCCCGCTGTCGCTGGGCCTTGAAACCATGGGCGGCCTGGTTGAGAAAGTCATTCCGCGTAACACCACCATCCCGGTGGCGCGCGCCCAGGACTTCACGACCTTCAAAGATGGTCAAACCGCGATGGCGATTCAGGTTTTGCAGGGCGAGCGCGAACTGGTGCAGGACTGCCGTTCTCTGGCTCGCTTTACGCTGCGCGGTATTCCGGCGATGCCTGCGGGCGGGGCGCATATTCGCGTCACCTTCCAGGTCGATGCAGACGGTCTGCTGAGCGTTACGGCGATGGAGAAATCCACCGGCGTTGAAGCCTCTATTCAGGTCAAGCCTTCATACGGCCTGAGCGACGGCGAAATTGCCTCAATGATTCAGGATTCCATGAGCTACGCCGAACACGACGTGAAGGCGCGTATGCTTGCGGAACAAAAAGTCGACGCGGCCCGCGTGCTGGAAAGCCTGCAGGGTGCGTTAGCCACAGACGCCGCGCTGCTAAGCGCCGCCGAGCGTGCGGACATTGACGAAGCGATGGTGCAGCTAAGCGCCGCCGCTGCCGGAAATGACACCGACGCAATTGAACAAGCCATTAAAAACGTAGACAAACAAACCCAGGAATTTGCCGCTCGTCGTATGGATGAATCAATCCGTAAGGCGCTGAAAGGCCACTCCGTGGACGAGGTTTAACATGCCAAAGATTGTTTTTCTGCCCCATCAGGATTTGTGTCCAGATGGCGCAGTTTTGGAAGCGAATGTCGGTGAAACCATTCTTGACGTTGCCCTGCGCAACGGCATCGAGATTGAACACGCCTGTGAAAAATCCTGCGCCTGCACCACCTGCCACTGCGTCGTGCGTGAAGGCTTCGACTCCCTTGCCGAGAGCACGGAAGACGAAGACGACATGCTCGACAAAGCCTGGGGGCTGGAGCCTGAAAGCCGCCTGAGCTGCCAGGCACGCGTCACCGACGAAGATCTGGTGGTTGAAATGCCGCGCTACACCATTAACCATGCGCGCGAGCACTGACGGGAGACGCAATGGGACTGAAATGGACCGATAGCCGCGAGATCGGCGAAGCGCTCTACGACAGCCGTCCGGATCTCGATCCGAAAACGGTGCGCTTTACCGATCTGCACCAGTGGATTTGCAGTCTGGAAGAGTTTGACGACGATCCGAACGCCTCCAATGAAAAAATTCTGGAAGCGATTCTGTTAGTCTGGTTAGATGAAGCTGAATAGTGATAGCGGGCTGCCTCTGGCGGCCCGTTTCCGTATTAAGCATGAGCTGAAAAGTATAAGGAAAACAAAATGTCAGAAGCCATGAAAATCACCCTTTCCCAGACGCCTGCCGATGCGCGCTGGGGCGAAAAAGCCGCTTACAGTATCAACGATGAAGGCATTACTCTTCACCTGACGGGCAAAGACGATCTGGGCCTTATTCAGCGTGCCGCGCGGAAAATTGACGGCCAGGGCCTCAAGCACGTGCAGCTGGCAGGCGAGGGCTGGGACGTCGAGAAAAGCTGGGCGTTCTGGCAGGGCTTCCGCGCGCCGAAAGGCTCCCGTAAAGTAGACTGGGCAACGCTGAGCGAAAGCGAACAGAAAGAGCTCGATAACCGCCTGAAAATCATCGACTGGGTGCGTAATACCATTAACGCTCCGGCAGAAGAACTGGGCCCGGAGCAGCTGGCTTCGCGCGCAGTGGACCTGCTGTGTGATGTGGCCTGCGACCACGTTTCCTGGCGCATCACTAAGGGTGAAGATCTGCGCGAGCAGAACTACATGGGCATTCATACCGTAGGCCGCGGCTCCGAGCGCGCGCCGGTTCTGCTGGCGCTGGACTACAATCCAACCGGCAACCCGGAAGCACCGGTATATGCTTGCCTGGTCGGCAAAGGCATCACCTTCGATTCGGGTGGCTACAGCCTGAAGCAAAGCGCGTTTATGGATTCAATGAAATCCGACATGGGCGGCGCGGCGACCATTACCGGCGCGCTGGCCTTCGCCATTACCCGCGGCCTCAACAAACGCGTGAAGCTGTATCTGTGCTGCGCGGATAACATGGTTAGCGGCAACGCCTTCAAGCTGGGCGACATCATCAAATACCGCAACGGTAAAACCGTTGAGGTAATGAATACTGACGCGGAAGGCCGCCTGGTGCTGGCCGACGGCCTGATTGACGCCAGCGCGCAAAAACCAGAGCTTATCATCGACTGCGCGACGTTAACCGGCGCGGCGAAAACGGCGCTGGGCAACGACTACCATGCACTGTTTAGCTTCGACGATTCGCTGGTAAATAGCCTGCTGGCCAGTGCGGCGCAGGAGAATGAACCGTTCTGGCGTCTGCCGCTGGCCGAATTCCATCGCAGCCAGCTGCCGTCTAATTTTGCGGAGCTGAACAACACCTCTAACGCTTCCTTCCCGGCGGGGGCAAGCACGGCGGCGGGCTTCCTGTCCCACTTTGTGGAAAACTATCACGAAGGCTGGCTGCACATTGACTGCTCGGCAACCTACCGTAAAGGTGCGGTTGAGCAATGGTCAGCCGGGGCGACCGGCCTCGGCGTGCGTGCTATTGCCAATCTGCTGGTCTCGAAGTCATAAATTCCATCCGTTCCCTTCTCCGCACGAGAGGGGAACACCTCTGAATACCTGGAACTACCATGTCAGAAGTCAAAAACGAACTTGAAACCCTGCTGGAGCAGGCGGCAACCGAACCCGCTCATCGTCCGGCCTTTTTTCGCGTGCTGCTGGAGTCCACCGTCTGGGTGCCGGGCGAAGCGGCAGAAGGCGAGGTGATTGACGCACAAAGCGTGGTCGATCTTCAGCACTGGGAAAAGGAAGACGGCGCGTCGGTCATTCCTTTCTTCACCTCGGTTGAAGCCTTACAGCAGGCCATCAGCCATGAACAGGCTTTTGTCGCCATGCCGGTGCGCACGCTGTTTGAAATGACCCTCGGCGAAACGCTGTTCCTGAACGCTAAGCTGCCGACGGGGAAAGAGTTTACCCCGCGTGAAATCAGCCATCTGGTGAGCGCAGAAGGCGATCCATTGAGCCAGCAGGAAGTGCTGGAAGGCGGCGCGTCGCTGTTGCTCTCCGAAGTGGCACAGCCGCCGGAGCAAATGGTGGAGTCGTTGAGCACGCTGTTTAAAAGCCTGCGGACGGTCAAGCGCGCCTTTATTTGCTCTATTAAAGAGCAGGCGGACGAGCAGCCAAATCTGCTAATCGGTATCGAAGCCGATGGCGACGTTGAGGCAATTATTCGCCAGGCTGGCAGCGTGGCGACGGATACCTTACCCGGTGACGAACCTGTCGATATCTGCCTGGTTAAAGAAGGAGAGAAGGGCATCAGTCATTTTATGATGGCGCACATCACCCCGTTCTATGAACGCCGCTGGGGCAGCTTCCTGCGCGATTTTAAAGCCAATCGTATTATTTAGACCTCTGTTCGTTTGCCCTCTCGCAGAGAGGGCTAACCCGTTGCCTGCAACAGCAGTAAATCAATCAGCATCACCAGGTTTGACTCAAACGAGGTAATACCGTCTGCTTCCGCCGCGTAATGCACCGCCTCGTCGTAAAGTGAAAAGTGAACGTCCGCCATTTCGGCCAGGCTATTGGGTGAGGCCCGGGTAAAGGCGACGATATCCATTCCGACATTCAGCGCAATTCTTGCTTTATCCAGTACCTGTTCGGTTTCGCCGCTGCGCGAAATAGCGATAAACACTTCATATTTTGATGCGTTGCTCAGGAATATGCCTCGGCTGTCTCCCGGCCCGGAAATAAAGGCCGTTTTGCCCAAAACCTGGAGCTTTTTCGTCAGGTATTCGGCAAAAAGATAGGAGAATCCCGCGCCGTACAAAAAGAAACTGTCTTTCTCACGCAGTAGCTTGGTGAACTGCGCCATAAGCTCTGGCGTAACCCAGCGGAAAGTCTGCTGATAGTTCGCCACAAACTGGTCAAATAACGCGGGCAGCGTGGCTGGCTGCTGGGCGGAGAGCATCGTGATGTGCGGCGTCCTGGAGAGAAGCTGTTTACAGTGCCAGATAAATTCGCTGTAGCCGCTGAATCCCAGCTTCTGGCAAAGCCGCATAATGGTGGCGCTGGAGACAAACGTCGCCTGCGCCAACTGACGAACGGTGATATTCCCGACCAGCAGAGGATGTTCGGTCAGGTGTGAGAGCACCCGATACTCGGCGCGAGTCAGTGAATCACCTCGCTCCAGCAAGCCTGCCAGCCGGTTATCCATTATTGTGCGGGTTCGACGGGCAAATCCGCGCGTGCGCCCCATTCACTCCATGAGCCGTCGTACAGCGAGACGCCGTTGACTCCAAGCGTGGTCAGCGCCAGCACAACGACGGCGGCTGTGACGCCGGAGCCACAGCTTGCCACGATTGGCTTATCAAAATTAACGCCCTGGCGGGTGAAGATTTCGTTCAGCTCGTCGGTCGTTTTTAGCTGTCCATTTTCCACCAGGTCACCCCATGGAACGTTCAGCGCACCGGGAATATGGCCGCGTCTTAGGCCTGGGCGCGGTTCATCCGCCAGCGCGTTGAAGCGCGGAGCCGGGCGGGCATCGACAATCTGCGCCGTACCTTCGTGGCTGACCAGCAAAACGTCGGTCAGACGTTTGATGACCAGCGGGTCAAAATTAATGTCGAAATCGCCTTCTGGCTGCTCCACATCGCCCTGTTGGAGCGGGAGCTCTTCGCGCTGCCAGTCGGCAAGGCCGCCCGCGAGAATAGAGACGTTTTCTGCGCCGAAGGTACGCAGCATCCACCACGCGCGCGGGGCGGAGAAAAGGTTCCCTTCGTCATAGATTATGAGGTGCTTATCACTGTCCACGCCCAGCTCGCGCATCGCTACAGCAAAGGCCTCCGCGCGCGGCATCATATGCGGGAGAGGGCTGGTGCGATCGGAGAGAGCTTCGATATCGAAAAAGAGCGCGCCCGGCAGATGGCCTGCGCGATATTCAGCTGGCACATCGCGGTCTTCCTGGCCAGGCGGTGCCATGCGGGCATCCAGAATCTGAATGTTCGCATCATTAATATGCTCTGCGAGCCAGTCGCCCGCGACAAAGAAAGAGGTGGACATGGTTGCCTCCGTATCATTATTCACTTACGGATTGTCGATGTTTTTAGTCAAACCGACAAGCAACCATCTCCAGGGGCGCGAGGTATCTCGAGTTTATGAAATAAAATATTGCTACAGGGCTTCGCCGTTCTTCCACGCCTGCCGCAGTTCCGGCCAGTAGCCGTGATTAGCCGCGATCATGTCATCAAGAATCGCTTTTGCGTGCTGCATAGTGGGCACCGTGCGGTTAAGCGTGAAGGCCTGAAGGGCTTTTTCATAGCTTCCTTCAATGGTGGCCTCAACCAGCAGCTGTTCTGACGCAAGCTGCTGCATTAGCAATGTCTGGTGGAACAGCGGCACCGCTCCCATTCGTACCGGCTCCGGCCCTTGTGAGGTAATGTAAGCAGGAACCTCAACCATCGCATCGTACGGCAGATTGGCAATGGCACCTTTGTTTTCCACGATAACCAGATGACGCTGGCGCAGGTCAAAGGCTAACGAACAGGCGACGTCCACGATAAACGCCCCGTGCACGCCGACGTGGAAGGCGTCTGGCAGAATGCCCGTTGCCTTATACTCGGCCGCGGCGGCAAACAGCTTTTTCTCTCGCCCGTCCATAACTTCATTGGCCCGGGTATAGCCCGGATTTTGATGCTCGACGATATCGTTTGGCATCAGGTAATACTGCAAATAGGGGTTTGGCAGATAGTCCGGGAAGTGCTCCATGATGGGTTTAATATGGCGCCAGGTTTTCACCCAGGAAGGATCAGAGTGCTGCGGATCGGTTTGCGCGGCGTCTTCCGTCAGCAGACCAAATTTTGCGATGTGGCGTCGCAGTTCTGGCAGGCGATCCTCCCCGTCAACCAGCACGCGGGTAAACCAGCCGAAGTGATTGAGGCCGAAATAGTCAACTTCCAGCTTATGGCGATCGACGCCCAGAATTGCGCCCATATTGCGCATTGCCGCCACCGGCATATCGCAGATGTTAAGTACGCGAGCGTTTGGACGCAGGCGGCGTACGCCTTCGGCGACAATGGCCGCCGGGTTGGAATAGTTCACTATCCACGCTTCAGGATGGGCATGGCGCTCTACCAAATCACACAGCTCAACCATCGGTAAAATAGTACGAAGGCCGTATGCCAGGCCGCCAGGTCCACAGGTTTCCTGCCCGACAACGCCATGGCGCAGCGGGATTTTTTCATCCTGCTCGCGCATTTTGTATTGTCCGACGCGCATTTGAGCGAAAACGAAATGGGCTCCGCTAAACGCCACTTCCGGGTCGGTGGTCACGATAAATTTGATCGCAGAACTATGATCGCGAATGACTTTTTCTACCACCGGTGCAATCACCGACTGGCGTTCACCGTCGATGTCATAGAGGCGAATTTCGGCCAGAGGAAAATCTTCCAGGCGAACCATCAGGCTCTTAACAATGCCCGGGGTATAGGTGCTGCCGCCTCCGGCGATGGACAAAATAAATGGGGGTTTAAACATCGTTGACTCCTTTAGAGAAACGTCTCTACCGCTTCACGCATTTTTTTGACGTGCAGCCCGTAGACCACCTGAACGTTATTACCTTGTTTGATCACCCCTTTCGCTCCGGTCGCTTTGAGGCGGGGTTCGTCGATGGCTGACACATCACGCACCGTGACGCGCAGGCGGGTGTAACAGTTGTCGACCACTTCAATGTTCGTGCGGCCGCCCAGGCCTTCGACAATGGCTTCGCCCAGCCCGTCGTTGCTGCCCTTCGCCTGATATTCATGCCTGCTGTAGAGCCGGGTTTCCTGTTCATCCGTTTCGCGGCCCGGGGTTTTCATATCAAAGTGGCGAATCAGGAAGCGGAAGACCACGAAGTAAACGGCGGACATGATTAACCCAACTGCGATGTACATCGGCCAGTTAGACTTTTCGGTGCCGAGGGGAAGGTTATAAAGGATGAAATCAATCATCCCGTTGGCACCGATAGCGTGCACGCCCAGCAGGTAGAACAGCATCATGCCGAGTCCCGTTAGCACGGCATGGACGCCGAACAGCATCGGGGCAACGAACAGGAAGGAGAATTCCAGCGGTTCGGTCACGCCAACCAGCATTGAGGTTAACGCGGCGGGGATCAGAATTGCCTTTGCTGCGGCTTTACGCTCGGGTCTGGCCGTCATGTACATTGCCAGCGCGGCGGCGGGCAGACCAAACATTTTGCTGATGCCGCGTGCATTCCAGACGACGGTACCGCTGAGCTGGTGCACGGTTGGACAGGCCATTTCCGCAAAGTAAATATTACGAGCGCCCTGGTAAACGCTGCCGCAAACGTCTGCCGTGCCGCCTAGCTCGGTATAAAGGAAAGGTGTATAGACGAGGTGATGCAGGCCGGTTGGTACAAGAATCCGCTCAAGGAAACCGTAGACGGCAACGCCAAACGCTCCTGCTCCTTTAATGGCCAAAGCTAAAGCGCTGATACCATGCTGAGCAAAAGGCCACAGTTCGCTCATTATCACGCCCAGCAGCATGGCTACCGGCAGCATGATTATCGCCACAAAGCAGTGCCCGGAATAAATAGCCATCGCGCCGGAGAACTGAACGCCGGAATAGCGATTGTACAAATAGCCAGAAAGCGCGCCGGTAAGAATGCCTGCGAAAACGCCCATCTCCAGCACCTGCACGCCGAGAACCATACTTTGCCCTGCCGCGCGCATTCGATCGGCTGGTGCCAGTTCGCCCTGAAGCTGCAGCGTTACGTTCATTGCATTGATGAAAACGATAAAAGTCACAAGGCCAATCAGGGCCGCGTAACCTTTATCTTTTGCGGCAAGACCGATTGGGATACCCACGCCGAACACCAGCGCCAGGTTGGCCAACACCGAAACGGCTGATTTAGCGATAAGCACGCCGCTATGTTGAAGCGCGGGATGACCGAGGAAAGGTAAATATTCTGCAAGGTTACCGTTGCCCAGTACGTTACCAAACGCGATAAACAATCCGACGATGGGTAAAATCAATACCGGGCCGTAAAGGGATTTTCCGAAATCTTGTAGGGCATTTACGGCTCTTTTCATTTAGCTGTCTCTTATTATCACTTTGGCTAAACACCGCCTGCGGCTGCGGAACAGCAGTGAAGGTAGCAATAATTTGCGCAGTCATTCCATCTATCCGATTGTTTTAAAAACAAATGACCCGGAAGGTCACATGTAACCTTTCAGGCTGTGATCGCGCTTCCAGTTTGCGACCGATCGCTGAGCGGAATGTTTGCCTGTTCTGTTTCACCTTTGCGAGACATCCCGCATCGCCTGGTTTTGCCGCTTTCGCTTTTTTGGTTAATCCGCATAATACTTCCACTACGTTTTCGGTTAGCGGCCGCCTCGGCCAGGGATAAAAAATGAAATCGGTACGTTTGATAGGTGTGGCGGCTGCGCTGCTAGCCGTTTTGGCGCTGTCTGGCTGTGATGAAAAAGATAACGCGCAGGCACAAAAGCCCACCGCAGCGGCTCAGAAACAGGCCTCTGAACCCGCGGCAAAACCCAGCCAGGCACAGTTGGAAAAGTTGTCTCAGCAGTCGGCGGGCAAGCCATTAAAACTGCTGGACGCTTCCGAAGTGCAGCTGGAGGGTGCCAGTGCTCTGGTGCTGACCTTCTCCGTACCGCTTAACCCCGAACAGGATTTTTCCCGCGTGGTGCATCTGGTGGATAAAACCAGCGGCAAAGTCGACGGGGCCTGGGAGCTATCCCAGGACCTCAAAGAGCTGCGCATGCGCCACCTCGAACCGAAACGCAGCCTGCTGCTCACCGTTGACCGGGAACTGGCGGCGCTGAATAAATCGACGTTTGATATCACCTTCGAAAAGAAAATCGATACGCGCGATATTCAACCGAGCGTAGGCTTTGCCAGCCGCGGTTCTTTGCTGCCGACAAAAGTGATCGCCGGTTTGCCGGTCATGGCGCTTAACGTCGACAAAGTGGATGTGAACTTCTACCGCGTAAAAAACGAATCGCTGGCCGCCTTTGTCAGCCAGTGGGAGTACCGTAATTCGGTATCAAACTGGGAGTCAGACAACCTTCTCAAGCTGGCGGATCTGGTTTATACCGGGCGATTCGATCTCAACCCCGAGCGCAACACTCGTGAGAAAATTATGCTGCCGCTGGGGGACGTTAAGCCGTTACAGCAGCCGGGCGTTTACCTGGCGATCATGAACGAGGCCGGGCACTACAGCTACAGCAATGCCGCCACGCTTTTCACCTTAAGTGATATCGGCGTGTCGCTGCACCGCTATCACGATCGTCTGGATGTTTTTGCTCAGAGTCTGGAAAACGGCGCGGCGCAGTCAGGTGTGGATATCACCCTGCTTAATGAAAAAGGCCAGACCGTTGTGCAGGCAAAAAGCGACGGCGACGGGCATGCGCTGCTGGAGAAAATCCACAAAGGCGTGCTGATTCTTGCCCGTAGCGGGGAGCAAACCACTCTGCTGGACCTTAACCGCCCCGCGCTTGATTTAGCCGAGTTTGATATCGCCGGTGAAGAGGGCTACAGCAAGCAATTCTTCATGTTTGGCCCGCGGGATCTGTATCGTCCTGGTGAAACGGTGATCCTGAATGCGCTGTTACGCGACGGCGACGGCAAGCCGCTTCCTGCACAGCCGGTCAAACTTGAGGTGGTTAAGCCTGACGGACAGGTCGCCCGAACCCAAGTCTGGCAGCCGGAAAAGGGCTTGTACCAGTTTACCTGGCCGCTAGGGAGCGAGGTACAAACCGGTAACTGGCAGGTCAGGGTCAACACCGGGGACAACAGCCCGCGGATCTGGGCCTTCAAAGTTGAAGATTTTATGCCGGAGCGCATGGCATTGACGCTGACCGCCGGGCAGCAGCCTGTCGCACCCGATGAAGCCGTAAGCTTCCAGGTGAACGGGCGCTATCTCTACGGTGCGCCAGCGGCGGGGAATAATTTGCAGGGCCAGCTGTTCCTGCGCCCGCTGCGTGAAGCCGTTGCGGCACTGCCCGGCTTCCAGTTCGGAGATATTAACGAAGAAAACCTTTCCCGCAGTCTGGATGAGGTGCAGCTCCAGCTGGACGAGCAGGGGGATACCGTGGTTAGCGCCGACAGCCAGTGGAGTGATGTTCACTCGCCGCTGCGTCTGGTGTTGCAGGCGAGCCTTCTGGAATCTGGCGGCCGCCCGGTAACTCGCCGCGTGGAGCAGTCTATCTGGCCTGCTGATGCGCTGCCCGGTATTCGCCCGCAGTTTGCCAGCAAAGAAGTGTACGACTATCGCACCGACACGACGCGTACTCAGCCGATTGTGGACGAGGATAGCAGCGCCGGATTCGATATCGTCTATACCAATGCTAAAGGTGAAAAGCTGGCCGCATCCGGTCTGGATGTGCGCCTGGTGCGCGAACGCCGGGACTATTACTGGAGCTGGGAGGACGGGCAGGGCTGGCAGTCTCAGTATGATCAGAAAGATTTAGTAGAGGCGGAACAGAAGCTGGATCTTGCGGCCGGGGAAACGGGCAAAGTTGCCTTCCCGGTCGAGTGGGGTTCCTATCGCCTGGAGGTACGAGAGGCGGATAACAATATTGTCAGCAGCGTGCGGTTCTGGGCTGGCTACAGCTGGCAGGACAACAGCGATGGTAGCGGAGCAGTACGTCCGGACCGCGTCACGCTGAAAATTGATAAGCCGGGCTACAAGCCCGGTGACACCATTAATCTGCATATCGCGGCTCCCGCCGCAGGTAAAGGCTACGCGATGGTGGAATCCAGCGACGGGCCGCTGTGGTGGAAAGAAATCGATGTTCCTGCCGAAGGGCTGGACATCGCTATCCCGGTCGATAAATCCTGGCAGCGTCACGATCTTTATCTGAGCACGCTGGTTGTTCGTCCCGGCGACAAAAACCGCGCGGCCACGCCAAAACGTGCGGTCGGCATTCTACATCTACCGCTTGGGGATGAAGGGCGTCGCCTGAATATCTCTCTGAACGGCCCGGCAAAAATGCGGCCGAACCAGAATCTGAGTCTGAAAGTGAAGGCCAGCGTGAAGAACGGTGAGATGCCGAAGCAAATTAACGTGCTGCTTTCCGCCGTGGACAGCGGTGTGCTGAATATAACCGACTATAAAACGCCGGATCCGTGGGAAGCCTTCTTTGGTCGCAAGCGCTACGGAGCCGATCTTTATGATATTTATGGTCAGGTAATCGAAGGTGAAGGAAAGCTTGCCGCTCTGCGCTTCGGCGGGGACGGCGACGAGGGCGACGAGCTAAGCCGCGGCGGTAAAAAACCGGTCAACCACGTCACCATTATTGCTCAGCAGGCGCAGCCGGTACAGCTCGACGAAAACGGCGAAGGAACGGTCAATCTGCCAATAGGCGATTTCAACGGCGAGCTGCGTGTGATGGCGCAGGCGTGGACGGATGACCGATTTGGCAGCAGCGAGAACAAAGTCGTGGTTGCCGCGCCTTTAGTTACCGAACTTGCCGCGCCGCGCTTTATGGCGAGCGGCGACAACAGCCGTTTGGCTCTCGATCTCACTAACCTGACCGATCTGCCGCAGCCGTTAACCGTTAATCTGAAAACCAGCGGGCTGATTTCACTTGATGGAGCCGCTTCTCTGCCTGTGAAACTGGCTCCGGGCGCGCGTTCGACTCTGTTGATACCCGTTCGGGCGCAGGAAGGCTTTGGCGACGGTGAGCTCAGCGCTGAAATTACTGGTCTGAATTTGCCGGGGGAAACGGTTGTCCCGCAGGCTAAACGGTGGAAGCTGGGCGTGCGTCCTGCATTCCCTGCGCAAACGGTGAATAGCGGTGCGGTACTGGCTCCTGGAGAAGTGTGGACGATGCCAGCTGAACATATTTCCGGGCTGGCACCGAAAACACTGGAAGGGCAGCTGTTATTAAGTGGCCGCCCGCCGTTGAATCTTGCTCGCTATATTCGCGAGCTGAAAGCTTACCCGTATGGCTGTCTTGAGCAGACCACAAGCGGCCTGTTCCCATCGCTCTATACCAACCGGGCACAGCTGATGGCCTTAGGCATTACCGGTACCAGCGATGAGCAGCGCCGTGCAGCTATCGATCTTGGTATTTCACGGCTGCTTGATATGCAGCGTGAAAACGGCGGCTTCGGACTGTGGGATAAAGAAAGCCCTGAAGAATACTGGCTCACCGCCTACGTCACTGACTTCCTGGTTCGCGCCAGCGAGCAGGGCTACAGCGTGAATACCGAGGCTTTGAATAAGGCGAACCAGCGGCTGCTGCGTTATTTGCAGGATCCCGGCCTGATTGCTCTGCGCTACAGCGATGATTCCGCGGCCAGTAAATTTGCGGTCCAGGCTTATGCCGGGCTGGTGCTGGCTCGTCAACAAAAAGCTCCGCTGGGGGCGCTGCGGGACCTGTGGCAACGCCGCGGCACGGCCAAAGCAGGTCTGCCGCTGGTGCAAGTGGGCGTGGCATTAAAATTGATGGGCGATGCCCCGCGCGGGCAGGAAGCGCTTGCGCTTGGCCTGGCAACGAAGCGCAGCGATGAACGGATCTGGATGGCTGACTACGGCAGCGAGCTGCGTGATAAAGCGATGATGCTGAGCCTGCTTGAAGAGAATAAGCTACAGCCGGAGCAGCAAAATGCGCTGCTGCTTGAGCTTTCAAATCTTGCCTACAGCCAACGTTGGCTCTCGACTCAGGAAAGCAACTCGCTATTCCTGGCCGGGCGCAACTGGCAAACCGCGAAGGGGGACTGGCAGGCGCAGGTCTCGTTTAGCGCAGAACCCCTTGCTGCCGATAAAGGCGTTACGAGGAATCTGACCGGCGACCAGCTGGCTGGATTGCAAATCACCAATACGGGCCCGGCGAATCTTTATCTGCGTCTTGATAGCGCGGGCTATGCGCAGCAGGCACCGGCTCCTTACAGCAACGTTCTGCATATTGAGCGCCACTTCCTGGATGCAAAAGGTAATAGCAAACCGATTTCAGCGCTGAAAAGCGGTGAGCTGGTGATGGTCTGGCTGGACGTTTGGGCTAACAAAAACGTGCCTGATGCGCTGGTGGTTGACCTGCTTCCAGCCGGGTTAGAGCTGGAAAACCAAAACCTGTCCGCCAGCAGCGCCAGCCTCGAAGACAGCAGCAGCGAAGTGCAAGGATTGCTCAGCCAGATGCAGCAGGCGGATATTCAACATCTTGAGTTCCGCGATGACCGTTTTGTTGCTGCTCTGCCGCTAAGCGCAGGGCAGCACGCCACGCTGGTCTACCTGGCTCGTGCGGTAACGCCTGGCAGCTATACCGTACCGGTGCCGCAGGTTGAATCCATGTATGTACCGCAGTGGAGAGCGACAGGGGCAAGTGCCGGTGTGCTCACCGTTTTGCCTTGAGAAGCTGCCGAAGTGATTAAACTGCCGCGCAGGCGCCTTCGCTATCTTTTAGTGGGGGTGCCTGTTTTGCTCCTCCTCGGCCTGTGGCTGGCAGACAAATGCTGGCCGCTGCCGCTGACAGAAGCCCACCCTGCACGGATTGTGGTCGCTGCCGACGGTACGCCGCTTTGGCGCTTTGCCGATGAAGAAGGCATCTGGCGCTATCCTGTCACCGTCGACGATGTCTCTCCTCGCTATCTTGAAGCGCTGATCAACTATGAGGATCGCTTTTTTTGGGATCATCCGGGGATCAACCCGTTCTCTATTCTACGTGCAGCCTGGCAGGATCTCAGCAGCGGCGAAGTGATCTCAGGGGGCAGCACTTTAACGATGCAGGTCGCCCGCCTGCTGGATCCGCATTCGCGCACGTTTGGCGGCAAAATTCGCCAGGTCTGGCGGGCTATGCAGCTGGAATGGCATCTTTCTAAAGAACAGATCCTGACCCTCTACCTGAACAGGGCTCCCTTTGGCGGCACGTTGCAGGGGGTGGGGGCAGCAAGCTGGTCCTATCTGGGAAAATCCCCCGCTCATCTGAGCTATTCCGACGCGGCGCTGTTAGCCGTTTTACCGCAGGCCCCGAGTCGCCTGCGGCCCGATCGCTGGCCGGCCAGAGCGGAAGCCGCGCGGAATAAAGTTTTGAGGCGAATGGCAGAGCAGGGCGTGTGGACAAATCAGCAGGTAAAAGAGTCGCTGGAAGAGCCCGTGTGGCTGGCTCCGCGGCAAATGCCTCAGCTTGCACCCCTGTTTTCTCGCTACATCGCCAGCCGCATAAAGGCGCACAAGATAGAAACGACGCTGGACGCGTCTCTTCAGCGGCAGCTTGAAGAAATGGCCATGAACTGGAAAGGCCAGCTGCCGGCGAGGACTTCGCTGGCGCTGTTGGTTGTAGACCATACGACAATGGAAGTACGCGGCTGGGTGGGGTCACCGGATATTAATGACGACTCCCGTTTTGGGCACGTAGATATGGTTACGGCGGTTCGTTCACCGGGTTCGGTGCTGAAGCCTTTTGTCTACGGAATGGCGCTGGACGACGGCCTGATCCACCCCTCTTCATTGTTACAGGATGTGCCGCGACGTTTTGGCGACTATCGACCGGGAAACTTTGATACAGGCTTCCACGGGCCGGTGAGCATGAGTGAAGCGCTGGTGCGCTCGCTTAATTTACCGGCGGTGCAGGTGCTGGAAGCCTATGGGCCAAAGCGATTTGCCGCGCGGTTACGCAACGCGGGGCTGAATTTAAGCTTCCCACCGGGCAGCGAGCCTAATCTTTCGCTGATCCTCGGCGGCGGCGGAGCGCGGCTGGACCAGGTAGTGGCGGCCTACAGCGCGTTTGCCCGTCATGGTAAGGCGGCACAGCTGCGAACTCAGCCTGGCCAACCGCTGGTGGAAAGACCGTTACTTACACCTGGTTCCGCATGGATAATCCGCCGTATTCTTGCCGGGGAATCATTGCCGCAGCCGGATGCTTCGCTGCCGGCCGTTGTGCCGCTAGCGTGGAAAACAGGCACCAGCTACGGCTATCGTGACGCCTGGGCTATTGGCCTGAACTCGAGATATTTAATCGGCGTCTGGACGGGCAGGCCAGACAGCACGCCGGTGGCCGGGCAGTTTGGTTTGGGAAGCGCGGTGCCTTTACTTAATCAGGTCAACAATCTGCTACAGGCGGGTTCTCGTATGCAGCAAGCCCGTTTGCCAGCCGATCCTCGCCCTGCTTCCGTTTCTGCCGGTGAGATCTGCTGGCCTGGTGGGCAATATTTGCCGCCGGGGGATAGCAACTGCAGACGAAGATTATCGAGCTGGCTGCTGGATAAAAGCGAGCCGCCAACGCTTCAGGCTCCGGGGCAGGAGAGTATTCAGGGGATCCAACAGCGTATCTGGCTTGATATCCAGGGGCACCGTGTGGCGGCAGACTGCGCCGGGGCTAAAGAACGTGAAATTGCGCTGTGGCCTTTACCGCTTGAGCCCTGGCTGCCGATGTCTGAACATCGGGCATTACGATTGCCGCCCGCTTCTGAAACATGCCCGCCTCTTCAGAAAAATGACGTTACGCCTTTATTATTGTTAGGCGTGCGCGAGGGGGCTATTTTAAAACGTCTGCCGGGACAAACTCAGCTCTTGCTGCGTTTATCGAGCCAGGGCGGCCAGGGCGAACGCTGGTGGTTTTTAAACGGAGATGCGCTTGGCGAGACAGGGGTAGGGATAGCGCTTTCACTCGCTAAATCCGGCGAATATCAGGTGCTGGTACTGGATGGGTCAGGCCAGGTTGTCGCAGCAAACTTCACCGTTCAGTAGGGCGCAGCTTCTTTTTTATACAGGCAGAATAAGTGTGTTGCTGAAAATCGTCTTATTTTAAAAAAATGTTATCTCCGTCCATAGGCAAGGTGGACGATGCTCATTATAATCGGCGCCAAATCATAACCGGGTAGCCGGTGCAAACAGAACAAACACAGAGGTAATCATGGCTATTGAACGTACTTTTTCCATCATCAAACCAAACGCGGTGGCAAAAAACGTTATTGGTAACATTTATGCTCGTTTTGAATCAGCAGGGTTTAAAATTGTTGGCGCGAAAATGCTGCACCTGACTTCTGAGCAGGCACAGGGCTTCTACGCTGAGCACGAAGGCAAACCTTTCTTCGACGGCCTGGTGGCCTTCATGACTTCTGGCCCGATCATGGTTAGCGTTCTTGAAGGTGAAAACGCCGTTCAGCGTCATCGCGATATTCTGGGGGCAACTAACCCGGCTAACGCGCTGGCTGGTACTCTGCGTGCAGATTACGCGGACAGCTTCACTGAGAACGGTACCCATGGTTCCGATTCTGCAGAATCTGCCGCTCGCGAAATCGCCTATTTCTTCGCAGAAGGCGAAGTGTGCCCGCGTACTCGTTAATTCGAGTTAACTGTTAAGCGACCTTTACATTTTATTTAGGTCAGGTCGCTTTCAGCCATGGCATCCGTGCCATAGAATTTGTACAATGCTGCGCCCCGGATGAGCCAACTCTCCGGGGCGTATCTTTTTAACCCACCTGGGGCCGTAACGTGTAACAACGAGGCCGGAAAAAAATTATGTCTGAGCAAACTGTCACTTCCGAGACGTCAGCCGCTGTCGTTTCTGCTAATAAATCTGAAAAAATTAACCTGTTGGATCTCAACCGTCAGCAACTGCGCGAGTTCTTCGCCGAGATGGGTGAAAAACCGTTCCGTGCCGATCAGGTCATGAAATGGATGTATCACTATTGCAGTGATGACTTCGATGAGATGACCGACATTAACAAGGTGCTGCGCAACAGGCTGAAAGAAGTGGCCGAGATTCGCGCCCCGGAAGTTGCTGAAGAACAACGCTCTGCGGACGGCACCATCAAATGGGCGATCAAGATTGCCGATCAGCTCGTTGAAACCGTCTATATCCCGGAAGAAGATCGCGCCACGCTCTGCGTCTCCTCTCAGGTTGGCTGTGCGCTGGAATGTAAATTCTGCTCCACGGCGCAGCAGGGCTTTAACCGCAATCTGCGCGTGTCCGAAATTATCGGCCAGGTGTGGCGCGCCGCAAAAATCATCGGTGCGCAGAAGAAAACGGGCGTGCGTCCTATCACCAACGTGGTGATGATGGGCATGGGCGAGCCGCTGCTGAACCTTAACAACGTTGTACCCGCCATGGAAATCATGCTGGATGACTTCGGGTTCGGGTTATCCAAACGTCGCGTTACGCTGTCAACCTCTGGCGTTGTTCCGGCGCTTGATAAGCTGGGCGATATGATTGACGTTGCGCTGGCAATTTCGCTGCATGCGCCAACGGATGATATTCGCGACGAAATCATGCCGATTAACAAAAAGTACAATATTGAGACGTTCCTCGCCGCCGTACGCCGTTATCTGGAAAAGTCTAACGCCAACCAGGGACGCGTCACCGTAGAGTATGTTCTGCTGGATCACGTCAATGACGGCACCGAGCATGCGCACCAGCTGGCTGAATGCCTGAAAGATACGCCTTGCAAAATCAACCTGATTCCATGGAACCCGTTCCCGGGCGCACCTTATGGACGCAGCTCAAACAGCCGCATCGACCGTTTTTCCAAGGTTCTGATGAGCTACGGTTTCACCACTATCGTGCGTAAAACGCGTGGTGATGATATCGATGCAGCCTGTGGCCAGCTGGCGGGTGAAGTGATCGACCGCACCAAGCGTACGATGCGTAAGCGTATGCAGGGTGAACCTATCGCGGTGAAAGCAGTCTGATAAGCAATTCTGTGCGGGAAAACAGAGTGGAGTCCACTCTGTTTTGTGCGAAATGATGCCAAATTATAACTAACTGTAAATTTGGTACATTGATACGCGCTACGGCCAATAATTACGGTGCGTTTCTTTGCGCTTTAAGGCAGTATGTAGCCGCACAACAACAGTTTAGCCGACAGCATTTACGAATGCGGTCTATGGTTAACTTAACTGGCTGGAAGCGTTGCCGCGAACAGGGCGCGTTTGCATGATTTTGGTCATTTTGCCGGGCATAGTTGCCGAAGGTTTATCCTTCAAAAGTCAGATTAGTTTCGCGGTACGGGTGAGCGTGGCGTAGCGGAATGTTGCGATACGGGCTCGTGCCTAATCCTCAATGAACAGTCCCAGCAGTTGTAGCTAATGAATACTGAAGCCACTCAAGAAACAAATGAAGCACAAACCACTGGCGTTCGTTTACGCAACGCCCGTGAGCAACTCGGTCTCAGCCAACAAGCCGTGGCAGAACGGTTATGTCTGAAGGTTTCTACCGTTCGGGATATTGAAGACGACAAGGCTCCAGCAGAACTGGCGTCGACTTTCCTGCGTGGTTACATCCGCTCGTATGCCCGCCTGGTGCATATTCCTGAAGAAGAGCTGCTGCCAATGATGGAGAAGCAAGCTCCGATCAGGGCGGCAAAAGTGGCACCGATGCAGACTTTTTCATTGGGCAAACGTCGCAAAAAACGCGACGGCTGGCTGATGAGCTTCACCTGGCTGATTCTGTTCGTTGTGGTAGGCCTGACGGGCGCATGGTGGTGGCAAAACCACAAAGCGCAGCAGGAAGAAATTTCCACGATGGCCGATCAGTCTTCCGCCGAGCTTTCTGCAGGAAACACCGCGCAGTCAGTCCCTTTGAATACGGGTACAGATGCTTCATCCTCTGCGCCAGATGCGGCAACTCAGCCTGAGCCAACGACTGAGCCTGCAACCCAACCAGCCCCTGTCGATAACGCTGCGCAAAATGCCGCGGCACCAAACGTGCCTGCGGATAATTCTGCCGTTGTTTCACCAAGCCAGGCGCCGGTTGATAACGCACAGAACACAGCCGCTCCAGCGCCAAACGCAGCGGCTGCATTGCCAACCGATCAGGCTGGGGTGACCCAACCTGCGGCTGACGCAAACGCGCTGGTGATGAATTTCAACGCTGACTGCTGGCTGGAAGTAACAGATGCTACCGGTAAAAAGCTGTTCAGCGGCATGCAGCGTAAAGACGGCACCCTGAATTTAGCGGGCCAGGCCCCCTATAAGCTTAAAATCGGTGCGCCAGCAGCAGTACAGATTCAGTTCCAGGGGAAACCTGTCGATCTGAGTCGCTTTATCAGAACTAACCAGGTTGCTCGTCTGACCGTGAGTGCGGAATAATCGCCTCGAGCAGGACGTGTAATTGTGGAGACTTGTCATGCATAACCAAACCCCGATTCAGCGTAGAAAATCTAAGCGTATTTATGTCGGGAATGTGCCAATCGGCGATGGAGCTCCTATCGCCGTTCAGTCCATGACTAACACCCGTACCACGGATGTTGAAGCCACGGTCAATCAGATTAAGGCGTTAGAAAGAGTGGGGGCTGATATCGTTCGCGTGTCGGTGCCTACCATGGACGCAGCGGAAGCTTTTAAACTCATCAAGCAGCAGGTTAATGTCCCGCTGGTCGCCGATATCCATTTCGATTATCGCATCGCGCTGAAGGTTGCCGAATACGGCGTTGACTGCCTGCGTATTAACCCTGGCAACATCGGCAGCGAAGAGCGTATTCGCATGGTTGTGGACTGCGCCCGCGATAAAAACATCCCAATCCGTATCGGCGTCAACGCCGGTTCGCTGGAAAAAGATCTGCAGGAAAAATACGGCGAGCCTACGCCGCAGGCGCTGCTTGAATCGGCCATGCGTCACGTGGATCATCTGGATCGCCTGAACTTCGATCAATTCAAGGTCAGCGTGAAAGCTTCCGATGTTTTCCTCGCGGTTGAGTCTTATCGTCTGCTGGCTAAGCAGATCGATCAGCCTTTACATCTTGGGATCACCGAAGCGGGCGGTTTCCGCAGCGGCTCCGTGAAATCGGCAATCGGCCTCGGCTTACTCCTTTCAGAAGGTATCGGCGACACGCTGCGCGTTTCTCTCGCGGCGGATCCTGTCGAAGAGATCAAAGTTGGCTTCGATATCCTGAAATCGCTGCGTATTCGCGCTCGCGGGATCAACTTTATCGCCTGTCCGACCTGCTCGCGTCAGGAATTTGATGTGATCGGCACGGTGAACGCGTTAGAACAGCGTCTGGAAGACATCATCACCCCGATGGACGTTTCCATTATTGGCTGCGTGGTGAACGGGCCGGGCGAAGCGCTGGTGTCCACGCTTGGCGTGACCGGCGGTAACAAGAAAAGCGGTTTCTACGAAGATGGCGTGCGTCAGAAAGAGCGCATGGACAACGACGATATGATTTCCCAGCTTGAAGCGCGTATTCGTGCCAAGGCAAATATGCTCGACGAGAAGCAGCGTATTAGCATTCAGCAGTTGGAAAAATAGTGCGAAACACGGGAAGCACAGGGCTTCTATGTGTATGATTGAACCCGCCAGGCTTTTCGCAGCAGCGAATAGTCTGATTTCGGGTTCATTTTTTGTATAAAAACGATAGAGAACAAACGTGGCAAAAAACATTCAAGCCATCCGCGGCATGAACGATTACCTGCCGGGCGAAACCGCCATCTGGCAGCGCATTGAAGGCATTCTGAAACAGGTGCTCGGCAGCTACGGTTATAGCGAAATCCGTTTGCCGATTGTAGAGCAGACCCCGTTATTCAAACGCGCTATCGGCGAAGTGACCGACGTGGTTGAAAAAGAGATGTATACCTTTGAGGACCGTAACGGCGACAGCCTGACGCTGCGTCCTGAAGGCACCGCGGGCTGCGTGCGTGCCGGTATCGAACATGGTCTTCTGTACAATCAGGAACAGCGCTTGTGGTACGTCGGGCCGATGTTCCGCCACGAACGTCCACAGAAAGGCCGCTATCGCCAGTTCAATCAGCTGGGAGTGGAAGTCTTTGGTCTGCAGGGGCCGGACATTGACGCTGAGCTGATCATGCTGACCGCCCGCTGGTGGCGTGCGCTGGGCATCGACCAGCATGTTCGTCTGGAGCTGAACTCTATCGGCTCCCTTGAAGCACGCGCGAAATATCGCGAAGCGCTGGTGGCGTACCTGGAGCAGTTTAAAGACAAGCTGGATGAAGACAGCCAGCGCCGTATGTACAGCAATCCGCTGCGCGTGCTGGATTCCAAAAATCCTGACGTACAGGCGCTGTTAGATAACGCACCGGCGTTAGGTGATTATCTGGACGAAGAGTCCCGCGAACACTTTGCTGGCCTGTGCTCATTCCTAGATGCCGCCGGTATTGCCTATACCGTGAATCAGCGTCTGGTGCGCGGCCTGGATTACTATAACCGCACCGTGTTCGAATGGGTGACCAGCAGCCTGGGTTCCCAGGGTACGGTGTGTGCGGGTGGGCGTTACGATGGCCTGGTTGAGCAGCTCGGTGGCCGCGCGGCTCCTGCAGTTGGCTTTGCCATGGGGCTTGAGCGTCTTGTTTTACTGGTTCAGGCGATTAATCCTGAATTTAAAGCGGAATCCGTTGTCGATATTTACCTGATATCGTCGGGTCAGGGCACGCAGGCGGCGGCGATGCTGCTGGCTGAGAAGCTGCGCGATCGGGTTCCGGCATTGAAGCTAATGACCAACTACGGCGGCGGCAACTTTAAGAAACAGTTCGCGCGAGCGGACAAGTGGGGCGCTCGCGTGGCACTTGTTCTGGGCGAAGATGAAGTTGCCCAGGGTCAGGTTGTGGTGAAGGATCTGCGCACAGGTGAGCAGCAAACCGTAGAGCAAAGCCTTACGGTTTCACATCTGCAGGCGCTGCTGGGCTAAGCCCAGAGATTAATCGTTAAGGAGAAGGACTGCGTGGAAGTTTACGAGAACGAAAACGATCAGGTTGAAGCGGTAAAACGCTTCTTTGCCGAAAATGGCAAAGCGCTGGTGGTTGGTGTCGTGCTGGGGATTGGGGCATTGGTCGGCTGGCGCTACTGGAACAGCCATCAGGCAGACTCCGCGATGGCGTCCTCCCTGGAATATCAAAATGTGACCAGCGCTGTTCGTGCCGATCGGCCGGCTACGCTTAGTGCAGCAGCAAAATTTGCGGCTGACACCAAAAATACTTACGGCGCGTTAGCTTCACTGGAGCTGGCGCAAAAGTATGTTGATAACAACGATTTGGCAAAGGCCGCGGCTCAGCTGCAGCAAGGCTTAAACAATACCAGTGATGCAAACCTTCAGGCCCTGATTAATGCGCGTCTGGCTCGTATCCAGATCCAGCAGAAGCAGGCTGATGCCGCGCTGAAAACCCTCGACGGCATTAAAGGCGAAGGTTGGGTTGCGATAGTGGCTGATTTGCGCGGTGAAGCGCTGCTCAGCAAAGGTGATAAGCAGGGTGCGCGCGATGCCTGGAGTAAAGGCTCGCAGACCGATGCTTCTCCTGCACTGCGCGAAATGATGCAGATGAAAATCAATAATTTGTCCAGCTAAGAGGGACCCGATGCAATTTCGTAAATTACTTGTGCCAGGGCTGATTTCTCTGACGCTGCTCAGCGGCTGCTCATTGTTCAGTGGCGAAGAAGACGTGGTTAAAATGTCCCCGTTGCCTACCGTTGAAAACCAGTTCGAACCAGCAAAAGTCTGGAGCACCTCGGTTGGCAGCGGCATTGGTGATTTCTACTCCAATCTTCATCCTGCCTGGCAGGACGGCAACATTTATGCCGCTGACCGCCGCGGTACCGTGAAAGCGGTCAATGCTGAAGATGGCAAAGAAGTCTGGTCCGTCGATCTCTCTGAGAAAACCGGTTTCTTCTCCAGCAATCGTCCTGCGCTGCTTTCCGGTGGCCTGACCGTTGATGGCGCTCATGTTTATGTCGGCAGCGAAAAAGCGCAGGTCTTCGCGCTGAATACTTCCGACGGCAGCATCGCGTGGCAGAGCAAAGCGGCGGGCGAAGTCCTTTCTCGTCCAGTCGTCAGCGACGGCCTGGTGTTGGTTCACACCAGCAACGGCCAGCTGCAGGCGATGAATGAAACCGACGGCGCAGTAGCGTGGACGGTTAACCTGGATATGCCAGCGCTGTCGCTGCGCGGCGAGTCTGCGCCTGCGGTTGCGTTTGGTGCGGCCATTGTCGGCGGCGATAACGGCCGGGTCAGCGCGGTGCTGATGAAGCAGGGTCAGTTAATCTGGCAGCAGCGTATCTCCCAGGCAACGGGCGCGACGGAAATCGATCGCCTGAGCGACGTGGATACCACCCCGGTTATCGTTAACGGAGTTGTTTATGCGCTTGCCTACAACGGCAATCTGACCGCGCTGGATCTGCGTTCAGGCCAGATTATGTGGAAACGCGAGCTGGGTTCAGTGAACGATTTCATCGTGGACGCCAATCGTATCTTCCTGGTCGACCAGAATGACCGCGTGGTTGCGCTTAACGCCGACGGCGGCGTAACGCTGTGGACGCAAAGCGATCTGCTGCACCGCAATCTGACGTCTCCCGCGCTGTACAACGGCTATCTGGTCGTTGGCGACAGCGAAGGTTACATGCACTGGATTAACACTGACGACGGCCGCTTTGTGGCTCAGCAAAAAGTGGACAGCTCCGGCTTCCAGACTGAGCCGGTTGTAGCCAGTGATAAACTGCTGATTCAGGCGAAAGACGGTACGCTGTACTCGATCAAACGCTAAACTTTCCTGAGTAAGCAGTCGTTCGAAACGGTTCCTGATTCCTGGGAGCCGTTTCCTGTTTTTGAGAGCGACGCGTTTTGGCGTCGTTTGAAGATGAATTTTGAGTAATGAGGCTTTTATAATGGTACCTGTGGTTGCGCTCGTCGGGCGCCCTAATGTCGGAAAATCCACGTTGTTTAACCGCTTGACGCGTACCCGTGATGCGCTGGTCGCGGATTTCCCGGGGCTGACTCGCGACCGCAAGTATGGTCGTGCTGAAGTGGAAGGCCGCGAGTTTATTGCTATCGATACCGGCGGTATCGACGGCACGGAAGACGGCGTGGAAACGCGTATGGCGGAACAGTCCCTGCTGGCGATTGAAGAAGCTGACGTCGTGCTGTTTATGGTGGATGCGCGCGCGGGGCTGATGCCTGCCGATGAAGCCATCGCTAAGCACCTGCGTTCCCGTCAGAAGCCAACGTTCCTCGTGGCGAACAAAACTGACGGCATGGACCCGGATCAGGCAGTTATCGATTTCTACTCTCTGGGCCTGGGCGAAATTCACCCGATTGCCGCCTCCCACGGCCGCGGCGTGACTACGCTGCTGGAACACGTTCTGATGCCTTTCATCGACGAAGTGAATCCACGGGCTGAAGAAGAAGAAATCGACGAAGATGCGGCCTACTGGGCGGCTTTCAATGCTAAGAACGGCATTGTTTCTGAAGATGATGAACAAGAAATCGAAGAAGAAGAGGAAGCTTTTAATCCTCAGGATTTGCCGATCAAGCTGGCCATCGTTGGGCGTCCTAACGTGGGTAAGTCAACGCTCACCAACCGTATTCTCGGCGAAGACCGCGTTGTCGTTTACGACATGCCCGGCACCACTCGCGATAGCATCTACATCCCGATGGAACGCGATGAGCGTGAGTACATCCTCATCGATACCGCGGGCGTACGTAAGCGTGGGAAGATCACCGAAACCGTAGAAAAATTCTCCGTTATCAAAACGCTACAGGCGATTGAAGACGCGAACGTTGTGCTGTTGGTGATCGACGCTCGCGAAGGCATCTCCGATCAGGATCTGTCTCTGCTGGGCTTTATCCTCAACAGCGGGCGCTCGCTGGTGATTGTGGTCAACAAGTGGGACGGCCTGAGCAATGAAGTGAGAGAGCAGGTTAAAGAGACGCTGGACTACCGTCTGGGCTTTATCGACTTTGCTCGTGTCCACTTCATCTCCGCCCTGCACGGCAGCGGCGTAGGCAACCTGTTTGAATCCGTCCGCGAAGCTTACGACAGCTCAACGCGTCGTGTGAGCACCGCGCTGCTGACTCGCATCATGAACATGGCGTCAGAAGATCACCAGCCGCCGCTGGTACGTGGTCGTCGAGTGAAGCTGAAGTATGCCCACGCCGGTGGCTACAACCCGCCAATCGTGGTGATTCACGGTAACCAGGTGAAAGATCTGCCGGATTCCTACAAGCGCTACCTGATGAACTACTTCCGCAAATCGCTGGACGTCATGGGTACGCCAATTCGTATCCAGTTCAAGGAAGGGGATAACCCGTTTGCCAACAAACGTAACACCCTGACGCCGAACCAGATGCGTAAGCGTAAGCGCCTGATCAAGCACATCAAGAAAAGCAAATAAGTGATTAAACGGGAGCTAAGGCTCCCGTTTTCTTTTGTTCATAGTGGAGGAATGACCATGGAACTTAGCTGTCCCAACTGCGGCCAGACTTTGCAGGCAACCGACAGCGGTGCACGCTGCGAAAGCTGCGCTCAGGGCTTTCGCCTGGAAGCCCGCTGCCCGGATTGCCATCAGCCGCTGGAGGTTTTAAAAGCGTGCGGAGCGGTGGATTATTTCTGCCGGAACGGCCACGGCCTGATTTCGAAGAAGCGCGTCGAGTTTGTCGCAGTTGCCGACTGAGTTTTAGCTTTTCGCCGCAGGTTTACGCTTACGAACGGTTTTCACCGGCTGCACATCGGTGACCTGGCTTTCAACCCAGCCGTCCTCAAGACGCGTTTTGAGCAGGTCGCCAGATTTAACCTGTTTGGCCTTCTTCAGCACCTTGCCGTCGGTGGCCGTCGTCACGCTGTAGCCTCGCGCCAGCGTAGCCAGCGGGCTGACGGCTTCAAGTTGGGCGATTGCCGTGCCGAAGCGCTGGCGAGTCCCATTCAGGCGAGCGGTGATAACCTGCGATAAGCGATATTCCAGCTGCTGAATGCGCGTCTGGACGCGATGAATTCTCGCCTGCGGCTGCTGCTGATTTAGCCGCTGTGCCAGCCGCTGCTGTTGCTGAGCGCTGCGGCGAAGTTTCCCCTCCATTGCTCCGCTCAGCCGCTGCTGGAGTCTGTCCAGCGTGGTCTGTTGGCGGGCCAGGCGTAGCTGAGGATGCTGCTGTTGCAGCCGATGCTGCAGGCGCGTAAATCGCTGCGTACGCTGGGCGAGATAGTAATCCATCGCCATTTCCATACGCTGCTGGTGGGACTGAATCTGGCGAAGTAATTCAACCTGATTTCGGCTAACAATCTCTGCCGCCGCCGAAGGCGTTGGGGCGCGTAAGTCTGCAATAAAATCGGCGATTGTGACGTCAGTTTCATGGCCTACGGCGCTAACGATCGGGATTTGGCTTGCGAAAATTGCCCGCGCGACTCGCTCGTCATTGAAGCTCCATAAATCTTCCAGCGAGCCGCCGCCGCGCCCAACGATTAACACGTCGCATTCTTCGCGAAGGTTAGCCAGTTCGATGGCGCGGACGATTTGCGCCGGGGCGTCCGCACCCTGAACGGCGGTGGGATAGATCACGACAGGCAGCGAAGGATCCCGACGTTTCAGCACGTGCAGAATATCGTGCAGGGCGGCACCGGTTTTCGAGGTAATCACGCCTACCCGATGCGCCGGTGTCGGCAGCGCCTGTTTATGCTGCTGTTCAAACAGGCCTTCAGCCGTTAGACGCTGTTTAAGCTGTTCGTACTGCTGCTGCAGCAGGCCTTCGCCGGCAGGCTGCATGCTTTCAACGATAATCTGGTAGTCGCCGCGCGGCTCGTAAAGCGTGATGTTGGCGCGGACCAAAACCTGCTGTCCGTGCTGCGGGCGGAAGGTGACGCGGCGATTGCTGTTGCGAAACATCGCGCAGCGTACCTGAGCCGTATCGTCTTTAAGCGTGAAGTACCAGTGCCCGGAAGAGGGCTGGCTAAAGTTAGAGATTTCACCGCTGATCCAGACCTGCCCCATTTCCTGCTCTAATAGCAAACGGACCGACTGATTCAGGCGGGTAACGGTAAAAATTGAGGGGGAATTTGCTATTGGCATGTGAGCTAGATCAAATTTTAAATCAGCAGGTTATTCAGTCGATAATACCTGCCATACCGACTCTGGCAAGGATTATTCGTAAAAAAGTGTGGCTGCAATCGGTTACGCTCTGTATAATGCCGCGGCAATATTTTATCTGTTCTCATTCACCCCAGGTTGAGATATTGCCATGCTACGTATCGCTAAAGAAGCACTGACGTTTGACGACGTTCTCCTCGTTCCAGCTCACTCCACCGTTCTGCCTAATACGGCGGATCTTAGCACCCAACTGACCAAAACGATTCGCCTCAATATCCCGATGCTTTCCGCAGCGATGGATACGGTGACCGAAGCCCGTCTGGCCATTGCTCTGGCTCAGGAAGGCGGTCTGGGTTTCATCCACAAAAATATGTCGATTGAGCGCCAGGCTGAAGAAGTCAAACGCGTGAAAAAACACGAAAGCGGCGTAGTTACCGACCCGCAAACCGTGCTGCCGACGACCACCCTGCGTGAAGTGAAAGAGCTGACCGAACGTAACGGTTTTGCAGGCTATCCCGTGGTGACCGAAAAATACGAGCTGGTGGGCATCATCACCGGCCGTGACGTTCGCTTCGTGACCGACCTGAACCAGCCTGTTAGCGTGTACATGACGCCGAAAGAACGCCTGGTGACCGTGAAAGAAGGCGAAGCTCGCGACGTCGTGCTGTCCAAAATGCACGAAAAGCGCGTTGAGAAAGCTCTGGTTGTTGACGATAGCTTCCACCTGCGCGGCATGATCACCGTAAAAGACTTCCAAAAAGCAGAGCGTAAACCAAACGCCTGTAAAGATGACCAGGGCCGTCTGCGCGTCGGGGCTGCCGTTGGGGCAGGTGCGGGCAACGAAGAGCGTGTTGACGCTCTGGTAGCCGCTGGCGTCGACATTCTGCTGATTGACTCCTCCCACGGCCATTCCGAAGGCGTTCTGCAGCGTATTCGCGAAACCCGTGCCAAATACCCGGATCTGCAAATCATTGGCGGTAACGTAGCCACCGCCGCTGGCGCTCGCGCACTGGCTGAAGCTGGCTGTAGCGCTGTGAAAGTGGGTATTGGCCCTGGCTCAATCTGTACCACTCGTATCGTGACCGGCGTTGGCGTACCTCAGATTACCGCCGTAGCCGACGCGGTTGAAGCTCTGGAAGGCACCGGTATTCCTGTTATCGCCGATGGCGGCATTCGCTTCTCCGGCGACATCGCGAAAGCTATCGCGGCCGGCGCTTCTGCGGTCATGGTCGGCGGCATGCTGGCCGGCACCGAAGAATCCCCGGGTGAAATCGAACTTTACCAGGGCCGTTCATTCAAATCCTACCGTGGGATGGGCTCCCTGGGCGCGATGTCTAAAGGTTCCTCCGACCGTTACTTCCAGACCGACAACGCAGCCGACAAACTGGTACCGGAAGGAATCGAAGGCCGCGTGGCTTACAAAGGCCGTCTGAAAGAGATCGTGCACCAGCAGATGGGCGGTTTGCGCTCCTGTATGGGCCTGACCGGCTGTGGTACTATCGACGCGCTGCGCACTAAAGCGGAATTTGTACGCATCAGCGGAGCGGGTATTCAGGAAAGCCACGTTCACGACGTGACGATTACTAAAGAGTCCCCGAACTACCGCATGGGCTCCTGATTCCAGGGGCTGTAACCCTGGCATGTCGATAACGTCCGCGGCCATCGCGCTGCGGGCGTCATTAAACTGCCTGGTCTTGCCGACTGGAAATCCCCGAGTTGTTTTCAGTTCTTATTTATTAATGCTTTTATTGCTTTCTGGAAAACGCCCCTCATGAGCGAAAATATTCATAAGCACCGTATCCTGATCCTTGATTTCGGCTCTCAGTACACCCAACTGGTTGCGCGCCGCGTGCGTGAGCTGGGTGTTTATTGCGAACTCTGGGCCTGGGACGTAACCGAAGCACAGATTCGTGAATTTAATCCAAGCGGCATCATTCTTTCCGGCGGCCCGGAAAGTACTACCGAGCAAAACAGTCCGCGCGCCCCAGAATACGTATTCGCAGCTGGCGTGCCGGTATTCGGCGTGTGCTACGGCATGCAGACCATGGCGATGCAGCTGGGCGGCCACGTTGAAGGTTCCAACGAACGTGAATTCGGCTACGCGCAGGTAGAAGTCAAAACCGACAGCGCGCTGGTTCGCGGCATCGAAGATTCACTCAGCGCCGCAGGCAAACCGCTGCTGGACGTGTGGATGAGCCACGGTGACAAAGTTACCGCTATCCCTGCTGATTTCGTCACCGTTGCCAGCACCGAGACCTGCCCGTTCGCCATTATGGCTAACGAAGAAAAACGCTTCTACGGCGTGCAGTTCCACCCGGAAGTGACGCATACCCGTCAGGGGCAGCGCCTGCTGGAACGCTTTGTCCTGGAGATCTGCGGCTGCGAAGCGCTGTGGACCCCGGCAAAAATTATTGAAGATGCAATCGAGCGTATTCGCGTGCAGGTTGGCAACGATAAGGTCATTCTTGGCCTGTCCGGCGGCGTGGATTCTTCCGTCACCGCGATGCTGCTGCACCGCGCGATTGGCGATCGTCTGACCTGCGTGTTCGTGGATAACGGCCTGCTGCGTCTGAACGAAGCCACCCAGGTGCTGGAAATGTTTGGTGACCATTTCGGCCTGAATATTGTTCACGTTGAAGGCGAGGAGCGTTTCCTCACCGCGCTGGCCGGTGAGAACGACCCGGAAGCGAAACGTAAAATCATCGGTCGCGTGTTCGTGGAAGTGTTCGACGAAGAAGCGCTGAAGCTGGAAGACGTGAAATGGCTGGCACAGGGCACTATCTACCCTGACGTTATCGAATCTGCGGCTTCCGCCACCGGCAAAGCGCACGTCATTAAATCTCACCACAACGTGGGCGGCCTGCCGAAAGAGATGAAGATGGGCCTGGTTGAACCGCTGCGTGAGCTGTTCAAAGACGAAGTGCGCAAAATCGGTCTGGAGCTGGGCCTGCCGTACGACATGCTTTATCGCCACCCGTTCCCGGGGCCAGGTCTGGGCGTGCGCGTGCTGGGCGAAGTGAAGAAAGAGTACTGCGACCTGCTGCGTCGCGCCGACGCGATCTTCATCGAAGAGCTGCACAAAGCTGACCTGTACAACAAAGTCAGCCAGGCGTTCACCGTGTTCCTGCCGGTTCGTTCCGTGGGCGTCATGGGCGATGGCCGCAAGTACGACTGGGTTGTTTCCCTGCGTGCGGTAGAAACCATCGACTTCATGACCGCGCACTGGGCGCACCTGCCGTATGATTTCCTGGGACGCGTTTCCAACCGCATCATCAACGAAGTTAACGGCATTTCCCGCGTGGTTTATGATATTTCGGGTAAACCACCGGCAACGATCGAGTGGGAATAACCCTTCTGCGTCAGTGATGACAGAGAAAACAGGCGGCCAGGTGTCGCCTGTTTTTTTTCGCCCGGGCAGAAATTTCAGGCGCGACAAAATGCACCGCACAGGGCAGCGAGAATTTTTTACTAAGAAGAAGGGTTACCGGCTGGTGGTATCCACAGGCTGGCTGCTTTGCTGCGCGTCTGCCTTTTTGTCCTGATGATGATACCAGGCACCAATGGAGGAATAGACAAAGCGGCCAAAAAGGAAAAGAAAACTGATAAGCAGAATAATGCGGGTCATTCGATTGTTAAATCGGTGTCGTCTTCGCATACTCGTAACCTGTGTCACGCCAAAAAGCCTTTAGGGTTTGCCCGACAGCCGCGGGCGACGATAATATTTAGTCATAGCGGTGCCGCCGGGTCAATTCTTAAACTTGTAAAAATGCGTCAACCCGGCGTTTACCCTTGTTATATAAACGTTCCTTATTATTTGAGCCGCAGAATTTTATGAAGTGGAAGCATTATTTTTGCTAGCTGGAATAATAACTTTTGCTGGAAATTGATTTGGATCAATTGTTTGTGACAATCCATAACTAAAATTTGCACTCCATGCCATAGCAATATGGTTCCTATCAGTCAGGCTGGAGCCCTTTCTGAATATTACCCGAGCAGGATTGACAGGGTTTCTGGCGAACATCTAATGCATTTTGCGACCTGGTACAATAAACATAAGAATAACTGGTGGGCGCTACCGCTAATACTGCCCGCGCTGATGCTGCCTCTTTCCGTATGGTTTAACTCGAACACGCTGATTGATGGCGGACGCGCTTTCCTGGTCTATATGCCGCTGGGGCTGATGACGGCATTCGTCACGATCTTCGGCTGGGCTGCCGTGCCGGGCATCATTCTGGCGCTGCTGATCCGCTACCTTGAAATGAAAGGGCCGATGGTGACGCTGCTGGCGATAGCCCATTTCCTGCTGCCGGTTTTGCTGAGCTTTACGGGTTACAGGCTGTTTGTTCCTCGCCGTCATAACGTGATGTTTGGCGTGATAAAACTGACTTTGCAGCGGATGTTTTGGCTGGTGCTCTTCAACGCCACGCTGTTCCTTTTTATCTATCAGATTGGCCTGTTCTTCGGCTGGTATGACGCCTCCCTGAGCATGGCGACGGAGAATCCGTTCCATCCGCGTACCCTCATTAATTTCCAGGCCGTTCTGGTCGGAACGTTAACCGGTATGCCGCTGTTTTACTTCATCATTCGCATGATTAAAAACCCGCATTTCGTGCTGTCCTTCTGGTCACAGATGCGCGCTCAGGCGCAGCGCAGCGTCACCAAAATTGAAGTGCTGCTGTGGATTGCGCTGATAGCGTTTCTGGTCAGCCTGCTGCTGATCCCCGTTGGGGATTCCCCCTCAATCTTCACAACGGACTATACGCTGACGCTGATTCTCCCGGTGATGCTTTGGGGGGCGATGAGATTTGGCTTCCTGTTTGTCACCAACAGTTGGACAATCATTCTTATTATTCTGTGCAGCGGCTTTCATAACTATCTGCCGCCGGATATGGGCTTCCAGCTTCACCTGGCGATTGCCTCTTCCTGCTACGCCATTTTCTCCATCACTATTTACATGATGGCTTCGGTTACCACGCGTCAGCGCTTCCTGCACGCGCGAACCCGCCGGGTTGCCTTTACCGATCCCATCGCCCAGATGCCCAATCTGCGAGCGCTGAAGCGTGATATTGCTCGCCATCCCTGGTCTGCGCTCGCCTTCCTTCGTATACCTGAGCTGGAGCTGCTGGGCCGCAACTACGGCGTACTTTTACGCATCCAGTACAAACAGCAGATTGCCGAATATCTACGCCAGGTGCTGATGGCCGACGAAAAGGTTTATAACCTTTCCGGCCATGAGCTGGTGGTGCGCCTGAATTACGACACGCATGAAGAACGTATCGAGGTCCTCGATCAGCGCGTGAAACAGTTCCGCTTCGTCTGGGACGGCATGCCGCTGCAGCCGCAGGTTGGCATCAGCTACTGCTATATCCGCCACCCGATTACCCATCTTTATCTGATGCTTGGCGAATTGAGCACGATGGCCGATCTGTCGCTCACCACCTATCATCCGGAGAGCCTCCAGCAGCAGGGGTCGAATCAGGTTCAGAACGCGGTGAAGAACAAGGTGGCAATGATGAATCGCCTGCAGGTGGCGCTGGACTCAGGCCACTTTATGCTGATGGCGCAGCGCATTCAGGGCATGCGCGGCGACTCGTATCATGAAATCCTGCTGCGCATGAAAGGGGATAACGGAGAATTGTTCACCCCGGACAGTTTCCTGCCGGTTGCGCATGAGTTTGGGCTTTCCTCTCGCATAGACCGCTGGGTACTGGACTCCACTTTGCAGTTTATGGATAAGCACCGGGAACGGCTGCCGGGCTGCCGCTTTGCGATAAACCTGACGCCTGCTTCCGTCAGCCGAAATCAGTTCCCGCAGGAAGTAAAAAAACTACTCGAACAGTACAGCATCGAGCCGTGGCAGATTATTTTTGAAGTTACCGAAAGTAACTCGCTGACCAATTTAGCGCAGGCCAACATGACCTTAACGGCGCTTCAGCGCATGGGCTGCCGCGTCGCAATTGATGATTTTGGAACAGGCTACGCAAGCTATGCCCGCCTGAAAGACGTGAGCGCCGACATTCTGAAAATCGACGGCAGCTTTATCCGCAGCGTGCTGACCAGCAGCCTGGACTACCAGATTGTGGAATCTATCTGCCAGCTGGCAAGAATGAAAAAAATGCAGATCGTGGCGGAATACGTGGAAAACGAAGCGCTGCGCGATGCGGTTGAGCGCCTCGGCATTGATTACATGCAGGGTTACCTGATTGGCGCTCCTCAGCCGCTGACGTCGCTGATTGAGGATGCCGGGCAGGAGCTGGAAGCATAACGCCCCGGATCTCAAGGAGAAAACCGGGGCGCAGATTTTAAAGCGAATCCGCTATCAGGCCGCCACGGTCGGGCTGGCCTCTTCTTCAATCTTTAGCTTCCAGCCGGGCGTGTTGTCCCAGTACAGCTGTTCGCGCTCCAGATCGAGCAGCACCAGCGTGTTCTGGCTGAACCAGTCGTGCGGGAAACGCAGCGTCCAGTGATTTTCATCGGTTTCCAGCACCAGGGTTGGCGGCGTGGTTGTCGCCTGACGCTGATTGTTGAGCAGCACGCCGAGCCGCAAAATTTGAATCAGCGGCAGGAACTGCTTTTTCTTGAATAGCGTAAAGCGCGGCAGGTCATCAATTTTGATGCCTTTGCGATGATAGCGAACCAGCGAAGCTATCAGCATCTGCTGCTCCTGATTAAAGCCGGGCAGGTTGCTGTGCTGCAAAATATACGCTGAATGGCGGTGCAGGCCGCTGTGATTAATATTCAGACCGACTTCGTGCAGCATCGCCGACCATTTCAGCAGCGCGGCCATTTGCGGATTGGCCTGCTTAGGATTTTGCACCTCCCACTGTTGATAAATATGCTCGGTGGTTTCCAGCACCCGTTTCGCCTGATCGCTGTCGATATGATACTGGTTAGCCAGGCTTTGCGCGGTGCGAATGCGGATGTCCTGATGGCGGAAACGGCCTTCCATTTCGTAGAGCACCCCTTCGCGCAGCGCTCCGTCGGACAGGCGCAGCTCGCGGATAGCCAGCGAATCGAATACGCCGCACAGAATCGCCAGGCCCGGAACAAAGACTGCCTTACGCTCTTCGGAAAGGCCCGGCAGGCTCATGGCAGAGAAGCTTTTGAATTTCAAAACTTCATCGCGCAGCATCTCCAGCCTTTCCGGCGTAATAATGCCGTCTTTTTCACCCATGTTGATCAGCACTTCATGGGCTGCCTTGATGGTGCCGGACGCGCCCATCGCGACTTTCCAGCCCTGCAGACGGTACTGCCAGGAGAGATTTTCGAGCTTTTGCACCGCCCCGAGACGCGCGCGACGGAAGTTTTCTGCCGTAATCATTCCCCTGGGGAAAAAGTTCTGCGCGAAGCTCACGCAGCCCATCCGACGGCTCTCTACCAGCATCGGCTCGAAGTCTTCGCCGATCACCAGTTCCGTTGAGCCGCCGCCGATATCAATCACCAGCTTGCGGCCTTTTTCCGGCTGGGTATGTTCCACGCCCATAAAAATCAGGCGCGCTTCCTCGTTGCCGGAAATAATTTCAATCGGGTAGGGGATGACCTGCTCGGCGCGTTTGAGGAATTCTTCGGCGTTAACGGCTTCACGCAGGCTGTGCGTCCCGACAATACAGACGTTTTCCGCAGGGAAGCCTTGCAGACGCTCGGCAAAAAGGGCCAGGCAGGACAGGCCGCGTTCGATTGCCTCTTCGCTAAGCTCATTTTCGGCGTTAAGCCCGTCGGCAAGATGGACGCGCTGTTTCAGGCGGCCAATGATCTGCATCGCGCCGTCAACCACGCGGGCAATCACCATATGGAAACTGTTCGAGCCGAGATCGACCGCAGCGAACTCCTGCGGGCGGGGAGCATGTTTTTTTATCGGCATAGCGTTAGTCAGGTTGTTCCAGAGATTTAATGTAATCGTAAATCGCCAGCTGTGAGCGAACCTTGCGGCGATTGCCGCGCGGTACGTAGCGATTACTCAGTTCTTTGTCGAGATAGCGCGCTTTCACCGTGTCGCTGAACAGAATCTCGATGATATCCAGCACCCGCTGCTTCAGGCGCGGGTCGAGCACGGCGACGGCGACTTCAATTCGGTAGTCGATATTGCGCGTCATCCAGTCTGCGGAAGAGAGGAAGACTTTCTTATCGCCGCCGTTTTCAAACACGTACACGCGATCGTGCTCAAGATAGCGGTCGACGATGCTGATCACCCGAATATTATCGCTGATGCCTTCCAGATTGGGGATCAGTGAACACATGCCGCGTACCAGCAGATTGACCTTTACGCCCGAGCTGGAGGCTGCATAAAGCCTGTCAACCAGGCCTTTATCAACCAGATTATTGAGTTTCAGGGTAATGCCGGAAGGCGCGCCGTTCTGCGCGTTAGCAATTTCACGATCCACCAGATCGTAAAGCAGGCGGCGCGAGTTTTGCGGCGAGACCATCAGGTATTCAAAGGTCACCGGACGATAAGGATTTTCAATAAAGTTAAATACCCGGCGCACTTCGTTGGTGATTCTGGCATCGGCGGTCAGCAGCGAGTAGTCGGTATAAAGCCGGGCCGTTTTTTCGTTGAAGTTACCGGTGCCGATGTGCGCATAGCGCACCACTTCATCGTTCTCTTTGCGCGAGATAAGAAACAGCTTGGCGTGAATTTTCAGGCCCGGCGCGGAGAAGATAACGTGCACGCCGGCTTCCGTCAGGCGCTTCGCCCAGTGGATGTTGGCCTCTTCGTCAAAACGCGCCTGTAGCTCAACCACTACGGTGACTTTCTTGCCGTTGTGCGCCGCGTGAATCATTGACTCGATAATGCGCGAGTCTTTTGCCACGCGGTAAATATTGATTTTTATGGCCAGCACGCTCGGGTCAAACGAGGCCTGGCGCAGCAGTTCCAGCACGTGCTCAAAGGTGTGGTACGGATAGTAAAGCAGCACGTCGCGGTTGCGGATGGCGTCGAAGCCGTTGCGGAATTTATCGAACCAGATATGGCGCAGGCGCGGCAGCGGCTTATTGACCAGGTTGGCTTTGCCAACGTTCGGGAACTTAATAAAGTCTTTAAAGTTGTGATAGCGCCCGCCGGGAATGATCGAGTCATAGTTGGTAATGGTCAGCTTGTTACGCAGCATTTCGACCATCGCGTCGGGCATATCGCGCTGATAAACAAAGCGCACCGGCTCAGCGGTCAGGCGCTGCTTCAGGCTGGATGACATCAGCTCAAGCAGGCTGGATTCCATTTCGGTGACCAGATCGTATTCGGCGTCGCGGGTCATTTTCATCGAGTAGGCGTTTAGCGCGTCGTAGTCGAAGAAACCTTTAAAAATATCGTCCAGACAGTAGCGAAGAATGTTGTCCAGCAGGATCATCGGCTTGCGGCGGCGTGGTGCTTCCGGCGGCAGGTTCACGAAGCGCGGCACTTTATCTGACGGGATCTCCAGCAGCGCGTAGCGGGTCTCTTCTCCGCGAATGATCTCGACCGCCAGATAGGTGTAATCATCCTTCAAAAACTGCACCAGATCGGTGTCGTGATTAATGAGGATCGGCGTGATGTGCTGGCGCAGGTAGTGTTTGAAGTAGTGGCGCAGCCAGCTTTGCTGGTTTTCAGACAGCTGGCGTTCGTTGATCAGGAAAATTTGGTTGCGGGCCATTTCCAGCAGCAGGTCGTTGTACAGACCGTCAAACTCCTGATCGGCCTTCAGTACGCGGGCCTGGATCTTATTTAACAGATGACGCGAGTTGGGCGCGGTGCCTTGTTCTTCACTGATCAGAATACGGCGTTTAAGCTCGGCGAAACGAACCTTGTAAAATTCATCAAGGTTATTCGAATAGATGCCGAGAAAACGCATTCTTTCGATGAGCGGATTGATTTTATCTGCCGCTTCCTGCAGCACGCGTTCGTTAAAAGATAACCAGCTCAGTTCTTTTTCGATATACAGCTTATCCTGACCCATTAGCCCTCACTTCCGTTTTCGTAGACGAAAAATGCCGTCACGCCAGTCATTATGGCGAGCTTTAGCGGGGAATGTCCAACGACGAAAGCCAAAGTCGTGCGTTTGGCAATTTTGAACATAAAACCTCCCACAAAGGCGGGATAAAAAAAGGGGCCGAAGGCCCCTTAGCGTTTATTCTTCAGCCGCATATCCCTGCGGGGGGAGCTCTTTGCCGTCGAGCCAGGCGGCATTACCGCGCATCGCAAGCCTGCCTTCTATAAACCAGCTGACGGCCAGCGGATAAATGGCGTGCTCCTGATGCTGCACGCGGGCGGTGATTTCGTCTTCATCATCGCCTTCAAACACCGGAACTTTGGCCTGCAGAATGACCGGGCCGCCGTCCAGCTCGTCCGTGACAAAATGTACCGACGTGCCGTGCTCCGTATCGCCGTTATCCAGCGCCTGACGATGGGTATGCAGGCCGGGATATTTTGGCAGCAGGGAGGGGTGGATGTTCAGCAGACGTCCGCTGTAATGGGCGACAAATTCAGGGCTAAGGATGCGCATGTAGCCTGCAAGCACCACGACATCGGGCGCATAGGCGTCGATCTCATGCATCAGTTGGCGATCGAAAGCTGCCCGGTCGGCAAACTGGCTGGCGCTCAGGGCATGGCCTGGAATGCCAGCCTCGGCGGCGCGCTCAAGGCCGAACGCGTCGGCCTTATTGCTGAACACCGCCGCAAGGGTGCCGTTAATCTTTTTGGTTTTGCAGGCGTCAATCATTGCCTGAAGATTGCTTCCGTTACCGGAAATCAGCACCACAATGCGTTTCATCACTCAATAACCACACGCTCATCGGAAACGGAAGCTTTGATAATACCGATTTTCCAGGCGTTTTCACCTTTGGCCTGCAGCAGCTCAACGGCTTTATCCGCTTCGGCCGCTGGCAGAGCGATAAGCATGCCGACGCCGCAGTTAAAGGTGCGGTACATTTCGTGGCTGCTGATATTGCCGGCTTTTTGCAGCCAGCCGAACACCGCTGGCCACTGCCATGAGGATTCGTCGATTACCGCCTGGGTATTGTCCGGCAGCACGCGCGGGATGTTTTCCCAGAAGCCGCCGCCGGTAAGGTGGGCAATGGCGTGCACGTCGACTTCGGCAATCAGCTCAAGGAGGTTTTTAACGTAAATGCGAGTCGGCTCCAGCAGATGATCCGCCAGCGGTTTGCCTTCCAGCTCGGTGGTCAGCGGATCGGTACCGCTGACTTCCAGCACTTTACGCACCAGAGAATAGCCGTTGGAGTGCGGGCCGCTTGAGGCCAGAGCAATCAGCACGTCGCCGTTGGCCACCTTAGAACCGTCGATAATTTCAGATTTCTCAACCACGCCGACGCAGAAACCTGCCACGTCGTAATCTTCGCCGTGATACATGCCCGGCATCTCAGCGGTTTCACCGCCGACCAGCGAGCAGCCTGACTGCAAACAGCCTTCCGCGATACCGGTAATGACGCTCGCTGCGGTTTCCACATCCAGCTTGCCGGTAGCGTAATAATCAAGGAAAAACAGCGGCTCAGCGCCTTGTACAACCAGGTCGTTCACGCACATCGCGACCAGATCGATACCGATGGTATCGTGACGTTTTAAATCCATAGCCAGACGCAGCTTGGTACCTACCCCGTCGGTGCCGGAAACCAGCACGGGTTCACGATACTTTTGTGGCAGCGCACACAGCGCACCGAAACCGCCCAGCCCACCCATCACTTCCGGGCGGCGGGTCTTTTTCACTACGCCTTTAATTCTGTCGACCAGGGCGTTGCCCGCATCAATATCAACACCGGCATCTTTGTAGCTGAGAGAGGTTTTATCGGTCACTGCTCGTTCCCCACGGGTGGTATGGAATAAAAAACGCCGCAATTCTAACAGTGCAGGCAAACGTTTGCGAGCCTCTTATTACGCGGGAATAAATATTGTTGATTTATACTCTTTCCAGTCCGCTTGATCTCGATCAAGCCTATTAGCGGTGGCGGAGCGGTGAAAAAGCGGTATAATCCGGCGATTTTTTTTGTGGTGGCCAACTATTTTGGAGAGAAAGAGTATGAAGATCGTGGAAGTGAAACACCCACTCGTCAAACACAAGCTGGGCCTGATGCGTGAGCAGGACATCAGTACCAAACGCTTTCGTGAACTCGCCTCTGAAGTTGGCAGCCTGCTGACTTATGAAGCTACCGCGGATCTGGAAACGGAAAAAGTCACTATCGAAGGCTGGAACGGCCCGGTAGAAATCGACCAGATCAAAGGCAAGAAAATTACCGTGGTGCCGATTCTGCGTGCCGGTTTGGGCATGATGGAAGGCGTTCTGGAAAACGTACCGAGCGCGCGTATCAGCGTGGTAGGCGTTTACCGTAATGAAGAAACGCTGGAGCCGGTACCTTACTTCCAGAAGCTGGTTTCTAATATTGAAGAGCGCATGGCGCTGGTCGTTGACCCAATGCTGGCCACCGGCGGCTCTATGATTGCCACCATCGACCTGCTGAAAAATGCAGGCTGCACCAGCATTAAGGTCCTGGTTCTGGTTGCCGCTCCGGAAGGCATTGCCGCGCTGGAGAAAGCTCATCCGGACGTAGAGCTGTTTACCGCGTCTATCGATCAGGGGCTCAACGAGCACGGATACATTATTCCTGGCCTCGGCGATGCCGGCGACAAGATATTTGGCACCAAATAAAAAAGCAGCCGACTTCGAAAGTCGGCTTTTTTTTGATTTTTTAAAGCACGTCGTTCGTTAAAACAATACTCAGAGGACAACAACATGACCCGCCGCGCTATCGGGATAAATGAAAGACCCCCGCTGTTGCAAACGATTCCGTTAAGCCTGCAACATCTGTTCGCGATGTTTGGTGCCACCGTTCTGGTGCCAATCCTGTTTCACATTAACCCGGCGACGGTCCTGCTGTTTAACGGCCTGGGCACGCTGCTGTACCTCTTTATCTGCAAAGGCAAAATCCCGGCCTATCTTGGCTCAAGCTTTGCGTTCATCTCCCCCGTGCTGCTGCTGCTGCCGTTGGGTTATGAAGTAGCCCTCGGCGGCTTTATTATGTGCGGCGTGCTGTTCTGCATCGTGGCGCTGATTGTGAAGAAAGCAGGGACCGGCTGGCTGGACGTCATGTTCCCGCCGGCGGCGATGGGCGCCATTGTGGCGGTAATCGGCCTTGAGCTGGCGGGCGTTGCGGCGAACATGGCCGGGCTGCTGCCTGCGGACGGGACTTCTCCTGACTCCACCACCATCATTATTTCCCTGGTGACGCTGGCGGTCACTATCTTCGGCTCCGTGCTGTTCCGCGGCTTCCTGGCGATAATCCCGATTCTGATCGGCGTGCTGGCGGGCTATGCGCTCTCCTTCGTGATGGGCGTGGTGGACGTGACGCCAATCCGCGAAGCGCACTGGTTCGCGCTGCCAACCTTCTATACGCCGCGCTTTGAGTGGTTTGCCATCTTCACCATTCTGCCTGCCGCGCTGGTTGTTATTGCCGAGCACGTGGGTCACCTGGTGGTCACGGCGAATATCGTGAAGAAAGATCTGATTCGCGATCCGGGCCTGCATCGTTCGATGTTCGCCAACGGCATCTCGACGATTTTCTCCGGTTTCTTCGGTTCTACGCCGAACACCACCTACGGCGAAAACATCGGCGTGATGGCGATCACCCGCGTTTATTCCACCTGGGTTATCGGCGGCGCGGCGATTCTGGCGATTCTGCTGTCCTGCGTCGGTAAACTGGCCGCGGCGATTCAGATTATCCCGGTGCCGGTCATGGGCGGCGTTTCACTGCTGCTTTACGGCGTAATCGGCGCGTCCGGTATTCGCGTACTGATTGAATCCAAAGTTGACTACAGCAAAGCGCAGAATCTGATCCTGACCTCGGTGATTTTGATCATCGGCGTGAGCGGCGCGAAAGTACACATCGGCGCGGCCGAGCTCAAAGGCATGGCGCTGGCGACGATCGTCGGCGTGGGTCTGAGCCTGATCTTTAAGCTCATCAGCATTATTCGTCCGGAAGAAGTTGTGCTGGATGCGGAAGAAAGTGAAGTAAAACCGTAAGTTAGCTGCATGCCGGGCGGTGTTCCCGCCCGGTTCTCCTGCCGGGCAAATCTGTGTTAAACTCTTCGCGTTTTCTGCCCGTTACGATTGAGGTCCTTCTGAATACGCCGGCACAGCTTTCACTGCCACTCTATTTACCCGATGACGAAACTTTTGCCAGTTTCTGGCCGGGTGACAACCCCTCTTTACTTGCCGCACTCCAGGCCGTGCTCCGTCAGGATCACAGCGGGTACCTCTATTTTTGGTCGCGGGAAGGGGGGGGACGCAGCCACCTGCTGCATGCCGCCTGTGCGGAGCTGTCGCAGCGGGGCGAAGCGGTAGGCTATGTGCCGCTGGATAAGCGCACCTGGTTTGTCCCGGAAGTGCTTGACGGCATGGAGCAGCTCTCGCTGGTTTGCATCGATAACATCGAGTGCGTGGCGGGTGATGAACTGTGGGAAATGGCGATCTTTAACCTGTATAACCGCATTCTTGAATCCGGCAACACCCGGCTGCTGATCACCGGCGATCGTCCGCCGCGCCAGCTCAATCTTCAGCTGCCCGATCTGGCCTCGCGCCTCGACTGGGGGCAAATCTACAGGCTTCAGCCGCTTTCCGACGACGATAAGCTCCAGGCTTTACAGCTGCGAGCGCGCCTGCGCGGATTTGAGCTGCCGGAAGACGTGGGCCGTTTTCTGCTTAAGCGCCTCGATCGCGAAATGCGTACGCTGTTTATGACGCTCGATCAGCTCGATCGCGCCTCCATTACCGCGCAGCGCAAGCTGACTATCCCCTTCGTAAAAGAAATTCTTGGGCTGTAAACCACCCTCATCCCGGCCTTCTCCCTAAGGGATGCAGCAGGGTGAGGGCGTTCTGCTCTTGACTACAAAATCTCCAGCACGCTCTCCGGCGGGCGGCCAATTCTCGCTTTGCCGTTCGCCAGCACAATCGGGCGCTCGATGAGCTTTGGATTGTTCACCATCGCCTCAATCAGCTGTGCTTCGCTTAGGCTTTCATCCTCCAGATTCAACTCTTTGTAGCGATCTTCCTTCTGGCGCATCAGCTCGCGCGCGCTGCCAAATCCTAGCAGGCCAAGCAGAGACTGGATGGTCTTCGCCTCCGGCGGCGTTTCCAGATACAGCACAACTTCAGGCTCTACGCCGTTTGCCTTCAGCAGGCTCAGCGTTTCTCTGCTCTTGGAGCAGCGCGGGTTGTGATAAATCGTGACGTTCGTAGTCATTGAAACTCCTGTTACATCTTCTGATATTGAAGGAAGCGTTTTTGCAGCTCGCGGAACTGATCGATGCGTGCGTCGTAGCGGGCCTGCTGCAGGCTGCCGAGTTTGACCTGCGCGCTGGCGCTGCTGAGCAGGGAAATCGCCTGGTCCAGGCGGCCATTCAGCGCCATGACCTCGGCGCGGGCAGCCAGTTCCTGATCGCGATTGCCCAGCGAAGCCTCGGCCTGGGCCAGCAAATCCCAGCCGTTGCCGTCGTCCGGATGGGCAAAGGTGTAGCGGTTAAGAATCGTAGCCGCCTGCGCGTTCTGTCCGGCCTGAACGTAGGCGTTGGCAAGGTTCAGCTGCAGGACAGGGTTGAGATTCAGCCCCGGCGCGCTCTTCAGCCGGTTAATGGCGTCGGCAGTTTTGTTCTGTCCTAAATCGATATCCGTGGACAGGTCGAGATACCACGGGTTCGCAGGCTGCGCCGTCAGCAGAGGCTGAAGCTGTTTGCGTGCTTCACCCCAGTTCTTCGCTTCCATTGCCTGTAGCGCCCGGCCGTACTGTGCGGCGTGCTGTTCACGGACGTTGCCTTTTGACCAGGCATCAAGCAGGTCGCTGGTGAGCTGGTTGCGGCCTGAGTTATACATGCCCAGCGTACGCGCTTTGGCCATATAAAAATCCTCGGAGGACTGCACCACAACCGGGCGCATCTGATTGGCGCGGTTGCGGGCATCCGCCAGACGGCTTTCCGGCAGCGGGTGAGTCAGCAGAATTTCCGGCGGGCGAGTGGAGTAGCGCGCCTGGTCGAGCAGCTTTTCAAGGAAGGTTGGCATTGCCTGCGGGTTGAACCCTGAACGTTGCAGAACCTGAATCCCGATACGGTCAGCTTCCTGCTCGTTTTGCTGCGTAAAGCTGATCATCCCCTGCTGGGTGCCCGCCAGCGTCCCCGTCAGCGCGGCCATGCCTGCCTGCGGGCTGGCCATCGCCAGCAGGATGGAGCCTAAAGCGCCCACCCAGGTGAGGGGCGCATTTTTCTTTTGATCTTCCATCGCTCGGGCGAGATGGCGCTGGGTAACGTGCGAAATTTCGTGCGCCATAACCGAGGCGAGCTGGCTTTCATCGTCGGCGTAGCGGAACAGCGCCGAGTGCAGCACAACGTTGCCGCCGAAGAAGGCAAAGGCGTTTATTTCATCGTTATTGATGAGAAAGAAATGAAAGGGCGTCTTGACGGAATCCGCATGGCTGACCAGGCGCATGCCAAGGCTGTTGATGTACTGCACTAACAGAGGGTCGTTAATCAGGGGGGCGCTGCCGCGCAGCTGGCGAACATAGAAATCGCCCATCTGCATTTCCTGGCCAATGGACAGCGTGCTGCCCGCAGTGGTCCCCATATCAGGCAGCTGATCGGCGACATCCGCAAAGGCAGGCGCTGCCTGGGCGGCAATTAAGGTTGTCATCAGTGTTGCAACCAGCGTTTTTTTTAACTGCTTGAACATAACCGCTATCCTGTTTAATCGGGGTCTAGTTTCGACACGTTACCAGCTGATTTGTTCGTCATTTTGCAACGTTTTGTCGCCCGGGTAACGAATGTGGAAAATCTTAACACTGAATCCATCAGCCTTCCTCAACCAGGTCGCTGCCGGGCTTAAAAAGCAAAGTCTTTCCTGTGACATTTAGATACAATCCCCGCTCGCACAAAGCTGTCAGGGAAGGGATGTATGCTAGAGATGTTGTTGCAGTGGTATCGCCGAAGGTTTAGCGACCCGGAGGCCATCGCTTTGCTGGTCATTTTGGTGGCCGGATTTGTCATTCTCTTTTTCTTCCACGGGCTTTTAGCGCCGCTGCTGGTTGCTATCGTGCTGGCCTATCTGCTGGAGTGGCCGACGGCTCGCCTGGAGCGGCTTGGCTGCTCACGAACCTGGGCGGCAACGATCGTGCTGGTGCTTTTTGTCGGCATCCTGATGGTGATGATGCTGATTGTCGCGCCGGTGGCCTGGCAGCAGGGCATCAATCTTATTCGCGATATGCCGGGGATGCTGAACAAGCTGTCGGACTTTGCCGCCACGCTGCCGAAACGTTATCCGGCGCTGGTGGATGCAGGCATTATTGATGCCATGGCTGAAAACATGCGCGGTCGGATGTCGGGCATGGGCGATCAGGTGGTGAAGTATTCGCTGGCTTCGCTGGTTGGGCTGCTGACGCTGGCCATTTATCTGGTGCTGGTGCCGCTGATGGTCTTTTTCCTCGTCAAAGACAAAGAGCAGATGCTTAATGCAGTACGCCGCGTGTTACCGCGCAATCGCGGGCTGGCGGGGCAGGTGTGGCTGGAGATGAACCAGCAGATCACCAACTATATTCGCGGCAAGGTGCTGGAGATGATTGTGGTGGGGATCGCCACCTACATCGGCTTCATCATTTTTGGCCTGAACTACTCGCTGCTGCTGGCGGTGCTGGTGGGCTTCTCGGTGCTGATCCCGTATATCGGCGCTTTTGTGGTCACCATTCCGGTTATCTGCGTGGCGCTGTTCCAGTTTGGGTTAGGAACAGAATTCTGGACGCTGTTCGCGGTGTACCTGATTATTCAGGCGCTGGACGGAAACCTGCTGGTGCCGGTGCTGTTCTCCGAGGCGGTAAACCTGCATCCGCTGGTGATCATTCTCTCGGTGGTGATTTTTGGCGGCCTGTGGGGATTCTGGGGCGTATTCTTTGCGATTCCGCTTGCCACGCTGATCAAGGCGGTGGTTCACGCCTGGCCGGACGGGCTGATTGTCAAAGACGAGCCGCGCTAGATTCAGAAAATGAACAAGCCGACGTGAAGTCGGCTTGTTGATAGGACATGGCTGGTTAAGCGTTCTCTTTCAGCCAGTTCACCACGATGTCGTGATGGTTGCTGGTTTTGAAATCATCAAACACTTTTTCAACCTTGCCTTCACCGTCCAACAGGAAGCTGATGCGGTGGATGCCGTCGTAGGTTTTGCCCATAAAGGACTTCTCGCCCCAAACTCCAAACTGCTCGCAGACCTGATGGTCTTCGTCGGACAGAAGAGTGAAGTTCAGCAGCTCTTTTTCAGCAAAACGGGAAAGTTTTTCAGGTTTGTCGGTGCTGATGCCCAGCACTTCCACACCCGCCTTTTTTAACTCATCCATGTTATCGCGCAGGCCACATGCCTGAACGGTACAGCCCGGCGTCATCGCTTTGGGATAGAAGTAAACCAGAACGCGCTGTCCCTGGAAGTCGGTCAAATTTACTTGCTCGCCGTCCTGATCGGGCAGGCTAAATTTCGGTGCACTGTCACCGGCTTTCAGTGGGTTCATCACTACACTCCGTCTTTAATCATCTTGCTGTGGGTTCACCACGCTAATAGTGCCCTGTGCTTTTAATTCTGTACATAGGGCTTTGAAGGCCTGTTCAATAATTGTTGCATCTTCTGATGCCGGACTGTGGGCGGTTATCTGAATGTACAGCTGCGGCGGGATGTTATCCTGCGCGGGCTGCGTGCGTGAAACCAGCTCGGCGATATTCATATGGTGCGTGTCGAATAAATGCGTGAAGCGCTCGATCAAATGCGGGGAATCTGTCACTTCAACCTGCACCCAAACGGTGGCGGGCATGGCCGGGCGGTCCTGCGCCGCGGTGCGCTTCATCACAATCAGCAGGTCCAGCTCTGCGCCTTTGAGCGGCAGCGTCGATTCAATCAGGGTTATCGCATTCCAGCTGCCGGACAGCAGCATGATAAACGTGAACTCTTCACCGAGCATCGCGAGGCGGCTGTCCTCGATATTGCAGCCGCAGCTGCTGACATGGCGGGTGATGGTATTCACGATGCCAGGCCTGTCCGCGCCAAGGGCGGTGATAACCAAATAATGGTGTGGTGAAGGAGTCAAGCGCATTCTTCCTGTAAATCTGTGGGATATCATAAGGAAAGCATAAAAAAATCCCGCATACAACCGTGTAGAGTCACCTGGCGGCTTGCTTTTGATCCTGCACCAAACGTACCATTGAGGCACTTGTTTGCACAGAGGATGGCCAATGTTCACGGGAAGTATTGTCGCGCTTGTAACGCCGATGGATGAGAAAGGTAATGTCTGCCGGTCAAGCCTGAAAAAACTGATTGATTACCATGTCGCCAGCGGAACTTCGGCGATTGTGTCGGTAGGGACAACCGGAGAATCCGCAACCTTAAGCCACGATGAGCATGGCGATGTGGTCATGTTAACGCTGGAACTGGCGGATGGCCGTATCCCGGTCATCGCAGGCACCGGTGCAAACGCCACCTCCGAAGCTATCTCCCTGACGAAGCGTTTCCACAATAGCGGTATCGTCGGCTGCCTGACCGTGACGCCTTATTACAACCGGCCTACTCAGGAAGGTTTGTTCCAGCACTTCAAAGCTATCGCCGAAAGCACCGATCTGCCGCAGATGCTGTACAATGTGCCGTCCCGTACCGGGTGCGATATGCTGCCGGAAACCGTCGGGCGCCTGTCCCGGGTTAAAAATATTATCGGTATTAAAGAAGCCACCGGGAACTTAACTCGCGTTAACCAGATCAAAGAGCTGGTTGAAGATGACTTCATCCTGGTCAGCGGTGACGATGCCAGCGCGCTGGACTTTATCCAGCTCGGCGGTCACGGCGTCATTTCCGTTACGGCAAACGTAGCCGCGCGTGAAATGGCGGAAATGTGTAAACTGGCCGCCAGCGGGCAATTCGCTCAGGCGCGTGAAATCAATCAGCGTCTGATGCCGTTGCACAATAAATTATTTGTAGAACCCAATCCTATCCCGGTGAAATGGGCCTGTAGAGAATTGGGACTTGTGGCGACCGATACCTTACGCCTGCCAATGACGCCGCTGACTGATGCCAGTCGTCCGGTGATTATCAGCGCGCTTAAGCATGCGGGTTTGCTGTAAAGTTTAGGGAGATTTAATGGCTTACTCAGTACAGAAGTCGATGGTGGCAAAGGTTGCAGTGGTGTCGCTCGCCATGCTGCTGGCAGCATGCAGTTCCGACCAGCGTTATAAGCGCCAGGTCAGCGGCGACGAATCCTATCTGGATGCAGCACCACTGGCGGAAATCCACGCTCCGGCGGGCATGATCCTGCCCGTGGAGAACGGTCAATATAATATTCCGGTTACCAACGGCAGCGGCGCAACAGGCAAACAGCTGGACATCCGTCCGCCGGCTCAGCCGCTGGCTCTGGTGAGCGGGGCGCGTACTCAGTTTACCGGCGATACCGCTTCATTGATGGTAGAAAGCGCTCGCGGCGCCACGCTGTGGCCGCAGGTCGTTAGCATCGTTCAGGCTAACAACTACACCATCGACAAGCGCGATGACGCCACGCAAACGCTGACCACCGATTGGGTGCAGTGGAACCGTGCGGATGAAGACGATCAGTACCGTGGCCGCTACCAGATTGCCGTGCAGCCGCAGGGCTATCAGCAGGCGGTTGTGGTTAAGCTGCTGAATCTGGAACAGGCCGGCAAGCCGGTTGCGGACGCCGCGTCTTTACAGCGCTACAGCGCTCAGATGCTGAACGTCATCAGCGCGGGCCTGGATAAAGCGCAGACGGATTCGCAAAACGCGAAAGACAGCCGTGCCGCGACGCAGCTCGATGTGCAAAGTGCCGCAGACGATACCGGCTTACCGATGCTGGTGGTGCGCGGGCCGTTCAACGCAGTCTGGAACCGCTTACCGGCCACGCTTGAAAAAGTGGGCATGAAAGTGACCGACTCTACGCGTTCAACGGGCAGCATGGCCGTGACCTACAAACCGTTGTCGGACAGCAGCTGGCAGGATTTGGGTGCCAAAGACCCGGGTCTGGTAAGCGGCGACTACAAACTGCAGGTTGGCGATCTGGATAACCGCAGCAGTCTGCAGTTCATCGATCCGAAAGGGCATACCCTGACGCAGTCCCAGAATGATGCACTGGTAGCCGTATTCCAGGCAGCCTTCAGCAAGTAATCTAAGAGGCCGGAGCAGTCCGGCCTTTTTTCTGGCGGGCTACGCAAACGTGTGCGTAGCTGCAAAGAGCGGAATTTTTAGTTAAATCACACCTGGAGTAAGAAAGATGCAAAAGCAAGCTGAGTTGTATCGTGGCAAAGCGAAGACCGTATACAGCACCGAAAACCCGGATCTGTTGGTGCTCGAATTCCGCAATGATACGTCAGCAGGTGACGGGGCTCGCATCGAACAGTTCGACCGCAAAGGCATGGTGAACAACAAGTTCAACCATTTCATTATGGCGAAGCTGGAAGAAGCGGGTATTCCTACCCAGATGGAAGCCCTGCTCTCCGATAACGAAGTGCTGGTGAAGAAGCTGGATATGGTGCCGGTGGAGTGCGTGATCCGCAACCGTGCCGCCGGTTCACTGGTAAAACGTCTGGGCATTGAGGAAGGCATTGAGCTGAATCCGCCGCTGTTCGATCTGTTCCTAAAGAACGACGAAATGCACGACCCGATGGTCAATGAATCCTACTGTGAAACCTTCGGCTGGGTGAACAAAGAGAACCTGGCCCGCATGCGTGAGCTGAGCTACAAAGCCAACGACGTGCTGAGCAAGCTCTTTGATGAGGCGGGCCTGATCCTCGTTGATTTCAAGCTGGAATTTGGCCTGTTCAAAGGCGAAGTGGTGCTGGGCGACGAGTTTTCGCCGGACGGCAGCCGCCTGTGGGACAAAGCGACTTTGGACAAAATGGACAAAGACCGTTTCCGCCAGAGCCTGGGCGGCCTGATTGAAGCCTATGAAGAAGTTGCCCGCCGTCTTGGCGTGAATTTAGACTAACTTCCAGAACTCGCTTCCTCCTGTCCGGGTGCGTTTTGCGCATCCGGATATTTCACATATTGTTTCTTATGGTAATCCGGCCATTAACCACCTACGATCTACCTATTACAAGTTGTGAACGATGAGGTAGGTTATGCGTTGGCAAGGTCGTCGCGAAAGCGACAACGTAGAAGACAGGCGTAGTAATTCCTCCGGCCCGAGCTTTGGCGGCGGCGGGGGCGGCTTTCGCTTGCCGGGCGGCAAAGGCGGGATAATTCTGCTGATTGTGGTCGTGGTGGCGGGATATTACGGCGTCGATCTAACGGCGCTCCTCTCCGGAGGCCAGCCGGTGGTTCAGCAGCAAACCACCCCGCGCTCAATCAGCCCTAACGACGACGAAGCGGCCAAATTCACCTCGGTTATTCTCGCCACCACGGAAGATACCTGGGGGCAAATATTCCAGCAGATGGGCCGCACCTGGCAGGCGCCGAAGCTGGTGATGTATCGCGGCGCTACGCGCACGGGCTGCGGCACCGGTCAGTCGGTCATGGGGCCGTTCTACTGCCCGACGGACAGCACGGTTTATATCGATCTCTCCTTCTATGACGAAATGAAAACCAAGCTCGGGGCCGACGGCGACTTCGCGCAGGGCTACGTTATCGCTCATGAAGTGGGCCACCACGTGCAGAAACTGCTGGGCATTGAACCTAAGGTACGCCAGCTGCAACAAGGGGCTTCACAGGCCGAGGGCAACCGCCTGTCGGTCAAAATGGAGCTTCAGGCGGACTGCTTCGCCGGCGTCTGGGGACACAGCATGCAGAAGCAGGAAGTGCTGGATGCCGGAGATTTACAGGAGGCGTTGAACGCCGCCGAAGCCATCGGGGACGACCGCCTGCAGCAGAAAGGGCAGGGGCGGGTGATACCGGACAGCTTCACTCACGGTACCTCAGAGCAGCGTTACACCTGGTTTAAACGCGGTTTCGACAGCGGTGACCCTGCGCAGTGCAACACCTTTGGCAACAGCATCCGCTAGCGGCGCGGCTTTAGACAGCGACAAGGATTGCAGGCATGGAACAGCTTCAACAGGTTACCGCCGACATGGCCAACTCAGGCATTCGGCGCCTGCTTATCCTTGCCGGGGAAGCCCAGTGGAGCAGCCAACAGATCGCGTCGGTGGCTGGCCTGCTTCCGGGCGACTGGCTGTGGGTTGGCGCCGCGCCTGAACTGCCGCTGAACTGCGCGCCTTCGGCCATGCGCACGCTGCTTGGCCGTGAATTTCTCCACGCCGTATTTGATGCCCGCAGCGGTCTGGATGCCGAAGCGTTCGCTGCGCTTGCCGGTACGCTAAAGGCCGGCAGCTGGCTGGTTTTGCTTACGCCCGACTGGTCTGGCTGGCCGCAGCAGGCCGATGCTGATTCCCTCCGCTGGAGCGATAGCTTCCAGCCTATTGCCACGCCAAATTTTATTTCTCATCTTCAGCGCTGCGTGCTGGCGGACAGCGAGTCCTGTCTGTGGCAGCAGCATCGGCCGTTGCAACTGCCGGATGACAAAAAACGCGCAGTGTGGCACGCGGCAAACGGAGCGCCCGAGCAGGAACAGGCTGATATTCTCCGCGCCTTACAAGAGATGTCTCCTGGAGTTGCTGTAGTGACGGCCCAGCGAGGGCGCGGTAAATCGGCGCTGGCGGGAATGCTGGTGCAAAGTCTGCCCGGTAAAGCTCTGGTCACGGCTCCCACGCGAGCGGCAACCGACGTACTGGCCTTCCACGCGGGCGAAAAGTTCAATTTCATCGCCCCGGACGCATTGCTGGCTCAGCCGAAAACGGAAGATACGGACTGGTTAATTATTGATGAAGCGGCGGCGCTGCCCGCACCTCAGCTTCGCCAGCTCATTTCACGCTTCCCGCGCACATTGTTAACGACTACGGTGCAGGGCTACGAAGGCACAGGGCGCGGCTTCCTGCTGAAGTTTTGCGCCGGGATTGATTCGCTCACGCGCTATTCGCTTTCGGCCCCGATTCGCTGGGCGCAGCCCGATCCGCTCGAATCTTTAATCGACGGCATCCTGCTGTTTGATGAAGTGGATATCACGCATGCCGCCGAGGGCGCAGTGGCGATAGGTGAAGTGGTACAGGGTGCACACGACCAGCTTGAGCAGATGTATCGGCTGCTTTCCGGCGCGCATTACCGTACTTCTCCGCTGGACTGGCGGCGCATGCTGGACGCGCACGGCCAGCGTTTTATCGCCGCGACCTGCAAAGATGAAACCCTGGGGGCCGCCTGGCTTGTGGCAGAGGGCGGTCTGGATGAAAAGCTTAGCCGGGCCGTATGGGCCGGCTTCCGTCGCCCGCGGGGCAATCTGGTTGCGCAGTCGCTGGCTGCCCACGGCGGCAGCCCGCTGGCGGCTACGCTGAAAGGGCTACGGGTGACAAGAATTGCCGTGCATCCGCTTCGTCAGCGCCAGCAGTTAGGGCAGCGGATGATTGAGCGGGCCAGGCTGGATGGCCAACAGGAATTTGACTATCTGTCCGTGAGCTTTGGTTTCACCGAAGAACTATGGCGATTCTGGCAAAGCTGTGGGTTCACGCTGGTGCGCGTTGGCAGCCATCGCGAAGCCAGCAGCGGCTGCTACAGCGCGATGGCGCTGCTGCCGCTCAGCGAGGCGGGGGTCGCACTCACCCTCCACGAACAAAGGCGGCTGGAAAGAGATTTTGCTTACCAGCAGCCCTGGATAGACCAGCCGCTGCCGATAATTTCCCGGCCAGCGTCTACGTTAAACGATGATGACTGGCTCGAACTGGCCGGATTTGCCTACGCGCACCGTCCGCTGGAGGCCTGCCTCGGCTCGCTTAACCGTCTGCTGGAAACCAGCGATCTTCCCATGCAGGCGCTGCGGGGGAGGGTTCAATCCCGGCTTGCCGTGGATGAGCTTTGCGCCAGTCTCCGCCTTTCCGGGCGAAAGGCACTGCTGGGCGCGATGCGCCAGGAAACGCAGCAGGCGCTCGAAAAATTGAATATGCCACAAAGCGTTGCGCTTAAAGACGCCATTTTGCCATTGCAATTTTTCCACTAAGTCGTTCAGTCAAATGGCATGGTCATCGTTTTCGGTCGGCGTATAGTCAACGCCAGAAACGTAAGGAGATAACCATGAAACACGACCATTTTGTTGTCCAAAGCCCCGCAGTCCCGGCAAAACAGCTGCTGTTACTGTTTCATGGTGTGGGCGACAGCCCGGTTGCGATGGGCGAAATCGGCAGCTGGTTCGCACCTTCCTTTCCTGACGCAACGATCGTCAGTATCGGCGGCCCGTCGGTGAGCGGTGCGAGCCAGGGAAGGGAATGGTTCTCCGTGGCAGGCGTGACGGAAGAAAATCGCCAGCGGCGAATTGACGCGGTTATGCCGAAGTTTATCGAAGTCGTGCGCTACTGGCAGAAACAAAGCAATGTCCCGGCTGGCGCCACGGCGCTGATCGGTTTCTCGCAGGGCGCAATAATGGCGCTGGAGGCCATCAAAGCCGAGCCTAATCTCGCTTCACGCGTGGTCGCCTTTAGCGGACGCTATGCCGGGCTGCCGGAAAAAGTGCCGACCGCTACGACTATCCATTTGATTCACGGCGATGAAGATAATGTGATTAACGTGAAGTATGCATTTGACGCGTCAGAGGCGCTGGAGCGCATCGGTGGGGATTTTACTCTCGATGTGATTGACGATCTGGGCCATGCCATCGACGACCGCAGTATTAAAATTGCGCTGGACCATCTGCATTACACGGTGCCGAAGCACTATTTTGACGAGGCGTTAAGCGGCGGCACGCCGAAAGACGATGATATTATTGAACTGCTTTAGTTGAGAACTCCCTCTCGGTGAGAGGGAGTCAACTCAGCGGCTTACGGCTTCTTCTTCGGCCGGTCATCCTCGTCATCCCACTTATCATTAAAGTCGCGATGCGGGGGAAGCTCGGGCTTGTTTGCCATATATTTCTTAGGGTCGATGCGCTTGAGATCCTTAATCACGTTAAGGAAAATCCCCAAAAGCAGCACCAGGACGATAATCCACCAGTAGTGCGATAGCCATTCCATGCCAGTACCTCGTTGAGTTGAGCGGCCCGTCAGGCGACGAGCTGTTCCATGATTCGTTGATACATGCGGGCCAGAAGCTGCAAATCGGCGGCGTTAACGCACTCATTAATCTTGTGAATGGTCGCGTTCACCGGCCCGAGTTCCACCACCTGCGCACCCATCCGGGCGATAAAGCGTCCGTCAGAGGTGCCGCCAGTCGTTAAAAGCTGCGGTCTGATTTCATTATAGTGCTGAACGGCGTTCACTACCGCATCGACAAGCTTGCCGCGTGAGGTGAGGAAAGGCTGGCCTGAAAGCCACCAGTCGATCGTGTAACGCAGCTGGTGCCTGTCGAGCAGCTCAATGACGCGCTGCCTGATGTCCGCGTCGGTCAGCTCGGTGCTAAAGCGGAAATTGAACTGAACAAACATATCGCCGGGAATCACGTTGTTGCTGCCGGTGCCAGCCTGAATATTGGCTATCTGCATGCTGGTCGCCGGGAAAAACTCGTTGCCGCGATCCCACTCGATTCCCACCAGCTCGTTGAGCATCGGTGCCGCGCGGTGAACCGGGTTATCTGCGAGATGCGGATAGGCGACGTGCCCCTGTACGCCGTGAATCGTCAGGTTGCACGTTAGCGAGCCGCGACGGCCATTTTTTACCACATCACCCACAATTTCGGTGCTGGAAGGCTCGCCGACCAGGCAGTAATCCAGCCGCTCGCGGCGTTCCATCAGTGCTTCAACAACTTTTACGGTGCCGTTTTTGGCGCTGGCCTCTTCGTCAGATGTGATCAGAAACGCCAGGCGGCCTTTGTGATTTGGATGCTGAGCCACAAAACGTTCGGCGGCAACCACCATCGCCGCAAGCGAACCTTTCATATCCGCCGCGCCGCGTCCAAACAGCATGCCGTCGCGGATGGTTGGTTCGAACGGCGGGTTGATCCAGCGGTCCGCATCGCCGGCAGGCACGACATCGGTATGGCCTGCGAACGCCAGCGTTTCGCCTTGTCCTCTCCACGCCCAGAAGTTTTGCGTGTCGCCAAAGTCCATGTGCTCCACGGTAAAACCAATGGCGCGCAGGCGCTCAATAAGCAGTGCCTGGCAGCCAGCATCGTCGGGGCTCAGGGAAGGGCGGCGGATAAGCTGTTGCGTCAGCTCAATAACCGGGCAGGACATAGCGCTATACCTCGTTGATAAACTGCTGATAGTTCGATTCATTGAAACCCAGCAGCATAGGCTGCCCGGGCGCGCAGAGCAATGGTCGTTTGATGATTGCGGGCATTTCAAGCATTAGCGCGGCGGCGGACTGCGCGTCGGTAATGGATGCCTGGCGCGCCTCATCGAGCTTACGCCACGTGGTGCCGCGGGTGTTAAGCAGGGCTTCCCAGCCCAGTTCCGCGATAAAACTGTTCAGCAAATCGATGTCCAGGCCATCAGCGCGATAGTCATGAAACTGGTAATCAATGCCCTGGGCTTCCAGCCAGCGGCGCGCCTTTTTGATGGTGTCGCAGTTTTTGATGCCGTAAAGGGTTATCACGGGGCTTCAGTCCTTTTGTCGAAACTCTGCTTTCTTCATCAAGAAATGAGTTTGCTTTAAAAATGAGAATAAAGTACGAAGGAAAAATATTACCTAATTGCTACGCTGATAGTCACGGAATATAACGACCGTTATACAATTTGAATGACTTTTCATCAATTATGCAAAGGCCTATTACAGGCCGATTGAAAATTATCGCGTTGCCGATATCGCGGCCTGCTAAAAATGAATGAATAAATATTATTCAGCTTGCGTTCTGCTCCGTCACCCTCCTCATTCTGTTACTCCAGCGTGCCTGTGAGGCCGCTCACAGGCCGGTATTGCCCGCTGCATACAAATTCCTAAAGTTAAAGAAACATTTTGTTTCAGGTGTTCCGTCACATTAATCAAAAATAGACGGGCTAAGATTGGGGTATTACGCAATGACAATAAATATGCGGTGGCGGCGGGAAAGCAGCTGTTCAGAATTGCTTCACCCGCCGGGCGAGTTTGCGTATGATTAAAGCAATTATAAGAGAGGACGTTATGATTGAGCATGAACTGGGGAACTGGAAAGATTTCATTGAAGATATGCTTCGCAAATGATCTGACCGGCAAACGACAAGAGCACGATGTTCTTATTTGATTATCTCTGAGCAACATCACTAAAAAGGCGACCAAATGGCCGCCTTTTTTGTTTCCGGCGATTAATCTGCATGCGGCTCTTTAAGCGGGAAGCGGCGACGCACCAGCACGAAGAACAGCGGCACAAAGAAAATGGCCAGCACGGTGGCGGAAATCATGCCGCCCATCACCCCGGTGCCCACCGCGTGCTGGCTGCCGGAGCCCGCGCCGCTGCTGGTTGCCATCGGCAGTACGCCGAAGATAAAGGCCAGTGAAGTCATCAGAATCGGGCGTAAACGCTGGCGGCAGGCGTCAAGCGTGGCGGAAACCAGCTCCCGGCCCTGGGCGTTCATATCGTTGGCAAATTCGACGATTAATATCGCATTCTTCGCCGAAAGCCCGATAACCGTGAGCAGCCCTACCTGGAAGTAAACGTCGTTCTCAAGCCCCCGCATCCAGGTGGCGAGCAGGGCACCGATGACCCCGAGCGGCACCACCAGCATGACGGAAAACGGCACCGACCAGCTTTCATAAAGCGCGGCCAGGCACAGGAAAACGACCAGCAGCGAAATGGCGTACAGCGCCGGAGCCTGCGCGCCGGAGAGCCTTTCCTGATAAGACATGCCGGTCCACTCCAGCCCAAAGCCGTTCGGCAGCTGGCGCACCAGATTTTCCATAATGTCCATCGCCGTACCGGTACTGATCCCCTGCGCGGCTTCACCGACTATTTCCACGGCGGAATAGCCGTTATAGCGTTCCAGACGCGGAGAGCCGGTTTCCCAGCGGGAAGTGGCGAACGCCGAGAAAGGCACCATGCCACCGTCTTTATTGCGGACGTACCAGCTATTGATGTCGTCCGGCAGCATACGATATTTGGCCGCAGCCTGGACATAGACCTTCTTCACGCGGCCTCGATCCATAAAGTCGTTAACGTAGCTGGAGCCCCAGGCCGTTTGCAGCGTGTTGTTGATGTCGTCGATAGAAACGCCGAGCGCCTGAGCTTTACGCTGATCGATATCAATCTGCATCTGCGGGCTGTCGTCCAGGCCGTTGTGGCGCACGCGCGTCAGCGAACCGTCGTTGCCCGCCAGCTCCAGCAGTTTATTTCTGGCCTGCATCAGGGCGGCATGCCCCGCACCCGCGTGATCCTGAAGCTCCATATCAAAGCCCGCGGCGTTGCCCAGGCCGTTAATGGCTGGCGGGCTGCTGGCGATAACCTGCGCTTCTTTAATCTTGCGAAATGCCTTGGTAGCCCGCTCGATAATGGCAAAAGAGCTGCCGTTATCCGAGTCTCTGTCGTCCCAGTCTTTCAGGCGGACAAACATACGCGCCACGTTCTGCCCGTTGCCGCCGGGGCCGGCACCGATTGTGGAGAACACCGAGAGCACGTTGGCTTTCTCCTGAGTCAGGTAATACTGTTCGATGCGGTCAACGATTTTCAGCGTCTGCTGCTGCGTTGAGCCGCTGGGCAGCTGTACGGAAGTGGTGAATACGCCGCGATCTTCCAGCGGAAGGAACGAGGTCGGCAGCCTTAAGAACAGGAAGACCATCCCGCCGAGCAGCAGCGCATAAATCAGCATCCAGCGCGCGCTGCGCGCCAGAATTTTGCCGACGCCGCTTTCATAGCGCGCGGCGTTGCGGTTGAACATACGGTTAAACCAGCCAAAAAAGCCTTTTTGACCGTGCTGTTCGCCTTTGTGCAGCGGCTTCAGAATCGTGGCACACAGGGCAGGGGTGAGGATCAGCGCGACCAGCACTGATAGCACCATGGCCGAAACGATAGTTATTGAGAACTGACGATAAATAGCCCCGGTCGTGCCGCCGAAGAACGCCATTGGCACGAAGACGGCGGAGAGCACCATGGCAATCCCGACCAGCGCGCCCTGTATCTGGCCCATTGATTTCCGCGTGGCCTCTCTGGGCGAGAGGCCTTCTTCGGTCATGATGCGCTCGACGTTCTCTACCACGACGATGGCGTCATCCACCAGCAGGCCTATCGCCAGCACCATCGCGAACATCGTCAGGGTGTTAATACTGTAGCCAAAGGCGTAAAGCACCGAGAAGGTGCCCAGCAGGACCACCGGGACGGCAATGGTAGGAATAAGCGTTGCGCGGAAGTTCTGTAAAAACAGGTACATGACCAGGAAGACCAGCAGAATGGCCTCCAGCAGCGTTTTCACAACGTCTTTAATCGAGGCTTTAACGAACGGCGTGGTTTCATAGGCGATTTTCGCCTCCAGACCGTGCGGGAAGAACTGCGAAAGCTCATCGATTTTAGCGCGGGCGAGCCGGTCGGTTTCCATTTCGTTCGCGCCGGATGCCAGCTTGATGCCGAGCCCCGATGCCGCCTGACCGTTGTAACGGCTTAAGAAATCATATTTCTCGGCCCCTAGCTCTACGTCCGCAACGTCACCAAGGGTGACGACTGAGCCATCCTGATTCACTCGCAGAGTAATATCTTTAAACTGCTGGGGGGTTTGCAATAAAGACTGGGCGTTGATGGTGGCGTTTAGGGCCTGTAAATCCACGGAGGGCGTGCCGCCGAGCTGGCCCACGGCAATCTGCGCGTTCTGCGAGCTGATGGCATCGACCACGTCCTGCGTCGTTAGCTGATAGCTGGTGAGCTTGTTAGGGTCGAGCCAGATGCGCATCGAGTACTGTGAGCCGTAAGCGTCGACGCTGCCTACGCCGTTGATACGGCTGAGCGGGTCCTGCACGTTACTGGCGACGTAATCCGAAATATCCTGCTTGTCCATGCTGCCGTCGGTGGACACGAACGCCACCATCAGGATATTGGTATCGCCGGTTTTATTGACGGTCACGCCTTGAGTTTGCACAGCCTGCGGGAGCTTACGCACTGCGGATTGAAGCTGGTTTTGCACCTGCTGTACGGCTTCATCAGGATCGGTCCCGGCTTTAAAGCTCAGGGTGATGGTTGCCTGGCCTGCGCTGCTGCTCTGCGACGACATGTACATCATGTTGTCGAGGCCGGTCATATTCTGCTCGATAACCTGGGTGACGGTATTCTCCAGGGTCTGAGCTGAAGCCCCAGGATAGTTAGCGGTGATGCGCACGTTAGGCGGTGCGAGGTCGGGATATTGCTCAACGGGGAGCGAAAAGATAGCAAGCGTACCGGTGAGGCACAAAATAATGGCCAGCACCCATGCAAAAATGGGGCGATTGATGAAGAAATTCGCCATCTGGTCAGGACCTCGTAAGTACTTCAGATTGTCGTTATGGGGGCAGCTGTCACTGTAGCGCTATCCTCAGGTCCAAACGTGGAGAAAATGAGGAGATAGTGTAAATTATATTAGCGTGCTATCGATGACCGCGGCGGATTTCAAGGGCTTAAACGCCCCGGCTTTCAAGGAAAAGCACCGTCGCTGCCACCCGCGAACGAACCTGAAGTTTACGCAGTAAATTACGGATATGAACCTTCACCGTTTCTTCAGAAATATGCAGCCCTGCTGCGATCTGCTTATTAGACAGGCCTCGCGCCACTTCCTGTAAGACATCCAGTTCACGTTCGGTTAGCGCAGCGAAGGGATCGCTGGCGCGCTTTTCCGTGCCGCGGGTGCGCAGGTATTCGGCTACCTGTTCGCTGAATGCTGCACCGCCTTTGGCTCCCCGACGAATATCATCCAGTAACACTTCCGGATCGCTGTCTTTAAGCAAATAGCCGTCGGCTCCGGCATCAATTAGCGCAAAGATGTCGCTGCGCGAGTCGGATACCGTCAGGACGATAATGCGCGCCACGACGCCTTCCCGGCGCAGCGCGTTGAGCGTGTCCAGCCCGCTCAGCCCCTTCATGTTGAGATCGAGCAGAATGAGATCCGGGGAAAGACGGTTGGCGAGGCTGATGGCTTCTGTACCGCTGCTGGCCTCACCGACAACTCGAAAACTGTCGTCCATCTCCAGAAGCTGGCGGACGCCCCGGCGCATTAAAGGATGATCGTCGACAATTAAAACTTCAAAGACACTTCGCTCGCTCATTGCTGCTCCTGGCTATTATTCATCGTTATTTTTATTGTCTGCTGTCGACGACTGAAACGTTATCGCGATCAGCGTTCCTCCCTCTGCAGGGCGGGAAATCGTTAACCGGCCACCTAATTGGGCGGCACGTTCATGCATGATATTCAGACCGTAATGGCCTTCGGGTTCATCGAGGCTGGCGATGCCTTTGCCATTATCAAGAATAGCCGCCGTGTGTTCCCCCGTGGGAGAGGTGACGCAGGTTACTGAAATCTCCTGCGCCGCCGCGTGCTTGATGGCGTTAAGCACCGCTTCGCGGATAATTTGCAGCAGATGAACCTGCTGTTGGGCATCCAACGCCTGAGTAGGCATTCTACAGTCGAGGTGAATCGCTGCATTCGTTTGTTGGCGAAGCGGAGCGATCATTTCCTGCAGCGCAGCGGGCAAATTGGCCTGCTGCAACGTTAAACGGAAGGTTGTCAGCAGTTCACGGAGCTGTCGATAGGCGTCGTTCAGCGCCTGCGAGAAGTCGCCAATAATCATCTGCGCTTTGTCATTTTCTGCCGGTACCGCGCGTTTAAGCAGCGTAAGCTGAATGCGTAAATAGGACAGAACCTGCGCCAGGGAGTCATGCAGCTCGCGGGCAATGATCGCCCGCTCCTGCATCAGCAAGAGCTGCTGGTAATGTTTCTGCGCCTGGTTAAAGTACAACCCTTGTCCCAGCATGCCGGCAACGCTTTGCATCAGCGGATTCGGCGGCGTGCTGGCTGGGGCCTGCCAGCGCAGCTGGCCAAGGATCTCGTCCTGCTGGGTGACCGGCAGCGTTTGCCAGGCGGTGTTTTCCTGCTGTTTACCGTCGCTTAACCGCCAGTTTTCACCAATCTGCATCTCAATATAATCGACCTTTTCATGCTGGCGAACCAGCTGAAGGATCTGGGTAAAACAGTGCTGGTCGATTGTGCTGACGTTGAGCGCCTGCGAGCAGGAGTAAAGTACCTCCAGCGTTCGGTTTGCTTCCTGAAGATCGAGGGTTTTTTCCTGAACCTTATCTTCAAGTGAACGATAGAGCTTTTGCAGTTCGTCAGCCATGCGCGTGAAGGTATGCGTCAGCAGACCTATCTCGTTGGGCAATGTGGTATCCAGCGGCGGGTGATTGAATTTACCGCGCTCTATGGATTCGCTGGCCAGCATCAGCTTATTAAGCGGAGCAACTACCTGGTGGCGGAAGCGGCGCAGGGTAAAAAAGACCAGCGTGAAAATAGCGATAAATCCCACGACGGAAGTGGCGACCACCTGCATCATTTTACGTTCGGCATAGTGCTGCAGGGCCAGCACGAACAGGTCTATCTGTGCCACATAGCTGGCAATATTGGCCTTATACCAGGCTATATCGCCCTGGCGGATATGGCGCTCCATCTCAAGCCAGGCGGAATTAATCGCGTTATAGCGTTCGCGAACTTCCGCAGGCACCCATACGCGGCCTGGTTTGAGCAACGCTTCGGAGCGTAGCGACTGTTCGTACTGCGCCAGGTGCCGCTTCAGCGCTACCGGATCGCTCTGCAAATCGTAGCCTAAGCGGTAGCTTTGCATACGCAGAGAACCGGCAACGTTCACCGCCTCGGCGTCGCGCAAACTGCTGGCAAGCGTCAGCAGCGCCACGCCCGTTGAAAGCAGCGAAAGCAGGACGATATAAAAGAACGAGCGGGCAAGACTCGCGGAGACTGAGCGTCTAACCGTCACCGGGCAATAACCTCTTCAAATCTGTGGTGAGCGAAACGTACCAGAAAGCGACGCCGGTAAAAATGTTGGCCATCGTTATTTCGGCATGTATTCCAAAACTGACGGATATTTGACGTTTTTAAAGCGAAATCCTCCTCCGGGAGGAGGTTTGTTCACTGCAATGCTACCCAGTTTATGCCTGACGGCTACTCCTCACCAGGTAACGGGGCGTTTTATTCTCATGCCGGACATCCAGCCATTGTCAGCGACACATTCAGGCCGGGAATAAAATACCTTTTGAAAAATAAGCCGCTGCCGGAAAGCGCGGGAATTCCCCAAACCACACTGATATTTGATCCTGCAACGGCATTTACCCCTTTAGGGGGATGCCTTAACTACCCCTTTGTCACATAACGTTACGCTCATTAAAAACCCGTAAAAAATTACGGAATTAAAAGCGATGTATTTGCGAGCCGCATGCAGAACGTACGGCTCGTTTGTGATGCAAGGACGTACTTTTATGGCAAACCTTTCCCGACGCGGGTTACTCACCGGCAGCTGGCGCAGCAGCGCGACAGTTTTTCGACCTCCGTGGAGCGGGGACGAAACCCATTTTCTGGTGGAATGTATCCGCTGTAACGAGTGCCTGCCGGTCTGTGAGACTCGCGTTTTGCGGCGCGGGCAGGGCGGCTATCCGGAAGTCGATTTCAGCAGCGGTGAATGCACATTTTGCTATGCCTGCGCTGAGGCCTGTCCGCAAAAACTCTTTTACGCGCGTGAAACGCAGCCCTGGGAACATTCACTTTCCGTTAGCGAAAGCTGCCTGGCCTACAGCGGTGTGGAATGCCGCAGCTGTCAGGATGCCTGCGAAACCCAGGTCATCACGTTTCGCCCTTCCGCGCAGGGCGTCGCTTTACCCCAACTTAACCACTCTGCGTGCAGCGCATGCGGAGCCTGTATCGCCGGATGTCCGGCATCCGCCCTAACGATGAGGCACGCTGATGCAAACTAGCTGGCACGTCTGTGGCCTGGTCGTCCAGGCGCATCCCCAACATATTTCTGCCGTAAGCGCCGCCCTGAGCGAGCTTGACGGCAGCGAAGTCGCCGCCAGCGATGCCGAACACGGCAAGCTGGTGGTGGTGATGGAGGCAGCGCGCAGCGACGTGCTGCTCAGCCAAATTGAGTCGGCACGCAATATTGCAAACGTGCTGGCGGTGTCGCTGGTTTATCACCAGCAGGATGAGCAAGGTGAGGAAACACCATGAAACTCAGTCGTCGTAGTTTTATGAAAGCGAACGCCGTCGCGGCAGCCGCAGCGGCTGCTGGCCTGAGCGTGCCGAGCGTGGCCCGGGCGGTGGTCGGAAAACAAGATGCTATCAAATGGGATAAAGCCCCGTGCCGCTTCTGCGGAACAGGCTGCGGCGTGCTGGTCGGCACGCAGAATGGCCGCATTGTGGCAAGCCAGGGCGATCCGGATGCACCGGTCAACCGTGGGCTGAACTGCATTAAAGGCTATTTCCTGCCAAAAATTATGTACGGAAAAGATCGTCTGACCCAGCCGCTGCTGCGTATGAAAGACGGCCAGTACGACAAAGAAGGCGAATTTGCCCCGATTAGCTGGGAGCAGGCCTTCGACATTATGGCCGATAAGTTTAAAACCAGCCTGAAAGAGAAAGGGCCGGACGCCATCGGCATGTTCGGTTCCGGGCAGTGGACGGTGTGGGAAGGCTACGCGGCGGCCAAGCTGTTTAAAGCCGGTTTCCGCTCCAACAATATCGACCCGAACGCGCGTCACTGCATGGCCTCGGCGGTAGTGGGCTTCATGCGTACCTTCGGGATGGATGAGCCGATGGGCTGCTATGACGATATCGAGCAGGCTGACGCCTTCGTGCTCTGGGGCTCCAACATGGCGGAGATGCACCCGATTTTGTGGTCGCGCATCACCAACCGCCGCCTGTCCGACGAAAACGTCAACGTTGCCGTGCTGTCGACCTTCCAGCACCGCAGCTTTGAGCTGGCGGACAACGGCATGGTCTTCACGCCGCAGAGCGATCTGGTCATCCTGAACTACATCGCCAACTACATTATTCAAAACGACGCGATTAACGAGTCGTTCTTCAAACAGCACGTTAACCTGCGCAAAGGCGTGACGGATATTGGCTACGGCCTGCGTCCGACCCACCCGCTTGAAAAAGCGGCTAAAAACCCGGGTTCCGACGCGTCCGAGCCGATGAGCTTCGACGAGTACAAAACCTTTGTGGCGGAGTACACGCTGGAAAAAACCAGTGAGATGAGCGGCGTGCCGAAAGATCAGCTCGAAGCGCTGGCGAAGCTGTATGCCGATCCGAAGAAAAAGGTTATCTCCTACTGGACGATGGGCTTCAACCAGCATACGCGCGGCGTCTGGGCCAACAACCTCGTTTACAACCTACACCTGCTGACCGGGAAAATTTCCCAGCCAGGCTGCGGGCCGTTCTCCCTGACCGGCCAGCCTTCGGCGTGCGGCACCGCGCGTGAGGTCGGTACGTTCGCGCACCGTTTACCGGCGGACATGGTTGTGACTAACGAGAAGCACCGCGAAATCGCGGAAAATATGTGGAAGCTGCCTGCGGGCACTATCCCGGCGAAGGTCGGACTGCATGCGGTTGCGCAGGATCGCGCGCTGAAAGACGGCAAGCTGAACGTGTACTGGGTGATGTGTAACAACAACATGCAGGCCGGGCCGAATATTAACGAAGACCGCATGCCGGGCTGGCGCGATCCGCGCAACTTCGTGATTGTTTCCGATCCTTATCCAACCATCAGCGCCCTGGCGGCGGATTTGATCCTGCCGACGGCGATGTGGGTCGAAAAAGAAGGAGCCTACGGCAACGCCGAGCGCCGCACGCAGTTCTGGCGTCAGCAGGTTCCGGCTCCGGGCGAAGCGAAATCCGACCTCTGGCAGCTGGTGCAGTTTGCGAAACGCTTTAAGGTTGAAGAAGTCTGGCCTGCCGACCTTATCGAGAAAAAGCCGGAATACCGCGGCAAGACGCTGTTCGACGTGCTGTTTGCCAGCGAAGCGGTCAGCAAGTTCCCGCTGAGCGAACTGGCGGAAGATCAGCTTAACGATGAGTCTCGCGAGCTGGGCTTCTACCTGCAAAAGGGCCTGTTTGAAGAGTACGCCGCCTTTGGTCGCGGACACGGCCACGACCTGGCTCCGTTTGACGATTACCACAAAGCGCGCGGTTTACGCTGGCCGGTCGTTAACGGCAAAGAAACCCAGTGGCGCTACAGCGAAGGCAACGATCCTTACGTCAAAGCCGGGGAAGGATTCAAATTTTACGGCAAGCCCGACGGCAAGGCGGTGATCTTCGCGCTGCCGTTCGAACCGGCGGCGGAAGAGCCTGACCAGCAATACGACCTGTGGCTGTCCACCGGCCGCGTGCTTGAGCACTGGCACACCGGCAGCATGACCCGCCGCGTACCCGAGCTGCACCGCGCCTTCCCGGAGGCCGTGCTGTTTATCCATCCTTTGGATGCCAAATCGCGTGACCTGAAGCGCGGCGACAAAGTGAAGGTCATTTCCCGTCGCGGAGAGGTCATCTCGATTGTCGAAACCCGTGGCCGCAACAAGCCGCCGCAGGGGCTGGTGTACATGCCGTTCTTCGATGCCGCGCAGCTGGTGAATAACCTGACGCTCGACGCGACCGATCCGCTCTCGAAAGAGACGGATTTCAAGAAGTGCGCCGTGAAGCTGGCGAAGGTCTAATCCGCCGTGTCCCGCGCCGATAAAACTCAGCCCGCACGGCGCCGCTTTCTGCGCGATGTCGCGCGGGCCGCGGGCGGGCTTGCCGCCGTCACCGTGACTCTGGGGCTGCAACAGCAGACCGCCAGGGCTCAGGGGGTGCGGCTGCGTCCGCCCGGTGCGCTGGGTGAAGCGGCGTTTTCCCGCGCCTGCGTGCGCTGTGGCCAGTGCGTACAGGCTTGCCCGTACGACACGCTGAAGCTGGCTACGCTGGCCTCGGGTTTATCGGCCGGCACGCCGTATTTCGTGGCTCGGGATGTTCCTTGCGAAATGTGCGAGGACATCCCCTGCGCCAAAGTTTGCCCGAGCGGCGCGCTCGACGCTGATATCGAGTCAATCGATGAGGCGCGGATGGGGCTGGCGGTTCTGCTGGATCACGAAAACTGTCTGAACTTCCAGGGGCTGCGCTGCGACGTTTGTTATCGCGTCTGCCCGTCCATCGACAAAGCCATCACGCTGGAGCTGGATCGCAATATGCGCACCGGCAAGCATGCGCGCTTTTTACCGACGGTTCACAGCGCTGCCTGTACCGGCTGCGGCAAGTGCGAAAAGGCCTGCGTGCTGGAAGAAGCGGCAATCAAAGTGCTGCCGAGGTCGCTGGCAAAAGGGGAACTGGGCCACCACTACCGCTTTAGCTGGCTGGAGGGGAAAGATGGCTAACCATAAGCAGGATGCCGGGCGCGATGCCGTCGCGAAGAAAGGCTGGTTGCGCAGCCATAAGTGGCTGCTGATGCGGCGTTTTACGCAGCTCATCGTGCTGGGGATGTTTCTCAGCGGCCCTTTGCTGGGCGTGTGGATCCTTCACGGTAACTACAGCAGCAGCCTGCTGCTGGATACGGTGCCGCTAAGCGATCCGTTGATGGTGCTGCAAAGCCTGCTGAGCGGGCATCTTCCCGCCGTGCTGGCGCTGAGCGGAGCGGCAATGGTGGCGGGCGGCTACGCGCTGCTGGGCAAGCGAGTTTTCTGCGGCTGGATTTGTCCGGTTAATCCTCTCACCGACCTCGCCGCCTGGCTGCGTCGCAAAACGGGTTTTAACGCCTCGGCTTCTCTGCCGCGCTGGCTGCGCTATCTGCTGCTGGCGATGGTGCTGGCGGGAAGCGCGCTTACCGGCACGCTGCTGTGGGAGTGGATTAATCCCGTTTCGCTGATGGGGCGAGGGTTGATCTTTGGCTTTGGCGCGGGGATTGGGCTGCTGATAGTCCTGTTTTTATTCGATTTAGCCGTGGTTGAACACGGCTGGTGCGGCCATCTTTGCCCGCTCGGGGCGCTGTATGGCGTGCTGGGCAGCAAGGGCGCGTTTGAGGTGAAAACCTCCGGGCGAGAAGACTGTACGCGCTGTATGGATTGTTTTCACGTTTGCCCGGAGCCGCAGATCCTGCGCGCCCCGGTACTGGATAAACACAGCCCGGCGCGGGTAACGAGCCGCGACTGCCTGAACTGCGGTCGCTGCATCGATATCTGCCCCGAGGATGTTTTCAAAATAACTATACGATGGAGTTCGGGAGCAAAATCATGAAAAGCCATGTCCTGACAAAGGCGTTACTTCAATGGATGGCGGCGTTAACCCTGGTGGTGAGCGGCGCATTATGGGCGGCAAACTCGGTGGATTTTAATCAGTCCCCGGAAGTGTCCGGCACGCCGGAAGGTTCGGTACGCATGCCGAAGCAGCAGGATCGCATGGCGCTGAACTATGTGAACCAGCCGCCGATGATCCCGCACAGCGTGGACGGCTACCAGGTGACGACCAACACTAACCGCTGCCTGCAGTGCCACGGCGTGGAGCATTACCGCACCACCGGCGCACCGCGTATTAGCCCAACTCACTTTATGGACAGCGACGGCAAAGTGCTGTCAAACGTGGCGCCGCGCCGCTACTTCTGCCTGCAGTGTCACGTGCCGCAAACCGACGCTGCGCCAATCGTCGAGAATACCTTTACGCCGTCTAAAGGCTTTGGGAAATAGAGGCCGATATGGATAAATCAAACCGTAAACCTGGCGTTATCCGCCGCATCTGGCAGTGGTGGCGTCGTCCAAGCCGTCTCGCGCTGGGTACGCTGCTGCTGATTGGCTTTGCTGCGGGCATCATTTTCTGGGGCGGATTTAATACCGGTATGGAAATGACCAACCGCGAAGAGTTTTGCATCAGCTGCCATGAAATGCGCGCCAACGTATACCAGGAGTATATGGAAACGGTGCACTACAACAACCGCAGCGGCGTGCGCGCAACCTGCCCGGACTGCCACGTGCCGCATGAATGGGTGCCGAAGATGATCCGCAAACTTCAGGCCAGCAAGGAGCTGTACGCGAAAGCCTTCGGCCTGATTGATACGCCGCAGAAGTTCGACGATCATCGCCTGGCGATGGCGCAGAACGAATGGCGAAGGATGAAGAATAACAACTCCCAGGAGTGCCGGAACTGCCACAACTTCGACTATATGGATTTGACCGCGCAGAAAACCGTGGCGGCGAAGATGCACGACCAGGCGATCAAAGACGGACAGACCTGCGTCGACTGTCACAAAGGCATCGCGCACAAGCTGCCGGACATGCGCGAGGTCAAGAACGGGTTTTAAATAGCGCCAATCTGGCTGATTCCTTTTCGTCCCTCTACTGAAAAATGCCCGGCAATATAGTCATTATTTAATGATTATATTGCCGTTTTTTTTGCCTCTGATAGCCAGCACGCTGCCGGTCAGCTCTTCAACGATGATTGTTCTCTTCAGCTTCGGAGAGTCATTATTTGCACGCCACGGGCAATTATTCATCATTAGCATAAAAATTAATCCAACAGTTTTCCGTAGCCTAACCGATGTAACTTTTAATAGTTACGAAAATGGATGACAGGTAAATTTTATGGAGAGCAGAATATGTTGGGTCGTATAAAAATTGTTACCAGCTTGATGATCCTTTTGGGAGTGTTTGTTTTTTTACAGGCCTTATCGGGCGGCCTGTTTTTCAATGCTCTAAAAAATGCACAGGATGATTTTTCACAGCAGCAAACTATTCGGCATGAGCAGGTATCTTTAAACAATACGTGGTCGGCTCTGCTGCAGACTCGCAATACCTTAAGCCGCGCCGGTTCCCGATTCTTGCTGTTAAATGATACTCCTGACGCCGCATCAACGAGTGAAATCAAGGCCGGGTTGAATAGTCTGCTTGGGCAGGCAAAAACATACCTTAAAGTGGCCGAGGAAAGCTGGGGAATTTATAACGCAATTCCCCATGAATTAATTATAAATCAGGACGATTTTCGCCAGATAGAAGAAAAATATACCCGTTACCACGATGCACTTGTTGAGTTGGTGAAGTTTCTTGAGGCGGGGAAAATAACAGAATTTCTCGATCAGCCTACGCAAAGATATCAGGATGAATTTGAATCTAAACTGAACATCTTTCTTGAAAATAATGACAGGCTCTTTAACGATACGGTTACTCAAAACAAAGCCTCATACGGGCAGGCCCTTTGGGGACTCATCATTATGTCCTGTATAGTGACGATGGTCGTTATTTTTGCCTGGCTAAGTCTGCAAAGGTCGTTGGTTGCCCCGTTGAAAAAGCTGATTGTCAGTATTCGGCATATTGCAAAAGGCGATCTTGTTCGAAAGATTGACGTCGAGAGTTCGAATGAGATCGGCCAGCTTGCTGCCAGCCTAAGCCATATGCAGTCAGAGCTTATCAACACGGTAAGCGGCGTGCGCGAGAGTGCAGAAGCCATTTTTACCGGTGCCAGCGAAATTTCGCTGGGAAATAACGATCTTTCTTCCCGCACCGAGCAGCAGGCAGCCTCCCTGGAGGAAACGGCGGCCAGCATGGAGGAATTAACGGCGACGGTTAAGCAGAACGCGGAGAATGCCTCTCAGGCAAGCCAGCTGGCGCTAAATGCCACGGAGATTGCCCAACGAGGCGGTAAAGTCGTGGGTAATGTGGTAAGCACGATGAACGATATTGCCAGCAGTTCTCAAAAAATTGCTGATATTACCAACGTTATTGACGGTATCGCTTTCCAGACTAACATTCTGGCCCTTAATGCCGCAGTTGAAGCCGCACGCGCGGGTGAACAAGGCCGTGGTTTTGCGGTTGTTGCTAGTGAGGTTCGTAACCTGGCACAGCGCAGCGCGCAGGCAGCAAAAGAAATAAAAGGCCTAATAGAGGATTCCGTTAGTAAGGTAGATGCCGGGGCAAATCTGGTAGGAACTGCCGGTAAAACGATGAGTGAAATCGTGGATGCCGTAAGTAGCGTAACTGGCATCATGAGTGAAATTGCCTCCGCATCAGATGAGCAAAGCCGTGGCATCGATCAGGTTGCCATTGCTGTGACTGAAATGGATCGGGTCACGCAGCAGAATGCTTCGCTGGTGGAAGAGTCTGCGGCGGCTGCGGCTGCGCTTGAAGTTCAGGCAAGCCGTCTTACACAGGCCGTTTCGGTATTTCGAGTGAATCATCGGTCCGACAGTAACGCCGGAATAGCCGATTGAGTAAACCCGGCCTCGGAGCTGGCAGGAATCGAGCGAATGGCAGGAAATATGTTGCTTCTGCCATGAGCTGACGGCTGAGGAGCAGAGTCTGCAATGTTTTGATCGTCCGATTTTCTCAGGCTCCAGGAACAATTCTTGCGAAAAAATGGAAGGGAAAAACAGGCAAGACAAACCTCGCTCTTAGGCCTATGATTACCGGCTCCCTTAGCCAGCAGCGGAGCCCGCATGTCGATGAAAATCGAAATCATCAAAGATAAAATCCTCTCGGATAACTACTTTATCCTGCGCAACATAACCTACGATTTATCCCGCAGCGGCAGCGAAGCCGTGCGCCATAAGCGTGAGGTGTACGATCGCGGCAACGGCGCAACGATGCTGCTTTACAGCCGTGAAAAGAAAACCGTGGTGCTGACCCGCCAGTTTCGGGTGGCCACCTGGGTAAACGGCAACGCCGATGGGATGCTGATCGAAGCCTGTGCCGGGCTGCTGGATGAAGACGAACCGGAAGTCTGCGCGCGTAAAGAAGCTATGGAAGAAACGGGTTATCTCGTGGGTGAGGTTGAGAAACTATTCGAGCTGTATATGTCTCCCGGCGGCGTGACCGAGCTCATCCACTTTTATATGGCGGAATATACCGATGCCCAGCGGGAGTTCGCAGGCGGCGGCGTGGATGATGAAGATATCGACGTGCTGGAGATGCCGTTTAAGCAGGCGCTGGAGATGGTCGGCCGCGGTGAAATACGCGATGGCAAAACGGTTATCCTCCTGCAGCAGCTTCAGTTGCGCAATGTGATGTAACAAAACTATGTAATTCAAGTGGTTATTGGATGGCGTTTTTCATTAACGCTATCCGACAAATCCGATTGAGCGCGGGCACTGAGAAGCCGAAGATATCGCCAAATTCTGTACGTTTTTTTCTCTTCGCCCTCTCAGGATATGTGCCGCTAATGTATGACCGGATGAAATCGCTCCTTCTCTTCAGTTTGTTTCTGGCGAGCTCCGCTTTCGCGGCCCCGGCACAAAAATCCTTTTCCGACTGGCAGGTCACCTGCAATAACCAAAACTTCTGCTCCGCGCGAAATACCGGCCTGCATCAGGGGCTGGTGATGACGCTTACCCGCAGCGCCGGGGCGCATACCGACGTGAATCTGCGTATTGATTTAGGCAATCTGGATACCGCTGAAGCTAAGGCAGCGCCGATTGCGCCTCGCCTGCTGGTGGACGATAAGCCGCTGCTGCTGGATAAGGCCAGGTGGAAGGAAACGCCGCACCATCTGGTCACCGACGATGCTGATGCGGTGAATACCCTGCTGGAAACCGTCGGCGATGCCAATGCTATTACGCTGCTGAACGGGCAGGGCACGGTTTCGCTGAGCGGGCTGAAGGCGGCTCTGCTGTTCATTGACAGCCAGCAAAAACGCGTCGGCAGCGAAACTGCATGGATTAAAAAAGGGGACGATCCGCCGCTTAGCGTGCCGCCAGCCCCCGCCCTGAAAGAGATAGCCATTACCAATCCTACGCCAACGCCTTTTGCGCAGACTGAGCTTGATGACCTGCTCGACTACGGCACCTGGCGCATGAACAACAGCCAGTGCTCGCTTGACCCTCTGCGCCGCGAAGTGCGTGTTTTTGCCCTGAGTGATGACAAGGCCTTAATGCTGCTTAGCTGCGAAGCCGGAGCCTACAACGTGGTGGATCTGGCCTGGATAGTCTCCCGCATGAAGCCCTTTATTGCCCGACAGATTCATCTCCGTTTGCCCTTTACGCCGCAGAGCGGAGAGACGGATCTTGAGCTGATGAACACGGGCTATGACGAAGCTAATAAAGAATTAACGACGCTTGCGAAAGGGCGCGGCTTAGGTGACTGCGGCATTGCAAGCCGCTGGCGCTTTGACGGCCAGCGTTTTCGGCTGGTGCGCTATGCTGAAGAACCAACCTGCGACGGCTGGCACGGCAGCGGAGCGTGGCCGACTTTGTGGGTGACGAAATAGCACTTTTTTTAGCCGAGTTTGCCCTCATCGCAACTTCTGCCAATCCGCGGAAGAGGATGAGGGCGAACTAACGCTGAATTATTTCCCCAAAACTTTCTTCGCCTTGCTCACCACGTTTTCGACCGTAAAGCCAAAGTATGGGAACAGCTTGTCCGCAGGGGCGGATTCACCGTAGCTGGTCATGCCGACGATGGCACCTTTCAGGCCGACGTATTTATACCAGTAGTCTGCTATACCGGCCTCAACCGCCACGCGTGCGGCGATATCAGAAGGTAAGACTGATTCCCGATACGCTTCATCCTGCGCGTCAAACACGTCCGTCGACGGCAGGGAAACGACCCTGACTTTATGGCCTTCAGCCGTTAGCTTCTCCGCCGCCAGAACGGTAATTTCCATTTCCGAGCCGGTGGCAATCAGGATGATATCCGGCGTGCCGCCGCTGTCCTTGAGGATATAGCCGCCGCGGCTGACCGCTTTGAGCTGTTCCGTATTGCGATCCATCTGCGCCAGGTTCTGACGCGAGAGGATTAGCGCGGTCGGGCCGTTATGGCGCTCAACCGCTGCTTTCCAGGCGACGGCGGCTTCCACCTGATCGCACGGCCGCCAGGTGCTGAAGTTTGGCGTCAGGCGCAGGCTGGCAAGCTGCTCTACCGCCTGGTGTGTCGGTCCGTCTTCGCCCAGCCCGATGGAGTCATGGGTGTAAACCATTATCTGGCGGGCTTTCATCAGGGCCGCCATGCGCGCCGCGTTGCGGGCGTATTCGACAAACATCAAGAAGGTGGCGGTGTAGGGCACAAATCCGCCGTGATGGGCAATGCCGTTGGCGATGGCCGTCATGCCAAACTCGCGCACGCCGTAGTGAATGTAGTTACCCGCGAGATCTTCTTTGATGGATTTTGAGCCGGACCAAATCGTCAGGTTACTGGGCGCAAGGTCAGCCGAACCGCCGAGCAGCTCTGGCAGTAGAGGACCTATGCTGTTGAGCGTATTCTGGGAAGCTTTACGCGTGGCGATTTTAGCCGGTTTGGCCTGCAAATCTTCGATGAGTTTCTGCGTGGTTTCCTGCCAGCCTTTCGGCAGTTTGCCATTCATGCGGCGGGTAAATTCTGCGGCTAAATCCGGATAGGCTTTGGCATAAGCGGCAAATTTATCTTTCCAGGCCGCTTCGGCTTTTTCACCGGCCTGTTTCGCATCCCAGGCCTGATAAATATCCTTAGGAATTTCAAAGGCCGGATATTTCCAGCCGAGCTTCTGACGTGCCAGCGCGACTTCTTCTTCGCCCAGCGCCGCGCCGTGCGCCTCTTCTTTACCCGCCTTGTTCGGCGAGCCAAAGCCGATCACCGTCCGGCAGATAATCAGCGAAGGTTTATCCGTGACGCTCTGCGCCTCCTGAATGGCCTTTTTAATCGCTTCCGGATCGTGGCCGTCTATCTCATGCACCACGTGCCAGCGGTAGGCTTCGAAGCGTTTGGCGGTATCATCGGTAAACCAGCCTTTCGTTTCACCGTCGATGGAAATGCCGTTGCTATCGTAAAAGCCGATGAGTTTGCCCAGGCCCAGCGTGCCCGCCAGCGAGCAGGCTTCATGAGAAATGCCTTCCATCAGGCAGCCGTCGCCCATAAAAACGTAGGTGAAGTGGTCAACAACTTCATGCTCGGGGCGGTTGAACTGTGCGCCCAGCGTTCTTTCGGCAATGGCAAGCCCTACGGCGTTAGCCAGCCCTTGTCCGAGCGGCCCGGTGGTGGTTTCCACGCCGGGCGTATAGCCTTTCTCCGGGTGGCCTGGGGTTTTGGAGTGCAGCTGGCGGAAGTTCTTTAGCTCTTCCATCGGCAGGTCATAGCCGCTCAGGTGCAGCAGGCTGTAGAGCAGCATTGACGCATGCCCGTTGGACAGAATGAAGCGATCCCGGTCGGCCCAGGTGGGGTTGCTGGGGTTATGCTTCAGGAAGTCGCTCCAGAGCACTTCGGCGATATCCGCCATGCCCATCGGTGCGCCGGGGTGGCCCGAATTTGCTTTTTGTACCGCATCCATACTCAGGGCACGAATGGCATTGGCAAGCTCTCTACGAGATGACATGTTTCACTCCACTGTCTTGTTAAAGTTTGGCGGCCAGTAAATCTTCCAGTTTGCGCTGATCGACGGCGAACAGGCGGATACCTTCCGCCAGCTTATCTACCGCCATCGGATCCTGGTTGTGCTCCCAGCGGAACTCTGCCTCGCTCAGCGGCTGCGGACGGCGGAAGCCCTGCGACATCGGCACTAATTTGCGGATGACCGGCTCTTCGCTTTCCTGAAGCTGTTGCAGCAGATTAGGCGCAATGGTCAGACGGTCGCAGCCGGCCAGGGCAAGGATCTGCTCCGTGCGGCGGAAGCTAGCCCCCATGACCACGGTGCTGTAGTTATGCTGCTTAAAGTAATCATAGATATTGCGTACGGATTTGACGCCGGGATCTTCTTCCACGACGTAGGGGTCCATTGGCTTGCGGACCTGATACCAGTCGTAAATGCGCCCCACGAAAGGCGAAATCAGAAAAACGCCGGCTTCGGCGCAGGCGCGCGCCTGGGCAAATGAAAACAGCAGCGTCAGGTTGCAGTCGATGCCTTCTTTTTGCAGCTGCTCTGCGGCGCGGATGCCTTCCCAGGTGGAGGCGAGCTTGATAAGAATACGCGATTTATCAATGCCCTGTTCGGCATACAGCTCAACCAGGTGCCGCGCTTTGGCGACGCTTTTTTCTTTATCGAAGGAGAGGCGGGCGTCAACTTCCGTGGAGACGCGTCCGGGAATGCTTTTCAGAATTTCCGCACCAAAGTTCACCGCCAGTTTGTCGCTGGCCTCCACCACCTGCTCTTCCTGAGTGCCGCCGCGCTTTTTGCCCCAGGCCAGCGCATCGTCAATAAGCGTTTGATAATGCTCAAGTCCTGCGGCTTTCAGTAGCAGAGAGGGGTTGGTAGTGGCATCAATAGGCTGGTAGTGGCGAATGGATTCAATGTCGCCACTGTCGGCAACGACGGTGGTGAATTGTTTAATGCCGTCTAGCTGGTTCATAACTATCTCCTTGAAATACAATGTCTTTATGGAGTGTTCCATGTCACTCGCGTGGGAAAGTCAACAAATGCATAACTAAAAAGCATAGCAGACGGCCTGGGAGATGCTGTTAAGGATAGGTAACATAGTCACTATAATTCTCTAACAAAAATGACCCCGGATGTTGATAACATGGCTATGTTCAAAGTTTAGCGAGCGCTCAGGCGTGATACTACGTGACCTTAGCGATCCCAGATAAAGAGTAAAAAAGGAACGAAGCAATGGATGAACAACTGAAGCAAAGCGCCCTCGATTTTCACGAATTCCCCATTCCCGGAAAAATTCAGGTCTCTCCTACCAAACCGCTGGCGACGCAGCGTGATTTGGCCCTGGCCTACTCGCCGGGCGTTGCGGCACCTTGCCTGGAAATCGAAAAAGATCCGCTGGCGGCCTATAAATACACCGCGCGCGGCAACCTGGTCGGCGTTGTTTCTAACGGCACAGCGGTGCTGGGGCTGGGCAACATTGGTGCCCTCGCCGGTAAGCCCGTGATGGAAGGTAAAGGCGTTCTGTTTAAGAAATTTGCCGGTATTGACGTGTTCGATATCGAAGTGGACGAGCTGGATCCGGACAAGCTTATTGACGTGATTGCCGCGCTTGAGCCAACCTTTGGCGGTATTAACTTAGAAGATATCAAAGCGCCAGAGTGTTTCTACATTGAGAAAAAGCTGCGCGAACGCATGAATATTCCTGTGTTCCACGACGATCAGCACGGCACCGCCATCATCTGTACCGCCGCGGTGCTCAACGGCCTGCGCGTCGTGGAGAAAAATATTTCTGACGTTCGCCTGGTGGTTTCCGGCGCGGGCGCCTCGGCCATTGCCTGCATGAACCTGCTGGTGCAGCTGGGCATTCAAAAGCACAACATTGTGGTCTGCGATTCCAAAGGCGTCATCTATAAAGGCCGTGAAGAGAACATGGCCGAAACCAAAGCCGCCTACGCGGTGGAAGATAGCGGCAAGCGCACGCTGGATGAGGTGATTGAAGGCGCGGATATCTTCCTCGGCTGCTCCGGCCCGAAAGCGATGAGCCAGGAGATGGTAAAGAAAATGGCCCGCTCGCCGCTGATTCTGGCGCTGGCGAACCCGGAGCCGGAAATTCTGCCGCCGCTGGCTAAAGAAGTGCGTCCGGACGCGATTATCTGCACCGGCCGCTCAGACTTCCCGAACCAGGTGAACAACGTGCTGTGCTTCCCGTTCATCTTCCGCGGGGCGCTGGACGTGGGCGCGACGGCCATTAACGAAGAGATGAAGCTGGCGGCCGTGCACGCCATCGCCGAGCTGGCTCATGCCGAGCAAAGCGACGTGGTGGCCTCCGCCTACGGTGAAGAAGAGCTGACCTTCGGCCCTGACTACCTGATTCCTAAGCCGTTCGACCCGCGCCTGATCGTGCAGATCGCACCTGCGGTGGCGAAAGCGGCCATGGATACCGGCGTGGCCACGCGCCCGATTCAGGATTTCGAAGCCTATAAAGAGAAGCTCACCGAGTTTGTCTACAAAACTAACCTCTTCATGAAGCCGATCTTCTCTCAGGCGCGCAAAGATCCAAAACGCGTGGTGCTGGCGGAGGGTGAAGAGGCGCGCGTGCTGCACGCCACTCAGGAGCTCATCACCCTCGGCCTGGCGAAACCGATTCTGATTGGTCGTCCTGCCGTTATCGAGATGCGCCTGAAAAAGCTCGGCCTGCAAATGCGCGCCGGGAAGGATTTTGAGATCGTGAACAACGAGTCGGATCCGCGTTTCAAGGAATACTGGAACGAGTATTACAGCATCATGAAACGCCGCGGCATTACTCAGGAGCAGGCGCAGCGGGCGGTCATCAGCAATACCACGGTGATTGGGGCCATCATGGTACACCGTGGCGAAGCGGATGCGATGATTTGCGGCACCATCGGGGAATACCACGAGCACTTCGAAGTGGTCGAGAAGCTGTTTGGCTATCGCGAAGGCGTGAAGGCGGCGGGAGCGATGAACGCGCTGCTGCTGCCGAGCGGCAACACCTTTATTGCCGATACCTACGTCAACGACGACCCGTCTCCGGAAGAGCTGACCGAAATCACGCTGCTGGCGGCAGAAACGGTTCGCCGCTTCGGTATCGAACCAAAAGTTGCGCTGCTGTCCCACTCCAACTACGGCTCTTCAAACTCTAAGGCGGCGTGCAAAATGCGCGCGACGCTTGAGATGGTGCGCGAGCGCGCGCCGGAGCTGGAAATTGACGGCGAAATGCACGGCGACGCCGCGCTGGTGGAGAGCATCCGCAATGACCGCATGCCGGACAGCCCGCTGAAAGGCTCGGCCAATATCCTGATTATGCCGAACGTCGAAGCGGCGCGTATCAGCTATAACCTGCTGCGCGTTTCAAGCTCAGAAGGGGTGACCGTCGGGCCGGTCCTGATGGGCGTGGCGAAGCCGGTGCACGTGTTAACGCCGATTGCTTCCGTGCGCCGTATCGTCAATATGGTGGCGCTGGCCGTGGTTGAGGCGCAGACGGCTCCGCTGTAAGGGCTCCCCCTTCCTGAAAAGGGAAGGGGAAAACTAAATCCAGTCCCTCACCGGCAGGAAATCACGATATAAGGCGGCCTCCGGGCTGCCTTTTTCTGGCTGATAGTTATATTCCCAGCGCACCAGCGGCGGCATCGACATTAATATCGATTCCGTGCGACCGCCGGTTTGCAGACCGAACAGCGTGCCTCTGTCCCACACCAGATTAAATTCTACGTAGCGGCCGCGGCGGTATAGCTGGAAGTCGCGCTGGCGCTCGCCCCAGGCCATGTCTTTGCGGCGTTGTACTATTGGCAAATATGCGTCCAGGTAGCCGTTGCCGACGGCCTGCATAAAGCCGAAACAGTAATCAAAATCTGGCGCGTTGAGATCGTCAAAGAACAGCCCGCCGATGCCGCGCTGCTCGCTGCGATGCTTAATAAAGAAATAGTCGTCGCACCATTTTTTGTAGCGCGGGAAGACCTCATCGCCGAAGGGCTGGCACAGGTCGCGAGCCGTTTTGTGCCAGTGAACCGCGTCCTCTTCAAAACCGTAAAACGGCGTTAAATCCAGGCCGCCGCCGAACCACCATACCGGCTCACTGCCGGGCTTTTCCGCAATAAAAAAGCGCACGTTAGCGTGGCTGGTGGGGACATAAGGATTGAGCGGATGAACGACGAGCGAAACGCCCATCGCTTCGAAGCTGCGTCCGGCCAGTTCAGGGCGGTGCGCGGTTGCCGAGGCTGGCATTGCATCGCCGTGAACGTGGGAAAAGTTGACCCCCGCCTGTTCGAAGACATTTCCCCCGCGAAGCACCCGGCTGCGGCCACCGCCGCCGCCTTCTCTTTGCCAGCTGTCCTCTTCGAACCGGCCGCCGTCAACGGCGGCAAGATGCTGGCAGATCGCTTCCTGGAGCTGAAGCAGATACTTTTTTACGGCCTGAATATCGGGGGGGTTCATAGAGTTAGCGCTTCTTACCGTGTGCTTTGTGGTTGTCGAACCAGTTGAAGTAGCTGATTACGCCCTCGGCGATGGCGCTGGCAATCTTCTGGCGGAACGCCGCGGTGCCGAGCAGTTTCTCTTCGCCGGGGTTGGTAATAAACGAGGTTTCTACCAGCACGGAAGGAATCGACGGCGATTTTAATACCACGAAGGCGGCCTGCTCCGTATTGCGGCTGTGGAGCTTATGCACCGGCTTAATCTGCTTAAGTATATGCGAACCCAGCGTCAGGCTGTTCTTGATGGTGTCGGTTTGCACCAGGTCAAACAGCACCTGCTGCAGATAATGATCTTTATTTTTTACCTTGCTGCCCGCCACGTCATCGGCGGCGTTTTCTTTATCAGAAAGGTACTTTGCCATGGCGCTACTTGCGCCGCGATTGGAGAGCGCAAACACGGAGGCACCCGCAGCCGTTGGGCTGGTAAATCCATCTGCGTGGATGGACATAAACAGATCCGCACCGTGTTGATGGGCGATTTCAACGCGGTCATAAAGGGGAATAAATTCATCGCTGGTACGCGTCAGCTTAGCCTCAATGCCTCTGCTTCTGAGGATGCTGCGCACGTTTTTGGCAATCGCCAGCACGACGTGTTTTTCCTTTGAACCGTTGTGGCCAATGGCGCCGGTATCAATGCCGCCGTGTCCTGGGTCAAGCATGACCACGCGGCGCGCGGCGGATTTTTTTGCCGGTTTGCTGTGGCTATTGGTGGTTTTGAGCGTTTTAGTCTCCTGATTGGCCAAAGCTTTGCTTGCGGCGCTTAGGGTCAGGGCTGCCAAACCAGTAAGCAGCAACTGGCGGCGGGTGGTGAGTTGCGTTAGTGATTTAATTTTGCTCATGCGGGTGATTGTTTTGTCTTATAAAATCCTGATTGGCCTTTATATCGTATCGTTAGCGCGTTAACGACAGGCGTTTGACCGAAATGTTTATCATTTCATTTCAATCCATGAATGAGCGGCCAGTATGCCATTTTTTCGCTGCTTTTGCGGCAGATATTGGCTTAATGCCAGCTTCCCGCCATAATCAGGTTTTTAAGACTAAAAGCGGCTAATACCATGGAAATACGCGTTTTTCGACAGGATGATTTCGAAGAGGTCATTACCCTTTGGGAGCGCTGCGATCTTCTGCGCCCGTGGAACGACCCTGAAATGGATATCGAACGTAAACTTCAGCACGATGCCGATCTGTTTTTGGTGGCTGAAGTCGGCGGGGAGGTTGTCGGCTCGCTGATGGGCGGCTACGACGGCCACCGGGGCTCGGCGTATTATCTTGGCGTGCATCCTGAGTTTCGCGGACGCGGCATTGCGAACGCGCTGCTGAGCCGTCTTGAGAAAAAGCTCATCGCGCGCGGTTGCCCAAAAATCCACATCATGGTGCGGGAAGAAAACGATCTGGTGATCGGCATGTACGAGCGCCTGGAATACGAGCAGCAGGACGTAGTTATGCTGGGTAAGCGTTTGATTGAAGACCAGGAATATTGATTTCCTGCGGACAGGTTAGCGTTGATGTATTCACCTTCGGACTATGATGTTCACGGCAATCTGAAAACACCTTTTTTATTCTGGTGCATTCTTCTGTTTCAGGCCCGAACCTGGTTTTTGCTGGCTCTGGCGGGTGCTTCCCGCCAGCAGGGCGATACTTTACTGGGCCTGTTTTATCCCGATCGCGACAACTTCTGGCTGGGGCTGCTGCCGGGCATTCCCGCCGCGTTAGCCTTTGTGATTAGCGGGCGCAGGCATTTATGGCCGCGCCTGTGGTCGGCATGGCGCTGGGTGCTGACCGGCGCGCAGGCTGCGGTGCTGGCCTGGCAACTGGTCATACTCTGGCAAGGCGAAACGTTTACCGGCATCACGCTGGCCGTGCTGATGGGCGACGTTTTTGCGCTATGGTGGCTGGCAACGAATCGCCGCCTGCGGGATTACTTTTTACCGCAAAGTGAATGAACGGGCACTTTTACGTGAGTTTGTACTCCAATGCCCGTTACCACTCCAAAACAAGGAATTATTGATGAAGACTTTGCGCCTGATGATGTTAGCCGCGCCGCTGGTCCTGAGCGGCTGCTCCACGCTTTCTAACATGCACTGGTCAAGCCTCTCGCCAATGAGCTGGTTTAGCTCCTCGCTGGAAGTGAGCGAGCAGGGCGTGGGCGGCCTGAATGCCAGCACGCCGATGAATGAAGACGCCGTGAGTGAAGGGCTGAACGATAACTATCGCCTGCGCAGCGGCATGAAAACCGACGGCGGCACCGTGGTGCGCTATTTCGAAGCGATGGACGATAAAACGCTGATGATTATCGTCAACGGCCAGGACGGTAAAGTGAGCCGCGTGGACGTGATGGACAAAGATGTTGCTACCGACGGCGGCGTAAAAATCGGCGCGGCATTTAGCGATCTCTACGATAAAGCCTATGGCTCATGCCAGGCCGCAACCGGCGACGACGCCGGGAATGTGGAATGTAAGGCGCCGGGTAGCCAGCATATTAGCTACCTGTTTAAAGGCGAGTGGCACGGTCCGGAAGGCCTGATGCCCTCTGATGATACGTTGAAGAAATGGACCATCAGCAAAATTATCTGGCGCAGATAAAACGGCATCAGGTTTGCGCCTTCTCAAGAAGGCGCAGCCGGAATCGGGTATGATAGGACGATAAACGCCACGCAAAGTGGCGTGTTTCATTTCAGGAGGATTCATGTCTCGGGTTCAAACTGGCATTCTGCCAGAGCATTGTCGCGCTGCCGTCTGGCTGGAAGCGAGTATTCAGGGCGATTTTGACGCTATCCGTCAGGGCTGCAAAACCTTCAACGAGTCGCTGAACGCCTGTCAGGAAAAATTCCCAGAGGCGAAGCTCGGCGCGGTTGTCGCCTTTGGCCACGATCTATGGCGCGATTTGAGCGGCGGCGTGGGGGCCGACGAGCTGAAGAACTTTGCGCCGCTGGGCAAAGGCCTCGCTCCGGCGACGCAGCACGACGTGATGATTCACATCCTGTCCCTGCGCCATGACGTGAACTTTTCCGTCGCGCAGGCGGCGCTGGCGGCTTTCGGCGACGCGCTGAAAATCGAAGAAGAAGTTCATGGTTTCCGCTGGGTGGAAGAGCGCGATTTGAGCGGCTTTGTCGACGGCACGGAAAACCCGCAGGGCGAAGAAAATCGTCGTGAAGTGGCGGTGATAAACGAAGGCGTGGACGCGGGCGGCAGCTATGTGTTCGTGCAGCGCTGGGAGCATAACCTTAAGCAGCTCAACCGCATGAGCGTGGGCGATCAGGAAATGATCGTTGGCCGCACGAAAGAAGCTAACGAAGAGATCGACGGTGATGAACGTCCGGCGACTTCCCACCTCAGCCGCGTGGATTTGAAAGAGAACGGCAAAGGGTTGAAGATTGTCCGCCAGAGCCTGCCATACGGCACCGCCAGCGGCACTCACGGCCTTTACTTCATCGCCTACTGCGCACGCCTGCACAATATTGAACAGCAGCTGCTGAGCATGTTCGGCGAAACCGACGGCAAGCGCGACGGTATGCTGCGCTTCACTAAGCCGGTGACCGGCGGCTACTATTTTGCCCCGTCTCTGGATAAGCTTTTAAGCCTGTAACTTCCCCCGGCGCAGCGCCCGCTGCGCCGTTTATACCTCTTATATCCCTTTCTTATTGCAAATCACCAAACGGTATATAAAACCGTTACAGCTTTGTCACCGGTTATAAATAAACTGGTCCCCTGTTAAGCATGACCGTTATCACAAATATAGGGTGCAGAATGGCAAAGTCGTCGGTTAAAAAAGTTTGGAGTGCGCTGGTTGTCTCGGCGTTGCTGGCCGGTTCTGCACACGCCACCGAGCTGCTTAACAGCTCTTATGATGTGTCTCGCGAGCTGTTTGCCGCGCTTAACCCGGCGTTTGCGCAGCAGTGGGCGCAGGAAAATAACGGTGACAGGCTGACGATAAAACAATCTCATGCCGGGTCATCAAAACAGGCGCTGGCGATATTACAGGGCTTAAAAGCTGACGTTGTAACTTATAACCAGGTGACCGACGTGCAAATCCTGCACGATAAAGGCAACCTGATCCCCGCCGACTGGCAGAGCCGTTTACCGAACAACAGCTCTCCGTTCTATTCCACTATGGCTTTCCTGGTGCGCAAGGGTAACCCTAAGAATATCCACGACTGGAACGACCTGGTTCGTCCGGACGTGAAGCTGATTTTCCCGAATCCCAAAACCTCCGGCAACGCCCGTTATACCTATCTGGGGGCATGGGGCGCCGCTAACAAAGCTGACGGCGGCGATAAAGCCAAGACCGAGCAGTTCATGACTCAGTTCCTGAAGAACGTTGAGGTATTCGATACCGGCGGTCGCGGGGCAACCACCACTTTCGTTGAACGCGGCCTCGGCGATGTGCTGATTAGCTTTGAGTCGGAAGTGAATAACATTCGCAAGCAGTACGAGAAGGACGGCTATGAAGTTGTGGTGCCGAAGGTGAACATTCTCGCCGAGTTCCCGGTTGCCTGGGTGGATAAAAACGTGAAGGCCAACGGCACTGAGAAAGCGGCAAAAGAGTATCTGAACTTCTTATACAGCCCGGCGGCGCAAACCATCATCACCGACTATTACTACCGCGTGAATAACCCGGCGGTGATGGGCAAGCTGAAGGACAAATTCCCGCAGACTGAACTGTTCCGCGTGGAAGATGAGTTTGGCGGCTGGCCGCAAGCGATGAAAACCCATTTTGCCACCGGCGGCGAGTTCGACAAGCTGGTAGCGGCGGGGCGTAAGTAATGTTTGCCGTTGCTTCCAAACGCGTGCTGCCGGGCTTTACCCTAAGCCTTGGCACCAGTTTGCTATTCGTGTGCCTGATTTTATTGCTGCCGCTCAGCGCGCTGGTGATGCAGCTTTCTGAGATGACGCTGGCGCAGTATTGGGAAGTTATTACCAATCCGCAGGTGGTGGCGGCCTATAAAGTGACGCTGCTGTCCGCGGGCGTCGCCTCTATCTTTAACGGCCTGTTCGGCATGTTGATGGCATGGATTTTAACCCGCTATCAGTTCCCGGGCCGCAGCCTGCTGGACGCGCTGATGGATTTACCCTTTGCGCTGCCAACGGCGGTGGCCGGCCTGACGCTGGCCGGCCTGTTCTCAGTCAACGGCTGGTACGGCGAATGGCTGGCCCAGTTTGGCATTAAGGTGACTTACACCTGGCTCGGCATCGCGGTAGCGATGGCGTTTACCAGCATTCCCTTCGTGGTGCGCACGGTGCAGCCGGTGCTTGAAGAGCTGGGCCCGGAATATGAAGAGGCCGCCGAGACGCTCGGCGCAACCCGCTGGCGGAGCTTCCGCCGCGTGATTTTGCCCGAGCTGTCGCCCGCGCTGATGGCGGGCGTTGCGCTCTCGTTTACCCGCAGCCTCGGTGAGTTTGGCGCGGTTATCTTTATCGCCGGGAACATCGCCTGGAAAACGGAGGTGACCTCGCTGATGATTTTTGTGCGCCTGCAGGAGTTCGACTATCCGGCAGCCAGCGCTATCGCTTCGGTTATTCTAGCCGCCTCGCTGCTGCTGCTGTTCACCATTAACACGTTGCAAAGTCGCTTTGGTCGGCGCGTGGTAGGTCACTGATGACGGACGTAACCGAATTGAAAAGCTATCGTCGCTCCGGTTTTAACTGGGGGAAATGGACGCTGATTGGCATCGGCGTGCTGGTTTCATTTCTGCTGCTGGTGGTGCCGGTAGCGTCGATCTTTGCCGAGGCGTTCTCAAAAGGGTTGCTGCCCGCGCTGCAAAATATCGCCGATCCGGACATGCTGCACGCCATCTGGCTGACGGTGATGATTGCCCTGATTACCGTACCGGTGAACCTGGTGTTCGGCATTCTGCTGGCCTGGCTGGTGACGCGCTTTAACTTCCCTGGCCGCCAGCTGCTGCTGACGCTGCTGGATATTCCTTTTGCCGTGTCGCCGGTGGTTGCCGGCCTGGTTTATCTGTTGTTCTACGGCTCCAACGGCCCGCTGGCGGCCTTTATGGACGAACACAACATTCAGATTATGTTCGCCTGGCCGGGCATGGTGCTGGTCACTATTTTCGTCACCTGTCCTTTCGTGGTGCGTGAGCTGGTGCCGGTGATGCTTAGCCAGGGCAGCCAGGAAGATGAGGCGGCTATTCTGCTCGGCGCTTCCGGCTGGCAGATGTTTAAACGCGTTACGCTGCCGAACATCCGCTGGGCTTTGCTATACGGCGTAGTGCTGACCAACGCCCGTGCGATTGGCGAGTTTGGTGCCGTCTCCGTGGTTTCCGGTTCTATTCGCGGCGAGACGTTCTCGCTGCCTTTACAGATTGAATTACTCCAGCAGGATTACAACACCGTCGGATCGTTTACCGCCGCGGCGCTGCTCACCCTGATGGCTATTGTGACCCTGTTTTTGAAGAGTGCTCTGCAGTGGCGTCTGAACAATCAGGAAAAACGTCTGCAGCAGGAGGGAAATCATGAGCATTGATATTACCAATATTAAGAAATCTTTTGGTCGCACCCAGGTGCTGAACGATATCTCGCTGGATATCCCTTCGGGTCAGATGGTGGCGCTGCTGGGGCCGTCCGGCTCCGGGAAAACGACGCTGCTGCGTATTATCGCCGGGCTCGAGCATCAGAACAGCGGGCGCATCAGCTTCCACGGTACGGACGTGAGCCGCATACACGCCCGCGACCGAAAAGTTGGCTTTGTGTTCCAGCATTACGCGCTGTTCCGCCATATGAGCGTTTTCGACAACATTGCCTTTGGCCTGACCGTACTGCCGCGCCGCGAGCGTCCTTCTGCCGCCGTCATCAAGCAGAAGGTCACCCAGCTGCTGGAGATGGTTCAGCTGTCACATTTGGCCGATCGCTACCCGGCTCAGCTATCAGGCGGCCAGAAACAGCGCGTGGCACTGGCGCGTGCGCTGGCCGTAGAGCCGCAGATTCTGCTGCTTGATGAGCCTTTTGGCGCGCTGGACGCTCAGGTACGTAAAGAGCTTAGGCGCTGGCTGCGACAGCTTCACGAAGAGCTGAAGTTTACCAGCGTGTTCGTGACCCACGACCAGGAAGAGGCGATGGAAGTGGCCGATCGCGTGGTGGTGATGAGCCAGGGGAATATCGAACAGGTTGATACGCCGGAAGCCGTATGGCGCGAACCGGCGACCCGCTTTGTGCTGGAGTTCCTCGGCGAGGTTAACCGCATGAAGGGCACCGTGCGTGGCAGCCAGTTCCACGTGGGCGCTCACCGCTGGCCGCTTGGTTTTACACCCGCGCATCAGGGGCCGGTGGATTTATTCCTGCGCCCGTGGGAAGTGGACGTAAGCCGTCGAACTAACCTGGATTCGCCTCTGCCGGTGCAGGTGCTGGAAATCAGCCCGCGCGGACACTATATGCAGCTGGTTGTGCAGCCTCTGGGCTGGTATGACGAACCGCTGACGGTGGTGCTGCGTGAAGATCATGTTCCGGTGCGCGGTGAACGTCTGTTCGTCGGTTTGCAGCACGCCCGCCTGTACGACGGGAAAGACCGCATTCAACGTACCTATCATAGCCAGGTAGACCTGGCGCAGTCCGCCTGATAAGTTTACCGCACTACATGAATCGCAATAGCGGCCCCTGTGGCCGCTTTTTACTTTCTGGATATCGAGTGACGACCTTAGAAAGCACAATCGGCAATACGCCTCTGGTAAAGCTACAGCGCACCGGCCTGACTAACGGCAGCGAGATTTGGGTCAAGCTGGAAGGGAATAATCCGGCAGGCTCGGTGAAAGATCGCGCCGCGCTGTCGATGATTGTCCAGGCTGAAAAACGCGGCGAGATTACGCCGGGCGATACGCTAATTGAAGCGACCAGCGGCAATACCGGTATCGCGCTGGCAATGATCGCGGCTTTGAAAGGCTATCGCATGAAGCTGCTGATGCCGGATAACATGAGCATGGAGCGCAAGGCGGCGATGCAGGCCTATGGTGCGGAGCTGATTCTGGTCACGAAAGAGCAGGGGATGGAAGGCGCACGCGAGATAGCCCGGCTGATGGGCGAGCGTGGCGAAGGTAAAGTGCTCGATCAGTTTAATAATCCCGATAACCCCTACGCGCACTACACCACTACAGGGCCTGAAATCTGGCAGCAAACCAGCGGGCGAATGACGCATTTCGTTTCCAGCATGGGCACCACCGGCACGATCACCGGCGTCAGCCGCTTTATGCGCGAGCTGGAGAAAAAGGTGACGATTGTCGGGCTGCAGCCGGAAGAGGGCAGCAGTATTCCGGGCATTCGTCGCTGGCCGGAGGAGTGGCTGCCGAAGATTTTTAATCCGCAGCTGGTGGATGAGGTCATCGATATGTCGCAGCTCGAGGCCGAGCAGACCATGCGCAGACTGGCAACGGCGGAAGGTATCTTTTGCGGCGTGAGTTCAGGGGGAGCCGTGGCGGGCGCGTTACGTGTGGCGCAGGCCAATCCGGGAAGCGTGGTGGTGGCGATTATCTGCGACCGAGGCGACAGATATTTATCGACCGGCGTTTTTGGGGAAGAAAGTTATTCTCAGTGCGCGGGCATCTGATTCGACGCGGAAGAAACAAATAAAAACGGCACCGCAGGGGTGCCGTTTTCAATTCAATGTGCGGTCAACTTACTTCTTGATGCGGATCACCGGGGTTTCACCCACGGTCACGCTACCAGACAGCTTGATCAGCTCTTTGATTTCGTCCATGTTAGAGATAACAACCGGAGTCAGAGTCGACTTGGCTTTCTCTTCTAGCAATGGCAGATCAAATTCGATAACCACGTCGCCCTTCTTCACGCGCTGGCCTTCTTCTGCGATGCGCTTGAAACCTTCGCCTTTCAGTTCAACGGTATCAATACCGAAGTGAACGAACAGCTCGATGCCGCTATCGGACTCGATAGAGAAAGCATGGTTGGTTTCGAAGATTTTGCCGATGGTGCCGTCAACCGGAGCAACCATTTTGTTGCCAGTCGGTTTAATCGCGATGCCATCGCCTACGATCTTCTCTGCAAACACCACGTCCGGAACATCTTCAATATTGACGATTTCGCCAGAAAGCGGGGCAATGATCTCAATGGTTCCGGTGTCTTTTTTATCATCAGAAACCAGAGATTTCAGTTTATCAAACAAACCCATGATCTTCTCCTAAGCAGTAAATTGGGCCGCATCCGGTGGATTAGCAGATTGTTTTTTCTTCAATGAACTTGTTAACCAGCGTCATTAACTCGTCCGTTGTCGGTTGAGCAAGAGCCTGCTCTGCTAACACCTTCGCATCTTCGAAGTTCGTGTTACGAATAATCTTCTTAATGCGCGGGATTGAGATGGCACTCATACTGAATTCGTCCAGACCCATCCCCAGCAACAGAAGTGTAGCACGTTCGTCGCCTGCAAGCTCACCACACATACCGGTCCACTTACCTTCTGCATGAGAAGCATCAATAACTTGCTTAATCAGAGTCAGTACGGACGGTGACATTGGCTGGTAAAGATGGGAAATCATATCATTACCGCGGTCAACTGCCAGCGTATACTGAGTTAAATCATTGGTTCCAATACTAAAGAAGTCGACTTCTTTGGCTAAATGACGCGCAATTGTTGCGGCGGCAGGGGTTTCTACCATCACGCCAATTTCGATGAATTCGTCAAATGCTTTCCCTTCGTCACGCAGTTCCTGCTTGTAGATTTCAATCTCTTTACGCAGTGCGCGCACTTCTTCAACAGAGATGATCATCGGGAACATGATGCGCAGCTTACCGAAAGCAGAGGCGCGCAGGATGGCGCGAACCTGGTCACGCAGAATTTCTTTGCGATCCATGGCGATACGAATAGCACGCCAGCCCAGGAACGGGTTCTCTTCTTTCGGGAAGTTCATGTAAGGCAGCTCTTTGTCGCCGCCAATGTCCATGGTTCGAACGATAACTGCCTGTGAGCCACAGGCTTCAGCCACGGCTTTGTACGCGGCAAACTGCTCTTCTTCAGTTGGCAGCGAGTCGCGGTCCATGAACAGGAATTCGGTACGGTACAGGCCGACACCTTCAGCGCCGTTGCGCTCTGCACCGTCGATATCACGAACGGTACCGATGTTGGCACAGACTTCAACCTGATGGCCGTCGAGGGTGATGGCCGGCAGGTCTTTCAGTTTTGCCAGTTCAGCTTTCTCGGAGGCAACCTGCTGCTGTACGGCGCGCAGGGATTCGATCTCTTCGTTAGTTGGGTTAACGTAAACTTTGTTATTAACCGCATCGAGGATCAGGTAATCGTCGTTTTTCACTTCGCTGGTGACGCTACCGGTGCCCACAATCGCTGGCAGTTCCAGGGAACGAGCCATGATTGAAGTGTGGGAGGTGCGGCCGCCAATGTCAGTGATGAAACCCAGCACCTTTTGCAGGTTCAGCTGTGCGGTTTCAGATGGCGTCAAATCTTTGGCAACCAGGATAACTTCATCCTTGATGGCGCTCAGATCGACAATCGCCAGACCGAGGATGTTTTGCAGGAGACGTTTGCCGATATCACGCACGTCAGCCGCACGTTCTTTCAGATACTCATCGTCGAGTTCTTCAAGAGCAGTGGCCTGGCCTTCAATGATTTCGTAAGCCGCAGCGTCCGCCGTGACTAACTTATCTTTGATCAGGGCTATGATTTCCTGCTCAAGCTCTTCGTCTTCCAGCAACATAATGTGGCCTTCGAAGATAGCTTCTTTTTCTTCACCGAAGGTCTCGCCAGCTTTAATTTTGATCGCTTCTAATTGAGCAGACGCTTTGGCGCGACCGCTCAGGAAACGTTCAACTTCCTGCTCAACTTTGTCGGCAGAAATTTTCTTCCGGTCGATGACAATTTCATCTTCCTTCAGCAAAAGTGCCTTGCCGAAAGCGATACCCGGGGATGCTAAAATGCCTGAAATCATAACCCTACCTTACTTGTGACTGATATTTACGAAGAACCCAGAACTTACTCGAGTTCAGCCATCAGTTTTACTAAATGCTCAACGGCTTTCTGATCGTCTTCGCCTTCAGCGGAGATCGTAACAACTGTCCCTTGGGTCAGGCCCAGAGTTTGCAGCTTGAACAGGCTTTTCGCGCTAGCGCTTTTGCCGTTGGAGGTCACAGTGATCTCAGAAGTGAAGCCTTTAGCTTCTTTAACAAACTGAGCAGCAGGGCGGGTGTGCAGACCGTTCGGAGCGGTAATGGTAACTTCTTGCTGGAACATTGTATTTCCCCAACTTATAGGTTTAGTGTTGTGGAACTAAAGTCTAGCCTGGTGGCTTAACTTTAGCCTGTATAGTTAGCGTCGGCGTTAACTCTATGCGACACAGGATGCTTTGAGAATCGCAAAAAATGCAGCGGCATTACCCGGCCATTCGCGTTTCGTTCGTCCTTAACCATTATGCCGTGAAAATTGGGCTTAAACCAAACCGTAAAATCGATTCAGCAGCGCCAGCGCACAAAGCGATTAATTTCGCGCATCAAAATAATTTGCTGGTTAAATACCAGACCTGGCAGGGTGAAGCAATCCTGAGGTGGGTAAAACTTTGACGAATGCCACAAAAAAGCACCCGTTTGGGTGCTTTTTTCGTCAGTTTTAACAAGTTGGCATCACTGTTGCAATTCTTTCTCCGTGAAGAGATCTGCGAACAGGGCCGTACTGAGATAGCGCTCACCGGAAGAAGGAAGGATAACCACAATATTCTTATTGGTAAAGGCTTCATCTTCCTGAAGTTTCAGCGCAGCAGCCACGGCTGCACCGGATGAAATACCCGCCAGAATGCCTTCTTCGTCCATCAGGCGACGTGCGGTGGAGATAGCTTCGTCGTTGGTGATGGCAATCACTTTATCGATAAGCTTTAGATCGAGGTTGCCGGGGATAAAGCCTGCGCCGATGCCCTGAATTTTGTGCGGGCCTGGTTTCAGCTCTTCACCCGCCAGCGCCTGGGCGATAACCGGGGAATCCGTTGGTTCAACCGCAACGGTAATCAGATCGGTCTTTCCTTTGGTATTTTTAATATAGCGGGTCACACCGGTCAGCGTCCCGCCGGTGCCTACGCCGGAGATGAAGACATCCACTTCACCATCGGTGTCTTCCCAGATTTCCGGGCCGGTGGTTTTTTCGTGTATTTCCGGGTTGGCGGGGTTGCTGAACTGCTGCAACAGCAGGAATTTGGCCGGATCGCTGGCGACGATTTCTTCCGCCTTTTGAATAGCGCCTTTCATGCCTTTCGCGCCCTCGGTCAGCACCAGGTTTGCGCCCAGCGCCTTAAGCAGCTTGCGGCGCTCGATGCTCATCGTTTCCGGCATGGTCAGCGTCAGCTTGTAGCCGCGGGCCGCTGCCACATAAGCCAGGGCGATACCCGTGTTACCGCTGGTCGGTTCAACCAGCTCAACGCCAGGTTTTAGCACGCCACGTTTTTCGGCATCCCAAATCATATTGGCTCCGATGCGGCATTTGACGCTGAAGCTTGGGTTGCGGGACTCGACCTTCGCCAGGATGCGTCCATTACCGATGCGGTTCAGTCGAACCAGCGGCGTATGACCGATTGTCAGAGAGTTGTCTTCGTAGATCTTGCTCATAGCCCGTCCTTAACTGTATGAAATTTGGGAAACCTCCCCAGCATACCTGCTCGTGAGTTATGGGGAAGTAAAGAAATCGTATATCTATATGTAGAAGGGAAATAAGGGATTGCAAGAAGGAATAAGGAGCGACAAAAGCCGCTCCTGAAAAACTATTTCCACATGGCGTGTTTGGGGCGGTAGCAATCCACCCACATTGCGGTTGCGCCGCAGACTGCAACGGGCATGATGACCAGATTAAGGAAGGGAATCAGCGTAAACAGGCTGACCAACGAGCCAAACTGCATATTGATGACCTTCTTTTCACGCAAAGCGACGCGCATATCGCGGAACGGCACTTTGTGGTTATCAAAAGGATAATCGCAATACTGAATGGCGAGCATCCACGCGCTAAACAGGAACCACAGCACCGGGGCAACCGTCTGGCCGATACCGGGAATAAAATACAAAATCAGCAGAACCGCCGCGCGCGGCAGGTACCAGGCAAACTTTTGCCATTCGCGCTTCATGATGCGCGGCACATCCTTCATCACGCCCAGCACGCCGGTGTCCGGCGGCGTGGCCCCGGTAAGCCTTGCTTCCAGCTGCTCGGCCAGAAGCCCGTTAAAGGGGGCGGCAATCCAGTTGGCGATGGTTGAGAAAAAGTAGCCAAAGACCAGCAGCAAAGAAACCACCGCCAGCGGCCAGATAAGATAGCTCAGCCATTGCAGCCAGTTCGGCACGTGAGAAAGCATGGCGGGGATCCAGGCGTCGAGGCGGGTGAACAGCCACCAGAACGCCCCGCCCATCAGCAGGATATTGACCAGCAAAGGTAAAATGACATAGCGCTTGATGCCGGGTTCGCGAACCAGCTTCCAGCCCTGAGAAAAATAGTAAACGCCGCTTTTTGAGACGCTTCCTGAAGAGGCAACCATAGTTGTAACGGACTCCTTTTACGTCAGCATAATGACCTGCGCCGTCATCATAACCGAGCGGCGAAGGAAAAACTTATTAAGAAATGGTCGAAAAATCAGCAAAAAATCGATTTCGTCGCATCTTTATGCTGAGAAAACCGTGTGCGTACTTGCACTTGAGCGGATGGGCAAATACTCTTAGTGAGTAAATGTTTGCCGCGTTGGCAAGGTGTTAGAACAACAGAGAATATAATGATGCAGGATTTGCGTCTGATATTAATCATTGTTGGCGCGATCGCCATAATCGCCTTACTGGTTCATGGCCTTTGGACCAGCCGTAAGGAACGTTCTTCCGTTTTCCGCGATCGTCCGCTGAAGCGCATGAAGTCGAAGCGTGATGAATATGATGTGGAAGATGACGCTGACGATGAAGAAGATGAAGGGGTGGGTGAAGTGCGCGTGCGTAAGGTAGCGCCTGCGCAGCAGCCAGTGACTCGCGAGCCGGAAGCGCCTCGTCAGCCGCAGGCACCTCAGCATCAGTACGAGCCGCCTTATGCAACGGCCGAGCCGCGTCGTGCCGTGCAGCCTCAGCAGCCGGTGCAAGAAGCGCCTCGTCAGCAGGAAATTCCTGTGCCGCAGCCTGCGCCAGCGCAGCCTGTATCCGTTCCGCAGCCGGAACTGGCTCGACCAGCAGCGCCGAGCGTGCAGCCAGTGTCTGAGCCAGAAAGGGTTCAGCCGGTTCATCAGCCAGAGCCAGTCGCTGAGCCGGTTATTCAGGAGCCAGCTCCCGCTCCGGCGCCTAAAGAGACGGTTATCGTGATGAACGTTTCCGCGCATGCGGGCAGCATGATTAACGGCGACGTGCTATTGAACAGCATTCAGCAGGCGGGGTTTATCTTCGGCGAGATGAATATTTTCCATCGTCATCTCAGCCCAGACGGCAGCGGCCCGGTGCTTTTCAGCCTGGCCAATATGGTTAAACCTGGGTCATTCGATCCGGAAACCATGGCGAACTTTGCCACGCCGGGCGTGACTATCTTTATGCAGGTGCCTTCCTACGGCGACCCGCACCAGAACTTCAAGCTGATGCTGCAGTCCGCGCAGCACATTGCCGATGAAGTGGGTGGCGTGGTCCTCGACGATCAGCGCCGCATGATGACGCCGCAAAAAATGCGCGAGTATCAGGACCGCATCCGCGAGGTCGTTGAAGCGAACGCCTGATATTCTGCCGGACAGCTTTCCCCTCTAAACCCCCGCCTGTCGGGGGTTTTTTCTATTGATGGTGCGATATGGACTCAATTGAACAACAACTCACTCAGCTGCGAACCACGCTTCGCCATCATGAATACCTGTATCATGTCCTTGATAACCCAGAAATTCCGGATGCTGAATACGATCGCCTGATGGGTGAGCTTCGCGCGCTGGAAACGGCGCATCCTGAATTAATCACCCCGGACTCGCCGACCCAGCGCGTGGGCGCGGCCCCGCTAAGCGAATTCACCCAGGTTCGCCATGAAGTGCCGATGCTCTCGCTGGATAACGTGTTTGATGAAGCGAGCTACCTGGCGTTCAACAAACGAGTCCAGGACAGGCTAAAAAGCCCCGATGACCTGACATTTTGCTGCGAGCTCAAGCTCGATGGCCTGGCGGTCAGCCTGCTGTATGAAGATGGCGTTCTGGTTCGGGCCGCGACGCGCGGTGACGGCACCACGGGTGAAAACATCACCGCCAATGTCCGCACCATTCGCGCGATCCCGCTCAAACTACGCGGCGATAATATTCCTCGTCGCGTAGAAGTGCGCGGCGAAGTTTTCCTTCCGCAGGCCGGCTTCGAGAAAATCAATGAAGAAGCCCGTCGTACCGGCGGCAAAATTTTCGCCAACCCGCGCAATGCTGCGGCAGGATCGCTGCGCCAGCTCGATCCGCGTATTACCGCTAAACGCCCGCTGACCTTCTTCTGCTACGGTGTGGGCCTGCTGGAAGGCGGTGAACTGCCGGCCAGCCATATGGCGCGCCTGCAGCAGTTTAAGGCATGGGGACTGCCGGTCAGCGAACGTATCCGGCTGTGCAGCACGCCAGAAGAAGTCCTCGCGTTTTATCACCAGGTCGAAGCTGACCGGCCTGCGCTCGGATTTGATATCGACGGCGTGGTTATCAAAGTCGATTCGCTTGCCCTGCAGGAAGCGCTCGGTTTTGTGGCTCGCGCTCCGCGCTGGGCCGTGGCGTTTAAATTCCCCGCACAGGAACAGATGACGTTTGTGCGCGACGTGGAATTTCAGGTCGGCCGCACCGGGGCTATCACGCCGGTTGCTCGTCTCGAACCCGTGCAGGTTGCGGGCGTTCTGGTCAGCAATGCGACCTTGCACAATGCCGATGAAATTGAGCGTCTTGGTCTGCGTATCGGCGACAGGGTGGTTATCCGCCGCGCCGGGGATGTTATCCCTCAGGTTGTCGGCGTGGTTGAATCCGAACGCCCTGCGGATACCAAAGAGATTGTCTTCCCGACGCACTGTCCGGTCTGCGGTTCCGACGTTGAGCGCGTGGAGGGCGAAGTGGTCACTCGCTGCACCGGCGGTTTGATTTGCGGCGCTCAGCGTAAAGAGGCGCTTAAGCATTTTGTCTCGCGCAGGGCGCTGGACGTTGACGGCATGGGCGACAAAATCATCGACCAGCTGGTTGAGAAAGAGTACGTCGCCACGCCCGCCGATCTGTTCCGCCTGACGGCAGGCAAGCTCACCGGGCTGGATCGCATGGGGCCTAAGTCTGCACAGAACGTTGTCGACGCGCTCGAGAAAGCCAGGGAAACCACGTTTGCACGCTTCCTCTATGCGCTGGGGATCCGCGAGGTAGGCGAGGCGACGGCCGCCGGTCTGGCCGCGCATTTTGGCTCTCTGGATGCGCTTGCTGCCGCTTCCATTGAAGATCTTCAGAAGGTGCCAGATGTGGGCATTGTGGTGGCTACTCACGTCTTTAACTTCTTCGAAGAGGAGAGCAACCGCGAGGTTATTCGCCAGCTTACCGAAGAGGTTGGCGTGCACTGGCCCGCGCCGGTGGTCATTAAAGCGGAAGAAATCGACAGTCCGTTTGCAGGTAAAACGGTTGTGCTGACGGGCTCGCTCAGCGTTATGGCCCGTGACGATGCCAGAGCGCGCCTGGTGGCGCTTGGGGCGAAAGTTGCAGGCAGCGTGTCGAAGAAAACCGATCTGGTGATCGCCGGTGAAGCCGCAGGCTCCAAGCTTGCCAAAGCGCAGGAGCTGGGCATTGAAGTCATTGACGAAGCGGAAATGATTCGCTTGCTGGGTGAGTAAAATGGACAAAGAGCAGCTGATTGAGATAGCCAATACGGTCATGCCCTTCGGCAAATATAAAGGCCGCGTGCTGATTGACGTGCCGGAGGAATACTTTCTGTGGTTTGCCCGCAAGGATGAATTTCCTCAGGGCCATCTTGGCGAGCTAATGAAGCTGACTTTGCTCATCAAAACGGAAGGGCTGGAGGGGCTGGTAAAGCCCCTCAAAAGAAGCTAAACGTTGGCGGAGGCCGTTTTCTCTGCGGCCGCCTTTGCCGCCTGGCTTTGGTATCTTCTTGCCATCACGGCGCAAATCATGAGCTGCAGCTGGTGGAATATCATCAGCGGCAGCACCATCATCCCCACGGTTGCTACCGGAAAAAGAATGTTTGCCATGGGAATGCCGTTGGCGAGGCTCTTTTTCGATCCGCAGAACACAATGGTGATTTCATCAGCCTTGCTGAACCCCAGGCGGCGCGCGACAAAAATATTCACCGCTATCACAATGCCCAGCAGCACCAGGCTGGCAACGGCGATAAACAGCAGCGATCCCACGCCGACTTTGTGCCAGATCCCGTGGGTGACCGCCTCGCTAAAGGCGGAATAAACGACCAGCAGAATCGACGTCTGGTCCGTTTTGCCGATCCATTTCTTATTGCGCGCCACCCAGCCGCCAATCCACGGACGCGAAAGATGCCCGAGGATAAACGGTACCAGCAGCTGGAGCATGATGCTGCCCACCTGCTGCAGATTGCCGCTGGCGCCGTGGACGTGCATCAGCATGCCGACCAGCAGCGGCGAAAGGAATATTCCCAACAGGCTTGAGGCGGAGGCGGAACAAACCGCCGCGGCGACATTGCCCCCGGCAATAGAGGTAAAGGCAATGGCCGACTGAACGGTGGCGGGCAAAATACACAAATATAAAAAGCCGCTATAGATTTCAGGGCTGACGTTGACCGGTGCCCACCAGGTGAAGAGCACACCCAAAAGCGGGAATAAAACGAAGGTGCTACACATCACCCACAGATGCAGCCGCCAGTGGCTGCCGCCGGAAACAATCGCCTCGCGAGAGAGTTTGGCTCCGTGCATAAAGAACAGCAGGGCGATAGCTGCCGTTGTCAGGCCTTCAAAAAAACTGACGAAGCTGCCCTGCGCGGGAAAATAGGAAGCCAGTAAAACGGTGCAAATCAGCGTCAGCGTGAACGGGTCGAGTACGCGAAAGAGTTTCATCATCATTCCTCAAGCTGGGGTCCGGCTATTGTGCTTTTACCGGTTTAAGAAATAAAATTGATTTATTGAATGCATTAATGAATTAAATAAATGAATTATTCTCTGCGTCAGCTACGAATCTTTGTTGCGGTGGCCCTGGCGGGAAGCTTTAGCCGGGCAGGGGAACGCATCGGCCTGAGCCAGTCAGCGGTTAGCCACAGCGTCAAAGAGCTGGAAAATGAAGTCGGCGTTAAGCTGCTGGATCGCACCACCCGTGAAGTCGTCTTGACCGAAGCTGGCGAGCAGCTCGCGGGACGTCTTGAGCATCTGCTTGAGGAACTTAATTCCACGCTGCTGGATGCCAGAAGCGTAGGGCACCAGCTCAGCGGCACGGTGCGCGTGGCCGCCAGCCAGACGATTTCCGCTCATCTCATGCCGCAGTCTATTGCCGCGGCGGCTCTTGCGTTTCCCTCCATCCGCTTCGTGCTCCACGATCGCCCGCAGCAGTGGGTTTTGCAGAGCATCCGCCAGGGAGAGGTCGATTTTGGCATCGTCATCGATCCCGTGCAGGCCAGCGATCTGGACTGCGAGGCCGTACTTTCCGAACCTTTTCTGCTGCTATGCCGCAGCGATCATCCGCTGGCGGAAAAAAAGAGCGTTCCGTGGCAGTCTCTTCAGGGAGAAAATCTTGTGCTGCAAGATTATGCTTCAGGCAGCCGCCCGCTGATTGACGATGCGCTGGTACGGCAGGGAATTAAGCCCAATATCGTGCAGCAGATTGGCCACCCGGCCACGCTGTTTCCGATGGTGGAGGCAAGGATTGGCATTAGCGTGCTGCCCGCTTTGGCCTTGCCGCTGCCGGAGGGCCGGCCACTTATCGTTAAGCGTCTCACGCCGGTAGTTGAGCGGCAGCTGATGCTGGTACGCAGGAAAAATCGCTCGCTTTCACGCGCGGCGGAGGCAATCTGGCAGGTTATCCGCCAGCAGGCGCAGCAGCTCACTGCGGCCCGCCGGGGCGATCCACTTTTTGATGATTCTGACGAAAGCTAGATGTAGATATCGACCTGATGGTCGTCAGAAGGTTGGTTAACGCCTTCAACTTTCTGCTGATTTTTTACCGCCTGCTGCTGGGCTTTGGCTTCTGCTTCCTGAGCCTGCTGGCGCTGGAGCTGGGCAAGCTGGGCCTGCAACATTTTGATTTGGGCTTCCAGCAGCTCCTGCTGTTTCTTTTTATCATCCACGCTCATGTCAGACCCGGCCAAATCTGCCAGCTGTTTTGTCGCTTTGGTGATCTGCTGCATAACCTGCTTAATCTGCGACGCCAGGCTATTGTCAGAGCCGCCGGATGTTGAGGCGACGGAACCGGCACTGACGGCGCTACCCTGCATGGAGGTGTTGTTAATGGTGGTCATGGTAACTCCTTGATGGAAATGGTTCAGAAGTTATCGGCAAAGCGCAGGGGAAGTTGACTGCTATTTTTAGTAGGAAAAGCGGGGAATCGCGCATAGCAAAAAGGCGCCTTTAGGGCGCCTTTCTACATTGGTGGGTCGTGCAGGATAACTCGCTTCGCTCGCCCTTCGGGTCGTTGCTAAAGCAACGCTGTGTCGCTTTGCTCCACTCGAACCTGCGGCAGGTTCAAATCCCGCCCGAATCGCACATAGCAAAAAGGCGCCTTTAGGGCGCCTTTCTACATTGGTGGGTCGTGCAGGATTCGAACCTGCGACCAATTGATTAAAAGTCAACTGCTCTACCAACTGAGCTAACGACCCGAATGGTGGGTGATGACGGGCTCGAACCGCCGACCCCCTCCGTGTAAAGGAGGTGCTCTACCAACTGAGCTAATCACCCAAACTTCGGTACTGCTAAATACTTGTAAGCGCTAAGAATGGTGGGTGATGACGGGCTCGAACCGCCGACCCCCTCCGTGTAAAGGAGGTGCTCTACCAACTGAGCTAATCACCCAAATCTTAATTCTCTTACTACACTGCGAGTCACTCACTAATGAATGGTGGGTGATGACGGGCTCGAACCGCCGACCCCCTCCGTGTAAAGGAGATGCTCTACCAACTGAGCTAATCACCCCCGCTGTGTGGAGTCGCATTATAGGGAGACTTGAAAATGAGTCAACGCCTTTTCTAAAGTTTTTGTTTGTTCGTCGTAAAATTAAACAAAGCGATCGCGAATTGTTCATGGGTGATTGATTTGCCATCAGAATATGGGGTTTGCGGCGATGTAAAAGCATCAACATTGAGGAATCAGCCCACAGTGGTAGAATGTTGCCCACTTATTCTTCTCAGACATTTGCCGGTTTCCCGGCACCTTTGCGTAATTAAGGCCGTTCAATGAAAATCAAAACTCGCTTTGCGCCAAGCCCAACGGGCTATTTGCACGTCGGCGGCGCTCGTACCGCTCTTTATTCCTGGCTGTTTGCTCGTCATCAAGACGGCGAGTTCGTGCTGCGTATTGAAGATACCGATCTTGAGCGCTCCACTCCGGAAGCTATTGAAGCGATCATGGATGGGATGAACTGGCTGAGCCTCGAGTGGGATGAAGGCCCGTACTATCAGACCAAACGCTTCGACCGCTATAACGGCGTGATTGATGAAATGCTGGAAGCGGGCACGGCCTATAAATGCTACTGCTCCAAAGAGCGCCTCGACGCGCTGCGTGAAGCGCAGATGGAAAAGGGCGAAAAGCCGCGTTATGACGGCCGCTGCCGCCACGGGCACGAACATCACGAAGCCGATGAGCCGTGCGTAGTGCGTTTTGCTAACCCGCAGGAAGGTTCCGTTATTTTTGATGACCAAATCCGCGGCCCAATCGAATTCAGCAATCAGGAGCTGGATGACCTGATCATTCGCCGTACCGATGGCTCCCCGACCTATAACTTCTGCGTCGTCGTCGACGACTGGGATATGGAAATCACCCACGTTATTCGCGGCGAAGACCATATCAACAACACTCCGCGTCAGATCAACATCCTGAAAGCGCTGAACGCACCCGTGCCTCTTTATGCGCACGTGTCGATGATCAACGGCGACGACGGTAAAAAGCTGTCTAAACGTCACGGTGCGGTAAGCGTGATGCAGTATCGCGACGATGGCTATCTGCCGGAAGCGCTGCTGAACTATCTGGTGCGTCTGGGCTGGGCCCATGGCGATCAGGAAATCTTCACCCGTGATGAGATGATTAGCCTGTTCGATCTGAAAGCTGTCAGCAAATCAGCCAGCGCGTTCAACACTGAAAAGCTGCAGTGGCTGAATCACCACTACATTAATCATCTGGCGCCTGAATATGTTGCCACGCATCTGCAATGGCACATCGAACAGCAGAATATTGATACCCGTAATGGCCCACAGCTGGCCGAGCTGGTGACACTGTTGGGCGAGCGCTGCAAAACGCTTAAAGAGATGGCGGAAACCTGCCGCTATTTCTATGAAGACTTCAGCGAGTTTGATGCCGATGCGGCGAAGAAACACCTGCGACCGGTTGCTCGCCAGCCGCTGGAAGTGGTTCGCGACAAACTTGCCGCTCTTAGCGACTGGACGGCAGAAAATGTTCACCACGCCATTCAGGCCACGGCTGACGAACTGGAAGTGGGGATGGGTAAAGTGGGTATGCCGCTGCGTGTGGCGGTCACCGGGGCAGGGCAGTCGCCTGGTCTTGATGTTACGGTTCATGCGATTGGCAAACAGCGTTCCGTTGCGCGCATCAATAAAGCTTTAGGTTTTATTGCCGAGCGTGAAGCCCAGCAATAAGCCTGAGCAAACTAAAAAAACCGGTGCTGGTCACCGGTTTTTTTTATTCACTGTCGCGGATCCCCAAACGTTTCAGCACGCCGGCAATGCCGTCTCGTAAGATTAGCGCCATCATCTTTTGCTGTTCGCTCTCTGACATCTGCTTGAGCGACTGAAGCATTAGCCCCTCAAGCGTGGAATCATTCACCGAGTAGGTCGCAGATTTGTCCGCGGCTCGCTTCGCGCTGTTAATAAACTCCCTAACCCGCTCATCGACATGAATTAACCTGGCTTTGCCACCCTGCACGCCGGGCTTCTGCGTGGTTGTCCAATTCTCTTTGCGCACCCACTTATTGATGGTCTGTCGACTGTAACCCGTTAGCGTCGCCAGTTCTTCAGGTGTCATTCGTTCCTTGAGCACGATGGTTTCCTTAATAGAAAAAAGGTTATTAGGGGTTCATTTTATGCGAACGCATTACGTGAAACTGTGACAGGATTAACTACCGGGGGACGTGATGCAACCGGGATCTTCATGAGTTGATTGCTTTTTCGACGATTGATCGCAGAAGAAGAATTTGCCGTTGACACTCCGTGGCGGGTTTCATATTATGCCGCCCGTCAACACGACAAGGTTTCTACGGTTAGGGGCTATAGCTCAGCTGGGAGAGCGCTTGCATGGCATGCAAGAGGTCAGCGGTTCGATCCCGCTTAGCTCCACCAAATCTTCCTCCAGCAAGATTTGATTCGTAGAACCAAAGCCTATCGTGGGGCTATAGCTCAGCTGGGAGAGCGCTTGCATGGCATGCAAGAGGTCAGCGGTTCGATCCCGCTTAGCTCCACCAAAATACAAAACCCTCGCCCTACGGCGGGGGTTTTTGCATTTTAACTCTGTGATAGCCTTTTCCTGCCGCCAGAAAAGCAGGTCGTTCACTCATTCCTGCTTATTCATCAAGTGAATGATATTCATTTTCAAATAATGTATATCAATATATGTATATTTATTTAATCTTATTAAAATAACCGAGCAATATTCTTAGACGGCTTGGGAATACTTGCTTTGCGCCGTGAAGAAACGTATTCTGCTGCCTAAATTATGCACTTCCGCAAATACAAAACATTAACACCCGTGCCCAGGAGTTTTCACAAATTGTTTAGAAAAACGCTGACTGCACTGGGTATGTGTTTAGTCTTCGCTCCTTTTGCGCGCTATATTTCCCCGGTAACCATGCTGGAGGGAAGCAAGGTATATTTGGCCTATCTTCCCCTTAGCTTAATGATTTCATTGATTTTAATATTTGGGCGCTATGCGATTATTCCGCTGATTGTCGGCATGACGGTGACCTTTTCCCGCAGCCTGGATTTGCCATTAATTCCGTTAGCAACCTTTATATTTTGCTTATTGTTTCCGCTGTTATTAGCCTGTTTTATCACGCGTTATTATCTCGGCACCCGCTGGCGTTTTGCATTAACGAATAAAGGCATGGGGGTAAGAATATTCTGGTTAGGATTTTTCGCACCTCTCTGTATAAAATTATTAATGTATATCGCCGGGCATAGTATCAATTATCCCCCAACGCTATCGCCGTTCTTTGGCGACAGTTCCAGAATGTATCTGGTGGTCGACTTAGAAAATCTGATTGCGGCTTCGCTTGTCTTCACCACTTTGTTCTATTACCCGCTGCGTATGATTCTTAACCCGAATTATGCGCGCGCGTTCTGGCGGCGCTGCGTGCTGCGCTATTTGTCACCACGGCGGCGCTTGTTTACCCTAAGCTGGGTTGGTGCATGGGCTGCCTTCCTGGTGCTGCTGTGCTGTTCCTACAAAACCACGCTGATTTCCAGCTACCTGGTACCGATTATTTTCGTCCTCTTTACTCTGGGCATTCGCCATTTTGGGCCAAGACTTATCGCGCTGCTGTGGGGCGCTTCGGCGTGGATGCTGCTGACCTATAACCAGGGGTTCCTGCAAGGGGTAAACACCGAGTTTGCGCTGTCGTTTATTCTCTCGGTCTTTATTTCGTTTACCGTTTGCATGCTCTATATGACGATGATCTTCCATAAAAATGAATGGATGAAACGCGTCTATCATTCGCAGGCGATGACCGACCCGCTGACGCAGCTCCCCAACCTGCGCGCGCTTGAACATCACGTCAAACGATATCCTTCCGGGGCTTTGTGCTGCCTGCGCATGTCCAACCTGGAGTTTCTTAGTCGCCATTACGGCATGATGATGCGCGTCCACTGCAAGCGTGAAATTACCGGCCAGCTCAAGCCCTGGCTGGATGAAGGCGAGCAGGTTTTCCAGATGCCGGGCTGCGAGCTCTTAATCTACCTGCGCGGTTCCGAAACCCAGGCGCGTCTTAATCACCTTGTCGATTTGGTCAACAGCAAGAAGATCAGATGGCACAACTCGCTGCTTGAAATTGAATACGGGGCCTCTTACAGCGTGATGGATAGCGAAGCCTGCGATCTGCATCGCACTTTGGGGCAGCTTAGCTATCTTGCGGAAGAAGCCTGCACGGCTCATCGTGTTTTGAGTCTCAACGCGCGCAGCGAAGCGGTTTCCGACCAGACCACCGAGCGGGTTTTGCTGCTGCACAAAGTGAAACATGCTTTAAACGACGAAAGCTCGCTGAAGCTTTACGCCCAGCCGATAGTGAACCGGGAAGGTGAAGGCTACAGCGAGATCCTGACCCGCATGTTTTTCGACGGCGAAACGATCACGCCCGACAAATTCATCCCGATTATCGCCGAATTTAACCTCAGTGCCCGGTTCGATATGCTCATTATGGGCAAGCTGGTGACCTACCTGCGAGAGCAGCACGCTCAGGGGCTGGCCCCGCAGTTTTCCGTCAACCTGATGCCGTTCACTTTGATGCAAAAAGACATTGCGCAGCAGATAGTCACGCTGTTTGCGGAAAATCGACTACCCTCAAGTGCCGTAATCATAGAAGTGACGGAGGAGCAGGCGTTTTCAGATTCTGAAACTTCCATCCAGAACATTACCCTGCTGCGCGAAAACGGCTTCAAGATTGCTATCGACGATTTTGGGACGGGCTACGCCAACTACGAGCGTCTTAAACGCCTGCAGGCGGATATCATTAAGATTGACGGCTGCTTTGTGAAGGATATTGCCTCCGACTCGCTGGACATGATGATTGTAAAATCGATCTGCGAGCTGGCGCATGCCAAGGAGCTGGTGGTGGTGGCTGAATATGTAGAAACGCCGGAGCAGCGGGCTATCCTGTTGGCGCTGGGCGTACAGTATTTACAGGGATATTTGATTGGCAAACCCGAGCCTCTTATTGAACATCACGCCCGCGTATAGGCTCTGATATACGCGAGTAGGGAGTGAGCATGTCTTCAGCGAATCGGTTCCGTTTACCAATGGAAAAAACGCTGCGCGTGATCCATCTGTGTTTTATTTTCGTCTTTCTGCTAACCACTTTTTTATTCTGGCAGCAGGCCGAGCTGTTTAATCACGGCTATCGCACCAGCCAGCTCAGCCATCTGGAAAGCGTGATTGCCCGACTGGAAAGCCGGGCGCAGCATAAAATCGACAACCTGCGTTACCTGCAGCGTATTTTTACCGAAGCGCTGGACGACCCGCTTTTCTCCGGCACTGCCGGCCTGCCCGTCAATTTAAGCGAGCCAGACAGCGGCGCGGCGCTGTCGATTAACGAACTGCCGTTGCCTGACACAACGCATCTGACGGAAGACCCGCTTCGGGCGTCGAAAATTCGCCACGAGCTGTACGCGCTACGCAAAATTCAGAGTCTGTTTCCGCTGGCCAGCGATTCGCTGGATACGCCTGCGAGCAACTACTACATTTCCAGGGAAGGGCAGTTCATTGCCTCTCTTTCTACAGAAATGAATACCCAACTGGTGCGCAGCTACAATCCGCACAGAAAAGAGGGCAGCTTCGTGCTGGCTTCTCCCCTGTTGAATCCGCAGCGCGAACCGTTCTGGACTCGCCAGAATATGGACGATACGCACGGTACTCTGGTTAACGGCGCGGTGCCGGTGGATTACCAGGGAGAATGGATCGGGCTGCTGGGCATCGCCTTCACGCCGGAAAAAATCAAAATCCTGCTCGATGATTCGCTGCCTGAAAATACCCAAAGTGCCTACCAGCTATTTGATAACCAGCTGATCCCGTTAAGTTCGGCTACGGGTGCTATCAATCATATTCAGCTTACCCCGCGACAGCTTGGGCTGATTGCCGGGCAGCTGGCGACATCATCCCGTGGAACATTGCGATTTGGCACCGTTTACGTAACGTTTGGCAGCGTCGCCAATACCCACAGCGTCCTGGTCAGCACGCAAACCTTGCGCCAGGGGTTGCATGAAGATTTTGGCCGCTTCAGTCTGCTGCTCGCGGTGATGTGGGTTATTTTTGTGCTATTGCTGTGGGCCTCGCACCGGTTGATTTGTCGGCTGGTGCGCAATATGGGCACGTTACAGCGTGAAATGCACTGGCATGCTTATCATGACGATCTTACCAGCGCGTTAAATCGGCGGGGATTCTTCGAGAAAACGGCCCAGCTCAGCCCGCGCTATAAAGATTATTCGCTGGTGCAGATCGATCTCGACCACTTTAAAAAGGTTAACGATCGTTTCGGGCACCAAATCGGGGATAGCGTGCTGGTTCACGCCACGCAGTGCATTCAGAAAGCTATCCGCGGCAAAGATGTGCTTGGGCGGCTCGGCGGCGAAGAATTTTGCGTTTATCTGCCGGATACGCATCTTGAAGCGGCAGTGGCGGTGGCTGCGCGCATTAAAAAGCATCTGGAATTTACGCCGCTGAAGCTAAGCAACGGCACTAAACTCCCGATCACGGCATCGCTTGGCGTGGCGGCCCACAGCGAACATCCCGAGGATTCTCTGGAACAAATCCAGTCGCTGGCGGATGCACGGCTCTACAGCGCCAAAAAGCGCGGGCGAAACCAGGTTTGTGCGGACGGGCAAGAGGACGATCTGGCATAAAAAAACCGGGGCACAGGCCCCGGTCACATTGATGGCAAACCTTATGACTTGCTTAGCGCTGAATATTTCATCTAAAAATTAACTGGAAAATCAATTTATTGATTTTCGGCTGCTGACTACAAAGAAGGAAAAACCACGCTTTTTCCTTCTTTGTCGGCAAACAAACCGGGGCACAGGCCCCGGTTTTTACTTTTAGACTATTACAGGAACAGCGCGGCGATGGAAGCAGAGAGAATGCTCACCAGCGTAGAGCCGTAAACCAGCTTCAGGCCGAAGCGAGAAACCACGTTACCCTGTTCTTCATTCAGGCCTTTAATCGCCCCGGCGATAATGCCGATAGAAGAGAAGTTGGCGAAGGAAACCAGGAACACGGACAGGATGCCTTCAGCGCGTGGAGACATGGTGCCCGCCAGCTTTTGCAGATCCATCATTGCCACGAATTCGTTAGAAACCAGCTTGGTGGCCATAATACTGCCAACCTGCAGCGCTTCATGAGCCGGAACGCCCATCACCCAGGCAACCGGATAGAAGATGTAGCCCAGAATGCCCTGGAAGGAGATGCCAAACACCGCTGCGAACAGCGCGTTCAGCGCGGAAATCAGCGCGATGAAACCAATCAGCATGGCCGCCACGATAATCGCGACCTTAAAGCCTGCCAGAATGTATTCGCCCAGCATTTCGAAGAAGCTCTGACCTTCGTGCAAATTAGACATTTGCAGGTTTTCTTCGTTTTCATCCACGCGGTACGGGTTAATCAGTGACAGGACGATAAAGGTGCTGAACATGTTTAACACGAGGGCTGCCACCACATATTTAGGCTCGAGCATGGTCATGTAAGCGCCGACGATAGACATGGACACGGTGGACATCGCCGTGGCGGCCATGGTGTACATGCGGTTGCGCGACATTTTGCCGAGAATATCTTTATACGCGATAAAGTTTTCTGACTGTCCCAAAATCAGAGAGCTTACGGCGTTAAAGGATTCCAGTTTGCCCATACCGTTCACTTTAGAGAGCAGGGTACCGATAAAGCGGATAACAACCGGCAGAACGCGAATGTGCTGCAGAATACCGATCAGCGCGGAGATAAAGACGATAGGGCAGAGAACTTTCAGGAAGAAGAAGGCGAGTCCTTCGTCATTCATCTTACCGAATACAAAGTTTGTCCCTTCGTTAGCGAACGACAGCAGTTTCTCGAACATTTCAGAGAAGCCGCGCACGAAGCCCAGGCCAATCTCAGAGTTCAGGAAGAACCATGCGAGTATCATCTCGATCACTAACAGTTGAATCACAAAGCGAATACGAATTTGCTTGCGGTTCGGGCTGACCAGCAGAGCCAGCAGCGCAACCACAGCAAGCGCTAAAACAAAGTGCAGAACGCGGGACATATTTGCTCCAAATATGAGGCAGGTTTAATTTCGTTGCACATTCTATGAAACAAGCAATAAGAAAACGAGAGCAATCGCACACTATAGTAATGACATGTGACGAAGTGCAAAATTAGTGATCCACCATACATTTCTGCTATGTTAAGTAAAGAAGCTAAAAGTTGCGTCAGCGCACACTATCCTTAACATAGCAGGTTGTCGTCGCGCATTCCGTTAACGGGCGTGCAAAGCGGTGCTCCCACCATCGTTTCTGGCTATCAGTGAAATCCATACAAACCCTTACAAATGATCTTGATAATCATTCTCATTTTGGTAGCATGAAACATAGCAAAGGCTATATCTCAGAGGCGAACGATGACAAACAGTCGAGTTGATCAAAGCAGTGGCAAAACTGCGCGCAAGTTGCGACTGGCGCTAATGGGCCCGGCGTTTATCGCCGCCATTGGCTACATCGATCCGGGCAACTTTGCCACCAACATTCAGGCCGGGGCAAGCTTCGGCTACAAGCTGCTGTGGGTTGTGGTGTGGGCTAACCTGATGGCGATGATGATCCAGGTGCTCTCCGCCAAACTAGGCATCGCCACCGGTAAAAATCTTGCCGAGCAAATTCGCGATCGTTATCCGCGTCCGGTTGTCTGGCTGTACTGGATTCAGGCGGAAATTATCGCCATGGCAACCGATCTGGCCGAATTTATCGGCGCGGCGATCGGTTTTAAACTCATTCTCGGCGTCTCGCTTTTGCAGGGAGCGGTGCTAACGGGTATTGCCACCTTCCTCATTTTGATGCTGCAACGTCGCGGGCAGAAACCCTTAGAGAAAGTCATCGGCGGGCTGCTGCTATTCGTGGCCGTTGCCTACATCGTCGAGCTGATTTTCTCCCAGCCGCAGTTTGCCGAGTTAGGTAAAGGGATGCTGATCCCGAGCCTGCCAACCAGCGAAGCGGTATTCCTTGCCGCAGGCGTGCTTGGCGCAACAATTATGCCACACGTGATTTACCTGCATTCCTCCCTGACGCAGCATCTGCACGATGGCAACCGCGCCGAACGCTATTCCGCCACGAAATGGGATGTCGCCATTGCGATGACCATTGCCGGATTTGTGAACCTGGCGATGATGGCCACCGCCGCAGCGGCGTTTCACTTCAGCGGCCATACCGGCGTGGCGGATCTCGATCAGGCCTATCTGACGCTGGAACCGTTGCTCAGCCATGCAGCCGCCACCATATTTGGTTTGAGCCTGGTCGCCGCAGGTTTGTCGTCCACCGTGGTGGGCACGCTCGCGGGGCAGGTTGTCATGCAGGGCTTCGTGCGCTTTTACATTCCGCTGTGGGTGCGCCGTTCAATCACAATGGCACCTTCCTTCATCGTGATTCTGATGGGGCTGGACCCAACCCGCATCCTGGTTATGAGCCAGGTGCTGCTGAGCTTTGGTATTGCACTGGCCCTGGTCCCGCTGCTGATCTTCACCAGCGATAAAAAGCTGATGGGCGAACTGGTTAATACCAGGCTGGTGAAGCAAATTGGCTGGGCGATTGTGGTGCTGGTGGTGGCGCTGAACCTGTGGCTGATTATCGGCACCGCGCTGGGGCTATAAAAAAACTCTCCCGGGGGAGAGTTTTTAGCGTCGGCTTAATGATGGTGTCCGTGGCCATGTCCTCGGCCTCTGCCTCGATGATCGTCACGGTCATTCCAGCCTTCGCGGTAGCCTTTTTCGTAGCTGCTGCGACCGCGATCCCAGCCTCTGTCCCAACCGCGGTGGCGGTGCCAGCCGCGATCGCGCCATTCATAGTTTCTGTGCCAGTAGTTACGGTCTCGCCAGTCGCGACCGTCCCAATAGTTACCGCGATAATCCTGATCGCCAATGTTTAACTTCACCGACGGCAACAGGGTGATTTCGCCCGCATTGGCGACCAGCGGAGCCGCCGCCAGTAATGCAACTGCAAGAATCAGTGACCTGAACATACTCTCTCCTTAAGACACGGTAGCCGCCAGGCGGCCTGTTAGCGCAATATTAAGGGTTGGTAAATAAGTGTTTCATCGGCACAACTCTTAAATCAGCGCTGAGAGCACGTTTTGCTAAAAATCGCCGTCGGCTCCGCCTGCGGGAAAGCGCTTACACCAAAATGCCTTCAATCTCTGCCTGTTCCGCCTCGCTAAAGTGGCGGTTGGCAAGCATGCCGACGGCGTCATCTATCTGGCTGATTTTGCTGGCCCCAATCAGCACTGAGGTTACGCTGTCGTTGCGCAGCACCCAGGCCAGCGCCATCTGCGAAAGCTTCTGCCCGCGTCTTTCAGCCAGCGCGTTGAGTTGGCGAACCTTCGCCAGCTTCTCTTCGGTAAGCTGGTCGGGATTCAGGAAGATGCTGCCGCTTGCCGCCCGGGAATCCGCGGGAATGCCGTTCAGATAACGGTCCGTTAGCTGCCCGCCCGCAAGAGGAGAGAATGCAATGCTGCCCACGCCTTTTTTGCGCAGCACGTCCAGCAGCCCGCCCTCAGGCCCGCGTTCAAACATCGAGTATTTTGGCTGGTGGATAAGGCATGGCGTGCCAAGATCGTTCAGGATATCAATAGCCTGACGTGCCAGGTCTGCCGGATAGTTTGAAATGCCGACGTAAAGCGCTTTCCCCTGGCGCACCGCGTGATCCAGCGCGCGCATCGTTTCTTCCAGCGGCGTTTCCGGATCCGGCCGGTGATGGTAAAAGATATCAACGTATTCCAGCCCCATACGCTTCAGGCTCCGATCGAGGCTTGAGATTAGGTATTTGCGTGAACCCCAGTCGCCGTAGGGACCGTCCCACATCGTATAGCCCGCTTTAGAAGAGATAACCAGCTCGTCGCGGTATGGCAAAAAATCTTCACGCAGGATGCGGCCAAAGTTCTCTTCGGCGGAGCCGGGAGGCGGCCCGTAATTATTCGCTAAATCAAAATGGACGATTCCGACGTCAAACGCGCGGCGCAGCAGCCGGCGGCTGTTATCCAGCAGCGTGGTATCGCCGAAGTTATGCCACAGGCCAAGAGAAATGGCGGGGAGTTTTAACCCGCTGTGCCCACAGCGGCGATAGATCATTGATTCATAACGTGAAGGATGTGCCTGGTAGACCATGTCGGTGCCCCTGTCAGTAAATGCTCGCACTAATGTATACGGTTACACTACGCCGTTGACCATCAGATTACGCCCCGTTTGGCTGTAAATTCCTCTTTCCAGCGCCTTCTCGCTATATATCCTCGACAGCGATCACAGATATTCAATACTCACAGCAAGCCCTCCTGGAAGGAACATGCCATGCGCTACTGTGTTGCGGACTATCTCCTCGACCGCCTGAACGAATGCGGAATTGCCCATCTGTTCGGGGTCCCCGGCGACTACAACTTACAGTTTCTCGACAACGTTATTTCCCATCGGGCAGTTGCCTGGGTTGGCTGCGCCAACGAGCTTAACGCGGCCTACGCGGCAGATGGCTATGCCCGCTGCAACGGTGCGGCCGCTCTGCTGACAACCTTTGGCGTAGGTGAGCTTAGCGCCGTTAACGGCATAGCAGGCAGCTATGCGGAACACCTCCCGGTCATCCATATCGTAGGTTCACCTTGCCTGGCGGCCCAACAGCGTGGCGAACTGCTCCACCACACGCTTGGCGATGGGGACTTCCATCACTTTTCGCGAATGGCCAGGGAAGTCACCGTGGCGCAGGCGGCGTTGACTGCTGAAAACGCCAGCTATGAAATCGACCGTGTGCTGCTGACATCCCTCAGAAAAAGTCGCCCGGGCTATCTGCTCCTGCCCAGCGACGTGGCTCAGGCACCGGCCACCAGGCCTGCTCATCCTTTAGCATTAAATACTTTCCCGGCGGATGTTTCCGTGCTGGATGAATTCCGCAAAGCCGCACAGGCAAAGCTGGCCGAGAGCCGCAGCATTGCGCTGCTGGCCGATTTCCTGGCCCTGCGTCACGGGCAGCAAAAACCACTCCAGCAGTGGATGGACGACACGCCGCTGCCGCATGCCACATTGCTAATGGGTAAAGGATTATTCGATGAGGGGCAGAGGGGGTTTATCGGTACTTACAGCGGCGCGGCGAGCGAAAAGGGCATAAAGGCGGCGATTGAAAGCGCCGAGCTGGTGGTCTGCGTCGGCGTGAAATTTACCGACACCATCACGGCGGGTTTCAGCCAGAAGCTGACCGTCCAGCAAACAATTGATATCCAGCCGGAAGCCACCCGCATCGGCGATCGCTGGTTCAGCGGGCTGCCAATGGGTGAAGCCGTTGAGATACTGCACCAGCTTTGCAAACGTCAGGTTTCCCACTGGCCTGCGCCAGATCAGAAGCCACCGGCGCTGCCGGAATGTGAAAGTGGCATACTGGATCAGCATGCGCTCTGGCAGGCGGTACAAAGCTTCCTGCAGCCCGGCGACATTGTGTTAGCCGATCAGGGGACGGCGGCATTTGGGGCCGCAACGCTTACGTTGCCAGCGGGCACAACGTTTATCGCCCAGCCGCTATGGGGGTCAATTGGCTTCACTCTTCCCGCCGCTTTCGGGGCGCAGACCGCCTGCCCGCACCGCCGTGTGGTACTGCTCATCGGCGACGGCTCCGCGCAGCTCACCATTCAGGAGCTCGGGTCAATGCAGCGTGACGGGCAAAAACCGGTCATCTTCCTGCTGAACAACGAAGGGTATACGGTTGAAAGAGCGATTCACGGCGCTGAGCAACGCTACAACGACATTACGCCGTGGAGCTGGACCAGGCTTCCGCAGGCCATGCACGAACATTCCCACGCCGGGAGCTGGCGGGTAAAAGACGCGGGCGAGCTGGAAGAAGTGATGTACAAAGTTGCGAAAGCGGAACGCCTGGCGCTGGTGGAAGTGATTCTGCCTAAACAGGATATTCCCGAACTGCTTCAGGCGGTGACCTCCTCACTCGCCCGACGCAATGCGGGGGAAAGCTAGCGCTCGGTTTTATCCACCATCATCACCGGCTTGCCTGCTAACAGCAGCCAGGCCGGCAGCATGACGATACACAGCAGCGGCAGCAGCTTCATATCCGGCACCACCGCCATCGCCATGAACAGGCTCAGCCAGCCGTCGCGCGTCACCACCAGCACCATGCCAAGAATCGCGCAGGAAAGCGTAATCGCCGCCGGAACGGCCTCCACGTGCTGATGCAGCATCATACCCAGCGCAACGCCGACAAAAACCACCGGGAAAATACGTCCGCCGCGGAACCCGCAGGCGGAGGCAACGACAAGCGCGGCCAGCTTGACCACCGCGAACATCAGTAAAGTGGCCACCGAATAGTCCTGCGAAAGGGCGAGCTGGCGCATCTCATCCAGCCCTTTGAACAATGTGATCTCCCCGCCGACAAGGCCCAGCAGACCAAGGAGAAAACCGCCCGCGGTCAAAATCAGCACCGGGTGCTTCAGCCTGTGCATCAGACGATGCGCCCGAGGCAGACACCACACGGCAACCATACCAAGCGCAATGGAAATCGCCGTGACGACCGCTCCGCTAAAAATATCCACCACGCGCAGTTCGGGGTACTGCACCACGGGCAGCGAAAAATCCGGATGGAAGAAAAGATTAGTGGTTAACGCTCCGGCCGCCGCGGCCAGAAGCGGGGCGAAGAGCCTGTCCCACATCGGCACGTCGTTATTGCCGCTCAGCGTTTGCGAGAAGATCAGCGCCGCCGCGACGGGCGTGCCGAAAAGCGCGCCGATGGTTCCGGCTGCGGCAAGAATCGTCCAGTCCAGTGCGCCCACGCGCGGGAACAGGCGAGCGCCGATGGCAACCGCCAGCGCGATATTCACCGCCATTATCGGATGCTCTGGCCCAAGGCTCACGCCGCCCGCCAGTCCGATAACCAGTGCGAGGATCAGCCCCGGCAGTGCTAAAACCGGCACCGGCGCGCCGATTAACGGTTCGGTCGCGGGATCGGGCCCCCCGTGGCCGGGCATATAGCGAACCACCAGCCCAACGGCGAAGCCGGTAAGGGTCAGCATCAGCAAAATCCACAGCGGGGAATTGAGATCGAGGCCAAAGCGGGCGGGCAGATTAACCCACAGATAGCTTTGCAGTGCGGAGGCAACTTTCATCACCACAATCAGTATCAGGCTGGAAAAAATGCCGATAATTAATGCCGGAAGGGAGAGAACCAGCATGGTTCTGGCTCGCGGATGGAGCATGTGAGTTCCTTTTTCTGGATAAAATCAAACCTGCGGCTGGCCGCTTTTTGCCGCCTTTCGAAGAATCCTCGAACCCGCGCTGCAAAAGAGGCTGAAACGGTCAAGCCATTCTGTGACGCAACTCTATTATTCCAGGGCATTTCTCATTGGGTCGTTGTTGTTTTGGCGGGCTAATTTTACAGTGTTGCCAGGACTTATTCTGACTTTAGCGGAGCAGTTGAAGAATGACAAAATATGCTTTGGTGGGAGATGTTGGCGGCACCAACGCGCGTCTGGCACTGTGTAACGTTGAAAATGGTGAAATCACGCAGGCAAAAACCTACTCCGGCCTCGATTATCCGAGCCTGGAAGCGGTGGTGGTGCATTATCTCAAAGAGCACGATGCGACGGTGACGGATGGCTGTATTGCCATTGCCTGCCCGATTACCGGCGACTGGGTGGCGATGACCAACCATACCTGGCAATTTTCTATTGCCGAGATGAAAAAGAACCTCGGCTTTGAACATCTGGAAATTATTAACGACTTTACCGCCGTCTCGATGGCGATTCCGATGATCAAGGATGAGCACCTGATCAAATTCGGCGGCGGCGAGCCGGTAGAGGGCAAGCCGGTAGCGGTTTACGGTGCGGGCACCGGCCTTGGCGTGGCGCATCTGGTCCACGTCGACAAACGCTGGGTCAGCCTGCCGGGCGAGGGTGGCCACGTCGACTTTGCGCCAAACAGTGAAGAGGAAGGCATTATTCTTGAAGAGCTGCGCGGGGAAATCGGCCATGTTTCAGCCGAGCGCGTGCTTTCTGGTCCTGGGCTGGTGAATCTTTACCGGGCAATCGTGAAGTCAGACGGGCGCGAGCCTGAACGCTACGAGCCAAAAGACATCACTGTTCGCGCGCTGGAAGATACCTGTACCGACTGCCGTCGCGCGCTGTCGCTGTTCTGCGCGATCATGGGCCGTTTTGGCGGCAACCTGGCGTTAACCCTGGGCTGCTTCGGCGGCGTCTACATCGCAGGCGGTATCGTGCCGCGCTTCCTGGAGTTCTTTAAGGCCTCGGGTTTCCGCGGCGGCTTTGAGGATAAAGGTCGCTTTAAAGACTACGTGAAGGACATCCCGGTTTACCTGATCGTCCACGATCAGCCGGGGCTGCTGGGAGCGGGGGCGCATCTGCGTCAGACGCTGGGACAGGTGCTGTAAGCCTTTACGGGCGCAGCTTTCTGCGCCCGTTTTGCATGGCTACAGCCGCATAAGCTGACGAAACTCTTTCACCCTGCTGCGGCTGACCGGCACCTGAAAATCCAGATCGCGCAGGCGCAGGATATAGGTGTTGTTAAACCAGGGTTCGATTTCGCGGATCTTGCTCAGATTAACGCAGTACGAGCGGTGGCAGCGGAAGAAATGGCTCTCCGGCAGGCGGCTGCAAAACTCGGTAATATTCATCGGCATCACGTAGGCTTCCCGCCGCGTGTAGACGAACGTCATCTTCTCGTGGGCTTCGGCATAATAGATATCGTTGATATCCGTGACGATGATGCGCTCATCCTTCACCAGGTTAATCGTCAGGTTTTCACGGCTGCCGGAGCTGGCTGTCTGGGGGGCATTTTGCTGCTGATATGCCGCCTCCAGCTTTTGCAGCATGCCGATAATGCGCGACTCCTGGTAAGGTTTGAGGATGTAGTCGAACGCCTCCAGCTCAAAGGCCTCAACCGCGTGCTCTTTCCAGGCGGTGATAAACACGATAAACGGTTTATAGGCGAATTTGCTGATGTTCTGCGCCAGCAGCACGCCGTCCAGCGAAGGAATATTGATATCCAGAAAGATAGCGTCCACTTCGTGATGCTGGAGATATTTCAGGACGTCCATGCCGTCATCAAAGGTGGCGACCACCTCCATCTGCGAATGCTCTTTTATCAGCCAGTTCAGCTCCTGCTGGGCCAGCACCTCATCTTCTACAATGATGACCTTCATGTCTTTTCTCCTTCCAGCGGTAGCATCCCTGGCGGCACCGCCGTTTCGACCTGGGGCACGTAAAAGGCAATCTCCGTGCCCGGCTCCAGGCGGCGAATGTGCAGGCCTTCGCCGTACAGCAGTTTTACCCGATGATGCACGTTCAGCAGGCCGATTTTATTGCCGGGCATCTCGTTGGCCTCCACGCGCTCAATCACCTGCGGATCGATACCGTGGCCGGTATCCCGCACGGCAATGCGAATCCGGTTGCCGCTCTCTTCCACGCTAATCGTCACCACGCCTTTGCCCTTGCAGGGCTGAATGCCGTGCACAATCGCGTTTTCCACCAGCGGCTGAATCAGCAGGCTGGGGATCACGCAGCTCACCTCCTCGTCAATATGGTAGATAACCGTCAGCTTGTCCCCAAAGCGCGCCTGCTCAATGGCGATGTAGTCCTTGATCTGGTAGAGCTCTTTCTTGATATCGATCTGCTCATCATCGTTAAGCTCGATGTTGTAACGCAGATAGCGCGACAAATTGAAAATTAGCTGACGGGCGGTGTCCGGATTAAGACGAATTGATGAAGAAATCGCGTTCAGCGCGTTAAACAAAAAGTGAGGGTTAATCTTGCTTTGCAGGGCGCGCAGCTCGGCTTTATTGGCCATTTCACGCAGCTGCTCGGCGCGGGAAACTTCAAGCTGGGTCGAAATAATCTGCGACAGCCCAACCGCCATCTCCTGCAATGTCGAGGTTATCTGATGCGCATGGCGATAGTAGATTTTCAGCGTGCCGGTCACGATGCCCTTTTCCCACAGCGGAATAATGATCAGCGAGTGGATCTCTGGCGTGCGGTAGGCTTCGTCGTCGTTACGGATAATAATCTTGCCGTCGCGCAGCGCCTGCTGGGTTCGGGGGCTGATGCCGACGTCATTCTGCCTATAGTTCTTCTCGCCGACGCCCACGTAGGCCAGCACTTTGTCGATGTTGGTTATCGCCACCGCGTCGGCGTTAATATCCTGGCGAATAATGTCGCAGACCTGGCGCAGCGACTCGCTGTTGACGTTGCGGAACAGCGGCAGCGTTTTGTTGGCGATATCCAGGGCAAGCTTCGCCTGGCGTGCGGCGCTGGCTTCTTTTTCGCCCTCGACGCTCTGCACCAGCAGCACGATAAAGCCGATGGAAACCGACCCGACAATCATCGGTATGCCGATTTTCGATACGATATCCCAGCCGAGTGAAATAGAAGGTGCCCACAGCACGACCAGAATCATGGTCATCGTTTCGCAGAGCATCCCGGCCATAATCCCTACGCGCCAGTGCCGCTCTTTCGGGATTTTGCGATTGATCCAACCAGAGGCGAAGCCCGCCACGATGCTGGTAATAAAGCAGGGAACGGCGGTGATCCCGCCGATATCAATCAGATAACGGTGGGTTCCGGCAATTAAACCGGTAATGATGCCCACCCAGGGGCCAAACAGAATACCGCCGGACATCACGGCGATAATTCGCACGTTGACCAGTGAACCTTCGACGTGGACGCCGGACCAGGTGCTGAATAGCGCGAACATCGAGAAAATGGCGGTGACCGCCAGCAGCTCTTTCGGCGTGTGGGCGTTTTTGTGCAGCAGCTCGCGGAACAGACGGATACGAATCAGGAAGAACAGGCAAATAAGCATTAGCGCCGCGCGGTCGAATACCGCCAGCAGCATATTAAAGATTTCGTGCACGGTTTACTCGCATGCCTGAGAAGAGAGTTAGCATGATAAGTAAATTACGTTGGGGTTGCCAGCCGCCCTCAGCCCATAAGGGAAAGGATCTCTAAATAACACCCTCTCCAGGGGAGAGGGTTAGGGGCTGGCGTTCTGAGTCAACACACTACGCGTTTTTGCTGCCGCCCAACTGTTCACGTCCGGCTGGTGTCATATCTTCCGGCGTGGCGCGCCCGATGAAATCAACTTCAAAATCATCTGCCGCAAAGTCCGGCGGCGATTTACCTTCCACAAACGCTGCCCACTGGCGATCCAGATAGGCGGCGTTTTTCTCGCACCACGGCGCGGCGGCGATATACATTACGTTGCTGTCGAATTCGCCCAGGTGCTCGTTCTCCACCGAGTGAATGACATCGCAGTGCCAGAACACCGTATCGCCCGCTTCCATATCGGGAATTGAGGAAATCCCGGTTAATAAAAGGGGATGCCACCGTTCGTTAACAGAAAGCGCACGGCCCGGTTGGGCTTCGCAAAGCGACGTTTCCGGCACGTCATCCTGCAATGCGCGCAGCAAAATATAGGCCATTACGTTGGCGATCGGCAGCAGATTTAGCGTGCCGCCGTGCTTGCGCTGCGGGCTGAGCGCCGTCCAGCCCTGGAAGGTGCGGAACATCGAGCACACCGCCGGAGAAGGAAACTCGCGTACTTCCGTGCGGCCCTCGGCGGCAAACGGATTATAACGCTGCCATTCGCCGGAGAAGACGTGGCGATAAACATGGCGGAAATTCTCATCCAGCCAGCGTTCTACCGAACCGCCGTCGACATGCGGAGACAGGCCCAGCGACGTTGAGCGCGGCGGGCGGCGGCGTGTGCGGTCGGCGTAGCTGACCACGCGATCGGCATCGAAATGCCGTTTACCGTTGCTCTCGGTTTCCCAAAGGTTATTGAGGAACACCTGCACCGCTTTCATACGTTCGTGCTGACGGGCTTCAATCTGCGGCTTCGACCAGTAAATGCCGTAAATCTGCGGCTTGCTGGCGGCCAGCGTACCAAAATAGTTATCTTCTGCGGCATTCTTTAATTTCTCAACAAAGTTGTTTCGCTCAAGATAATCACCGATTTCCTCATTCCATGCCCGGGCCATTGGCTGAGGAAAAACGCCCTTCACGGTGCAGCACCCGCGCTGGCGTATCAGGGCTTTTTGCTGTTCGCTCACTCGGTGATGAACAATGTCATCGGCGTTAATTTGCGGCACAGGATTCTCGCCGCGCTCCATCTCGCAGCGGATTGCATCGATCTGGCGTTTTATGTCGCTTTCCAGCTCAGTAAACACCTGTTTGTAGTTCGGCAGCTCCTGGCGAAGCCGCTGTTTTATCTCGCGAATGGCCTGCGGCAAATCTTCAATATTCAGGTTCATACCCGGACTCCACGTAGTAATGAGATAAGAGGTTATTGGTTTGTTGCTACATGGTTAATATATGTCCTGACGATCAAATAAAATAGGGATTACTTTCAAATGAAACTTCATGTTTTAAGGGGATGAAAAAATATTTCGTTTTGCCTCTCGACAGCAGATTTTTATTCAGGCTATTTTCAAAGGACGCCACAACAGCGTGGCAGCGTCGCTCGGACGGTCCGGGCGCTTACGTCTCTGAGGAATCTATGGCTGACTCCAGTCCTAAACGTCGTTTTTCGCGTATCGATCGTCTTCCGCCCTATGTGTTTAACATTACCGCCGAACTGAAAATGGCGGCGCGTCGCCGTGGCGAAGACATTATTGATTTCAGCATGGGCAACCCCGACGGCCCAACTCCCCCGCATATCGTGGAAAAGCTTTGCACGGTAGCGCAGCGGGATGACACGCACGGTTACTCCACCTCCCGCGGTATTCCACGCCTGCGCCGCGCTATTTCGTGCTGGTACAAAGATCGCTATGACGTAGACATCGATCCGGAAAACGAAGCCATTGTCACCATCGGCTCCAAAGAGGGGCTGGCGCACCTGATGCTGGCGACGCTCGATCACGGCGACACCGTGCTGGTGCCAAACCCGAGCTACCCGATTCACATCTACGGCGCGGTGATTGCCGGAGCCCAGGTTCGCTCCGTGCCGCTGGTCGAAGGCGTGGACTTCTTCAACGAGCTGGAGCGGGCCATCCGCGAAAGCTATCCGAAGCCGAAGATGATGATCCTTGGCTTCCCGTCGAACCCGACGGCGCAGTGCGTTGAGCTGGAGTTCTTCGAAAAAGTCGTGGCGCTGGCCAGGCGCTATGATGTGCTGGTGATCCACGATCTGGCCTACGCCGATATTGTTTATGACGGCTGGAAAGCACCGTCAATTATGCAGGTGCCCGGCGCGCGCGACGTGGCGGTTGAATTTTTCACCCTGTCAAAAAGCTATAATATGGCGGGCTGGCGCATCGGCTTTATGGTCGGTAACCAGGAGCTGGTCAGCGCGCTGGCGCGCATTAAGAGCTACCACGATTACGGCACGTTTACGCCGTTGCAGGTGGCAGCGATTGCCGCGCTGGAAGGGGATCAGCAGTGCGTGCGGGATATTGCCGAGCAGTACAAACGCCGCCGTGACGTACTGGTAAAAGGCCTGCACGAAGCGGGCTGGAGGGTGGAATGCCCGAAAGCGTCCATGTACGTCTGGGCAAAAATCCCTGAACAGTACGCGGCGATGGGCTCGCTCGAATTCGCCAAAAAGCTCTTACAGGATGCGAAGGTCTGCGTTTCCCCGGGGATTGGATTCGGGGATTACGGCGATACTCACGTACGGTTCGCGCTGATTGAAAACCGCGATCGTATTCGCCAGGCGGTGCGGGGGATTAAAGCGATGTTCCGTGCCGACGGGCTGCTGCCTGCCAGCGCTAAATCATCTTCAGAAACGGCTGAATAAACGCCTAAACAAGCTCGGCAGTTACCAATGAAAACAGGAGCCAATGGCTCCTGTTTCTTATCATCTGCCGCGCGGGACTTTACTCAACCATCATCACAAACGTACCGACCCACACGACCAGAATGACTGAGATACCCATCAGAAAATATTTCACTTCACGTTGCTCCGCGCGTATTCACGCACTTTAATCGCCAAATAACCCAGTCCAGGAAAGTGAAGCCGCTGCGGGGGGATTTTGGGATTAGCCTTAGCCTTCAGACTCGCCGCTTCACCTGACATTCCGTGGCCGAATAATCGGCCAGACGGCGCTAATGTACTCCCACTTTGTGCGGCTTTACAAGAGGGGAGAAACTGTGACGGCGATCATTTTTTAAACTTTACATTTCAGGCAAAAACAAAAGAAAAAACCTTTTGATTTTTAGCGAGTTATTTTCCCGCTCTTTCTATCTGAGGCCAATAAAAACAGGCCCGCCTGGGCCTGTTAGTCAGCGTTTACTTTACCGCCGTATTGGCGTTTTCCATCGCCTGCTTTAGGGCCGCGCTTTCTATTGCGGCCTGACGGTTTTGTTCGGCCAGATAACAGGTGTCCCTGCTGACGCCTTTTGCCTCGCAGTCTGCCTGTCGCTGCGCCGCAGTGCTGCAACCGGTCAACGCTCCTGCCGCCATCATTACCATCATCAACATTATTTTTTTCATGACTGTTTAACCTAAAATTATAAGTAGCCGCCGGGGCGGGATGCTTCGTAAAGCGCCAGCATCATTACTCAAATTTGGCGGGAAATAATCAGTAAACGGTCGATTCATTGATCCTGGTGATAGTTCCAAATGGTAACTAATTGTGTTTTATTTTTGTGGTCCGTTCCCGACCCCGGATTTCAACAGAGCTGCAACGTGCTTAGAGAGCAATTCTGCGGTGAGTGAGTGCTCGCCTGCCGCTTCGCTCTGCTGAATTTTACCGATAGGCAGCAGGGTCAAACCGAACAGGGAAATAAACAAAAGTTCAGGCTGAAGGTCGGGATTCAGGCGACCTTCCTGCTGCCATTTCTGAATCCACAGCAGGGCCTTTTCCTTCTGCTCTCTGCCGAAGCGCTCGTCAATCCTCTGCTTCAGCAGGCCGCTGCCGCTGACCGTTTCGCGGATCCACATTGGCGCAAACCACGGGTTCTCGAGGGAAACGTCAATAAACTTTTGGGTCAGGGCCGTCAGCGCCTGAACCGGATCGTCCGGATACCGCTCAAACACGCCGCCCATGGACGCGCGAACCGGCAGATAGCGCTCGTCGATAATCACGTCGATCAGCTGTTCGCGGGTTTTGAAGTAGTAGTGCAGCATGGCGGTTGTTACGCCTGCTGCGGCGGCAATGGCGCTCAGCGGCGTCTGGGCAATACTCTGGCTGGAAAATAGCCGCAGCGCGGTATCGAGCAGCAGTTCGCGCTTATCCTGTTTATTACCGGCTCCGGCAGGGCGGCCTGGCCGGCGGCGTTTTGGCGCGCGGGAAAGCGCTTTTTCGGAATTATCAGTACCGTTTTCAGGTGACATTTCGTGCTGCGTCCATTGACCGGAAGAATGTATTTCATCAATATTAATTATCCAGTTAATTAATTACAAGCCTGGCGTCCAGATGACCGTTACAGAAACCGCACCGACTGAAGCCCAGCAGCCGACAGCCTCCATCCGCCTACTTTTTGCGGCGCTGATGCTGGTCATGCTGCTGGCCGCGCTTGACCAGACCATTGTTTCCACCGCGCTACCCACCATTGTCGGCGAGCTGGGCGGGCTGGAAAAACTCTCCTGGGTCGTCACCGCTTATTTACTTTCTTCAACTATCGTCGTACCGCTATACGGCAAATTTGGCGACCTTCTGGGACGCAAAGTCGTCCTGCAAACGGCGATTATCTGCTTCCTCGTTGGCTCCGCGCTTTGTGGCCTGGCGCAGAACATGACCCAGCTCATACTCATGCGCGCGCTGCAAGGGCTGGGCGGCGGCGGGCTGATGGTGGTGACGATGGCGGCCGTAGGGGACGTGATTCCCCCGGCGGATCGCGGGAAATATCAGGGATTATTTGGCGGGGTCTATGGCCTGGCGACGGTGATTGGCCCGCTCATCGGCGGCTTCCTGGTGGAACATTTTTCCTGGCGCTGGATTTTCTACATCAACCTGCCGCTGGGGATCTTCGCGCTGCTGGTTATCGGCGCGGTGCTGAAACCGCAAACGGCGAGGATTCGCCATCAGATTGATTTCCTCGGCGCGGGCTATCTCGCCATCTCGCTCACCTGCCTGATTCTGTTCACCAGCCAGGGCGGCACGGTAATGGCCTGGTCCGACCCGCAGCTGTGGTGCATCTTTGCCTTCTTTGCCGTGACGCTCGGCGGCTTCATCTATGAGGAGCGGCTGGCCATTGAGCCCATCATCCCGCTGGGCCTGTTCCGCGACAGAACCTTCCTGCTCAGCTGCCTGATAGGTTTTATCATCGGCATGTCCCTGTTTGGCTCGATGACCTTCCTGCCGCTGTATTTGCAGGTGGTGAAATCCTCTACGCCGTCGGAGGCCGGGATGCAGCTGCTGCCGCTGATGGGCGGGCTGATGCTAACCTCGATTATCAGCGGCAGAATTATCAGCAAAATTGGCCGCTACCGTATTTTCCCCATTCTGGGTACGCTCACCACTTTTATTGCGATGGCGCTGCTCGGCACCTTAAAAATCGACACGCCAATACAGATGCTTTATCTCTACATTACGCTGCTGGGCTTTGGCCTCGGCATGGTGATGCAGGTGCTGGTGCTGGCAGTGCAAAACAGCGTGGAACAAAAGCTGATTGGCGTGGCGACCTCCAGCGCGACGCTGTTCCGCCAGATTGGCGGCTCGATCGGCGTGGCGGCCTTTGGCGCGATATTTACCAACGTGCTGCAAAGCAAGCTCATGGCGCTGATTCCTGCCGGGACGCTGCTGCCCCAGCACCTTAATGCGGATGCTATTCATAAGCTGCCGGTCGCGCTGCGGGATGATTATTTGCAGGCCTTCGGCTCGGCGCTTCACTCCGTTTATATCATTTCTGCGGGCGTGGCGATCTTTGCCTTCTTGCTGTCGCTGCTGCTCAAAGACGTGCCGCTGCGCAAGTAGCGTGATGTGTGCTAATTTTCTGTCAGGCAAACGGGCCAAGAGGGCGGTGATGAACAGGGCGATAGATTTAAACAGCGATCTAGGCGAAGGTTTTGGCCAGTGGAAGATGGGCAACGACGGGGCGATGCTGGATATAGTCACCAGCGCCAACGTAGCCTGCGGTTTTCACGCCGGTTCGCCCGCGGGCATTCTCGAAACGCTTCGCGCCGCACGTTCTAAAGGCGTGGCGGTCGGGGCACATGTCTCTTATCCGGATCTGGTTGGTTTTGGCCGTCGCAATATGGACATCGCCAGCGATGAACTTACCGCCGATGTGATTTACCAGATTGGTGCGCTGCAAGCCCTGGCGCGGGCAGCGGGCACGGTGGTTCGCTACGTTAAACCGCACGGCGCGCTGTATAACACCATCGCTCACGATGAGCGTCAGGCGCTGGCCGTGATTGAAGGCATTATTGCCGTGGATGCAAAGCTGTCGCTGGTTGGGCTGGCTGGCTCACCTGTTCTGAAGCTGGCGCAGGAGAAAGGCTTAAACACTATTGCCGAAGCTTTTGCTGACCGGGCCTATCATGCCGATGGCTCTTTAGTTTCACGCCGCGAAGTGAATTCGGTATTACACGATGCGCCATCCGTCGCCAAAAGAATGTTGCAGCTTATAAACGAGGGCGGAGTTGATTCCATTGACGGTATATTTACGCCGATTAAAGCTGATTCAATATGCGTACATGGCGACAGTGCCGGTGCGGTTGAAATGGCATGCTGGCTAAGGAGTGAATTAGAGAACCACGGAGTTATGGTCCGCGCTTTTGTTGATTAAGCGAAAAGGAAACCCATGCTAAAGTATCACCCGCCTGCCGGATTTGCGCTGGCGCTCTCATCTTCAGGCCGTGAACAATAGGGATAGCATGTCAGCCAAAGAACGATTTCTTCAAAAACTTCAGCAGCACCGCGCCGTCCCCGGCTCGTACGAGTCGAAAAGCCAGGCCGATATTGCCGCATTTCGTCAGCGTATGGGCCAGCTTCAGGCTGATATAGAAGGGTGGCTTGAGGGCACCGGGGTCCGCATTGAAAGCACGACCGTGTCGCTGGTCGAACTGCTGGTGGACAACCGCAGCTTTGACATTCCGGGGATTGAGCTTCGCCTGGAGAACAGGATAGTGAAGTTCACGCCGGTGTTTCTGTACGGGCAGGGCGTGACGGGCTGCGTGGAAGCCAGCCTGTGCGCCGACGGTAAAGTGCAGCCGCTAAGCCGCCTGTTTATGCGCTCGGGCGAGAATATCAACTGGACCTGCACGCCGCCCACGGCAATCTCCGGCCTGCGACGCGCGTTCAATGAGGACGCCTTTTTCGAAATCATCGAGGGTTTGCTGCCTTAGTGGGCAGCCCCGTGATTAGCGACCTACCGTGAGCAGAAGAACAATGGCCGCTTGCCAATGGCTATCATAAAACCGCTGCGGCCCTGATTGATAAATGAATAGGTCAGGGGATTATTGGGGTACACATAAAAGTCTGGCAGTATCCTGGCAAAAAAATCATCGGTTAGCGTGTCGATATTATCGAATCTAATTATTTTGGTAGAAGACATTTTGTAGGTATTATATTTTTCTGTCCATGTGAATAAAACATCTCTTCTGACAGTTCCTTTGCGTTTGTTTTTTTCATTAACATTTCCGCTAACGGAGATTAAGCCCGTTTTGTTCTCTTGATTATACATGAAGTCAAGGGTGAGATTTGCACGGAAAGGCGGGTGAAAAATAACAACCGAGGCGGTACATTTTAAAGGAATATGATCGTCTGCTCGTGAGTGAACCCAAGAGTAAATAGCGCTCATACCAAGAGTGATGACGGTGAGGGAAATAATTATGGCTATTTTAATCACCGTCACGCTCCATGAAATAGAGCGAGATACAGCGAGGCTGCGCTTTTGTTGAATACTTCTCCCGGCAAACAACGGCCGTTAAGGCTGGCATTGCCTCGGACGAGGAAAAATAAATCCAGGGGTACTTTTTGCAGTCTAACCCTGAGCCTTTAATGATGGTTTTAAATTTTTGATAGTTATTGTTATCTCCCGGATCGTCATTCTTTGAATAAAAATGACAGCCATCCTCCAGGCCATAAAGAATGTAAAGATTAAAAAAAGACGTGTCATCATGACTGAGCCTTAGGAAGCTAATAATGATTAATCCAAGGGCAACGGATACCAGCATATATAACAGAGGAATGGATTTTATCTGGATGGTGCTATTATTGTTCTGGTTTGATGATCTTTGTTGTGGCTGGCGGGTCTGAGGTGTAGCGTTTGCCCCTTCTTCTTTTCCTGCCTTAGGTTTCAGTTCCTCGTTGAGGCGTACCCCTCTATTCTCTGCGGGAGTAGCGTCAGTATCCTTAGCCATATTCACGACATCTATTTTAACATCGCTGCTAATTTGAAAACCCTTACGCGGAATAGTGACGATAATCGTCTCAGCTGATTCTCCCACCGCTCTTAGCCCGCGCCGTACAATTGAAATGTTTTGGTAGAGGGTATTGGTGGGCACGAGCATACCCTCCTTCTCCCATACCTTTTTGAAAAATTCCTTCTGTTGCACTATTTCGCCAGAGGCTTCAAGAAGTAAAAGCAGGCAGCGGCTCGCGGGGGCGGTAAGTACAACGTTCAGCTCGGGATCCTTCACTGAGATCAGCATCTTCTCCCCTGGCCGAAACTCAATACTATCATTGATGATCCAGTACATATCCATATCACTGTATTAGCTATCATTAAACTAAAATAATAGAAACTAGCCGTCAGTATTGACGATTATTCTTGAGTTTTACACTTTTAGATAAGTACATTAATGTCATTTGTCGCGGGATGTCAAAAGATTAATTGGCATTTCAGATAAGTTAGCCGGTCTTCATTATCACCTTCGTGATAACAGGCAATAAATTTGATTCTATTTTATTCAATTACCCGCAGACTTATAAGAAATATCTTGTGCGCAGGGGGGATTTCAAGCGGTGAGATAAACCTCCGTATTGCAATATGACTTTGAGGGGTTCTGTGTAAGTCAATGATATATAGGTGTTTATTGGATTGTTTTTGTATTTCACACTTCGGGCTATTATTTAAGATTTCGGCTGCGCCATAAACTGTGCGTTTTTTTGACATTTTTATCAGTAAAATCCCATTCGAGAATTAACAATAATTAACCTTCTGATCTTACAATGTTTTTATTACAGCTACAGCGACCGCCACGGCTAGTTTGAAACGACCGAACGCTTTTGAGCATCCTTGCCGGCGGATTCTCCGCATTAATATTTCACGGCATTTCAGAACCAATATTTAGTGGCCTCATAGGATTTTTCTTGGTCATTATCCTGAGCTCACCGAAAGGAGGTTCTGAAGGGCTCAGTGAAGTCATGTGCTGATCTCACGCAGGTTAGCTTACCGGGATAAATCTTTTTCATTAAGGCATATGCGTAAAGTCTTAATAAAAAACGTCCAGGCTAATCCATCAGAAAATAGCAAAGGATCCTCGAAGTGTAGAGCAGACAAACTACCTCTTAAATGATTAATTATTGATCGATGAAAATGTGGTAATGAATATTGTTGTCTTAAATGACGGTCATTCGTCATTTAAGACATTATTATAACCATCTGTTTTTGATGGTTAATATCGAATTAATGTTTGCTGTTGCTCGCGCAGGAAAGTGACGCATCTTATTAAGAGCAATTCACTTTTTTTTCGGGCTTATGCTGATAGCCTTTATCACAACCAACGTTCACGAAGATATTTTGCTGCTAAGGATTTAGTGCCATGCATCTCGGTGCTAAATATTTAGCGGCGGATTGCAGTGGTGGGCATAAAGGCAATGGCCTGATAACCCATTTGAAATGGTCATTGAATTGTAAGCGCACGCAGCAAGAGATATCCCCATTCTCGGGATGCGTTTTTGCCGTCGTATATGACCTTGTAACAACATTAACCAGAATCAGGAAAAAATGAAAAAGCAAAATACAACGCGCGGGTTGATAAAGTTCAACCCCATTGCCGCATCCATTTTGCTGTCTTTGCCAATGATGGCGCAAGCAGCAAATATCGAGATGAAGAATGGGAATTTAACGGCAGCCAACGGGGTTCCGGTTGTAAATATCAATTCAGCCAACCAGAACGGAATCTCACATAACGTTTATGACCGGCTGAACGTGGATAAAAATGGCTTAATTTTCAACAATAGCCAGAACGGCGCGAACACCGTCCTCGGGGGGCAGATTGCAGGCAATAGCAATTTGAGTTCCGGTACTGCCAGTATCATTCTTAATGAAGTGACTTCCCGCAACGCAAGTGCTTTGAACGGAATGATGGAAGTCGCTGGTGATAAAGCCCACCTCATTATTGCCAACCCGAACGGTATTTCTGTACAGGGCGCAGGCTTTATTAATACTGAAAAAGCAACCCTCACCACCGGCAAGCCGGATATGCAAAATGGTGAACTGCGTGGCTATAGCGTAAGCGACGGTAGCGTCACGGTTCTCGGGCTGCAAAATGCATCGCCAACAGAAATCCTCGCACGCTCGGTGGTCGTAAAAGGAGATATTAGCGCCGAAGAGATCTCCGTTGTGGCGGGTATTAACTATGTCGGCACCGATGCCAAAGTACAAAGTTCAACGGCTTCCGGCTGGTGGCCTCCTTCGTATTCAATTGACGTTTCGAGCCTGGGTGGGATGTACGCCAACCGTATTAATCTGGTGAGCACCGAAAAAGGTGTGGGCGTGCGTAACGCCGGCACTATCGCTGCTGGCACAGGGGGGGTACAGATTGACACTAACGGTCGCCTGATTAACAGCAACGCGCTAATCAAAACCGCGGGCGACGTTAATGTGAAGATCAACGGTTCTCTGGAGAACGTGACCGGCAAAATTACCGCTGAAAAGAAGATCTACCTTGATACTAACAAAAACAGCGTGACCAATACCCGCGCCGGTAATATTTCCGCGGCCTCCGATATTTATATCGAAAGTGGCTCCTTTGATAACACCAATGGCAAAATCGCCAGCGGCGGTATGCTGGCGCTGAAAACCAACAATCAGACCTTAACCAACTCCGGTAAAGGCAATACGGTGGGTATCAACGCGGCAGTGGTAGCGCTGGAAACGGGCACGTTGAACAATAACAACGGCCAGATTCAGGGTTACTACGTAGGCTCGAAGTCCAGCAGGATCAACAACACCAGCGGCTCGATTGAGTCCTACGGTGATATTGATATGTCCAGCGGCAACGAAATTAACAACACGCGCGGCCTCATTCGCTCCAGCACCGGGCGCGTACAGCTTGCGGCCAACGGCGTGGTGTATAACAACAACACCAAAACGGCGGATACGACAAGCTCTGATTCTTTGGGCATCCTGGCAGGCCAGGGGGGAATTAAAATCACGGCGGGCACCCTTAATAACCGCGATGGCCAGATAGCCTCTGATGCTGATGTTGCCCTGGAAAGCCGCGGCAATATCGACAGCTATAACGGTAAGGTCATGACCAACGGCATCGTTTCCATTAAAGGAAATTCGTATAACAACAATCAGGGCGGTACCAGCGGCAAGAAAGGTGTAAAAACCGAGCTGACCGGTACCCTTGATAACCATATCGGCGTGCTGAGCTCTGAAGACGGCGATCTCGACCTGAAAGCTAACAGAGTGAACAACAACGGCGGAATGATACTGGCGAACAATATCAGTATTAAATCGGCGTCATCGATCAATAACAACGTCGGAATGATGGTGGCGAATAAAAAGCTGACCCTCGATGCGGCTGCCGATGTGAACAACAGCTACGGTGATAACTTCGGCAGATCGTACGGCATCTACTTTGGTGCGCCAGAACAGAAGGGTGGCCTGATTGGCCGGGAAGGCGTTGAGATCGTTGCCAGCAGCATCAACAATAACTACAGCCGCATTATTGCTGAAGGTGGCCCGCTGAATCTGACCGCCACCGGTACGATCTCCAGCTCCCGTGCCCTGCTGGTCGGCGGCGGCGATAGCAATATTAAAGCAAGAACGCTGAACAACAACTATTCAACCCTCTATAGCAAGGGAAACCTGGCGCTGGACGTTAACTCTTTGTCCAACTACAGCTCCGGTTCGCTTATCGACAATAATGCCACCGGTATTATCGCCTCTGATAAGAAACTGGATCTGAACGTCGGCAGCGGCTTCACCAACTACGGCTGGATCAGCAGCAAAGGAAGCGGCACCGTTACCGTCAGCGGTAATCTGACCAATAACAACACGATTAGCTCTGAAGGCGATTTGCACATTGGGGCGAACGCTTTAAGCAACTCGAAGGATATTTCCGCGCTCGAGGAGCTGTCGCTGACGACAACCGGCACGGTGACTAACAGCCGTAACGGTAATATCAAAGGTAAAGCGACCAGGGTTCAGAGCGGCGACATCAACAACTATGGCAACCTGGTTGCCGACGAGAGGCTGCAGCTGAACTCCAGCCGTAATATTTACAATAACGGCAATATGTACACCAAAGGCACGGCTTCAATCCATGCTAAAACGGTGAATAACAGCGGCCGTGACAGCTATCTTGGCGGGGTGAAAGGCACTGAGCTGGAAGCCGAGCGTGTGAATAACACCGGTACGATTGTAGGAATGTAATTAATCATTACGTAATAAATAAAAGCAGCGGGCCGCCTGCTGCTTTTATTCTTCAGGGACGAATATGAATATTCGATTTTACTTTACGCTGCTGATTTTCTTATGCGGCAGCTTCAATGCTGGCGCAGAGTTACAATTAAATCGGCTGGTTAAAGAACAGCAAAAGAATGATAACAATACGCTGCAGGAATCACGAGTAGAAAAAAAAGATGTGTTTTCTGGCAGCTCAGACAGTACGGCATCTGACATACACTTTCCTAAAGAAGATGTTTGCTATCGAATTAATGAACTGATTATTAATGATGATTTTTTAAATACCCGGGCGACAAAAAATATCAGGCAGCAGGTTGCCGGGAAATGCCTCGGCGCAAAAGGCATTGAGAAAGCGGCGGTGGTTTTACAGGATGTCTTTATCAAGGCCGGCTATGTGACGACCCGCATTGAAACGCCCATGCAGGATCTGTCCACAAAAAAGCTCATTCTGTCCGTGACGCCTGGCCTGATCGAGAACGTTATCATTGAAGATCAGGACGTCCATGACTGGGTACTCCCCTTTGGCAAAGGTGATTTGCTCAATATTCGGCACGTCGAGCAAGGGTTGGAAAATCTGCAAAAAGTGCCCGGCGTTGACGTAAAAATTAATATTGTGCCAGGGCAGCAGGCGGGTTACAGCAATATCGTTATCCGCACCAATCGGGTAAAAAGCTGGAATGCCAGGGCTTCGTATAATAACTGGGGAGACAAAAGCACCGGCCGCCAGCTGGTCGGCGGCATTGGATATTTATACAACATGGCGGGCATGAGCGACCTCTTTTACATCGCGGGTAACAGCAGCAATACCGGGGCCTACAAAAGTCTGAGCGGCTACTACAGTTTCCCGGTTGGCTTCTGGGACTACGAGCTCTTTTACAGCCACAGCGAATCGCGGCAGGGTATCAGCCTGGGATTCATGGATCTCGACTACCTCGGCAAAAGTGAATACCTGAGCCTGAAGGGGTCGCGCACCCTGTACCGTGACATGGATAAGAAATTTACCGGCTCGGCGGAAATTTTACGCCGTAAATCTAATTACCGGCTGGGCGATATTGAGCTGGCGCTGCAAAAGCGTGATATGGGCAACCTGCGTTTAGGCGTTAACTACAAACAAAATCTTGATAACGCAGCGCTGAATTCGACCCTGAGCTGGCAGCGATTCCTGACCTGGTTTGGCGGCGAAAAAACGCCGGATATGGTGCACGGGGACGTCAGCCCCGAAAGCGAAATTTTTAGTCTCGACGTTAATTATACGAAGTGGCTGCCCGTCAACTCCGTCAGAAGCTATTACGAGATGCACGCGGGTGGACAATACACGCAGGACACACTGACTTTGCAGGACCAGTTGACCATCGGCAACCGCTGGAACGTTCGCGGTTTTGAAAACAGTACGGGTATTGACGGCAATAAAGGCTTCTTTATGCAAAATACCCTGAATATGGTCACTGATTACCATCACGCCACGCTCTATTTAGGCGCGGATTACGGACAAATATCCGGCGACAGCTACCCGCAAAAAGCGTTTAACAGTAAAAAATTAATCGGGGCCGCCGTTGGGGTAAAAGGCAATATTAAAGATTTAGGATATGACGCCTCAATTTCCGCGCCGCTAGTTTATCCATCGAGTCTTAATGTTGATGATTTTATCATGAATTTTAGCCTCGTTTATCAGCTGTAACCCGAAAGGTGAAAACGATGAGTCGTATCGGTACTGATATTGTGGAAGTTGCGCGTATCGCCAGGGCAATAGCTAACTGGCAGCTCTCATTTCTTGAACGCGTATTTACCGCAGAAGAAATGATTAACATTGATATTGCAGATCCAAATATTGAAAGAGCGGCCGGATTCTGGGCGGCAAAAGAGTCAATGGTTAAAGCCTTAGGCTACGGTTTTCGGGACGGCATTCGCTTTCAGGATATCAGCGTAACGCATGATGCATTTGGCTGTCCCGGGTTCAAATTTTCAGGCAGGGTGAAAGAAATTCTCGCTGAAAAAGGCATTACAGATGTTTGCCTCAGCATCTCTCATTGCCGAAGCTATGCCACCGCCGTAACGTTTATTTCTTAACTTAATGTGTATAAAAAATGTATAAATATAGCGATCTGAAAGATAAAAAAATCCTTGTCAGCGGGGCCAGCGGTGATATAGGAATAAGTATTTGCGATAGGTTTCTCGACCAGAACTGTGATGTCTACGCACTGTATAAATCGAATATCTCGCAGCTGACCGGGCTGAAAGAAAATCATATAAATGGTCAGCGACTGCATATTATACAATGCGATCTCGCAGACCCTAACAGCGTATCCGCACTGTGTACCCGCCTGACAAACGAGACGGGGAGAATTGACGTGCTGATAAACAACGCCGGCATTGTTAAGGACAGCCTTTTTGCGGCGATGAGCTTCGATGATTTTAACTCGGTCATTGATACTAACCTGCTCGGTGTCTTCCGCCTGACGAAAGAGACGTTAATGCTGCTGCGCTCGGCGGAAAATCCGGCGGTGATTAACGTTGCCTCAATTGCCGCGATTATTCCTAGCGTCGGTCAGATTAACTACAGCGCATCGAAAGGGGCCATTCTCGGCTTTACCCGCACCCTGGCAGCCGAACTCGCCCCGCGAGGCGTGCGCGTGAATGCGGTCGCTCCGGGAATGATTGAGTCGAAAATGGTCAAGAAAGTCTCGCGCACGGTGGTACGCGATGTGACTAACTCTATTCCGCTTAAGCGGCTGGGCAAGTGTGAAGAGGTGGCGAACACCATCGTTTATCTGGGCTCCTCCGCCTCCAGCTATATTGTCGGCCAGACCATCGTTATCGATGGCGGCCTGGTGATGAGGTAACGGATGTCGAGATATTCCATACCTTCAAAACTGTTTCTTGAGATGGGCGGCTGGCGTCAACCTCTGCTGATGGTCGATAGAATAGACGACTATAAATACGGCGAAAACGGTTCTATTCACGTCGTTAAACACGTCACTTATAACGAACCGTATTTACTCGGGCATTTTCCTGAAGACCCAATTATGCCCGGTGTCATTATCGCGGAGATATTCGGTCAGGCGAGTGAGTATCTCTCTTTTCTGACGGATATTTGCGACATTTATCGCCAACGCTTTAATGAGGAGGTGAAATCCCTGCGTGATATTCATGCTCGTATTAACGACGGTAACATGCTGGATATTATTCGCTGTCGCCGTGCCCAGGTTCGCGGCGTGCTGGCCGCGCAAAACTTAAAATTCAAGGATATCGCCTACCCCGGGGATACCATTGAAGTCGTCAGCAAACTGGCTTTCTCTGATGCCAACGGTTTCAAGCACTATTCGGTCACGGCGAACGTTGGCAAAAAGCTTATAAGCCAGGGGACAATTATCAATTATCGAGAAGTTAAATAAAGGGAGTTGTGAAAATGAGCACCATCAATGAAAATATCGCCGAGCGTAAAGCGGTTCTTTACACGATTAAAACTGAAATTGTTCAGCGGCTGAATATTCAGAAAGAAGCCTCGCAGATTGATGATGATACGGCCCTGTTCGGTAACGGTCTGAAACTCGATTCGGTTGATGCCACGGAAATTATAGTTCTGCTGGATAAGGTTTTTGATATTCAGGTTGATGAGAGTGATGACCCATCCTATATGCGAAGCATTAATACTCTGACGTCCTTTGTCATTAAAAAAACGCACGCCTAACGCTAAAGATTAATAAAAATAAGGATGTTATTATGAAATCTCTTTTTGACTTACACACCGCAAATAACGCCAGCTTCGGCGTCTACAATCATCGTACGCTGCCTGCCGCCTATCACGAGCCGGCGGTGGAATATAAAGCCGTCAGGGAAAATGCTTTGCTGGTGGACTACTCGCATATGGCGATCGTGAGCGTGATGGGCGACGACGCCTGGGCGCTGGTGAATCACCTTGCCTCCGCCGACGTGTCCATCATTCGCGATGAACAGGGGCTCTACTCCCTGGTGCTTAACGAAGACGGCACGATCCGCGGTGATATGTACGCGCTGTGTACCGCCGACGGCTATTACATTCTTTCGGAAAACCTTTCCAGCGCCGAACTTATCCACAGCCTCAACGCTATTCTGGAAAAGGCAGATCAATTAGATATTCAGGACATCCCGGAAATCAAAGCGATGGAGACCGAGGACTGGGGCGTCATCATGCTTGAAGGACCCTATTCCTGGGAAGTGATGGCCGAACTGTACGGCTTTGACGTCATCGGCCTGCCTTACTACGAATATATGAACACCGACGACGAGCTGATTATTTTCCGCTGCGGCAAGCACGGCGAATTCGGCTACAAAATGATTGGCCCGCAGGCCATGCTGGTGGACGCCTGGCAGAAATTGCTGGACGCAGGCGAGAAATATCAGCTGAAAACCGGCGGTCTGAACTATCAAAAGAGCGTGCGCGTTGAAAATCCCGGCTGGGATGAGAGCATCTGCGCGGCCTACAGCCGCAGCCCCGTTGAGCTACAGATGCAGTGGGCAATTCAGTACGACAAAGAAGACTTTATCGGTAAGGCGGCGGTGGAACAGCTTTCACAGGCGCAGGCTGAACGTAAGCTGGTCGGCATCATGCCTCAGGCGGAGTGCGACGGGATTGCGGCTGACGATACCGTACTGGTGCAGGGCAAAGAAGTTGGCGCAGTCGTGAACGCTGTTTTCTCCCCGGCGTTGCAGAGTTTTATCGCGCTGGCGCTGATCGAAGGTGAATATGCCCTCGCCGATATCGAAGGTTTTGATATCCGTACCGCCGCTGGCGATATTGCTGCGAAAACCAGTAGCGTACCGTTCCTTTATAACCTGAGCATGCTGGTTAACCCGACTGAGCATAGCTATGTCGATGCATCCAGGGCGAAGAATGCATTAAGCCCGCAGGATTAACTCGCAAAATAAATAGCTCTGATTTTTGGGGCTATTTAACCGTGGTTGTTGCTTGTCTCTTTATTTACCAGTGGATTGGATTATCAGGTTATTTTTATGAAAACAAACAGGAAGCGCGTTGTTATTACCGGCATGGGTATTTTATCGTCGCTGGCGGAAAATATTCAGGATTTCAGAGCGGCGCTGCTGGAAAAAAAATGCGGCATAGCGGACAGCGAGCGTTTTGCCAAATGGTTCGACAATGCGCGCGCGGCGGAGATTTTACACGATATAGATTATTCCGGGCTGTCTGAAGAGATCGTTTCCTCTCTGGATAATGCGGCGCTGTGGGCGTGGAAAGTGGGCAAGGATGCTCTGAATGCGGCGGGCCTGCTGAACCAGCGTGAATATCTTAATGAGATGGGGCTGATTGTCGGCGTGTCTTCCGCCGGTACAGAAGCATTTTTGCCGCTCTTTGAACGGCGTATGCAGGATTTTTCCTTGCGTAAGGCCATGTACTCCGGTGGTTTCTCCTCGTGCTGCTCCAGCGTATCAACCCTGCTGGGCCTGAAGGGCGGCGTGGAACTGGTGGCAACGGCCTGTACCGCCAGCCCAAACGCCGTCGGCATGGCCTATGACTATATCCAGAACGGCAAAAGCAAAGCCATGCTGGCCGTGGGCACCGAGCCAATCTACCTGCCGACCTTTGCGGGCTTCTACGCGCTGAATGTCATGCATCCTGACGCCTGCACGCCGTTCTCCGGCCAGTCGGGCATGTCCATTGGCGAAGGCGCGGGCGCAATCGTGCTCGAAGAGTACGAACACGCCGTTGCACGCGGAGCAACCCTCTACGGCGAAATTCTGTCCTACGCGACTTCCTGCGATGCCTACCATGAAACGGGCCCGGATCCGCGGGCCAGCGGTGCGGTGCAGGTTATGCAAAAGGCCCTGCAAAACGCGGGCATCACGGCAGAACAGGTGGACTACGTCAACGCGCACGGCACCGGCACCGAGGCGAACGATCGTATCGAAACGCTGGCAATGAAGAAGGTATTTGAGCAGACCGACAGGCTGCTTATTAGCTCCACCAAATCCTATTTTGGGCACAACATTGGCGCGGCGGGGATAGTGGAACTTATCGCCTGCCTCGTCACGCTGCCGGATAACAACGTCCCGCCGACGCTGAATTTCTCCGTCGCCCGTCCGAACTGCGATCTGGACTATGTGCCAAACGAGTTTCGTGAAAAAGACATTAACATTTTCATGAAGAACAACTACGCCTTTGGCGGCAACAACTGCTGCATGATTGTCAGTACGAAGCCGGGCACGGTGCCGGTGAGTTCGTTCGATGCCAAACGCGTGGCAATCTCAGGCATCGGTGCCGTATCTGCCGTGGGGCACACGATGAATGAGATTCTCGGACATCTCTGGGAAAACAAACCGGCCATCGAACTGGGCAGCGTTTCCTTCCCGGAAGATACGCTGGCAGAAGCCAAAGAGCTGCTGGGCGTTTTGCTGGCAACCCGCCAGTTCAGCGAGCTTCTCGGGGATGCGTTTAACCCTGCCGACGCCTGTCCACCTGAAGCGGATGAAAACTTCAAAACCTTCCAGATAAACGGCCTGGAGCCGCGTAAGCATTTGCGCCGCTTCGACCCGCGCAAAGCAACTCGTGGCGGCACCTTTGCGCTCATCGCGCTGACCGAAGCCTTGAATACGGCGAAGCGCAAAATCAAACGCGACGGGGAAGAGCTGGGCATGGTCATGGGAATGTCCCGCGGCCCGCAGGAAACAACCTATAAATATCTGCAAAGCCTGAAGCCGGATCCGCGCAAAGTGCGCACCTCGGAATTTCCCGGCTCGCTGATGAACTCTATCGCGACTTTCTGCGGAATTTCCGAAGGTATTAAAGGCTACACGACTACGCTTGCTACCGGCGAGAATGCGGCGCTGGGCGCGCTGACCTACGGCTACGAAATTGTTCGCCAGAATTTGCAGCCGCAGGTGATTGTGGGCGGGGCGGACGAGTATTTTCCGTCAATGTCGCTGTATATGGATGCCGTGACGCAAAAAATCCAGATGACCTCCGCGGCACGGGACTATCAGATCTACGGCATGGAAGCGAAAGGCTATGTGCCGGGCGAAGGTGCCTGCATGCTGCTGCTGGAAGATCCGCTGGCGGCGAAGGCGCGCGGCGTTGACGTCCTTGCCGAAGTGGCCGGGTACGGCAAATCGAGCAGCAATAGCTATTTTGATGCCCAGCGCAGCGATGAGAAATCCTCGGCTTTTGCGCTGGCCATTACGCGAGCGCTCAGCGATGCGGGAATCACGGCTAAGGATATAGATCTGGTCTGCGGGACCAGCAACGGCAGCCCGGAGAACTCGCAGATTGAAGTTGAGGCTATCCACCTGTCGTTCCAGCGTGAGAAACCGCGGGTGCCGGTGGTGAACTACAACGCGTATTTCGGCTTCGTGGCCTCTTCCGCGGGCCTGCTGAACCTGGCCGTGCTCGCCGACTGTATCAAGAGACAGGCCGTGCCTGCCATTCCAAACACCAAAACCTTTTTCGATGAGCGCCTGAACTTTGTCCGTCAGCCGCTGAATATGTCGATCAAAAACGTGTTGCTGATAGGTGCCACCGAAGGCGGAAACTATTACGCATTTGTGATTAAGGGATAATATCGTGAATAACTCGGCTGTTATTGCCGGTTACGGCGTCTATTTACCGTTTGCTAAAGACAACGCGGAGCTAATTGAAAAGTTAAGGCTTGGTGAGCGGGTAAATACCACGCCGTGGTTTAAGTCTGATGCTCAGGCCAAAAAATGCGGCTTTTCAGGTAATAAGAATGTCGCCACGCTGAAACAGGCGGGTGATAGCGATATGAATCTGATTTATAAGCTGATTGATGCAGCACTGGCTCAGGCGATGTTGAATAAGCATTGCCTGGCTGGCGAGCATGTCAGAGTTTATCTCACCGGCCTGGGGCCTCGAGTAGACGGCATTGATTATAAGTCTTTTTATAATAAAAACGACGTCGAAGATATTCTCCTCACCCGCTCAATCAGCAATCTGCAAATTGCAAATATGTCTCAGGATAGCGTAGCGAGAAATATTGCGCGGCATTACCGGCTGAAGCACATGCCGCCCAATATGAATTGCACCAGTAATTCATCGCTGGCCGCGGTGCATCTCGGATGCCAGGGCATTGAGAAGGGCAACCTCGATCTGGTGCTGGTGATCAACTGCTCGAAAATTAAATCGCAGGATATCTGGTTTCTGGTTAGCCAGTCGATGCTGGACTCTGAGCTTGTGCAGCCCTTCGGGGAAGAGAGTAAAAGCGTGCTGTTTGCGGAGGGCTACAGCGTCCTGCTGCTGGAAAGCCGCAGGCACCGGCGTGAAAGAAATTTGCGCGGCGGCGTATGTCTGAAATCCACGTATATGCAGATTAGCGCCAGCCGCAGCAACGAATCTTCCTGGCTCAGCGCCTGCATGGTGAAGGTCATGAACCAGGCGCTGAAAAACGCCCGCCTCGCGCCTGAGGATTTGTGCGCGATTATCCCTCACGGCAACGGATCGGCGGTGAGCGACAGGGCAGAAGCCAGGGCGATTTGCCAGCTGTTGGGTGAGCAAACGGTGCCGGTATTGGCCTACAAAGGGCAGGTGGGTTACACCGCCACGGGGTCCGGGATCGTTGATTTAGTGATTGGACATTATTCTCTGCGCCACCGCGAGCTGCTGGTTCCGGTAAGCAACGGAGCCATTGCCGAAGGGATTGCTGAGCATCTGCTCACCGATAAGGGCGCGATCGGCCATCGCAGGCAGCATCTGCTCAAGATTGGGATCGGTGTCGATGGATCTGTCATCGCGATAGTGATGTCTGATTCAGATGTGGATGAATAACGAACGGGGACAGCGTTATGTATTTATCGTCATTTGCTCTTACCGAGCCTGAAGAGATGTTTTATCCCTACGGCCCCAGCTGGCTGAACGCCTGGGAATCTCATTTGTATAACCGAGCGCTGAAATCCACCGGTGCGCGGGGCTGGGCATTCAAGCGTTTCGGGACCGCCACGGAAAATTATGCCGGGGAGATGATCCGCAACCCGCAGTACATGAAATATCTCGATGCCATGGAACAGGTTGCCGATGTGGCTCTGCTCGGGCTGCCAACCCGGCAGCGCGTACAGATCCTAAGATCGCGAACGGCGTTTATTTATATCGACTCATGGGGGGAATCAGGGCTGTTCGAAAATATGTCCAGCGCGCTTCATACCGCCACGATCGATACTTTACCGAAAAATCTGGTGAAGAAATTTTCGGTGAAAGAGCTGACCTGCAAAATCCGCGGTGAGAAACAGTCGCTTTTGCAGGCGATGCGGGTGGCGCAGGACTATTTAAGCTGGGACGCGTTCGATTTTGTAGTTATCTGCGGCGGATACCGAGCAATACCATTGCTCACCTTTTCTGACGAAGACATTCCCCTGAAGCGCCGCGCGCGGCGGGCGGCAAAAACGCTGGATATCAACCTTTCCGTGGAGCGTACCGGCTGCTTTATTTTCAGCCAGCAGGCGGGCGGCGTGCAGGTGAACTGCGGGCACTATGTTATCCCCGACGAGAAGGAACCGGCTCAAAGCCGCCTGCTGGCGGAGGTGCTGGAACCGGATCTCGTCTCATTTGCCAGCCTGAGAAAAGACGGCTTGCTGACCGCAGGCAGGGCAGCGGCAAGGAATATCGACCTTGTGGAGCTGTATGGCGGCAGCGGCTGCCTCACCCCGGCCCTGAGCTGGGAATATATCAAACAGCATTCGCTTTCGCAGGGATGCATGAGAACGATTTTGCCGGACGGCATGGGCGGCTATAACTTTTTCGATACCCAATATTAATTGGGGCGGTGGCAAATAATATGCAAACCAGTGTAAAGGAACTTCCGGCCATATTCTTAAAGGATATTTCAAAGAATTATGGCACGGCTGAAAATAAAGTCATGGCGCTCAAGAATATCAGTCTTGACATTGTCAGGGGCGAATTTTTGGCGCTGTGTGGGCCTTCCGGCAGCGGAAAAAGCACGCTGCTGAATATTCTTTCGGGGATTGATAAGCCGACGCAGGGAACGGTGATGTTCCTCAACAAACTGCTTAACGACCAGCCGGAGAATAATCTGGCCGAGATCCGCAGCAGGCATCTGGGCTTTATTTTCCAGTTTTTCAACCTGATGCCGGTGCTCAGCGCCTTCGATAACGTCTTTTACCCGCTGGTGCTCAACGGTCACTTTGGCAAAAAAGAAGCGAGAGAACGAACGCTCCACTTCCTTGATAGCGTAGGGCTGGCGCAGTTTTCAGGCCGTATGCCAGGCCAGCTCTCCGGGGGACAGCAGCAGCGTGTCGCTATCGCCAGAGCGCTGGCGCACGGGCCTCAGGTCGTGGTGGCCGACGAACCTACTGGCAATCTGGATATCGCTACCGGCGAGTCCATTCTGGAGCTGCTGATGAATATTAATCAGCAGACAAAAACCACATTTATTATTTCAACGCATTCCACGCAGCTAAAGGATCGGGCGCGGCGTGTCATAGAAATCAAGGATGGAGAATTAGCTTATGACTCACAGCAATAAGCTATTTAGTTTTTTGGGGCTGTATTTTTTTATATTTATCGCGGCCCATCACGTGCGCGCTGAAACGATGCCTGCGCTTGAAAACGTATTGCTAAATGGTTTCCCCGCGCGGCAGGATGAGCTCGCTAAAACGACCGGCATGCTGCTTCAGGAATATCAGAAGACGAATAATATTGCGGCGCTCGTTTTTTACTCATATGGCATGCTGCGTCAGGCAAATCACTTCTCCACGGTGAATGATTTTATTCACGCATCGGAATATTCAAAAATCGGTTTCTTTTATCTTGATGAAGCGGTGGAAACCCACGAAAACGACCCGCGAGTGAGATACCTGCGGGCACGAATCGACGCCTATTTGCCTGCCGACATTGGCCGCTGCGTGGTGGCTCTGCGCGACACCGACGAGCTGCTTAATCATCAGCAAAGCTTTGATGCCAGCGTGCGCAACCATATTAGCTTTATGCGCTACCGGGCGCTGTATAGCTGCAGGCAATACGAGCAGGCAAGCCAACTTCTCGTCCGGCTTAAGCGGCAAGGGGTGAAATCTCCAGGCTCGCAGGACCCGATGTTCGAAATGGCTCCGGCCTGGGCTATGAGCGAAGTCAATCAGATTCTGCTACCGCTGGTAAAAGGTGAATAAATGTCCCGGGAAATGTTATGGGTTAACGCCATTGTGCTGCTGGTGCTTGGCTTCGTTATCTACTGTGCGGTGTTTAAATCGAGGGATGCGAAGTTTGCGTTTTTAAACCTCTTTCGCCACAAGAGGCGTTCGTTTTCGACTATTGCGGCGATTATTCTGGGCGGCGTAGCGATTTTTTTATACGGCGGATTGATAGATTATTCATTCTGGATTTTAAAAGAGCAGACCATCCGCACGAATATTGGCCATATCCAAATTTATAATCAGGCTTACTTCGATACGTCGAATAAAAATAAGAGCCTGATAGACAATTACCGCACGCTCAAAGCTGACATTCTCCGTCACCCCGAGTTGGCCAGGGATATTTCGACAATTTCAGGGCAGCTTGAATTTACCGGCGTGGTTTCTCAGTATGAGAATGAAACCTCCAGCTATTTCTCCGCGCTCGGCGTGGAGCCTTTACCGGCGTTAAAACTGGGTTCGTTTGATAAATTAGTGTCGGGCAGCGATCTGTCACGCGTTAAAAAAGATGAAATAACCCTGGGCAGCGGGCTGGCTAATACGCTTAACGCGCGATACGGCGACTGGCTGGACGCGCTGGTGGTGAACACTAAGGGCGGGCAGGGCGCGCTATCGCTGAGGGTACGCGGTGTGTTTACCTCGGGCATTAAAGATTACGACGACGTAGCGATGAAAATCCCGTTGGATACCGCTCAGCACATTATGGGCACCGACGGCGTTAGCAAAGTGCTCATTTTGTTAAAGGATGAAGAGGTTGCCGCTTTCAGCGACCGGCTACGCAAGTTTATCGCCGATAAAAAACTGCCGCTGATAGTGAAGGACTGGAAGGACGCCTCGCTATTTTATCAGCAGGTCGAGGGTCTCCTCTCCGGGATTTACTTCTTTATCAAGCTGATTGTCGCGCTGATCGTGATATTCATGATTAGCAATGCTATGACCATGAATATCGTGGAGCGTACGCGGGAAATAACGACCCTGCGAGCGATAGGCCTCAAACCGTACCATGTGACCCGGCTGTTTTTACTGGAAGGTATTTTTATTGGCGTTATCGGCGCCGCGGGGAGCCTGGCTGTAGGCTACGGGATAGCCTCGGCGATTAATTTGTACGGTATTGCGATGCCTCCATCGCCAGGGCAGAGCGAAGGTTATACCGCCTTTATTAAAACCAGCAGCCGCGAACTGGTGTGGATAACGCTGGTACTGCCGGTTCTAACTGCCTCCGTCGCTTCTGTTTTGCCAGCATTGCGCGCTGCCCGGCTGAATATCGCCGACGCGTTTAAATTTGCCTAAGGAAGGCACTATGAAAATAAATGGATTTCGTTCGGCTATCGCCGCTTTGCTTTTCTTCAGCGCCTTATCGCCCGCCTCGGCGGCAGATTACACGGCGACGGAGATTATTCGTCGCGCCGATGACATTCGCTCGCCAAATAAGCCGTTTCGTTACACGGTGACCATACAAGAATACAAAGAAGGGCGCTCTCAGCCGGAGAGAAAACAGGTTCTCGATATCTCAATGCGCTTTATGAAGCCGGAAAACGGTGAGCCTGCCGATGCCCGCTCGTTGGCCAGGTTCATTTACCCGCCGCGTGATAAAGGGAAGGTGATGCTTTCCGACTGGTACGATCTGTGGTTCTACACCCCGGAGCTGCGTAGACCCATACCTGTCTCACGCCAGCAGCGGCTGGTCGGTCAAATAGCCAACGGCGACGTCATCGTGACCAATTTTGCAGATGCTTATCGTTCAAAACTTGTGGGGGAGGAACCCTGCGGTGAGAGCGTTTGTTACAGGCTGGCGCTGGAACGCCTATCGGCGGAGGTGACCTATCCGAAGGTAACCTTATTCGTTGAGAAAGGCAGCTTTCGCCCGCAAAAGGCGGCTTACTTTTCTCTGGACGATAAGCTGCTCAAAGAGGTGCTGTATCAGGATTTCCAGCCGGCGCTGGGAAAAATAAGGCCGATGAGGATTGTGGTCCGGGAAGTGCGTCACGGGAGCGGATATTCCGTTATGGAATACAGCAACGTTCGTCTTGAATCTTTGCCCGAATCTCATTTTACCAGGGAATATATTCAGCGGGGCGTGAAGTGAAACTCAATTTTACGCTGTTAACGCTGTGCGCATTAACCTTCTCTTTTAACGCTCAGGCCAGCTGCTTTACCGCCGATGACATTTGGGACAATGCGGATGTCACACTTTTCGCCCAGGCTTCCTGGGTGAATAAACAAAGCTCCATCTGGCAAATTGAGGGGCAGGCCCCGTATGCCCCCAATAACTTTTACGGCGATTTTGGCGTTAAGTTCAGCAGCGGCTGCTCGCTTATCGACGATAAGCTTGAGCTCAGCTTCTCGCTGTATGGTTTGGCCTATGCTCCCGTCAAACAGGTTGGCAAGTTTGAAGAGGATAACAGCCGGTCGCGGGCGCTGCTTGACCTGCTAAGCCTCACCTGGAACCTCAGCGATAATTTGCATCTGGAAGGGGGCAAGCTCGTGCCGGCCCGGGGGAACTTCTTTATGCGGTCGCCTGCGGATCTGCTCAGCAGCTATTACGGCGGCTTTAAACCCACGCGCCTGTACGAGCCTTCGATGCGGCAGGTCTACCCGGAATCATTTTGGGGGGGGCGGCTATCCTGGAATAGCCTGGAATACTCGCTTGGGCTGACCGTGGTTCCCGCCCTCGCGGAAATTAACAGGCGCTATGAGTCTTCCGGCAACTGGTCGGCGAATCAACGCTCAAACGCCAGCGAAAGTTATCTGCTGAGCTATACCGCGTCCGGGTTGGAAAAACACACGCCGACGGTCAGCCTGCTGTCAGGTGATTCCCGTTCCGTGTCTGTGGGAGACAGCTATACCTATACGCCTCAGCTGGTGCTAAGCGCCGAAATGGCCTACCACGCTTCGCAGCAGTGGCGGCATTTCTCACCGGACAAAGCGGCGGAGGTGACAGCCTGGGCATTTCCGTCCTCGCTTTATGCCTCCGAGGATAAAGAGGGCGTGGAGCTGGCGCTTGGCGGGCAGTATACCTCGGACAGCTTCGATATATTTGGCCTGGAATATTATTACCAGAGTGAGGGGTATTCCAAATCAGAATGGCAACAGCAGGTTGATTTTGTTAAGTCGCTGAACCGCTCGACGGGCTACGCGTTTTTAGATCGCGCCTTTGATTCGTATAAGTATCTGATGGCCGCTGAAATAAATAACGCTGCGAATAAAGGTATGTTGCAGGGTAGGCATTATATTCATGCCTACGCCAGTTTATTAACCGCTCACGGTTTAAAGCTTCAGCCTTACATCATGATGAATATGGTGGACGGCAGCGCCATGCCGGGGATCCACTTCAATATGGCGCTTGAGAAAATCAACCAGCAGCTTGAAATATATACCGGAGCCTATACAGCTCTGGGCAGCAAAGACTCCGAGTTTGCCCTCTTCGGAGAAACGTTCGTCACCTATGTCGGCTTTAAATACCATTTATAAGGATATTCAGATGGAGATTAATGATTCAACGCAGCCCGTGGCTTTTTTATTCGCGGGCCAGGGAAATCCGGTAATCGGCATGGGAGCCGATATATGGGATATCAACGCCGGGACCAAGAATATCTGGGATTGCGCCAGCGATATTTCGGGCAGGGATCTGCGCCGTCTGTGCCAAAAAGGGCCGATGAACCGGCTGGTGCAAACTACCGTCCAGCAAATGGCCGTCACGGCAATTAACGTGACGCTGTTTCACCTGTGCCGCGAGCATTTTAAAAACTCGCCGGTTGTCGGAGCATGCGGGCACAGCGTAGGCGAATACAGCGCCCTGTACGCAGCGGGAGCGGTTAGCCTCGAGACGCTGTTTCGTATGATTGATTTCCGCGCAAATACGATGAATGAGGTCAGCCAGCGTAACAAAGGCGGGATGATCGCCGTAAAGGGCCTCGGCTATACGGATTTGCGTAAGCTGCTTAACGACGCCGAGCTGGAGGTAGATATTAGCTGTGACAACAGCCGCTGCCAGCAGGTTATTGGCGGAACGGCTGCTGCGCTGAACGACGGCATCCGCCTGCTAATGAAAGCCGGTTTTGAGCCGGTAAAGCTCGGTGTGAGCGGAGCCTGGCACACGCGTTTAATGGCTGAAGGCGTCCCGATAATGCGCAGCTATCTGCGGGATGTCGATATATCGCGGCCAAACTTTGACGTGCTGATGAACGTTACGGGCCTGCCGGAGTACAGCCGCGCGCAAATCAAAGAAAACTTGTCCCTTCATCTGACCGATACGGTGAAATGGTCCGGCTCAATGGAACGCTTGTTAAACAATGAGCCGCAGCCGCTGTTTATTGAGGTAAGCAATAAACCTTACCTGGGGACAATGCTGAATGATTTTGCCGGTTATAAACCGGGGACGGCCATGCATTGTCGCAATTTTATCTCAATTTAAAGGTAGCGCCGTGATTCCGGATTATTTAACTTTCATACGCTTTCAGGATAAACGACTCCTGCCTTTTCTGTATTTAATCGCGTTTATTTTACTGGGCTTTTACTGGAAGAATAATGATTATGTTATCCAGCATAACGACGCCTGGTTTGTCAGCGGCATTCTGGCTCTTATGGTTTATAACGTTGTCAATGAGTTAAAAGCTTTTTGGGCCTACAAGTGCGCGATTGGCAACGTAGACCTGTCATTTTTTCGCGGACGCGGCCTGTCAAAAGTGGAAAAAAGGCTGTCGCAGCCGCTGCTGATAGCAATCCTGTCCGGGTTGGTATTCTGGGCGCTGATACAGGGATGTCTTTTGCTGCCGTCACCCGTTTATCAAACGGGTAGCCTGTTAATTATTTCGCCACTGATAGTTTACCTGCTGTTCCGGTTTGCCCGGCACGCCTGTATCAAAGAGATTGGGGCAGAGGCGATCGATAAGGTGAAATACAGGCATCTGCGTGGGTACGTTTATATTCATGTTATCTTCACCCTTATTCTGAACGTGTTAACGATAGTGCCGTTGAAGAACAACGCTGATTTTAGTTTTAGTGAGGGTTTTCTGTCAGCAAGACTGATTGTTGCGACGTTAATGATGTGCGCGATAGTGCTGGCTCTGAACCTGGCGTTTGCACGTATGAATAAATGCTATGTGTTCCTCGGCCGTTTATTCATCAAAGAGATCGACTTTTATTTTTCTCGTTCAGTTCCGTGCCCTTCACTTCTGAATAAGCCGTTTTGGCTAAGGATGCTTTGGTTATTGGTCATCCAGCTTCTATGGATTGCCACTCTTGCTTTAGCGCTAACGCTATCAGGCTGGCACATCTGGTTCGCGGCCTGGTTTCTCCTCAGCTTCCTGCCGTCAGCGGCCTATTATTATCTCCACGTCTACTGGCGCTGGCACCATGATTTTATGATGTCGTGCGATATGTGTTTTCGCTGGCGGGAAATAGAAAAGCAGTCCGATCTTTGGTGATTAATGCAGTCAACGCATTGCCCGCGTAGAGAGCGTTACTGATAAATCCCCCTTCTTTATCATGCTATGAAGGGGGGTAAGACAATGCAGGAGAAATCGAAGCCGGACAAAAATTAAAAAGCCTTGCTCACCACATCAGATCGTCAGGCACGACAAAGTCGGCGTACGGATCGTCTTCGTCTTTCGCTTCCTGGCTTAGCTCGCAGTTCAGCACGATGCTGCTGGCGTCGCGCTGGGCTATTTTGTCGGCGACGATTGCGGGGATGATGGCGTATTCGCCTTCAGGATTGCCGTCCGTTACCAGGCGGGCAATCGCCAGGCGGCCATTAATCAGCTGGGCCTGGGTCGTCTTATCGACATAGACTTTTTTAATTAAATTATTGTCGGTGAAGTTATAGCCGATTTCGCCCTTCGAAATAACGATGCGGTTCATTTCAATCAGCTGTTTAACCTGCGCCTTGTATTCTTTCGACAGGGCGGCCTGCTTTTGCTGTTCGCTCAGCTGCTTATCACGTTCAACCTGCGCCTTTTTGTTCGCTTCTACGGCTTCTCGCGCTTCGCGGGCCTGTACGCGTGATTTTTTGGCAGTTTTCTGCACTTTAGCCATTTTTTTGCTGCTGATTAAGCCAGCTTTGAGCATCTGTTCCTGGAGTGTAAGTTTGGTCATGGTCTTTTCGAAGGCTGATGAAGGAATGGCAGGATTATACCCTTAACATTCGAAGCTGTGCCAGGCTGCGTAAGAATGCCCGGGAACTCGTCAGGCAACGAAATGGCTTAATGCTATAAGTACCGTGAGATTTTTTGCGGTAGGAATGATGCGAAATGGTGTCCCCTGCAGGAATCGAACCTGCAACTAGCCCTTAGGAGGGGCTCGTTATATCCATTTAACTAAGGGGACAAGCGGGCGTAGTATACCCGCTTTTGGGGTCACGTTAAGGGGCAAGCAGGCTGATTGCCTGAAAGATAACCAGTTTTGGCTTTATTCCTCACGCTTTTCCTTCCCTTTTTGCTCCGTGCCGTCCTCAACCTCGCGCTGGCGTTTGGTTTTCGCCTTCGCTTCGGCTTTCTTCTTGTTGCTCATATCGTTACGGATTTGCGCGTGGCTTATCAGCGCAAAGATAAAGGTGCCGCCGCAGATGTTGCCCGCAAGCGTAGGCAGGGCGAACGGCCAGAAGAAATCGCTCCAGTGTACGGTGCCGTTAAACACCAGATAGAGAATTTCGACGGAGCCAACCACGATGTGGGTTAAATCGCCCAGCGCGACCAGCCACGTCATGAGGATAATCACCACGATTTTGGCCGCGCCCGCCGCCGGGAACATCCACACCATGGTGGCGATGATCCAGCCGGAGATTATCGCGTTGGCAAACATTTCCCCCGGCGTGTTTTTCATCACCTCCATGCCGATTTTGACGAACGCATCCCGCGTTTGCTCGTCGAAGATCGGCATGTATTCAAACGCGTAGGCGGCAAGGCCGGTGCCGATCAGGTTGCCGAGCAGCACCAGACCCCAAAGCCTCATGAGCAGCAGGAAGTTGGAGCCGGTAGGCTTGTGCATTATCGGCAGCACGGCGGTAACGGTGTTCTCGGTAAACAGCTGTTGGCGGGCCATAATGACGATAATAAAGCCGAAGGTGTAGCCGAGGTTTTCAAGCAGGAAGCTGCCCGGCACGCCGTCGAGGTTAACGTGAAAAATGCCTTTCGCCAGCAGCGATGCGCCCATCGACAGGCCTGCGGCAATGGCCGACCACAGCAGCGCCATCGCGTCGCGCTCCAGCTCTTTTTCGCCGTCCTGGCGGATATGTTCATGGGTTGCCATTGCCCTGGAGGGCAGCTGGTCTTCGTCCATCTCAATCTCTTTGCCGCTCGATTTCTCTTCGCTTTCCACTTCCAGCTCGTCGCCGGATTTATCAATATTGTCTTCTTTGAACTGGTCCATTTTCGGGATACTCCACGCTTTTACCGTTCTGTTAAGCGTAGCGGCTTTTCCTCCTTTTCCCCGGTTCCGGCAACAATTCGACCTAATCTTGATCTGGTCTGGGGGTATTACCCCTTTTTGAGTACCTCTTCATGGTCTGCCCGACCTGGAGAGGCCTGGAGGATGTGGTATCATTTCCGTCCCTGAAAAAAGTAGTGATATTTCCCATGCTTGATGCCCACGATTTGACCTGTACCCGCGACGAACGAACGCTGTTTAGCGAGCTGTCGTTCAGCATTTGCGCCGGGGAAATGGTGCAGGTGGCGGGCCAGAACGGCGCAGGCAAAACTTCTTTGCTGCGTATTCTTGCCGGGCTGGCTCAGGCGGAAGAGGGCGACGTTCGCTGGCAGGGTAAAATTATTCAGCGCCAGCGCGATGTCTTCCATCAGGATTTACTGTGGCTCGGGCACCAGCCCGGCATTAAAGCCGCGCTCACCGCGTTCGAAAACCTCAGTTTCTTTCATGCCGAAAGCGTAGAAAATCGCCGCTGGCAGGCGCTGGCCCAGGCGGGGCTGGTCGGCTTTGAAGACGTGCCGGTTAATCAGCTTTCCGCCGGGCAGCAGCGTCGCGTGGCGCTGGCTCGCCTGTGGCTGAGCTCTGCCAGGCTGTGGATTCTGGACGAACCCTTTACCGCTATCGATGCGGCGGGCGTTGAAAAGCTCACGCGCCGCATGGTGCAGCACACCGAAGGGGGCGGCATGGTGATTCTCACCACGCACCAGCCTCTGGCGCTGAGATCGGTGCGACAGATTGTATTAGGGAAGACTCGCTCATGATGCGCCGAATTTTCTGGCAGGAGCTGCGCGTGGTGTTCCGCAAAGGGGCGGAAATCGCCAACCCGCTGTGGTTCTTCCTCATCGTTATCACCCTGTTTCCTTTAGGTATTGGCCCGGAGCCTCAGCTTCTGGCGCGCATTGCGCCGGGCGTCATCTGGGTCGCGGCGCTGCTGGCCTCGCTGCTGGCAATGGACCGGCTGTTCCGGGACGACTTCCAGGACGGCTCGCTGGAGCAGCTCATGCTGCTGCCCGTTCCTTTGCCGCTGGTGGTGCTGGCGAAAGTAACCGCTCACTGGGTGGTGACCGGGCTGCCGCTGCTGATCCTTTCACCGCTGGCCGCTTTGCTGCTCGGGCTGGATTTTTATAGCTGGCAGGTGATGGCGCTGACGCTGCTGCTCGGCACGCCAACGCTGAGCTTCCTCGGCGCGCCGGGCGTAGGGCTGACGGTCGGCCTGCGGCGCGGCGGCGTGCTGCTAAGCCTGCTGGTGCTGCCGCTGACCATTCCGCTGCTGATTTTCGCGACGGCGGCGATGGACGCGGCGTCGATGCATTTACCCGTTGATGGCTACATGGCCATTCTCGGCGCGCTGCTGGCGGGCAGCGCAACGCTAAGTCCGTTTGCGACGGCGGCGGCGCTGCGCGTGAGCGTGCAGTAACCAAATCGCGTTCGTAGGGTGAATCCGGCCTTGTGCCATTCGCCAGAGATATTCTTTGAAGAGCAATTGACCATGTGGAAAGCGTTACACCAGCTTGCTAAACCAGAACGGCTCTACCAGCTTTGCGGGCGATTTGTCCCCTGGTTCGCCGTGGCCTGCACCTTCGTGCTCATCGTTGGCTGCGTCTGGGGATTTGTCTACGCGCCCGCTGATTATCAGCAGGGGCAGAGCTATCGCATTATGTACCTGCACGTCCCGGCGGCCATCTGGTCGATGGGGATTTATGGGTCGATGGCGATAGCCGCGTTTATTGGCCTCGTCTGGCAGATGAAAATGTCCGATCTCGCCGTCGCGGCGATGGCCCCGGTCGGCGCGGTGTTTACCTTTATTGCGCTGGTGACGGGCTCCGCGTGGGGGAAACCGATGTGGGGCACCTGGTGGGTGTGGGACGCGCGTCTGACTTCCGAACTGGTGCTGCTGTTCCTGTATATCGGCGTCATTGCGCTTTATAACGCCTTCGACGATCGCCGTCTGGCCGGCCGTGCGGCGGGCATTCTGGTGCTGGTGGGCGTCGTCAATCTGCCGATTATTCATTTCTCCGTCGAGTGGTGGAACACGCTGCATCAGGGCTCGACCAACATGCAGCAGAGCATTGACCCGTCGATGCGCACGCCGCTGCGCCTGACGATTGTCGGCTTCCTGCTGCTCTTTATTACCCTGACGTTAATGCGCCTGCGCAACCTCATCCTGCTTCAGGAGAGCCGTCGTCCCTGGGTGTTAGCGCTTGCCAACAAAGGAAGGAAAGCATGAGCCGGGCCTTTGCCAACTGGGCAGATTTTTTTGCGATGGGCGGCTACGCCTTTTACGTCTGGCTGGCCGTCGCCCTGACGGTTATTCCGCTGCTGGCGCTGGTTATTCACACGCGGCTCCAGCAGCGGGCCATTTTACGAGGCGTGGAACGCCAGCAGGCACGCGAGCAGCGCATTCGTGCCGCCAAAGCAGCTGAGGGAATGTAAGTGAACACACGTCGTAAAAACCGCCTTTATCTGGCCGCCGCGGTGCTGATTGGGTTAGGGCTCACTATCACGCTGGTGCTTTACGCGCTGCGCAGCAATATCGATCTCTTCTATACGCCGGGTGAAATTATCTACGGCAAAGGTGAAAGCCAGCAGCTGCCTGAAATCGGCCAGCGCCTGCGGGTCGGCGGCATGGTGTTGCCGGGCAGCGTAAAGCGCGATAGCCAGACGCTGAAAGTCTCGTTCAAACTGTACGATGTGAACGGCGTGGTGGATGTCACCTACGTCGGCATCCTGCCGGATCTGTTCCGCGAAGGGCAGGGCGTGGTGGCGCAGGGCGTGCTGGAGAAAGGCAACCTGATTGCCGCCAAAGAGGTGCTGGCGAAGCACGACGAAAATTACACCCCGCCGGAAGTGAAAGAAGCGATGAACAAAAATCACAAGCGGGCGCCGCAGGCCTATAAGGACAGCGCGCCATGATGCCAGAAGTCGGTAATTTTCTGCTTTGCCTGGCGCTGGGGCTGTCGCTGCTGCTGAGCGTGTATCCTCTGTGGGGCGTGCAGCGCAACGATGCGCGGCTGATGGGCTCGGCCAGACCGCTTGCCTGGGCGCTGTTTATCACCGTGCTGGCCTCGTTTTTAATCCTCGTTCACGCGTTTGTGGTGAACGATTTCACCGTGCTCTACGTGGCCAGCAACTCCAATACCGAGCTGCCGGTCTGGTATCGCGTGGCGGCTACCTGGGGGGCGCACGAAGGCTCGCTGATGCTCTGGGTGCTGCTGATGAGCGGCTGGACATTTGCCGTGGCGCTGCTGAGCCGCGAAATGCCGCGTGATGCGCTGGCCCGCGTGCTGGCGGTGATGGGGATGGTGAACGTCGGTTTCCTGCTGTTCATTATTCTCACCTCCAACCCGTTTATCCGCACGCTGCCGGACTTCCCGATTGAAGGGCGCGACCTGAATCCGCTGTTGCAGGACGTCGGGCTGATCTTCCATCCGCCTCTCCTTTATATGGGCTACGTCGGCTTCTCGGTGGCCTTTGCCTTTTCTATTGCCGCGCTGATGGCGGGCAAGCTGGACAGCAGCTGGGCCCGCTGGACGCGCCCGTGGACGCTCGCGGCCTGGTCTTTTCTGACCGTCGGCATTGTGCTCGGCTCCTGGTGGGCCTATTACGAGCTGGGCTGGGGCGGCTGGTGGTTCTGGGATCCGGTTGAAAACGCTTCGTTTATGCCGTGGCTGGCGGGCACCGCGCTGATTCACTCGCTGTCGACTACCGAAAAGCGCGGCAGCTTCAAGGCCTGGACCGTGCTGCTGGCCATTACGGCGTTTTCGCTTTGCCTGCTCGGCACCTTCCTGGTGCGCTCGGGCGTGCTGGTTTCGGTGCATTCGTTTGCCTCCGATCCCGCTCGCGGCATGTTTATTCTCGCCTTCCTGGTGATTGTGATCGGCGGTTCGCTGCTGCTTTACGCGGTGAAGGGCAGCAAGGTGCGTTCCCGCGTGGGCAACGGGCTGTGGTCGCGCGAATCTTTCCTGCTCGGCAATAACGTGCTGCTGGTGGCCGCGATGCTGGTGGTGCTGCTCGGCACTCTGCTGCCGCTGGTGCATAAACAGCTCGGGCTGGGCAGCATTTCCATAGGCGAGCCGTTCTTTAACACCATGTTCACCGCGCTGATGGCGCCGTTTGCGCTACTGCTGGGCATTGGGCCGCTGGTGCGCTGGCGTCGCGATGAGCCGCAGAAGCTCTTCAAACGTCTGCTGATTGCGCTGGTGGTGACGGTGGCGCTTTCGCTGGCTCTGCCGTGGCTGATGCAGGATCGCGTGGAGGCGATGACCATCGTTGGCCTGCTGATGGCTATCTGGGTCTTCGTGCTGGCGCTGATGGAAGTCTACGAGCGGGCGACGCATCGCCGTGGCCTGCTGCTGGGCCTGTGGAAGCTGCCGCGCAGCCACTGGGGTATGGTGCTGGGCCATCTGGGCTTAGCGGTGACGGTGGTGGGCATTGCCTTCAGCCAGAACTACAGCGTGGAACGCGACGTGAGGATGAAGGCCGGGGACAGCATCGACATTCATCAGTACCACTTTGTTTTCCGCGACGTGCACGACCTGGTTGGCCCTAACTATCGCGGCGGCGTAGGCATTATCGACGTCACGCGAAACGGCAAGCCTGAGGCCACGCTGCGGGCGGAGAAGCGCTTCTATAACAGCAGTCGTTCGATGATGACCGAGGCCGCCATCGACGCGGGCTTTACCCGCGATCTGTACGCCGCGCTGGGCGAGGAGCTGGAAGACGGCAGCTGGGCCGTGCGCCTTTATTACAAGCCGTTCGTGCGCTGGATCTGGGCCGGCGGGCTGCTGATGACGCTGGGCGGCCTGTGCTGCCTGCTCGATCCCCGCTACCGCTCGCGTAAAAAAGTGCCGGAGGCCGCATGAATCGCAAAATTTTGTTTATCCCGCTGGCGCTGTTTTTACTGCTCGCGGCGGCGCTGCTCTGGCAGCTGGCGCGCAACGCGCAGGGCGAAGATCCAACCAATCTGGAGTCGGCCCTGATTGGCAAACCGGTGCCGGTATTCCGCCTGGAATCGCTGGAAAATCCCGGCAAAATTTATGACCAGGCGGTGCTGACGGACGGCAGGCCGATGCTGCTGAACGTCTGGGCGACCTGGTGCCCAACCTGCCGCGCCGAGCATCAGTATCTGAACGGCCTGAAGGCGCAGGGGATTCGCGTGGTGGGCATGAACTATAAGGACGATCGTCAAAAGGCGATTAGCTGGCTCAACGAGCTGGGCAATCCTTACGCGCTGAGCCTGTTCGACGGCAACGGCATGCTGGGCCTGGATCTCGGCGTGTACGGCGCGCCGGAAACATTCCTGATCGACGGTAAAGGCGTTATCCGCTATCGCCACGCCGGAGATCTCAACGATCGCGTCTGGCAGGAAGAGCTCAAGCCGCTGTGGGACAAATATAATAAGGAGGCGGGCGCATGAAACGCGGACTGCTTTTAATCGTCGCGCTGGTGTTTTCCTTCTCCGTTTCCGCCGCCATCGACACCTTTGCGTTTAAGGACGAGGCGCAGGAGCAGCAGTTTCGCCAGCTGACCGAACAGCTGCGCTGCCCAAAATGCCAGAACAACAGTATCGCCGACTCGAACGCGATGATCGCCTCGGACATGCGTCTGAAGGTTTACGAGCTGATGCAGGAGGGCCAGAGCAAGCAGCAGATTGTCGATTACATGGTCGCCCGCTACGGCAACTTTGTGACCTACGAGCCGCCGGTTACGCCATCCACCCTTATCCTTTGGGTTCTGCCGGGGCTGGTGCTTATCGGCGGGATTGGGCTAATTGTCGTACGCAGCCGTAAACGCCGCGTCTATTTCAGCGAAGCGGGCGATGCAGACGAAGCGCCTGAACAGGGCGAAGCGGCAGCCAAAGCCAGCTACTGGATTTTTGCCCCAGGTTTGCTGGTGCTGGTTGCCGTGAGCGTCGGGGTTTATCTGAAAGTTTCCGGGATTAAGCAGGTGCGCGAGTGGCAGCAGGTGACGCGACAAACGCCGCAGCTGCTGCAAAGGGTGATGGATCCGAACGCCGAGCCGCTCAATATGGAAGATATGGCGCGTCTGGGGCTGGGTCTGCGTACCCGTTTAGAGCAAGAGCCTGATAATATTGAGGGCTGGATGATGCTTGGGCGAATTGGTATGGTGCTCAATAACGCAAGTACCGCTACACAAGCCTTTGCACATGCATATAAACTGTCGCCCACTAACGGCGATGTAAAGCTGGGCTATGCTGAAGTATTGACCCGTTCTGGCGATCCGCAAGACAACCTTCTGGGTGGGCGTCTTTTGCGCGAGCTGCTCAAGACCGATCATACAAATGTACGCGTGCTAAGCCTGCTTGCCTTTAATGCTTTTGAGCAACAGCAGTATCGTGAGGCGATCGGTGCCTGGCAGATTATGTTGCGGGTATTACCGGCGAGCGACTCGCGCCGCGCCGTCGTCGAGCGGAGTATCGAACAGGCGAAGGCACAGGCGGGGAAGGACATCGCCACACCTGAGAGCGTAGACAAACAATAACAGGGAGACGCAAATGAATTTTCGCCTGACCGGGCTGGCTCTGGCTACGACGCTGCTTGTCGGCTGCGCCAGTTCTGGCGACCAGCAGACGCAGGGGCGTTCAGACCCGTTTGAAGGGTTCAACCGGAGCATGTACAACTTCAACTTTAACGTGTTGGACCCGTACATTGTTCGCCCTGTTGCCGTGGCCTGGCGTGATTACGTGCCGCAGCCCGCGCGCAACGGTATCAGCAATTTTACCGGCAACCTTGAAGAGCCCGCCGTCATGGCGAACTATTTCCTGCAGGGCGACCCGTATCAGGGGATGGTGCACTTCACCCGTTTCTTCCTGAACACCCTGCTGGGCATGGGCGGTCTTATCGACGTGGCGGGCATGGCGAATCCGAAGCTTCAGCGTGAAGAGCCTCACCGCTTTGGTTCGACGCTGGGTCATTACGGCGTGGGCTACGGTCCGTACGTCCAGCTCCCGTTCTACGGCAGCTTTACGCTGCGCGATGAGGGCGGCGATAACGTGGATACGCTGTACCCGATTCTGTCCTGGCTGACGTGGCCGATGGCCATCGGGAAATGGACGGTCGAAGGCATCGAGACGCGTGCGCAGCTGCTGGATTCCGACGGCCTGCTCAAGCAGTCTGCCGATCCGTACATTACGGTGCGCGAAGCCTACTTCCAGCGCCACGACTTTATCGCCAACGGCGGAAAACTCTCTCCCGAAGCCAACCCGAACGCGGCGGCGATTCAGGACGATCTGAAAGATATCGATTCGCAGTAAGTTCGAGCGACGGGCAAAAAAAGGCGAACCCTGCGGTTCGCCTTTTTCGTTTCTGCTATTTATCAGAACGCGTAGTTGAAGTTCATGCCGTACAGCCAGGCTTTACCTTCAGACTGGAAGGTGTAAGGACCTTCTTTGATTTCGACGTGCTGGCCGTGCATGTAGGAGATGCCGAGGTCAACGGAGGCGTCGTCGTTAAACGCATAGGTTGTACCGGCGCTCAGCCACAGACGGTCCTGATCCGGGATGGAGATGGAACGCTTATCTGCCGGAACCGGGCTATCGTCAAACGCGATACCGGTGCGGAAGGTCCAGTTCTTGTCCATATAGTAGGTGGTACCCAGCGCAATGCGGTACGCATCCTTGAAGCTTTCATCTTTATAGAACAGCGTCTGGCCGTCGCTGCCGGTCGCTTTCAGCTCCTGGAACTGACTCCAGCTGGTGTAGGTTACGCTGTAATGGATGGCCCACTGCGGTGCAACTTTGTTATAGCCGGACAGTTCCCACATTTCAGGCAGGTTCAGGGTCAGAGAACCTGGGACAGTCTGACCGTTGGTGCCCGCAGGCAGACCAAAGTTAGACAGCAGCGGGTTATAGGCCGCAGGCAGGTTGCTCTTATAGTCGCCGTCGAAGTCCACTTTAACTTCTGAGCGGTAAGTGAAGCCGTAGCGGTTGTCTTTATCGATTTCATAAAGAATACCGGCGTTCCAGCCGAAGCCCCACTCGTCACCTTTCAGGTGAGCAATCTGAGTGTCGGCAGGGATCTGAGATACCGGGCCTGCCAGCTGCGGAGGCAGCGCGCCGGAACCGGCGATCAGCTGAGGCAGGTCCCCGGCATAACGCTCGATTTTCGCTTTGGCATAAACGGCGTCAAAACCAAGGCCGAAGCTCCAGTTGCTGTTTAAGCGGTAGGCGCCGCTCAGGTTAAGGTTCAGGGTTGTCAGGTCGGTTTTGCCGCCCATCGATCCTGCGGTGTAGTCATTATTAAATTCTGTCGCCAGACCGTAGTTGGAGGTAACAGAAGCGCCCCAGCCAAACCGATCGTTAATCGGCGCGACGAAATGGAGGTTTGGTACCCAGGCTGTCGGTGCAATGTTGTCTGCATCGGTGCTGCGGCCTGAAGGGGACGTGCCGGAAATGTTGACATCCGGATCGACGAATACCGCACCGCCGGAGAACATTGGGCGGTCAAACATCATAATGGTGGCGGGGTTACGGCTGGCTGAGCCCGCATTGTCCGCTACCGCACCTTCCCCGGAATAAGCTCGGCCAAGGCCAGAGGAAGAGAACTCGTTTAATTGAAAGCCGGCTGAGTACGCCTGCGAGGAGACAATTGCCACTGCAACCGCGAGGGCTGACTTTGTAAACAGGTTTTTCTGGCTCATGACCAAAACCTCATAGATTTATTTTTATACAAACAATGTTACACACCGTAACAGGAGCGCGAATAGTAGGGGCTGATCGGGTACAGAGAAATCAGACCAGTGGCGAGAGTATAGGTCTGACCAGATAGGATGTTGCAAGTTTGTATCTAAACTTTTTCTGATTTGATCGTTAAAACGAGATCTGCCTGGCAAAATCGCGGCCAGGGTCACTCATCCGAACGAGTGAATTTTGTTTTAGATCATTTTTAAGTGTGATTTTGGTCACTTGCGGGGGCTGACAAAATTAACGACTGGAGACGCTTCAACGGGGAGCGTAAAATAAGCAGCAATTGTTTAATCCTTTTCGCGTTTGAATACAGAGGAAATCATAATGAGTAAAAACACTGCTGATGAAACCCCGGTTTGCTGCTGTATTGATGTTGGCTCAATTATCGACAACACCGATTGCACCGCGACCTACAGCCGAGTGTTTGCCAACAAGGCACAGGCTGACGAAACGCTGGCAGCGCTGAGCGCCAAAGCCCGCGAAGTTGAATCTGAACCCTGCAAAATCGTTCCAACCTTTACCGACGTAGCCGAAGGCGTGCGCCTGGATATCGATTTCATCTTCAGCTGCCAGGCTGAAACGATGATCTTCCAGCTCGGCCTGCGCTAAGGTCGTTTTTGATTCTGCGGTGGACGGCGTTCTGGCCGATCGCCCGCTCAATCGAGCTGTTTTATAAGCCGGGTCAGCAGATTGCCGCCCGGCTTATCCTCTCTTAAAGCGTGTCGTCCCTCCCAATTTTCCAGTCGGCCAGTTGGCTGAATGTAACTTTTTGGTTAAAACTGTGATCAGGTCAGACCACATTTGGTCCGTTTACAATTTTTAACAGGGGAGCGTTATGAGTCAGGCACTTCCGCTGGTGACCCGTCAGGGTGACCGCATTGCCATCGTCAGTGGGCTGCGCACGCCTTTTGCCCGCCAGGCAACGGCCTTCCACGGCATTCCCGCTATCGACCTTGGGAATATGGTGGTCAGCGAACTGCTCGCCCGCAGTGAAATCCCCCCCGAGATTATCGAACAGCTCGTTTTCGGCCAGGTTGTGCAGATGCCGGAGGCGCCAAATATCGCCCGTGAAATTGTGCTGGGCACCGGCATGAGCGTGCATACCGATGCCTACAGCGTGAGCCGCGCCTGTGCGACGAGCTTCCAGGCAGTGGCCAACGTTGCCGAAAGCCTGATGGCGGGCACGATTCGCGCAGGTATTGCGGGCGGGGCGGATTCATCTTCCGTGCTGCCGATTGGCGTCAGTAAAAAGCTGGGCCGTACGCTGGTGGACGTGAATAAAGCGCGGACTCTCGGCCAGCGCCTGAAACTGTTCTCCCGCCTGCGTCCTCGCGATCTTCTGCCGGTGCCGCCGGCGGTGGCCGAATACTCTACCGGTTTAAGGATGGGCGATACCGCCGAGCAGATGGCAAAAACCCATGGTATTACCCGCGAACAGCAGGATGCGCTGGCGCACCGTTCCCATGAGCGAGCGGCGCAGGCCTGGCAGGAAGGCAAGCTGGCGGATGAAGTGATGACCGCTTTTATTCCGCCGTACCGCCAGCCGTTCAGCGAAGATAACAATGTCCGCAAAGGTTCATCCCTCGCGGACTACGCCAAATTACGGCCCGCCTTTGACCGCAAGCACGGTACGGTCACCGCTGCAAACAGCACGCCGTTAACCGATGGCGCCGCCGCGGTGATCCTGATGACAGAATCGCGGGCTAAAGAGCTGGGACTGAAGCCGCTGGGCTTTTTGCGTAGCTACGCTTTTACCGCCGTGGACGTCTGGAAAGATATGCTGCTGGGCCCGGCATGGGCGACTCCGCTGGCGCTTGAGCGCGCGGGAATTACGCTTGCCGACCTGACTCTGTTCGATATGCACGAGGCATTTGCCGCCCAGACGCTCGCCAATTTACAAATGCTTTCCAGCGAACGCTTTGCCCGCGATGTGCTGGGCCGTGCCCACGCCACCGGAGAAGTGGATGACGCTAAATTTAACGTGCTCGGCGGCTCAATTGCCTACGGACACCCGTTTGCCGCCACCGGCGCGCGTATGATTACCCAAACGCTGCATGAGCTTCGCCGCCGGGGCGGTGGTTTTGGTCTGGTGACGGCCTGCGCGGCGGGTGGTCTGGGTGCGGCAATGGTTCTGGAGGCTGAATAAATGGAACAGACAAGCGCATTTTCCCTGCACATTCGCCTCGATAACGTTGCCGTTGTCACCATTGACGTGCCCGGCGAAAAAATGAATACCCTGAAGGCTTCTTTCGGCCCTGAGGTACACGCGATCGTCAAGCAGGTTCGTGATAACAATGCCTTACAGGGCCTGGTGTTTATTTCCGGCAAGCCCGACAACTTTATTGCCGGTGCGGATATCAATATGATCGCCAGCTGCCAGAACGCGCAAGAGGCACAGGCTTTGGCCCGTCAGGGCCAGCAGATTATGGCGGAAATCGCCGCGCTGCCGATCCCGGTCGTTGCAGCCATTCACGGGGCCTGTCTGGGCGGTGGCCTTGAGCTGGCGTTAGCCTGCCATTCGCGAATTTGTACTGACGATGAGAAAACCAGGCTCGGGCTACCGGAAGTTCAGCTCGGCCTGTTACCCGGCTCCGGCGGCACACAGCGTTTACCTCGTCTGATTGGCGTGAGCAGCGCGTTGGATATGATGCTTACCGGCAAGCAGCTGCGTCCGCGCCAGGCGATGAAACTGGGGTTGGTGGACGACGTTGTGCCTCAGTCCATTCTGCTTAACGCCGCCGTTGAACTGGCCCTTAAAGGCCGCAAACCTTCACGCCAGCTGCCCGTTCGCGAACGCATTCTGGCCGGGCCGCTTGGGCGCTCGCTGCTGTTCAGCATGGTGAATAAGAAAACCGAGCAGAAGACGCAAGGAAATTATCCCGCCACGCAGCGCATAATCGAGACGATCAGAACCGGCCTGCAACAGGGCACCCACAGCGGCTACGAAGCCGAGGCGAAAGCTTTCGGTGAGCTGGCGATGACTCCGCAGTCGGCGGCGCTGCGCGGCATTTTCTTTGCCAGCACCGAGCTTAAAAAAGAGCAGGGCGGTGACGCTAAACCCCGTCCTGTCCACGCGGTTGGCGTGCTGGGTGGCGGGCTGATGGGCGGCGGTATTGCCTATGTCACGGCGACGAAAGGGCAGCTGCCGGTACGTATCAAAGATATTAGTAACGAAGGCATCAACCGCGCGCTGAAATACAGCTGGGATCTGCTGGATAAAAAAGTGCGTCGTCGCCATATGAAGGCGGCGGAGCGCCAGCGAGAAATGGCACGCATTTCCGGCGGCACGGATTATCACGGATTTCACAGCCGCGATATTGTGGTGGAGGCCGTGTTTGAAGACCTGGCGCTGAAGCAAAAAATGGTGGCTGAAATCGAAGAACATACCGCGCCGCATACCGTTTTCGCTTCGAATACCTCCTCTTTACCTATCGCAGACATCGCGGCAAAGGCTGCGCGTCCGGAACAGATTATCGGCCTGCATTACTTCAGCCCGGTGGACAAAATGCCGCTGGTTGAGGTGATCCCTCACGCGGGAACATCAGCGGAAACTATTTCCACCACGGTTGCGCTGGCTAAAAAACAGGGCAAGACGGCGATTGTCGTCGGTGACTGCGCCGGTTTTTACGTGAACCGTATTCTGGCGCCTTACGTTAACGAAGCCATGCGCTGCCTGGTGGAAGGGGAGCCTGTCGATAAGATTGACGAGGCGCTGGTGAAGTTTGGTTTCCCCGTCGGACCCATCCAACTTTTGGATGAGGTGGGAATCGACGTGGGGACTAAAATTAGTCCAATCCTTCAGCAGGCTTACGGCGAGCGCTTTGCCGCTCCGAATGCGATGGCAGCAATATTGAATGACGATCGCAAAGGTAGAAAAAATGGCCGTGGTTTCTATCTTTATGGTGGGAAAGGGCGTAAAAGCAAAAAACAGGTCGACCCTGCAATTTACAAGCTTATTGCGGTGACGCCGAAAGGGCAGCTGGAGGCAAAAGCTATTGCCGAACGCTGCGTGTTCATGATGCTTAATGAAGCCGCTCGCTGCCTGGATGAAGGTGTCGTTCGCAGCGCGCGCGACGGCGATATTGGTGCCGTATTTGGTATTGGCTTCCCACCTTTCCTCGGCGGCCCGTTCCGCTATATGGATAGCCTGGGCGCAGACGAAGTCGTCGCGAGGCTGCAACGCCTGGCGAATCAGTACGGGGAGCGTTTCTCTCCCTGTGAAGCATTGCAAAGGATGGCACAGAACAACCTTACTTTCTGGGGAATACTGAACCCTGTACCGGAAGTTGGGGTCAAAGAAGCATGAGTTTTGCCTCCTCCTGAGGAGGTAATAAACTCGGTGAATGGACGTCTGTCGGTCATTTTGTAAACTATGATTGACTATACTTGCAGCATTGAGGTAAAAAACAGCGTTTCATTCGATGTACGGATAAGGCACAATGCCCGGCTGCTGAATATCCCCTTCTTCATCTCGGGGAATTCGAGCATTCCTGGTTAACAAAAGCGGTGCAATATGCAAGTTTTTATCATGCGTCACGGCGACGCAGCACTCGATGCCGCCAGCGACTCGGTACGTCCCTTAACCCAGTGTGGTTATGACGAATCCCGTGTGATGGCAACCTGGTTGAAAGGTCAGGTTATGGATATCGAACGTGTTCTGGTGAGCCCTTACCTGCGAGCTGAACAGACCCTGGACGTAGTGCGTGAAGCACTTACCCTCCCGGAAAAAGAAGACATCCTGCCGGAATTAACGCCGTGCGGTGACGTCGGCCTGGTGAGCTGCTATTTGCAAGCCCTGGCCAATGAAGGTGTTGAATCGGCGCTGGTGGTTTCTCACCTGCCGTTAGTGGGTTACCTGGTGTCTGAACTCTGCCCTGAAGAGACTCCGCCGATGTTCTGTACGTCGGCCATCGCCAACGTTACGCTGGATCCGGAAACCGGGAAAGGCGTGTTTAACTGGCAGATGAGTCCCTGCAATTTAAAAGTGGCGAAAGCAATCTGATAGCCGTAAGCATGAAAAAAGAGCCGCGAAATGCGGCTCTTTGTATTTTCATCGGCTGACCATTCACGGCCTAAGGCAATTCCGGCGGCTGCCACTCTTCCACTTCTATGAGCACCAGCAGCGCGGCGTCGCCGCCGTACTCCTTCGGTGACTGATGAAATGCCATGACGTGAGGGTGCTGCGCCAGCCACAGCGGCGTTTGCTGTTTGAGCACATGCTTGCCGTGGCCGTGCATTACGCAGGCGCAAAAGACGTGTTCCCGGCGGCAGGCGGCAATCAGCGCGCCCAGTTCCTGCTTGGCCTGAAGCTGCGTTAGCCCGTGCAAATCCAAAAACAGCTCGGGGGAGTAATCGCCCCGGCGGATCTTTTTTAATTCGAAATGGCTAACGTCTTCACGCACGTAGCGGGTCGGCCCTTCGGTGGCAAGCCTTGGCTGAAACTCATCTGAAAAGTAATGGCTGGCGTCGACCTGTTCCTGTAACAGCCGTTTCACCGGCACTTCCTGGAGCTTCTTACGCACCGGGCGATGAACAATGGTGTCCTGGGTGAGTTTTTTAGTGCCGCTCATCAAATCACGGAAAAGATCCCTTTCATCAACGCTGAGCGGAGGTTTTTTCTTCATCTGATATTCGTCTCGCATCTGCTTTGGCGTCAGTTTACCCGCTTTGCCACGCATCGCTAAATAAAACGCAAATTTCCCCCCCGGCCGAGTGATTGAATGCTGATTTGTCGCGGCCTTCATGGCAAACTAATCGATTATTGAATTAGCGTGAACGGCCTGCGGAGGGCAACGTGGATAAAATTTTCGTCGATGAGGCAGTGAGTGAACTGCACACCATTCAGGATATGCTGCGCTGGGCAGTTAGCCGTTTTAGCGCCGCCAACATCTGGTATGGTCACGGCACCGACAACCCGTGGGATGAAGCCGTTCAGCTGGTGCTGCCAAGCCTCTATTTACCGCTGGATATTCCTGAAGATATGCGCACCGCGCGCCTGACTTCCAGCGAGCGTCACCGCATCGTTGAACGCGTAATTCGCCGCGTGAACGAGCGTATCCCGGTGGCTTACCTCACCAATAAAGCCTGGTTCTGCGGCCACGAATTTTACGTTGACGAGCGCGTGCTGGTGCCGCGTTCCCCAATCGGCGAGCTGATCTCCAACCGCTTTGCGGGCCTGTACGACGCGGAGCCGCAGCACATCCTGGATATGTGCACCGGCAGCGGCTGCATCGCCATTGCCTGCGCTTACGAATTTACCCATGCGGAAGTGGACGCGGTTGATATCTCGCTGGACGCGCTGGCGGTGGCCGAGCAGAACATCGCAGAGCACGGTCTGGAAAACCAGGTCACGCCCATTCGTTCTGACTTGTTCCGCGACCTGCCGAAAGTGCAGTACGACGTGATCGTAACGAATCCGCCGTACGTTGACGCGGAAGATATGTCCGACCTGCCGGGCGAATTCCGCTTCGAGCCTGAGCTCGGCCTGGCCGCCGGCAGCGACGGTCTGAAGCTGGCGCGCCGCATTCTGGCCTGCGCTCCGGAGTATCTGGCGGACGGCGGGATTCTGATTTGTGAAGTCGGAAACAGCATGGTACATCTGATGGAACAGTACCCGGACGTGCCGTTCACCTGGCTTGAGTTCGACAACGGCGGTGACGGCGTCTTTATGCTGACCAAATCGCAGCTGATTGCCGCGCGCGAACATTTCAGCATCTACAAAGATTAATCTGTGCAGACGGGCCTCCGGGCCCGTCTTTATTTTGCCCACAACACAATTTATCTCATAAAAACAAAGACAACGGTAAGGAGCCGTGAAAGATGGCAGGTAACTCAATCGGACAAGTTTTTCGCGTAACGACATTTGGTGAATCTCACGGCATCGCGCTGGGCTGCATTGTTGACGGCGTGCCGCCGGGCATTCCGCTAACCGAGGCCGATTTACAGCACGATCTCGACCGCCGCCGTCCGGGCACCTCCCGCTACACCACTCAGCGCCGCGAACCGGACCAGGTTAAAATCCTTTCCGGCGTCTTTGAAGGAGTGACCACCGGAACCAGCATCGGGCTGCTGATTGAAAATACCGACCAGCGCTCGCAGGATTACAGCGCCATCAAAGACGTGTTCCGTCCGGGCCACGCCGATTACACCTACGAACAAAAATACGGCCTGCGCGACTATCGCGGCGGCGGCCGTTCTTCCGCCCGCGAAACGGCGATGCGCGTGGCTGCCGGTGCCATTGCCAAGAAATACCTGGCGCATAAATACGGCATCACCATTCGCGGCTGCCTGACCCAAATGGGCGACGTGCCGCTGGACATCAAAGACTGGGCGCAGGTTGAGCAGAACCCGTTCTTCTGCCCGGACCCGGACAAAATTGAAACGCTGGACGAGCTGATGCGCGCGCTGAAAAAAGAGGGTGACTCCATTGGCGCGAAGGTCACCGTGGTGGCCGATAATGTACCGCCGGGCCTTGGCGAACCGGTGTTCGATCGTCTGGACGCGGACATTGCCCACGCGCTGATGAGCATCAACGCGGTGAAAGGCGTCGAAATTGGCGAAGGCTTTGGCGTGGTGAACCTGCGCGGCAGCCAGAACCGCGATGAAATCACCAAAGATGGCTTCCAGAGCAACCATGCGGGCGGCATTCTCGGCGGCATCAGCAGCGGCCAGCAAATCGTGGCCAATATGGCGCTTAAGCCGACCTCAAGCATTATGGTGCCGGGCCGCACGATCAACCGTGAAGGCGAAGAAGTGGAAATGGTGACTCGCGGGCGGCACGATCCGTGCGTGGGGATCCGCGCGGTGCCGATCGCAGAAGCGATGCTGGCGATTGTCCTGCTGGATCATTTACTGCGTCAGCGCGCACAAAACGCCGACGTGACTCCTCCTTTACCACGCTGGTAATGCGATGAAAAAAGTTCTCGTCGGTTTGCTGGCGCTGTTCGCCAGCGCCGCTGCTTTGGCCGCCACGCCGTGGCAGAAAATCAGTCACCCGGTTGCCGGGAGCCCACAGTCTATCGGGGCGTTTTCCAACGGCTGCATTGTGGGCGCCCACGAGCTGCAGCTGACCGATGCTCGCTATCAGGTTATGCGCCAGGATCAGCGCCGCTATTTCGGCCATCCCGATTTGGTGATGTTTATCCAGCGCCTGAGCAATCAGGTGAACCAGCTGGGCCTGGGCACCGTGCTGATTGGCGATATGGGCATGGCGGCGGGCGGGCGCTTTAACTCTGGCCACGCCAGCCACCAGACCGGACTTGACGTCGACATTTTCCTGCAGCTGCCGAAAACGCACTGGTCGCCCGCGCAGCTTCTTAAGCCTCAGGCGCTCGACCTGGTCGCCAGCGACAACAGGCACGTGGTGCAGAGCCTGTGGAAGCCGGAAATCAGCAGCCTGATCAAGCTGGCCGCAAAAGATAACGACGTGACGCGAATCTTCGTTAATCCGGCCATCAAGCAGCAGCTTTGTCTTGATGCGGGAGCGGACCGCGACTGGCTGCGTAAAGTACGTCCGTGGTTCCAGCATCGGGCCCATATGCACGTACGTCTGCGCTGCCCGGCGGATAGCCTGGAGTGCGAAGACCAGCCTCTGCCGCCTCCGGGCGACGGCTGCGGTGCCGAGCTGCAAAGCTGGTTCGCGCCGCCTGCCCCTGGCAGCACGCCGCCGAAGAAAAAAACGCCGCCGCCGCTGCCTGCTTCGTGTCAGGCCTTGCTGGATGAACACGTTCTTTAACCGATAAACGGACAGGCAAATGGATTGGTTTATGGTTTCCCCCCTGATGATGGTGGTGCTGTTTTTTGTCGCGCTGCTGGCAGGGTTTATTGATGCGCTGGCGGGCGGCGGCGGGCTGTTGACCATTCCGGCGCTGCTGGCGACGGGCATGTCTCCGGCTCAGGCGCTGGCGACAAACAAGCTGCAGGCCTGCGGGGGCTCGGTTTCCGCCTCGATCTATTTCATTCGCCGCAAGGTCGTGAACCTAAAAGATCAGAAGCTCAATATTCTGATGACCTTTTTGGGATCCACCACCGGCGCTCTGCTGGTGCAGCACGTCAAATCCGACATTCTGCGCCAGATCCTTCCGCTGCTGGTGATTGGCATCGGGCTGTATTTCTTACTGATGCCTAAGCTTGGGGAAGAGGATCGCCAGCGCCGCCTCTACGGCCTGCCGTTTGCGCTGATTGCGGGCGGCTGCGTGGGCTTTTACGACGGCTTCTTTGGCCCCGGCGCGGGTTCTTTCTACGCGCTGGCGTTCGTGACCCTTTGCGGCTTTAATCTGGCGAAATCAACCGCCCACGCCAAGGTTTTAAATGCGACCTCAAACCTGGGCGGCCTGCTGCTGTTTATCATCGGCGGCAAAGTGATTTGGGGCACGGGCTTTGTGATGATGGCGGGCCAGTTTTTGGGCGCGCGCATGGGCTCGCGCCTGGTGTTGAGCAAAGGGCAAAAGCTGATCCGACCGATGATCGTTATCGTCTCGGCGGTGATGAGCGCCAAACTATTATTTGATAGCCACGGACCGGAGATCCTCCACTGGCTGGGGGTGGCATGAATTTGGACACTGAAAGTATGACCACAGAAAGCACCACGGCAGCAAAAGAGCATCGTTATCAGGATCTGATCGAGGTATTCGATAGCTGCTTTAAAGCTGATTTTAATACCCGTCTGATTAAAGGCGACGACGAACCGATCTATCTTCCTGCTGACGAGGAAGTGCCGTACAACCGGGTGGTTTTCGCCCACGGCTATTACGCCAGCGGTATGCACGAGATTTCGCACTGGTGTATCGCCGGGAAAGCGCGCCGCGAGCTGGTGGATTTTGGCTACTGGTACTGCCCGGACGGGCGAGACGCCCAAACGCAGAGTAAGTTCGAAGACGTTGAGGTGAAGCCGCAGGCGCTGGAGTGGCTGCTGTGCGTGGCGGCTGGCTTCCCGTTTAACGTCAGCTGTGACAATCTGAGCGGCGATTTTGACCCGGACAGGATTGCGTTTCAGCGTCGCGTTTACGCTCAGGTGATGATCTATCTTGAAGAAGGCATTCCTGAACGCCCGGCGCGCCTGATGGCGGCCCTGCGCGAATTTTATCAAACCCCGCCGGTGACAGCCGATCTGTTCTGCTGGCCGGAAGATTTAAACTAATACCTGCAAAAAGAGACGAGGAAGTAAGATGATCGCGGAATTTGAAACACGCATTCTGGCGTTAATTGATGGAATGGTCGAGCACGCCAGCGATGATGAGCTGTTTGCCAGCGGTTATCTGCGGGGGCATCTCACCCTGGCGGTAGCAGAGATTGAGCACGGCGAAGACCCTTCGCCTGAAGCGCTGCACGCCGCCGTTTCCAGCGGCCTGGAAAAAGCCATTCAGGCGGGCGAGCTTTCCCCTCGCGATCAGTCGCTGGTGCTGGGCATGTGGGAAAATCTGTACCGTCAGGCCGAGTTTAAGTAATCGGCGGCCAGAGGTGGATAGCCTGCGCTTATCCACCTCGATAAATCCTACTTCACTTCTCTTCCTTTCAGCAGTTTTCTCACCCAGTATCGATTTGGGTTCAGCGCCGCCAGCGTTTTGCTGTCCAGCGGAATCGGCTCGTCGCTCATTTGCGCAGCCAGAATTTCTGCCGCCAGCGGAGCGGTGCACAAGCCTCTTGAGCCCAAGCCGGCCAGCATAAACAGGTTGGTATATACCGGAGCCGTAACGGCATTTTCTTTCTCGGTGACCAGATTTGAGTATTGCTCAAGCGTGGCCTGGTAGTCCGCTACGCTGCCGATAAGCGGCAGATGGTCCCGCGTGGCACAGCGCACGCCGCAGCGGGCCTCTCCCGCAGAAACGTCGACTTCCAGCGGCCACTTTTCCTCCGGCAGACAGTTGAGCAGCCGCTGACGGTTCTGCTGCTGATCTTCTTCGTTGTACTGCATATCCTCCACGCCTCGATGGTAGCTGGCGCCAATACAGTGATGCTGGTTTTCAGGGCTGACCGGGGTCAGGTATCCGTCGTAGCAAAGCACCTGGCGCAGCGCCGTCAGCGCTGGCGTAGTGGGAATATGGCTGACCTGGCCGCCAACGGCGGAAATCGGCAGCGTTTCGGTTTGCGCAAAGCGGTTGATTTGGTGCCCGTTGGCCAGCACGACGGCAGCGTGTTGCCGATCTGGCCGTTCGGCAAACGACAGCTTCCAGCCCTCGGCCGTTTGGCTGAGATTCGTCACCCGATGGCCGTAATGCGTTTTCAGCCCCAGCTGCCCGGCGAGCGCCAGCGCATTAGCGGTGAGCTGGGCCGGACAGAGCCAGCCGCCGAGCGGATAGGTAATGCCGCCGCAGCCCGTTTTCACGCCGCACGCATCAGAAACTGTTTGCTCGTCCACCGCGTGGGCGAGGGGATGCGGCATTGCAAGACTCAGCATCTGGTCGATTTTATGCTGGCTTCTTTCGTCCCAGCCCAGCTGGGTCACGCCGCACCAGTCGTGAGCAAACTCGACGGGCAGGGCATCATACAGGCGGCGGGCAAAGGTAAAGGCCGCGGCGAAAAAAGTGGTCAGCGAGGCGTCGTGCGTGCTGAGCAGCGGGTAAAGCGCACCCTGACGATTGCCGGAAGCGCCCTGAGCCGGGACCGCATCCGCGCAGTAAAGCGTGACCTGCCAGCCGCGCCGCAGGAGCGCGAGCGAGAGCAGGGCGCTGGCAACGCCGCCGCCGATAATGGCTACCTCTTTCCCCAGGGCTGGCGGGCGGGCGTACCACGGCGTTTGCGTCTGATGCGCCAGTTCCTGCGCCATCACGCCGGTCAGCATGGTGCGTTTGCGCCCGAAACCTTTGGCTTTGGTCATGGTGAACCCGGCCTCAATCAGCCCCCGGCGCACAAAGCCCGCGCAGGTAAAGGTGGCCAGCGTACCGCCGACGCGCGCCAGCTTCGCCATGGCGTTGAAAAGCTGCGGCGTCCACATATCAGGGTTTTTGGACGGGGCAAAACCATCGAGAAACCAGGCGTCGACCCGGTTCGCTAAGGTGTCATCCAGCTGTGGGATAAGCTCATTAATATCCCCGAACCACAGATCGAGCGTGATGCGGCCCTGAGCCAGCAAAAGGCGGTGGCAGCCGGCCACAGGCAGCGGCCACTGCTGCTGAAGCTGTTCGGCAAACGCGGCGAGTTCCGGCCAGTGGCCGTGCGCCAGCGCCAGATCGGCTGCGGTCAGCGGGAATTTTTCAAAACTAATAAAGTGCAGGCGCTTGAGAGCCGCCTCGGGCTGTTTTTCGCAAAATTCGTCGAATGCCTGCCACAAAGTCAAAAAGTTAAGGCCGGTACCAAAACCACTTTCAGCCACTACAAACAGGGAGCGATCGTGGGTAGCGAAGCGCTCTTTAAGATGATTTCCCCCGAGAAAGACATAACGAGTTTCCTCCAGTCCATTATCATTAGAGAAGTACACGTCGTCGAATTCTCGGGATACAGGTGTACCCTCTTCGTTAAAGCCAAGGTTGGCAGATTGTATAGGGGTCTGTTTCACGTAAGTTACTCGTCTGGCAGGCAGTGCAAGGATAGTAACGATGTGTGCGAAGCGGCGCAAATTTCAGGCCGATTTGGCTGATCGGACTTGTTCGGCGTACAAGTGTACGCTATTGTGCCTGTCGAAATCCTAATAGTGCAGTGGAAGAGGTATTGAATGAAACGTGCAGTGATTACTGGCCTGGGCATCGTTTCCAGCATCGGTAATAACCAGCAGGAAGTCCTGGCATCTCTGCGTGAAGGACGCTCAGGGATCACCTTCTCTCAAGAGTTGAAAGACTCTGGCATGCGTAGCCACGTGTGGGGTAACGTCAAGCTGGACACCACCGGCCTCATCGATCGCAAAGTTGTGCGCTTCATGAGCGATGCATCCATCTATGCTTACCTGTCAATGGAACAGGCTATTCAGGACGCTGGTCTTAGCGTTGAAGCTTATCAAAACAACCCGCGTGTCGGCCTGATTGCAGGTTCCGGCGGCGGCTCCCCTCGCTTCCAGGTCTTCGGTGCGGACGCTATGCGTAGCCCACGTGGCCTGAAAGCTGTAGGTCCTTACGTGGTCACCAAAGCGATGGGCTCAGGCGTATCTGCTTGCCTGGCGACGCCGTTCAAAATTCACGGCGTGAACTACTCCATCAGCTCTGCCTGTGCGACGTCTTCACACTGCATCGGCAACGCGGTTGAGCAAATTCAGCTGGGCAAACAGGACATCGTTTTTGCCGGCGGCGGCGAAGAGCTGTGCTGGGAAATGGCCTGCGAGTTCGATGCCATGGGCGCGCTGTCCACCAAATACAACGAAGACCCGAGCAAAGCTTCCCGTACCTATGATGCGAACCGTGACGGCTTCGTTATCGCAGGCGGCGGCGGCATGGTTGTGGTAGAAGAGCTGGAGCACGCTCTGGCTCGTGGCGCACATATCTACGCTGAAATCGTGGGCTACGGCGCAACGTCCGACGGCGCAGACATGGTGGCTCCATCAGGCGAAGGCGCGGTGCGCTGCATGAAGATGGCCATGCACGGCGTTGACACTCCGATTGACTACCTGAACACCCACGGGACTTCTACGCCGGTTGGCGACGTGAAAGAACTGGGCGCCATTCGCGAAGTCTTCGGCGATAACTCTCCGGCGATGTCCGCAACCAAAGCGATGACCGGTCACTCTCTGGGTGCCGCTGGCGTGCAGGAAGCGATCTACTCACTGCTGATGCTGGAACACGGCTTTATCGCGCCAAGCATCAACATTGAAGAGCTGGACGAGCAGGCGAAAGGCCTGAACATCGTGACCGAGCCTACCGAGCGTAAGCTGAACACGGTGATGTCTAACAGCTTCGGCTTTGGCGGCACTAACGCCACGCTGGTGATGCGTAAACTCGACGCATAAGCCCAGTAACAGCCATTAACGGGGTGTCTCAGGACGCCCCGTTTTTTTATATTTACCTTTCTTGACGCTGCGTTTGAATGAGGGCACTATGCCCGCCATAACATTATCTTCCGGGTAATGCGTAAGCGTTCAACGTTAACCAACGCACCTTTAATCTGACCCATCAGATAGAGAGGCGCGGTGTGTCCCCGCCTTACTCTGCTGTTACAGGAGTAAGCAGTATGTCTGCCACAGTTGATTCGCCTTCTTCAAAGCCTAAATCGGCTAATAAATCATTATTCAGCATGACTTTCGCCGTCTTCCTGACCTATATGACGGTTGGCTTACCGCTGCCGGTTATTCCCCTGTTCGTTCACCAGCAGCTGGGCTACGGCAACATAATGGTCGGCGTCGCCGTGGGGATTCAATTCCTGGCGACGGTTTTAACGCGCGGCTATGCCGGGCGGCTGGCCGATCAGCAGGGCGCAAAACGCTCGACGATGCAGGGGATGTTCTCCTGCGCGCTGGCGGGAACCGCCTATCTGCTTGCCGCTTTGCTCCCCGTTGACGCCGCCGTAAAATTCGGGCTGCTGATCGTGGGCCGCCTGATCCTCGGCTTCGGCGAAAGCCAGCTGCTGACCGGCACGCTGACGTGGGGGCTTGGGCTGGTAGGGCCTGCCCGCTCCGGCAAGGTCATGTCCTGGAACGGGATGGCTATTTACGGCGCATTAGCCGCTGGCGCACCTCTGGGCCTGCTGCTTAACAGCCAGTGGGGCTTTGTGGCGCTGGGGATTTCAACCATCGCGCTGCCGCTGGTGGCGTGGCTCTTTAACGGGCGAGTACCGTCCGTACCGGCCCAAAAAGGTGAGCGTCCTTCCCTGCTTGCCGTCGTCGGGCTGATCTGGAAACCGGGGCTTGGCCTGGCGTTACAGGGCGTGGGCTTTGCGGTAATCGGCACCTTCGTTTCGCTCTATTTTGCCGCAAACGGCTGGGCCTGGGCTGGCTTCACGCTGACCGCCTTTGGCGGAGCTTTTGTGCTGATGCGCGTGCTGTTTGGCTGGATGCCGGACAGATTTGGCGGCGTCCGCGTGGCGCTTGTTTCGCTGGTGGTTGAGACGGCGGGGCTGGTGCTGCTCTGGCAGGCACCCGTGGCGTGGATAGCTCTGCTGGGCGCGGCGCTTACCGGCTGTGGCTGTTCGCTAATCTTCCCCGCGCTGGGCGTTGAGGTTGTTAAGCGGGTTCCCGCGCAGGTTCGCGGTACGGCGCTGGGCGGCTACGCGGCGTTTCAGGATATCTCATACGGCATCACCGGGCCGCTGACGGGCCTGCTGGCCACCTCGCTCGGCTATCCTTCCGTGTTTCTGGCGGGCGCAATTTCAGCGGTTGTGGGGATTGTGGTGACGCTAATAGCGTTCAAAAAGTAAGGCTTAGCGCCCTCTCTTCAGAGGGAGGGCAGCTTTAAATCACCATCCAAAAGATAAACATCACGATGAGCACGGCCATCAGCAAAAGCCCCGGCCGTGAAGACATCGCCTTAAACGGCTCGGCAAACGGCGCAAACAGCGGGCTGAAAATTGGCTGAATGTTGCGAACCTCTGTGATTTCCGACTGGCGTTCCGCTCGCTTCAGAAATACCTGATTGAGAATATCCTGCACCTGCGCGGTGGTCAGCACCGCCTGCGGCGTGGCCTGAAAACGCTGCTGGGCATAATCGGTAATATCCTTCCATTCGGCGGCTTCCAGCGGCTGCTTCAGCGCGGCCTGAAGCGTATGAAGAGTGGGCGCAGTCTGCTGGCTGAGCGTCTGACGCGCCTGTAGCCAGGTGGTCAGCAGCGTGAAGTGTTTGGCCGGAATTAATTCGCCGGATTTCACTCCGGAAAGCTCCAGCATCGACTGCCAGATTTGCTTGCCCGGCTCGCCGGTGGCGGCAGTGAGTTTGGCCACCTGCTGATTGAGCGTGCTGTGTTCGGCTGGCAGCAAAGGGCGATCCGTAGCGGGCCGCTGCTGCGGCTGTGGAATCGACAGCTGGTTATTTTGCAGCAGCGTCAACACGGTTTTGAGCTGCTGCGGCGTGAGCTGGCTCAGTGCGCTGTGCCCGAACTGTTGGCGGATGTAATCGCTTACCGCCTGGCGGTTATTCCCCTGCGGCAGCAAATCGCTGAGCTGCTGGACGATTTGGCGCGTCGCGAGGTTGGTTTGCGCGCTGTTCAGCCGCTGATTAAGGTTTTGCTCGGCCGCAGGGAAATGGCGCGAAAGCAGGGGGGCGTCGTTTTTCATCCCCAGATCGTGCTTCAACCCGGCCCAGACTTCAGCGCTTTGCTGCTGGCTCAGCGCCACGATACGCGTAATCAGGCGTTCGAGAACGGTACGCTGTACGGAAGAAAGCGGCTGCTCGCCTGCTACAGAAGGCGCTGGGGAGGGTTCCCCCGGAGGGCGAGGCGTAGCCCCCTGAATGGGTTGCATAGCATTTCCTTAAGATTGCTGAAAAACGACAAAACATTACACCGTGGCCCGTTATGCCCGGACGCGAGATTATGGCACACTATCGGACTTATTCTCGACGATTAACAGACAGGTACTGACGTGAAAATCCTCGTTGATGAAAATATGCCCTATGCCCGCGAATTATTTAGCCGACTGGGCGATGTAACCGCCGTTCCGGGGCGACCAATCCCCGTTGCCGAGCTGGATGATGCCGACGCCGTGATGGTTCGTTCCGTCACCAAAGTGAATGCGGAGCTGCTGGACGGCAAGAAAATTAAGTTTGTCGGCACCGCCACGGCCGGCACCGATCACGTTGATGAAGCCTGGCTCGAGCGTGCAGGCATTGCATTTTCCGCCGCGCCCGGCTGCAACGCCATCGCCGTTGTGGAATACGTCTTCTCCTCTTTATTGATGCTTGCCGAGCGCGATGGTTTTGCTTTGACCGATCGCACCGTGGGCATTGTCGGCGTCGGCAACGTCGGTGCGCGGCTGCAAAAGCGCCTGGAAGCTTTCGGCGTACGCACCCTGCTTTGCGATCCACCACGCGCCGATCGCGGTGACGAGGGGGATTTCCAGCCGCTGGAGCGGCTTGTGCGTGAAGCAGACGTGCTGACTTTCCATACGCCGCTGTTTAAGGCCGGGCCTTATAAGTCGCTGCATCTGGCCGACGAACGGCTGATTTCGAACCTGAAGCCCGGCACTATTTTGATTAACGCCTGTCGCGGCCCGGTGGTGGATAACGCCGCGCTGCTTAAATGCCTGCAAAATGGGCAGAAGCTCAGCGTAGTGCTTGACGTTTGGGAGCCTGAGCCCGAGCTGAACGGCGATCTGCTGGATCTCGTCGATATTGGCACGCCGCATATCGCGGGCTACACGCTGGAAGGCAAAGCGCGCGGCACAACGCAGGTGTTCGAAGCCTTCAGCGAGTTTATCGGTAAGGCGCAGCAAATCGCGCTCGACACGCTGCTTCCCGCCCCGGAGTTTGGCCGCATCACGCTGCATGGCCCGCTCGATCAGGCGGTACTCAAAAGACTGGTTCATCTGGTGTATGATGTGCGCCGCGATGACGCCCCGCTGCGAAAAGTAGCCGCTATTCCGGGCGAATTCGACAAGCTGCGTAAACATTACCAGGAACGCCGGGAGTGGTCCTCGCTTTACATTCAGTGCGATGACGCGAACGCGGCGGCTATGCTGCAAAACCTGGGTTTTAGCGCAGTTCATCACGCGACTCGCTAACCCCGATCTTCCGTCCTGCCGAAGCAGTCTTCGGCGGGACTCTGTTTTTTAAGTCTGGAGTAAACCAACATGTCTGAAGGCTGGAATATTGCCGTATTAGGTGCCACGGGTGCCGTCGGCGCGGCTGTTCTTGAACTGCTCGCTGAGCGCCAGTTCCCGGTTGGTGAATTGTATGCCCTGGCCCGCAAGGACAGCGCCGGGGAAAACCTGCGCTACGAAGGCAAAACCGTGATGGTGCAGGATGCGCAGGAGTTTGACTGGACCCAGGTGCAGCTCGCTTTCTTCGTCGCCGGGGCTGAAGCCACCGCGCAGTACGTTGAGGAAGCCACCAACGCGGGCTGCCTGGTTATCGATTCCAGCGGCCTGTTTGCAATGGAGCCTGACGTGCCGCTAGTGGTGCCGGACGTGAATCCGTTCGTGCTGGGCGACTACCGTAACCGCAACCTGGTTGCCGTGGCCGACAGCCTGACCAGCCAGCTACTGAGCGCGTTAAAACCGCTGATCGAACAGGGCGGCCTGTCGCGCATTCAGGTCACTAACCTGTTAGCCGCCTCCGCTCGCGGTAAAGCTGCCGTCGACGCGCTGGCCGGGCAAAGCGCTCGCCTGCTGAACGGGATGCCAATCGAGGAAAACGATCTGTTTGGCCGTCAGCTGGCGTTTAACATGCTGCCGCTGGTGCCGGATGCGGAAGGCAGCGTGCGCGCTGAACGTCGTCTGGTAAACGAAGTGCGCAAAGTTTTGCAGGACGACGGCCTGCCAATTTCCGCCAGCTACGTGCAGGCACCTGTCTTCTACGGTCACGCTCAGATGGTTAACTTCGAAGCGATGCGCCCGCTGGCTGCGGAAGAAGCGCGCGATGCGTTCGGCCTGGTTGAAGATCTTGAACTGTCGGAAGAGGGGGAATTCCCGACTCAGGTTTCTGACGCTTCCGGCAGCGCCCACCTTTCTATCGGCTGTGTGCAAAACGACTACGGCATGCCGGAGCAGATTCAGTTCTGGTCCGTGGCGGACAACGTTCGCTTTGGCGGCGCGCTGATGGCGGTCAAAACCGCTGAAAAACTGGTGCAGGAGTACATGTACTAATGTCCGACGAGTTAATCGCTGCCCCGCGGCATAAGATTGCGCTCGGCATTGAGTACGACGGCAGTAAATATTACGGCTGGCAGCGCCAGAATGAAGTTCGCAGCGTGCAGGAAAAGCTTGAGAAGGCGCTTTCCCAGGTCGCTAACGAACCGATTAATGTCTTCTGCGCTGGCCGCACCGACGCCGGGGTTCACGCTACCGGCCAGGTGGTGCATTTTGAAACCAGCGTCGAGCGCAAAGATGCGGCCTGGACGCTGGGCGTAAATGCGAATTTACCTGGTGACATTGCCGTTCGCTGGGTGAAAGCTGTGCCGGACGATTTCCACGCTCGCTTCAGCGCCACCGCGCGCCGCTACCGTTATGTCATTTATAACCAGCGTCTGCGTCCGGCGGTAATGGCGCAAGGGGTCACTCACTTCTATCATCCTTTGGATGCTGAGCGTATGCATCGCGCCGCGCAGTGCCTGCTGGGTGAGAACGATTTTACCTCGTTCCGCGCCGTGCAGTGCCAGTCGCGCACGCCGTGGCGTAACCTTATGCACATTACGGTTAGCCGCTACGGCGCGTACGTAGTGGTCGACATTAAAGCCAACGCGTTTGTGCATCATATGGTGCGCAATATCGTCGGCAGCCTGATGGAAATCGGCTGCGGTAATCAGGAAGAAAACTGGATGGCCGAGCTGCTGGCTGCAAAAGACCGTAAGCTGGCTGCGGCGACGGGTAAAGCTGAAGGCTTATACCTGGTATCCGTTGATTATCCTGAACATTTTGCATTACCTCGTCCCCCGATGGGGCCTGTGTTTTTAGCTGACTGATACGGTTGAGAAAGGTTAATCACTATGGAATTTATCCGCTTCATCATTGATTTTATTTTGCATATTGATGTGCATCTGGCGGAGTTGGTCGCGCAGTACGGCGTTTGGGTTTACGCCATTTTGTTCCTCATACTGTTCTGCGAGACGGGGCTGGTGGTGACGCCTTTCCTGCCGGGCGATTCGCTGCTGTTCGTGGCGGGCGCGCTGGCCGCGCTGCCCACCAACGATTTGAACGTGCATACCATGGTGATTTTAATGGTGATAGCCGCCATCGTTGGCGACGCGGTGAACTACACTATCGGACGATTGTTTGGCGAAAAGCTCTTCAGCAACCCTGATTCGAAGATCTTCCGCCGCAGCTATCTCGATAAAACACACGCTTTTTACGAGCGTCACGGCGGAAAAACGATTATTCTCGCGCGCTTCGTGCCAATTGTGCGAACCTTCGCACCGTTTGTCGCGGGGATGGGGCACATGTCCTATCGCCATTTTGCGATGTACAACGTGGTTGGCGCGTTGCTGTGGGTGCTGCTGTTCACCTATGCCGGTTACCTGTTTGGTGATTTACCCATCGTGCAGGAAAACCTCAAGCTGCTGATTGTGGCGATTATCGGGCTGTCGGTGTTGCCCGGCGTCATTGAAATTATTCGCCATAAGCGCGCGGCGGCACGCCTGCAAAAATAACTGCATAGCGCGGTTCGACCACTTTTTTATCCAAAGTCGCGGGCCGTTATGTTTTAATGAGCACCATTTACGGTCTGGGGCAGGTCACACTGTCACAGAAAAACTGGCATCGACCAGGTTCAAGCAGAAAGGTCATCAATGAGCTGGATTGAACGAATTCTCAATAAGAGCAATATTACGCCCACCCGCAAGGCGAGCATTCCTGAAGGGGTGTGGACCAAGTGCGACAGCTGCGGCCAGGTCCTGTACCGCGCCGAGCTGGAACGCAATCTTGAAGTCTGCCCGAAGTGCGATCACCACATGCGCATGGCGGCGCGCGAGCGTCTGCACAGTCTGTTAGACGAAGACACCATGGTGGAACTGGGCAGCGAGCTTGAGCCGAAAGACGTGCTGAAGTTCAAAGATTCCAAAAAGTATAAAGATCGCCTGGCCTCCGCCCAGAAAGAAACCGGCGAGAAAGACGCGCTGGTGGTGATGAAGGGGACGCTGCACGGTATGCCCGTTGTGGCGGCGGCCTTTGAGTTTGCCTTTATGGGCGGCTCCATGGGCTCCGTCGTAGGCGCACGCTTTGTGCGCGCCGTCGAACAGGCGCTGGAAGACAATTGCCCGATGATCTGTTTCTCCGCCTCCGGCGGCGCGCGTATGCAGGAAGCGCTGATGTCGCTGATGCAGATGGCTAAAACCAGCGCGGCCCTGGCGAAAATGCAGGAGCGCGGTCTGCCGTATATCTCCGTGCTGACCGACCCAACCATGGGCGGCGTATCCGCAAGCTTCGCCATGCTGGGCGACCTGAACATCGCCGAGCCGAAAGCGCTGATTGGCTTTGCCGGTCCTCGCGTTATCGAGCAAACCGTGCGTGAAAAACTGCCGCCGGGCTTCCAGCGCAGCGAATTCCTGATCGAAAAGGGCGCGATCGATATGATCGTCCGTCGTCCGGAATTACGTCTGAAGCTGGCCAGCGTGCTGGCGAAGTTTATGAACCTGCCGGCACCAAATCCGGAAGCACCGCGCGAGCCAGTTGTGGTTCCGCCAGCGCCGGAACAAGGTCAAGAGGCCTGATAGTCAATAAAGGCAGGCCAATTGCGGCCTGCCTTTTTTCTTGAACCGTAGCGACGGACATCATGGAAAACACAAATATCCCTCAAGCCACGTCGCCCCTGGTCACGTGGCTTTGCTATCTGGAAAACCTCCATTCCAAAGCGATCGAACTGGGTCTGGACCGCGTGCGCAAAGTTGCGGCGACGCTGGATGTGCTGACCCCTGCACCGACGGTATTCACCGTGGCCGGGACGAATGGTAAAGGCACAACCTGCCGCACGCTTGAAGCGATTCTGATGGAAGCGGGCTACAGCGTAGGCGTGTACAGTTCGCCGCACCTTGTGCGCTACACCGAGCGCGTGCGGGTGCAGAACGAGGAGCTGGACGAGACTTACCACACGGCGGCCTTTGCGCAGATTGAGGCGGCCCGCGGTGAAACTTCGCTGACCTATTTCGAATACAGCACGCTCTCCGCGCTGCTGCTGTTTAAGCAGCTTAAAGTTGACGTGGTGATTCTTGAAGTGGGGCTGGGTGGCCGCCTGGACGCGACGAATATTGTCGACGCCGACGTTGCCGTGGTGACCAGCATCGCGCTGGACCACACCGACTGGCTGGGGCCGGATCGTGAAAGCATCGGCCGTGAAAAGGCGGGCGTGTTCCGCGGCGGCAAACCTGCCGTTGTGGGCGAACCGGATATGCCGCACACCATCGCCGACGTAGCCGCTGAGAAAGGCGCGCTGCTGCTGCGTCGCGGCGTGGACTGGAACTATCAGGTTGATTCCACAGGCTGGCGCTTCCGGGACGGGCGGGGCGAGCTTAACGGGCTGCCTTTGCCGTTGGTACCACAGCCGAATGCTGCGACGGCGCTGGCGGCTCTGCGCGCAAGCGAGCTGGACGTCAGCGAAACAGCTATCCGTGAAGGCATCGCCAGCGCGACGCTGCCGGGGCGCTTTCAGATTATCTCCGAGGCTCCTCGCGTTATCCTGGACGTGGCGCATAACCCTCATGCGGCGGCGTACCTGGCTGAAAAGCTTGCCGCGTTGCCAAAACAAGGGCGGGTGCTGGCGGTAATCGGCATGTTGCACGATAAAGATATTGCGGGCACGCTGGCCTGTTTGTCGGCTCAGGTCGATAGCTGGTATTGTGCTCCACTGGAAGGGCCACGCGGGGCGACGGCGCAGGAGCTGATCGCCCATCTGAAATCTGGCGTAAGCTATGACAGCGTGGCTCAGGCCTGGTCTGCGGCAATGGCGGCAGCCACGGCAAATGATACCGTGCTGGTGTGTGGTTCGTTCCACACGGTGGCCCACGTAATGGAAGCGCTGGACGCGGGGAGAACAGGTGGCGAGTAAGTTCCAAAACCGATTAGTCGGAACCATTATCCTGGTGGCACTGGGCGTCATCGTGCTGCCGGGCCTGCTTGACGGCCAGAAAAAGCATTATCAGGACGAGTTTGCGGCCATTCCGCTAGTGCCAAAGCCTGGCGATACGGATGAGCCTGACATGCTGCCAGCGGCGACTCAGGCGCTGCCTTCGCAGCCTCCTGAAGGCGCGGCTGAAGAGGTGAGAGCCGGGAACGCGTTTGCACCCGGCTTAGACTCGGCGTCGCTGCCGGGAGAGACGGGCGCGGACATTGATGAAGTGCCCGTCCCTCGTCAAAAACCGCCGCAGCCAGCCGTCGAAAAACCTAAGCCAAAGCCGGTGGAAAAGCCGCAGCCTAAGCCAGGCGTCGATCAAACCCAGGAGCGTCTGGCGATGAGCAACGAGCAGCCGGTGAAAACGGAGAAACCTGCGAAGCAGGATGCGCAGGACAATGCGCCGACCGGAAAGGCGTACGTCGTGCAGCTTGGGGCGCTTAAAAATGCCGACAAAGTCAATGAAATAGTTGGTAAACTGCGCGGTGCCGGGTTCCGGGTTTACACTTCACCATCGACGCCGGTGCAGGGGAAAGTTACCCGTATTCTGGTGGGGCCAGACGCTTCGAAAGACAAGCTTAAGTCGTCATTAGGCGAGCTAAGTTCTCTTTCCGGGTTGAACGGCGTGGTGATGAACTACACGGTTCGCTAGGTTAGTCACCCGGCCCAAAAGGGCATTTTTTTAATGGCGTTGAGCGTTTTTTCAGCGCCATTATTTATTTACGCGGGGGAAGGAAATCCCTACGCAAACGTTTTCTTTTTCTGTTAGAATGCGCCCCGAACTGGACGTCAGGGCGATTTGTCGCGAGATTTGTTCATGGTCTGGATAGATTACGCCATTATTGCGGTTATCGCTTTTTCGGCTCTGATTAGTGTCATTCGTGGGTTTGTACGTGAAGCGTTATCGCTGGTGACTTGGGGATGTGCTTTCTTTGTCGCCAGTCATTACTACACTTACCTGGCCGTCTGGTTCACAGGCTTTGAAGACGAACTGGTACGTAATGGGATTGCTATCGCGATACTGTTTATCGCGACGCTCATCGTCGGTGCGATAGTCAACTATGTGATTGGCGCACTGGTGGAGAAAACCGGCCTGTCGGGTACAGACAGGGTGTTGGGGATTTGTTTCGGCGCACTGCGTGGTGCCCTGATCGTCGCCGCCATTCTGTTCTTTCTCGATACATTTACCGGTTTTTCGAAGAGCGAAGACTGGCAAAAGTCGCAGCTTATCCCGCAATTCAGTTTCATCATCAGATGGTTCTTTGACTATCTGCAAAGCTCGTCAAGTTTCTTGCCCCGGTAATCGTATCGGGGATGTGGCTTAATGAGGAAAAGACAACATGTGCGGTATTGTCGGTATCGCCGGTTTTATGCCGGTCAACCAGTCGATTTATGACGCGTTAACGGTGCTTCAGCACCGTGGGCAGGATGCCGCAGGCATCGTCACCATTGATGCTTTAAATTGCTTCCGTCTGCGTAAAGCAAATGGCCTGGTGAGTGATGTGTTTGAAGCCCGCCACATGCAGCGTATGCAGGGCAACATGGGCATTGGCCATGTGCGCTATCCGACCGCAGGCAGCTCCAGCGCCTCAGAGGCTCAGCCCTTCTACGTGAACTCTCCGTACGGTATTACTCTGGCGCACAACGGTAATCTGACCAACGCCCACGAACTGCGTAAAAAGCTGTTTGAAGAGAAACGCCGCCACATTAACACCACCTCAGATTCTGAAATCCTGCTCAATATTTTTGCCAGCGAGCTGGATAACTTCCGCCACTATCCGCTGGAAGCAGACAACATCTTCGCCGCTATCGCCGCCACGAACCGTCAAATTCGCGGCGCTTACGCCTGCGTGGCGATGATTATCGGACACGGCATGGTTGCCTTCCGCGATCCAAACGGCATTCGTCCGCTGGTCATCGGTAAACGCGAGCTGGGCGACGATCGCACCGAATATATGGTTGCCTCCGAAAGCGTGGCGCTGGATACCCTCGGCTTTGAGTTCCTGCGGGATATCGCGCCGGGCGAAGCGGTGTACATCACCGAAAAAGGCCAGCTGTTTACCCGCCAGTGCGCCGATAATCCGGTCAGTAATCCTTGCCTGTTCGAATACGTTTACTTTGCGCGCCCGGACTCGTTCATCGACAAAATTTCCGTTTACAGCGCCCGCGTTGAAATGGGGAAAAAGCTCGGCGAGAAGATTGCCCGCGAGTGGGAAGATCTGGATATCGACGTGGTGATTCCGATTCCGGAAACCTCCTGCGATATCGCGCTGGAAATCGCCCGCATTCTGGACAAGCCCTACCGCCAGGGCTTTGTGAAAAACCGCTACGTTGGCCGCACGTTTATCATGCCGGGCCAGCAGCTGCGCCGTAAATCCGTGCGCCGCAAGCTGAACGCTAACCGCGCCGAGTTCCGCGATAAGAACGTGCTGCTGGTCGATGATTCCATCGTGCGCGGCACCACCTCCGAGCAGATTATTGAGATGGCGCGTGAAGCCGGAGCGAAGAAAGTTTATCTCGCCTCTGCGGCACCGGAAATTCGCTTCCCGAACGTTTACGGCATCGATATGCCGAGCGCCAACGAGCTGATTGCTCACGGCCGTGAAGTCGACGAGATCCGCCAGATAATCGGCGCGGACGGGTTAATCTTCCAGGATCTGGACGATCTGATTGAAGCAGTGCGCGTCGAGAACCCGGACATCACGCAGTTCGAATGCTCGGTGTTCAACGGCGTGTACGTGACTAAAGACGTCGACCACAAGTACCTCGAGTATCTTGAGTCGCTGCGTAATGACGATTCCAAAGCCCTGCTGCGTCAGAACGAAGTTGAAAACTTAGAGATGCATAACGAAGGGTAACCGCTCCTTTTCGCTTAGCCTCTCAGCCTGACCCTCTCCCTCAAAGGAGAGGGGACGGGCACGAAAGCTCCCGCTCCTTGCATCCCCGCCCATCTTACGGCAAAGTCAGCCCACATCTTCTCTACGGGCGAAAAGCATGAAACGGTTAATTGTTGGAATTTCAGGTGCCAGCGGCGCGGTCTACGGCGTGCGACTGCTTCAGGTGCTGCAACAGGTGCCGGAGGTGGAAACCCATCTCATCATGAGCAATGCCGCACGCCAGACGCTCACCCTGGAAACAGATTTCTCCCTGCGCGACGTGCAGGCGCTGGCCGACGTGGTGCACGACGCCCGCGATATCGCCGCTAATATCTCCTCAGGCTCGTTTAAGACTCACGGGATGGTTGTCCTGCCTTGCTCAATCAAAACGCTCTCCGGCATCGTCCATAGCTATACGGACGGGCTGCTGACGCGCGCCGCTGACGTGGTGCTGAAAGAACGTCGCCCGCTGGTGCTTTGCGTGCGTGAAACCCCGCTGCATCTTGGACATTTACGCCTGATGACGCAGGCCGCCGAGCTTGGCGCGGTGATTATGCCGCCGGTGCCCGCTTTTTATCACCGTCCGCAAAGCCTGGATGAGGTTATCAACCAGACGGTTAACCGCGTGCTCGATCAGTTCGATATCGAGCTGCCGCAGGATTTGTTTACGCGCTGGCAGGGAGCGTAGCCCTGCGCCAGCGTGGTGCATCACAAAACGGTTTGCCTCAATTTGGGGCGATTTTGTAACCCCGATCGCTTTTAGAAAATTTAGTCCGCATTTTGCTCCGTAAAGACTTTGCCCCTTCGCCAGACCTGCTATCTTTCAACCTAACGATGAGTTGCAACGTTTTATTAACATAAAACAACGCGCTTCTTTTCACGCAAAAATGTGGCATGGGAACTGCAACTCCTCGTTCGCAACGCACAACACGACGTGACACATAATAAGATCAGTAAACTTGAGGGTTATGTATGAAGAAGCAAGTTCTCGCTCTGTCTTTGCTGCTCGGCTTGTCCAGCACCGTTTACGCAGCAATCCCGCAGAACGTTCGTATTGGTACGGATGCCACCTATGCACCCTTCTCTTCGAAAGATGCAAAAGGGGATTTTGTCGGTTTTGATATCGATCTCGGCAATGAGCTTTGCAAACGCATTAACACCAGGTGTACCTGGGTGGGGAGCGACTTTGACTCACTGATCCCTTCTCTGAAAGCGAAGAAAATCGACGCCATTATCTCCTCCCTGTCGATAACCGAAAAACGCCAGCAGGAGATTGCCTTCTCCGACAAGCTGTACGCGGCGGACTCGCGTCTGATCGCCAGCAAAGGCTCGCCAATTCAACCCACTCTTGACTCCCTGAAAGGGAAGCACGTCGGCGTGCTGCAGGGCTCCACGCAGGAAGCCTTTGCCAACGCTGAATGGCGTCCTAAGGGCATTGATGTGGTGGCCTATGCCAACCAGGATCTGATTTACTCTGACCTGGCCGCAGGCCGTCTGGATGCCGCTTTCCAGGATGAAGTTGCCGCCAGCGAAGGCTTCCTGAAACAGCCTGCGGGCAAAGAGTTTGCCTTCGCCGGTCCTTCGGTGAAGAACAAACAGTACTTTGGCGACGGTACCGGCATCGGGATGCGTAAAGACGATACCGAACTGAAGGCGGCGTTCGACAAAGCGCTGGCAGAAATGCGTAAAGACGGCACCTACGACAAATTTGCGAAGAAGTACTTCAATTTTAATGTTTACGGTGAATAAGTTTATCCCGTAGTCTGTAGCCCGGTTTTGAATATATTCTTAACCGGGCTGGATAAACATGCACTTGCTGCCCGTTTTTGGTGCATTTATCCCTCTTGATTAGCCATAAGTACGGCGTTGGCGTTAAAAAGACAGTCTATTGAGGATAATTATGAAAAAGTTGGTTTTGTCGCTTTCACTGATGCTGGCATTCTCCAGCGTTTCCACAGCATTCGCCGCTATCCCGAAAAACGTACGTATCGGTACCGATCCTACCTATGCCCCGTTTGAATCGAAAAACGCCCAGGGTGAGCTGGTCGGTTTCGATATCGATTTGGCTAAAGAACTTTGCAAACGCATTGAAGCCAACTGTACCTTCGTTGAGAACCCGCTTGATGCGCTGATTCCCTCTCTGAAAGCGAAGAAAATCGACGCGATCATGTCGTCGCTTTCGATTACCGAAAAACGCCAGCAGGAAATTGCCTTCACCGACAAGCTCTATGCGGCTGATTCCCGCCTGGTTGTTGCTAAAGGCTCCCCAATCCAGCCAACGCTTGAGTCGCTGAAAGGCAAGCGTGTGGGCGTGCTTCAGGGCACGACTCAGGAAACCTACGGCAACGTTCACTGGGCGCCGAAGGGCATCGAAATTGTCTCCTATCAGGGCCAGGATTCTATCTACGCTGACCTGACGGCGGGGCGCATTGACGCCGCTTTCCAGGATGAAGTCGCCGCGAGCGAAGGCTTCCTCAAACAGCCAATCGGCAAAGATTACCAGTTTGGCGGCCCGTCCATTAAAGATGACAAGCTGTTTGGCGTCGGTACCGGCATGGGGCTGCGTAAGGACGATGCCGAACTGCGTCAGGCGCTGAATAAAGCCTTCGCAGAAATGCGCCAGGACGGCACGTACGACAAGCTGGCTAAGAAATACTTCGACTTCAATGTTTACGGTGGTTAACAGTCACCAGTGGTTAAACCTGCCCTGCCGGGGCAGGTTGAGTTTGTGCAGACACTGACGACAGGATACGCACCATGCTGTATGGCTTTTCTGAAGTGATATTCAAAGGGGCGCTCGTCACGCTTGAACTGGCGCTCAGCTCCGTTGTCCTTTCCGTTTTAATTGGTCTGGCCGGTGCCGGGGCTAAGCTATCGAAGAACCGCCCGCTGGCGCTGCTGTTTGAAGGCTATACCACGCTGATTCGCGGCGTGCCGGATCTGGTACTGATGCTGCTGATTTTCTACGGCCTGCAGATGCTGCTCAACAGCATTACCGACGCCCTGGGCGTGGCGCAGTTCGACATCGACCCGATGGTGGCCGGTATTATTACGCTGGGGTTTATCTACGGCGCTTACTTTACCGAAACGTTCCGCGGCGCTTTTCTGGCGGTGCCTGGCGGGCATATCGAAGCGGCCACGGCCTTTGGTTTTACCGGTTCGCAAACCTTCCGCCGCATATTGTTCCCGGCCATGATGCGCTATGCCTTACCGGGCATCGGCAACAACTGGCAGGTCATTCTGAAGGCGACGGCGCTGGTTTCACTGCTGGGCCTGGAAGACGTGGTGAAAGCCACGCAGCTGGCGGGGAAAAGCACCTGGCAGCCGTTCTATTTTGCGATCGTGGCCGGCATTATCTACCTGGTCTTTACCACCGTTTCCAACGGGGTGCTGCTCTGGCTTGAACGCCGCTATTCGGTGGGCGTGAAGAGGGCCGAGCTATGATCGATATCCTTCAGGAATACTGGAAGTCGCTGCTGTGGACCGACGGCTACCGCTTTACCGGCGTCGCCATCACGCTTTGGCTGCTGATCTCATCGGTGATTATGGGCGGGATTCTGGCGCTGTTCCTCGCCATTGGGCGCGTTTCCAGCAATAAATTCATCGCTTTCCCGATTTGGCTGTTTACCTACATCTTTCGTGGCACGCCGCTGTACGTGCAGCTGCTGGTGTTTTATTCCGGGATGTACACGCTGGAAGTGGTGAAGGGTACCGTGCTGCTCAACGAGTTTTTCCGCAGCGGCCTGAACTGTACCGTGCTGGCGCTGACGCTCAATACCTGCGCATACACAACGGAAATTTTTGCCGGGGCTATTCGTTCCGTTCCGCACGGTGAAATTGAAGCTGCGCGCGCGTACGGCTTCTCTCGCGTGAAAATGTATCGCTGCATCATTTTGCCTTCCGCGCTGCGTATCGCGCTGCCTGCGTACAGCAACGAGGTGATTCTTATGCTGCACTCCACGGCGCTGGCCTTTACCGCCACCGTGCCGGATCTGCTGAAAATCGCCCGCGATATTAACTCCGCTACCTACCAGCCGTTTACCGCGTTTGGTATTGCCGCGGTGCTGTACCTGATCATTTCTTACCTGCTGATAAGCCTGTTCCGCCGCGCGGAAAAGCGTTTTATGCAGCACGTTAAACCCAGCTCTTCGCACTGAGTGATTGACCATGGCTGAAAATAAATTAAACGTAACTGATTTGCACAAACGCTACGGCGAACATGAAGTGCTCAAAGGAGTTTCTTTAAAGGCGAACGCGGGCGATGTGATTAGCATTATCGGTTCGTCCGGCTCCGGGAAAAGTACCTTTCTGCGCTGCATCAACTTCCTTGAAAAACCGAGCGCGGGCACGATTTCGGTCAGCAACCAGAACATCAATCTGGTGCGCGACAAGGACGGGCAACTGAAGGTAGCGGATAAAAACCAGCTGCGTCTGCTGCGCACCCGTCTGACGATGGTGTTCCAGCACTTCAACCTGTGGAGCCATATGACGGTGCTGGAAAACGTCATGGAAGCGCCGATTCAGGTACTTGGCCTGAGCAAGCCCGAAGCGAAAGAGCGCGCTATTAAATACCTCGCCAAAGTGGGAATCGACGAACGCCAGCAGGCGAAATACCCGGTTCACCTTTCCGGCGGCCAGCAGCAGCGCGTCTCTATCGCCCGCGCGCTGGCAATGGAACCTGAGGTTTTACTGTTTGACGAACCGACTTCCGCGCTGGATCCGGAGCTGGTGGGCGAGGTGCTGCGTATCATGCAGAAGCTGGCGGAGGAGGGCAAAACGATGGTGGTGGTCACCCACGAAATGGACTTTGCCCGTCACGTATCAAGCCACGTGATCTTCCTGCATCAGGGGCGTATCGAGGAAGAAGGCGCGCCGGACGAGCTGTTCGGCAATCCTAAGAGCGCTCGTTTGCAGCAGTTTTTATCGGGGTCTTTGAAGTAAA
>DASXGN010000013.1:0-137302 GCA_036489025.1 Buttiauxella sp.
GGTCGCGATTTGCAGGCCTGCCGCATCGTCAGCCGCGGAGTTGATGCGCTTGCCGGTGCCCAGACGTTCCATCGCGGTGGACAGCATGCTGTTGGATTTATTCAGGGCGTTGGTGGAAGCCATGGATGATGCGCTGGTGAAAATGGATAATGCCATAATTTTATCTCCTTATAGAACCTGCCAACCAGGTTCATCTCACATGTACTGAGATAAAACGGCACGCTGATTCAGGAAATTAAATTTACGGTAAATAAATTTTTAATTTGCTCGCACTTAATCACTACTCAAGGCCTTCTTACCAATATTTATTCCCCTTCTTTATATATAAGAATCCCTAAAAAAGACTATTTATAAATTAATGGCAGCCACACAAATTAAAAACATTAGCGACATTTCTGATGCAAAACTTAAACAACAAAAATAAAAAATACTTTAAATTTACTGGCTCTTCGCGCTATGTGATCGCGATCACATACAACCGAAAAATGAACCTCAAACGATCAGTCGCTCAACATCGCATTTATTTTTAAATACTTTGACTACATAAACCCATATTCATTAACTTATGGGCGTTTTTCTTAAAAAGTCATAAGACTTTTCTCAGGATATTCTGTTGCACATCACATTCTTATAGCGTAAAAATGACGTCAGGAAGCCCATCTTCCTGCCTCCACGCCGGTAGCCGACGTTTTTTTGCCGCTTTGTTACCTTCGGAGAAAATGTTTTGGGGTAAGAACAGGCGGTTCTTAAATTTTCCCTGCAGCGAGCAGCCGTTCATTGATGAATGCTAAACGGACTTAATGATAAATTTTCATTATGAGTTGTGTCTTTTTTAGACGCGGCGACTACAATTTACGTCAACGGGAATGGTTTACTGCCTTTTTAAAAAAATGAATAAATCCTATTTCTCTGTAAATAACTGGCTGGTTGATATTCCTTCCGGCTCTATTCTTCACCTGACAACCGGTGAACGAAAAAGGCTGGGCGAATATCAATTAAAGCTTCTTGAAGTCTTCATTCAGAATACGGGAATAATTCTCACTCGCGAAGAGTTAACTAATTTAGTGTGGGAAAGAAGGGTCATCGGTAATAATAGCCTGCCGAATGCTATCCACGCCCTGCGCTCCGCGCTGGAGGATGACGGCAAACAACAGCGAATTATTAAAACAATCCCCAAAAAGGGTTATTTGCTGGAAGCGGAATACTGCTGCTCAATCATTAAAGAAGAAAATGAAGTCGAAGAGCATAGCGAAGCGCTGCTGGCCGAAGGCCTGTCCTTAAGCCTGTCGGGAACCCAGCTCGCTTCCCCTGCGCAGGCTGAAGCGGAAGCGGAGCCGTCGGCTATCCCCGCCGCCGAAGCAGAAATAATCAGCGGACCTGCGGTGGAAAGCCCGCCATTCGCTCAGGTGGTGCCGGTGAACCAGTATCGCCGCCTGTTTGTCATACTGGTCGCCGTGGTGATAGCGGCGGCAATCGCCTGTGGGGGCATGTGGTATTTCCTCGAAGGCCGCCAGAACCGCATGCTGATTGAAGAGCAAGAGACCAACGCCTACAGCAATATCCATCTCTACAAAATTAGCCCGGCAAGCACTCCGGATCGCAGTAAGGATAAGCTTTCCAGCAAACTGAAGGACACGCTTTACCAGCTTAATCAAATGCTCAAGGCCCAGGGCGTGAGCATGAACGTCTATTATCTGAGTATCGATCAGACCCTGAATTACACTTTTTCTTTGGAAAATCGCTGTGATAACAAGCAGCTCGCCATGGCTATCTATCACTGGCGAATTGACAGCATGCAGCTAAATAACCTGATCCTGCGCGAGACCAAGAGGAAGCTCAATGAAATGGCTATCTGTTCCAATGAATAAAAAGATCTTTGCCGGTTTTTCGCTGTTGATACTGTTGGTCGCCGCGAGCTTGTTCATGTGGCCAACAAAAGCGCCCCTTCCGCAGAAGATTCAGGGCAACGTGCAGATGGGTTTTTATGACCTGATGGCGCAGCGAAAAGAAGTTTACGATTCCAGCATGCAAACCGTCGGCCACACGGTCCTGACTACCATAACCAGCCCTGATGATAATCGCTTTGTCCTGAAGGGGAAGTTCACCCGCCAGGGCATTGACGACGGGAAAATTTTCTTTTCCTACACGCCAATTTATTCCAGCACCACCCGCTCGGGATTAATGATTGATGGTCTTGTCGATTTGCTGATGCACGTGGATGTCTGGATGGAACCTTTGCAATTCAACGGGCAGCCCATTGTAGTCGGGCAAAGCGGAATGATTTTTTTGTATCCGTTACGCAAATAAAAAAGGGCCCAGGGCCCTTTGGTAACAGCGATTTAAAGGGCTCTTGCGCCCTTTAACCCAGCAGGTTTTTCACCGTAGCCAGATGAAGATTGGCCTGCGCTCCCAGCGCCCGGGTCAGGCCGGTGAAGTTTTCTGAGCTTTTCTCCAGCACATTCCCTAGCGCCCGAGCCGTATCCTGCGCCTGCTGCGGAGTATACGGCGTGGCCATATCGTCAATTCGCGAACGAACCCGGTCCTGATGCGCGCGTAGCTTTCCGCGCTGGGAAGTAATTTGCTCAAGCGCGCTTTGCATGCGCACATTATTATCCCGCCCGCTTTCAGGAGAGGCAGCCAGCTGGGCCAGACCTTCATGCTGCGCCTGCTCTGCCTGTGGAGCCAGCACGGTAAAAGAATCAGCGGGGAAATTATGCCCTTCCCCCTTTACGCTTAGCTGCTGGCTGACGCGATCCCAGCGCGATTCATCGACGCTGAATTTCACGCGGCCCGCCAAATCCTGCTGGGCGTTAATTCCCATTCTCCCAAGCCCCACGTTCAGATGCATAAGCACCTGACGCGGCGTGCCTTCCTGCGGCAGCGCGACGGCGGCCAGCTCGCGCTTGCTTCCGCCGAGAGAAAACACCAGCGTCTCTCCGCCCGGATTTTGCAGCAGCTTTTCACTGCCTGCCAGGCTGAAGTTTACCTGCGTGTTCTGCTGGAGGGTGACGTTGAAATGACGATCGACCGTGCCTCCGGAAAGCTGCGAACGCTTGTCCAGCAGGCGCTGTAGCCCGGCCGCCTTATCCGACGTGTCGCCGCGAGCGGAAGAATGACGCAGCAGCAAAAGCTGCGTTTCCGTTTCCGACAGGTAGCTATCCGCCTGCTGCACGGCGGTGAGCTGCTGGTTAAGCTGGACGTTGTAACGCAGAGGGCGCGTGGAAAGCAGCGCCGCTTCCGGGAACGGGCTGCGCTGCTCTTTGGTTTCGGTGATGCCGCGGGTTTTGACCGACTGAGGGGCATCAATGGTGCCGCGGGTTAGCGCGGCAGCCGTTGAGGATGTTGCTGTTTTTAAACCGACCTGCATAACCATTACATCATGCTAAAAAGTGAAAGCGAGCTGATCATCGAATAGGCCTTATTCGAGATCTGAATCGAGTTGGTATACAGCGTCAGATCGTAGCTGGTGGTGGCCCAGTCCGTATCGGACAGGTCGTGGACCACCAGGTCGTTGGCCATGCTGACATCGGAGTGCGCGTCATCGAGCATCGTCAGACGGTTCTGACGGCCACCGAGATCGGTAAAGATACCGGACACGTTATCGCGAGTCGTTTTCACGCTGCCGAGCACGTTAGTGATATCGTCCTGGTAGCTTTCAACGGGAATGCTCGGGTCCTTCATTTTCTCGCTCAGCGCTTTCAGCTGGTTGAGCGTATCCAGATCGTTACCGCCGGAGGAAAACGCCCCGACAATATTGGTGTTCTCGGTGATATTAACCCCGTTGGCTACCGTCGTTTCACGCGAGCTGTCGTTGCCGGCGTAAACGTATTTACCGGATGCTTCATCCCACTGCACGGGCTTCGTGCCGGTTTTAGTCCCGGAGAACAGGTAGCTGCCGTTTTCGTTCTGCGCGTTCATCGAGGCGACCAGCGAGTCGATCATCGAATCAATTTCTGCGCCGTAGCCGGACATATCCTGCTGGCTGTGGGTGCCGTTGGCGGCGGACAGCAGCTTGTCGTTCAGCGACAGCAGCTGGTTGCTGACCGCCGTCACGTGCGATTCCTGAATCGCCAGGGTGCCGCTGATGCGGGTAATGTTGCTTTGATATTGCTTAATCGCCGACTGCTCGCGGTTAATCTGCACCAGACGAGTCGCGGCAATAGGATCGTCAGACGGCACGTTGACGCGTTTTTGCGTTGCCATCTGCTCCATCAGTTTACTCAGACGATCGCCGTTGCGGCTAAGCTGGGCCATCATCGCATTGGAATTATAAAGGCTGCTGACGCGCATAATTTATCCTCTCTTCACACCGTTAAAACAGGTTCAGCAGATCGTTGAAGATCTGATTGCCGGTGGAGATAACTTTCATATTGGACTGGTAGGCCTGCATATAAATTTGCAGATTGATGGCCTCTTCATCCTGGTTAACGGCGCTCAGGTTATCGCGCTGGGTCTGCGCCTGCTGGCTAACCGCCAGGGCCGCATCCAGCTCGGTCTGATTCTGACGGCTGGCGATACCGATGGTGGAGATAACCGCCGCGGCACCTTCGTTCAGGCTCATATTGCCCATGCCGCTGATATCAACCTTGGCGTTTTTCAGGTCGAGCAGCGCCTGCAGGTTATCACCGTTGCCGGGTTCACCGTCGGGCTGCCCGTCACCATCAACGTCATCACCTGCGGAGCCGGAAAGCGCAATCTCATCCGGCTTCAGGTCGGTGACTTTCAGCATCCCGGAGGTATCGCTCGGGTCGAAGACAAACAGCGGCTTGCCCGGGTTACCGTTAATATCAAAACCTTTTGCCAGCTGGTCGTTGAACAGATTGGCAACGGCTTCCGCCATGCCCTGCACGGAGTCCTGCATGTCCTTCAGCGTGCCGGTTTCATAGTCGTAGAGTGAACCAAGCTGGCCGCCCATCGACGGATCGATATTGAACTCGCTGGTCGAGAACTTAAGGCTCATGGTGGGCTTGCCGTTGGCATCCTGACCGGCGCTCAACTGCCCCGCCGTTTTGCCGCTGACCAGCGGCTGCCCGCCTTTAAGCGCCACGGTGTAGTTGCCCGCGCCGTCTTCCGTCACCTTCACATCCGTCAGGCCGCTCAGCTGCTTCACCAGCTCATCGCGCTGATCGCGCAGCGCGCTGGTATTGCCCCCGGTGGACTCCATCTCGGTGATTTTTTTGTTGTAATCGGCAATGCCGGTACTCAGGGAGTTAATGCTGTCTACCGTCGCGTTACGCTGGGTTGAAACCGAGGTTTTCTGGCTGTTGATGAAGTCATTCATGTTGTTGAAACGCGTCGCCAGCGAGTTCGCCTGGTTAAGCATTTGCTGACGCAGAGCGGAGGATTCAGGCTGGGTCGTCATTTCGCTCAGCGAGGCGAAGAAATCATCCAGGCCTTTGCCCAGGCTGGTGGAGTCGGTGCCAATAACCTGCTCCAGCGCGCCGAGATACTGCTGGTTTGAGGCAAAGTAATTGGTTTTGGTATTGGTGCTCCACACCTGGTTGGTCAGATACTGATCGGAGATTCGGCGGATGCTGTCGACCTGGACGCCGTTGCCCGGCGACAAGCCAACGTTCCCCATGGGTCCGACGGAACTTTGCATCAGCCCCTGACGGCTGTAACCTGGCGTCAGATAGTTCGCAACGTTCATAGAAGTGACGTTCATGCCGTACTGCGCGGCCTGAACGCCGCTGTAGGCGATATCAATCATGCTCATATTATTACTCCTGACCTTGACGCATCACGGGGATAACGGGGGTCGTTAATTCCTTCGGCTGCTGAGGTAAAGCGGCACTTTCCGCGCCAACCTTAAGCCCGCTGCCGTTTTGCGGCGTCATTTGGGCAATAATCATGTCGGCAATCCCGCTGGCGCGCTGGGAGGCCAGCTGCGAAGAGAGCTTGTCATCGTAGAAATCCCGCATCATACGCTGCTGCTTGCTGTTGAACGGGTCGTCGTCAGCCGCCAGCGCGTCGGAGGCCTTGCGCATTTGGGTCATCATCGAGCGCAGGAACATCGCCTCAAACTGTTCGGCGGCCTGCTCCACGTTCTGCGGCTTCACCTGGCCGGTGATATCGCCGGGCAGCACGGTGGTCTGACGGTTAATTGAATTAATCATGAGCGTTCCTTAAATCACCACCAGCTCGGCATCCAGCGCGCCGGCTTCATGCAGGGCCTGAAGAATAGCCATCGTGTCATCCGGGGCCGCACCCAGGCTATTAATGGTATTAACGATGCTGCGCAGGCTGGTCCCGGTTGGAATGGTGACCATCTGGCCGCGGCCGCGGTTAACGTTGACGTCGCTTTCCGGCGTCACCACGGTATTGCCCTGGCTGAACGCGCCCGGCTGGCTGACGTTGCTGCTTTCACGAATCGTGACGGTGAGATTGCCGTGCGAAACCGCGGCGGCGCGAACCACAACGCCGTCGCCGATAACCACCGTGCCGGTACGCGCGTTAAACACCACGCGCGGGCGCTGTTTACCTGCGTTAATCTGCACGTCTTCGAGCATCGACATAAACTGTACGCGAGCGCCGGGATCCTGCGGCGCTCTTACCGCCACGTTGGTAGCGCTCTGCGCCGTAGCGGTATTCGCCCCGAACGCATTGTTCAGCGCCACGGCAACGTTGTTGGCCGTTTTAAAACTTGGGCGCTTCAGGTTGAGCATCACCTGGTTGTTTTCCAGGAAGTCCGTCGGCACTTCCCGCTCCACGGAGCCGCCGTTCGGCACGCGGCCCACGGTCGGCGTGTTGATGGTAATGCTTGAACCGCTATTGCCTTCGGCCTTCACGCCGCCGACCACCACGTTGCCCTGCGCCAGCGCATAGACTTCACCGTCGGCACCGCGCAGTTGGGTCAGCAGTAAAGTGCCGCCGCGCAGGCTTTTTGCATCGCCAATAGAAGAAACGGTGATGTCAATTGACTGCCCGCGAGCATAGCCCGGCGGCAGCGTGGCGCTGATCGCCACCGCCGCAACGTTCTTCACCTTCGGGTCAATTTTGGTCGGCAGCTGCACGCCGAACTGGCGCAGCATGTTGGTCACCGACTGGCTGGTGAACTTCACCTGGTTTTTATCTCCGGTGCCGTCGAGGCCGACGACCAGGCTGTAGCCCACCAGCTGGTTGCCGCGCACGCCCTGAATATCGACAATGTCGCCCAGCGGCTGAGCCAGCGCGGAGGCACTCCACAGGAGCGCGAAAAACAGCACAACTTTACGCATAAAAACTCCTGTTAAATGGGGAACAGCGGATGGTTAAAGAAGCGGGTCAGCCAGCCTGCCGAGTTGGCATCGCTCAGCGCCCCGCGGCCCGCATAGGCAATACGGGCGTTGGCGATGCGCTGTGAAGAAACAGAGTTATCGCGTTCAACGTCGTCGGCACGTACCAGCCCGGTGACCCGCATATACTCATCGCCCTGGTTGAGGGTGAGCCATTTCTCGCCGCGAATCGCCAGCACGCCGTTCGGCAGCACTTTATAAACCGCCACGGTTATCGACCCGCGCAGGCTGTTTTGCTGCTGGGAAGCGGCGTTGCCGTTGAAGGTGCGGCTGGCGTCAATGGTGCCGCTCAGCTTATCGACAGATTGGCCGAATGCCTCCGGAATACCGATGCTCGCATCATTCTTCTTGCCGAAGTTGGTGCGCGCCTGCTTGCTGGCCTGGGTGGATTCGTCGAGCTTCACGGTCAGGATATCCCCTACGCGATAGGCCCGGCGGTCCTGGGTTAACGACCAGTTATAGCCGCCGTTGTATAACCCGCCGCCCGCAACCTGGGTCGCTGGCTCAACGATATTTTCCGGTGGCGCATACGCCGCGTCGTCTTTGTGGACCAGCAACGCCGGGCTTTCACACCCGGCCAGCGCCAGTACCAGTAAACTGATAACACACTGCTTTTTCATGACTCTCTTCACTTCATTTCACTCGTCTTACATCGACTGAGTGACAAACTTCAACATATCATCGGCAGCAGAAACCATTTTGGCGTTCATTTCGTAGGCGCGCTGGACGGTGATCATGTCAACCATTTCCTCCACGACCTGGACGTTTGAACCCTCAAGGGAGCCCTGCTCCAGCTGACCAAATGCTTCTTCTCCCGGCACGCCTTCCACCGCTTCGCCGCTGGCAGCGGTTTCGCGATACAGGTTGCCGCCCACGGCTTCAAGACCGGCCGGATTGACGAAGTTCACCAGGGTAATCTGCCCCAGCTCTACCGGATCCGTTTCCCCGCCGACGGTCGCCGTCACGGTGCCATCTTTGGCAACCTGGATTTCTTTGGTATTGGCCGGCAGCTCAATCTGCGGTACCAGCGGTAAACCCTGGGCGTTGGTGATCACGCCGTCCTGATTTCTTTGCAGATTGCCCGCACGGGTGTAGGCGATATCGCCGTCCGGCGTTTCGACCTGGAAGAAACCCTGGCCGGTGATGGCCACGTCAAGGTTCTGACCGGTGTTCTGGATATTGCCTACCGAGAACTCTTTCTGCGTGCCGACTATTTTTACCCCGCTACCGAACTGAATGCCGGTTGGCGCGGTGTTGTTCTGGTCGAGCTGCGCGCCCGGCGTGCGCTGATTCTGGTAGAACAGATCGGAGAACATCACCCGATCGCGCTTGAAGCCGGTGGTGTTGACGTTCGCCAGGTTGTTCGAAATCGCGCTCATTTTGGCGTCCTGCGCCGCAAGCCCGGTTTTACTGATCCATAACGCTGGATTCATGGTTCTTTTTCCTTGTGACTGAAGTCGACTTAGCTGCCGCGCAGCAGGCGGTTACCGGCGGTCGCCAAATCGTCGGCGGCCTTCATCATTTTGATTTGCGCCTCAAACTGACGGTTAAGGGCAATGCTCGATACCATCTCGCTGATGGCCGACACGTTAGAGCCTTCCAGATGACCGGCTGCCACCTGCACGTCTTCACTGCGCGGATTATTCAACGCGTTGGTGACGAGAAAACCCGAAGCGTCCTTTTGCAGCTGCCCTGCGGGAATATCCACCAGCTTGATGCGGTCCACGTCCATCGGCGCGGCAACCTGCCCGTCGTCCGGTACGATGGTAATCACCCCGTCCTGCGCCACGGAAATCTGCGAGAACGGCGGCAGAATAATCGGGCCGGCGTCCCCTTCGACGGGCAGGCCGTTGATGGTTAAGTCGCCGTCCGGGCCAACGTTCATCTGGCCGTCACGCGTGTACATTTCACGGTTGCCGCTGGAGAGCGCAATCAGGCCGCTGCCTTTAATGGCCACGTCCAGATCGCGCCCGGTCTCACGCACCGCGCCCGGCGTCATATCAATGCCGCCGTTGGTCGGCTGAACCTGGAAGCGGGAGGCGTAGCCCTCCCCCTGAATCTGCTGCGACTGCGCGCTTTCCAGATCGTTACGGAACCCCTGAGTGTTCACGTTCGCCAGGTTGTTGGCGTGAATCTGCTGCTGCGACAGGCTGCGGCTGGCGCCGCTAACGGCGGTAAAAATTAAGTGATCCATTAGACCGCCTGGAACAGCGCCGTCATCATGCTGTCGTTGGTGCTGATAACTTTGGTGTTGGCCTGATAGTTACGCTGTGCGGTCATCAGCCCCACCAGCTCAGAGGTCATATCCACGTTGGAGGACTCCAGCGCGCCCGCTTTTACCGAGCCCAGCAGGCCGGTGCCCGGTGCGCCGCTCAGCGGTGCGCCAGAGCTGGCGGTCTGTGCCCAGGTGGTGCCGTCCTGGGAAGCCAGGCCGTTCGGGTTAGCGAAGTTAGCGAGGATCAGCTGGCCCTGTAGCATACGTTCACCGTTGGAGAAGGTGGCGTAAACGGAACCGTCCTGATCGATCTGCTGGCCGGTTTTTTCGCCGGAAGCGTAACCGCTGCCTTTGTTCTTGCTGACCGAGAAGTCGGAGCCGTACTGAGTGGTACCGGTGTAGCTCAGATCGATAGAAAGTTTCTGCGCGCCCGGAACGTCAATGGACATTGGCACGGTGCCGTTCGGCACGCTCAGCACACCCTGATCGGTAAATTCAATGGCCTGAGTCGCCGGATCGGTCAGCGGCTGATCGTCCATGTAATAGTGAACTTCCCATTTGTTTTCGTCCGTTTTCACGAAGTACTGGTTAATGGTGTGCTCACGGCCCAGCGAGTCATAAACGGTGGTCGCGTAGGTGTTGTTGTAGGAGGTGTTGTCTTTCGGATCGAAGGTGGTCGTTTCCGGCAGCTTGGCGTTCGCATCAAGGTTCGCCGTGAAGTCCATGCTGTCCGTCGCTTTTGCAGGAATAGAGCCGCTGCTGATGCTCAGATTGCCCACGGTGCCCGTTTGCAGGACGCCGTTAGCATCCACAGGATAACCCTGCAAATTCATGCCCTGGTTGTTGACCAGGTTGCCGTTAGCATCGGTGCCAAAATAGCCGGCGCGCGTGTAGGCCGTGGTGCCTGCGCTGTCGCGAACCACGAAGAAGCCGCTGCCCGCAATCGCTAGGTCCAGCGCGTTACCGGTAGAAGAGATGTTGCCGCCCTTAGTAATGCTCTGGGTCACGGCGGTGACGCCCACGCCCAGCGGCTGGCCTTCCGCGTAAAGCGCCGCAAATTCAGCACGGCCTGATTTAAAACCAACGGTGCCGGAGTTGGCGATGTTGTTGGAAATAGAGTTCAGCTGTTCGGTAATGGCGTTCAGGCCGGTGGTTGCAATGTTAAAGCTCATAAAATCGATTCCTGATTAAGACTGTCCAGCCTCCGCACTCAGGCGGAAGCGCCCGGCGTTGAGTTGCCGAACTGTGTAATGTTGTTGTAGGCAATTTCGCCCAGACCGGCGATGTTGAGCATGGTCGGACTGCCGTCGAGCGGGATACGCACGTTGTTCACCACGCCGCCGATTTCGACAGGAACTTTTTCTTCCCCGCTGCCCGTCACCACGCTAAGGGTGTATTTGCCTTCCGGCAGGCCAAGCTCTTCAGGATTGATCTTGAAGTCCACCTGACCGGCTTCCTGCTTGCCAAGATCGATTTTGTGCTCGGTGCCCGCGGAGTCTTTCACGATGACGGTCACCGTATCCGCCGGATGTTCCAGCGTCAGACGCCCGTTCAGCTCGGTGCTGCCGTCGCTGTTGATAGTGTCGGTTTGAACCATCACATTCTGCCCGACCAGATTGCCGGTGGTCAGCGTTTGCAGGTTATCCATCAGCACCGTGTTATTAGCCATCAGCTGCGACATGGTTTCCATGGACTGCACTTGAGTCAGCTGCGCCAGTTGGCTGACGTATTCCGTTCCGTCGGTCGGGTTGAGCGGATCCTGGTTTTGGATCTGCGCCACCAGCAGCTGCATGAACAGATTGTTCATATCGCCCGCGGTTGAACCATTGCTGGCAACGGAGCTGCTGGAATCGCCGGTGGTCGTATCGGTACTGGCGGCTAGCGTATTAACGTTCATCTTTATGCTTCTCCGAGACGCAGCAGGCTTTGCTGCATGCTCTTCACACTGTTAAGGACATCGACGTTGGTTTCAAAACCACGCGATGCCGACATCATGTCTGCCATCTCTTCCACCACGTTCACGTCGGGGTAGTAGACATATCCTTCGGCGTTAGCCATCGGGTGATGAGGCTCATAGCGCTGTACGGCGTTGCCGGTTTCCACCACGTCCATGACCTGGACGCGTGCGCCGGTTAGCGCTTTATTACCCATCAGCTCATCATTCTGATAAACCGCCGCAAACACCGGGCGGCGCGCTTTATAGACGCTTTCCTCGTTCAAAGCCGGGGACTCCGCGTTTGCCAGGTTGCTGGCGATGGTGTTCAGACGCACGGTTTGCGCCGTCATTGCCGAACCAGAAACGCGATAAATATCGGTAAAAGCCATTGTGTTTACTTACCTGAATTTAATTACTTACCTTCGATTGCCTTTTTCAGGCCCACAAATTTCATGTTCAAAAACGCCAGGCTTGCCTGGTAGTCCTGAACATTTTTTGAGAACTCAGCCTGCTCGACATCGAGTGCAACCGTGTTGCCATCGCTTGAGGGCTGATAAGGCACTCGATACATCTCCTGCGGCGACGGGCTGGTGGAAAAACTCCACGCTGACCGTTGCATCTCCGCGGCAAAATCAATATCTTTAGCCTGGAAGTTTGGGGTGTCGACGTTAGCCAGGTTGGCGGATAGCAGCTCTGCTCGGGAAAGTCGAAGTGCTACTGCCTGCGGATGAACACCCAATGCTTTGTCAAAAGTAATACTCACAGCCCACATCCTCGTGATGAAAAACACTCTGCAAAATCTTGCGATACCTCCTTGTATAGCAATTACCGTGCCAGAGTTTTAACATCATGAATCTTAAAGTTTTTACGAAGTTATCGAGCCTAAAGCGGAAACCCCTTTTCCGCCCGACTGCCGCCCCTTTCCGCCTGCTGGTCGCTTTGACCGTGGCGATGAGCGTTCAGGCCGCCGTTGCCGCCCCAACCGGCAGCGCCAACACGGCCCGCAAGCAGATTTATGCCAGCGTAGTCGCCAGCGCGACGGCGTCGATTAAGCAGGAAGCTAAGCGCCGCGGCTGGTCTGAATACCAGGTGAAGATGAACGTCTTTATTCCGGCGGAAGTCAGCCAGTATCCGAGCTGTTCCAGCCCGCTCACCACCTCGCTTCCGGGCGGCGACCGGCTGGATCTCAATCGCCTGCGCTATGACGTGCGCTGCGGCGATAGCGGCGGCTGGGACGTGGCCGTCACCGTGAAACCCGACATCTATCTTTCGGTGCTTATCGCCAAAGACACCCTTGAGCGCGGCCACGTGCTCGCGGCCTCTGATATGCAGTTCAGGAAGTACAACATCAGCAGCGCGCGCGGCGGCTATATCACCAACCCGGACGATGCGGTAGGGCTGACGGTAAAACGCCGCCTGCGCGAACTGCAGCCGATAAGCCTTGCGCAGCTCGAAGCCCCCATCATGGTGGAACGCGGTCAGCAGGTGGTGATGATTGCCCAGCAGGACGGCATTGAGGCGCGCACCATGGGCGAAGCGATGAAGAAAGGCCGCAAAGGGGAAATGATTAAGGTGAAAAATACCAGCAGCGAACGCGTGGTCACCGCCATCGTCGACGGCATGGGCGTGGTGAGAATGGTCTACGCGCCGGGGAAATAATTTTTTTCGAGAATTTTGGCGCGCGGATTAAAGTTTCCTCATTAACGGGTCGCTTTAGCTAAGCACGGGAGAAGGAAAACAAATTTCCTCCCATGTGGATTCAGCCTGCGACTCAAAAAAATGAACAACCCGAAACGGAGACATGCCATGAAAATTACACCAACCCAATACAACGTGGCTGCTGCGATCAACCAGACCAGCGCCACCGAGCAGACCCGCACCAAAGCTGCGGAAGGCCAGAGCGTTGAACGCAGCCATGCTATCGACCCGGTGCTTGGCGATGCTCAAACGCAATTGACCTCCCTGCCGGAAGTCGATATGGAAAAAGTGACGGCGATGAAAGATGCCATCGCCGCCGGAAAAATTAACGTCAACCTGGATGAACTGACCAGCGCGATGCAGAAATACTACCAGAGGTAAGAAATGAGTAACGCCAGTCTGTGCGTGAAGCAGCTGATCCAGGACATGATTAGCGACCGGAAATACTACGTGGAATTAAACGAGCTGCTCGAAAAACAGCGCCTGCTGATTGTCGCCCGGCAGGCCGCTGAGCTCGATACGCTTAACGCACGGCTGATTGAGATTTATCAGCTGCTTTCACAAAGCAGCCAGCAGCGCCATTCGCTGCTCCAGAAGCTCGGCGTTCCCTCTGGTCCTCAGGGCATCAAAGCGCTATTCGCTAAACTTCCCGCCCCGCATAACAGCCAGGTTGCCGCCCTGTGGAAAGACCTTGAGCAGCAGGCCAACCGCTGCCACAGCACCAACGAAGGTAACGGCGTGCTGCTCAATATGCAGCAGGAGATCCTGCAAAACCTGCTAAACACCAGCGAGCCGGAAAACTGGCTTTATCAGCAGGTTTAAGCGACTGATGAACAAGCCCGATCTATCTTTGTCCGCGTTGCCTTTGGTGAGCGCCGTTTGTCATATCGCGGCGCAGGCCGGGACTTTGCCCTATCTTGTCTCTCTTTACTGCTGCCAGGATTATCCCGCTCAGCGGCGCGAATTCATTATTCTGGATACTTCAGCAGACAGCCAGTTCGGTCTGATAGAGATGCTGACTGACGGCCAGCATGAAGCCCTCAATATCCGCTATTTCCACGCGCCGCACCTCCTCACCAGCGATGAAATAATAAATAAAATAAAAGAGTTATCATCTGGCGAGTTGATTGTGGAACTGTGCGGAGATACGCCTTATCCGCAGGACTATTTGCGTACTCAGGTAATCCAAATTCAGGCTGCATCCAGGCCGCAATATGCCATCGGCTTTTTTATGGAGACGGCCTTCCATTATCAGGTCTATCGTCCAATCCTCAAGCATCTGCTGGACAGGGGTTATTCCTGCCACCTGGTGATAGCCGATTTTGTCCCACCGGCATTAGTTCAGGAGATGCAAACGCTGCTATGTGAGATTGACGAACCGCGGCTTAAGGCCTGTGCCTATTCGCAGGTGCACGCCAGCCAGCAGAAATTTGATTGTCTTGTCAGCCCTTACTACACGCCCGCGCTTAACAATCTTGCCCCGATTCATATCCGCACGATTTACGGCCTGGCGAAAGAGCAGTGGAACCACGCCTGGTGGAATGCGTTTTACCATCAGATTCTCTGCTATAGCCATTACAGCCAGCAGGCGCTGAACATCAACGGTAATGCGGTGATGGTGGGAAATCCTCGTTTTGACGAGTGGCATAATCATCCTGACAATGCGGCTGGCCTTGAAGAGCTGAAGCTCGACCCTAAAAAACCGACGCTGCTCTACGCCCCAACGTTTGGCGCGCTAAGCTCGATTCCACACTGGGCGAAATGGCTTGAGCGCCTGAGCCGCGACTATAACGTCATCACCAAACTGCATCACGGCACGCTCTACCGCCCTGAAGAAGCCCCTTCCCTTGCTCTCGCCCGTAAGCATCTGAAAAAACGCATCAGCAATCATGGCTTGACGTTTCCAGCGATGCGTAAAGCGGATTATGTCCTGACCGATAACAGCGGGTTCATTTTTGACGCGATCCACGCGGGGAAACGCACGATCCTGCTGAACTGGGAAAATATGGAATTCCTGCTCGAAGACCAGCAGACTTATTCCAGCCCGTACAGCGCCGATCAGAAGATACGTTCGGTTCTCCCGGTTGCCCACAACATAGAAGAACTTCGCGCGTTGCTTAATGCGGAAGAAAAATGGCAGCAGCTCGAACCGCAGCTCGGCGAGATTCGCGATCGTTATTGCGACGCCTGGCAGGACGGCAAAGCCGGTGAGCGTGCGGCAGAAGTTATTATTAATGCGATAACAAATCCTGCTGCACCAGCAGAAAATGCACTTTTGCACAGTCTTCGCCAGGCATTGTTCCAGCAATCTAAATGACCGAACGTTAGTTTTAGATAAGTTACAAGAAATAGCGCTGCGATAGAGAAACCAGCTTAAAAGTAGGGTTGCCATATTTTTAATAAAACTTATTCCCCGGTATATCAGATCGAATATTCGCAGTGTTTCACAGTGCATAAATGGTAAATTCAAGTTACCAGGCTATATATTCCAAAGCGTTTTTTATTACAGGATTAAGAATGTTGAATGAAAAGTGGGTTGCTGATTTAAGCTGTATGCTTACACCAGAAGTAGATATCAACTATATCGAAAACTTGTATCGTCACGATATAATCAGTTGCGCTGATGATTTATCATGCGTGGGTATAGAGCTCGGCGTTGCTAAAGGGATCTTCTCTAAAAGAATGATCGAGAGTGGGAAGTTCATATCATATTATGGTGTTGATTTATATAGCGATATTCATGATACAGAAGAATATAAAAATGCATTAAAATATATCGGATTGAGTGAGAATTATAAATTACTCAGAATGTCATTTGATGATGCTCTTGATTTATTCGATGATGAATATTTTGATTTTATATACATAGATGGTTTTGCTCATACCGGTGAAGAAGGCGGGAAATCAATAGCTGATTGGTTTTGCAAATTAAAGAATGGTGGTGTGCTAGCTGGTGATGATTATCATTCTGACTGGCCCCTGGTAAAATGGGCTGTAAATGATTTTGTGAAAAAAACAGGTTTAACACTCAATGTGATGAGATGTGTCGAAAATATTCAATACTGTAAATATCCAACCTGGTTTGTTGTAAAAGAAAAAAACATTAGAGTCGAACCTAATGAGATTCTTATGAAGGTTGCCATGCTTGAAAAAGAACGCATTCATAATGAAAGAATACTTAGAATGAAAAAATGAGTCTTTTTACATTGCTATTATCATAGTCAGAAATGTCTATGATAATGGTAAACTAACATGCTTCACCTGACATTTTCGATCTTACTCATGTAAGTAATCACACCACTAATTCCTGGCGTGATGTAACTAACGATTAAGACATAATTGGTTTTACTTTTCTAGGTGCAACTAAGAGTTATGGATAAACTAAAAATATATTTATCATCTGGTTCCGTTCCGATTATTCCTCAGATGCTTGATTTCTCGGCATGTGCAGAGGATCCACATATCGCAAAAATAATATGTTGGTACAGGAACGAACTAACACCATTGCAATTAAAAGGTACGAATGCCTGTTATATCCGGCAGAAGTACAAAGTAAGTCCTGATTTTGTATTAAATATTATAAATATAATCAATAAGTTTAAGCCTTATATGGTTGAAATACATTCAAATATCGTTTTTACAAACGTTGAGCTCTATCCGATAATTGCGGTTATTACAAAGTATATAAAAAGAGAAAAAATCAAGATCCACTTATATGATGATGGCATCCGTAGTATCAACGATCGATATCAACTAGATGGTGAAAATGAAGATGACTTCGTCAAAGCGAGTGAAATTTGCACTGATTATTTGGATACACTTTTAAACAATGATGAAAACCCCTTCTCCAGTCATCTTCATCATTCGTGGCCCCTGCTTATGAATTATGTATGGCATAATCATTTTGATACTACCTATCATTTAATGGGGCAATATAAAAACAAATTAAATACCTCCTCGTCATTTCAGAAATATATTCAACAAAGCATTCAAGAATTGAATTCTGTTGATTTAAAATCAACCTCACTTAAAAATATCAACACTTGTCTTTCATTACTTAACTTAAAAAATCAAGATCTTGCTGAAATAAAAGAAGCAATGGGACAAGACAACAGCCTATTGTATATGGGTGCTGGTTTTTATGACAAAGCCAAGGATGATCGAGTGACAGAAAGGCAAGTCAACAAAATAAAAAGTATGAAAGATAATGGAATTATAACCAATAATGATAAAATCATTTTTAAGGCTCATCCAATCAATCATCATGAAAATAGAAAAAAAATAGTAGATGCATTCGGTTGCGAGGTTTACACTATTCCGAATCATATCCCATTTGAGATCCTTCCCTGTCTTGGTTTAGAACCCGAAGAAATAATTTGTTCATTTAGCACATTATTATTTACGATGAAACCGGACATTTTTAGACACGTCATAGGAAATGCGGATACCACTACTGAGTCATTAACTGACCCCTTACTTAACCTACTAATAAAAGAGAATGTGATAAAACAAGAAATCATTAGCGGCTGGCTGAACTAGACGATATAAGTTCCTCATAGTATGTTTGGTTATTACCAGTATCATTTATGTTTAGACATTATCACCTTTCTGAATTAAAATGATGAAAGAGACACTTTCCTTATAAATAGTTAATAACGAATTCTTATTATGATCAATGAACTATGTTTTCGACTTAGCAGCATTTCCAAAAAAAACAACAAAAAAAAACTTGTTCTTTTTTTTGGCAGAGAGCACTTCAGTGACAACACAAAATATTTATTTTTGCATACTCAAAGTAAAGAGTGTGATTTTGAGGCTGTATGGTGCAGCACGGAAAGAAAATTAATTGCCACCCTAAAGGAAAATAATCTTCCTTGTCATCTTATCAGCGATGAAACAAGTTCAGAAACCGTAAAGCTCTTTTTGTCGGCAGCCGTGGCCGTATTCTCCGTTAACCCATCTCAAAGTTTGAATGGCAGTGAAGAACTCTTTTCTTGTTTAGATGGCGCACGGCAAATACAACTTTGGCATGGGGTATCGGTTAAACATCTGCTGCTCAAGCTGGTACCTTATCTGGATGTACTTTCATACGATTTTCGCAGGCCAGTCGATTTTGCTACCCGAGCTGACGGTGTACTAAGCACTTCTGAACATTTGGATGTTTTTTTTAAGGAATCTTTTGGGTGCCAAAATATTATACGTGCTGGCTATCCGAGGAATGAAGTCATTGTACGAGAAGCAATCCAGAATGAATTAATCGGCTGTGAACTTCCCGTCAACGTTATAAATGCATTAAATAGCACAAAAAGAAGGAAAATTCTTTTTGTGCCTACATGGCAGCGCGAGGGCTCAGCGCTTATCACCAATTCCAGTGAGTTCGCCTTACAGCTTGTCCAATATGGTAAGCTTCTTGAGGCTGATGTTTTTATCAAAAATCATCCAATCAATGTTCACTCGAGCGATACAAAAGCACTCGCGGAAAATGTTTTCTTTATCAATGCCAATACTGATTTATATCCCTACCTCAATAAATTCGATATATTGGTTACAGATTACTCATCAATAATGTTTGACTTCTTATTGACTAAAAAACCCATCTTAAAACTGGAACTAGATCTTGGTGCGCATCGCTCCTTCGAACCTGACTATTCATTAGTTCCCGATATTGATTTCGCTTACAGCTACACGCAAAAAACTTTATCCAGTAGACTTTCAGAAGCCATGTTCAATGATACCAAACAAGAGTTAAGAAATATCATGGCTGGTCTGCTTTACCAAACCCCTGTAGCCAATGCATGCAACTCATTGGTGAGATTTCTGGAGGATGAGGTCGAAACTTGCGTAGCTGAAAGTAATAAATTCACGGTGAAATACTGCTGAAGTGTCTCATGAAGTTAGTAACGATTAAAAATACCATTCCCTGCCATTACGTATATGGCAGGGAATAGTATTTTTGCCATGACTGCGTTCACCTTCATGATGTTTTTATCGGCACTGATGAAATAAAAAATGGAAAGGAAAGTCATTACTTAATGGCCTCCATTAATGTCCCCTTAAGCTTTTTAAACAGCCGGAAATATTACGTCATTCAAGCACGAAGGATTTTATAAAGATTTGACAACCTCAATAATCGAGGTTGTCGAAATTGACGGCGTTCTGGCCAGGTAAACGACCTGGCAAATTTCACAGCAGCTATCAAAACGCCCTTGCCAGTCATCACCCATGACCATAATTTTGGCCCCGAACTGCTTGATATAAGAAATTTTCTCCTCTAACGATTCCTCCAGAAATACTTCATCTACGCATTTCAAACCGGCAATAATTTTCATCCGATCTCCCTCACTGTAGACAGGCCTACGGCCTTTTTTTTGCATATTAAGTAAATCAGAAGAAACGCCAACGCAAAGCCTGTTACCAAGCTTTCTTGCTCGTTGCAATATATTAAGATGTCCAGCATGAAAAACATCAAAAGTGCCAAATGTGATGACTGTAGTCATTAACTTGTACCAGTAAACGCATAAAAAATTAGCAGCCAATTTATTCCCCTTTAAAAATTTAAAGGGGAGCGATTGAATCAGATCAACGACAGCCCGCAAAGCAGACTGAAATCTGCGGTATGCGATTCATTTTCTTTTGCCGGGTTGTTTTCCACCCACTGGAACCACGCGCTGAATAAAATCACCAGCTGCTCATCATCAAGCACTGCGCGATCGGCTATCCAGATGGCGCTGAGCATTTTTAACTGGAAAAACTGACGAGCCAGCGTCAGCAGCGCTGCGCCTAAGTTCTGGCAGTTGATACCCGGGAAAACATCGCTATACAGACGATAAATAAGCACGTTGCGCAAAATATGCGGCCGTTCGCTGAATACCGCACTATTGGAGATCGCCTGCTGGAGTTCGGCCAGACGCTCACTCAGGCGGCTTGGCTGCATGATAGACAGCTCGCTAAGCTTCAGCATCATCGACATTTTATCAACCATCGACAGATTCAGATTTAAGCGCATCATGCCCATTTCTTTAAGCGCAGCCAGTTGGTTCTCTTCGATTACCGGTAACTGGCTGAGCTGTTCGTTCAGCACGCCATGCTCGGCGAGCGTGGCCAGCTGCTCGCCCATTGACACCAGCAGAGCAGGATCTTCATTGTTCAAATCGACATACTGCTGGGCTTTGCTAAGCAGGATGCCCATAGCGTAAAGGCTACCTTCCAGAGTCAGCGCCGGATTAACAGCCAGGTTGATGCACTGTTGATTTAGCGTTTCAATCCACGGCGTCAATACCTGCTCACTCTGAGCTTCCGTCGATAAAATATGCAGGGCAAATGCCTCAGGATTGAGCAGCAGCTCGCGGGCGACGCTTTCGCAGCCCGCTGCCAGGCTATCGCGCTGCTGGCTTTGCAGATAAAGATTGGCCAGCGGCCAACCGTCCTCCGCTTTTTGGCAGGCCGGGCACCGGCACGGTTCGGTTAACGCTTCATGGCGCGCCACAAATTCGGGTTTATAACGCTCAATGGTTTCCATTTCTTTCTCCGGGCAGCACAGGGCCCCCCTTGCTTAACGGTGTTTAAGGAAAAACCAGTGGGTGCAATCGAATCGCTTCCCTGTCTGGCTATTTTTCATTTGCTGGATAAACGCAAAGCTCGGATAGAATCCCAGCCAGCAGTGCTGAGGTATAAGCGACTGCCAGCATTTATCGCGGCTTAATCCTTCATCCAGCGCTTTGTAGTAAGCGGCCAGAAGGATGGAATAATAATTAGCGTTGACGGCATAGGCGCATCCGTATTCCGCACGTTCAAGCCGGGCAATACCTTTTAGCGACTTCATCGGTACTAATGTGCTGTATTTCCCGCCCAGCATCAGAACCTGCCAGTCAATATTCGATAGCTGCCTGAGGAGCGCATTAACCGTATCAACCGACGATTCTTTTCTGACAAAGCGCACGGTTGCATCGAGCAGCAAAACGTTGCTCCAGGATTCGCTTTGTGCCTGTTCAAGGATCATGCAATGTGTTTTTAGTTCGGCGGCATCGGAGTCGGGATCGGAATCCATAGCTACCGGAAGTAAACTCCCGGCAGGAATACCAAACTTCACCAGCTCCTGGCACTGTGTCAGCAGATCCTCTTCCCGGTCCGGATCATAAATTACCGCTACTTTCTCAAACACCATCCAGTCTACTGAGGTATTAAGAGGAGCATTATTCAGACGTCGATAATGAGCCAGGAGGTTAGCGTCCTGGACCAAATCTTCCAGCCGCAGATCCACGGGCTTGCTGCTGCCCATAACAAAATCTTTATCGTAAGTATTATTGCTATGGGAAATACAGACGATTGCTTTTGCCGGATCGATTTGCAGAACAGGAGTGCTGAAGCCGTTGAGAAATGCCGTTTCTTCCGCTAGCGTGGCATCATCCTCATAGCGGTGCTTTTTCAGCAAATTACGGTGCAGGCCAAACGTACCGTTCAGCGCATGCTTATCCCCGAAGGAATGCGTCAGATAAATTTTATCCAGATGGCTGTACCAGATATAAATTTGATCGCAACCGGAGAACAACGCCCTGTTGCGCTGCATTTCTCCTACCTGATAAGAGATCTTATTCGGCGGATAATAATCGTCGTCATCGAAGCAGATGATGTATTCGCCCTGCGCCAGTTCGTTGAGCATGTTGCGTTTTTTACCCAGCGCCAGCCGCTCTTTGCTGTGGATGTAACGCACGTTTTGCAGCCCGGCGTCGACCATCATGGCAATGAGATCTTCGTTGCTGTGTTCGGAGTCGTCGAGAATAACCAGCTCGCGTTTGTCCGCCGGATAGTCCTGATACTGGAAGATGTACAGCAGGTAGGGCAGAAACTCGCGGCGGTTCCAGGTCGGGCAAACCACGCTCACAAACGGCGTGGCGGTCACCGCGGCGGCGCGCTGCCTTTTAAGCAAATTATCAAAGAGTGTTCCGCCAGCCGGTTTTGCGGCGCGGGATGACGGTTTAGCCATTTTCTTCTCGGTACGGTAGTGGTCGGTTAACGCTGGGCCAGCTTCTGGCGGAGCCAGCACTGCGCCGATACGGCATCGGTGTTTTTCTGGTCGCGGCGGGTTCTGTCGAGCGCCAGCTCGCGCTTGCGATCGTCGAGCACCAGCTCAAGGCTTTTCTCCCGCTTGGCTTCCTGGAGCAGCGCCCCCTGAATTTTTTGCGCCTCAAGCGCGGCCAGCGCCTGCTCCTGCTTCTGCCAGTCAATCACCCGCTGGATATTGCGCTTATAGCCGGAGTGATTAATCAGCTGCGCGGCGCTGTTGCCCGCGATTTCGGTCATGCCCGCCGCCAGCGACTTCAGCGCGGTGATGTTCTTCTCAAACCGCTGACACTGCTGGCGCTGGGAAGAAAGCTGCTGGCTGAGATCTTCCACCGCGCGGTGGCGGAGCAGGTGTAGCTGTTCAAGAGTCGAGATCAATTTGCTCATCGTGGCGTTATCCCGCCTGCGCTAAAACGCACAGGTCATTCACGGTTTTGTCGATAAGTGCAACGTCGCGCACTTCCTGCTGCAAAAACTGGGTAATGGCCGGGGCGAGATTGACTGCCCGATCGGCTGTGGCATCGGCTCCCGCCACGTAACCGCCGAGGGGAATCAGCGGTTTGATGCTCTGGTATTCGGCGTACAGCTGTTTGAGCGTTCGCGCGGCGCGCTGGTGCTCCTGGCGGGTAATCTGCGCCATACAGCGGCTGATGGACTGCCCGATATCGATGGCCGGGTAATGTCCCGCCTCGGCAAGATGGCGGGAGAGCACTATGTGCCCGTCCAACACGGCGCGGGCGCAGTCCACAATCGGGTCCTGCTGGTCGTCACCTTCGGCCAGCACGGTATAAATGGCGGTCATCGTGCCCGCGCTGGCGCTGTTCCCGGCGCTTTCGCACAGGCGCGGGATCATGCCGAACGCCGAAGGCGGGTAGCCTTTGGTCGCCGGAGGTTCGCCCAGCGAAAGGGCGATTTCACGCTGCGCCATCGCATAGCGGGTCAGAGAATCGACCAGCAAAAGCACGTCTTTGCCTTTGTCGCGGTAGTAGCTGGCGATGGTGTGGCACAGCTCGGTGGCCTTGATGCGCATCAGCGGAGATTCATCCGCCGGGGCGGCAACAATCACCGATTTCGCCAGCCCTTCGGCCTGCAGCGCGTTATCAATAAATTCTTTTACTTCGCGGCCACGCTCGCCAATCAGGCCGACAACCACCACTTCCGCCTGGGTGTAGCGGGTGATCATCCCGAGCAGCACGCTTTTGCCGACGCCGCTGCCCGCCATCAGGCCGACACGCTGGCCTTTACCGATGGTCAGCAGACCGTTGATGGCGCGAACACCGACGTCGAGCGGCTCTTCAACCGGCTGGCGGGTCAGCGGATGAACCTGCGGCAGCTGCTGCGGCAGGAGCGTATCGCCGCCGAGCTTGCCTTTATTATCCAGCGGCTCGCCCAGGCCGTTGACGACGCGGCCCAGCCACTGATCGCCAATCATCACGCCTTCGGTCTTTTCAGCCGGGAATACGCGCGCGCCGGCAATCAGGCCGGAGGGATGCTTGAAGGGCATCAAAAAGGTGACTTCGCGATCGAAGCCCACCACCTGCGCGTCAATGGTTTCGCTATCCGTACTTTCGACCTGGCACATCTGCCCCACCGCCAGCCGGCAGCCAACGCATTCAAGCAGAATGCCGTTGACGCGAACCAGCCGCCCCGCCACGCGGGCAAGGTTGATGTTTTCAATGGAGCGCAGCGCCTGCTCGAAGTCCAGATCACTCATCGTGGGCTTCCGGCAGCAGGGTTTCTTTTAAGACGTCAACACACTGATCCATACGGTGCTGGCAGCCGATGTCCATTTCCGTGGTATCGGTTACCACCCGGCATTCGCCCGCGGCTAAATCAGCGTCTGCGCACAGACCCCACTGTCGGGACTTTTCCGGCTCGGCTTCGCTAATGCGCTTGAACTCTTCGCTGTTCATATAGATGCGAATCTGCTCGGGAACCGACGGCAGGCTTGAGATAGCCTCTTCAATCAGCGTCAGCATTTGAGTGGGTTGCAAAGCAAGTTCACAGCGAATAACCTGGCGGGCAACCTTATCAACCAGCTGTAAGAGTTCTTCGCGGCGGCGCTGCTCATAGGCGGTGAGGAATTTTTGCAGTTCATCCCTCACGCCTTCTAAAGGCTGTGCAGCCTCCAGAAACTGCTGCTTTGCCAGCAGCGAGCCTTCGGCAAGGCCTTTGCGCATCCCGTCTTCAAACCCGAGGCGAGATCCTTCCTGATATCCCTCGTTTTTGCCCTCTTCCATGCCCTGAGCAAAGCCGCGGTTCAGACCGTCCTGGAAACCCTGCATCAGCTGCTCCTGGAGCGCCGCCGGGTCCATTATTTCTCCGTGGGCGCCGTTTTCACCGGCGGCCTGCTGCCAGCTTTTACGCAGCGGCGGAAACTTATGCAGGCGCGGCTTCACCACCGCATGGCGGCGGCTGGTGAGCGCATCGAGGGAGGTATCCTGTATTTTTTTAAACATCGCTTACTCCACGGTCTGCTCGGCAAAGAGTTGCACCTGGATTTCGCCGTCTTCCACCAGCTGACGCACGGTGCCCATAATGTCTTTGCGCACCTGTTCGATACGGCTGACCGGCACCGGGCCAAGGCGTGAAGTGGTGCTTTGCAGCAGCTGCACCTGACGCTTTGGCATCACGTTGAAGATGGCTGAACGCAGTACCGGCTCGGTGCCCTTGAGCGCTACCGCCCATTCGTCGATAGAGATTTCGTCCATCAGACGCTGCAGCGTGTTTTCGCTCTGACGGCTGAGGATGAAGAACTCGTACATTTCATCCTGTAGCTCATCCACCACGCCTTCATCGCGCTCGCGCAGCTGATCCAGCAGCAGCTGCTGGTTTTCCGGAATACGGTTAACAATGTTGGCGGCGTGCTTGATGCCCACCACCTTCGAACCGTGCTCGGACAGCACCGCTACGCCGCGGTCAACCAGCCTGTCCAGCTCGTCGATCACGTCGCGGTTGATGTCGTCCAGCTTGGCGATGCGATAGACGATTTCATCCTGGCGTTCCTGAGGAAGATTGCTCAGCACGCTGGCCGCCACGTCCGGCGGCAGGAAGGCTAAGAAAACGGCCTGCAGCTGCAGGTGTTCCTGCTCAATCAGTGCCGCCAGCTGTGGGATATCAACCCACTGCAAACGCGCCATGCGGTAACGAATTTCGTCGCCGTAAATGCCGTTGATCACGCTGCGGGCAATTTCTCCCCCCAGCGCCTTTTTCAGAATGCTGCGCAGATAGGTGCGCGACGCGCCGTTAATGCCGCTCTGCTCCTGGTAGTCGTGGAAGAAGCTGTTCAGCGCCGAGCGGGCCTGAGTCACTTTCACGCCGTGCAGGCGCGCCATGGTTTCACTCACCAGAATGACCTCTTCGCGGGTCAGCTTCTGCATCACCCGCGCGGCGGCGTCTTCGCCGACGCTGAGCAGCAAGATGGCAGCCTGCTCAATCTTAGAGCGACCGGTATTGGCTACCGTCGCGCCTTTATTAGTCCTGCCTGCTGCTATTTCGCTCATTGCTGTTAATCCACTGTTTCAATACTTCAGCCACACGCTCGGTTTCGCTCTGGGCGAGAACCTGCAGGAACTCCACTTTGGTCTCAAGGCCGGAACTCTGCGGCGGCAGCTCTTCTTCAATCATGAAGTTTGGCTTCGGCGCACTGATGGCATTGTTCTCTTCACCCGCAGCCTGCTCATTTTCAAGCAGCGGCAGCTCCGGCTTGTCTTCCACTTCGCTATCGACGGTAATCGGGTCACGTCGGCCATAGCGCTGCGCCAGAGGGCGAACGCCAAACAGCAGCGTCAGCAGGGCAAGCAGGCCGATACCGCCAGTTTGCCCCCATGAGTGAATGGAAGGATCCTGCCACCATTGCATCACCGGGAAGTCCACGCTGTCCGGTTTAGTAAAGGCCATCATATCGAGCGTCAGCGAGTCGCCGCGCGCTTTGTCGATGCCCGCAGCGTCCTCGACCAGTTTGGTCAGGTTCGCCAGCTGCTCAGGAGTAAACTTCTCCAGCGCCGGTGCAGTCTGGTTTAACGCTACGGCCACGCGCATTTTTTCCAGCTTGTAGCCCGGATGGCGAATATGGCGAATATCGCGGTCGTAGGCGTATTTACGCTGTTCCTGATTGCGGCTGGAAAGCGAACGCGGATCCGTTGTTGCCGGAGCCGTATTGGCCGCCGTTGGGTTCGCGGCGGCAGCGGCCTGCTGCGGCTGCTGGTTCACCGGGCGGTTGCTCAATGAACCCGGGATCCCCATCGCCATTTCGTTGGTGGTGTTTTCCCGGCTGATGTTTTCATCGCTGATGCGCGCGTCTTTGCCCAGGCGCTCCTGCGTCTCTTCCACGCTGCTCATATCGACCTGCGGCGCGACGCTGATGCGGAAGTTGTTGGCTCCCACCAGCGAGGTCAGCAGTCCGGAGATGTTCTTTTCCGTGTCGGCTTTCATCCGCTGCACGACATCGTTGGCCTGGCGAATCCCCGCCAGGTTGCTGCTGCCGTTCTGGAAGTTTTCCGACAGCAGGTTGCCGCTTTGGTCAACCACGCGCACGCTGCCGGCCTTCATGCCCGGCACGCTGCCGGCGACAAGCTGTACGATGGCCCCGACCTGCTGCTCATCAAGCTGTTTACCGTAGCGCAGCTGCACCATGACGGAGGCGCTGCTTTCGGGCTTATTGCTCATCACAAAGGAGCTGGACTCGCTCAGGCCGAGGTGTACGCGGGCATTTTCTACCGGTTCCAGGCCCATGATGCTTTTTGCCAGCTCGCCTTCCAGGCTGCGCTTGTAGCGCACGTTCTGGACAAACTGGCTGCTGCCGAGCATCTCTTCTTTGTCCATCAGCTCATAGCCTTCCGGCAGCACGGCGGTGATGCCCTTCGCCGCCAGCGCCATGCGCGCGCGGGAAAGCTTGCTGTCCGGGACGAGGATCTGGCCGTTTTCGGGGTTCACGCGGTAGGCAATGCCTTCGCCGCCCAGCACTTCGACCACCTGGGAAACCGGGATATTTTCTTTTTCACCGTACAGCGCAACGTAGCCCTGATTGCTGCGCCACAGGGATACGACAATGGCGCCGGTCAGCAAAACTGCCGCGGCGCCGATGAGAAACTTACTGTTGTTTAAGCCCGCGGGTAACGCTACGGCAGGCATTCTGGCTTTTATTTTGTTTAACACGGTGAAAACCTTAGAGCGCAATATTCATCACTTCATCCAGCGCGGTGGTGAGCTTGTTGCGCACCTGCATCATCGCCGAGAACGCCACGCTGGCCTTCTGGCTTTCGATCATCGCCCCGGTTAAATCGTCACTTTGGCCGGTGTCGATGGCGGTTTGACGAGCGCTCGCGGAATGCTGCATCTGGTCAACGTTGTCGATAGCGGTATTCATCACTTTGGCAAACGACACGGGCTGCGCCGGGGCGCTAAACATGCTGGTGTCTGCCGGAGCAATGGAAAAACCTGGGCTGATAGCCCCGGTTTGTGCGGTGGCGGCGGTTTGCTGCATCCGCGTCAGTATTTCCTGCTGGGATGCAGCGATCCCTAATCCTGAAATTTTTTCCATCGGTTGGTCCTCTCGGGCGTCAGGAATAACACTCAATATCAATCCCTTCGTCGCGCATTGAAGCCAGTCGATAACGCAATGCCCGAGGGGTGATGCCTAAAAATTCTGCTGTTTTCGATTTATTGCCTTTGTGGCGCTTTAACAAATCGATGATGTACTGGTATTCCGCCATGCGGCCGTGCAGCTTCACGTTGCGAATCGCCGCGACTGCGCCGCGCACCCCGCCGCTCTGGGCTTCCTGGTAGGCGGGCATGACGTCTACCGGCGGCAGTTCCGGCAGCGGCGTGTTCTGTACCAGGCCAAAATCGCCGGACGTCACTTCCGCGCCGTTGCAAAGGATCAGCCCGCGCTGAATCACATTTTCCAGCTCGCGCACGTTGCCCGGCCAGTCATAGCTCAGCAGCGCGTGGCGGGCCTCGTCACCGAGGTGAATCTTGCCTTTGTGGAAGGCCTGATACTTATTGATGAAACGCAGCGCCAGCGGGATAACATCCTGCTTGCGCTCGCGCAGCGGCGTGATGTGAATCGGCACGACGGAAATACGGTAGAAGAGATCCTGGCGGAAACGGCCTTCGGCAATTTCAACCTGCAAATCTTTATTGGTTGAGGCGACTAAACGGATATCCAGCGGGATGCGTTTATGGCTGCCCAGGCGTTCAACTTCCTGCTCCTGCAATACGCGCAATAATTTAGCCTGCAGCGTTAACGGCATATCACCAATTTCATCGAGCAGTAATGTTCCGCCGTTGGCCTGTTCAAACTTACCCGGCACGCTGGTCACGGCGCCGGTAAACGCACCCTTCTCGTAGCCAAATAAAATAGCTTCCAGCATGCTCTCAGGAATAGCGGCGCAGTTCACCCCAACATACGGAGAATCTTTGCCGGCGGCGTTTTCATGAATATATTTTGCAACACACTCTTTACCGGTTCCGGTCTCTCCGGTAATCAGCACGGAAACATTAAAGCGCGCAACGCGGCGGGCCAGCGCAAATACTCCAACGCTGGCAGGTGCTGTGGCTATAAAGCCATTTTCATTACGTACTTCGTGGTCAACAATAATATTCATAAGACGTCACCAACTTATAATCAAAAACCTGACTGACGAAGACAACAAATGGACACATCGCGTGCCCTATATATTGAAATAGCAAAGATGACAGAAGGAGTTCACATCCTTAATCAGAGATCTTAAGTTTTAACCGCATCATTATTAAGATATTCAACCGCTCGCTTGTCAGGTATCACGGCATTCAGTGGGGGCAAGTATACTCAGGGACTAGGAATTGTCTTGTTTTTAATGGGTATTAAAATATTAATCCTTGAAAAACAACCAGTTAAACTAGTTATTAACCGTTATTAATCACATCTAAATAATTGATTAATAAGCTAACCACCCTTGCATCAATGCTGCAAAGGGAGTCTAATTCTTTTCCTGAAAAATGATATGCGATCACGTCGGCATGCTGTTGTACACGCAACTTCCAGAGCGACCCCTCGAATCCATAGCTTAAACCATTCAGGTAAAAAATTTTTCTCTGGTGAATTCAGTTAATCGCTAAACATTAGCGCTACGCGTTTATCAGAATGATTTGTTATGCGGAATAATTATGCTGCCTGCAACACAACGTATCAGAATCCACCAGCGCGATCGGCTGCCCGATCTGGTGAAGTTCGAGGTAAATAAACTCGGGCGACCCTGGCATAAGCTGCCAAAATTGATGAATGATTGCTTCGACATTCTGGATGCCAGGTTAAGCATTTATTTCCTGAAGAAGTTTCGCGTTAATGTTTCGTTAAAAAATATGACATTCGCGATTGATCAGCATTATAAAAATACGCAGGTGTTTTCTACCCATCACGGGAATATTGCCTTCGATATTGATCGTATATTGCTGTTAAATATTTTGCATGATTACTACGGCCTGAGTAAAGAAAACAGCCAGATTGCGCCGGACCTGTCTCAGCCCGTAACAAAAACAGAAGAGCGCCTGAAGAATAAACTCGCCCAGGAACTCACGCTGCTGATTATCAATAAAGATACCTTTGGTGAAGACCTGGAAATTAAGAACGATTATTCCACGGTGATTAACCAATGGTCCTGGTGCATTACCTTCGAACTGGAAGGCTATGACCACGGTTGCTTTACCGTGCTGCTCGACCATCTGCATATTGACCGCATGCTGGCGCGGCTTCGCTCGTCGGATCGTGAAGCAGAGCGAGGCCCAAAACAGCTCAACGGGGCGCAGATTGAACGCATGTTCTACAGCCTGCCGCTGAAGCTACAGGGGCGCATTGCCAGCCTGAATCTGACGGTGGCACAGCTGAGCAACATTGAAGCCGGGGATATCATCCCGATTTCCCTGAATGACCCGTTACCTGTTTATATCGGTAAAGAGCAGATTTTTAACGCCGTGATTGCAGACGATCGCGGCAAGCTGTTTTTAAGCGAGTTTAACGACAAAACCATCGAGAAGAGTTATGAGTGATTTACATCAGGAGCTGGGCCAGGAGCTGAATCTGGACGATCTCAACCTCAGCGATCTTCCGCGCGAAGAGGTTGTGGAAGGTAATATTCGCCTGGACTTACAGCCTGAGCCGCCGAAAAATCCGTCGTTCGATCAGCTGCGCAAAATGTCGCTGTTCAGCCGCATTCCCGTCACCCTGACGCTGGAAGTCGCTTCGATTGAAATCTCGCTGGCCGAGCTGATGTCGGTGAACAACGACTCCGTGGTTGAGCTGGACAAGCTCGCCGGCGAGCCGCTGGATATCAAAGTGAACGGTATTCTGTTTGGCAAAGCGGAAGTGGTCGTGCTCAATGACAAATACGGCCTGCGTATCATCGAGTTCAACAACAAAGATTTGGGTGAGCTGGCAAGATGAGTCGTCTGTTACGCCGCCTGCTGAACAATAAAGGCGGTCTGGGCGCCCTGCTGCTGGCGGGGCTGTGCTTCTCTCCGCTGCTGTTTGCCGCCAACGGCGACGTGACCCTGTTCAGCACCGCCAGCAACGGCGCGGGCCAGGACTACAACGTCAAGATTGAAATTCTCATTCTGATGACGCTGCTCGGCCTGCTGCCGATCATGCTGCTGATGATGACCTGTTTCACCCGCTTTATCATCGTACTGGCCATTCTGCGCCAGGCGCTGGGCCTGCAACAAAGCCCGCCGAACAAAATTCTGACCGGGATTGCGCTGGCGCTAACGCTGCTGGTGATGCGCCCGGTGTGGACCACGGTTTATAACGACGCGGTGCTGCCCTTCCAGAACGACCAGATAACCATGAAAGAGGCGCTGGTGAAGGCCGAAGTGCCGATCAAAAAATATATGCTCGCCCAGACCAACAACAAAGCGATGTCGCAGATGATGGATATCGCCGGGGTGAAAGGCGACGCGCGCGAGCAGGATTTAACCGTGGTGACCCCGGCCTACCTGCTCAGCGAGCTGAAAACCGCATTCCAGATCGGCTTTATGATTTACATCCCGTTCCTCGTCATCGACCTGATTGTCGCCAGTATTCTGATGGCGATGGGGATGATGATGCTGTCGCCGCTGATTGTCTCGCTGCCGTTTAAGCTGATGCTGTTTGTATTATGCGACGGCTGGACGCTGATTGTCGGCACGCTGACCGCCAGCGTGCAGGGCCTGTAGCCATGATGAATATGGACACCGCCGGCGATATTATGGCCACCGGCATTCAGCTGGTGCTGCTGATTTCTGCCGTGGCCATCGTCCCCAGCCTGCTGGTTGGCCTGTGCGTGAGTATTTTCCAGGCCACCACGCAGATTAACGAACAAACCCTGAGCTTCCTGCCGCGTCTGGTCGTCACCCTGATGGTGCTGATTTTTGGCGGGAAGTGGATGCTGACTAAGCTGGTGGACTTTACCGTCGCGATTTTTCACCAGGCGGCGAGCCTGGTAGGTTAAGCCGCGCATGGGAATCGATATCAACGATCTGCTGACGCCGCTGATGGCCCTGTGGCTGCCGTTTATCCGCATCCTCTCATTCCTGCATTTCTGCCCGGTGCTCGATAACAAGGCGTTTTCGCGTAAGCTAAAAATCGCCACCGCGCTGGCGCTGACCATCCTGATTACGCCGATGCTGCCCAACAACGTTGTCATCACCGAGCTGGTTTCCATGCGCAGCATTATGCTGATCGGCGAGCAAATTCTGTGGGGCTTTCTGTTTGGCATGACGCTACAGCTGGTGTTCGTGGCGCTGCAAACCGCCGGGCATATTTTGTCGATGAATATGGGCCTCGGGATGGCGATGATGAATGACCCGGTCAACGGCTCGTCGACCACGGTTATCTCCCAGATTATTTACGTCTTTTGCGGCCTGCTGTTCTTTATTATGGACGGGCATCTGCTGGTGGTGACCATTCTGTTTAAGGGCTTTAGCTACTGGCCTATCGGCCAGGCTATCAATCAGCCAACCCTCTACGAGCTGGCGCAGAGCCTCGGCTGGATCATGGCTTCCGCCACGCTTATCGCCCTGCCGACCACCTTTGTGATGATGATTGTTCAGGGCGGCTTTGGCCTGCTTAACCGCGTTTCGCCAACGCTCAACCTGTTTTCCCTCGGCTTCCCGATCAGCATGCTGTTCGGGCTGCTTTGTATCACGATGATCGTCGCACACATTCCCGATCACTATCTCAATCTGACCAACGAGATCCTTGCCCGGCTCGATGCCATAAGGACGCAGTAATGTCGGCATCCAGCGGCGATAAAAGTGAAAAACCTACGGCAGGAAAACTGCGTAAGGCCAGACAGAAAGGGGATATTCCACGCTCTAAAGATCTCACCATGGCGGTGGGGCTGGTCACGTCATTTATTACCCTGGGCACCTTTTTCCCCTACTACAAGCAGCTGATTAGCGAGTCGTTTTTATCGGTGGGCACCATGGCCGGCAGGCTGGATGACAGCAGCGCGCTGAGCCAGTTTCTGCTGCTCAACGTGATGGTGATTCTTAAGTTTATCGCCACCCTGGTGCCGATCCCGGTGGCCTGCATTATCTCGAGCCTGATCCCCGGCGGCTGGATTTTCACCCCGAACAAGCTGCTGCCGGACTTTAAGAAACTCAGCCCAATCGCCGGCTTCAAGCGCATGTTTTCCAGCAGCCACTACGTGGACGTTGCCAAGATGCTCGCCAAATGCGGGGTGATTCTGGTGGTGCTGTACGTGATGGTGCACGATTCGCTCGACGGCCTGCTGCACTTGCAGCAGCTCTATTTATTACAGGCGATCGCCAACGGGTTTGCCATTTTCCATCACGTTATCAGCTACTTCATCGCCGTTATCGTGGTGTTTGCCCTGCTCGACGTGCCGCTGAGCAAGTTCATGTTCACCAAAAAGATGAAGATGACCAAGCAGGAAGTGAAGGAAGAGTACAAAAATAACGACGGTAATCCGCAGGTGAAAGGTCGTATTCGCCAGCTTCAGCGCCAGATGGCAATGGGCCAGGTGAACAACACGGTGCCGACCGCCGACGTGATTATCACCAACCCAACCCACTTTGCGGTGGCGTTGAAATACGATCCCGATAAGGCCGAAGCGCCCTATATCGTCGCCAAAGGCGTGGACGACATCGCACTGCTGATTCGTGAAGTGGCGCGTAATCACAATATTGAAGTGGTGGAATTTCCGCCGCTGGCGCGGGCGGTGTATTACACCACGCGCGTCAATCAGCAAATCCCGGCGCAGCTGTTCCGCGCTATTGCACATGTTCTGACTTATGTGATGCAGGTGAAGTCCTGGCGCGCAGGGCAGGTCGACCAGAAACCCCGCCTGAACAGGCAGATTGATATTCCAAAAGAGGTATTGAAAGCCAATGGCGAACAGTAACTTTACGCAGGCTCTAACCGCGCTGAGAAAGACTCACGTCGGCGTGCCAATCCTGCTCCTCAGCGTGCTGGCGATGATTATTCTGCCGCTTTCTCCGCTGGTGCTGGATATTCTGTTTACCTTCAACATCGTGCTGGCGGTCATCGTTCTGCTGGTTGCCGTGAACAGCAATCGCCCGCTCGACTTTGCCGTCTTCCCGACGATATTGCTGATCACGACGCTGATGCGTCTGACGCTGAACGTCGCCTCGACGCGCGTGGTGTTGCTGCACGGTCATGAAGGTGAAGGCGCGGCCGGTAAGGTTATCGAAGCGTTCGGTCAGGTGGTGATTGGCGGTAACTTCGTGGTCGGCTTCGTGGTGTTCATCATTCTGATGATCATCAACTTCGTGGTGGTGACCAAGGGTGCGGAGCGTATTTCTGAAGTTTCCGCCCGCTTTACCCTCGACGCCCTGCCCGGCAAACAGATGGCGATTGATGCCGACTTAAACGCCGGAATTATTAACCAGCAGCAGGCGCAGAAGCGACGTAAAGAGGTGGCCAGCGAGGCCGATTTCTACGGCGCGATGGACGGGGCCTCGAAGTTCGTGCGCGGCGACGCCATCGCCGGGATCATGGTGCTTATCATCAACGTCATCGGCGGGATTTGCATCGGTATCTTTAAGTACGATCTCGACGCCAGCCACGCCTTCCAGCAGTACGTGCTGCTGACTATCGGTGACGGTCTTGTCGCGCAGATCCCTTCGCTGCTGCTGGCTACCGCCTCGGCGATTATCGTCACCCGCGTCAGCGACGGCGGCGACGTTAGCGACGAAATTAAGTCCCAGCTTCTCGCCAAACCAAATATTCTTTATACCGCCGCGTTCGTGATGTTCATCCTGGCCATCGTGCCGGGCATGCCGCACATCGCCTTCCTGAGCTTTACCGCCCTGCTGCTGTTCGCCGCCTGGAAACAAAGCAAAGTCGTTAAGCCCGCCGAGCCGGAAACGGATATGGAGGCTATCAGCGAGGCGCTGACGCAGGACAACACGCCTTCGGTGAGCTGGGACAGCATCCCGCTGGTCGAGCCCATTGGGCTGAATCTGGGCTTTAAGCTGGTGTCGCTGGTCGACAGCGCGAAAGGCAGCCCGCTGTCGCAGCGTATTCGCGGCGCGCGCCAGGTGATCTCTGAAACCAGCGGCGTGCTGCTGCCGGAAATTCGCATCAGGGAAAACTTTCGCCTGAAGCCTGCGCAATATGCCATTCATATCAACGGCATTCGCGTGGCGCTGGGCGAGGTTCACGCCGACAAAATGATGGCGATCCCCGGCTCCGAGCTGTACGGCGAAATCGACGGCGTGCTGGATACCGACCCGGCCTACGGCATGGCGATCGTGTGGATTGACCCGGACCATAAAGCGCGGGCGCTGAACCTCGGCTATCAGGTGGTTGACTGCGCAAGCGTGGTCGCCACGCACGTCAATAAAGTGGCGCGCGGGCATCTGCCGGAGCTGTTTAACTACGACGATATTACCCATCTGCATACGCGACTGAGCCAGCAGGCACCGAAGCTGGCAGAGGATTTAAACGCCGCGCTCAACTACAGCCAGCTGCTGCGTATTTACCGCCAGCTGTTGCAGGAGCAGGTTTCGCTGAAAGATATCGTCACCATCGCCTCAACGCTGATTGAAAGCTCGGTGGTCACCAAAGACCCGCTGCTGCTGACCGCCGACGTGCGCTACGCCCTGCGCCGGGCCATCATCCACAATATCAACGGCGATCGCAAAACGCTGGCGGCCTATACCATTGATAACGCGCTGGAAACCATGATGCTCAACGCGCTCAATCAGTCGCAGCAGGCGGGTAAAGTCACGCTGGATAGCTTCCCGGTTGACCCGAATATTCTGCAACAGCTGCAAAATACGATGCCGATGATTTACGAGCAGATGAAGGCGAAAGGCATGCCGCCGCTGCTGCTGGTGACGCCGCAGCTGCGCCCAATCCTTTCGCGCTATGGCCGCCTGTTCTGCTCCGGGCTGCACGTACTCTCGTACAATGAAATCCCGGACGATAGCGATTTGAGCATTGTGGGCACGCTGGCGTAAAAGAATTGCCGCAGAAGAAGTCGGAACATCCTCATACCCTTTCGCATGGCTGAGGGAAAAGACGAGGGGAAACGCGGTTAACAGCAGCGTTTCCCCTCGGCCTTAATTATCCAGATAACGCAGCTTCCAGCCCAGCAGGGTGCGAGGCATTTTTTTAAGGTCTTTGTCCTCGGAAGTGTAGTAGTGCAGCTGCAGCTTCCCTTCGGCAGACGGCGCTATTCTTGCCGCCCAGAGCTTGCCTTCCGGCGTGTACATAATGATCGCCGTGCGGGTATTGGCCGCGCCTCGTACCCACATCGAAACGACCCTTGCGCCGATATTGTCGACGTCTTCCTGATAGATATAGACGTTTGCGGTATCCACAAACGCCTGGTAATCGTTGCCGACTATCTCTCTGAACTCCTTGTCATGAGCCGCGTCGGTGATAATGCCGATGGATAACAGCGTCGGCTTTGGCCGAGGATCGCTCCCGGCTTTTTCATAGCGACCGTCAATAAAGACGCCGGCAGGCATCGACATTCGGCATCCCCAGTCGGCATTGCTGTGTACCTGCATGGAACCGTCTTTTTTAGGGATGATCAGCACCTTACAATTGCTGGTTTCTTTCACATTTTCGATGATCGCCATGCCGTAAAGCTTGCGCGCCTCCGCCGTGAAATCGTCTTTATTCAGCCCTGCCCACGCCCGCATATCTATCGTTACGCTCCACTCGGCGCTGCGGCTGAACTGAATGGTGCCGCCGCTCATATTCGGCGCGCGCATATTCCACCACTGGCCTTCCCAGCTAAAATCGAGGTTGGTGTCTGAGATTTTACTGATGCCTTCGTAATAGGCGCGCTCGATGCAGCTGTCGGAGGTACAGCTTTCCAGCGAGGCTTCCCAGTCGTTGTAGATTTTGTTCGCTTTTGCGGCATCATTTTTAACCAGCATGGTGCGGTAAATCACCGCCATCGTGCTGTCGAGCCAGTGCAGGTTATCGTTATTGCAGATGGTGTTTTCCAGCGGAGTTGACGCACGCTGGCAGTTAACGGCCAGAGCGTTACCGCTGAAGAAGGTCAAGCAGAGGAGCAAACCAAAAGCGAAAGGTTTTAACATTGATAGAAAAGCTCAGTGGATACGGGGAGGCATTTTGTCCAAAACGAATTATATTTGCAATATAAAAGCCTGCCACTTTGTGAGTACAAAATAAGCAGCCGCCGCGTATTAAGAATTTTCCATGCCGTGTCGCTTAATTAACCTGATGATAGTTAAGATGGATGACCGATGTATGAAAATCGACGGTAGTAATTTTAGCTGGCTCGCCTCAGCACAAAATTCCACCAGTACAGAGCCACAGCGTAAACCATTAGGTATTGAAAGAAGCAGCGGACACGTCTGTCCACAAACCGGCTACTGGAGCATGGCCGGGCCAACCGCAGGCACCGTTATTAATGTCAAAAAGGGAACCGTGCTGCCTTTTCATCAGGGACAGCCCGTTGGCTGGTATTTGAAGGAATATGATTTAAGCACCGAGCTGGATAAGTAAATAACGCCTTCATCTCCCGATGCAGTCTTTTGATAAATATTATTAATATATAAGGAATAAAGGAATTTACGCCGATTCCCGCAGCACCAGCTCGCCTGAAATAATGATCTTTTGCGGCGGCAGGGTCGGCGACTTTATTTTATTGACGATAAGCGTGGCCGCCTGGCGTCCGGTTTCTTCGCTGGAGGCGGAGACATAGCTAAACAGCGGCGAGGTCAGGTTGATGTGCATCATATCTTCAAAGCCAATCAGCGAAACCTGCTGGGTCAGGAAAACGTCTTTGCCGACGGTGCGGCCCACCTGCTGAATCCCGTTTAAACTGCCGATAATCGCCGGAGGAGAATGACAAAGAATGGCGGTAATTTTGTTGCTCTTCTCAAGCAGTGTGCGGGTCGCAATGGCCGCAGCGAGCGTATCGTTATCGCACACCGGAGCCCATTCGTTCCGATAGGGTAAGTCGTACTGTGCCAGCGCGCCGCGGTAGCCGAGCAGGCGCTCCTGGCGAATCAGACAGCCTGCGGCACCGCCAAGATAGGCAATGTTACGATGACCGCGCTCGATGAGATAGCGCGTGGCCTGGTTTCCGGCCTGGCGATTGTCGCGCCCGATAATATCCCGCGTGCTGGTCACTGAGGATTCAGAGATAACCACGGTCGGCAACGGGCATTCGGTTATCAGCGCGGGAACGGACGAGGAGCGATGGTTGGCATCAAGATAGATAACCCCCGCAACGCCCTGCTGTGCAAAAGAGGTCAGACACTGGCGCAGGTGCTGGCTTTCATCCTGCGGCTGGCCGAGAAACACCATAAACCCTTGTTTCTCAAGGTGCTGAACGACGCTTGCCGTTACGTTCACCGAGAACGAGTCGGAGAAATCGCGGATGATCAGGCCAATCAGGTTGGAGGTATTAGAACGCAGGTTCGCCGCCGCCGTATTGTGCACGTAGCCAAGCTGCTTAATCGCGGCGTTGACCTTGTCGATGGTGGCCTCAGAGATCTTTCCCTTATTGCGCAGCACCAAGGAAACCGTGGAGACTGAGACGCCTGCCAGCCGGGCTACATCAATGATATTGACCTTTTTCATCCCGCTCCTTTACGCTAAATTTCCTTGATATCAATACCATCAAGCCCCCGGTAAACATACCGGAGGCTTGATGGTTTAGCACACTATTTGCCGATCATCGTCGACATTGTCTGCGCAATAAACTGCGCTCTTGCGCCAAATATCACCTGAATCCCCGAGTCGCCGACAAATACAACGCCGCGCGCGCCGAGGCTGTTCAGGCCGTCTTTATCTACTTTGTCGCTCTTGTCCACTTCCAGACGCAGGCGGGTAATGCACGAACCGACGGAGTTAATGTTCTCGGCCCCGCCCAGCAGGCCAATGATATCTCCGGCAATTTCGGTATCGGTTTTATCATTCGCGTTGGCCGTAACGTCCGCGCGGCCCGGCGTTTTCACGTCGAAGCGGCGAATCACAAAACGGAAGGTGAAGTAGTAAATCAGCGCCATCGGCACGCCGACCACCACCGCCATCAGGAAATTGGTCTGATAGCCGTTAAACGAGGGCAGAATACCAAAGGAAATATAGTCGATCATGCCCGCCGAGAAAGATTTAGCAATATGCGCGTGCAGCAGATACATACACATATAAGACAGCCCGGCCATGATGGCGTTGAACACGTACAGAATCGGTGCCACAAAGATAAAGGTGAACTCAACCGGCTCGGTAATCCCCGTCAGGAAGCAGGTCAGCGCCGCGGAGAACAGGATCCCGGAAGCAATCTTCTTATTTTTGGTGTTCGCTTCATGGTACATCGCCAGACAGGCCGCAGGCAGCGCGAACAGCATCAGCGGGAATTCGCCCTGCATGAACTTACCGGCGTTCTGATAGCTGTCGCTGCTGAAGGACTTCACGCCCTCTTCCAGCATTTTGAACCAGATAGTCTGGTCGCCGTGAATCACCTGACCGGCATGCGTGGTGTATTCACCAAACGAATACCAGAAGGACGGATACCAGATATGGTGCAGGCCCAGCGGGATGAGCGCGCGCTCGGTCAGGCCGAAGATAAAGGTGGAAAGCGCCTGGTTATCACCGTTCACAATCACCGACAGCGAATCAATCCCCGACTGGATGTACTGCCAGACCCACGGCAGCACCATGCCCAGCAGGAAGGAGAGGAAGGCCGTCGCGATAGCCACAAAGCGCTTGCCGGAGAAGAAGCCGAGGAACTCGGGCAGCTGCATGGTGTGGAATTTGTTATAGCACCACGCCGCCAGAATCCCCGAAATCAGGCCGCCAAAGACGCCCATTTGCAGCGTCGGGATGCCCACCACCATGGCGTATTTGCCGCCCGCCGCAGCCATTTCCGGCGTGATGTTCAGCACGGTGCCGATGGTGACGTTAATAATAAACACGGAGACCGCCGCGGACAGCGCCGCAATCCCTGATTCAGCCGCTAGTCCGACGGCAGAACCGATGGCAAACAGCATCGGCAGGTTGTCAAAAATCACCCCGCCCGCGTTCATCATCAGCGGTAAATGGAACTTATCGCCGAAGGCCAACAGCAGGCCCGCTGCGGGCAGCAAAGAAATAGGCAGCATTAATGCGCGGCCTATCATCGACAGCTTAGATAACGATTTTGTTACGCTCGATAACACACTCATAGACAATCCCCCGGTGTTGACGCCGCCATCGCGTTTGGTTTAATTACGCGTTTTTATGGTAAGTAGAACGTTCTAGTAGAACGTTCTACTTATACTGACGAAACGAATTTTTCCCGGCAACTAAAATCTGAGCTGTCGCCATACTGTTATCGAATATTTGAAGTTGCGCAGGTTTTGACCTGTTTTTCGTTGGGGAATTATTCGCACAGCGGAGGCTTTTTACGGACCACAAACGACGAAATAACTTTGAAAAAAGAATGAATTACCGTGCAAAAAATACACAAGGTGGGAATGAACGGGGCAAACTCAGCATTAATTTTATCGCGTGGCGAACAGGCTGACCCCGCTCGCCCCACGCTCGTTGCGGGATGGACGGCGCTAAGCCAGCCCACCCGACAACCGGTTCGACATTAAGCCTGCACCGTGATGCTCAGACTTTCGAAGCTCACCGTCTGGCCCGCCACGATTTTGCAGCGCTTACGGGTTTCGACTTCGCCGTCTACCTTCACCAGGCCTTCGGCAATCACCGCTTTCGCCTGCGCACCGCTTTCGCACCAGCCTTCCAGCTTGAGCAAATCGCACAGTTCAACGTGAGGGTGTTTTCCTAATGAGAAGGTCGCCATTTTATTCTCCATCGACATCGTGATATTCCTCGCATGCCTGCAAGGTATTCTGGATAAGAGTGGCGACGGTCATCGGGCCAACGCCACCCGGAACCGGCGTAATATACGAGGCTTTGACCGCGGCTTCATCATAATTTACGTCACCGACCACTTTGCCGCTTTCCAGGCGGTTGATGCCGACGTCCACCACAATCGCCCCTTCTTTAATCCAGTCGCCCGGAATAAAGCCCGGCTTGCCGACCGCGACGATAACTAGATCGGCGTTCTCGACGTGCTGACGCAGGTTTTTCGTGAAGCGGTGGGTTACGGTGGTGGTGCAGCCGGCCAGCAGCAGCTCCATGCTCATAGGGCGGCCCACGATGTTGGACGCGCCAATAATCACCGCGTTCAGACCATAGGTGTCGATATTGTAACGCTCGAGCAGGGTCACAATGCCGCGCGGCGTACACGGACGCAGGCGAGGCGCACGCTGGCACAGGCGGCCGATGTTGTACGGATGGAAGCCATCAACGTCTTTGTCCGGATCGATTCGCTCCAGCACTTTCACGTTGTCGATGCCCGCGGGCAGCGGCAGTTGGACCAGAATGCCGTCGATGGTGCCGTCAGCGTTCAGAGTATCGATAAGCCCTAACAGCTCGGCTTCGCTGGTGGTGTCCGGCAGGTCGTAAGAGCGGGAAATAAAGCCCACTTCTTCACAAGCCTTGCGTTTATTAGCGACATAAATCTGGGATGCAGGGTTCGCCCCGACCAGGATAACGGCCAAACCAGGAGCCCGTTTTCCTGCCGCAACACGGGCTTTTACTTTTTCTGCAACTTCAAGCCGTACCTGCTGCGCAATCGTTTTACCGTCAATAATCTTTGCTGCCATCAGTCAGAGGATTCCGTCTGTAATCTAAAAGGGAGGGGATTGCTTGTATTTTGTCAGAAGCCACGCCCGCTGTCAGGCAAAGTTCTGCGTTTATGCTCATTTGTCGCGCAGGTGGTTGAAAAGCCATTGACTCGCAAGGTGCTGACCGTATAATCCGGGCATTCCAGATGATATGTACTCCCTGGAATAGCACTTCTCAGTGCGCCCTTAGCTCAGTTGGATAGAGCAACGGCCTTCTAAGCCGTAGGTCACAGGTTCGAGCCCTGTAGGGCGTACCATTAAAATCAATGAGTTACCTTCCTTAATTAGAAATCACCGATGCTCTTACGGGTGCCTTAGTGGTTAAACCATACGCTGTCATTCGAAGTATCTTTCGCCAGGTTTACGGCAAGGGATTGACCAGCTCACATTTTGAACGAGCCATTCAGCTATGCATCAGCGGGCATTTTAATAGTGCAGATAAAACAAACTGTTTACAAACGCTGCCGCCCTCCGGGTAGATAATGCAGGCAATGCCTGGCCGTTATACTATGTCGTCTCCGGGGTGGTAACCTATATTATATCTAACGAATGAATTTCGTACCTGGCAAATACAGGAAAATTTCTGCGATTGATATCTTAGCTGAGCAACAAATACTGGTAATAAGAAATAAGAAGCCTCCTCATCTTAACGCTAACCAAAATAAGATTAAGTAGCGACCGCGCTAAGATATAGCCGTTCATGGCCCAAATACGTGCCATAGGTATCACCTCCTGCACATGTTTTCATTCGGTTCCATAAGATTTATATTTTATGAAGAGCCACCTTTACAATTAAGACCCACTCCATTTTCGAAAAAAAAAGCAAATAAAATACTTTTTTTTGATGCTTTTTGATGCTTTTTGATGCTTTTAAATTCAGAGAAAACGATAATCCAAAAATGTTTTTTTCAATATTCAACGAAAGGATTATTATGAATAAAAGCACTAACCACACATCATTTAACTTTAAACTAAAAGTAATATCAACAGCTATTTTACTGGCAACATCCTCTTCCAGCATATCTGCAAGCACCATTATTGGAGACGGTGATGAAGTTAGCTCCATATACTCTAATGATGGAGATGAAATTATTGTTGATGGTGCTATTAGCATGACTGCAAATGAAAATTCACCACAGGGCATGGTCCTAATGACTGGTGGAAAAGTAGACTTGGGCAGCGGGAGTAAAATAGTTACTCAGACAGCAGATAATATAAGACTAGCGATAATGGCACAGGGCGGTGAAATTAAAGCCGATAATCTTGAAATAGACGTCGGTCATGGCAACTATGCTTTATACCTGATGAATTCCAATGCCGCATTTACGGGATTGACTTTTATTAACCTACTAGGTTCTTCAGTCGCAACCCCCGCCGGCGTTATATTGAGCGACGCTTCTTTCAACGCAGAAAACATACTGATAAATTACAGCGCCAGTAATACGGGCGATAAATCAGGACAGAATATCTGGAGCAGTGGCTCAAGTAAATTAAACATTGTGGGTAATATTACTATTCACAGCGAAAGTGATTCCGCTGCCCTGTTAGAAAACCTCACCCTAGGCAATAATACCCAGGCAAATATGGAACAATACGTAATGATTGATTCATATAATGTTGGCAAGGTTGTTGGGATTGGTGTAGATAGTGGATCCATATTAAATGCTAATAGTATTTACGTGCATGTCAAATCTGGAAACGACACAGCGCACGGGGTATATGTTAAAAACAGTGAAATGCATCTTTCAGGTGACGCACATATTGTAATCACCGATGGTGGCAATAGCTCATCGGGAGTAGGTTTATCAGCAAATCAAAATTCAATTGTCTCTATCGCGGGTAACACCGTTATATATACAGGTACGGATGCAATAGAACGGGATCAGGTCCTTGCATCCGTATCGAATAATTCGCTCCTATCCCTTAACGGGAATGTCTTTTTAGGTTCAGGATTAAATAACGACAGAGCTAATGTGTATGCATTAAAAGTTGATGCCAACTCATCCGCTGACGTCCACGGCGGATTAGTCCACGTAACAGGCAATATTGCGGCATCTAATAACTCACTTATCAACATCAATGCCACCACCAACCAGTCATATATCAACAGCAATATCATGGCCGATGAGAGTAGTACAATAAATTTAGTGTTAAACGGAAGTGCCAGTCAGTGGGATATGTCAGGCAGCAGTACGCTGACCTCACTGTCTCTTAATGATGCTACGTTGAATTTCATTAATACTTTAAATCCAGGCACTGAAACCTTCACGCATAATTTATTAACGCTTACTGGGGATTATTCAGGGACGGGAGGAACTATTGTCATGAATACTACTCTGGGCAACGATAATTCGCCGACAGATAAGATTCATATTATGGGCGATACATCAGGTCATACCTGGGTAACGGTCAACAATTTCTTTGGTTCTGGTGATGAAACTAACGACGGTATCCTATTGATAAAAGTTGACGGTGTTTCCGACGGTGTATTCGAACAGAAAGGCCGTACAACAGCCGGGTTATATGATTATTTTCTGCGAAAAAATGGCAGCGACTGGTTTTTGACCAGCGAGTGGCAGCAAGATGATGAAGATACAACGAATAAACCTGAAGCCCCCGAAGAGAGTGACACACCTGGAGGCGAAGAGAGTGACACACCTGGAGGCAATGATACACCTGAGGCCAATGAGAGACCGGAAGACAACGGTAGCGAAGATAAAGAATCAGCACCAGAAGGGGGTACCAATCAGCCAAGTCGTGTGCAAGTAATCCGACCTGAAGCTGCGATTTACAGCGCCAATCTGTCGGCAGCGAACAGTATGTTTGCAACCCGCCTGCATGACCGCCTTGGCGAGACGCATTATATTGACGCACTTACGGGCAACGGTCAGGTCACCAGCCTGTGGATGCGCCAAACCGGCAGTCATATACGGGCCAGGACAAGCAGTGAACAGCTGCATTCCCAATCCAACCGTTACGTGCAGCAGCTGGGGGGCGATATTGCGAGCTGGACGACGGATGGGGCCGATCAATACCATTTAGGCCTTATGGCCGGGTATGGCACTCAGCGTAGTTCAGCCCGAAATACGCTGAGCGGCTACCGAGCTAAAGGCTCCATCGACGGGTATAGCACTGGTTTATATGCGACCTGGTTGCAAAACAGTCACTCATTCGAAGGCATATATCTCGACAGCTGGGCGCTGTACAACTGGTTCCATAACTCAGTAAAAGGCGACAACATTCAACAAGAAACCTGGCGTTCCCGCGGCTTTACGGCTTCAGTTGAGGCGGGCTATACGCGGAAATTATTTCAGGGTGAAAAAGACGGGTACTTTATTCAGCCAAAAGTACAGACCAACTGGATGGGCGTGAAAGCGAAAGAAAATACTGAGGCAAATGGTACCAGAGTCGAAGGAACCGGTGATGGCAATCTCCAGACTCGATTCGGTCTCAGAGCTTTTATTCAGCATAAAGACATTTCCAGAGGACAGACTTTCCAGCCGTTTATTGAAGCAAACTGGATCCATAATACGAAAGACTTTGGGGTCGTCATGAATGGCGTCACTGAAACTCAGACCGGAACTCGCAACGCAGGAGAACTAAAAACCGGCGTGGAGGGGAATCTTCATCGTAACCTCAACCTCTGGGGTAATGTGGCCCAACAGGTAGGAGGCAGGGGGTACAGTGAAACCTCTGCATCTTTAGGGCTAAAAGTTTCTTTCTAAAATAAGAGCGCCATTATTCGGAATAAAACAATTTCCGCTGTGTTTCCCGCAGTTATCGTCTGAGGGAAACACAGATCGGCTAACGCGTCATGAAACTCTTTTTTTGACTACGACCGACATTCTCAGCGTCAGGCGAGCCTGGGGCGCATGAAGATTAAGCAACTTACCGACCGGAGAGTAGCCAGCTTCCAGCAAATAGCTCACCAACTGCGCAAGTCACTCCTGCCACTGAGAATAATAATGTGGCCATTATCACCGAGGTGAGTACATGTACAGGCTGGTGGCCGAGAGAAAAATATGGGTGGACGCCGCTACACTTTAAATATGGGCCAGTCTTATGGCCCGTATTAACAAACCGGCTTCCGAAAAGATGGCGCGTTAGATGTCAAACACGGACTTATCGAGCGATATCTATTTACACAAGTTTGAATGCTCCGCTCTCACCGCCCCTGCTCTGCCCCCCTGGATTTCTTATAAAGATACATGCGCTGATCGGCTTCGGCGATGGCGGCGATTAACGGCGTGTTTTCATTGACCGGCGCGAACCCGTAGCTGACCGAAAGTGGGATACCGTGCCCAAAGTTCAGCAGCTGGGCGTTAATGCGCACCATTGCTTCGTAGGCCCCCGCTACGTTTCTGGCGCGGAACAGAATCACAAACTCGTCTCCCCCCATACGAATCGCATAGTCATTGCCGGCTCGAATGCTGCTGGTGATGGACTCAGCGATAAACTTCAGGGCCTCATCGCCCGTCGCATGGCCGTGCCGGTCATTAATTTCTTTGAAGCGATTGCAGTCGATAAGCGCCACGATATAGCTGTCGTGCCTGCGGCGATTTTTCTCCCAGGCCAGCAGCCACTTCCGGTTGTACAGCGACGTTAAAGGGTCGGTTAGCGACTCATGCTTATGTTTGAGAATGTAGCGAATAAGCAGTGCCAGCACGGTGATGAGCAACAGAAAAATAAGGATGTCAGGATAGCCATCGCCGGACAAATAGAACGCTAAGGGGTTGATGGATACATTAAAAACATAGCGCTGGTTGATGGCAAAATCTGTATTTCCAAACGCATAACCATTGTCGAGGATATAGGTATGGCTGTGTTTGAGCCGGTCCTCAATATCGATGTTCAGATAGCTTTCACCGGACGAATAGCCCATGCGGTCGATTAGCTGAAGAAAGGTGCCGAGCTCATAATCAAGGCAGGCGACGCCGAGAATTGCACTGCCCTTTTCTTCGCTAAGATCGTAAACAAAATGCTCAATCGACAGCGTGGTATGCCCGGTCAACACGTCCTGATACAGCTGGCTAAATTTGCCTGCCGATGCCCCAATCGTGTTGTCCAACTTTTGAGTGAAATAGTTGTGCCTTTTCTCTTCCGCTTCTAAATCAAACCCCTGCCCGCCGTAGCTGGCAAAGGCATAAAGGCTGGTCGGCATCTTCGAGTACAGATAGACGTAATCATTTTTATTCGGCAAAAAATAACGGCGGATAACCAGATGCTGATGCGGAATCTGCCCTTCGTGGCCCAGCGCCATATCAACGCTGCGGGCAATAAGTATCGCCTTGCGGGATAAAGGATGCCGCGACTGAAGCGTCCCCTGAAATGCGCTGGACGTGGCTCCTACCGACAGGTTAAAGCCGTAAATTTTATGCTGCGGGTCGTACTCCATTGCCGGCGCTGAAAAAGGCTGCCGCGTGTTATTCAGGCGGAAATAGAGCAGTGAAATCACGTCGGCAAGATCTTCATTGTGCAACATATCGTCCGCAAGAATATTGCCGAGCTCCGCAGACACTTTCTCGGAGACGGAGACCAGGCGAAACAGCACTGTGGAGGCAAAAACAATCGATACCAGGGCCAGCCCGGCCAGCAGCAGGAGCGGCACCATCCGGTTTTCCGCTTTGCGGGTCAGGTGAGCCAATACATCACTTAGCATGAATGCTATCTCCGTCCACGGTCTGGCTAAGCCGCACCGGCGGCTCCCGAAAACACAGCGCGGGCCTATCGATAAAATAACCCTGGAAATAGTCCACGCCCATCGCGTAAAGATAGTCGTACTGCGCCTGAGTTTCGACAAACTCGGCGACCACCGACATGTTTTTCAGCTGCGCGATGCGGCAGATCGAGGCCACGATGGCATGGTTAATCGGATCGTGGGTAATATTTTTGATAAACAGGCCGTCGATTTTCAAAATGTCGGCCCGCAGCACGCTCAGGCGCTCGAAGTTAGAATGGCGGACGCCAAAGTCATCAATAGCCAGCTGGTATCCGGCATCGGCCAGCCGGTTCAGGCTGGTTAGCGCATTCTCCGAGTCAAGCACCGCCTGATCCTCGGTAATCTCAAAGATTACATCGTCAGGGCGGATGGCATACTGAGCGAAGATGGCGAGAATATTCTCTGCCAGATCCTGCACATTCAAAGAAGCCGGCATGATATTAACGGAGAGTTTTTCTCTTATATTTTGCTGTCGGTTATGCTGAATATAACGCGCGCATTTCTCAACGACGATCAGATCAAAAGTCGCACAGCAGTTAATTTCAGCCACCACCGGCAAAAAATCGTCCGGCGTTAATATTTCGCCGTTAAGCTCCAGGCGGGCAAGTATTTCATAATAACGCTCGCCGTTTCGCCCCTGAATCGGCTGCTTATAAAGCAAAACATTTTTAAAGTGCAGCGCGTTGTTTATCTTGCTGACCATATCCTGCAAATGAAGGATTTGCCGGGAGAAAGCCCGATCTTTATCGTCCATATTGACGATCGTCTGCTCGCTGTAGCGGGTCATAAACGCCAGATGATGAATAAAGGCCCCCACATCGCTCCTGATTCCTCCCTGAAACGTTGACCATACCAGGCGGAAATTCAGGTTCAGCGAAACATGATTCCAGCTGAGATCGAGCGCCTTTAAATTCTGCTTAAGCTGTCTGGCCGTGTGTTCCGGGTGTACATCGTCAAGCACGACAATCAGCTGATGATTGCCCAGATCGTAAGTGCCTTTATAAAGGTCGCGGCGCTGTTTGAGGGTTTGCGCGACCTTCTGCTTGGTCTGCGCCACAATGCCGGGGCCATAATATTTCGCCAGCAGATACAGGTTGGTCATGTCGACAAGGCAAAGCGTCGCGGCTGGGTGCTGGCAGCAATATTCGTCTAAGGCACGGTTGTTAGGCAGGCCGGTAGAAGGGCTGGAGGTGTGATAAAAAGCCAGCCGCTGGCGGGAAGCCAGGTAGCCCGACTGCGTGATAGCCAGATATTGCAGGGCCAGCGAAAACACTGTGATAACCGACATCATGCTGGTAATGTAATTCACGTCCGGCACCGAGGCATTATCGGTGCTCAGCCCGGTCAACAGCATATAAACCGTCAGCGACCACAGGATCATCACCGGGTTAAGGCGATGTTTATGAATTCCATAAACAAACTGCAGCAAAAGCAGGGGATAAAGCGCGCCGGTAAAATAACTCCGGTAGGCGTCACTCTGGCTCAGCAGTAAAAAAAGGATATTGACGGAAAGAACCCCGAAGACCCACGGGAAATGTCGACAGCCGGAAAAAGAAAACTCATCGCGAAAGGCTCGCAGGCAGCGCCTTCTGAAGCCCTGCAAAAAAAGAAACTTATTGATGTTGTAAAACAGAGGGAAAAAGGCCAGCGAGCTCAAAGGCAGGAACATCATATTGATGATGTTAAAACTGTACTGCTCGGTTAAAAAATACACGCCGATATCCCCGTTTACCCACTGCTCAAAATCATGCCCAATCAGCAGCATCGTTAATTTTGAAAGCAGCGGGCAGACAATCGACATGATAACCAGCCGCATGACGCTATGTTTCTTAAGGTAGCCCGCGCACCATTTCCTGCCGTAGAAGCGGCTCAGCATGTCTGCCGAAATAAACAGCGGAACCAGCAGGCAGCCGGTGAGAATCAGTGAGGAAAAGAAAGTGGCATCGCGATAATACAAAATCGAGGAAATTATATACGCCAGCATCAGCGGCAAATAACTTTCCCGACGCAGAATATAAAGATGGGCGCAAATCCACGCGTAGGGCAAAAAGGCTAAATAAATGGACTGGCCGTTATATGTAATACTAATTGACGCTGCACGCAAAAGATTTATTACGCAAATGTTAATGACTATCAAAACCGTCAGGTAATAATATTTAGATAAGTTTGTAACCCTGAAGTTAATCATTAGCCTATAACCGTAACAATGCTTAATTTTTCCGCGCTGAAAGAGAAAATGACATCTGTAGCCCGAAACACACATTCATCTTACATTTTTATACTGTAATGGAAGCTAAACGAATTTGAGATGTTCAGGCCGAAAATTAAACGCGGACAGTCCAATGTTTCCCGGCTGACTGCTTAGTCCTTATACTATCCCCTCATAAAAGGAGGGGGACGGTATAATATGTATTTCAATCACATAGTAACGTAGCCTCGAGTTTTAGCCCGTATTCGCCTTCAGGTATTCCCGGCTCCGCATAAACCTTAATTTCAACGGGTGAATTTTCCTGTATTGCCAAGGTACAGTTTTCTGAACATTCTAATTCTGAGGCAGGGCTCCTTATCGATATGATACTTTCTCCACCGAGGGTTTCAAGCGTGCGGAGGCTCCCATTTGTTCCCGTTGGGGCTGGCAAGCTATACGTAAGGGGTATACCTGGGGTAATTTCACCAATGTCCTTATAATCCGGCAAATCCCACTGTGACGCTACGCCAGGGATGACCGTGTAGCCTGGTACATCTTTTTTTACAGAAGAGGAGGTAACATCTTTCTTTAATTTTAAATATAACTTTTCGGCATTAATGATGCGATTTAATGTTACTGTTAATGACGCAGATTGAAATATCCAGTTTGCGGAAACAGAAGGCCGGATATAATATTCATCTTCAGATACTTCTGACGGAATTGTTTCAGTAACAATATTTCCAGCGTCATAGAGTCTTACCCAGCGAAAAAGAAAATCTGTTCCTTCCCATACCCCCACGGGAACAATATCTTCGTTACTTCCATTAACGGCAATAAGCTGCACATGTTGGCCGTTCGGGTTAGCGTAGCCACTAACGCCTGTCACATCTGAAATCCTTCCTGTAAAAGGCATTATTTGAGGTCTGGTCGTACACTGCAAAATTGCTGAGTAGCCATGAACAGAAAACAAGAGCAGAAAAAAAAGAATGGTTTTCATAAACACCCTCCTAATTTAGAATAACAATATCACTTCATACTTATTAGTCGTAGCTAAAAGATAATGTTACCAATGATTCAAACGTGCCGGCTGTTACTCGTCCCGGCGCTGTTGCAATATAGGCTGCTGCGAAGGTAAATTTGCCTACTAAATTCTGGGGCGTGATGAGTATTTCTTTCGAACCATCCGGTGCCAGAATACCTCCATTAGCATCCAGCAGTCTTAAAGCGACACCGGTGGACTGACCCGTATTGGCAAAAGCATCCTTATCCAAACTATCTTCTGAACCATTCACAACAACTTTCACAGCGCTAACACCAGAGCCACAGTTTATATTTATGGAGTATTCTTTTTTTGAGTATAATCGAGAATCTTTAAAAGCATTAGTATTGACATCTGATAAATAAAATATCTGCGATTCATTCTCGAAGGCACATGTCTTGCTAATCACACGACCAGAAATTGTTAAAACTGATACTGGATTTTCAGAAAAAGATTTTTTTGAAAAAAAACATACAATGATAAGACAAATGTATAATAGCATTGTATACCCGAAACTCAATCCTGCTTTAGACTGTTCTTTTAAAAGAAATGCATAGCCTTCCTTCATCATCATTGGCACTCCAGTTTAATTCGGGCCACAGACAAATTTTGTTCGACACCTGTTAATTTATAATCAGCATTACAGGTATCATCTTTATTGGTTCCCCAACGAGCTGAAATCGCCCCGGCAGGAGCCAATCCTGAAAGATAGACTTGCCCACCGTCACCAACAATACCGCTGCTGTCCGCAGAAGTGACTATTGTACCGAAGGGTAAAGGAATATTATTACGCGTTAGTACCATCAGCGCACGAACTCCCTGGCGTACTGCAAATGTTGCTCGAACTATCGCTCCTTTTGTCGGACTTACACGGGCGATATTCTTTTCAATTTCGGTATGGTCATCCAGTGAGTTGCTATTGATAGCAATACTACTTTCACGGAAGGATGATACATAAGGTTTGATCGCATAGCCTCGTCGGTCAGTTGTTACACCTTGAACATTATTAATACCTATATCAGGAACACCTTCAGTCGATATGAGAACGCTGGCATCACCGAGCGACTGAGCAAAGGTCAAACCATCTTCATGAAGCACTACCGCCCCTGAAGTACCATAGCTCAACCGTTGATATTCATCACTATAGCTATAGCCTATGCTGCTGCTGCCCACGCTATTATTATAGCTGAGGGCGGCATTGCCCATTGATGCCTGGTTACGAGAAGTACCTTGAGAAACATTCCAGCTTAGGTTCTTTTCCGGAGACAAAGTACCGCTCAGTCCGGTCTGATGGCTCATATTGCCGTGGTTGTCCCTGCTGTTATTAATTGTTGCATACACGCGATTTTCAGAATACTTGCCAAACAATGCCTCAAGCGGTAACGATAAAGAAAGCATCAGACTCCTGTTATGATAAAATTCACCCTGTCGAGTCTGACTATAATTTAGCGAATAATTCGCCATTCCAATTTTACTACTTAAAACCGCCTGCAAAGATATTCTCTTATCAGCAGTATTCCAGTAAGTTTGATGTGAACCCGTAAGATATATGGAACCTAAATTAGCAACGTTTTGGGAAATATTTGCCTCGAAGCGGGCTCTCCTATTATTTGTTAGATTATAAGATTCAAATAAATCATTCCCATAAAGATCGCCGGAAACATTAGCATAGACGCCAGTAGAGCTAATTTTTCTCATAGGTTTCAGAGCTGTTTCATCCAACGTATGGAATCCTTTAGTAGAATATCTGTAGCCAGTTAAACGAAATGTAGTACCAGTAGGTTTGATACCATACGAGTACAAAAATCGCGCTGATTGCCCTTTATGAGCGCTACCGTCCATTAGCCTACTATTCGCATGGGTCATATCTGCCGATGCCGCGCCAAAATTGGCCATATCGATACCAAAACCCGCCTGTGCGGCCAAGTAATTTCCTGAATACTGCACCCCACCGTAGGAAGTTAGATTATGGCTGCCCCCCTTCATTAAGGTTCCTTGTGCAAAAGCAGGCGCAGTATATCTGCTGCTGTTATTCCGGAGACGTCCACCAGAAAGGCTGTATTTTAAATGGTTCTCTCTGAGCATCAACGGGACAGAGGCATAGGGTATGGTGAACAATCGCGTTGAACCATCTGCTTCTGCCACTGTCACCTCAAGATCACCACTTGAACTTACGGGGTTAATATCATGAATTTCAAAGGCACCTGGCGGGACAAACATTCGGTAAATGACGTACTCGCTTTGTCGCACGGTAATCTGGGCATTGCTTTCAGCAATACCTCGAATGACGGGCGCGTAGTTTCTCATACTGTCTGGATACATATTCTCATTCGTAGACAAATTTGCACCGCGGAAAGCGAGTGAATCGAACACTCCACTTGCCGTATGGCTGTCACCTATTACAAACTGGCTTCGTAAGCCCCGAATCGATCTCTCAGCATAGCTATTAATACGCTGACTTTGCGATGTATGACCATACCCATTGTCAGTAAAACTCCAGTTACGGGTATCACGTAAACGCCAAGCCCCTATATTTATTCCATTATTTAAATTTAAGAAATAACTTTTATCTTTATGCTGGCTTGCAAAACGACTGCTAACGTTGAATCGATAATTAGTGAACATGGCCTGAATGCCGTCATCCCAGAGTTCGGGGTTAATATCACCAGTTTTTTTTACCCGCATTCCGGCCTGGGGAATACTGACTTTCAGCCGCATTTCTTTAATATCAAATTCTGTAAATGAACCTGTAATAAACTCTTGCACAAATAGACACCGACTGTCTTTGTGATTATTCAGATTGGGATACAGTTCAATGTTCACGCCTGCTTTTACAAGAATGCCATGGTTCAAACATGCTATTATCCCAGAATCGTCATGCACATATTTTTTATTACCAGTAATATTTTTTTTAAAAAATATCACTCTGGACTCAGAATATTTATCATTAACAAATATATCGACCAGGTATGAGCCTTCCGGCTGTGTTCCATCAGCCTTAAATGCTGATAAATCCGCTAATCCCGATGCGGATTCAAGTAGTTCAGTTGGAAAATAGAGTTCAGAGTATCCAGACGGTGAGAACAATAGCGTAGCTATCGTTAAATATTTGAACTGTAATTTCATGATATCGAATCCAACAAAAATCATATTTTGCTTACAAAATCTGTTCTTGCTCCTCGGTCATGCCACCGAAGTCGTTAATTGTCCTGTAGTAAAAAACATCACCGCCAGCAGTCTTACATTTTATATGCACTTTGCCATAAGGAATAATCATTGCATTCTGAAGGGGCGAGTTATTTACTCTCATTTTCGCCAAGGTAATATAATAAGGCGTCGGGTTCTCAATAATTAGACCGTCTTGCAAACGATTTACTTTCAACATTGCTTGAGCTTTTTCTATAGCCGGTTTTAAGCCGTCCGGGCGATAGAATAATTTTATTCGAGTTACCGTAGCAAGCATCAATAAATTCTTACCAGCCGTTTTATCTTTATCCACCGCAGGGATGGATTTCGCACTAAAATAAAATAAAGTTTCTTTATCTCTGGGCAGACTTTCTCCAACATACATCAAACGAAGGGTATTCTCATCACCTGGATTACTGACATATAATGGGGGGGTCACGATAAAATCATCTCTCTTGTTATCGCCATCATCTGAAATCCATGTTTGAACTAAAACTCGAGAGGTATCTGACATGTTTTTTACAGCAAGGCTAACCTGCTTGTTTGCTTGTGGATATATTACCCGCGTACCGCTCAGTGTTATACCACTGGCAGACACTGTAAAAGAGAATGCAGCACTCGACATAATTAAGAGCATAAAAGAGTAGCATCGCGGCAAAGTAAACATATAACACCTCGAATAATAAACACACAGCAGTTAAACCCGCCTTGGTTATTCACTGACCAAAGCGGGTTTAATATTAATCATAATATAACGTGAAATGAGCAGTAGCGTTTGCATCCCCTGCTTTGACCTCATCGGCCAAAGCGATATAGCGAGCAGAGAACTGCATCGCATTACTACCATCAGCGAGTGTTTGCGAACTCGATAATGTAGACCCATCTAACATAAGTGCGGTATTATCCTGAAGAATTTGAATGCCGACATTACCCGCATCGCCTGATATTTTTAAAGTATTATCATTAGCTGTATCGCCACTAAATGCTATTGCCGCCGTTTTAGCGACATCCGTATCGCAGTCGGTAAGGTTGATCGAAAAAGCTTGTGGCCTGCTGGTATCACCCGTTTTACGGAATGTATTAGAGGCAACATTTCCCATATCAACAATTTGATTGTCGCTTCCTGTTGCCAGGGCGCAGGTTGCTTCAGTGATTTTGCCATTGAAGATTAGCGTACTAGTTTCACCTTCAATGTTAGCCGACACGATCGTTGCATATAATAATGTAGAGATACCCCCGACCAGTATTTTAAATTTCATAAATTTAACTCCCTCACCACTTTTAGATTTTAGAGTGTAGATGCTTAATAGGTATTTATGACACACTCAACAGGTAGATTATTTGAATTCACAAAAGCATTTCATACCATACAACAACACAATTAGAATTAAACGCCCAAGGCACAACCCATTGACATTAAATACCCTACGCTAAAACAACGCGAACAGGCACAAAATCTTTCAAAAACCCATCGGTTTGATCATTTTTATTCATTTTTGATGCAGCCAGGCGTTAACTAACGCAATAATTTATTCATATCCACAAAGCCTTAGGCAATCATTAGTTAACCTCTGCATGATAATTCATATTATCGTAAGCCACAGAACGGTGAAAAAGATGTCTTTTAAGAAAATACATTTCAAGAAGAAAAGATTAGCCATAGCATTATCAGCCATATTATTTGGTACAAACGTATTCGCTGCACCTATAGAAGAAGTGATAGATGGTAAAACGGTGATGATTACATCCCCAACCAGCGAAGAAACCCAATACACAATAAATAACGGTGGTGGCCTGACCATTTCTGATAATGTTGAAGTCGGTTTCAATCAGGAAAACGCTCCATCAGGAACAAGCCATATAGTCACAGACAGTTTTTTAAGCGTACAAAACAACAGTACTTTAAACGGAAATATTTCTTTTGCAAATGCAAATATAAACATCAATAAAAGCACCATTAATGGGTCTTTAAGTCAATATAGTTCCGGAGAAAGTGGGTATTTTGTTGCTACTGATTCAGTTATAAATGGCACCATCAATATAGTCAGCGGAAGCTTCATGCTTGTTAATTCCGTTGTCAGCGACTATATAAAAATATCCGGTGCAGTTTTTAATATCCGTGGCACGGATGTGACGGTTGACCATGCCCACAGCAATGATAACGTAGCTGTGTTTTTAACGTCAGGAGCATCAGGTAGCATTCATGATTCAAATATTACTTTAAACAGCGATACTATTGCCAGTAATACGTATGCTCTTTATGCTCCTGAAACAGAACTGACATTTGCTGATTCGACGGTAAAAAGCAACACTCTCGGCATGATGACCTATAAGTCACAAATTGATGCAAGTAGAATTGATATCACCAGTGACCAAAACTCAGCCGTCCGTAACATTGATTCTGATTTTTACATTACCAGCTCCAACATAACTTCAAATATGACCGAAAACACAGGCCAATGTGGAGTAGATACAGATCTGGTAGCACATTGCGGTGCGATATTAATGCAGGGAGGAAAATTTGAGATCGATAAAACCAATGTCTATAGCAGTAATGCAGGGATTGTCATCACTCCGCTGGGTACCGTGGGCACAAATTCAAATATAATTCTAAATAACAGCCATATTCACGCTGAGAATGATGTTTTTAGAGTAGAAAACGGAGCTAAAGCCACCATATCAATCACTGGCACAGGGATATATAACGCATTAAACCCAAACTACTACAGTAAGGAAGGCAGCCTCCTTTATGCCGCAGGCAATAGCACCGTTGACTTAAGCATCGCAAAACAAAGAATTGACGGGGATATTGCCGCTGATGATACCAGCATGGTTAACGTTTCGCTCAGTAACTTGTCAAGCCTTATTGGCAATATGTTTAATGTAAATAAACTTACCCTGGGACAGGATTCGACATGGTCATTAGCCCACAATAACTATGTAAAAAATTTAGATATGCTGGGCGGGCTTATTGATTTAACCCGTAAACAGGGTGCAGAAAAGTTCAACAGTTTATTGGTTGAAAGTTTAAGCGGCACGGGTACCTTCCGGTTTGATACAAACCTCGGTGAAATGCAGGGGGCTTTCTTAGAAGTCAGAGGAGAGGCAACCGGCGCCTACCAGCTCAGCGTAGCGAATACGGGTGCAGAGCCGGAGGATATCGCGGCCCGCCTGAAGCTGGTGCAAACAGGCGGCGGACTGTCTTATTTTGACCTTATCAACGGTAAAGTCGACGTCGGCGTCTGGCAGTACGAACTGATTAAAGATGGCAACAGCTGGTATTTAGGCAACAGCTATACGGAAGAAGAAAATACGCCGGAAATACCGGATGAAACACCGGATACCCCAGGTGAAACCCCTGAGGTGCCCGGCGAGAAGCCAGAAACGCCAGACGAAGCCCCTGAAGTACCGGGTGAGAAACCCGATACCCCAGACGAAAATCCTGACAATCCGGGTGAAGTTCCTGAGATACCGAATGATGAACCAGGCAACGAGGGCGATCAGGGCGATACTGAAGTACCCGATACGGCTCCGCCAGCTTCCAGCTCGACGTCTTCTACTACCGATGCCATTTTGAGCCTGGCTTATTCCCCGGTGTTTATCTTCAATAATGAACTGGAAGAGCTGCGCAAGCGTCAGTACGTTGGGCCAAATAAAACGGAAGACAGCGCCGGAATGTGGATTCAATATCTGAATAAAAAAGCGGATATCTATGGCGTGATGGATTCAGCCTATAGGCTGACCCAAAACGGCTTCCTTATCGGAGCTGATAAAGCCCAGCAAACAAATTATGGCGTGGTGACTTTAGGGGCATTCACCGGTATTTCAGATGCAAAATTACATCACGATCGCGGGGGGAAAAGTTCGGTTGAAAGCAAAACTGCAGGTCTTTACGCCGGTCTGGAAAACAGCCATGGCTACTATATCAATGCCATCTTCAAGGCTAACCGTTTCAGTACGAAGCTTAACGCCCGAATGACGGACGATACGCCGGTCCACGGCAGCTTCAATCAAAATGCCTTCGGTGGCGAAGTCGAAACAGGCATGAACTTTATGGTGCAGGAAAATTTATGGCTTACGCCTTATGCTCGCGTATCCGGCCTGAAAGCTGACTCAAGAAAGTTTACCGCCAGCAACGGGATGTCGGCCAATATACGCTCACCGCGCTCTCTGCAAATGGAAGGTGGCCTTTACGCCGGCACTAGCATCAAAATTAACGAGGTAAACATCCAGCCGCATCTGAAGTTTGGCTTATCGAGGGAGATGATTAAAAACAACGAGGTCACGCTTAACGACCGCTGGGACTTCAACAACCGCTATGACGGAACCGTACGTAAAACCGCTGCCGGAGTGGATGTTTCCGTCACCAATCAAAGCTCACTCTTTGCTGATATATCCCATCAGAAGGGCCGCCATGTTGATACTGCCATTGGCGGTACCGTCGGCTTTGAAGTGAGATTTTAACCTGCGTTTAATATCTGAAGTAAACAAATAGTTCAAAAAACCCGAAGAACCTTCTTCGGGTTTTTTATAGGCTGGGTCGGTTATCCATAAAGCTAATAAAAATCCTTTCCATTTTATTTTTATAGGATATTTGAACCCTTTTAGATGAACCTGAGATCGATTGCCAGATAAAATAATTGTATTCCTGGGATTTAATACGCCTTATAGCATGGATTTTGAGATACTTTATGATACGTCGGTACCTGGCCAGACAGGTGATATCCTGTTCACGAAATATTTTTATTGCCGAGGCTTTTAAACATTTGGCTCCCGGCCCTTCAGCTTTTGAGGATAGCGCACCGATAAATTGTGCTTTTGATTATATTGTCTTGCTCTGTGATTACTCTCCTTTAGAAAGCTTGTTACAGCTTCGTTCACATTTAAAAGCAAAACCAGCCGACAGGATCCTTATCATGAGCAATATCCTGTCACCGCGCTTAATCTTAAAATTTGTTGCTTATGAATGTAATATTACCTTCGGGACTTATAAAACCCCCATCTGTAAATTACTTCGCACCTATAATAAAAACAATCTCATCATCGATCATCGCCCCGAAATGAAAAAGAAAAACGAATCCCTGACCGAAAGGCAAAAATTAATTCTTTTAATGCGCAGCCTCGGGGCGACCAACAGGACCATTGCAAAAAATGAAAATATACATGAAAAGCATCTGAGTAATATTCAACGGGATATTATGAATAAATGTGGCATCAACGATATCGGGATCTTAAGGAAAATATTTACCTGTCAACATCTTCATCATGCCATTGATTATTTATAGCTCAGGTGGTCCACGCCTGAGAAAAAGAACGCTCGCGAAACATTTCCAACAGTCCGTTAAGCTGCTTAAGCCGCAGCACTTCATCCTGTTCCATGCCCAGCTCAGAAGCGATACGCGCATCGCTCCACCCGGACAGCGCGAGTTCTCTGACCAGCTCGGACATGGCCTGGATTTTATGCTGCCCGCGAGCCCGATTATGCCGGACGGTGGAAGCCATCATCCCCTGCCGATCTGAATCCTGCTGGACCACTACGGGAACATGGCCTTTAAATCTTCTTCTTAGGCTCGCCCGTTTCTGACAAAGATCGTGCCGGTGAAAACCGTCCACAATAATAAAAGAAGTGCCCTCTTCTGAACGACGGACCACCAGCGGATGGGTGAAACCATCAGCTTCCAGGGATCGGGTCAACAAAGCACTTTCCTGGGGAGCCATAACGTTGGGGTTATAATCATTGGCTTCGAGACGTTCACAGGGTAGCCACTGCACATTTTCGATCGGCTCTCCTTTAAATGGGCTGTAAACATGTAACAAAGAGCGTAGCAAATTGAGATGCTCAATCAGCGTGGCCTCATCCATACCCTTTAAAACACCGTCGAGCTGCGAAAGAAGCTCCGCTACCGTTAAATTAGCTGCCATTCCTTCCTCTTTTTCTTTATACGCTGGCAATAACGCTGGTAGTGAACCGTTTTTGTAGGGCTAAAACTCAGCGCCCGGCACCAGTAGTCATTAGTCAGCAGCACGCGACAAATGCGCCGCCAGGATGGGACATCCCTCGAGCCGGTGTCTTTTTCCTGACAATCAGGGATCCCATGCGGATAGCCGTGGTTCAACAGCCAGTTAATATAGACGGCAATTTTGTTTCGATAATGCTCGGCGGTCGCCGTAGGCATGCTTTCCAGCAGGAGCAGAGCATATTGTTTCCACGTCAGGTGTTCAGGTTTAATCAGCTTCCTTCTACCGTAAAACGAGCTGGATTCTTTGGCGTAGCGGCCACCGGTGCTGGCCCCCTGCACTCGCTGGCACAGGCTGGCCCATCTTTCCGGCTCCAGCACGTGATAAAGCCAAAGCCCCTGTCTTTGCTCAGGCCCGAAGGGTTCGCAAATCCGCATATAGCGCAGCGGCACGCCAGCCTGAAACATCAGTTCATATAGCGGGTTGCAGGGCAGCGTAGTTCTGGCAAACCAGGTCCAGATATCCGCCGTTTTCCAGTCGTAAATGGGGTAGATATTCCATGCGTGCCCCGAACGGGTCGCTGAAGTCCAGGGTAAATCGTCCGCATAGCGAGTTTTGCTATCTGAAGCGATGGTGCGAAAACGATTAAATGACTCATCGGCACGAATACCGATCATCACTGCCGCCGGGCGATTTTGAGCGAACCAGCCGGCAAAACCCTGAACAAAATCCTCAAAGGTCATGGCAGGCTTATAAAAAGGGAACAGGTTCGGATCGCAAACGGCATCCTCCGGCGGCGTTCTTACCAGCTCAGCCCCTGTTTCCCAGCAGACCCACTCGGGCTGGATCTGTGAAACCGCATTGATAGTTGTCAGAGGCAATGCCACCCACCAAAAGGTTTCAATCACATCCTGATAAAGACTCTTTATGCGCAGTATGTGATCGATAGTCATCTGGAACTGGGCTTCCCAGTCGATGAACAATACATAAATTTTCACCTTCTGCCGGCGTGCTTCAAGAGCCGTCAGATGCAGCATGAGGGTAGAATCTTTCCCCCCCGAGAAAGAAACGCAAACCCGTGGAAATGTCTTCAGCGTCCATTCGATTCTTTTCTCTGCGGCCTCCAGCACATTTTCTTCGAGCTGTTTTTTATTCAGCATGTTATCAACACCTTAATCTCCACAGATGCACAACTTCAACAATAGATATTGTATCAAGGCGGCAAAAACCATTTTTGCGGCTTAATGAAGTAACCCTACCTTTCACCCGAGTTTATTATGCATGAGCCCTTCATCGAGCCATCAAAAACCTTCAAAAAGAAACAAAAAAGATCAAAAACACAACACAATGGAATAAAATAAGTATTTCAAAGAGTTAACCTTTCTCATCTGCCGACATAATTAAAGAGTAAACCTGGCGGTTGTAGCAAGTTTGATCTTCCTTTGTTAGAAATATCAATATTATGCCAACAACATTAAATCTCATAAAAAAAACGTTGCTTTGGCACACGACGTTTATTAATAATATTGCAGTTCTTTGACTGAGGTTCACTATGCTGTTCCATCATTATGTCATTAATGACGATCTTGTTTTTTATCCGCACAAGAGAATAATACATTGCATCAGCACGAAGAAAAAAACCGTGCTGCATACATCAGGGTCGCTATGTTTAAAACTAATAGTAGATAAAAAAGGACACACGGTCACTCAAGCTGAAATTATGGACATTGGTTGGGGAAACAGAGTGGTGACCCAGGCATCTTATTATCAGTGCCTGGTCAATTTAAGAAAACAAATTCTTGATACGGGCTTTACTGAAAACGTCGTCGTTACGGTGCCGCGCGAAGGCATTCGTCTCAATGACGAACTGAAGGTTAAGATTGTCAGTCCAGCGCCTTCACCAGAACTTGTTCCCACGGACGAATCCGAACTGAAACCGCCGCCAGAATGGCAACCTGAACGCCAGATGCCTGTGGTGTACAAGCACTCACTTTCTATGAAATATAGAAAATATCCTTTACAAATCACTCTGCTTTGTATGACAGCCATTATTTCGATGTTCGCTATTTATATCTACAAAAACAGTAACAGCTTTCAAGCTGATAAATACGCTTTCTCTGCTTACCCAGGGATCGAAAAGTGTTATCAATTCTCAAAGCAAACCGCAAGATCGCTCAGAGCACAGTCCGCTGAAATATTAAAAAACTATGGTTATACCTGCAAACCTGATAAGAAGTATTTAATCCACAAACTTGTTTCCTCTCCCCAACTGTCGTTTTTTATTTGCCATGACGACAAAAAAAGAAAACATTGCAAATCTGCAACTATTATTCAATAGCCTACATCATGACTAAATACTGCCTTATATTCATTGTACTATTACTCCCAAATTTAGCACTGGCTGGCAATATAAAATGCCTGGCCAATCATTCGCTTATGCATCATGATGCACGTATGGATGCATCTTACTTCTTTCATCTAAAGAATAATGCTGGCGTTCTAAAAGTGGATGGCATATTTAAAACTGGAAATCACGCAGAACACATCAGCCGGGAAATCAACTTTAGCTATAATCAAGCCAATAGCGTCTACACGATGACGAATACCAAACTAATAAAATACCCAATTGAAAATGTCGACGCAAAAAAAATGGCTGAACACTACCCCGAGTTCTTTCTGAAAGAAGGGGCAACGATTACGCTACAGTTTATTCCCTTCGATAAGCACAGCTACAACGTGACCTTTAACCACTCGCTGTTATTCTATTGTTACAAACTCTAATGATAGAAATACAGGCTGGCTTATTCGTTTTCACTGTTGTTATCGCCACGTCATGCCTGCGATAGCGGTATTTTAATTCCACTTTGCGAGAAACCTCGCAGGGATGAAATGCAATATTGAAATACGCGATTCTTTGCTTGTGAGCCCCAATCCCGCACGCTAGTCTATTTTTGCACCAGCGAACTCTGGTGCCGGGCGTAGGAACCCGTTAGAGACACCGGCGGCAAGCTAGCTATTAGCTTTGTATTAACGCAACACCTGCACACCTTTATCCTGACCCATGGTGACGCTGGTGGGACAGCCTCAGCGCTGGCCGGTTTTTCCGATGTCCGGTATTCCTACTCCCACCAGCGCTACCACCTGCAAGCGTAGGAATCTCAGTGGCAGCCATATACACGAAACATTGGAGCTTAACGTCATGATGACAAACATAAAACCTATCCCTACTCGCCCTGCCGCTGTTCATATGACCCTGGAATTCTTCGAGCTGCTGGACACCTGTGAAGCGCTGGCGAAAGAGCTGGCAGACCCCGCCAGCAAACCCTATCGGCAGACGCTTTATATTCGCCTCGCCGACGACCTGGCCGGGATAGAAGCCGAGCAGGAAAAACCGCTCACGCAGCAGCAGGTCGACTGCCTGACGGTTGCTGAGCTTATAGCAACCCAGCCGCAGCACATTGCCGGCAACTCAGCCTTACTCCGCCAGCATTGCAGTGCCTTAACAAAAGTTTTACGCGCCCAGCAGCAAACGTCGGAGGTCAATGACACACTTAACGCTCTGCTCTGCAAAATGGTCAATCTGCTGATTGATGATTTGTTGACGCCGCGTCCTGCAAAGGCAGACTGAGGGCTAAAACGGTGGATGCGCGAGCGCCTGTCCACCCCTCCTCTCCGGCCCCACAGGGCTCAATACCGATAAAACCAATAGCCAGCCGCAGCTATCAGCGCCACATTCACCGCCACGCTGAGGGCAAAATAGGTTCTGAACGGCTGCTTTTGGGTTTTATGGCGAAAAAGCTGCTGAGCGAGAATGCCGCCAACCCAGCCGCCAACAAAGCCAAACGTCAGCAGGGTAAGTTCCGGCACCCTGCGCCAGGCTTTGACCGCCGCCAGCTTATCCGTGCCGTAAATCGCCAGCGTCAGCAGGTTGGCAAACAGAAACCACATCGCCACGGGATGCGGCAGAAATGCGCTGCCGGTCGCCGCCAGCAGCAAAAGCAAATAACAGAAACGATTAAAATTCATATTATTAGTCGGATTGAGGCCGATTCAGCCATCGTCAGAAATCATGGCGCAACTATACCGGAGCGGGCTAAATCCGTCAGCCTTCCATGGTTGACCCAATCCCATCGATAATTGACCTTAAGCCAGCGGCGCAATAGCCTGAATTCATCATAATGAGCATCACAGGCCACATGGTCCCCCCTCATTATCTGGAAACAGGAGCGTATAAATGAAAATCACCCAGGTTCGTAACGCCACTCAGCTTATTACCTTTGCCGGGAAGACGTTCCTTATCGACCCGATGCTGTCGCCTAAAGATACTTACCCCGGCTTTGCCGGCACGCTGCTGTCCGATATTCGTATTCCGATGGTCGAGCTGCCGCTGGGTATTGAAACGCTGCTGGACGTGGACGCCATCATCGTGACGCATACACATCTGGATCACTGGGACGACGCGGCTGTCGCCCACATTCCAAAAGGAAAGCTGATTTACGTGCAGAATGAAGGCGACGAACGCCTTCTCCGCTCGCAGGGTTTCACTCATCTGCGGGTGCTCTCCGCCAGCAGTCGCTTCGGCGAAATTGAGCTGATTAAAACTGACGGCCAGCACGGCAGCGATGAAGCCTACGCCAATCCGCAAATCGCCGAACGCATGGGCGAAGCCTGCGGCGTGGTGTTCCGCCATCCCTCAGAACAAACGGTGTATCTTGTCGGCGATTCCATCTGGATTAACGCCGTGGCAGAAAACATGCGTCAGTATCGCCCCGGCGTGGTGATTCTCAATACCGGCTGGGCGCACCTGCAAGGCTACGGCCCGATTATTTTTGGCCGCGAAGACATTCTGAAAACACACTTCATCCTGCCCGAAGCGCAGATCGTCGGCACCCATATGGAAGCCGTAAACCATTGCCTGGTGACCCGGAAAGATCTGCTGGAGTATGCTGCGGTGAATAATATTCAGCAGTTCGTCAGCGCCCCGGCAGACGGTGAAACCCTGACCTTCTAACCCCCAGCGCTGCGGAGAATCAGTTATGCCCCAGACCAGAGTCGCGATCGTTGCCACCGAAGGGTTCAGCACCTTTCACTTTTCCGTGCCGCTGATTCTTTTCGGCGACTCGGCCACGGACAAAAAGCTGTTCACGCGCCTGATTTGTGCCGAACAGCCGGGGCTAATCTGGTCCAAAGAAGGGACCGCGGTGAAAGCAGATCACGGTCTGGACACGCTGGCGACGGCGGATATTGTCATCATCCCCTTCTGGGGAAAGGTACATGCAAAACCTGCCCCACGGCTGCTGGAGGCTCTCGTTGCCGCCCGCAGCAACGGCGCGACGCTGGTCGGCCTGTGCCTGGGCACGTTTGTGCTGGCCTACGCCGGGCTGCTCGACGGTAAGCGCGCCGCTACCCACTGGGAGTTTGAGCAGGATTTCCAGCGGCTGTTCCCCTGCGTCAGGCTGGACGTGAACATGCTTTACGTTGACGACGACGGGCTAATCACCTCGGCAGGCACCGCCGCCGCGCTGGACTGCTGCCTGTACGTCATTCGCCAACGGTTCGGCGCGGGCGTGGCTAACCAGATTGCCCGGCGAATGGTTACGCCACCGTATCGTGAAGGCGGCCAGGCTCAGTACATTGAGCAGGCGGTGCCTCACAGCACGACCGACGGGCGCATCAACACGCTGCTGGATTATCTCCAGCGCAACCTGCATCAGACTCAGGATATCGACTCGCTGGCGGGGCTGGTGTCCATGAGCCGCCGCACGCTAACCCGCCATTTTCAGAAGGCCACCGGCATGTCGATCGGCGAGTGGATTGCCACGGAGCGCCTGCATCGCAGCCAGGTTTTACTGGAAACCACCGCGCTGTCCGTCGAGCACGTAGCCGAACGTGCGGGCTTCCAGTCCGCCATCACCTTTCGCCAGCTTTTTCGCCAGAGGACCGGCGTCAGCCCGGCAGAATGGCGTAAAACCTTTCGAGGAATGGCCAGCGCCGAATAGCCGGGAGCCTGCGCAGGGCGTACCGGCGCATCGCGAAAAAAACACCTCAAAAAACTGACTATATTTCAAATAAATATCTATCGCCTCGAGATTATCTGCCGTTTCAACCACGTCTCTTTTCAGGCCTGAACTGGCTGAATGTAAACATATCGTTATATTTATAACTGAATGTTAATGTTCTCCGTTTCGCGCCTTAGCATTCAGGTATTCATTTTTCACGCGCAATGGTTGCAGGGAAAAATACTCCGGCTACATACCAAGAGGCTATGAAATGAGACTAAAACCGATCGTCAGGAGCCTGGCTCTGGCGGGATTACTGACTACGTTTGCCGTACCCGGTTTTGCACAAGAGACCCAAAAAGACGCTACGGCCGCCACCAAACAAGCTAACGACGCGCTTTATAACCAGCTGCCCTTCTCCGATAACACCGACTTTACCAACGCCCACAAAGGGTTCATCGCTCCGCTTCCCGAAGCCGTCATTAAGGGCGAACAGGGCAACGTCATCTGGAACCCGCAGCAGTACGCCTTTATTAAAGAGGGCGATAAGGCACCCGACTCCGTCAACCCGAGCCTGTGGCGTCAGTCCCAGCTGATCAATATCAGCGGCCTGTTCGAAGTCACCGACGGCGTCTACCAGATTCGCAACCTTGATTTGTCGAACATGACGATCATCGAGGGTAAAGAAGGCGTGACCGTGGTCGACCCGCTAGTTTCTGCGGAAACCGCCAAAGTCGGCATGGATCTTTATTTCAAAAATCGCGGCAACAAACCCGTTGTGGCGGTGATTTATACCCACAGCCACGTTGACCACTACGGCGGCGTGCGCGGCGTGGTGGACGAGGCTGACGTAAAATCTGGCAAGGTCAAAATCTACGCGCCGGCCGGATTTATGGAATCTGCCGTGGCCGAAAATATTATGGCGGGCAACGTCATGAGCCGCCGCGCCAGCTACATGTACGGCAACCTGCTACAGGCGGATCCTAAAGGCCAGGTCGGTGCCGGACTGGGCACCACCACCTCCGCCGGGACGGTAACGCTTATCGCCCCGACCAACTACGTGACCAAAACCGGGCAAAAAGAAGTCATCGACGGCTTAACCTATGACTTTATGCTGGCCCCAGGCTCGGAGGCCCCGGCGGAAATGCTGTGGTACATCGAAGAGAAAAAACTCATCGAAACCGCTGAGGACGTCACCCACACTCTGCACAACACTTACTCTCTGCGCGGAGCAAAAATCCGCGAGCCGCTGCCGTGGTCGAAATACATCAACGACGCGATCAACCTCTGGGGCGACAAGGCCGAAATCATCATGGCCCAGCACCACTGGCCAACGTGGGGCAATGACAACGTTAACCAACTGCTGAAAAGCCAGCGCGACCTTTACCGCTACATTAACGACCAGACGCTGCGCATGGCGAACGAAGGCCTGACCCGCGATGAGATTGCGGCCAACTTTAAGCTGCCGCCGTCGCTGGCCAACGTCTGGGCCAACCGGGGTTACTACGGCTCGGTCAGCCACGACGTGAAAGCCACCTACGTGCTATATCTCGGCTGGTTCGACGGCAATCCGGCCACGCTTGATGAGCTGCCGCCGGAAGAAGCCGCGAAGAAATTTGTCGAGTATATGGGCGGCGCGGACAGCATCCTTGAAAAAGCCAAAGCGGACTTCGACAAGGGTGATTACCGCTGGGTAGCGCAGGTAGTCAGCAAAGTTGTTTTTGCCGATCCAGGCAACCTCGCCGCGCGCAACCTTGAAGCCGACGCGCTTGAACAGCTGGGCTACCAGGCGGAATCCGGGCCGTGGCGTAACTTCTATCTGACCGGCGCGCAGGAGCTGCGTAACGGCGTCCAGAAGCTGCCAACGCCGAATACCGCCAGCCCGGACACCGTTCGCGCGATGACGCCAGAAATGTTCTTTGACTATCTGGCCGTGCATATCAACGGTGAAAAAGCGGCCAATGCCAAAATGGTGCTGAACTTTGACTTCGGCCAGGACGGCGGCAAATACAAGCTTGAGCTGGAAAACGGCGTGCTGAACCACACCGCAGACGCGCAGGCACAGAACGCTGATGCCACCGTGAACGTCTCTCGCGACGTCCTCAACAAAATCATTCTGAAAGAAGAAACGCTCAAAGAAGCCACCGACAAGGGTGATGTGAAAATCACCGGCAACGCCGACAAGCTCAACGAGATGCTGGGCTACATGGATAAATTTGAGTTCTGGTTCAATATCGTTACGCCGTAAATATCACGCCCCGGCGATCCAGCTTCACCGGGGCTTTTTATTTAAAGACGCCAATATATTCATCATCAATACAGCTCTAATCTATTGATAGAAAATTAAAATCCCACGAAGCGCAGGAAATTCAAACCCAGGACTGACCGAATAACTCTATTTTTAATATGCGACGGAGCAACGGGTATATATATATGAATATCATTTACCGCCTTGTCTGGAGCCATTCCCATAATGACTTCGTGGTTGCTTCAGAAACAACTAAAAGCCGCAAAAAAACGAAGGGGCGTTCGGTCTCCCTTATTTCCTTGCTCAGCGCGCTCATTCTGCCCTGCGCCCCGGCCATTGCCGTTGATATAAACTGGGCGAGCGCTTACCCCAGCTACCTGTTTCCCACCGGCACCAATTATGATCAGGTGCTAAACACCGGCTTTGCTTTCACGATTGACGGTGCTACCGCCACGCCCAACCACTATGCGGCCGGAACGGTGCTTAATATTCTCGGCCCCCTTCCCACGATCGCCGCTGGGATCAACGGCAGCGCGACCCCGCTGCTGGTTCGCAATGGCCTGGCCGACAGCACAGGCCCGGCAGCCGATCCTGGGCGTATTACTTTTATTGAAGCGACCGACTCCGGCGGCGGTACGACAGCCATTACCTCGGCGAATATCGACGAATTTAGCTACTCAACGAACCCTGCCACTCCCCAGCAAAACCAGGAGCTGAACGTCGTGGTGCCGGGGCTGGAAGGGAGCAATTCCGTCATCAAAGTTTATGACTCCACCACTTTCTCAGCGCCCGGTACTTCATTAGTCGGCGACCTGCCGCTTAACGTCTACGATCCCGACTCCTTCCGGATCTATAACAACTTTGGCATTGCCAGCGTCACCAGCGTGGGTGGCTCGGCCAACGTCAATATCGGGGCCGATACTAACGGCAGCACGGCCATTTCCGCCCCGGCAAACAGCATTGAGCTGCTGGCTAAAAACTCCACGCTGGCCCAGGCGCAGGCCGCGGGAGCAGCCAGCAGCGCGGTGAACTGGCTGTCCGACAACGCCGTTCATTTTGCCCCGGCTGCGGTGATTTCCAACGATCTCCAGGATCAGCAGGCCGTCAGCTCGCAGTACAACGATTCGATAACCCTGCCGAACTACGTTCAGGTCGGCCCGCTGGTGGCGCTCGACCCTCTTGAGCCTTCAATCACCTTTACGATTCATTCCGCGCAGGACATCGCCAAAGTGAACGACTTCCTGCTGGGGCAAGGGGCCTACAGCGGCAGAAACTCGCAGGTACAGCTCTGGCTAACGGGCGGCGTTACGCTGCCCGCAGAGTTTGGCGGCGCGGTTATCGACTCGACAAATATCGCGCAAAATACCTATAACGGCATTATTCAGGGGCTGCTGGCGGAAGAAGAACAGAACCGCATCAACCTCACCTATCACGTCTGGGACGACAAGCTCGCCCATACCAACAACGCCACGCTCGGCACCGGCAATCTCAACGTCATTTATGCAACGGGAGCCAACGCCAGCGGCACGGTAACCAATACCGGCAGCCTCGCGGTAAACGGCGCAACGGCAGTTATGCGGGCGGATACCGGTGCCCTGCTGACCAACAGCGGCAGCATCAATGCCTGGCGCTCCAGCTCGGCCAGCCCGCAGGCCATCGGCATGCAGGCAACGGACGCCAGGGCAGTCAATAACGGCACGCTGAACGCCGGGCTGTTTCTGGAGAAAAACGGCGGCAACCAGAACGTCAGCAATCAGGGCAGCATCGGCATGCAGGGCAACGGGGCCAGCACGTTGACCAACAACGGATACATTAATACCGCGCTTACCGACGGCACCTCTTCGGCGGCAACAGGTTTGCAGGCGAATGGCACGACGGCGGCCACCAACAACGGCTCTATTGCCGTCGTGGGCAACAGTCGTAACGCCGATGGCCGGGCCGCAGGCTTTGGCGCAGACATCTCCGGATCGGCCACCTTTACCAACGGTGCGACCGGCAGTATTTATATCGGCACCACGCCGATAACCAGCGCCGCGGCGGCCTCTCCGGTGGTCATGGTGGGCGGAGCTGAACCCTCGGCAGGCATTCGCACCAGCAGCGGCGGCGCGGTGAATAACCTTGGCACCATCACGCTTGGGGCCAGTACCCGCAATGCGGTAGGCATGCTGGTGAAAGGCGCAACCGGCCCGGTAACCAATAACGGCACGATTAACGTGCTGGGCAATCTGGCCGGTGGTTCAGCTGCGCCCAACTACGGCCTGTCGGTGACCGATACCAACACGGTGACGAATAACGGAAAGATTAACGTCACGGGCGATAACAACGTCGCGATTAACGTGCTGGCACAAACGGTCAATACGACGGTGAACTCCACGGACCTCGGCACTATCGTCGTCGGCTCGGCGGGCGACACCGGCGGAAGTGACGATGATCCCCTCACCTACCGCAACTACGCGGTTTACGCTGAAGGCCTCTCCGGCCATCAGGCCACGGCAAATATTGACTCCACCATGAGATTGCTTGCCGCCGGGGCCATCGGCGCCCACGCGCGCGGCAGCGCAACCATTAACGTCGGTCCGCTTGCCGCTCTGACGTTTAACAACACCAATCAGATTGGCTATTACGCCTACGGCGAGGCGGCAAAAATCAATCTCTCTACCGCGGTCATTAACGACAACGGACAGGCCGATTCGACTCTCTTCGTGGTGGGACACGGGGCCGTTTTCGACGGCAGTTCAGGCACCAGCGCGGGTGCCTATCAGCTGACGGTTAACGGCAGCGGATCAATTGGCGTTTTTGCCAACGGCGTGGATGAAGGCCCGGACGGCATTAAGGGCAATGCGGACGACACGGCTTCCTCACTCAATACCGGCGCGGCGACCATTACGGTTGGCGGCGAAAACGGCATCGGCGTGAAGGTGGCAGGCGGCGCGGTTGGCACCATTAATAACGGCGGGATTATCCTCAGCCACAATGACACCACGGCGGTGGTGGTGGACGGCCGCAGCTACGCCATTGATAACACGCCCGGCAACGCGAACAACGCGCTGGTGACCAGCGTCGTTTCCAACGCGCAAACCACCACCTCCGCCTCGCAAAGCGGAATCAAAGGCTACGACGTTTCCTATCTCGGTAAGGTTACGCTCGGCGGCAGCGGAATATCGCTCAGCGGCAACAGCAATATTGGGCTGTATCTGCACAATAACGGCACCGGTATTAACAACGCGCCGATTAGCGTGGCGGGCACCAATAATATCGGCGTTTATATTCAGGATCAGGGCACGCTGACCAACGCCGGGGACATCAGCGTCTCCGGGGCTACCGGCAGCGGCAACGTCGGCGTAAAGGTTCAGGGCAGCGGCGCACAGGTCACTCAGTTAGGCAACGTCACCGCCAGCGGCGGTCTGGCCGCGGTACAGCTCATTAATAACGGCGCAACGCTCGCCATCAGCGGCACCGACAATCACATCACCGCCTCCGCCGGGGCCGACGGTATTCGCATGGATGCCGGGGCAACTTCACTGACCGCGGCTAACACGACGATTGATATTTCCGGCACCGGCGCGGGGATAAACAACAACGCCGACACCTCAAACATCAATCTCAACGGCGTGACTATCAACGCGGGCGACGGCCCGGCAATCCGCACCGCCGTTACCTTCAAAGCGGATGGCAGCGGCAATATTCTGAACGTCAACGGGGCCGGCAGCGGATTTGCCTTTATGAAGGCCGACGGCTCGGCGACCACCGGCAATCTGACTATCGGCAGCGGCTACACCATTAACGGCAGCGGAGCCAACAGCGTTGGCATTCTGGCCCGCACAAACGGCAGCGTGAGCTCCGGCACCAACATCATGATGGACGCCGCCGCCGGGGCCGCCATCGAGGCCACTAACGCGCAAAGCCTGACGAACAGCGGCACAATCGGCACCAGCAGTAATACCGGCAGTACGATTCTGGCGCAAAATACCGCCGCGTTTACCAACTCCGGCAGCATCTCTTCCACCAGCACCGTCAACGCGAATTCGCTGATTGCCCTCAACGGCACGGCGGCCAGCCGCTCCATCAGCAATACCGGCTCGATTATCAGCGCCAGCCAGAACGCCACGGTGATTGACGCTTCCGGCAGCGCTAATAATACGCTGACCAACAGCGGGACTCTGCGGGCTGCCAGCCCCACGGCTCGGGTTGTGCTTACCGGCAGCGGCAACGACTCGGTGACGCTAACCGGCAGCTCCTCAACCATCGGGGAAATAACCCTCGGCAGCGGCAGCGACCAGTTCAGCTGGGATCGGGGCGAATTCAGCGGCGGAGTCACCTTTAGCGGCGGCGACGGACAAGATCGGGCCACCGTTGGCGATGTCAGCCTCTCATCCACCACGCATATTCTCAGCCAGGGCGGCACGGGCAGCACGCTCACCTTCAACGGCACTCACGCGGCTCTCGCCCCCGGCACCGCCAATATCGGCTCCTTTAGCGCGGATAACCTCAGCAAAGGCACCAATATTGGCACCGGCTGGAGCACGCTGACCCTCAACGGCGACCCGACGGACGTGCGCGTAGTAGACAACCTGACGCTTTCCGGCACGCCGATCGTTAACGTCAACAGCGGCGCAACCTTACGCAGCGCTGACAATAGCGTTACCTCCGGCCTTGCCAGCATCAACAATTACAACGTCGCCACAAACGGCGCGACCAGCCTGCTGGTGTTCGACGGCGAGCTGGCCCCGCAAACCTACTCCGGTATTATCAGCGGCAGCGGGCAGCTGGAACGCGCGGCGGGCAGCACGACGCTGCTGGGCAACAATACCTACACCGGCAGCACCATCATCGACGGCGACGGCATTTTGCAGCTGGGCAACGGCGGCACCACCGGCGGCCTGTCAACCGTCACCAACATCACGGATAACGGCACGCTGATCGTCAACCGGGCCGATAACGTCGCGCTGAACGGCGCGATAAACGGCAGCGGCTCGTTCCACCAGGACGGCGCTGGCGTCACTCGCCTCGGCGGATCTAACGGCTATAAAGCGCAGACGCAGGTTAACCGCGGTACGCTGCTGATTAACGGCGATCAAACCCAGGCGACGGGTGATACCACGGTTGCCAGCGGCGCGGCGCTGGGTGGCAAAGGCACGATTGGCGGCAACGTCAGCTTTGCTGCCAACACGGTGCTGACTCCCGGCGACGGCGGCGCGGGCACGCTGGCCATCAACGGCAGTCTGTCGCTGAATGCCACGACAAAAAGCCAGTTCGACCTCGGCCAGGCCTTCACGCCCGGCGGAGCATTAAACGATCTGGTGAACGTCGCGGGCGATCTGCTGCTGGACGGGGTGGTCAACGTCTCCACCACGCCGGGCGGGCTGTTCCTCCCCGGCGTTTATCGGCTGTTCAACTACACCGGCACGCTAACCAATAACGTTCTCGATATCGGCACTCTGCCGACCGGCAATACCTCTATTTACAGCGTCCAGACGGCGATACCCAGGCAGGTCAACCTGATCCTGGGGTTCTCTCCGGATGATTTAATCAGCCTGCAATACTGGGACGGCCCGGATGTCAGCAGCAACCACGGCCCGACGGGCATCGAAGGCAACGGTGAAATCAACGGCGGCACCGGCGTCTGGCTGGCTCGATCGGTGACGGACACCAACAACTGGACCAACGCGGGCGGCGTGGGCAACGAACCCTGGGCGCAGGGGGCCTTCGCCATCTTCCAGGGAACCGGCGGCACGGTCACCCTCAGCGATGCCAACGGCGCGGTCATCACCTCCGGCATGCAGTTTACCTCCAACGGCTATACCTTAGTCGGCGGGGCCAGCTCCGCTTACCCGGACGGCACGGTTCCGCTGTCCATTCTCCGCTCGGCTAACCTCGTCCCTTCCGTTAACTATGCCGCCGAGGGGGAAACAACGGCGGACGCCTATTTCGCGATTCGCGTTGGCGCGGGGAGCGACGGAGCCGACCTGACCACCACCCTTGCCGCCGATCTGGTTCAGCCGACGACGGCAACGGATATTTTGAAACTGGTGAAGCTCGATCCCGGTCGCCTGATCCTCACCGGGAATAATGCCTACGCCGGCGGCACGGAAATCTACGGCGGCACGCTGAACGTCTCGCGGGATGAGAATCTCGGACAGGCGGGCACCTCCGTGCTGATTAACAACAATTCCACTCTGCAAATCGGCGCGGATTTCACAACCTCGCGCCCGATATTCCTCAGCTCGGCAGGCGGAGGGCAGCTGGATTTATACGGCAATACCTTCACGCCAGCGGGCACGATCGGCGGCAACGGGCAGCTCACCGTGCTGAGTTCGGACGCCGTGAACGACAGTCGGCTGGCGCTTAATCACGCCAATACCTATCAGGGCGCGACGACGGTGACCGGCACCGACGGCACCAGCGCGGTGGCGGTTGACGCTAACGCCACCGGCGCATTCGGCCTCGCCTCCAGCACCGTTACCGTGAATCACCAGGCCGCAGTGAATTTCAACGGTGCAGCCCAGGCGCAAAGCCATAGCTTCGCGCTGGATAACGGCACGTTGAGCTTCAATGACACGTCTTCGGCAGCCAGCAGCGTGACCACGGCGGCGAACGGCGCGGTGGTGAACCTGACGAGCGGCGCCAGCGGCGGCGCAGGCCGATTCACCCTGGCAACCGGTACCACCATGAACCTGCTCGATCGGGCCAACGGCGGCTCTTCTACTATTACCAACGCCGGACGGGTAAATTTTGCAGGCCAGGCACAGGCCGAAGGCGCAACGCTTGTCAACAATGCTGGCGGCGTAGTCAACACGGCGGGAATAAACGGCAGCACGGCCATCGGTTCACTGTCCGGCGCGGGCAGCGTGGAGCTGGGCGGCGCAACGCTGAATGAAGGTGCGCTGGGGCGCAATGACGCCATCAGCGGGATAATCAGCGGCAGCGGCGGCGGCCTGGGCAAGGTCGGCTCCGGCACGCTGACCTTAACCGGCGACAACAGCTACACCGGGCGGACTCAGGTGCAGCAAGGCGTGCTGCTGGTGAACGGCAATCAGCAGGCGGCAGACGGCGCGGTTTCGGTCAGTTCTGGCGCTACGCTCGGCGGCAACGGCGTGCTGGGCGGCGCGGTGACGGTGGCCGATAGCGGACGCCTGGCCGCAGGCGCTGATTTGGGCAGCGTGGGCCTGCTGACGCTCGGCGGGCTGACGCTCGGCCAAAACTCGCAGGTCGACTTCCAGTTCGGCCAGTCCTTTGCGGCAGGCGGCAGCCTCAACGACCTGATCGTCGTCAACGGCGATCTGAACCTCAACGGCAAGCTCAATATTACCCGGACGCCCGGCGGCGTATTTGACGTCGGCCTGTACCGGGTCTTTAACTACACCGGCAGTCTGACCGACAGCACGCTGGATATCGGCAGCGCACCGGACGCCGCTGACGATATGTACGTTCAGACTTCCATTGCCCATCAGGTCAACCTGGTCAATCGTACCGGCGTAATTTTGCGCTTCTGGGACGGGGCCGGCGGCGACAATAACGCCCTGAAAAACAACGGTGAGATCAACGGCGGCGACGGCGTCTGGCAGAACAGCTCGGGCAACGATAACTGGTCAACGGATGTCACCTCACCTGACGGCCGCTTCAACGCGCCGTTCAGCGACGGCTCGTTTGCTATTTTTGGCGGCGATAAAGGCACGGTCACCGTCGACAACGGCCTGGGGGAGGTGCGGGTCAGCGGCATGCAGTTCGCCACTGACGGTTACGTCATCAACGCGGGAACTATCACCACGAATACCGCCGATACGGTCATTCGGGTGGGCGACGGCAGCAGCGATGGCGCTAAATACACCGCAACGATTAATTCCACGTTAGCCGGAACGGGCAGCATTGATAAAACCGACGCGGGACTGTTGATTTTGAACGGCAGTAACACCTATTCCGGCGGAACGCAGGTCCACGGCGGAACGCTACAGGTTTCCCGCGATGTAAACCTCGGGCTGGCGGACACCGGCCTGACGCTCGACGGCGGCACTTTACGCTACGGAGCCGCTTTTGATACCGACCGGGCCGTTACGCTGGGGGCCGGGGGCGGTACGATTGATACTCAGGCTCAAAATGTCGCGCTGCTGAACGCCGTCTCGGGCAGCGGTTCGCTAACAAAAGTCGGCACCGGCACCCTGACGCTCACCCAGGATAACCAATATACGGGCGGCACCACCATCGGCCAGGGCAATCTCCAGCTTGGCACCGGCGGCGCGCAGGGTAGCCTTCTCGGCGATATCGTTGATAACGGCGTGCTGCAAATCAACCGCAGCGGAACCCTCGACCTTACCGGCAATATTTCCGGCAGCGGGCAGCTCTGGCAGCAGGGCTCCGGCGTCACGGTGCTCAGCGGGAGCAACGGCTATAAAGGATTCACGCTGATCGAGAACGGCACGCTGCTGGCAGGCGGAACAAATAAACTCAGCGCGGCATCGGCCCATATCGTCAGCCAGAACGGCGTGCTGGATACGGGCGGCAATAGCCAGAACGTGGCTTCCCTCGTTAACCAGGGCACGGTCAACCTGCGCGGCGGCGATGTGGGTTCAACGTTAACCGTCCACGGTGACTACGTGGGCCTGAACGGCGTGCTTAAGATTGCTGCCCAGCAGCACAGCCCAGGCGTGGCCGACCGGCTGATTGTCGACGGCGGCACCGCCAGCGGCAAAACGCGGCTGGATATCGACGTCAGCCAGCTCGGGGAGCAAACCGAAGGTGACGGCATTGCCGTAGTAGAAGCGCTTAACGGCGCGACCACCACCGCGCAAACCACCAAAGACGCTTTTACCCTCGGAGCCGATCGTCTTGAGGCCGGAGCGTTCGAATATCGCCTGTTTGCAGGCAACGCGGCCGGAGCCGGAGAGGACTGGTTCCTGCGCGCGGAATATCGTCCTGATGCGCCAATATTCCCGACGATTGCCTCCACGGTACGCCAGGCTGACCTGGCGGTGCTCGGCACGCTGCATCTGCGCGTGGGCGACGAGCAGCCTTACGATGCCGGTACGCCGGAGGATCGGGAGCCGCGTTTCTGGGCGCGCTATATCGCCCAGTCCAACCACCAGTCGTTTAACGACGCAACGGGCTCGCAGGCCGATGCCCGTATGAACGGAATGCAGATCGGCTTCGATCTTTACAACGACTCCGCCTGGCGAGCCGGGATTTACACCACCATTCTGGATACCGACAGCACGATTCAGGGCGCAAACTCCGGCGGCTACGGCACGGCAGGCTATAACTCAATGCTCTCGGTTTATCTGGGCGGTTACGCGACATGGACCGCGACAAACGGGTTCTACGTCGATAACGTCCTGCAATACGGCAATCACAATATCGACCTGAAAAATGCCGCCGACCGGCAAACCTACAGCCCCGACGGCAACAGCTATCTGGCCTCTGTAGAAACGGGTAAACCCTTCCAGCTCGGCGACAGCAGCTGGTCGCTTGAACCGCAGGCCCAGCTCATCTGGCAGCACAGCGACTTCGACAGCATCATCATGAACGGCGATGCCAAAACCCGCGTTTCCGTCAATGCGGACGACGCGGTGATTGGCCGCCTGGGGCTGCGTCTGGCAGCGGACTATGACACCGGGCACGGTCACGTAAAACCTTACGTGCGGGTCAACCTGTGGCAGGAGCTTTCCAACGGTTCCGACAGCGCCAGCTTTGAAAACACCGTGAACAACGCGGGTAAAACCGTGCTCACCGCCGATCAGCGCTACAGCAGTACCGAAGTGGCCGTGGGCGCAACATGGGCAGTCAGTCAAGACGTGCAGGCCTATAGCGAAGTCGGGAAAAGCTATCAGAACGGCGGCGGCAAAACGCAAATTGAAAATGATTTCAGCGGCTCGATTGGGATGAAGATAAGGTTCTGACGGGGCCGCGCCGGGCGGAGGAAAATAAGACGTCGCCCGCGCGGGTGCACAGCTGATTTCATTAGCCTGCAAATTGTTTCACTGAAATATGAGAGGCTCGCTAAGCGATTAATTTGGCTTAACAAGCGAGCCTGATATGTGACAGGCGACATGCCCGTTTACCCTTAACGGCAACAGCAGCTCAGCCGCTGGAGTAGAATTTTCCTTGCCGTCGGGAATGTCCGAAGCGGCTTCCCGGCAATGTCGAGAATTGACTCCGCAGGTGAAAGAAATGAAAAAAGTAACCCTGACGCTGTTCGCCGGCGTCGTTTTTCTGCCAATAGCAGGCTTTGCCGCTGACCCTGTGATTCCCTGGGCGGATAACAGCGGCGGTACCGAAAGCCAGCATATTGCCGCAGTGGGGCAAGACCTGAACGCGCAGCATGAAGCCGTCACCCAAACCCAGGAAGGCGTCTGGGCCGACAACAGCGGCTCGATTAAGGTCGATGAGCAAGCTCTGGGCAGCCCGCAGCCCGCCGCTGCCAATACGGCAAAATAAGCCTCCGCTAAGGCTCATCAACATAAAGACCTGCGATAAAAGCAGGTCTTTTTTTACATGCGGTAAAAGGTGAAAGATATTGTAGCCAATGCAACTTCACCGAATGCTTAAAGTTCAGCAAAGCGGATCGCTGATACCAGCGATCTTACCGTAACCATCAGGCTGGTTTAATGTTGTCGAGCTGGGTAACCACCTCGGCGGACAGCGTTAAATTAGCGGCGGCCAGATTCTCCTCAAGATGCCCCAGGGACGACGTGCCGGGGATCAGCAATATATTCGGCGAACGTTGCAGCAGCCAGGCCAGCGCAACCTGCATCGGCGTGGCGTCGAGCGTGGCGGCAACTTCATTCAGCTCCTGCGATTGCAGCGGTGAGAAGCCACCCAGCGGGAAGAAAGGCACGTAGGGAATATTCTGCGCGGCGAGCTGGTCAATCAGCACATCATCCTGCCGGTTAGCCAGGTTATAGAAGTTCTGCACGCAGGCGATTTAGGTCAGCTTTTGCGCTTCGGCAACCTGTTTAGCGGTGACGTTGCTTATCCCAATGTGGCGAATCAGCCCGCGTTCTTTGAGCTTGATGAGCGCCGTCAGTTGCTCTTCCAGCGAGCCTTCCACCGGCCCATGAATCCCCAGCATGCTGCGCAGGTTCACCACTTCTAACGTCTCCAGCCCGAGGTTGCGAAGGTTGTCTTCCACAGCCTGGGTGAGCTCGGCGGGGGACATAGCCGGGATCCAGCCGCCCTTCTCGTCGCGGCGAGCGCTAACTTTAGTCACGATGCAAAGATCTGCCGGATACGGATACAGCGCTTTACGAATAAGCTGATTGGTAATGTGCGGCCCGTAGAAATCCGAGGTATCGATATGGTTCACGCCAGCCTCAACGGCGGCCTGCAAGACTTTTACCGCCGTCTCCGGATCCTTCGGCGGGCCAAAAACGCCCGGTCCCGCCAGCTGCATGGCCCCATATCCCAGGCGATTAACCTGCCGATTGCCGAGAAGGCAGGTGCCGGACTTTTTCACGCTGGACATAGCTATTCCTCTTTCGATAAATATCCATGAGTGTAACGCACGGCGGCCTGCGCGCCAGAGGCGCTGCCGCGATAGTCGCCCGGCTCCATAGCGCCTGCGCTTCTGAGGCAGGCGTCATAACCCGGCTTTCTCTTTATCAGCTTTTATCGGTTCGCTGAATAACTCAGCAGGACAGGCTCATCCGGTAGCGTAGTAAAACGCGTGACGATTTCGTGGAAATCAGCGGTGGGATCGACACTTTCCAGCCGTTTGCCATAGAGATCTTTGGCCAGAATCTCCATGCCGATAATATTCCACGGGTGGTTGTAGAAGTGATGATAAACCCCGTACGCCTGCCCCTTTTTCAGCGGGCTGATATTTTGCAAAATCTGGCGGTGAATGAGCGTATTAAAGGTCGCAGAAACTTCCTCCGGCGCGGTGCCGTAGCCAAACGGCAGCACGTTTTTGTTCGGCCTTTTCGAACCGGTCATGATGTAAACGTCGGGGCGCATGGCGATGATTTTTTCCAGCGACACAAACCCCGACCCGCCCGGCAGCAGTTCGGAACCAATGTTCCTGCCGCCCACGGCCTCCACCAGCCCGCCCCAGCCGTTGTGCGAATGGGTAAAGCAGCAGTTTTCCGTATTCCCGGCGATAGGCTCAATAAATACGGTTGGCTTTTGCGTCACGCTGTTCACCACGGCGTCGATTTTCTGCCTCTTTTGCCGATAGAAATCGGTGTATTCCTTAGCGCGCGCCTCCTGGTTCAGCACCGTACCTAACAGCGTAATGCTCTTCGCGGTGTTCTCTACCGGATGCAGTTCGTAGTCAACAAACACGACCGGAATATTCAGCTTTTTCAGCGCGTCCAGCACGCCCGTTTGCTGCAGGGCCGCCTTGCCGCGAAGCTGCGCAATCATCAGATCCGGCTGCCGGGCAATCACGCTTTCCAGGTCAACTTCGCCCTGGTCGTTAAAGCCCATATCGATAATTTTAGTCGCTTCCGGCCAGCGGGATTTGAGGAGGTTCCAGGTTGGGATATCCTGTTTTTTCGGCAAATTATTCCAGGCAACCACGCGCCTGAAAGGATCTTCCCGGTCGAGTAGCGCCAGGGAAAGAATGTCCCTGCCGTCCTGCAAAATGACGTGCCGCGGCTCTTTGAACAGCGTCACCGTCCGGTTGTCCATATCGCGGACGGTCAGCGGATAAACCGTTGCCGCACAGGAGGCCGAAGCCAAAAACAGGCCGGAAATCAGCCAACGGGAAATCATACGCGCGCTCCATCAAACAAATTGATAGTGATTATCATTTGCATGAAATAAACGGCACGGCAATGAACGGCTTTTCGATGTGAAAGTTGTTCATCATGGCAGCGGATGGAGGGAGATGAACCGCGCCGTAAGGGGGGATGTCAGGTGAACTCAAACGACTTACGAGGTAAAAAAAGCCGCCAGACAAAGGAGCATTATTATGTACCGGCGGCGAAAAACTCAAACTCACTTCAGAGGGCCACTAGCTAAGCCTTCTCTCTTATGGGTGTACGCCAGGGTCGGCGAGATCGATACAGCTGTGCCCTTTCAGGCATAAACAGGTCTGATAGGGTACGCCGGTTGCCGTACACGGCTTTCGCTTCTCAGCCGCAGCACAGGCTGACGTCACTCCAGCAACGAGGGTAAACAGCAGGCAGGCCTGTAATAACTTCTTCACATCAACATCCTTTTATCCATGGTTAATATCAACGGCTGTCCGTTTGTCTTATTGCAGCGCCCAAACATCGGATTGACCCGGGATATCCCCGCGAGTCCACCATTTAGCCTGATACTGCTTGCCCTGATATTTAACCCTGTCGCCACCCAGATAAATTTTAGTGCTGCTCCATTCATCCCCGGTAGCATCTTTCGCGGTTGTCGTAACCTGTAATTCCTGGCTGGCCGCCGACCGATTTCCAGCCTTATCTACGGCAATAATGGAATACAAATAGGTTGTTTGTGGAGCCACCTTCGCATCGATAAACGCAGCCGTGGCGCTGGTGGCGATTTTCACCCCGTCGCGCCAGATTTCATACTGGGCAACGCCGACGTTATCCGTAGACGCGGCCCAGCTAAGCGAAACATAATCTGACCCCGCTTCAGCGACAGGTGTCCCCGGCACCGTCGGCGGCACATCGTCAGGTTCGCCAGGATTGTTATCGTTAATTAAAGAGGCATAGCGATTAACGAACTCATTACCGTAGCCGTTGCCCGCCGCGCTTCGCCCCGCGTCCCAGTTAACCGACCAGGTCATCAGGCCTTTTATCGGATTCCCGTTTGCCGCTAGCTTTTCAAAGGCCGTTCTGACATCGCTCTCTTTTTTAACGTAGCCGGTGGCCGCGGCGTCAATATTGCTCGGTAAACCAATCACAAATTTATCGGCGGGGATTTTGATAAACCCGCGGGTGCCATGAACCAGAGAGTCCGTCAGGTAATACAGGAAATCAGCCTTGCGCTCATCGTTATTTTGCGTCAGCCACAGATTTAATTCATCAACCCATAGCCCGTCGCCGCCCTGGTTATAATACTGCGGGGCAATAAAATCGTAGTCGCCTTCCAGGGCGGTAATATATTTAGCATAGTTGCCGCCGGTTCTTAAATAAGGGAACTCAGGGGCCATACTGATAATAAAGTTCATGCCCAGATCGCGATAATGTTGCTTGACCTGTTTCAACGCCGCCGGAATCACGGTCTGGTTATCGCCAGCCATAATAGCAGCCTGCTCCAGATCCAGATCGATACCGTCAAAACCATAGGTGTCTACCAGGCGAATAATTTCATTAGCAAACGCCGCCTCCTGCCCTTTATGTAATTCGATATGGGCATCCGCACCGCCCAAAGAGATCAGTACCGCTCTGTCCTGTTTATTCAGCGCGCCAATCTGATCGCGGAACTGTTGATCCGTCACGTTATACGGCTTGAACGTTGGGATCCCTTCCCCCTTCATAAAAGCCACCGCGACAACGTTATAACCGACCGGCGTTTCCGAAAGATTCATTTCCGCCGGCGTGCCCTGCTGATACCCGGAGTGTTCTCCGGCAGGCCAGTTATGCCAGAAGCCGAACAGGATATTCTTATTGCTGATGTCCGGCATGGTACTTGCCGCATCGCCGGCAAAGGCGTTACCGCAGAACATCACGCTGCTCAACAGCAGGCCGAGCGTTACTGTATTTTTCTTAAAGTGTAGTTTCATTTGTAGGCATCCTTTCAACAATGGTGAGAATAAGAGGCTGAATCTCCTCTAAAATTGATTAATCCTTAATAACTGCGTCAGGGAATTTATCCTGGACACATTTCGCGTAATCACCTTTATTCAGGGCGGTATAAGAGCTGTCCTGCCAGGTGCTCAGCTGACAGGCGTAAGATCTGCCGCCCGGATTGCTTGCCACCCAGCTATCGTCTTTCACCCAGAAGATGGCCTTCGCCGCGCTGCCGGTATCAGAGAACTGCTTCATGCCTTTACAGCCCAGGACTTCGTCACCGGGGACGGGCACGCCAAGCTGTTTGGCAAATTCCCGATAGTAGCTAATACGATTTTGCGACTGCTGAATTTCCTCACTCCCGCCACATTCCACGCCGCCGTTAATGATCTGCGTGGTCACGCCAAAGCCCGGCACCAGCCCATCGGCTAAATCGCGTTCGTTCGGCTGCCAGCTGCCGTCAATCACGGCCTGCATGCTGGGTTTTGGCGGCTGGGGTTGGATATAGAAAAAGATGGCGCTGGCGAGATTCAGCCAGGTATCGGCCACCAGCTGCGGCTGTTTGAGCAGGACGTTCACGTCCCCGTACATGGCCTGGGAAAACGCGCCGTAGTTGAAGTTGTAGCTGAGCTGCTTGGCACCGCGCCCGAAATAGCTCAGCTTGTTGCCCTTATCGTCGGTGGCACAGGGCCAGACTTTACCCTGCCACGTATTGCTGTCGCAGGTGGCTCCCGTGTACTTATCGTAATCATTTTCCGTCAGCCCCATTTCGCGGACCCAGTGCAGCCCCTGCTGCCACTGGCCGACATCGCTAACCGGCGCGTGCTCTCCTGTTTCCTGGGTGAAATGAGCAAACATGGTGGCCAGCGTTTTACGGCAGATGGCATTAGCGTCCCCCCCTCCCTGCACGTCTCCACACAGCACGGGGAATTTACCCACGGCCTTCAGGAAATTGTCGTAGGTATAGGCGGGATCGCGATGTGGGAAGAAGAAATCCCAGGTCTGCGCGGAAACAATTTCCTCCACGCGCTGCACATTTGGCGGGTTATCCTGCGAGCCGGGCTTAATCTTTTCTACCGCCGCATTATCCAGGGTGCGGATGGATTCTCGAATCTGTTCTATTCCGGTGCCGCTGAGCAGCTGATTTTCCTTTTCTTCCAGCTCTTTTTGGCTTATTTCCGGTCCCGGCTCCGGATCGGCTCCGTAAATACTCCATGCGGATTGCCAGCCAAACCCAACGCCCGGTTCGTACGCCGCAGCGCTGCCGCTGCACCAGGCGGCGATCAGGCAGATATAATCTTTGCCGCCGTTAGAAACAATATCATTAGCGTTATATTTAGCCCCCGGCTGGTACTGCGCATAGTTAGACGAGCCGGTGCCCGGATCGGCGTTCGGCTGGAGTTCGGGAGCGGAATTATCATTAGCAAAAGCATTAAATGAGAGAAATATTGAACCTGCTAATAGCGACAACCTTATTTTATTACGTTTCATTCACCAGTCCTCATCTATTTAAAGTAAGCAAATAAACATATTGCACATACGCATATTCCATCGTTTTAAATATGCCGCGCACTGTAATCAAATCACTCAATGTCATGACTGGCAACCCGGAGAAACAAACATATACATTCCTTAACAGCTAAAGGAAGACGCTCAATCAGGCAAAGAATTTTCTTATTATCATGAAGAGATATCGCATTAACTCAGCGCCCTGTTTCCGCGATAGTCGTTTATAGGTTTCCGCCTCTTAATCATTATTTCGCGCAAACAGGGACAGGGATGTAACAGAAATGAAAATGCAAACCATAAGGCAAAAAAGGCAGCGGGGCTTTACTCTGCTGGAATTGCTGGTCGTGCTGATGATCATTGCCCTGCTGGCGGGCTTTGTTGGCCCGAAACTCTTTTCCCAGCTGGATAACGCAAAAGAAAAAACGGCGCTTAGCCAGATGAAAGGGTTCTCCGATGCTCTGGGCCAGTATCGCCTGGACGTCGGGCAGTATCCTGATGAAGCGCAGGGCCTGCGCTCCCTGATAGAGCAGCCCGAGGGAGTTCAGAACTGGCGAGGCCCTTACCTGAGTAAAAAAGTCCCTAACGATCCGTGGGGAAAACCTTACCTCTGGCATAACCCCGCGCGGGATAAAAACGCCGTCAACGACGTGGAAATCGTGGCAACCGGCAACGGGGGACATCCCCTTATTTATGGCTTTTAGCATGCGTATCCTGCCGCTGGGCTGTCTGCTGCTTTCGCTGTCCGCGCAGGCCACCTGCTGGCAGCAGGCAGGCCTGCGTTACGGGATTGAACCGGTACTCTTACAGGCCATCGCCGTGACGGAATCCCGGCTTGATGCCAACGCGCAGCATCACAATAGCGACGGAAGCGTCGATCTTGGACTGATGCAAATTAACAGCCGCCATCTGACGATACTGAACCAATACAAAATTTCCCAGGAGCGCCTCCTTACCGATCCCTGTATCAACGTAATGACCGGCGCATGGATACTGGCGGGTTTTATTCGCCAGTACGGCTACGGATGGGAAGCCGTAGGTGCCTATAACGCCGGGAATGGGGCGCACCGCAGCGGCCTGCGAAAAAAATACTGTCGGCGGGTCATAGCCCACTATCTGCAATTAAAGAATGCCCAAACCCAATAGCTTCCGGTGATTTTTATGAATGCTCATTTTGACGTTATTATTTTGCAGGAAGGCAAAAGAACCACGAAAAAAATAGAGGCTGAAAGCCTCGCCGCGGCGCGTAATCAAATCGGCCAAAACGGGGCCGTCGTATTAAAAATAACTCGCGCACGAGCGCCTAAAGCCGCCAAGAAAGCATTTAACCTCATTCTTTTTATTCAGGAGCTGGTCGCGCTGCTTGAGGCTGGCCTGGTGGTGGTGGAAGCTATTGAAGCGCTTTATGAGAGTAGCGGCGACAAAGAGCAGCAGCGCGTGCTCAGCGCGGTTTTAAAAGAGCTCTATCGCGGCTGCCAGCTTTCCCAGGCGTTCGCCGCCCAGGGGACCTGTTTTTCCACACTTCTTATCAGCAGCGTAGCATCATCGGAACATACCGGGCAGCTGGCAATTACGCTGCAACGCTTTCTGCACTACGAAAAAAGAATGGCGACGCTGCGTAAAAAAATTCGGGCGACGATGCTCTATCCGCTGATAGTGATTAACGCCGGGCTGCTGATCATGTTCTTTCTGCTGGGCTTTATTATTCCTCGTTTCGCCGTGGTCTTTGAAGGGATGACGCAGGCAACCGGCAGCGCAAAATTTATCATCTGGTGGGGGCATCTGGTTAATACCCAGGGGGGACTTTTATTAATTATCACGGCTGGCGTGCTGGCTGCGGTCATTACCGCCCTGCGGAGCCATAATCTGCGTGCGGCAATATTCAGACAGCTATGGCGAATCCCCCAGCTGAATAAAAGATATCAGCTGGCGGTATTCGTGCGTTTCTATCGCACCCTGGGTCTTTTATTACAGGGAGGAACGCCGGTCATTGACGCGCTGGCGCTGACCAGCAGTCTTCTGCCTGCGGACTACCGCCGTCGTACGGGCGAAATGCTCCTGCATATTCAGTCTGGAAAGCCGCTGTCCTGGACTCTGGAACAGAATCGCTTAACGACGCCCGTGGCCAGCAGGCTGCTTAGCGTGGGCGAACGCAGCGGCGAACTTCCCCAGATGTGCGAACGCATTGCCGCCTTTTATGACGAGATTCTGGAACGCGCCATTGAAACCTTCAGCAAGGTTTTTGAACCCGTTCTGATGCTTATCGTCGGCGGGATGGTTGGCCTGGTCGTGTTTCTTCTCTATATGCCGATATTCGAAATTGCCGGAGGATTATCCTGATGTCCTCCTCCTCTCTGGCAGCCCTTTCTGTATGGCCCGCGCTTGCGCCGGGGGCTCGCCTCGCCTGGCTTGAAGAACAGCTGGCCCTCTCGGCTACCAGCCTTGAGCCTCTCGCCGCCGGGCTGGGACTGTACCCCCTCAGCGTAGCGCAGGCCGAGGAAACAGAGCTTAATTTCACGAAAATGACGGCGCAGGACGCCCTGACCCATCGGGTGCTGCCCGTTCGCTTTAAGGATCGGGATGTTGCGCTGCTGGCCAACCCCTTTTCACTCTCCGATCGCCAGTGGGCCCAGCCTTACGTAGAACGCCTGGCGCTGTGTTCACCGGCCTGGGTCAACGCGCAGCTTGAAACATTAGCGCAGCAGCAGCGCACGCTGGATCAGGTGCAGACTCAGGCCGCCGACGGCCCCGCCGAAGAGACCATTCTTAGCATCACGCCCTACGGCATTTCGCAGGAGCAAAGCCAGGTCATCAAGCTGGTGAACGCCACGCTCTATGACGCCCTGCAAAGCCGCGCCAGCGATATTCATCTGGAAACCCTCCCCGACGGTCTGGTGGTGAAATACCGCATAGACGGCGTGCTGCATACCATCACCCGCTGCCAGGGGAGCCAAAATGCCGGCCAGGTTGTGTCGCGCCTTAAGGTACTGGGGAATATGGATATTGCCGAGCAGCGCATCCCTCAGGACGGACGTTTTAAGGCGCTAATCCAGCAGCGTCCCGTCGACTTTCGCGTCTCGGTCATGCCCAGTATTCACGGGGAGGACGTGGTTCTGCGCGTGCTGGATAAATCTCATGATAAAAAACTGCGGCTTGAAACCCTCGGCTTTGACGCCCATACCCTGCTGGCCATTCGCAGGCTGACGCTGTATCCGCACGGCATGATGCTGGTGACCGGCCCGACCGGCAGCGGCAAGTCCACCACGCTTTATTCGGCGCTCAGCGAGGTCAACTCCGGGGAAAAGAAAATTATCACCATCGAAGACCCCGTGGAATACCAGCTCGACGGCGTGCTGCAAATTCCGGTCAACGATAAGAAGGGGCTGACTTTCGCCCGCGGGCTGCGCGCTATTTTACGCCACGATCCGGACATCATTTTGGTCGGCGAAATCCGCGACAGCGAAACGGCAGGTATCGCGGTTCAGGCGGCGCTAACCGGGCACGTGGTGCTGTCCTCCATTCACGCCAACGATGCTTTTAGCGTGCTGGAGCGTTTTCTTTATATGCAGGTCGAACCGGCGAGCCTGATTGCCGCGCTAAACGGCGTGGTCGCCCAGCGTCTTATCAGGCAGGTCTGCCCCGAATGCCAGCGGCCATCCTCTCCCTCCACAGAAGAGATATCCCACTGGCATATCTCGCCCGGGCTGCTGGCGGAAGGCAGCTGGCGCTCAGGCAGCGGTTGCGAACGCTGCCGTTTTAGCGGTTATTACGGACGCATCGCGATCGCAGAGGTTCTGGCTTTCAGCGATCCCTTTAAAGAGGCTTTGCTGGCCCGGGCAACCCTTGGGCAGCTTCGTGAATGCGCGCTGCGGGAAGGATTTATCCCCTTACAGAAGATTGCTCTTAGCGCGGCCAGCCGCGGATTAACGACGCTACAGGAGGTTCAGCGTGTTATTAGCGCACGATAAAGGAAAGAGATGTGCCGTGGGGGAGAATGCGGCGGCTCTGTATCAGAGAAATGAACTCATTCATCAGGTTGTGTGGCAATCCGCTGACCAGCGTCTGCCGCAGCTTACCCGCCTGCTGGCAGAGTCCTCGGCCCGTAAACCCTGGCTTGAATCAATAGAGTTTGAGCTCGATGCCCCTGCGGTGCGCTATCTGCTGGTCCCCTGGCAGGCGGAGATCGTTAATCCCGGCGAGCAGCGCCGGTATGCAGCCGCCATGCAGGCGGAAAGAGAAGGAGCCTCCGCCGAAGAGCTGCTTGCCAGCATTATTGACAGCCGCTACGGCGAGAGCGCTTTTGCCGCAGTGATTCAAAAAGATATCTTCTGCGAGCTAAAAGCGGTGGCGAAAAAGGCCAGGCTGCGCTTTCAGGGTTGTACCACCCCCTTTGGCAGACTGCTGCAAAGCGTCGGCAAAACGCCGCCCGGCAGCGCCCTTTTCGCCAGCCTGACTCCCGCGATGGGCAGCTTTGCCGTGCGCTATGACAACCAGTGGCACAGCGTTTTTACTCTTCAGCTTCCCGGCATCGACTGCGATAAACAGCTACAGATCGCCAACGGCCTTGCCGCCGTTCCTCCTGTGCCGGGTTATTTTGTCCAGGCAGCCGGGACTCCCGGCGGGGGCAAACCCACATGAAAGAACATCGTTTTAATGCCGGGCCCCCTTATCAGGCGAAGCTCCTTTTCCTTTTGCTGCCGGTGCTGCTGATCGTTGCGGCAGGGAGCTGGCACAGCCTGCGGCTTAAGCAGAGGGTGGAACACCAGCTGACGCTGGAAAGCGGGCGTTTACTGATGCATCGGGCCGAGGCGCAAAAAATTCTCGCCCGCCAGAAGGCATTTGCGGCCCAGCCGACAAAACTGCGGCCGCCGGCTCGGGGCCTGGACGGGCTGGACGTCCTCCAGCAAAGCTGGCAAGAGAATATCGCCCTGCTGTCGGTCAATGCCGATCCGCGTAAAAAAACCCTGCGCCTGGAGCTGGCCGCGGATTCTCTAAACGGCCTGCTGGATTTTGTATTACGCCTTGAGCAGCAAAAGGCAAAGGTTGAGCTACAGGGCCACAAACTCGACCCGTCGCTGGCAACGCCCTGGCGCATCCGGGCCTCGCTGACCCTGGAGTACAAACATGTGGTTTAACGCAGCAGGCGGGAGACGATCGGCTGCGCTGCGCTGGCGGCTGCGGCTGGCCTGCGAGCAGGCCGGCAAAGCATCTCTTGCTCTGGCCGCGTGCTGCCTGGCGCTGCTTATCTATTGGGTCTTTTTCCTGCGCCCGGCGGTAGCCCTGGCCGAATCAAAGCTGGATGAGGTACGCCTGGCGCTGAACGTGCCGCTGCCTCCCAACCTTCACGGTGAAAAAACCTCGCCTGAAGCGCTGACGGCAGCCGAGTATGAACAGGTTAAAACTCTGTTTCTGCTGCTTGAAAAACACGGGCTGGAAGCCAAAGAAAGTCGCTATCAAACGGCGGCCGATACCGGCAGTGCGCTGACGCTTGAAATTCCTTTGCAGGGCACTTACCCGCGGCTTCGTGAGGCGCTGGCAGAGATAAGCACCGTTCTCGCCGTCAGTATTGATTCACTAACGCTGTCCCGCCCCGCTCCGGAAAATGCCCGGCTGGCCATCGTGCTACGCCTCACCCTGGCGGGAGAGCAGCCATGAAAATCCCCCGCTATCTGCAAATCATGCTGGCATTCACCCTGGCTGCCTGCCTCTGGAGCCAGTTCTCAGGCGATACGGATAGCGAGCAGCCGCAGGCTGTCACTTCCCCGCCTGGCAAACCAAAGCCTGCTCCGATACTGCCGCGCGTTACGGCTAAAACGATGCCGGTTTTGACCGAGAAAACGGTGGATCTTTTTCCCGTCCAGGACCGCTCGCGGCTCTCCGCGAAAGCGCCCCGGGTAAAACCAGCTCCCGCGCCGACGCCGCTGCCATTCCAGATCACCGGCGCATGGTGGGTGAACAAAAACAGAGCGCTGATACTCCGTGATGGCCAACGCCGCTGGGTGATTTGCAAATCCTGCCGGTCAAAGGAGCGGATTTGGATCGGTGCAGATTTAGGCAACGGCTGGCACCTGCTGGAAGTGAACGAGGAATACCTGGTTTTTCGCAGGCTTCCCCAACGAGACGACCGGCGCCTGGCGCTGGCAGACATGAAATCAAAACCGGCATGATGATGAAAACGAAAACAACGCTTGCAGTTTTAATCACCTCGCTGCTGATAGGCGGCTGCGCAAAGACGCCTGCTCCCGGCCCAGCGGTCAAGCCTGACGAGCAGCAGGCGCTGATTAACGTCCTTGATTCCCTGGCGCAAAAACGTCGCCTGGAACCGGACAATATCGATTTAAAAAGTCAGCAGCAGTTTGAAGTTAACCGGCTGGTCAATCTGCTCAACAGGCAGGCCGATGCCGCGCTCGGGGATAATAACCGCCCAAAAGCAGAGCAGCTGTGGCGAACGATTCTCCGCTATCAGTCCGGCAATATGCGGGCAAAACAGGGGTTGCGAAGCAGCGGCACCTGGCACTCTCTGGATAACCTTTACCGCCAGGCCGCGGGCCTTGCCGTGAGCAATCCTCATCTCGCCCTGCAAAAAATCCAGCAGGTCCTGGAGGAAGATCCCAACTGGCCGCAGGCCGCCGCCCTTCGCGATCGGCTGCTGCGGCAGCTTTCCTCGAGTGAACAGCCAGGAGCGGTGATGGACAGGGAGCTGCAAAAGCCGATTTCTGTCAACTTTCGCGCCCAGAATCTGCTGCAAATCTTCGACAGTATTTCAGGCATGACCGGGGTTAACTTTATTTTTGACAGCGACGTTTCTCCGGCGGCCACGGCCAGCATTATTGCCTCTGACACCACGGCTGAAGACACGATAAATTTGCTACTGGTCTCCAATCAGCTGCGCAAAAAAGTGCTCAACGGCAATACGTTAATGATCTACCCCGCCACCCAGTCTAAGGAAAAAATCTACCGGGAAATTGAAGTGAAAACCTTTTTCCTGAGCTATGCAAAAGCGAAAGACGTGAATATAGCACTACGCAATCTCTTAAAATTTAAAGATATACATGTCGACGAACGCACCAACACCTTGACCATCCGCGCCCCTCGCGAGTCGATTACAATGGCGGAAAGGCTGCTCATGACGCTGGACAGACCGGAAGCGGAGGTGACGCTTGATGTGGAAGTCCTTGAAATCAATAGCAGCGACGTTGAGAAGCTGGGAATTCAGTATCCGGGATCGGTGGGGATTGGCTATACGACACCGCAGGGCAGCGGAGCAAATATCCCCATCCATACTTTTAATAATAATAATCTGTTCATCAATCTCGGCGACAACAAGGGTATCGCCGTCGATATCAGTAAAATCCGCTCCCACGCCCGAATTCTCGCTAACCCCCGCATTCGCGTAAAAAATAACAAGAAGGCACAAATAGAGATTGGCGAAAAAATCCCCGTCATCACCAACACCTTCAACGATAACTTTTCCAGCGAAAAGGTCGAATATCAGGACGTCGGGCTGAAGCTTGAGGTCACCCCGGATATCAGCCTTGAGGGCGATATTGGCATGGACGTCAGCTTTACGCTCAGCAGCCTGGGTCTGGCGCAAACCGGCTCGAACGGGCTCAAGTACTACGGCACCAATAACCGGATGGCGAAAACCATCCTCAGCAGCCAGGATGGAGAAACACAGATGCTGGCAGGGCTGATCAGTCAGGACAGCAAGGAGGATAAAAATGGCCTGCCGTGGCTAAGCGATTTGCCTTTAATCGGCGGCCTGTTCAGCACCTCGCAAAATGATGTGAAAAGAACCGAGGTTATCCTGCTTATTACCCCGCATATCGATCGCAGCATCGATCTGCCGGGCAGCCATGTCAGCACGATCCCGATTGGCACCGACGATCAGCCCGGCGAGCAAAATATCCTGCTGCGCTCCGCAGGCCAGGTCAGGCTCAACGACGCTGCTCATCCCACCATGCCTGAGCTACAGCCACCGCTGACGCCTGTGCTAAACCCTCTGCCTCCGCCAAATCCTGCCTTTGATGCAAAGCGAGGGCAAAAGCTATGAAGCCACGTCAGGGAGGATTTACGCTGATTGAAATGATGGTCACCCTGAGTCTGCTCGCCGTTTTAACTTCCGCCGTGGTTCCCATGGCGATGAAAAACGCCCAGCGTCAAAAGGAAGAAGAGCTGCGGCTCGCCCTTCGCCAGATTAGGCAGGCGATTGACGGTTACTATGAAGCCGCTCAGGAAGGAAGAATTGACAAAGCCCCCACGGACTCCGGCTACCCTGCCGAGCTGCTCATGCTGGTCAAAGGCGTCGTCGACAAAAAGTCCCCAAACGAGAAGAAAATTTACTTTTTGCGCGACATTCCCCGCGATCCTTTTTGCGACTGCGAAGGGAAAACCAACGTGCAAACCTGGCGGGTACGCAGCTATGAAAACCCGCCCGGCGACTACTCTCCAGGAAAAGACGTTTACGACATCGCCTCGTCAAACGCTCTGGTCGGGCTAAATGGAGTGGCATATGCGCAATGGTGAAAGCGGTTTTACCTTAATAGAGCTGCTGGTTGTTCTGGCCATTATTGCCACGCTCACCACGCTTGTGGCCCCGAAGTATTTCCAACAGATCGACCGGGCGAAGGAAGTGGTGCTGAAACACAATTTAAAAATGCTGCGTCTGAGTATCGATCAGTATCGCCGTGACCGTGGTTTCAGCCCTGAGGAGCTGGAATCCCTGGTCAGCGATGGCTATTTACGTCAGCTGCCAATCGATCCGGTCACCGATAAGCGCGATTCATGGCAGGTTAAACGCGACGATGCGGGCCAGCTCATCGACGTGCACAGCGGGTCGCAGAAAAATTCACTGCAGGGAATGCCCTATGCAAACTGGTAAAAACGGTCAGGCCGGGTTCACCTATTTATTGCTGCTGGCAGGGCTGAGCGTCATGGCTTTTATGCTGCTGCGCAGCACTGAGCCGCTGGCAAACCGCTGGCGACAGCAGCAGGAGGCGCAGCTGCTGTTTGCGGGTGATGCCATTCGTAGCGCCATCGCTCAATACCGGCAGAACCCGCAGGCCGACGGCTGTTTCCCGGTTAATTTCCAGCAGTTGCTGAACGACAATCGTGGAGGACGAACCCGCTATTTATTGCGCAGGCTGTATACCGATCCGCTAACCGGTAAAGACTGGAGCAAGATTTATGACGGCAGCGGCCGCTGGGTTGGCGTACATAGCCTTGCGCAAGGAAGTCCGCTGAAGAAAACAGGTTTTGCACAGCGTTATGAGACATTTAAAGAGGCAACGCGCTATAGCGACTGGCAGTTTAGCGTTGCCGAGGATCCAATGGCACCCGAACCGCAGAACTGTGGGAGCGAAAAACCGGGTTTATGACAGATCGGCAAGCTCATGTAACATTTGCTCTCTTAATTCATGAAACCGCAGCGCATATTTATATAAGGCTTTCCCCTGCAGGGTCATGGCACAGGGGCGGCGGCGTAGCAAAAGTTTGGCATTTATCTCTGCTTCTAGCGCGCTTATTCGCAGCGAAACGGCTGAAGGGGTGATGTGTAATTTGGCCGATGCCAGTTCGAAGCTTCCGCTTTCCACCACCGCGACAAAAGTTTCTAATTTACTGGATAGAATTCTCACTCTTTGCCTCCTGCTTTGAGATGGTACGTGCCTTGTTTTGTTGCCCGGCAGATTCTACCTTTCTCAGTTGAGGCCGCAATCTGACTAGTCAGAAAATCTGGCTAAAACTTAAATTATCTTAAATATTTTTGACGTGTCTGCCCTATCGTAAAAGGACTAACCTAAGAAATTTTTAATCTACAAAAAAAAACTTTCAAAGCAGCGCTGGGTAGATCTATTCTTTTGCAACTCGTTATTTTAAAAGGATAACTATTGCTATGCATGCAAACATCATCATTGCGTACGATCTAAAATTGATTCGCTGTGGGATTAAAGCTGTGGTTAACAATATGCCAGCAGACCGTATGCAAAGCGCCAGCGAACACCACTCATTTAATATTATGGCTGATGTATCAAGCCCGATAGATCTGATCCATGCTATGAGACACTCACCGGCCGATCTGTTATTGCTTGGACACTCCCTGGACACCTCCGTAAGCAGTCATGACCCCGTGGCGACAATGGACAGCTTCACGCTAATAAAGTGGCTAATAAAAAAGTATCCAAAGATTAAAATAATCATCATTACGCCTTATACCAACGCCAGTATGGTACGTATGGCTATAGAATCAGGCATTAGCGGCTACGTCAGTATGGACAGCTGCGAACTGGGCCTCGAACGAGCGATCAACGCCGTGTTAAATAATGAGCTGTATATTGAAAAGAAATTAATGTATTTGGCCCTTCAGCAAACTGAAAAAAACAGCATGGAACTGAGCGTAAAAGAATTTGAAGTGATCCGCTTGCTATGTAAAGGTTTTAACATGGCCAAGATCGCATCTTATATGCACATTAGTATTAAGACCGTCAGCGCCCACAAGCTTAAAGCAATGAGTAAGTTACAGGTAAAAACGGACTGCCAACTCTACTCTTTACTGTCAAAAACTAATCATTTCGAAATGACGCTGTAGCTCGAATCGCCAATTAAGCATTGCACAATAACCTCACCGCGGAAAAGCCACAATAACAGCAATGACTTTGATTCCAGGCCTTGACGATGAGCCGACAATAAGAATCAAAATATATGTTTCGCAATGTATAATTTAGAAACCAAATATGTATTCACATTTAATTATACTTCTCTATGCATAGAAAAATTAACAAACAATACAATCCATGCTATTTAATAAGCGCGAAAAACCCCCACGAATGCACATCCATTCCGAGGACCACTATGTTAAAAAAAATAATTATTGCCGACGATCATCCGGTATTTCTGCTTGGATTACGTGTATTAATAGAACAAATATTTAACAATCAATATTCCATTTGTGGTGAAGCCAGCAACGTCGATGAGCTTTTTACGCTGCTCCACGCTGAACGCCCGGACGTCATCCTCACCGACCTGTCCATGCCTGGAGAGAAAAATGACGGTTTAGAGCTGGTTAAAACGCTGCACAGGCGCTATCCGGCGCTGCCCGTGGTGGTGATTACGACAATGGCCAACCCTTCACTTGTCCAGGCCCTGCATGCTTACGGCGCCTACAGCGTTATTCACAAGGCCAGTTTAACTCAGGAACTGACGCGCTGCTTACAGGTGCTGTATGACGGAGGTTCAACGCCTCACCAGGAGGAAGAAGGCAGCACCAGCCCGTTAAGCCCCAGAGAAATTGAAGTTTTACGTCTATATAGCACCGGCCACACCATCAATAATATTGCAAAAATGCTTAACCGCACCAAACAAACCATCAGCGCGCAAAAGAGAAATGCCATGGCAAAATTAGACATATCCTCACACGCCGAGCTTTATGAATATTTGCGCGAAATGGGATTTCAATGTGGAAACCCAGCACAGCATCATTAGATTGGCCTGTTTAACCCCGCTTCGGTACAACAACCACTAGTGTTAAGGACAACATGGGTATTCATAATACTGAAATGCTCTCCAGAGTGATTTTTTACGCCGCCGTTTTATTATCCGGCTTATGCGCAGGCAGTTTTTTAAACGTCCTGATTTATCGCCTCCCCTTGATGATTAAAAACCCACAGTGCAAAAAATTTAACCTCTTTTTTCCCCGTTCGCATTGCCCCCACTGTAGACATATTTTGTACTGGTATGAAAATATTCCGCTGCTCAGCTGGCTCATGCTCAAAGGCCGCTGTAGCAGCTGCCACCAGCGAATTTCAGGGGGTTATTTTTTAACCGAGCTGGCGGCTCTGGGTCTGACAATAATTTGTCTGGCTATTATTCCCCCCGGAATACCCTTACTGGCAGCAATGATATTTAACCTGGCGCTGCTGGCGCTGGCGCAAATCGACTATTGCCATCAGTTACTCCCGGATTTACTGACTATCCCGCTGCTGTGGACGGGTTTATTTTTCCACATGACTAACCCGGCGCTGCCGCTCGCTGATGCGGTGCTTGGCGCTATCGCCGGATATATTTCCCTGTGGTCGATTTACTGGGGCTACCGAATGCTGACCGGTAAGGAAGCATTAGGCCACGGTGATTTCAAACTGCTGGCGGCGCTTGGAGCCTGGACCGGCTGGCAATCATTGCCGGCCATTGTGCTGCTGGCCTGCCTGCTGGCGATGGCGGTCACCCTCTTGATATCCCTCTTCAGGGAGCAAAATATGCAGGAAGCCATCGCCTTTGGCCCGTGGCTGGCGCTTTCCGGCTGGCTTATTTTCCTGATCCCCGATTTCAACCCGGCGATATACGTCGGTTAGCTGACAGAAACTTTTACACCCTGTTTTCACCACGAGCCAACAAAGCCTCCAGCTACCACCAGACTTTAGAACAACGCACCAGCGCAGAATATTAAAATATGAAAAGTCTAAACCGCTATGTTTATCGCCTGGCCCTGCTCGCCGGACTCTCCTTTCCCGCGCTATGCTCCGGGAATGTGCTAACTCAAGAACATCCGCAGGATAAAGAGTGGCATCTGTATGGCGAAGCCAACACGTATTATCTTCCCACACCGAAAGCGGGATATGTCGGCTATTGCATCATTGAAAAACCCCCTCAAATGACGCCGCTATCCAGCCAGGGGGGGAATAGAAGCATCGAAGGGGTATACGGCCCTTATGGCCGTATCAGATATATCCACCAGTCAAAAGTCCCCTGGGGTTATGTTAAAGAGCTGGCGCTACGCGGCAGCCTGATTGCTTCGGCAAGCTTTGCCATCTTTCTGATTTGGTTTCATTTTTTCTTCAGGCAGGTTAAGGCGCGGGAGAGAGCGGAGCAGGCGCTGCGCGAGCAGCTCAATTTTCAAAAGGTGATGATGGATGTCATACCCCATCCCATTTACGTCAGGGATAGCGATCTTCGTCTTTTAAGCTGCAATACGGCCTACGAGTCCGCGCTGGGCGTGCAGCGCCAGGAGATCCTCGGCAAAAAAGTGGATGAGATGGGGGCCTTTATCAGCGTACTGGATAATGCAGAGCCTATCGGGAGTTATTACAAACAGCTGCTGCAGTTTGGGACACCTTACAATCACGATAAGTCCATTTATTTAAGAGGGAAATTGACGCATATCTACAACTGGGCCGTCCGACTCGACAGTACGAATACCGCTACGGCGAGGATAGTCGGGGGCTGGATGAACATTGGTGAACGACGTGAAATGCTGTGCGAGCTGGCCGCCGCTCGCGAAAAGGCGGAACAGGCCAGCGAGGCAAAATCCAGCTTTCTGGCGACCATGAGCCATGAAATCCGCACCCCAATGAATGCGCTGATAGGCGTTTTAGAACTGCTGCAGATAAGCGACTGTCCGCCAAAGAATCAAAGCAGTATCGATACGGCCCTGGGATCGGCCCAATCGTTACTGGCCCTGATTGACGATATTTTAGATCTCTCCAAAATGGAGGCCGGAAAGCTGCAGTTTAACTGCCAGCCGATCGATATCCGCAGGGCTATCGACGAGGTGATCAAAATCTTCACCCCCGTCGCGCAGCAAAAATCGCTCATTCTCTCGGCGAGCGTTTCGCCGGCCGTCAATTCAGACTACCTGCTCGATCCGCTGCGCTTCAAGCAGTTGCTGACCAACCTGGTGGGCAACGCGCTGAAATTTACCCATACCGGCAGCGTGCAGATTAGGCTTCAGCGCTATGAAACCCGGGGGGATTCCGACAGGCTGCTGCTCTGCGTTGAAGATAGCGGGGTGGGAATTGACGCCGCCGATATTCCCGGCCTCTTTATTCCCTTCAGCCAGGCACAGTCTACGTTAAAACGCGTTTCGGGCGGCACGGGTCTGGGCCTGTCTATCTGTAAACAGCTGGCGGAACAGATGCATGGCGGTATCAATCTGATCAGTGAGCCCAACAAAGGCACGCGCGTGGAGGTCACGGTGATGCTGCGCAAGGCGATCGTTCCTCCGCTGACCGCCCCCCACCAGCCCACGACCGGACCGCTGGCTCCGCTTCCCCCCTGCACGGTCGCCATTATTGACGATCACCCGGCGAACCGCATGGTCATGCACGAACAGCTCCTCAGGTTAGGCTGTAGCGTAATGGAAAGCGAAGGCGGCCATCAGGCCCTTCTACAGGCCGCGCGTCACCGCTTTGACGTGATATTTTGCGACTGTAATATGCCCGATATCGACGGCTACGAGTTCGTCCGCAGGCTGCGAAACCGACCGGAATATGCGTTAAACCTGGCCACTCCGGTGATTGGCTTTACCGCCAGCAATCACCCGGAAGTTCTTCAATACGCACAGCAGGCGGGGATGAATGCCTGCCTTATCAAGCCCGTCAGCCTGCAAAAAATCAACGCTATCCTGCATAATTTCCTGACGGATGGCGAACCCGTTCCGTTTGATAGCGAGCCGGAGCGCCCTATCTTTGACGAGAGGAAGCTCAACCAGATTGCGTTTAACCATCCTCAGATAATCAAGCGCCTTTCCGACACGCTCATCAGCACCAACAACGCAACGCTGCCGCTGCTTAAGCTGGCTATCTGCGAGGGCCGAAAGGATGACGTCAGCAGGCTCGCCCATAAAATACTGGGCGGAGCACAGCTGATTGGCGCGGTAGACGTTATTGAGCTTAGCGAAGCGCTGGAGGGCCAGGAAAGCGATGTGAAAACCCAAAGGTTCCTTGCCGAGCGTCTGCAACAGGCGATACGCGTACTGCATAAAAAACTGGAGAGTCTCTAATATGCCTGGCGCAGCCCGCGGCACCAGCTCTGCCGAAGCCGTGCCGCGGTGCTATCTCGATCTCAGACAGCTATGTTACCCCAGACCATTTCCCCCTTATGGAAGGTGGCGGTGCGCGGGATCATCTTGCGGATGGTTTCGCCGAGGAACGAGCCGCCCGCTAAAATCATTGCCTCAACACAGCAGTTTGCGCCGGAGGGTATGCTGACGGCGATTTATCAGGATTTGCTGTATCGACACTAAAGCTCAGCCGGGGGCGATCCGTGCCGCCCCGAGGCTGAACTCAGAAGATCCCTTTCTGGCGGATCTTCTTCATTTTTTCCGTCGGCGCATCCATTTCCGCCAGGTTCATTTCTTCGGCATTATTGCTCGCCGGTGATACGGCCTGCACCGCCGCTTTCTCGCTGCGGCGCATCTGCGCCAGCTGCAGGCTTTGCTGCTCCAGCAGCGTGCGCATGCCTTCGAGCTCGCGACGCAGGTGTGCGAACTCCGCCTGCTGGGCGGCGCTCATTTCCTGCGCGGGCTGGCTGACCGCCGCTTCCGTCGTTACCGCTGCGGGCGCCGCAGGCAGCGACTCAGGAATGGCCTGCTGCAACAGCTTCTGGAGCTGTTCCAGCTGCTGCGCGGAAAAATCCTCGTTCGACTTTTCGGTCGCGCCAATCGGCGTGCCTTTCGGCAGCAGCCCGCAGCGCACCAGCTCCGTTACCAGCTCCGGCAGCGTAAGATGTTCACGCCCCATCGACTCGGCGACGTGATGGCAAAGCTGCGGGTTAAGCAAATGCAGCTGTAACCCGGCCAGATACACGTCGCGGTGGAAGGTACGCATTTCCGCCGCCACGTCTTCGCGCGCCTCCGCGCTCTGCTGGAGCTGGCCGTGCCACTGAGAAAGCTTCGCGACGGTGCGCAGATCGGCCTGTGAATCGCCCGGACTAAGATGAAGCGTGAGATTAACCCGCTTCGTCTGTCCGTTACTCATTTTCCTCTACCTCAAGCAGCACAGGCTCTTCCACCGCCTGGGCACCCGATTCGGAATGGAACAGGCAAATTTCACGAGACAGCGCGCTTTGCGGCTTATCGATGGTCACTACGCGGTCGCCAAGCGTGGCGTACGCCGCACGCACGGAGGCTTCAATCAGCGTTGCTCCGCCGCCGACCAGGTAAACGCGGTTCGGGTTCTTGGCAAATTTTTTCGCCTCGTATGCCACCTGATCGCCCAGCTCGGTGATTTTGGTTTCAATGCGTTCGAGGATGTCCTGAATGCGGGATTCGTCGTTAACCACGCTGCGCACGAAGGCCATATCGCCGCGACGCTTAATAAGCTCGTTCGCCACCAGATAGCTGGAGTCGCTGTCCGCCGCCGCCAGGGCTTTACGCGTCGCGTCGGTCACCATTGCCACGCCGATTTCGTTGTTGCCGTAAATCGCGGATACATCGTCAAACTCGCCGACGATAATGCCCATATCCAGCGTGGTGCCGCCGCAGTCAATAACCAGCGATTTGGTAAATTCGCTGGTTTCGGAACCCAGCAGATGAGAAAGCGCGGCGGGCAGGCTTTCCGGCATCACTTCAACGTTGGCAATGTTGAACAGCTCGCCCTTATTCAGGGAGATTTCGCGCATCAGGTTGCGACGTTTTGCTTCGATGCGCTCTTCGTTGCGCTGGCAGTCGTCCGGGTTATAGAACTGGGTGATCGGCAACGTCACGACGATGTCCACTTCGCAAGGCTCCATGCCGCTTTGCAGCAGCGCATGGTGCACCGCCAGCAGATTCAGGTCGTCATACTGGTAGTCGATATGCGTGGTGGAAAGCGCCTTATCCGAGGTCGCATCGTAGGTGTATTTGGTGGTGCCAATGGTGTAGTTGAACACCTTCTGCCCGCGCAGCAGCGCGGCGCTTTTCCAGTCTTTGCGGAATGAGTTTGGCGAAACGATGGTTTTCAGCGTGCCGTTTTCAATCCAGCTAAGTTTGACGTTGGTGGAACCATCGTCGATGGCGAATTTAGTGCGAATCTGGGTCATTTAAGCGTCTCAACAGGCGTAGGGACAGCGATGCTTAGAGGGTATGCTGTCTGAATCATTACAAACCGGTAATTAGGTTATTTCAGGGAGAAGACCAGAAATTAAAACTGCGGGAAGGCGCTACACGATCGAGAGTCAGTCTTAATTTACTTATCGGCAACATACCGACGAGGTTCCTGAAAGATGACGTAATTATATCGCATAAAAAATTAAAACTGAATAAAGGCTGGACAGCAAGGGCAGAGCCCATCGTTTAAAAGACTCAGTCACACAATAAAAACAAGCAATTTAACAACGAGTTACAAGAATAACCATAAAAACAAACGACAACAAACATGGAATAAAATAAATTCAGCACGCGCTTAGAAATGGCAATAACAAAACAAACCAAACGCTTCGGGAAATAATCATTCCGCAATTAAAAACAATACCCTTCCGCAGGCGGAAGTTATATTTCCGCATTATTATTTAAAATCTTATTAACTTATTCCGCTGTCATTGAGATATACGCGGCGAAAAATAGAAAGCGACACACAATAGCGGCGACTTTAATTGACCGACGGCAAACGGGGCTAAGCGGCCGTTTGCACCATGAAGGAATTTCCCGGACAATGCCGTTTTTTAACCTTACGTTCACAACGACAAGCCGACGACAACATGAAGCACCCACTGGAAACCCTGATGAGCGCCGCAAGTATTTTGCTGCTGGCGCTTCTCTCCTGCCTGCTGCTGCCCGCGCCCATGATGACCCTGGCGCTGGCGAAAAAGCTGATTGAGATCTTTCACCTGCTCGATCTCAGCCAGCTCTACACGATTCTGTTCTGCATCTGGTTCCTGGCGCTGGGCTGCGTCGAATACCTCGCGCTGCGCTTTATCTGGCGGCGCTGGTTCTCAATTGAGCGCTGAGCGGACGCGCCGCGCTTCTTTTTGTAAGCTGCCTGTACGGCAGTGTACGGTCAGAATCAGCTATCGGTGAAAGCTGATGTTTTCTAAGCTGCCTGTACGGCAGTGAACGCTGATTATCTGTCACGCATGGCCGTGCTTCATTTCTAAGCTGCCTGTACGGCAGTGAGTGAACCCGTACATCGAATTGCTTGCACGCTCACGCCCTTTCTAAGCTGCCTGTACGGCAGTGAACCATCGAACAGGTTTAACTGAGAAACGCCAGTATTTCTAAGCTGCCTGTACGGCAGTGAACACCGCAGCGGCACCGATGCCAATTTTGGCAAATTTCTAAGCTGCCTGTACGGCAGTGAACAACGCATCAAACGCTTTATCCGCAAACTCTTCTTTCTAAGCTGCCTGTACGGCAGTGAACTTCGACGCTTTTGCTACTTCCTTGCTCAGAAGTTTCTAAGCTGCCTGTACGGCAGTGAACGGCGCACCGCTGACCAGCGGCGAGATGTTGGGTTTCTAAGCTGCCTGTACGGCAGTGAACCTGAATGACTCAACGCCTGCGGTTTGCTCGCTTTTCTAAGCTGCCTGTACGGCAGTGAACATCCTTGTTTACCGCCTCAGCGTCCTGCTGATTTTCTAAGCTGCCTGTACGGCAGTGAACGGCGTTGCAATGGTGGCGGCCTGCCTTGATGATTTCTAAGCTGCCTGTACGGCAGTGAACAGAAGTCTTACATGCATAACCTGTTGATGCAACGCATAAAAAAGAGCTTCTGCACTTAAAAACCCTTTTTTAAACTTTTTCTTTCATAGCCATATAAATCAATAGTTTAGCCAGGCATCAAAAATTAGGGTTCTACGGAGAAACAAAATGACCGCCAGCGGCACGGGCGCATGACGTCTCGCGTTGCATATATCGAAGCCCCCTTTCCTGGGCGGCTATAAGAGAAAGTGCTATAGCCACATTTCCCTTAAGCGCCCGGCAAAAGTTGTTAACGATAGCCAGTATGATGAACGGCTGGCTGATGCCGCAGGGTTTAGAGGCGATCGCTCACTCGCGCCGGATCAGCATTTCCCGCCAGGCCGCCGCGTTGCCCAGAAAGCGACCGGCATCAAGCAGCTTGAGCTGCCCTTCGGGATCCTCAAGCGCAAAGGTAGGAAAACCCCGGCCACGGACCCTTTCCAGAAGCAAGCGGCTTTCAGCAAAGTACTCATTCAACGGCTCGCCGCTCACGGCGCGAACTTCCTCAGTAAAAGCATCGGGCGCCAGGCCCATATCTTTTGCCAGCGTTTCAAGCACCGCCGGGTCGGCTACCCGCAGACCTGCCTGATAATGCGCAATCTGAATGCGATGCAGCATTTCCAGGCCGCGTCCGGCCAGGCTTTCCGCCGCCAGAATCGCGCCGGTTGGCGGCGCGGAGTCCATTACCGCGCTGGTATCCAGCAGCAGGCCGTTGATATAAGCATCGCCAAAAATCTGCCCGGTCATCGCAGCGATTCTGGCGTCATGCTCAATCACGTGGCGACGCCACTGCGCGTCAATATGACGGCGGTTGCTGCCCGTCATCATGCCGCCGCCGTGGAGCGCAATCTTCAGCCCGGCAATGTCTTTCGCGGCGTCCACCAGCGGCGCGGCACCGTAGCACCAGCCGCACAGCGGATCGAAAATATAATGCAGCGTTAGCTCACGCATTTTTCACTCCTCTGGCCCGCGGCTTACTGAGGCCACTTCATTTCGTTTTTAAGCACTTTAGCGCTGAGCTCAAGGCTCGATTCATCCTGCAAATTCGGGTACTGCTTTTTCATGGCGGCGATAAGCTCGGCGGAATTTTTTGCCGCCGGCAAAGCCTTATCCAGCGCGCTGAGATAGTTCTGCGTAAAGGTGACCGACTCAAGCGTCAGCGGCGCACCCGGCAGGTAGTGTCCCGGCACCACGACCTCTGGCTTCAGCGCTTTAATGCCTGCCAGCGTTTGCTGCCACTGTGTGCGAGAACGTTCGGTTTGAGTATCCGCGACCCAAAGGTGAATATTGTTGCCCGAAACCGGCACGCCGCCGACCACGGCTTTCAGCGCGGGGATCCAGACGTAGGTACGATCTGCCGTTGGGCCTGCGATATTGAGTGTTTGCCCTTCAACGGTGAAGCTTTTGCCCGACAGCGGCTGCGGCACAATCACTTTGCCCGGCGCGTTGTCTTTCAGAATCGGGCCCCAGTACGCCAGCTTGCCGTCTTTCGATGCTTCAATCGCCTTAACGGTTTCCGGCGTGGCGACAATTTTTGCCTGCGGGAAAGCGGCCTGAATGCGATCCAGACCGAAGTAAAAATCCGGATCCGAATGGCTGATATACACCGTGGTCAGCTTTTTGCCGGTGGCTTTGATTTTCTGCACCAGCTGTTCCGCGTCGTTACGCTGGAACTGGGCGTCAATCAGCACCACTTCGTGTTCGCCGCTGATAATTTCTGACGAGACCGGAAAGACGCTCTTCTCGCCGGGGTTATAAACCTCCATCTTCAGCGGAGCAGCCGCGTGAACCAGGGTAGCGGCGCCCGCCAGCCCGGCGAAGGTCAAAGTCAGTAAGGTATTTTTAAACATGGCAGATGTCCTGAATTGTCGTAACGTGGCGCTCATCCTACGTTGCATAAATCGAGACAAAAACCGGATAATAAGCAATTATTCATTGCGTAAATCGGACGAATCATGGATCGCATCACTGCCGCCAGAGTCTTTATTACCATCGTGGAACGCGGCAGCATGATTGCCGCCGCCGAGCAGCTCGAAATGTCCCGGGCGATGGTCACGCGCTACCTTTCACAAATGGAAGAGTGGACCGGAGCACGGCTTTTGCACCGCACCACTCGCAGATTAAGCCTGACGGACGCGGGAGAAAGAACGCTGGCCCTGTCACGCAAAATGCTCGAGGTTGCCGAGGCGATTGACCAGGTTGAAGAGCGCCCTAACGATGAGATCCGCGGCATTCTGCGGATAACCTGCTCGCAGTCTTTGGGGCAAACGGCGCTGGCCGGTGCCGTCACGCAGTATCTGAAGCTGCACCCGCAGGTGGCCGTCGACTTGCAGATGAACAACCGCGCGGTCAACCTGGTAGAGGAGCGAATCGACCTCGCGCTGCGCATTACCAACGATCTGGATCCCAATCTTATCGCCCGCCCGCTGTCCAGCTGCGCCTCCGTGGTCTGCGCTGCGCCACGGTACCTCGCCGAGCGCGGCACGCCAGAGCGCCCGGAAGATCTTGCCGGACATAACTGCCTGACCTATTCGTGGTTCGGCAAAAGCCTGTGGCACTTTGAGCGGGCCGGTGAAAAATCCTCGGTGGCCGTGAGCGGGAATCTCAGCGCCAACGAATCCGTTGTTCTGCTGGCGGGCACGCTGCGCGGGGCGGGCATCTCTCTTCAGCCTTATTATTCTGCCGCCCCGCTGCTGGCTAAAGGCGAGCTGGTTGAGCTTCTCCCCGCCTATAAGCCGCAGGCGATGGGCATTTACGGGATTTATACCTCGCGCAAACAGATGCCCGCCACGCTGCGTTCCCTGCTCGATTTCCTGGTGGAATGGTTTGCCAGCGATACGCAGTGGCGGGCCACGCTGCGCTAAAACCCAGCGGCGCTGACTATACTTATGCCAGGCCACCCACTGACAGCATGAGAGATCCCTATGCCGCTGACCCCTTTCGAGCACTCCGACCCCTATACGCTCGGCGTTGAGCTGGAAATGCAGATTGTTAGCCCGCCGACCTACGATTTAAGCCAGGACTCTTCCCGGCTGCTCAAAGACCTGAAGGGCCGCATCAGCGTCGGGGAGGTCAAGCACGACATTACCGAAAGCATGCTGGAAATCGCCACCGGCGTGTGCCAGGACGTTGAGGAAGCGAGAACGCAGCTGGCGGACCTGCGCCACCGGGTCATTCAGTCTGCCGACCGCCACCATCTGGCCATCTGCGGCGGCGGCACGCATCCGTGGCAGAAGTGGCAGCGGCAGGAGATTTGTCAGAACGAGCGCTATAACCGCAACCTTGAGCTTTTTGGCTATCTGATGAAGCAGGCCACGGTGTTCGGGCAGCACGTTCACGTCGGCTGCGCCAGCGAAGAAGACGCCATTTACCTGCTGCACGGCCTGTCGCGCTTTGTGCCGCACTTTATCGCCCTCGCCGCCTCCTCGCCCTACATTCAGGGCCACGACACCACCTACGCCTCTTCGCGGCTGAATATTTTCTCGGCCTTTCCGGACAACGGCCCGGCCCCTTTTGTCAGCGACTGGCAGGAATTTAGCTGGATGTATCAGCGCCTGGAAACCAGCCGCATGGTGGAATCCGTCAAAGACCTGCACTGGGACATTCGCCCCAGCCCGAAATTCGGTACGGTGGAAGTCAGGGTGATGGACATGCCGCTGGCGCTTTACCATGCGGTTAACATCGCCGGTTTCATCCAAACGCTTTCCCACTGGCTGCTGACCGAGCGCCCGTTCGTACCGCGCTCCGAGGACTACCTGCTTTATCGTTTTAATCGCTTCCAGGCCTGCCGCTTCGGTCTGGAAGGCATGCTGACCGACGTGCGTACCGGCGAGCAGCGCACGCTTGCCGAAGATATTCTGCCGCTGCTCGACACGCTCGCCCCCTACGCCGCGGAACTCAAGGCGGAAAGCGCGCTGGCAGCCATCCATGAAAGCGTCCAGCGCCGGGAAAGCGACACTTTGCGCATTCGCCAGTTTATGGCCGAAGGAGGCCTGTTGACGGAGCTGGTGCGCGAACACTGCGAAATCTGGGCTAAGGGTTAGCGTCGCGACACTGCACCCTATTCGGTGCTTAAAAAAGCATCGTTGGGCAACATTAAAGGTGGATTTACGCTCCGGCAACGGGCACTTTTCTAACCGGGAAAGTGCCTCGCAGTTAACTTTCTCGCTTTGCAGCCGTTCCAACTCTTTTTCTACCCTCCTCGCAAATCCCTTCGCTAATAATGGTTATTAAATATTCATTCAGGCTACCCATTAAGAGGTGTTTATCTACCCAATCCTTAGCGATTTGATTTCACGCAATATACCCCCGGCCACGGCTGCTATTTTCGCCCTCGTTAATACGTCGTAACAATGAGGTTTAAATGGACGTCAGCCGCAGAAAGTTTTTTAAAATCTGTGCCGGCGGAATGGCAGGTACCACAGCGGCAATGTTGGGCTTCGCGCCGACAGCCGCGCTTGCGGAAGTGCGCAACTACAAGCTGCTGCGCGCAAAAGAAACTCGCAATACCTGTACTTACTGTTCCGTTGGTTGTGGATTATTGATGTACAGCCTGGGTGATGGCTCGAAGAACGCCAAATCCAGCATTTTCCATGTTGAAGGGGATCCGGATCATCCGGTCAGCCGCGGGGCGCTTTGCCCGAAAGGCGCGGGCCTGCTGGATTACGTCCACAGCGATACCCGACTGCGCTACCCGGAATACCGCGCGCCAGGTTCAGATAAATGGCAGCGAATCAGCTGGCAGGACGCCTTCGAGCGTATCGCCCGCCTGATGAAAAGCGACCGCGACGCCAACTTCGTTGAAAAGAACGAGCAGGACGTTACGGTTAACCGCTGGCTGTCTACCGGCATGCTGTGCGCCTCGGCGGCCAGCAATGAAACCGGGATGCTGACCCAAAAATTTGCCCGCTCGCTGGGCATGCTGGCAGTTGATAACCAGGCGCGCGTCTGACACGGACCAACGGTAGCAAGTCTTGCTCCAACATTTGGTCGCGGTGCGATGACCAACCACTGGGTTGATATCAAAAACGCCAACGTTGTGATGGTGATGGGCGGCAACGCCGCTGAAGCGCATCCGGTGGGTTTCCGCTGGGCGATGGAAGCCAAAAACAACAACGACGCCACGCTCATCGTGGTCGATCCGCGCTTTACCCGTACCGCTTCGGTGGCGGATATTTATGCGCCGATCCGTTCAGGGACCGACATTACCTTCCTGTCGGGCGTTATCCTGTATCTGATCAACAATAATAAAATCAACGCTGAGTACGTCAAAAACTATACCAACGCGGCCCTGCTGGTGCGCGATGATTACCGCTTTGATGACGGCCTGTTCAGCGGCTATGACGAAGCGAAGCGCCAGTACGACAAAACGAGCTGGAACTATCAGTTCGATGAGAACGGCTACGCTAAGCGCGACGATACCCTGACCCATCCGCGCTGCGTATGGAACCTGCTCAAAGAGCACGTTTCCCGCTATACGCCGGACGTGGTGGAACACATCTGCGGTACCCCGCAGGCGGACTTCCAGAAAGTGTGTGAAGTGCTGGCCTCGACGAGCGCCGCCGACCGCACGACAACGTTCCTGTACGCGCTGGGCTGGACGCAGCATAGCGTCGGCTCGCAGAACATCCGTACGATGGCGATGATCCAGCTGCTGCTGGGCAACATGGGTATGGCGGGCGGCGGCGTGAATGCCCTGCGCGGACACTCCAATATCCAGGGCCTGACGGATCTGGGCCTGCTGTCCACCAGCCTGCCGGGCTATCTGACCCTGCCGTCCGAGAAGCAAACCGACCTGCAAACGTATCTGGCGGCCAACACGCCGAAAGCCACGCTGCCGGGCCAGGTGAACTACTGGGGCAACTACTCGAAGTTCTTCGTCAGCCTGATGAAGTCATACTACGGCGACGATGCCACCCGCGAAAACAGCTGGGGCTTTGACTGGCTGCCGAAGTGGGACCAGGCCTACGACGTGCTGAAGTACTTCGACATGATGGACCGCAATAAAGTCAACGGCTACATCTGTCAGGGCTTCAACCCGGTTGCGTCCTTCCCGGACAAAAACAAAATTGTCGCCAGCCTCAGCAAGCTGAAGTATCTGGTGATCATCGATCCGTTAGTGACCGAGACCTCCAACTTCTGGCAGAACCACGGCGAGATGAACGACGTCGACCCGGCGAACATTCAGACGGAAGTCTTCCGCCTGCCTTCTACCTGCTTTGCGGAAGAAGACGGTTCGATTGCCAACTCCGGACGCTGGCTGCAGTGGCACTGGAAAGCTGCCGATGCGCCGGGCGAAGCGCGCAACGACGGCGAGATTCTGGCCGGACTTTATCACCGCATGCGCGAGCTTTATCGCGCGGAAGGCGGGAAAGGCGTTGAGCCGCTGCTGAAGATGGGCTGGGACTACGAGCAGCCCGATCATCCGGAATCGGAAGAAGTGGCGAAAGAGAACAACGGCTACGCGCTCGAAGATCTCTATGACCCGGCTGGCAACCTGCTGGCGAAAAAAGGCCAGCTGCTGGACTCCTTCGCGCTGCTGCGTGACGACGGCTCCACCGCTTCGGCCTGCTGGATTTACGCCGGAAGCTGGACGGCGAAAGGCAACCAGATGGCGAACCGCGACAACAGCGATCCGTCAGGCCTGGGCAATACGCTGGGCTGGGCCTGGGCATGGCCGCTCAACCGCCGCATCATTTATAACCGCGCTTCCGCCGATCCTCAAGGTAAACCCTGGGATCCGAAACGTATGTTGATTAAATGGAACGGCGCGAAATGGGTCGGTAACGATATTCCGGACTACAACACCGCGCCTCCGGGCAGCGGCGTCGGGCCGTTTATCATGCAGCCTGAGGGCCTGGGCCGTCTGTTCGCCATCGATAAAATGGCGGAAGGGCCGTTCCCGGAGCACTACGAGCCGTTTGAAACGCCGCTGGGCACCAACCCGCTGCACCCGAACGTGGTTTCCAACCCGGCAGCTCGCCTGTACGAAGCCGATGCGAAACGCATAGGCAAGCGCAACGAGTTCCCGTACGTCGGCACCACCTATCGCCTGACCGAGCATTTCCACACCTGGACCAAGCACTCGCGCCTGAACGCTATCGTGCAGCCCGAGCAGTTTGTGGAAATCAGCGAGAAGCTGGCGGCCTCGAAGGGGATTGCCAACGGCGATCGCGTCAAGGTCAGCAGCAAGCGTGGCTTTATCCGCGCCGTCGCCGTGGTGACACAGCGAGTCCGCACGTTGAACGCCGGTGGCCAGGAAGTGGAAACCGTCGGGATCCCGCTGCACTGGGGCTTTGAGGGCGCGGCGCGGAAGGGTTATCTCGCGAATACCCTGACGCCGTCGGTCGGCGACGCCAACTCGCAGACGCCGGAGTACAAGGCGTTTCTGGTCAACATTGAGAAGGCGTAAGGAGCGAACTCATGTCCATGCAATCTCAGGATATTATTAAGCGTTCGGCAACGAACAGCATTACGCCTCCGCCGCAGGCTCGCGACTATAAAGAAGAGGTCGCCAAGCTTATCGATGTGTCCAGCTGCATTGGCTGCAAGGCCTGCCAGGTGGCGTGTTCCGAATGGAACGACATCCGTGATGAGGTCGGTCACTGCGTCGGGGTGTACGACAACCCCGCCGATTTGAGCGCCAAATCCTGGACGCTGATGCGCTTTAGCGAAACCACGCAGAACGGCAAGCTGGAGTGGCTGATTCGTAAAGACGGCTGCATGCACTGTGCGGATCCGGGCTGCCTGAAGGCCTGCCCGTCCGCCGGAGCAATCATCCAGTACGCCAACGGTATCGTTGATTTTCAGTCTGAACATTGTATTGGCTGCGGCTACTGTATCGCCGGCTGCCCGTTCAATATTCCGCGTCTGAACAAGGACGATAACCGCGTGTACAAATGCACGCTGTGCGTCGACCGCGTGAGCGTGGGCCAGGAACCGGCCTGCGTGAAAACCTGCCCGACCGGCGCCATTCATTTCGGCACCAAGAAGGAGATGCTGGAAGTGGCGGACGAACGCGTGATGAAGCTGCAAAAACGCGGCTACCCGCACGCGGGCGTTTACAATCCGCAGGGCGTTGGCGGCACGCACGTAATGTATGTGCTGCACCACGCCGACCAGCCGGAGCTGTACCACAATCTGCCGAAAGACCCGCACATCGATACGCCGGTCAATCTGTGGAAAGGTCTGCTTAAGCCGCTTTCCGCCGCGGGCTTTATCGCCACCTTCGCCGGGCTGATTTTCCACTACATCGGAGTGGGGCCTAACGAAGAGGTGGATGAAGACGAGGAGGATAACCATGAGTAAGCAAAGCAAAATGATTGTCAGGACGAAATTCATCGACCGGGCCTGTCACTGGACGGTGGTGATTTGCTTCTTCCTCGTGTCGCTCTCGGGCATCGCGCTGTTCTTCCCGACGCTACAGTGGCTGACGGAAACCTTCGGTACGCCGCAGATGGGGCGTATTTTGCACCCGTTCTTCGGCGTCCTGATTTTCGTGGCGCTGATGTTTATGTTTGGCCGTTTTGTGCACCACAATATTCCCGACCGCCACGACTGGCCGTGGGTGAAAGGCATTGTGGAAGTGCTCAAGGGCAACGAACATAAGGTGGCGAAGGTCGGCAAATATAACGCCGGGCAGAAGATGATGTTCTGGACCATCATGAGCATGATTTTCGTGCTGCTGGTGACCGGCGTCATTATCTGGCGGCCCTACTTTGCCGACTTCTTCCCGATTAAAGTTGTGCGCTACAGCCTGCTGATCCACGCCACGACGGCGATTATTTTGATTCACGCCATTTTGATTCATATGTATATGGCGTTCTGGGTCAAAGGCTCCATCAAGGGCATGATCGTCGGCAAAGTCAGCCGCCGCTGGGCGAAGAAACACCATCCTCGCTGGTATCAGGATGTTGAAAGGGTAGAAGCCAAAAAAGAGAATGCTGAAGGGCTGTAATTCACCGGCCTCTTGAGACAAAAAAGCCCGCCTGGCGAATGATTCCCGGCGGGCTTTTTTTATTTTTGCTTTTCAGCCGCTAGCGATTCAATTGTACCGCCACCGAGCGAATATCGTTCCCGGTCGGAGACTGATGAATGCGCAGACCAAACTCTTCAATAACCGCAAAAATATGTTCAAAAATATCTGCCTGAATGGCCTCATATTCCAGCCACGCAACGGTATTGGTGAAGCAGTAAATTTCCAGCGGCAAACCGTCCACGCCGGGCGCAAGCTGGCGCACCATCAGCGTCATATCTTTGCGAATGCGCGGATGGTTCTGCAAATACTCGGTGAGGTAAACCCTGAACGTGCCAACATTGGTCATGCTGCGCCCGTTGAGCACCGAAGAAGTATCGCTATTGTGCGTCCGGTTATATTCCTCAATTTCTTTGCTTCGGGAATCCATATAAGGCTTCAGCAGCCGGGCATTAATCAGGCGCTGCTGCTCTTCATTCGACAGAAAATGAATGCTGGTGGTATCAATATTAATGCTGCGCTTAATACGACGACCGCCGGACTGCGACATGCCGCTCCAGTTTTTAAACGCGTCTGAGACCAGCGCATAGGTTGGGATCGTGGTAATTGTGTTATCCCAGTTCTGTACTTTCACCGTCGTCAGGCCAATATCCGTGACCGCACCGTCGGCCCCGAACTTCGGCATTTCCAGCCAGTCGCCGAGCTTCAACATACGGTTGGCGGACAGCTGAATGCCCGCCACAAGCCCAAGAATCGGGTCTTTAAACACCAACATCAGCACCGCGGCCATCGCCCCCAGACCGCTGATCAAAATCGCCGGAGACTGGCCGATGATGCGCGAGATCATCATGATGCCAATCACAATCGCACTGATTAACTTCACGCCCTGGAAAATGCCTTTTAGCGGAATATTCGAAGCAAAGGTCAGCTTCTGCGAGAAGTTATAAATCACGTCCAGCAAGGAGAATAATGAAAGCAGGGAATACAGCATGATCCACAGCTGCGCGGCGATAATCAAAAACGTACTGATCTCGCTGCCTTTTTCCAGCCACAGCACCGCCTGAATATTGACGATAATCCCCTGAAGGGTCAGCGCCAGGCGTTGGAAAAGTTTATTTTCCGTAATAATTTGCAGCCAGAGGTGCGAGCTGGATTTCGCCATTCTTTCAAAGGTGCGCAGCACGATAACGTGCAGGACAAAATGCACCAGCAGAGAAAAGATAAAAATAATACTAAGCACTAAAATTAATGAGGTCGTTTGATTAATCACAACCCCAAATCCATTTAAAAATGTAGCCAATTCTTTCATAACATCTCCTTTAAATCAGCGGGTATGATGCCGTCTATGGCGCCGGGCTGCAACTTGCGATGGCGAAGCAAATGTCTTAAAAAAATATCTTGTCGGTTTGTGGCATGTTGGGAGAAATGGGGAATTTCTTCAGCCGAGGTAATAGCCGCCAAATACAGGCAGCCTGAAAGGTCATGATTAATATTTATTGATTCAGGCAAAGCGAATATGTTTTTGAGCTCCGCGAGCGATAGTGAACGCCAGTAAGACGTCGAAGCATACGTAAACCTCATTTCTAAGCTGCCTGTACGGCAGTGAACAAAAAGCAGTGAATTGCGATATGTGTCGCGAATTTCTAAGCTGCCTGTACGGCAGTGAACTACGCCTTGGTGATGTGAGCAGGGCTGATATGTTTCTAAGCTGCCTGTACGGCAGTGAACCAGTTCGGTGAGTTTGTCGATCACCTCGGCATTTTCTAAGCTGCCTGTACGGCAGTGAACATCCCCAGCGAACGATGCAACTCTCCCATTACTTTCTAAGCTGCCTGTACGGCAGTGAACGATTCGCGCTGGAATCTATGTTGACGAATTAGTTTCTAAGCTGCCTGTACGGCAGTGAACTCCCAGGCGACTGGCAAGGCGGCTTAATTTGCTTTCTAAGCTGCCTGTACGGCAGTGAACCGTAATTTCCTCAAACAAGCAAGAAACGGATGTTTCTAAGCTGCCTGTACGGCAGTGAACCGCCAGCTTTCGCATTCGCGCAGCAATGGTCTTTTCTAAGCTGCCTGTACGGCAGTGAACGTATGGATGCGGTGCTGGCTGCGGCTGATGTTTTTCTAAGCTGCCTGTACGGCAGTGAACTCCGCCGCTTCCCGCAGTGCCAGTAGCTCACTTTTCTAAGCTGCCTGTACGGCAGTGAACACGGAGTGACCTGGATTATTTATTCGAGCTGTTTTCTAAGCTGCCTGTACGGCAGTGAACTAGCTGACCCTTTCCCGGTTGTAATTTGCTCATTTCTAAGCTGCCTGTACGGCAGTGAACCATCGGGGTGACCAGTACGCGGATCAGCTCAGTTTCTAAGCTGCCTGTACGGCAGTGAACATGATTTCAACGACTGGGAGTCCGTTCGGAACTTTCTAAGCTGCCTGTACGGCAGTGAACGACCTCGTGATTGTTGCTGCGCGTCCTGGAATTTTCTAAGCTGCCTGTACGGCAGTGAACAAGTAATGGAAACGACAGATATTGACCCTACCTTTCTAAGCTGCCTGTACGGCAGTGAACGAATGGAAAGACATTGTTCATGGCACCCTCGATTTCTAAGCTGCCTGTACGGCAGTGAACAGAAGTCTTACATGCATAACTTATTGATGCAATAAGATAAAAGCAGTCTCAACGCTTAAAAACCCTTTTCAAAACCTGCAAATTAACTGCCAATAAAATCAATAAGTTAATCAGGCATCAAAAATTAGGGTTCTTCAGAGGGGACAAAATTGCCGCTGGCTGCCCAGGCGGGTTATTCCTTGCGCCGAGCGTGTCAAAATACGGCCATTCCGCAGCGGCTATAAAAATGGGTTTACCGCAATCAGCATTCCCGCTGCTCGGGCGCAGAAGTTCAACGGAAAAATGGTTCGTTTCTACGTCTCGAAAGACGGGAATGAAATGATGAGATTTTTGCTGGACTGACGATAATAAAGCCGGGCATGGTACGTACTGCCCGGCTGATTTATCAGAACCAGGGAATGGTCGCTTCGGCGCTCAAGCCATAGGTGCTGAACAGCCCACCTGATGCGTCCTGTTTCAGCTCGCCGTGCTGGATAAACAGGCGGAAGTTCTCTTTGCTGGAGAGGCTTCTCATCTGAATAAACGGCAGCGAACAGCGATCTTCTTTGACGCTCCCCAACCGAAGCTCGGCTTCTTCTTCCGTTATCCACCCTTTACGAACCGAGCGGCGCAGCAGGCGAGCGGCGCTGCTTTTGACCTGGACTCGCGCCACCGTTCGCCAGCCTTTGATTTCAGGCACCGACTTTACCGCAGTCGCCGCGCAGTAATCGTTCAGTCCGGCGCGCCAGCGGCCCGCTTCCAGCTCTTTAAGGGCTGACTGCTGACCATGCAGCCGTATAACGCTGCCAGGTTTGACGCTGTGTTCCGGAAAGCTCACGCCGATATCACCTTTACCCCGAGCGCCCAGAGCACGATGCAATTTGGCAAACAGCGCCGACATCAGCATTTCCTCTTTAAACTCGGGATCCGGCAGCACCCTTATTTCAATAAAGTGATCCATACTCGCCGCCTTATTCAGATTTCTCACCAAATACGCCGCCGCGGATCAGCACGGCCATCACGTAATGCTGCTGCTCAACGGCGGGTTTATCTCCTTTGGTCACCCAGTTATCCAGCAGGGTGTAAAAATCCATTTTTTCTTTCGGCTGGCGGCAGGCAATGCCGCGGCTGGTGACCGAACCGTAAGGTTCCACCGCAATGGCGCCCAGCGACTCTACCTGGGGATGCCAGGTATCGATGGTGCGCAGCGCATTGCCCACTTTTTGGGAATGCAGCGCCGCAACGTCGCTCACCTGGTAAAGCACCTTGCTTTTGGAACTGTTGCTGTCCAGCACCAGTTCCTGAGAGGGGAACACTTCCTGGCCCTGGCCCAGGCGAACGAACGCCTCCACGTTGAGCAGAACAAAAGAGTCCCCTTTCAGCCCGCTGGCGACTTCTTTAGCCAGTTCCTGAACGTTGCCGTCACGCTGGTCAAAATCACGCAGGGAATAATCATGGGCGTTAAACTCCCAGGTTTTACTGCCCTTCACGACGACGCGGATATGCTCGGCCCCTACCCGGTTGCGCCATAAAAAGCGCCCGTTGGCGAGGTTGGCGGCATAGCGCAGGGCCAGCTCGTCGAAGCCATGCTCGGCGATATAGCCTTCAATAACCTGCTGCAACGCATCCTGATACTGCCTGTCGTTGCACACCGAAGGAGTGGCGAGATTGCCAAGCACGCGCAGAGAAAAACTCATCTTTAGCGTGTCGGCATCCGCAGGCAGCGCGGCGACATCCACCCGTTGCAGGTTCGCTTTCTGAATTTCTGCATCAAGCTTTGCCGGATCGCTGACCAGCGCATTCTTCAGGCGGTTTGAAATTGTGCCACGCACCGCTTTTTCCTGAATGCGGATTGGCTGCCAGCTTTCGCCCAGCCAGTTTCCGGCGGAGAGCATTGCGTCAGAGTTTGCCAGCTTACGTTCGAATGCCAGCACTGAAGCGGTTTTGATCGCGGATGATTTAGCCATTTTTTCGTCCCTTAAAATGTATCGTAATAGTTAGATTCTTCTTCCTGCTCGTCGGCAGGCTGTGCCTGGCCGCAGCAGTAATAACCGGTTTCGGTCGTGCGATAGCGCCAGAACAGCTCGTCCGCATCTTTAATGCGCAGCACGCCAGCCCATTCCCCTACGCCATACACCGCTTCGGCAAAGCAGAACGGCGTCTCGCTGTCGCGGGCATTGGCGACGCTGCCGGGCTCATAAAGCGCGGAAATACGCTGCCAGCCGGTCATCAGCGGCACCAGGTAGCCGGGGAAGGGTTTCGCCTGATAGTGCCAGGTGGCAGCCCCCTCCGGCTGTTCTTCACTCTCAGCCGCCATTTTTAACGCGGCGAAATCAAGCCAGGCGTCGATCATTTCCGCATCGGGGTTGATCTGCCGGAGGGCCTGATGGTGCTCTGCCAGCCAGGACGAACGGTCGCGTAACACAAAGCCCGGCATCAGCCCGTAGAGCATCGATTTAAGATTGTTTTGGCTGCAAATCTGAACCTTGCGCAGCCCGGTAATTGTGCCCCCCGCCAGCTTTTGCGTCTGGCAAAGCGTTTGCAGGTGAGCTGCCAGCGCCCGCAGGCCAACGTCGCCGTTCGGGATCTCGCCGTGGCATTCCAGCACCAGTGAAACGGTGAGGTGCATGCGCCCTTCCTCATTGAATGAAGCCGTTTTCCCTTCACGAGTCAATGGGTTACGCGTAAGCGCAAACTGATAGTCGCGCCCGGAGGAATAAGCATGCACCTGGTGACGATGGCAAACCACGCCGCAGCCTTCCAGCGTTAGTCCGTGGCTGATTTGAAGTTTGCGGGACAGCGCGTGCGTGTAGCCCAGAAAATGGGTGATCGCCGGAAAGCCCCAGGTCAGCCCCGCCACGGCGTTGGCATTTTCAATCTCCAGCCACGGCAAAATAATCACGTTAGTCATGGCGATATCTCCTGATGGCCTGCTCCATTTCACGCAGCCGACGGCTAAACAGCGGCTTCGTTTGCCATTCCGTTTTTTCCGTTTTTCCCGCGCTCAGCTCGGCCCGGCGCAGATGCGCGTTCAGCCACAGGGCAAAATCTTCCGCGACTAAATCCTGCCAGTCGTCTTTATCACGCTCGTGGAAAAAGACTTCATCTGTTTTTGCCCGCCAGGGATCGAGCCAGAGCTGCTGGTGAGGCTTCAGCGTACATTTTTCATCCTGCGTCCAGCCCTGCCAGTCCAGGCGCTGAATATTGGCGGCGATGCTGAACAAGATATCGATAATTTCGTCAATATAGCGGTCATGGGCGCGGCGAATCTGCTGGTTTTTATAATTGCCCGTTTTGATCAGCAGATCGGTAAGCCTGCGACGAACGGGCCGGGTGCTGCGCTCAAACGGCCCCTGGCCGAACAGCGTTTTCATTCCCAGCGGCGGATTGACCTGAGTTTCCCAGTGCGGAGCAGCGGCGGATAAAAGCCAGATTCGCCCGCCGCGCCCGCTGTTAAGCGCCGAAATATTCTGCGGTTTCGTACCGCCAAAGTTCATGACGGCCGTATTGGGGAAAAGGACCAGCGGCCGATCGTGCCAGCGTTTTTCGCGACGGGCTTTCCAGATTTCCTTCGCTTGTTCACCAAAACGAATCGCGACCAGACGCTGATGCAGCGCCTGGGCAAGCGAGGAGGAAAATAGCGGGCTGATGAGATGATAATCCTCGCCCACCGGGAAATAGAGTTGTTTGGCGAGCTTGTGGGAAGCGGGTTCTTTGGTGGTTAATGCCCGACAAAATCCTTCCACCCACAGCGCCAGCTGCGCATCGTTTTCAGCCAGTTCCGCCAGCGGCGAACTGTCGCCCCGCTGCAAACAGGCGAGCAGCGAATCACCTTCGACCTCCGTTTGCAGCAGCTTCGCGACGTCCAGCGCGGCCGCATTGCCCACGGCATCGGCCGCTGCTTTACTCAGCGTAGAGGTGGCAAGATAGCCGTCGTTTTCCGTGGTCCGGGTAAAAATACTGCTGCTCTTTGAATCACCGTGCGTGAACTTCGCCGCGTGGGTTACCAGGCTAATTTGCCCGGCGCGGCTGGCCGCATCGCTTAGCCAGGCCCGAGTTTGATAGCGTAATTCCAGCTCCCTGCGCTGCTGTAAAAGCTCGCCCTCCAGCCGAGTGCGTTCACTTTCCGCCGCCGCAGCCAGGCGCTTAACCCTGTCTTTATCGATGGCATCAAGCTTCGCCTGCCTTCGCCCCGCAATGTATTCGACGATAAAATTCGTCAATCCTTTTTGTGACATTTGTACTCCTTAAAGATCCCTGAAAATACCCAGCGCCGGATGCCAAAGCCAACCTTCGCCTTCCTCATCTTTTCTTAAATTGATTTCCCCAAACCGCTCGCTAATCAGGCCCAGCTCTTTGTCCTGCGCTTCCGCCAGCGCCAGCAGCACCTGAGCGTAATCCGTGTTTAGCCATGCCTTAACGCCGGATGCCATTTCGAGCGGAACAGGTTCTGAAAACAGATCCGATTCCTTCCACTCCGCCGGACCTTCATCGCGGAACATAAATTTTGGCTCGTCGAACTCATCCTCCATGCGAATGAAAAACTGGCTTTCCGCCTGCGACAGGCGAAACGGCGTGCGCCTTTGCAGCTCGCCGCTCCAGTTCACCGGTAGCCGCCACCAGTGCGCCGCCACCGGGTACTTATCTTCCCGGCCCAGCAGCTCTTCGCGTAAACGCACGTGCTCCAGCGCGGCCAGGTTTTTAAACGGCACGCCGGATGTAAACTTGTCCTTCACGTCCAGAATGCGCGGCACGGCATTAATAAAGCGGTACTGCTCCACCACCAGCAGTTCGCTCAGATCGTGGCTGCACAGCGGGAAGCGCGAGGTTTCAAAGCCTGGCCTGCTGTAGGCGGGAGCTTTTCGCTGCATCCCCCGAACATTCGAATTTAGGATCAGCATGTTGGCCTGCGGCGGCACCTGCTGCCGATGGCGCTGAATACGCCCGGCGAACTGGATAAGAGAACGCATGGAGCTGGGCTCAATAATTCCCCAGTCCGCATCCCAGTCGCGGCCAACTTCAATAACGGAGGTCGCCAGCACCACAAATAAATGATGTTGCGCGGGATGACTTTTTATCGCCTCAGCAATTTCAGGCTGCTGCCACAGCATCCGTTCATCGTGCCGGGTGAAGGCCGCATCAAGCCGCTTTTCGATATGTGAACGCACCGCCAGAGGATGCTGGCTGTGATAAACGCAGTAGTGAAAGCAGTAGCCCGCCGGAGAAGGGATTTGCATCAGCGCCTGAGCCGTAGCCACCAGCGGATTGATATTGGCCATTCTCACCAGCCCAAGCGAAACGGTTTTGCCGCTGTCATGCTGTTGATGGTGGGCCGGATGCAGCCTGAGCATTTCCTCATGGAGGACTTCGGCCACTGCCTTAATCACAGCATCGGCACGGGTTGATGCCGGCTCAACTTTTACCAGCTCCGCCTGGCGCAGAACGGGCTTTAGCGGCAGCCGTTTTGCGCGCCGCTGGGCAAACTCGCAGTGGGCACGATAAAAATCGCCGGGAGCGGCGAACGACTGGCTGCACGATTCATCCTCATCAAACCAGGCGCAGCAAACGTTCAGCGGCTGCCCCGGTTCTCCGCAGGCCTGCTGGTAAGCATTGCGCCCCGTACAGTAGGCGGAGAACAAAGCCTGAACCAGCGCGGGCGGCAGCGTGGCGGATGAGAGGAGTATGCGTCCGCCGAGCATCCCCGCCCAGTTCACCAGGCGGCACAGCGCGTGCTGATCGGCAAGGTCGAAATCATCCGGCTCGTCCAGCACCAGATCGCTGGTCAGCAGGCGCAGCATAGGCGCAATCTGCTTGCCGCCGCGCACGCCTTCGGTGGCGGGCATTAAATGATCGAGGGTGGCAACCAGCACCGGGGCGTTGACCAGCCTGCTGAGCTTGCTGTCGCGGTCAAACATCTGGCGAAGCGGTCCCTGGCTGACCACACCATCGTAATGTACGTACTGATGCTGCTCAAAAAGGGCTTCCGCTGAGGCACTGCTGAGGTCGGACTCCGGGCTTTTAGACAGTTCTTTAACGGCTGAGGAACCGACCAGTACCGCCAGATCGTCCTCACCCAGCCCCAGACGGCTGCGCAGCGCTTCGCCGGTTTGCAAGGTCAGCGTGCGTAAACCAAGCGCCACGCTAAACCGGCAGCCCTCTTCCTCCTGCGACAAAGCGTACATAATGCGCGCATTGGCAAAGGTTTTGCCGCAGCCGGTTGATGCCATATTGATGCCAAAAAAGCCCTGTTTTCGGGAAGCGCCGCGCAGACTTTCTGCCACATCCCAGGCGCGATTCTGCCAGCGGTAGCGTTCATCCTTCGCCCGCTCTCTGAACCCCTTATGCCGGGTGATAGCCGGTAAATGGCGGCGTAAGGCAGGTAGCGAGCGACCGGACAACAAAGCGTGATGCGCTACACCTGCGTTATGCTCATCCAGCTTCTGCTTAAGTTTGCCGGTCTGGCGATCGGTGTTCGCCCAAGCCTGAAAATCTGCATCCTGCCGGGCCAAAACGGGCGGCAGCGAGGAGTAATAATGATCCGCCAGCATCAAAGACAAACGAGCAAGATGCACCGTGAAGCTTTGCGTCAAAGAACCAAACTCATGGAGCGACACGGCATGAGCGGCGCGCTTTGCCAGCTGCCGGGCTTTCTCCTGCCAGCTGCGGCTGCGCAGCGGCGTGCCCGCCTCAAAACGCCAGACCTTTTGAAAATCCTTCTCGTCCCAGTCCTGCTTCACGTGATTCTGCGCGTTCCAGTCAGCGTTAAGCTGGCCGGTAAGCCAGTTTCCATCGGGCCGCAGGGCTGGCGTCGCATTATCACCGAGATACTGCGGCAAACGGTGGTGCGATAAAATCAGCCACGCAACTGCCTGCGCCAGCGGCGGCAAATCAGTAAAAGGACTGTCGTGGCTGTGTTCATTATCTTTACGCAGGCGGCTCAACAGCGGCGCTTCGTCTTTGGCGCTCACTTCGCCCAGCAGTGACAGCCATTGCTTATCGCTTTGCTCCCCGACAAAGGCCTGAAACAGGCGAACCGAGATCCATTCATGGCGAAAGGGCTGAAAACGCTTTGTGCTTTTGCCGCGCAGCCCGGCCTGAAACAGCGATCCGGCTTTGCCAAAATCGTGGAAAAGCCCGGCGATGGCGGCCAGCAAAGCGATACTTTCCGCGCTGCGCCACTGCGATTCATGCTGGCTGCGTAAAATATCGCGTGAAGTCCGGTTGGTCGGCACCGCGCCGGTAGCGCTGAATCGCCGGACATTGCCAACTATCCATAACAAATCCGTTTGCCCGCTCTTTTTAATCCAGTGGCAGGCCACCGCCGTATTGCGACGAGCCGTTTTACGCAGCAGGCGGCGGAGCGTTTCAAGGCCTTCCAGAGTGATAGCCGTTTGCCAGCCCGCGTCGCCAGTTCGCTCGGCAAACTGATCCAGAATCTGGCAGCTTTGCTCCCTGGCTTTTTTGCTGCACTGCGAGATAAGCAGAATATTCATGCCTGCTGCACCCCAAATTTTGCAGAAGTTTCTTGCAGCGAGGTGATTAACAAATCCAGCGCCTCAGAGCGTTGAAAGCCGGTAATACAGCGCTGGCGAAAAGCCTGTTCGTCCTCGCCCTCCATTGCGGCAATAAAGGCCTGCGGCAAAATCAGCGCGTCTTTAATGAGATCGGCGAGATCAAAGACCAACCCGCCGCGACGCGTTTTGCCATGCAGCACGGCCAGGCCCTGCGGAATCCCCGTGACCCACGTCGCCACGGCGGCCAGGCCATAGGCCAGATAGTTACCATGATCGAGAAAACGATTGGCGGTATCCGCCCCGCCGCCGCGCTTAGCTCGGGTGAAATCGCCGTATTGCACCGCCTGGCCGGCTAATTTATAGAGCGTTTTAGTTAGTTGAGCTTCCTGAAGCATCAGCTCATTTTGCGAGGCAGCAGCGGCAATGCCTTCACGAAAGCGGGAAAGTTTCTCGACGAGCTGGGTGGAGGTGAGCTGGAAGCGATTTTCGCGCTGCATACGGGAGTTGAGCCAGTGACGCTCTATTTGTTCAATGCGGATAAGCTGAAAGTGCTTCGCTGCGGCGAGTCTTTTTCCATCATCGAACCAAAATGACACCCAGTTCTGTAGATATTCGGTAGGACGATATTCACTCTGCGGCGTGAGCCAGGAAACATCAATATCCACTTCATTCCCGGCATATAAAGGCGTGCCCCCGCCGCCGCAAAAACCGACCAGCACCCCGGCGCGAGCAAATTCACGCATCGCCGCCTGAGTCACTGACGTACCGGTGCCCAGCATAACAACCGTGGTATTCGCTATCGGGATATTCCAGTACAGCGACTCTTTGCCTTCATCAGTGACATATTCCACCCGCCCCCCATTCACCAGCACGCGGCAGTATTGCAGGTAATAGATATTGGCTCGTTTGGAATGAAGGATGGTTTTTAAATCGGAGGGCATAAGCATGATATTTGCGTCCTGCAAAATTTACTGATTGAAACAAGTATCCCCTCGGTCACCCTTTTTGTTGTCTGATTAATTTTTATTTGTGAGCACATACACATATTTAGATGTCTGTCCGACAAGCAAGCTGGTCAGCGGGCAAAACGTGAGCTGCCTGAACGGCAGTGAAGTTGACCAGCAGGTCGCCGTTATGGCTATGCGCTTTCTAAGCTGCCTGTTCGGCAGTGAACGCCCGGAGAGGCATCAGGGGACATTTTATCTTTTTCTAAGCTGCCTGTTCGGCAGTGAACAGCCATGCATCAGCTGTGGACGCTATCACGAATTTCTAAGCTGCCTGTTCGGCAGTGAACACGCCAGCGCTGTTGGAACGAATGATCTCCATTTTCTAAGCTGCCTGTTCGGCAGTGAACGCTCTTGCTGTAGTGCGGGGATGGCTCCGGTATTTCTAAGCTGCCTGTTCGGCAGTGAACGTTGTTGTCACGCGTGACGGCGCGGCCCGCGTTTTCTAAGCTGCCTGTTCGGCAGTGAACTTTGTGGGCCAGCATAGCCGCCCGGTATATCGTTTCTAAGCTGCCTGTTCGGCAGTGAACCTCAGCCAGTGGATTGTAAGCCTGTTGCAAAATTTCTAAGCTGCCTGTTCGGCAGTGAACGATGGCCTGCTGACACGTAGCGTATTCAATCATTTCTAAGCTGCCTGTTCGGCAGTGAACATTGAGGGTGACGTTCATGGTGCGCGCGATGCTTTCTAAGCTGCCTGTTCGGCAGTGAACTTATCGTTCCGCTGGCGCTGTCTTTTCTGTTGTTTCTAAGCTGCCTGTTCGGCAGTGAACAAAACGATAACGGCGGCATGTACGCCCGTACTTTTCTAAGCTGCCTGTTCGGCAGTGAACTCGGTTGTGTGGAGCTGCTGGAACGCCAGGACTTTCTAAGCTGCCTGTTCGGCAGTGAACCGCCACATCGTCGAAAACCCGAAACTCGACCATTTCTAAGCTGCCTGTTCGGCAGTGAACCCATCAATATGGTTGTTGCAGATTTACCGCTGTTTCTAAGCTGCCTGTTCGGCAGTGAACATGAATATATTAACATCGGTGTAAGCATGCCCTTTCTAAGCTGCCTGTTCGGCAGTGAACCCGATAGACCTACTGCAGCGCATCGCTGAGCTTTTCTAAGCTGCCTGTTCGGCAGTGAACGAATAACATTACCCATCTTCGAGTGATCTCCTTTTCTAAGCTGCCTGTTCGGCAGTGAACATGAGCCGCTACTTAATGCCGGGCTACTGGGCTTTCTAAGCTGCCTGTTCGGCAGTGAACAGGAAAGATACGCCGATAACCTTTTGATTAACAGTGGTTAAAGCTCATTTTTCTTCTTCATACCCTATTTTTTGCGCCATTTAATAAATCATTAAATATCAATAAATTAAAATTATTGCCAAAAATAGGGTCTGGAGGATGGCATGGTGATTCTGCAACTTTTGCATTAACCGAAAATATTTCGCGAGGCGTTTTCCTGATTTCAGAAGGGGCAATTGTGCTGCTTTGGCGGGCGAAATATGATGTACCCGCACCTGAAAATCAGGTGTCAGGATTGGCATCCTGCTACTCAAATGATTGTGCTGGAGGCATTTTGCTTTTCATGTGCGGCTGCATTGCTTAACCAGCTCTGGAAGGCTGAGATGTACTTTGCCTTCAATGGTTAAAGGTAAATGATTAAATGTTAATGGTGGCTCAGATAGAGGATCCGTTGAGGCTCACCGCTCAACATTTGAGCGGGTACGCCAACTCTGAGGAGGCAACCTCCACGAAACTGGCGATTCGGATGACTGTGCTTTTCACGATCAAATAAAAGCTTTAACCCTGCAAAACTCTAGCGTTTCCCATAAATCGGCCCCGACTGCTTCGATGTTGTTTCCGGCTATGGGCCGCCCCCCGGAGTGCTGTTTGATTTAACGGGTTTATGGCCTTCGATCTTCGCGCCCCGCGTTTAGCTCGCGGGCGGATCCTGCGTTAACCGGCTGGCTTTGCCGGACTAAATAAATCGCTGGCGGATAGCGCTTCGTTTATCCGCCGTGAAATTATCCTTTTTGCACGTTAGGAAGCGCCGGACCTTTAAACCGCAGCGCATCCACAAATAAAGAAAATGCGGTCGTATGCTGCTTACGGCTTGGGTAATAAAGGTAATAGCCAGGGAAAGGCTCGCACCATTCGGTGAGTATCCGCACCAGGCTGCCGTGGGCAATATCCTCAGCCACGCTGTCTTCCGGGACCATCGCCAGCCCAAGGCCCAGTTTTGCGGCGTCAATGCGCTGGTGAAGGCTGTTGAACGTAAGCTGCCCGTCGACCCGGACGCGTATTTCCCGCCCTTCTTTTTCGAATTCCCAGGCATAAAGGCCGCCCAGAGTGGGCAGACGCATATTGATGCAGCGATGGCGCTGTAAATCCTGCGGCGTGTGAGGCGTACCGTACCGAGCCAGATACCCAGGCGACCCCACAACCGCCATGCTGAAATCCGGCCCGATGCGCACGGCAATCATATCTTTCGCCACCTGCTCGCCCAGGCGTACGCCCGCGTCATATCTGCCGCTGACGATATCGGTCAGCGCGTTGTCCACGGTCACTTCTACATTAATATCGGGATAGTCCACCAGAAACGTTTTCAGCACCGGCCACAGCACGGATTCCATGCCGTGCTCGGCGGCGTTGATACGTATATTGCCTGCCGGGCGTTCCCGCATTTCGCTCAGGGCTTCCAGCTCGCTTTCAATATCGGCAAAACGCGGGGCAAGGCTGCTCAGCAGCTTTGCCCCAACTTCAGTTGGCGCAACGCTGCGCGTAGTTCGGGTCAGCAGGCGCAGCCCAAGACGCTCCTCCAGACCGCGAATCGCGTGGCTCAGCGCCGATTGCGACACGCCAAGCTTCGCCGCCGCTCGGGTAAAGCTCCCTTCCCGGGCAACCTCTAAAAATGAAATCAGATCGTTAAAGTTCTCTTTGAGCATGCTGCATCGCCGCCGGTGGGTTCGAGGGAGGCGCCAGTATAGCGCCATTCATGAGCTTAGCTCATAGCTCCTTGCGTATTTAACGGGCTAATGGGCGTGCGCTTTTGCGGGTAGAGTTTGCTTCACCAGAAACAGTGACGATGGGCAACCGGGTGCATTTCCCCTGCCGCGGAACTTGTTTCCTATACTTCAGTCTGGCGACGCCACGATTTGCTGGCCGTACCAGCCGTGAAGTTGTCCTTATTAACCCCGGCAGCGTATGCCGAAGCGGAGGAAAAAGTGGAAGAGAAACTGAAAATTATCCAGGCGGGCTCGCAGCCTTCCCAGAGCGGTCCTGAAAGCTATTTCACCGGCAAAGTGCGTATCGACTCACCTTTCCAGGCCCCGGCTCCGGCTCGGGTCGGCGGCGCGGCCGTCACGTTTGAACCGGGCGCACGCACGGCGTGGCATACCCACCCGCTTGGTCAGACGCTGGTTGTCACCCAGGGCCGCGGCTGGCTTCAGGAGTGGGGCGGCGAAATACGGGAAATTCATCAGGGCGATATCGTATGGATCCCTGAAGGCGTGAAGCACTGGCACGGTGCGACGCCCGATAATGCCATGACCCATATCGCCATTGCCGAATCTCTCAACGGCAGCCCGGTCGAATGGCTGGAGCATGTCAGCGACGACCAGTACAAAAAGTAGTCCCTCAATAATCCCTTTGCCCACTGCGCCGTAAAACTGCACGACTCAGCGGGCAACGCAGCTACTCCGGAGAAAAGCATGACGATGAAAGTTCTCGGTTACGCCGCCCAGTCCGCCCAGGCACCGATGGCCCCGTTTGAATTTATGCGCCGCGACCCGCGCCCCGACGACGTGGTTATCGAGGTGATGTACTGCGGGGTATGTCACTCCGACCTGCATCAGGCCCGCAACGACTGGGGTTTCAGCAGTTATCCGCTGGTGCCGGGCCACGAGGTAATTGGCCGCGTGGCTTCGGTAGGCAGCGAAGTGACTAAATTCAAGCCTGGCGATTACGCCGGGATTGGCTGCATGGTCGACTCCTGCCGCACCTGCCATCCGTGCAAAGAAGGCCTCGAGCAGTACTGTGAGGAGGGCAACACGCAGACCTACAACGGCGTTGACCGCCATGACCACCAGCCCACCTACGGCGGCTATTCACAGGCCATTATCGCCTCGCAAGATTTCGTTCTAAGAATGCCTGAGGGGATCGACCTTAAGGGTGCCGCCCCGCTGCTGTGCGCCGGGATCACCACCTGGTCGCCGCTGCGCCACTGGAACGTGGGCAAAGGTAATAAGGTGGCGGTTATCGGGCTGGGCGGCCTGGGGCATATGGCCCTGAAGCTGGCAAACGCGCTCGGTGCGGAGGTCACGCTGTTCACCCGTTCCGCCAGCAAAGAAGAGGACGCACGTCGTTTAGGGGCCCATCACGTGGTGCTTTCTACCGATAGCGGACAAATGTCAAAGGTTAATAATCAGTTCGATTTGATTATCGACACCGTCCCCTACAGGCACGATATCAACCCTTACCTGCCAACGCTGAACCTGGACGGAACGCTGGTGTATGTCGGCCTTCTCGGAGACGTGGAGCCGCCGGTCAGCACGCTGCCGCTGCTGCTCAACCGACGTTCTATTTCCGGTTCCGCCATCGGCGGCATTAAAGAGACGCAGGAGATGCTTGATTTCTGCGCCGAGCACGGCATCGCCTCCGATATTGAAATGATCGATATCCACGACATCAACGCCGCCTACGAACGCCTGCTGAAAAGCGACGTGAAGTACCGTTTTGTCATTGATATGGCGACACTGAAGGCGTGATTTTCGGCCCCCTTATTGACTGAGGGGGCCGTTTCTCCACGAATGAACGTTTCCCCTCATTTCCGTCAGGCAAAGAAAAACCGCAGCGCTATTTTTAACATTTCCTTTCCACCAGGGTACAATCGCGCAACACTGAATCCGTTCGATGAGCCTGCCCTTTTGCCCTCACTCTTTTCCCTTTCGCGCCATAAATGGCCTTCTGCTGTCGCTCTGCTGGCGATGCTGATGCTATTTATTGCCCCGGTGATTTCAACATCGCTGGCGCATCATCGTGCGCAAAGCGGTGAAACGAGCGGTCAACACCATAAGATGGCGCATTCTGAGGGGATGATGGAGATGGGGCCCATGGACTCACCTGTCTCGCCGCACCCGATGCCGGGCATGGGCGCCTCGCTGATGGACGATATCGCCTGCGGATACTGCCAGCTTCTGCTGCATATCCCGCTTATCGTCTGGATTTTTATACCCTTCATCTGGCTGGCATGGCGAATATCCAGCCCGCCACCTCCCGCCGTTATTGCCCCAATTTTAGTCCAGCATGATGATGCTGAAGCCCTGCCTCGAGCCCCGCCTGCGGCTGCCCTTCGTTAATACACATTCTTCTTTAACGTTATGGCTAAGCCACAGGATGACTATGTCTACAGCTCTCTCCCCACGCTCCGCGCGTGGCGCATTGCTGACGCTTCTGCGTCGGCTGCATTTTTACATCGGCCTGTTCGTCGGCCCGTTTATTTTCGTTGCGGCCCTCAGCGGCACGTTTTATGTCCTCACCCCACAGCTTGAAAATGCACTTTATCAGGAGGCCTTGCGTAGTGAGGATGTTGGCCCCCAGCAGTCGCTTTCACAGCAAATAGCCGCCGCAAGAAAGTATATTGGCGAAAATACGCCTGTTTACGCGGTGCGTCCCGCGCCCCGGCCCGGCGATACCACTCGCGTGCAGTTCACCGATCCTGCCCTCGGCCCATCAGAATCTCGGGCTATTTTTATTTCTCCTTCGACGCTTGCGGTTAAAGGGGATATGCCCGTCTACGGCACCAGCGGCGTGCTGCCCCTGAGGAGCGCGATCGATCGCTTTCACCAGGGACTGCTGCTGGGAGAAACGGGGCGGCTGTATAGCGAGCTGGCGGCCTCCTGGCTCTGGGTGGCGGCGCTGGGCGGCATCGTACTGTGGCTGACAACGTGCCCAAAAAGAAAGCTAAGGGTACGAGCCACGCCGCAAACTAAAGCCCGGCACTGGCATATCAGCCTGGGCGCTTTTTTGCTGCTCGGGCTGATGTTCTTCTCTGCCACCGGGCTGACGTGGTCGCAGTGGGCGGGGGGGAATATCGACCGGCTCCGCAGCGGGCTGGGCTGGATGACGCCGCAGGTGAATACGGCGTTGAAACCACAGGCCAGCCGTGAGCAAAGCGATCCGCACGCGGAACACCGGAGCATGATGCCGGGCATGAGCATGCCGGAAGCACCTGATGAACGCTGGGACGAGGTGCTGATGGCTGCCCGACATGCCGGAATAACGTCTGAGAAAGTCGAGATTCGCCCGGCAAAGTCTGCGGATAAAGCCTGGACGGTGACGGAGATTGACCGCGCGTGGCCAACGCACGTGGACACCGCGGCTATCGATCCGACTACGCTGGCGGTGATTGACCTGACGCGCTTCGCCAGCTTCCCGCTGATTGCCAAACTGACCCGCTGGGGGATTGATGCCCACATGGGCGTGCTTTTCGGGCTGCCAAACCAGCTGCTGCTGGCAGCCTTTGGCTTTGGCCTGTGCGCCATGATTTTACTCGGCTACCGGATGTGGTGGCTGCGCCGTCCTGCCGCTGCCGCAAACAATCCCGCGCTCACGTTAAGCGAAGCCTGGCTGGCGCTGCCGTTTGCGTGGCGAACTGGCGTGCTGGTTTTCGCCGCCGCGCTGGGATACTGCCTGCCGGTGATGGGCGTCAGCCTGCTGCTGTTTGTGGCCGCAGATTTTACCCGCTGGCGCATAAAGCTCGCTCGACCGCTGATTTCCTGAAGCCTCCGCTTCTTTCTCCCTGTCTCACCCTCTCCCCCGTGGAGAGGGCCCTGTATTGGTCCTACCAATCCGGCCTAAAACGTGCCTCTTTACGCATAACGGCAAAAAATACAACACAAACATTGCCATCAATTAACACAAGGTTAACCATAAACCATCAATTACCCTACATAGCCAGATTGGTCCTACCAATTTGACACAAAAATAATAAACACATCGCGCCTGGAGACACCTGCATGCAAGTCTGGCAACAACACTACGATCCGGCGGGGAACATCTGGCTTTCGAGCCTGATTGCGGCCCTGCCCATTCTGTTCTTCTTCTTTGCGCTTATTAAGCTGCGCATGAAGGGCTATCTGGCGGCAACGCTGACCGTTGGGCTGGCGCTGCTGGTCGCACTGTTGTTCTATCGCATGCCGGTTGACCGCGCGCTCGCCTCGGTGATTTACGGCTTCTTCTACGGCCTGTGGCCGATTGCCTGGATCATTATCGCCGCGGTATTCGTCTACAAAATCTCGGTGAAAACCGGGCAGTTCGACATTATTCGCTCGTCAATTCTGTCCATTACGCCGGACCAGCGCCTGCAAATGCTGATCGTCGGCTTTTCCTTCGGCGCATTCCTCGAAGGCGCCGCAGGCTTCGGCGCACCGGTCGCCATCACTGCCGCCCTGCTGGTTGGCCTGGGCTTTAACCCGCTCTACGCCGCCGGTCTGTGCTTAATCGTGAATACCGCGCCGGTGGCCTTTGGCGCCATGGGCATACCTATTATTGTCGCGGGCCAGGTCACGGGGCTGGATAGCTTCGAGATTGGCCAGATGGTGGGCCGCCAGCTGCCGTTCCTGACGATTATCGTGCTGTTCTGGATCATGGCGATTATGGACGGCTGGCGCGGCGTCAAAGAGACCTGGCCTGCGGTGATGGTTGCGGGCGGTTCTTTTGCCATTGCGCAATACCTTAGCTCAAACTTCTTAGGCCCTGAGCTGCCGGATATTATTTCTTCGCTGGTCTCACTGGTCTGTCTGACCGCCTTCCTGCGCGTGTGGAAACCCGTGCGTATCTTCCGCTTCGGCGATGTCGGCGCTTCGGTTACCGATCAGACTCTGGCCCGCAAAAACTACACGGCGGGTCAGGTTATACGCGCCTGGATGCCGTTTATCTTCCTGACCGCCACCGTCACCGTCTGGAGCATTCCGCCGTTTAAAGCCTTGTTTGCGCCGGGCGGTGCGATGGCGGACTGGGTGCTGAATTTCTCCGTGCCGTTCCTCGACAAGCTGGTCGCCAAAATGCCGCCTGTCGTCGCCGAGAGCATGGCTTACGCGGCGGTTTATAAGTTCGACTGGCTGTCTGCCACCGGCACCGCCATTTTGGCTGCCGCGCTGATTTCTATCGTTTATCTGGGCATGAAGCCCAAAGCCGCCGTTGAAACTTTTGGCGAGACGCTAAAAGAGCTGGCGCTGCCGATTTACTCCATCGGCATGGTGCTGGCGTTCGCGTTTATCTCGAACTATTCCGGCCTTTCGGCCACGCTTGCCCTGGCGCTTGCCCACACCGGCCACGCCTTCACCTTCTTCTCGCCGTTCCTCGGCTGGCTTGGCGTGTTCCTGACCGGTTCGGACACCTCGTCGAACGCGCTCTTTGCCGCCCTACAGGCGACCACAGCGCAGCAGATAGGCGTTTCGGATCTCCTTCTGGTCGCCGCCAACACCACGGGCGGCGTCACCGGGAAGATGATTTCACCGCAGTCCATCGCCATTGCCTGTGCGGCCGTTGGGCTGGTAGGCAAAGAGTCAGACCTGTTCCGCTTCACCGTTAAGCACAGCCTGATTTTCACCTGCATGGTGGGCGTGATCACCACCCTGCAAGCTTACGTACTCACCTGGATGATTCCATGATGCCAGCCCAGCCGCGCCTGGCCGACCAGCTGGCCGAGCGCGTAAAAGATCTTATTCAGGAACAAAAGCTGGAGGCCGGCATGCGGCTTCCGGCCGAACGCCAGCTTGCCGCGCAGATGGGCGTATCGCGTTCATCCGTGCGCGAAGCTATTCAGAAGCTGATCAGCGAAGGCGTGCTAATCAGCCGCCGCGGCGGCGGCACCTTCGTGCGCTACGAAGTACAGCCGTGGTCCGAACAGCGCATCGTCCAGCCGCTCAGAACGCTGGTTGAGGACGACCCAAACTATCGCTACGACATTCTTGAAGCGCGCCACGCCATTGAGGCCAGCACGGCCTGGCACGCCGCCATGCGGGCCACCGACGCGGATAAAGAGAAACTGATCGCCTGTTTCGACGCCACGCTGAAGTTCAAAGAAAGCGACGATCCGGATCTGGCCGCCCAGGCCGACGTTCGCTTCCACCTGGCCATTGCCGAAGCCTCGCATAACGTGGTTCTGCTGCAGACCATGCGCGGCTTTTTCGATTTACTCCAGTCCTCCGTGATGCACAGTCGTCAGCGGATGTACACCGTGCCCGCCATTTTTGCGGGCCTTACCGAACAGCATAGCGAGCTGCTCCAGGCGATTCTGGCGGGCGACGCCGAACGGGCGCGCCGGGCAGCGAAAACGCATCTTGGGTTTGTGCACACCACCATCAAAACCCTACATGAAGACGAAGCCCGGCAGGCGCGAATCACCCGCCTGCCGGGTGATGAAACCGATGTTCAAAGGGAAGAAAATTCATGATTATTTCAGCCTCCACCGACTATCGCGCCGCGGCCAAACGTATTTTGCCGCCGTTTTTATTCCACTATATTGACGGCGGGGCCTACGCCGAACATACGCTGCGCCGCAACGTAGAGGATCTTGCCCAGGTTGCCCTCAAACAGCGCGTGCTGAAAAATATGTCGGCGCTCAGCCTGGAAACCAGGCTGTTTAACGAAACGCTTTCGATGCCGGTGGCCCTTGCCCCGGTTGGCCTGTGCGGGATGTACGCGCGACGCGGCGAAGTACAGGCCGCCAAGGCCGCAGAGGCAAAAGGCATTCCGTTCACCCTGTCCACCGTTTCGGTTTGCCCGATTGAAGAGGTGGCCCCGGCAATAGGCCGTCCGATGTGGTTCCAGCTTTACGTCCTTAAAGATCGCGGCTTTATGCGCAACGCCCTGGAGCGAGCAAAGGCAGCAGGCTGCTCAACGCTGGTCTTTACCGTCGATATGCCTACGCCCGGCGCACGCTACCGGGATGCGCACTCCGGCATGAGCGGCCCGAACGCGGCGCTGCGCCGTTACTGGCAGGCGGCAACGCATCCTCAATGGGCGTGGGACGTTGGCCTGAACGGCCGCCCTCACGACCTGGGGAACATTTCCACCTATCTCGGCAAACCGACCGGCCTTGAAGATTACATCGGCTGGCTGGCGAACAACTTCGACCCGTCCATTTCCTGGAGCGACCTGGAATGGATTCGCGAATTCTGGGACGGCCCGATGATCATCAAGGGGATTCTCGATCCTCAGGATGCCAAAGACGCCGTGCGCTTCGGTGCCGATGGCATTGTGGTTTCCAACCACGGTGGCCGCCAGCTTGACGGCGTGCTTTCCTCCTGCCGCGCCCTGCCCGCCATTGCCGACGCGGTAAAAGGCGATATCGCCATTCTTGCCGACAGCGGTATCCGCAACGGGCTGGACGTGGTGCGCATGCTGGCTCTCGGTGCGGATACGGTACTGCTTGGCCGCGCGTATTTATACGCCCTTGCCACACACGGGCAGGCGGGCGTAACAAACCTGCTCAATCTCATTGAGAAAGAAATGCGTGTGGCAATGACGCTTACCGGCGCAAAATCTATCGCCGAAATCAGCCAGGATCTGCTGGTTCGCGAGGGTCTGAAAGATATTCTTTCACCGGAAAGCATGGCCGTTGGGTTTTAAGCCCCGCAGTAGATAGCGCTCTCGCCACGGTTCACGGTGGCGGGAGATCGTCAAACCTGCCGAAAATCTATCTTCTTTCTGCTTATAAATCCTGTGATTTTTCTAAGGAGATGAACAAGATGAGAACCACTTTCCAGCAATAACTGGATGTTTTCAGAGCCTGCAAGAATAGTGGAACGCATGCCGCAAAATGAACGTCCCGTTGCTTTTTTTCTGCCCCACTTTTTTCTCCGCCGTCCGAATAAATTCACTTCTTCAGGTGTTCACTGCTTACCCGACACGATGAGGAGATGAACATGAAGCGTTTAACCGCCAGCTTATTACCCGCTGTAGTGACCAGTTTTCTGCTGTTTTCCGGCTACGCTCAGGCGATGGGCGGCAGCAGCGACGAGCCCGTGCCACCAACCTGTCCGAAGGGGCAAATCTATGATTCAAAAACGAAAACCTGCATGGTGGATAAAACCGGAACGATCGGTGACGAAGCCCGAACGGACTATGCCTATGCTTTAGCGAAAGCCGGGCGCTATCAGGAAGCGCTCGACATGCTCAATACGCTCAAAGATCCGAACACCGCCGAGGCGCTGAACTATCGCGGCTACGCTACCCGCAAGCTGGGACGTACCGATGAAGGGATCGGCTATTATTTAAAATCAGTGGCGCTCGATCCCCGGTATCCGAAGGTTCGCGAATACCTCGGGGAAGCGTACATGATCAAAAACCGTCCGGATTTAGCCCGTGAGCAGCTTGCCACCATCAGGACGCTGTGCGGCACAGGCTGCGAGGAGTATCGCGATCTGGCGGCGGCCATCGACGGCCACCCTGAATCCTGATCTACCGCCGCGGAGGCAAAAATTAGCAGCGAAGCGATACGCCGTGAAATCGCGCAATATCTCCCCCGCCTGTGGCGTTACGGCCTGGTGCTGTCCCACCGGCGGGAGGTTGCGGATGATTTAGTTCAGGCAACCTGCGTGCGGGCGCTGGAGCGCGCTGAGCAATTTACGCCCGGCACCCGCCTGGACCGCTGGCTGTTTTCTATTTTGCATTCCGTGTGGCTCAACGAGGTTCGCGCCCAGCTTATCCGCCGGGGCCAGGGCTTTGTTGATGTCGACGAGCTGACCGGGGCAGAAAATAGCGACGATCCTGTCTGGTCAAATGAGGTGATGAAACGGGTGAACAGCCTGCCGGAAGCGCAGCGCGATACGGTGTTTCTGGTTTACGTCGAGGAACTGTCGTACCGGGAAGCCGCCTCGGTGCTGAACGTGCCGGTGGGCACAATCATGAGCAGGCTGGCCACCGCCCGGCTGACGCTGGCTCAGGATCGCATGCTTCAGCCTACCCCGCCGCAGTTTAAAGGAGATAAATCATGAGCCAGCAAAGAAGCACGGATGAGCTGCTGGTGGCCTGGCTGGATAATGAATTAAGCCCGGCCGAGCGGGCCGAGGTTGAGCTGCGCCTGGGCCACGATAGCTATCTGATCGAGCGCCTGGCACTGCTTGAACGCAGCAGCCTGCCTTTTAAAAAATCCTTTGAACCGCTGCTGGCTGAGGCCCCGCTGGAAGAGCTGAAAAAGCATCTCCACGCTCCCGCCTCGCCGACAGTGTCCCGCCGCCGCCTGATTGCCGCTGCCGTCAGTTTCCTGGCGCTGGGCGTAATTGGCGACAGGGCTTTCCTGCGTTTTTCCGAGCCTGATGAAAACTGGCGTGGTCTGGTCGCGCAGTATATGGCGCTCTACACGCCGGAAACGCTGGCCGAAACCCCAACGGCACAGGCGCTGGAGGCGCAGCTACGGGCCACCGGCACGCAGCTCGATATTCCCCTTGAGGGCGCAAAACTTCTCTTGCCAAATGCTGCCTTAAAAAACGCGCGCGTGCTGGCCTACGACGAGCAGAAAATTGCTCAGATTACCTGGCTTGAAGCCCGGCATGGTCCGCTGGCGCTGTGTATTACTCGTCACGCTGGCGGGGCAATGCAGTCGCACAGCGAGCAGCGTCTGGGGATGAACATCGTTTACTGGTCAAGCGCCAGCCACCGCTTTATGGTGATTGGGCATAATCCAGCGGGGCAAATGAAAGCGCTGGCGGCACGGTTGCAGCAGGCGGTTGGGGCATAAAAACGGTGGATAAGTCGTAGGCACTCTCCACCGTTTTTATGTTTACTGCACCAGCGCGGTCAGCTTGCCGAATACGTCAGCGCCGTCGACGTCGCGTTTGATTTGCACCACGTCTTCCAGCTTGTCGATCTGGCTGATCATTTGTTCCAGACGCTGGTCGTCGGCCACCTGAAGCCAGATGCGGCTCCGATCTCCGCTCGCCAGCGGCAGACACAAAATGCCTTCGACGTTAAAAGCGCGTCGCGCAAACAGCCCGCAGATGTGAGACATAACGCCCGGATGGTTACGCACCGTAAGTTCCAGAATAACGGTTAGTTGTTGCATGGCTTACTCTCCAATCATCTCAATGTTTGCAGCGCCCGGCGGCACCATCGGGAATACTTTTTCTTCGGCGTCGATTCTGACGTGGATCAGACACGGCCCCGGACGCGAAATCGCCTCCTGCAATGCCGCCTGCGGGTTTTCCGCCGCGTTCAGATCGCAGGTGGCAAGGCCAAAACCTTCGGCAATTTTGAGGAAGTTTGTCTGCCCGGAATAGGTCGCGGCGAAAACATTTTGCTGATAGAACAGCGTTTGCTGCTGATGCACCAGCCCCAACGCCTGGTTGTTGAGCAGGATGATTTTTACGTCCAGGCCATGCTCGGCGGCGGTCGCCATTTCCTGAATGTTCATCATGATGCTGCCGTCGCCGGTGAAGCACAGCACTTTACGCTGCGGCTCCGCCAGCGCTGCGCCCACCGCCGCAGGCAGACCGAAGCCCATGGTGCCCAGTCCGCCGGACGTCAGCCACTGGCGCGGCCGGTTCAGCGGATAAGCCTGCGCCACCCACATCTGATGCTGGCCCACGTCGGTGGTGATAATAGCTGCGTCATCAACGCAGGCGGCAGCCGCGTGAATCAGGCCGTAAGGCGTCAGAGGATTGTCCACCCCCGGCATGCTGAACGGGAATTCCTGCTGTAAACCAGCCACCTGTTGCAGCCACTGCCGGCGCGGCTGAGCGTCAATTTTTGGCAACAGCTGCTCCAGCACCTCACCCACTTCACCGCGAATCGCAATGTGGGCCTGTTTGATTTTCCCCAGCTCGGCGCGGTCGATATCAACGTGGATAATTTTTGCGTTCGGGCAGAACTGCTCGGTTTTGCCGATGGCTCGATCGTCGAAGCGTGCGCCCATGACGATCAGCAGGTCGGCCTCCTGCAAAATATAGTTGGTGCTGCGCGCACCGTGCATGCCCAGCATGCCCAGCGACAGCGGATGTTTAGCGGGAATCGTACCGAGCGCCATCAGCGTCATCGTGGTCGGCAGATTTGCTTTTTCAGCGAGCGCACGCGCATTTTCGTGGGCGTTGATGATGCCGCCGCCCAGATATAATACCGGGCGCTGTGCCTCGTTGATCATCGCGGCGGCGTCGGCAATCTGCTGCGCGGCAACGACCGGGGAAGGCGTCGGGGCCGAAACGGCTGGCAGCTCGCTGATGTCAATTTCGGCGGTCTGCACGTCTTTTGGAATATCGATCCATACCGGGCCAGGACGGCCGGATTCGGCAATACGAAACGCGTCGCAGATAACCTGCGGCAGCTCGGCAATATCGCGCACCAGATAGTTGTGCTTGGTAATCGGAATGGAGATGCCGTAGGTGTCGACTTCCTGGAAGGCGTCGGTGCCAATCATCGATTTCGGCACCTGGCCGGTGATGCAGACCAGCGGAATGGAGTCGAGGCGCGCATCGGCGATAGCCGTCACCAGGTTGGTGGCTCCCGGTCCGCTACAGGCCAGGCAAACCGCGGCCTTGCCCTGAGTTCGCGCCATGCCCTGCGCCATAAAGCCCGCGCCCTGTTCGTGGCGAGCCAGAATATGGCGGATTTTTTTGCTCTGGCTTAGCGCGTTGTAGAGCGGCAGAACGGTGCCGCCGGGAATCCCGCTGACGGTGGTGATGCCATGATGTTCAAGCATTTGCACGATCAGCTGTGCGCCGGTGATGCGGCCTGCCTGCGGTGGGTTTTCCGAAATTGCCATGCTCCAGTCCTTCTTTCATGCCGTTTCGCTCTTCGGCCGGGGGACTAAAACAAGAAACCCCGCCCGGTTTGCGCCGGCGGGGTTTTGGAATCGATGCGTTGATTCAGACCCTACGGCGCATTGCCGACGACCACCACCACACGCACGACGACCACCGCGGCTGGTAGCGCGGTAA
>DASXGN010000018.1:0-125962 GCA_036489025.1 Buttiauxella sp.
ATGAAATCAACCGCGTTGCTAACCAGAGCCAGTTCAACGGCATTAAAATCCTGGCAGGCTCCAGCACCGCCACCACTATTTCTATCCAGGTTGGCGCGAACGACGGTCAGAAAATCGATATCTCCATCAGCGGCAACAGCGCATGGAACAAATTTGATTCAACGGGTACTGCGGGTACGACTACCGGTCTGGCTTCCGGCGAATCACGCGCGGTGACTACCAAAGGCTTTGACGTGCTGTCCACCAACGTGCTGGCCGCGGTTGATGCTTCCCTGAAAGCCGTTGATACCCAGCGTTCAGATCTGGGTGCGATTCAGAACCGTTTCGAATCCACCATCTCTAACCTGAACAACACCGTGACTAACCTGTCCGCCGCCCAGTCCCGTATTCAGGATGCTGACTACGCGACAGAAGTGTCCAACATGAGCCGCGCGCAGATCCTGCAGCAGGCCGGTACTTCCGTGCTGTCCCAGGCTAACCAGGTTCCACAGAGCGTTCTGTCTCTGCTGCGTTAATCCTGACGGCTTTCGAGCTGACGTTGTTAACAAGCCAACCGCAAGGTTGGCTTTTTTTTTATTACCGGTGCTGGTGCAGGTCGAAAGCGCCGAATTAACCGAAATATTACCTTTTACTCTCACCATTACACTTTATTTGCGTTGGTAAGATTGCCGGGTAATAGCCAAAGCTATCCTAAGGAAACTCCGCCGTGCAGATATCAGGGCACCCAGCAATCCGCACCGAACATGCCGTCACGCGTGAGATGTCAGTCGTGCATTTACAGGCCGTGGCTTATTTATATGGCTTGCAAACCGCTGCGCCCGAAAAGGCGCGAATCCTCGAGTTAGGCTGTCAGAGCGGGGCGAATCTGCTGCCGCAGGCGCTGCGCTACCCGGACTCGCAGTTCGTCGGCATTGAACTGGCCTGCGAAGACTATGCGACGGCCCAACAGCACATGCTTAGCGGCGGGGCGGATAATCTGACGCTTTCACTGCTGTCCCTTGACCAGGTCATGGCTCTGGAAGCCGGTGAATTTGACTACATCATGATTCACGGCAGTTTCACGCTGCTGGGGAATGCGATGACCGACGCGCTGCTTGGCTACTGTCGTCAGCATCTAAGCCCGCAGGGGGTGATTGCGATTGGCTGGGCCTGTAATCCGGGGGCAAAACTTCGTGAAGCGCTGCGCGACGCGGTGCAAATTCACAGCAGCCTTGCCAGCGATGAACAAACCCAGCTGGCCAGCGCCCGGGCAATGATGACGTTTATGTCGCTCGGCAGCGTAGCGGAACAAGGCTGGCAGTCGCGCCTTAGCGAAGCCTCCGCACAGTCTGAAACGCTCTCCGATACCCTGTTCAGCCACCACTATTTGAAAGGTCAGAACGAAGCCGAATATCTGCTGGAGTTTTCCGGCCGCGTTGAAAACGCCGGGCTAACCTACGTTGGCGACTGCGCGCCGCAGCATGAACTTCCGGCCCATTTTGGCGAGCAGGTGGCCAGCACGCACGCTGCCATTTGCCCAACGCCGCATAAAATCCTCAGCCAGCAGTATCTGGACTTTGCCGTTAACCGCGCCGAGCGCATGAGCCTGCTGACCCACATAGAGCAGGCCGAACATATCGCCGCGCTGCCCGACCTGGCCCGCCTCGCTGATTTCTCCTGGGCGGGCAGCTTCCGACGCATTGTATTTGATGGACATATTGATAACGCCTTTGCCGGTCACGACGGCGTGCGCATTGCCACCGATGATGGCCTGACCCTTTCTATCCTTGACGCGCTGGGCGAGGCGTGGCCCGCGAGTCTGAGCATTGAACAGCTTGTTTTCCAGGTGCAGCAGCCGGATGAGCAATTAGAGGGGGAGCGTGAAAACGTGCTTGCTTCTTTGCAGGCGCTATTCGAGAAAGGCTTACCGTCGTTGCATTACCGCCTGGGCAAATGCGAATACCAAAAAAGCGCTGCCGTGCGGGCAGGCCCGGTATGCGAGGCCACTTCGCAGGTTGTGACTAACGCCTGGCACGAGCCGCTGATGCTTTCTGAAGAAGAGCAACAGGCGTTGTATGGCGGACTGCCGAGCATCAGCGAGGAAAGCTTTGCTCTGCACGATAGTCTTCGCCACAAAGGTCTGCTGGAGGCGGCACCGTTTGCGTGGCGCTATTACCTGCAGGATTTGCTGAAGGCGGCCCCGGCAGAACAGGCGTGCCAGCTTATTCTTTCGATTATGGTTTACGCCTGCGATGCGAAATCAGGCGGTTTCGCCACCGCGAAGCAAATCGCGTTGGCGAAAGTAAATCCGCAGGTTGACGCGCCCGATATGACGCCGCTGCGGCAAAAGGTCATCGACTCTGTGGAGGCGCAGATTGCGGTTGGTGAGAACACCAGGGCGCGCGCATATCTGCACGCGCTCGTCGAAGAAAAACCGTTAAAAATGCACGCCTGGTATTTGCTGGCCAACATCAATACCCGCACGGGAGATTTTACCGGGGCGCTGGAGGCGATGAAAAATACGCTGGCGCTACAGGCGTCAAGCTGGCGTCTTTACTATGAGCTGGCGGCAATTTACTTCCGGAACGATATGAGCTGGCAGGCCGGGAGAGTTATCCGCGCGGTGCTGCGCTGTGACAAAACCAACGGTCCGGCCTGGGATCTGCTGGGTTCGCTGCACCGGGATTTTCTCCAGTTTAACGCCGCCGAAGTTTGCGCTCGCCGGGCCTGCCAGTTGGAACCCAAAAATGCCGGTATTGCGGGCAATATGGGGATCGTTCTCGGCGATCAGTCGAAGATGGAAGAGGCGCTGCCGTATCTGCGCCGCGCGGTGAAATACGCGCCGGATAATTTCGGCTTTATGACTAATTTGCTGTTTGGCCTGACTCACAATGCCTCTCTGAGCGCCGAAGAGCTGTTCGCCGAGCACCTGAACTACGGCACCCGCGTTCAGCGCTGGGCCGATAAACAGAACTTCAAAGGCTGGCGGCCCGAGGATAAAGATCCGCAGCGCAAGCTGCGCGTGGGCTTCGTCTCTGGCGACTTTGGCGAGCATCCTGTCACCAACTTCCTGGCGCCTGTCTGGTACAGCCTGGACCGCAATCGCTACGCACTTTTTGGCTACAACAGCTCGACGCTGAACGACAGCGTGACGAAGCAGCTGGCGAGCCAGGCCAGCGGCTGGCGCGAAGTGGTGAAATACAGCGAGCTGGAGCTGGCCGAGCTTATTAAAGCCGACCGGATTGATATCCTTATCGATCTTTCCGGCCATACCGCCTTTAACCGCCTGCCGGCTTTTGCCCTGCGTCCTTCGCCGGTGCAGATGACGTGGATTGGCTATCCGGGGACTTCCGGGCTTAGCTCCATTGATTATCGAATCATCAGCCCGGGTATCGCGCCTCCCGGCAAGCTCGACGGGCAGTTCACCGAAAAACTGATTTACGTTCCGCTGCCTAAGCAGTTCGAACCGGAGAAAACCAGCCCGGCGGTGGAAGCGCTGCCTGCGCTACGTAACGGCTATCTGACCTTCGGCAGCTTTAACCGCCCGAAAAAGCTCAACGATCGCGTGCTGGCGCTGTGGGCGAAGATTCTTTGCCGCCTGCCGACCTCACGCATGATCGTCGGCTATATGTCCGGCGAGGAAATGCAGGAGAAAATTCGCTCGGTGCTGCTGCGCCACGGGGTGAATAACGACCAGATTATATTCCGAGAGAAGTGCTCGCTGGTGGAGTACCTGGCGATGCACAACGAAGTCGACATTCTGCTCGACGCCTTCCCTTATACCGGCGGGACGACCACCAATCACGGGGCCTGGATGGGCGTACCGACCATTACCCTGGCCGGTGAAACCATGGCGGCCAGGCAGGGCGTCGATATTCTCCACGGCTACGGTCTGGACGAGTTCGTGGCGGAATCAGAAGAAGAGTACGTCAGCAAAGCCGTGGGCTGGAGTGATGATTTGGCGCGTCTGAATACGCTGCGCATGGGCCTGAGAGACGTCATGGCTATCGGTGACGGGCAGCAGAAAAGCATCGCCACGCTGTTTGAAAAAACACTCCGCGAAAGCTGGCAGCGCTGGTGCGCGGGCGTTCCGGTCCAGAGTTTTACCCTCAATGATTAGCCGCGCAGGTGGGAGTCACCGATGAAAGATAATATTTTTGTAACCAGTCCGCTGCTTCCGCCGCTGGAGGAGTTTATTCCTTACCTGGAGCAGATCTGGCAGAACAAATATCTGACCAACGGCGGTGAATTCCATCAGCAGCTTGAAAAAGAGCTGGCGGAATACCTCGGCGTGGAGCATTTGTGCCTGTTTGCCAACGGGACTCTGGCGCTGCTGACGGCGCTCCAGGCGCTGCGCATAACCGGCGAGGTGATTACCACGCCTTATTCTTTCGTGGCCACTTCGCACTCGCTGCTGTGGAACGGGCTGACGCCGGTTTTTGCCGATATCGATCCGAAAACCTGCAATATCGATCCCGACAAAATTGAGCAGCTTATTACGCCTGCTACTTCGGCCATTTTGCCGGTGCACTGTTACGGATTACCCTGCGACGTAGAGCGTATTCAAAACATCGCCGACGCCTGGGGCCTGAAGGTGATTTACGACGCGGCCCACGCTTTCGGCGTGACGCTGGATAACCGCAGCGTGCTCAACTACGGCGATTTGTCGATTCTGAGCTTCCACGCCACCAAGGTGTTTAACACCTTTGAGGGCGGGGCGATTATCTGCCCGGATGCGAAAATGAAGCAGCGCATCGACTATCTGAAAAACTTCGGTTTTGCCGGGGAAACCACGGTGGTTGCGCCGGGCATTAACGCCAAGATGAATGAAGTACAGGCGGCTTTTGGTCTGGTGCAGCTTCAGCATATCGACAAGGCGCTGGCGGATCGCGAAAATATTTATCACCGCTACTGCGAAGCCCTGGCCGACGTGCCGGGCATCAGCTGCTTTGCCGCACCGGAGAACGTGAGCTGGAATCATGCCTACTTCCCGGTGGTGGTCGAAGAGGGCTATTCGCTGACGCGCGACCAGCTTTATGGCGTGCTGAAAGAGCAGAATATCTATTCGCGCCGCTATTTTTACCCGCTGATCAGCTCGTTTTCCATGTATCGCCATCTGCCTTCCGCCCAGCCTGAACATTTGCCGCAGGCGGAGGCCGTCGCGCAAAAAATCCTTTGCCTGCCGATCTTCCCGGATCTCAGCGATGAAGATCTCGATCGCGTGGTAAGCCTTATTCGGCAGTACAGCGTTCAACCTGCCAACCAGACTTTAACCGTTGAAATAAGCGGGGCCGTGGCATGAAGCTGGGTATTTACGGCGGCGGTGGCTTAGGTCGCGAAGTGTTGGTACTGGCCCAGCAGATTAACCGGGATGCGCGCTGGACAGAAATTTTCTTTATTGATGACGTCAGCGACGAGGCTGCCATTAGCGGCGTGGCGGTCAGGCGTTTCCACGAGGTGGATTTTGCCGATAGCGAAATTGTTATCGCGCTCGGCGAGCCGGTTGCCCGGCAAAAGCTGATGGAGAAAGTCCTGCCTAAAACCCGTCTTGCCACGCTTGTTCACCCGCAGGTGTTTATTCCGCCGCGGAGCGAAATTGGTGCGGGAAGCATTATTTGCAGCGGCGCGTTTATCTCCTGCGACGTGCGGATCAGCGCGAACGTGTTGATTCAGCCGCAGGCCTGCGTCGGCCACGATTCCGCCGTGGGCAGCCACAGCGTGGTGTCCAGCAACGTGACGCTGGCGGGCCACTGCGCCATCGGACAGCGCGTTTTTATCGGCATGAACAGCGCGGTGAAAGAACAAACGGCGATCGGCGATGACGCCATTATCGGCATGGGTTCGTCGGTGTTCGCCGACATAGCCCCGGCCAGTATTGCCCTCGGAAATCCTGCCCGCGTGATGCGCAAGAATGAGCAGGGTAAAGTTTTTAACTAATTGTTTTACTGGGATTAAATTAATGACCAACTTAATTAAATACAATGCCGTTTTTGTTGAAACCTTTGAGGTTGCCGAAGAGACATTGCCTGGTTACCGCTACCAGGATACGCCTTCATGGGACTCCGTCGGCCATATGAGCATGATTGCCGCGCTGGAAGAGACCTTCGACATCATGATGGACACCGAAGACATTATCGATTTCTCCTCCTGGGAAAAAGGGAAAGAAATCCTGAAAAAATACGATGTTGAAGTTGCCTGACACGACTGAGAGGTGAACATGTTACTGGCCGGGAAAACTGCCGTAGTGACGGGATGTCTGCAGGGCATTGGCAAAGCGACGCTGGCCGCTTTCGCCCGCCAGGGAGCCAACCTGTTTGCATGCTGCCAGCAGGAAGACGAAGCGTTCAGCGCTTTTATTAACGAGCTGGCCGCCGGGCACGGCGTCAGCATTACGCCCGTTTACTTCGATCTGATGGACGAGGCGTCAATCAAACAGGCGGCGGTCGCCATTCAGAAGGCAAAACAGCCGATAGATATTCTCGTCAACGTGGCGGGCGTAACTCTTGACGCGCTGTTCCCGATGGTGACGATGGCGCAATTGCAGCAAACCTTCACGATTAACTTTTTTTCGCAGATGGTTTTCACCCAGTACATGACGCGCTTAATGCTGCGCAACAAGCGCGGCAGCGTCATTAACATCGCCAGTATTTCCGGCCTGGACGGGAATGCAGGCCAGCTTGCCTACTCGGCTTCTAAAGCGGCAATGGTGGCGGCGACCAAAACGCTGTCGGCAGAGCTGGCTCCGCAGGGTATTCGCGTCAACGCGGTTGCGCCCGGCGTGATTCAAACCGCGATGACGGAAAATCTGCCCGAGAACGTCGTGGCTGAAAAGCTGGCGGCGGCGGCCTTACCTCGTCTGGGCCTTGCCGAAGAAGTGGCTAACACGCTGTGCTGGCTCGCTTCAGACTCGGCGGCCTACGTGACCGGCCAGGTGATTCGCGTTGACGGCGGCATCGGTCATTAAGGAGCGCTTTATGCTGTTAAAAGATAAAAACGTCGTTATTACCGGCTGCGCCCGCGGCATTGGCCGTGCGATGGTGGAAACCTTCGCGGCTAACGGGGCAAATATTTACGCCCATGCCCGCAGCGCCGACGATAATTTCTTAACCGAGATGGCCGTGACGGCCGAGCGCTACGGCGTGCAGATTTGGCCGCTGTGCTTTGATTTAACCGATACGGCGGCGATGAAGCTGGCGGTGAAACAGCTGATGACCGACAAACGCCCGCTGCACGGCCTGGTGAACAACGCGGGCGTCACGCTTAACGCGCTGTTCCAGATGACCACCGAGCAGGCGCTGCGCCAGCAGTTTGAGGTTAATTTTTTCGCCCTGTTTAACTTCACCCAGTCGGTTTCAAAACTGATGACCCGCCAGAAGCAGGGCAGCATCGTCAATATCGCCTCGAGCGCGGCGCAGGACGGCAACGCGGGCAAAGGCGCCTACGGCGCGTCGAAAGCCGCGGTCATCGCTCTGACGCAGTCCATCGCCACAGAGCTGGGCGAGCAGGGGATCCGGGCCAACTGCATTGCGCCGGGGATAACCGATACCGACATGCTGGAAACCCTCCCGGCGGCGATTATCGAGGCCACGCGTAACCAGACGGATTTACGCCGTCTTGGGCAGCCTTCTGATATTGCCGACGCGGCGGTATTCCTGGTTTCCGATTTGGCAAGCTACGTGACCGGCCAGACTATTCGCGTCGACGGCGGTTTACGATGAGCGATGCGCAGGCAGCCTTGTCGCTTGCGGCCCGCCAGATCCGCCGCTCGATTATAGACGTTGCGTTCCACGCGCCGGTGGACGGCGTGCATCTGGGCTCGGCGCTTTCGATGGTGGAAATCGCCACCGTGCTGTACGGCAGCAAAATGCGCTATCGGCCGGATAATATGGCCGACGGACAGCGCGACCGCTTCCTGCTCAGCAAAGGCCACGCGGCGCTGGCGCTGTATACCACGCTGCACCACTACGGCGTGCTCAGCGCGGAACAGCTGGCGACCTTCGACCACAGCGGCTCCCTTTTTCCGGCCCTGACGCCGATGCACCCGTCCCTCGGCATTGATTTTGCCGGCGGCTCGCTCGGGCACGGCGTCGGCTACGCCAGCGGCATTGCCTGGAGTCAGCGCCTGCAAAAGCAGCCGTGGCACAGCTACGTGGTGCTGGGCGACGGGGAATGCAACGAAGGTTCCATCTGGGAAAGCGCGCTCTTTGCGGCCCATCACCGGTTGGATAACCTGACCGTGATTGTCGACATTAACGGCTTTCAGTCTGACGTTTCCTGCGAGCGCACGCTGGCGATGAATTTCCCCGCGCTGTGGCAGGCCTGCGGCTGGCAGGTGGCCGAGTGCGACGGGCACGATATCCCGGCGCTGCTAACCGCCCTTGAGGCACCGCACGCGCAAAAACCTAAGGCCATTCTGGCCCATACGGTGAAGGGCAAAGGTATTTCGTTTATGGAACACAACAACGCCTTCCACCGCAGCAAACTTTCCGCCGCTCAGCATCAGGCTGCGCTGGCCGAGCTGGAGGGATAAGGATGCAGCTCAATATGACCCCCGCAGACGTTCGGGCCTGGTCGATGATGGGCACGCGCGGCACCTTCGGCGTGACGCTGCTCAAGCTGGCTCAGCAAAATCCGCGGATTATTGGCCTGACCGCTGACCTGGGCATCACTTCCGGCATGGAGCGTTTCAGTACAGCCTTTCCGGACCGCTATATTAACGTCGGCATCGCCGAGCAAAATCTGGTCGGCGTGGCGGCAGGGATAGCTTCTCAGCGACAGATTCCCTTTGCCACGACCTTCGCCAACTTTGCCGCGCTGCGCGCCTGCGAGCAGATGCGCCATTACCTGGGCTATATGCAGGAAAATGTGAAGGTGGTGGGGCTGGCCTCCGGCTTTGCGATGGGCATGTTTGGCACTACGCATTACGGGATTGAGGATATCGCCACCCTGCGATCCATCGCTAATCTGATGATTATTTCCCCGGCGGATGCCACGGCGACGGCGCAGCTGACGCTGGCTGCCGCCGAGCATAATGGCCCCGTTTATCTGCGTCTGACCGGCGGAATGCGTGCGCCGGTGGTTTACCGCGAGGCGGCAGAATTTATCCTCGGCAAAGCGAATCTGCTGCGCGAAGGAAGCGACGTGGCGCTGGTGGCGACGGGTAGCATGGTGGCTCAGTCGCTGAAGGCTGCCGAACGGCTGGCCGAGCGCGGGCTGCACTGTAGCGTGCTGGATATGCACACGATTAAGCCGCTGGATACCGCCGCGCTGGCCGGGCTGTTGGGACACCGGCTGATTGTCAGCGTCGAAGAGCACAGTACGACGGGCGGGCTGGGCAGCGCGATTGCCGAGTATCTCGCCGGGCAGCAAAATACGCCGTGCCTGCTGACCATCGGCATTCCGCAGGGCTACGGCAACGCGGGCGAATATCAGTGGATGCTGGAGCAGACGGGACTGACCGCGCCGCAAATAGCCGGTACGATTCTGGAACATGTTTCATGATGGAAATCCCTTTCTGGCAGCTGGCCCGCTTCGGGGACGCCACGGCGGCGATAAACGAAGAGGGAAACACGCTTTCTTATCGGCAGCTTGGCGAAGAGATTGCGGCGCTACAGGCGCATCTTCCCGCCCGCTCGCTGGCCTTTTGCCTGTGTGATAACAGTTTTGGCGCGCTGACGGGCTATCTTGCCTGTCTGAACGCCGGAGCCGTGCCGCTGATGCTGGACAGCAGTATCGCCCCGGAATTATTCGATGGGCTGCTGGAAACCTATCGGCCCGGCTTTGTGTGGCAGCCTGCCGGACGAGAAGCGGCCAATGCGACGGTCATTTATTCCGCTCTGGGCTATGAGCTGCTGGCAACCGGGCATTCTGAGGTAGAAATGCACGACGATCTGGCCCTGCTGATGGCGACCTCCGGTTCTACCGGCAGCCCGAAGCTGGTGCGCCAGAGCTATCAAAACCTGCTCAGCAACGCCCGCAGCATCGTTGAATATCTCGGCATTGACGCGGCTGAACGCCCGCTGGCCTGGCTGCCGATGAATTACGTTTACGGACTTTCCGTTATTAATACCCATCTGGCTCAGGGCGCCACTTTGCTGCTAACCAACAGCGGCCCGGTGCAGCCAGCCTTCTGGCGTTTCCTCAAAGAGCAGCGGGCCACCTCGCTTTCCGGCGTACCGTACAGCTGGGAAATGCTGAAAAAGCTGCGTTTCTTTCGCATGGACCTACCGTCGCTGCGCACGATAACCCAGGCCGGAGGCAAACTGCGCGCCGAGCTGCAAAGCGAGCTGGGCGCGTGGGCGCAGGAAAAGCAGGTGCGCTTTTTCGTGATGTACGGCGCATCCGAGGCGACCTCGCGCATGGGCTATCTTCCGCCGGAGCGCGTGCTGGATAAACCCGGCTCGCTGGGCGTTGCGATTCCCGCCGGACGTTTTGCGCTGATCGATGAAACGGGCGACAGTATTACCGAACCCGGCGTAACGGGCGAGCTGGTTTATTACGGCAGCAACGTTACGCTCGGCTACGCGCAGTGCCGCGAGGATCTGGCCAAGGGCGATGAGCGGGCAGGGCGGCTGGCTACGGGCGATCTTGCCCGCGTGGACGATGAAGGTTTCTACACCATCGTCGGGCGTAAAAAACGCTTCCTGAAAGTTTTTGGCAATCGCGTTGGTCTCGACGAGATCGAACATCTGGTGCTGCGCGCTTTCCCGCAGCTCGACTGCGTGGCGGCAGGCTACGACGACAATATCCGCGTCTTTATCACCGACGGCTCGGCGAGCGAAGCGGTGAAAAGCTATCTGGCGCAAACCTGCCGGCTGCACCATTCCGCCTTGAGGGTGGCGGGCATTGCGGAAATCCCGAAAAACAGAGCGGGAAAAACGCTCTACGCGCAGCTGGAGCCGCTGTATGACCGAGTATGAAGCCTGGCTTGAGCTTGCGCCTTACGCCCTTGGCCGTGAGGAAAAACGCCGCGCCATGTTGGCGCGGCTGCGGGCGCTGACCCTGCATCATCAGGCGCGCTGCCCGGAATATCGCCATATTCTTGCCGGACTAAACGTGCAGCCATCCGAGCTAACGCAGCTGGAAGATCTGCCGTATCTGCCCGTATCGCTGTTTAAAACCCTGCGTCTCGCCAGCACGCCTGAGAGCGAAGTGGTGAAAACAATGACCTCATCCGGCACCAGCGGACAGGCGGTATCAAAGATTTATCTTGATAAGGCGACCGCCGCCAGGCAGCAAAAAACGCTGGTAAAAATTGTGAAGGATTTTACCGGCGCCTCGCGCCTGCCAATGCTGATCCTTGATACGCCATCGGTGATGAAAGACCGCAATATGTTTTCCGCTCGCGGGGCGGGGATTCTGGGCTTCTCGCTGTTCGGCAGCGACCGCTGCTGGGCGCTGGACGAGGAGATGAATCTTGATATGGCGGCGGTGAAGGCGTTTACCGCAAAGCATTCGGGTAAACCTATCCTGCTCTTTGGCTTTACGTTTATGGTCTGGCAGCACTTTTACCAGGCTCTGGCGGCGAGCGGCGAAAAGCTGGATTTGTCACAGGGCATTTTAATTCACGGCGGCGGCTGGAAAAAACTCGTTTCCCAGGCGGTCTCCGGCGAAGTGTTCGCGCAGCAGCTACGTGAAGTCTGCGGGCTGGCAAAAATTTATGACTATTACGGCATGGTAGAGCAGACCGGCTGCATTTATATGCAGTGCGAGCAGGGTCATCTGCACGCCAGTATTTATTCCGACGTGATTGTCCGCGATCCGCTGGATCTTAGCGTCTGCCCGGTGGGCAAGCCCGGTATTATTCAGGTGCTGTCGCTGATTCCCGAATCTTATCCTGGCCATTCACTATTAACCGAAGACGAAGGCATTTTGCTGGGAGAAGACGACTGTCCCTGCCGACGTCGGGGAAAATACTTCCGCGTCACGGGGCGACTGAAGAATGCTGAAATCAGAGGATGTAGTGATACCTATGCCGCAGATCGTTAATGAACTACGTTTCCGGGTGGGTGACGCTGCCGTTCTGGACGGCATGTCCGGGGTCAGGCCGCTGACGCCATTTTCAGCAGACGTCATTCATTTTCTGAACGATTTTTCAAAGATTTTAATGCGCGATATGCAGGCCAGAGAGCACAGCGATGTGATTAGCCTGGCGTTCTGGTGCCGCAGGTCGGCGCTGGAAAGCATGAAGCAGCAGCATGCTTCGGAAAACTTTTTGCTGGGGCGCGGAGTGGCATTTCACATTGCGCCCTCAAACGTAGCGGTGAATTTTGCCTATTCTCTGCTGGCCGGCCTGCTGACCGGGAATGCCAACGTTGTGCGTCTGCCTTCTAAGCCCTTTATTCAGGTTGACATTATTTGTCGGGCATTCAATGAGGCCCTGAAAGATTGCCCGGAGATACGCCCATTTATATGCCTTGTAGAATATGGACATCAGCCGCATATAAATAATGCGCTATCCGCACTTTGCCACGCGCGATTAATTTGGGGCGGCGATAAAACTATTTCACTGCTTCGGCAGTCGCCGCTTCGCCCGCGCGCGGTGGATATAGCATTTGCCGACCGTTATTCAATTGCCGTTATTAATGCCGATCGCTATTTGCAATGTGAAAATAAGGGCCGGCTGGCGGAAGATTTTTATAATGATACTTTACTGACCGATCAGCAGGCCTGCACCGCGCCGAAGCTCATTGTCTGGGTCGGCACGGGAAAGGCCGACGCGCAGGCTTTGTTCTGGCAACATTTTCAGACATATCTGGCTGCAAAAAAAGCGCCTGAGGCCGTGTCCGTTGTCAGGAACCTGGCGCACTTCTGTGAGGATGTGGTGGGGATGCCCACCCTGAAACATACCCCTGCCGACACGCGCCATTTTTTCCGGGTAAGCACGCCGAAAGTTAGCCCGGAAATGATGATGTCACATCCCGGCGGCGGTTATTTCTATGAATGGCTGGCTGAGGAGATAAATGATATTGCAGAGGTTTGTGGTGAAAAATGTCAGACGATGGCCACCTTCGGCATTTCCCGGCAGGAAGCCGAGGCTTTTATTCAGCGCAGCCGACCTTGCGGCGTGGACCGAATAGTCCCTGTGGGTCAGACGATGAATTTTTCTTTGCACTGGGACGGCTATAACTTGTTACAAACATTAACGCGAACCGTCACATTACCGGCAAATTAATAGCCCGGTCGCGGTCATTTGAAATGATAACCCGCAAATAACCCCTCCTTTCACCCACTATTCTGGCGATTAAAAGCCCTGCAGAAACGGATAATCATGCCGATAACTCAACTAACGCAGGGCTGTTTATCGTGAATTCACTGTATACCGCTGATGGTGTGATGGATAAGCACTCGCTGTGGCAGCGTTATGTACCGCTGGTGCGTCACGAAGCATTGCGCCTGCAGGTTCGTCTGCCGGCGAGCGTGGAGCTTGACGATCTGCTACAGGCGGGTGGCATCGGGTTGCTGAATGCAGTCGATCGTTATGATGCCCTGCAAGGAACGGCATTTACTACCTACGCGGTGCAGCGCATACGCGGAGCGATGCTTGATGAACTGCGCAGCCGTGACTGGGTGCCGCGCAGCGTCAGACGTAACGCCCGCGGCGTCGCACAAGCGATTGGTCAACTGGAGCAAGAGCTGGGACGTAACGCGACTGAAACCGAAGTGGCGCAGCGTCTGGATATCCCGCTCGACGAATACCGCCAGATGTTGCTCGACACTAATAACAGCCAGCTCTTCTCTTATGACGAGTGGCGTGAAGAGCATGGCGACAGTATCGAACTGGTCACCGAGGAGCACCAGCAGGCGAATCCTCTGCAGCATTTGCTGGAGAGTAATTTACGCAGCCGTGTGATGGACGCGATTGAAGCGCTGCCGGAACGCGAACAGCTGGTACTGACGCTTTACTACCAGGAGGAGCTCAATCTTAAAGAGATTGGCGCCGTGCTGGAAGTTGGCGAATCTCGGGTGAGTCAGTTGCACAGCCAGGCGATAAAGCGCTTACGCACCAAGCTGGGTAAGCTGTAGGGAGTGCCGCACGTTAGTCTTACCACCTGGAAATTATCATGACGGTGCAGCAACAAAAAAGACGGCCGCTAAGCCGCTACCTTAAAGATTTCAAGCATTCACAAACCCACTGCGCACACTGCGGCAAGCTTTTAGACCGCATCACGCTGATTTGTCGTGGCGAGATCGTGAATAAAACGACGATCGCCCAGCTTGATACGCTAATCGACGAGGCTACTTGGCAGGTGGAACAGCAATCGTGGACGGCGCTGTGCCGCTTTTGCGGTGATTTACACTGCAAAGAACAGGGAAACTACTTCGATATCATCGGCTTTAAGCAGTACCTGTTTGAGCAAACCGAGATGAGCCACGGCACCATTCGCGAATACGTTGTGCGCCTGCGTCGCCTGGGAAACCACCTGGCCGAACAGAATATTGCTTTCCCCCCGACGCTCGCCGGCCTGTTGGATGAGTCGCTGGACGCGTGGCTGCCGCGCACCAGCACCAATAATTATCGTATCGCGCTGCGAAAATACTGGCAGTTTCAGACGCAGCTCACAAATACACCGATCCCGTACCAGGCAACGACCAGCACTTCCGATATATATTAATATGGAATAAGTTGTAGCAGACTGGTTTTGACGGTTGAAGCTAAGTCGCTACACTACAACAAAATTATTAATAGCTGGGGTAATGATGAAACTAAGCATGGTGGGTCGTCAGGCGCTGATGGGCGTGCTGGCCGTAGCGCTGGTGGCGGGTGCGAGCGTGAAAACGTTCGCCGCAGAAAATTTACTCAATAAGGTCAAAGAACGCGGCACGCTGCTGGTGGGTCTGGAAGGGACCTATCCTCCGTTCAGCTTCCAGGGCGACGACGGTAAGCTAACTGGTTTTGAGGTTGAGTTCGCCGAGCAGCTTGCTCAGCATCTTGGCGTGAAAGCGGCGCTGAAACCCACCAAGTGGGACGGCATGCTGGCCTCGCTGGACTCGAAGCGTATCGACGTGGTGATAAACCAGGTCACCATTTCTGACGAGCGCAAAAAGAAATACGATTTCTCCACGCCTTACACCGTGTCCGGCATTCAGGCGCTGGTGAAGAAAGGCAACGAAGGCACCATAAAATCTGCGGCAGACCTGAAAGGTAAGAAGGTTGGCGTAGGTCTGGGCACCAACTACGAACAGTGGCTGCGTGAAAACGTGCAGGGCGTAGATATTCGTACCTATGATGATGACCCGACTAAATATCAGGATCTGCGCGTGGGCCGCATCGACGCCATTCTGGTTGACCGTCTTGCCGCACTGGATCTGGTGAAGAAAACCAAAGACACTCTGGCCGTCGCCGGGGATGCGTTCTCCCGTCAGGAATCTGGCGTGGCGATTCGTAAAGGCAACGAAGACCTGGTTGAGGCGGTGAACAAAGCGATTGCCGAAATGCAAAAAGATGGCTCACTGGCGAAACTGTCTGAAAAATGGTTTGGGGCCGACGTCACCAAATAATCTAAGAAGTCAGAAGAGGCGGATATGCGCAGGCGTATCCGCCTTTTTTATTTGTATTTGCAGGCAATTGCCGCGGCTGGTACATAATGAAGGAATGTGGAATATTCATCCCTATTTTCTGGAGTAGCACATGTCTTTGCACAATCTGACCCGTTTTCCGCGGCTGGAATTTATCGGCAGCCCAACTCCGCTGGAGTATCTGCCACGCTTTTCTGATTACCTCGGGCGCGAAATTTTTATCAAACGTGACGACACCACGCCGATGGCGATGGGCGGCAATAAGCTGCGTAAGCTGGAGTTTTTGGCCGCAGATGCGCTGCGTGAAGGCGCGGACACGCTGGTTACCGCTGGCGCCATTCAGTCTAACCACGTTCGTCAGACCGCGGCGGTAGCGGCAAAGCTAGGACTCAAATGCGTAGCCCTGCTCGAAAACCCCATTGCGACGCGCGCGGAAAATTACCTCAGCAACGGTAACCGCCTGCTGCTGGATCTTTTTGATGCTGAAATTGAAATGTGCGATGCGCTGAGCGAGCCGGACAAACAGCTGGATGACATTGCGACGCGCCTTGAAGCGCAGGGATTCCGGCCTTATGTGATTCCGGTGGGCGGCTCAAACGCGCTTGGCGCGCTGGGCTATGTGGAGAGCGCGCTGGAAATGGCCCAGCAGTGCGATAGCGCGGTTAGCGTTTCATCGGTGATTGTGGCATCAGGCAGCGCGGGCACCCACGCCGGGCTTGCCGTTGGGCTGGAGCAGGTGATGCCGGACGTGGAGCTCATCGGCGTGACGGTTTCGCGCAGCGTCGCTCAGCAGCTGCCAAAGGTTGAAGCCTTGCAGCAGGCCGTGGCACATTCTCTGGGGCTGACCGCCAGCGCGCCGATTCAGCTGTGGGATGATTATTTCTCGCCGGGCTACGGCACACCTAATGAAGAAGGGCTGGAGGCCATTAAGCTGCTGGCGCGGCTGGAAGGCATTCTGCTTGACCCGGTTTATACCGGCAAAGCCATGGCCGGGCTGATTGACGGCGTGGCGCAAAAGCGATTCAAAGACGAAGGGCCGATTATCTTCGTCCATACCGGCGGAGCGCCCGCGCTGTTCGCCTACCATCCACACGTGTAGTTCATAATAATAAAGACAGACAGGGTGTAATTTAAGTATGCAAGAAAGTCTTCAACTGGTGCTGGACTCAGCGCCGTATCTGCTCAAAGGTGCCGTGTTCACGCTCCAGCTTAGTATTGGCGGCATGTTCTTCGGTTTGATTCTGGGGTTTTTACTGGCGCTGATGCGCCTGTCGCCGTTTTTACCTTTTTCACTGCTGTCGCGTTTTTACGTGTCGGTCTTTCGCGGCACGCCGCTGATCGCCCAGCTGTTTATGATTTATTACGGTCTGCCGCAGTTTGGCATTGAGCTTGATCCTATCCCCTCGGCGATGATTGGCCTGTCGCTTAATACGGCGGCCTACGCGTCCGAAACGCTGCGCGCGGCGATATCCTCCATCGAAAAAGGCCAGTGGGAAGCCGCAGCCAGCATCGGTATGACGCCGTGGCAGACATTGCGCCGTGCTATTTTGCCGCAGGCCGCGCGCGTTGCTTTGCCGCCCCTCAGCAACAGCTTTATTAGCCTGGTGAAAGATACTTCTCTGGCGGCGACGATTCAGGTGCCGGAGCTGTTCCGTCAGGCGCAGCTGATTACCTCCCGCACGCTGGAAGTTTTCACCATGTATCTGGCGGCCTCGCTGATTTACTGGGTGATGGCAACGGTGCTTTCCGCGCTGCAAAACTATTTCGAAAATCAGCTTAACCGCCAGGACAGGGATCCAAAATGAGCGCCATCGACGTAAAAAAACTGGTGAAGAAGTTTCACGGACAGACGGTGCTGCACGGCATCGACCTCGAGGTTAAACCCGGCGAAGTGGTGGCGATCGTTGGCCCAAGCGGCTCCGGGAAAACGACTTTGCTGCGCTGCATTAATCTGCTTGAGCAGCCGGAGTCCGGTACCATTCAGGTCGGCGATATCACCATTGACGCCGCCGTTTCGCTGAGCAAGCAGAAGCATCTGGTACGCGAGCTGCGTCAACAGGTTGGCTTCGTCTTTCAGAGCTTCAATTTGTTCCCGCATCGCACGGTGCTGGAGAACATTATTGAAGGCCCGGTCATCGTAAAAGGCGAGCCGAAAGCGGAAGCCGTTGCGCGCGCCCGCGAGCTGCTGGCAAAAGTTGGGCTGACGGGTAAAGAAACCAGCTATCCGCGCCGTCTTTCCGGCGGGCAGCAGCAGCGCGTGGCGATTGCCCGGGCGTTAGCTATGCGCCCTGAAGTGATCCTTTTTGACGAACCGACTTCAGCGTTGGACCCGGAGCTGGTGGGGGAGGTGCTCAGCACGATTCGCCAGCTGGCGGAGGAAAAGCGCACCATGGTCATTGTGACTCATGAAATGAGCTTTGCCCGCGACGTGGCGGACAGGGCGATCTTTATGGATCAGGGGAAAATTGTGGAGCAGGGGCCTGCCCGCGAGCTGTTTGCTAATCCACAGCAGCCGCGCACGCAGCAGTTCCTTGAGAAATTCCTGACCCGCCAGGTCGTTGCAGGCTAAAACAGAGGCGGAAGAGCGTGAAGCCTTCCGCCTTTCGCATTTTAAGCCTGCCAACGGGCCTCATCGCTGCCCAGCGGGCGCGGAGGCAATGACCATGCCACCGGCATGCCGGGGATCAGCAAAGGAAACTTTAGCCTCTGCCCAAGGCCAAAACGCGACCATTCCATTAAAGGCTGCTGGTCATGGCGATCGACAGGTTGCAAAGGCTCGTGCTGCGAACTTTGGTGTTGCATCAGCAGGGCTGCTACCCGCGCCAGCGAGAGCCGAGCGTAATAGCCGGTCTGCTGGTCGCGTCTTTGACGCAATCCTTCCAGCACGGCGGCGGCAAGCAAATAGCCCGCGGCGTGGTCCAGCGCCTGAACCGGCAGGGGAACGGGGCGGTTAGTCTGCTGCCACTGCTGGCCTCGGGCCGCAATGCCGCAGGCCATCTGTACCAGGCTGTCAAATCCCCGACGGTTGCGCCACGGCCCGCTCCATCCCCATGCGTTCAGGCTCACATCCACCAGTCCGGGGGAGAGCTGCTGGCGTCTTTGGGCGTCAAACCCTAAAGCTTCCAGCGCATCGGCCCGGTAGCCATGGACAATAACGTCGGCGTCAGCCAGCAGCGCCTGAAACAGCTCGCGTCCTGCTGGGGTTTTCAAATCGACCCGAGCACAGCGTTTGCCGAGCGTGACTTCTTCAGCCAGCGTGGGTTCCTCCCAGCCGGGCGGATCGAGGCGCAGCACGCAGGCTCCTAATCCGGCGAGAAATCTTGTGGCTACCGGCCCGGCAATAATGCGAGTGAGATCGAGGATTTTAATTCCCAGCAAAGGGCGGGACGAGGACGGCTGCCATTTCAAAGGTGGGGCCACGGCCATCGCGCGGTGCAAAAACAGGGGGTCTTTGCCCACTGCGCTACCCTGGGGATGCGCCAGCCATTCGACGTGGCTGCGCATAGCCGCCGCGCATCCACCGGCCAGCACAATAGCCTCTTCTAGCTCTTCTTTACGCCAGGACGCAACCCTTGCGGCAAGCTGCTTTTTACTGCTGCTCGCGCCCAGCACATTCTCCATTGCAAGCCGGTGATGCGCGGCGTTGGTGTGCAGGCGTATCCAGCCGTCTGCCGTGGGATAATCTCCGGCAAACTCATCCCATAAAGCGGCGGGAACGCGATTGACCGGCCGGTGGCTCGACGAAAACCAAAGTGAGGCCAGCCTGCTGTCAATCGTGACGGCAGTTTCTGTCTTGTCCCGCAGCCGCTGTAACGCCATACCCGCAGCTGCGAAACCGGCGGCGGCAAATTCTGTGATCGGATAAAAAGAATTTAGCGCCCCGGCTCCGGTAAAATTTAACGCTGGCAGAGGACAGGCATCGCCTCGCAGCGCGTGAATCATGTCCTGTGCAAGTCGGGTACTCAACGCTGGGTCCATAATTATCTCCACTGAATACGGGGGTATGTGAACTTATTTAAAGAAACCGACCGATCGGTCGATAAAAGATAAATATATGTTTGTTAAATGTGTTAGCGTTAAACATTCAAACATTGAATGATTATAGTTTCAGGAGAAGCGCCAGACACAATGCCGGAATGCGACTTTTTTAGCTGGCGACGGGAAACGCTAAATACTTTCCAGTCCATCGCCCAGGCCAGCGAAATAACCACAGAAATTCATCAACAAACTCAGGCGTTAGAATTTGATTATTTTGCGTTCTGCGTTCGTCATCCCGTGCCGTTTACCCGCCCGAAAACATCGGTGATATCTTCGTATCCTCAGGCCTGGCTTGAGCATTACCAGGCAGAGAATTATTTTGCCATCGACCCGGTACTGCGCCCGGTGAATTTTATGCGCGGGTATCTGCCATGGAATGACGAGCTGTTTGCCGATACGCCGGAGTTTTGGGATGCCGCAAGGGATCACGGTCTGCGGCGGGGAATCACGCAGTGCGTTATGTCGCCGTCAAGGGCTGCTGGCCTGCTTTCAGTTTCGCGCTCGTCGCTGAAAGGTAAGCTGTTGCCCGAGAATGAGCTTAACGCTCGCCTGCAATACCTTGCCGAGCTGAGCCTGATGACGTTAGCCCGCCTGCAGGATCCCAGCGTGGAAACGATGACGATGAAGTTCAGTAAACGGGAGCGGGAGATTTTACAGTGGACGGGGGAGGGGAAAACGTCGGCGGAGATCGCCATCATTTTATCGATATCCGAAAATACCGTTAATTTTCATCAGAAAAACATGCAGAAAAAATTTAACGCACCGAATAAAACGCAGATTGCCTGTTACGCGGCCGCGATTGGGATTATCTGAAAGGCTTTAAGTTCTGCGTGTCAGGCGACAAAACGGCGGATGAAGCTGACTTCATTCCGCCGATACCCACCGGCTACTGACGGTAAGCTTGTTTAATTTGCTTAACGGTATTGCCAAATACTTCAGCGTGCGCCGTGTCTTCCATCTGAGCGATTTGCTTTTCCATTTTAATGATCACTTTGCCCGCGTCCGCCTGACCCATGGCTTTTAACATTTGGGTTAGCATCGCTTTCAGGCAGGTGACTTCAATAGCCAGTTCGCTATTGTTGTCAGCGGTGGAAAAATCAGGAGTGCTCATTTATTTTCCTCAAGTCTCGGTTAGTACACCGTCATTCGGCGCAACGGTTTGGTTCGGCGGCGGAGTATAGCACACTGGTTGACCATTTTATTAGTGGTAACTATCAGCTTCAGATATCGGGCGCACTTTACTTTCTTTTTCCGGCGTCTTGCGCAAAAAAAAAGAATTTGCAGAATCCTGTCGCATGACTGTGGGAATGTTTTTTATTCGTTTATTAATTGTTAATTAATAGTGTGACTAGTCATAAGGCTCGTTTTTTGAACCGCCTGATATATTAGGCTGTACGTGTTTAACGCACTGTTGTTTCTTTTTGTAAATCAATTATCCCCCGCCTGTGCGATAGCAATGCCACGGTAAAATTAAATGTCCAAAAATTGCGAGTAAGCTCGCTAACATCATTTTTTGCATTTTAAAGTTTCTGGAAAACCCGTTAATATAACCCCTGGTTTTTGAGCGTTATCCCTTTTCTGGAGAGTTCCCCTTTGATCAACGTTCTTCTTGTTGATGACCACGAACTGGTGCGCGCAGGGATACGACGCATTCTTGAAGATATCAAAGGGATTAAGATATCAGGTGAGGCAAATTGCGGTGAGGATGCCGTTAAGTGGTGCCGTGCCCACCCGGTCGATGTTGTGCTGATGGACATGAATATGCCCGGCATCGGCGGTCTGGAAGCCACGCGAAAAATCGCGCGCTACTCTTCAGACATCAAAGTCATCATGCTGACCATTCACACTGAAAACCCGCTGCCGGCGAAAGTCATGCAGGCGGGGGCTTCCGGCTACCTGAGTAAAGGCGCAGCGCCACAGGACGTGGTAAACGCGATTCGTTCCGTTAACGCAGGCCAGCGCTATATCGCCTCAGATATTGCTCAGCAGATGGCTCTGAGCCAAATTGAGCCAGAGAAAACGGAAACGCCGTTTGCCAGTTTGTCCGAGCGTGAATTGCAGATTATGCTGATGATAACCAAAGGCCAGAAGGTCAATGAGATCTCTGAGCAGCTCAATCTCAGCCCGAAGACGGTGAACAGCTACCGTTATCGAATGTTTAGTAAACTGAATATCAGCGGTGACGTTGAGCTGACGCATCTGGCTATTCGTCATGGTTTATTCAGCGCGGAGACGTTAATCAGTAGTGAGTGAGCATTTCGATTCGGTCGCCTTCCTCAAGACCGTGACCAGCAAACCCGGCGTATATCGTATGTACGACGTTGGCGGCACGGTTATTTACGTTGGTAAAGCTAAAGATCTAAAAAAGCGTCTGGCGAGCTACTTCCGGAGCAATCTGTCGAGCCGTAAAACCGAGGCGCTGGTGGCGCTCATCCATCATATCGACGTCACCGTCACCCATACCGAAACCGAAGCGCTGCTGCTCGAACATAACTACATCAAGCTGTACCAGCCGCGCTACAACGTGCTGCTGCGCGACGACAAGTCCTATCCCTTTATCTTTCTTAGCGGCGACACCCATCCGCGCCTGGCGATGCACCGCGGTGCAAAACACGCTAAGGGCGAGTATTTTGGCCCGTTCCCCAACGGCTATGCGGTAAGGGAAACCCTCGCGCTGCTGCAAAAAGTTTTCCCTATTCGCCAGTGCGAGAACAATGTCTATCGCAATCGCTCGCGGCCCTGCCTGCAATATCAGATTGGCCGCTGCCTCGGGCCGTGCGTTGCCGGCCTGGTCAGCGAAGATGACTATGCGCAGCAGGTGGAATACGTCCGTCTGTTTTTATCCGGCAAAGACGATCAGGTGCTGACGCAGCTTATCGAGAGGATGGAGCAGGCAAGTAAAAATCTTGAATTTGAGGCCGCCGCACGCATTCGCGATCAGATTCAGGCCGTACGTCGCATTACCGAAAAACAGTTCGTTTCCAACACCGGCGACGACCTGGACGTTATCGGCGTGGCTTTCGACAACGGCATGGCCTGCGTTCACGTCCTGTTCATCCGCCAGGGGAAAGTGCTTGGCAGCCGCAGTTATTTCCCGAAGGTGCCGGGCGGCACCGAACTTGCGGAAGTGGTCGAGACGTTTGTCGGCCAGTTCTACCTGCAGGGCAGCCAGGTGCGCACGCTGCCGGGCGAAATTCTGCTCGACTTTACGCTGCCGGATAAAACGCTGCTGGCGGATTCGCTTTCTGAAATGGCCGGCCGGCGCATTAACGTGCAAACCAAACCACGCGGTGACCGGGCGCGCTATCTGAAGCTGGCGCGAACTAACGCGGCCACGGCGCTGGTCACACGATTGTCTCAACAGTCTACGATTCATCAGCGCCTGACCGCACTGGCGCAGGTGCTGGAGCTGCCAGAGATCAAACGCATGGAATGTTTCGACATCAGCCACACGATGGGCGAGCAGACCGTGGCTTCCTGCGTGGTCTTCGACGCTAACGGCCCGCTGCGGGCGGAATATCGTCGCTATAACATCTCGGGTATCACGCCGGGGGACGATTACGCGGCGATGAATCAGGTGCTGCGCCGTCGTTACGGCAAAGCGATTGAAGAAAGTAAGATTCCGGACGTTATTCTCATCGACGGCGGAAAAGGGCAGTTAGGTCAGGCCAAAACGGTGTTTGCCGAGCTGGACGTGGAATGGGATAAACATCACCCGCTGCTGCTGGGCGTGGCGAAAGGCACCGATCGTAAAGCTGGTCTTGAAACATTGTTCTTTGAACCCGAAGGGGAAGGTTTCTCGCTGCCGCCGGATTCCCCGGCGCTGCATGTCATCCAGCATATTCGCGATGAATCGCACGACCATGCCATCAGCGGCCACAGGAAAAAGCGCGCGAAAGTGAAAAATACCAGCGCGCTGGAAACTATTGAAGGTGTCGGTCCAAAACGTCGCCAGATGTTGTTGAAATATATGGGCGGATTGCAACCGTTAATGAACGCGTCCGTTGAAGAAATAGCAAAAGTGCCGGGTATCTCGCAGGCGCTGGCAGAAAAGATCTACTACTCGTTGAAACATTGAGGTCTCTGTAGCAACATAGGGGCAATTCCCACTTACGACAGATAGTTATCCGGCACTATGCAATTTAATATCCCAACGTTGCTTACTCTGTTTCGTGTCTTCCTTATCCCATTCTTTGTGCTGGCTTTTTATCTGCCGTTCACCTGGGCACCGTTCCTTTGCGCGTTCATTTTCTGGCTGGCGGCCATCACGGACTGGTTTGATGGTTTTCTCGCCCGCCGCTGGAATCAAAGCACCCGGTTTGGCGCGTTCCTCGATCCCGTAGCCGATAAGGTGATGGTTGTTGTCGCGCTGGTGCTGGTCGCCGAGTACTACCATGTCTGGTGGGTTACGCTGCCCGCGGCGACGATGATAGCCCGCGAAATTATCATTTCTGCCCTGCGTGAATGGATGGCGGAAATCGGTAAACGTAGCCACGTTGCGGTTTCGTGGATCGGTAAAACCAAAACCATGGCACAAATGCTGGCGCTAATTGGTATGCTCTGGCGGCCGAACATGTGGATTGAATACGCCGGCATCGGTTTATTCTTCATTGCGGCGGTGCTGACATTCTGGTCGATGTTCCAATATTTGGCCGCTGCGCGGGGCGATCTGCTCGAACCGTGATCTAAGCGACGCAAATTTCAGCAAACGAAACGCAGTGCTGGAAAATTTCATTGACTCACTGCGGCATCTAAGTAGAATGCAACGCATCGAACGGCAGCTCAGCTTGCCGGATGATAATAAAATCAAGTGATTAACTAACCTCACTTGTACAAATTTGCGGGAATAGCTCAGTTGGTAGAGCACGACCTTGCCAAGGTCGGGGTCGCGAGTTCGAGTCTCGTTTCCCGCTCCAGATTTAAGCGGCAGATGTCATCTGTTGCGGCCTGAAAAGGCACTAAAAGTTTTGGCGCGTTAGCAAAGCGGTTATGTAGCGGATTGCAAATCCGTCTAGTCCGGTTCGACTCCGGAACGCGCCTCCACTTTCTTCCCGAGCCCGGGTGGTGAAATCGGTAGACACAAGGGATTTAAAATCCCTCGGCTTATGGCTGTGCGGGTTCAAGTCCCGCCCCGGGCACCATGGGAACACAAGAATAAAATCAATGATAAGCAGTGTCGTGCAAACCACCTTCGGGTGGTTTTTTATTGCCTGCGATATCCCTTTCCAACTATCTTGCCTGATAATTCTCTTACTCACCGACATTCGCCGCGTGAACAGACATACGCTACAGGAGCAGAGTCATGAACCAGGGACCTTTGACAGAAGAAGAGATTGAATGGCTGGATGATGTGCTGCTGAAGCATGCCACCGAGCGTTCTATTATGGACGTTGCCGAAATGGACGGCATGCTGACCGCCATCCTTTCCGGGCCAAAAGCCGTCGGCCCTGAGGTGACATTCGCCGCATTCTGGGGTGGCGAAGGCGACCAGCCGCACTGGGATTCAGAAGACGAGCTGAAAAAATTTGTTGGGCTGACATTCAAGCACGTGAACGACATTGCGGAGCGGCTGAGCACCTATCCGGAACAGTACGAACCGCTGTTTGGCACCAGCGAAGTCGAAGGGCAGGAGCTGACCATCGTGGAAGAGTGGTGCTTCGGGTATATGCGTGGGGCCATGCTGTGGGACGTTAAGCCTTTGCCGGACGAACTGGCCGCTATCCTCGAGCCGATTGCTTTGCACGGGCTGGAAGAGAAATTTGATGAGCTTGAAGGCATGTCGCCGGAAGCCTTCATCGATAGCATTGAACGGATCAAGCCAGCCGTACTGGCCGCATTTGACTATTGGCTAAGCAGGCAGCCTACCGTCCACTAAAAATACGGGCCGGAGCACCAACGCGCTTCGGCCCGCCGCCATTCTTATTCTTCGTTATATCAGGCCTGGGTATCCAGCGTGGCAAGCTCTTTGTCGACGAAATACAGACCTTCACCGCTTTTACCGACCAGGCTCAGTTTATCCAGCACGGATTTAAACAGCTTTTCTTCTTCATGCTGTTCGGCCACATACCACTGCAGGAAATTAAAGGTTGGATAATCCTGTGAAGTCATTGCCGCATGGGCTAGCTCATTAATTTTGCTGGTAATTAACTGTTCGTGTTCGTAGGTCGCATTAAATAAAGCGTCGAGAGAAGAATATTCGCTGAACGGCGTTGGAATAGCATTAATGCGCGGCATATTACCGGTATCGGTCAGATAGGCAAACAGGCGCTGCATGTGCTCCATCTCTTCCTGAGCGTGGCGACGCAGGAACGCGGCCGCCCCTTCAAAGCTGTGATAGCTGCACCAGGCGCTCATCTGCTGATACAGCAGGGAGGAATATAGCTCAAGGTTCATCTGCTCGTTAAGTTTTTCGACCATTTCTGTTTTCAGCATCGCGCGCTCCATGAATTTGTGACTCGACAGTGGCGCTACTTTATTTTTTTAATGTCAATAATGCAAACGGAATGTTAATTATATTAATGAAATGAGAATGGTTGCTAATATTATTCTTCTTCATCATTAAAGTCGGAATTAAATAACGCTATTAATATTCATTCTCTTTTAAAATAACCGCATTTAAATTAAGCGTTACTGAATAACCGCCTGGTCCCGCAGATATTTCTCCATACCTGGCCCGCGGCACTGGTATTCAAGGGTGACTTTTTGATTCAGGCACAGCGAGCCGCTGGTCAAGCTGCAGGTTTTAATCGGTTCGCCGTACGGAAAGGCGGCAATATAGCCCCACTGCTGGCACTGGTGGCTGGCGGTAGACTGGGCAACGTAGGTGTCGACCTTCGCGGTTTGCAGCGGAGACAGGTCAAATCCAAGGCGCACCACGCCTGCGATTTCGCTGCTTTTCACCGGAACGGGCGTTTTATTTGTGGTGCAGCCGGCTAACAGCATAGCGGCTAAAAGGTAAGAATAGCGTTGCATGAAGATAAGCCTCAGGTGGCACTTTTTTGCATGGTAGCACGTGAAAAATTCGGGAAATCATCCGCAGCATAAAGTTAAAAAATTTCACTTAAAATTATGTGTAAACGTAGTCCTAACGGAAATTTTATTTGGAAAGCGTGGCTTTCCGGTTTGCCACCAGGGCCGTTTTGGCAACCCTGCGGACAGAAATGTGAGCGTCGCCTGTGTTTTTAAAACTATCTTTCATTAAATTTGAAAGTGTGTTTGCGGGATAGTATGGTTAGACTGTTCATGTCCTTTACCGTGGCTTTTCGCGCCGAAACGCCCGCGACCCAATCAGGAGACGAAAGAATGAAAATTGCACTGATGATGGAAAACAGTCAGGCAGGCAAAAACGCCATCATCCTCAATGAGCTGCAGGCGGTTGCCGCCGAGAAAGAGTACCCGGTCTACAACGTCGGGATGAGCGACGAGCAGGATCACCACCTGACCTACATCCATCTCGGCATCATGGCAAGTATTCTGCTGAACGCGAAGGCGGTTGATTTCGTCGTGACGGGCTGCGGAACCGGGCAGGGCGCACTGATGTCCCTGAACATTCATCCGGGTGTCGTTTGCGGCTACTGCATCGATCCCGCGGATGCTTTCCTGTTCTCGCAGATTAATAACGGCAACGCGCTGTCCCTGCCTTTTGCAAAAGGCTTCGGCTGGGGCGCTGAGCTGAACGTACGCTTTATCTTTGAGAAGGCGTTTACCGGCCGCAAAGGCGAAGGGTATCCGGCAGAACGCAAAGAGCCGCAGGTTCGCAACGCGGGCATTCTCAACCAGGTGAAGGCTGCGGTGGTGAAAGAAAACTATCTTGATACTCTGCGCGCTATCGATCGCGAGCTGGTGAAAACCGCCGTTTCCGGCGAGCGCTTCCAGCAGTGTTTCTTCGAAAACGGCCAGAGCAAAGAGATTGAAGCTTTCGTCCGCGAAATTCTTGCCTAGGACAGGTTTCATAACGGCCAGCGCGGCTGGCCGTTTCTCAGGCTTGCTTATTCGATACGCTGCTTCCCGCACTGCGCGGCAGGCGAAGTAAATCCACCAGCCCAATCAGGCAAATCATCGTTATCAGCACAAACGATATTTTGATGCTGACGCCGGGAATCGCCGTCAGATCCCACCACGCGCTGATTTTCTCTCCCAGACGAATGCCAATAGCGCCCAGCGTAATGCCCAGTCCGACCGAAAGCTGCGTGGCGGTGCTGAACAGCGTGTTGGCATAGCTCATCTGCGCGGGGGGAATATCAGCGAACGCCAGCGTGCTGATGCCGGTGAACTGCATCGAACGGAACATGCCGCCCAGAAACAGAATCACCAGCGTGAGCAAGGTGGCGGTATGCGGCGTCAGGAAAGCGCAGGCAAGCAGAGCCGCCACGTTCAGCAGCCCGTTGACGATGAGCAATTTTTTGAAGCCAAACCTGCGGATAAGCGCCGTCGTGCCGGGCTTCATCGCCAGGTTTCCGGCAAAGACCGCCAGCACCAGCAGGCCGGAGTGAAACGCGTCCATGCCAAAGCCAACCTGAAACAACAGCGGCAGCAGGAAAGGTACGGCGCTGATGGAAGTGCGGAACAGCGAACCGCCGTACATTGTGACGCTGAAGGTTTGCTCCTTTAGCGCATCGAGACGAACCATCGGATGAGCGGCCCGCTTAAAATGCCGAAGCGAAAACCACAGCGCAGCGGCGCCCGCAGCCAGTAAAGATCCGGTTGCCAGCGCGTTGATTTTTGCCTGACCCAGCATCTCCAGCCCATACACCAGACATACCATCGCCACCGCTGTGGCAACGAAGCCTGTGCCGTCAAAAGGACGGCGTTCGTCATCATGCACGTTCGGAATCAGCCTCCAGGCCAGCGCCATCGCTATCAGACCCAGCGGAAGATTGATATAGAAAATCCAGCGCCACGACGCGTAGCTGGTAATGAATCCGCCCAGCGGCGGGCCGATAATCGGCGCAACCAGTGCGGGCCAGGTGAGCGTGGCGATGGCCGTAATCAGCTGGTGTTTGGGCGTGGTTCGCAAAACCGCAAGGCGACCCACGGGTACCATTAACGCTCCGCCAACGCCCTGTAAAACTCGCATTGCAACAAACTGCTCAAGCGAGCCCGCAAGCCCGCAAAGCACGGATGCAACGGTAAAAATCCCCAGTGCAAGAGTGAAGACCTTCCGGGCGCCAAAGCGGTCGGCTATCCAGCCGCTGGCAGGGATCAGCACGGCCAGCGTGAGCAGATAGGCGCTCATACCGATATTCAGATCTACGGCATCCACGGCGAAAGTTTTTGCCATCTCTGGCAGAGCGGTGGCGATCACCGTGCCGTCAAGAAACTCCATAAAAAATGCGCCGGCGACCAGCAGCGCGGTAGCAGAAATTCCGCGATTTTGGCCTGCAGAGAGGTTGTCAGACATGGTTGTCGCTCAAAATTAAAATAATGTTTTAAAAAATTAAAGAATCATGTAACCCGTTAACTCATGGATTAGCAAGATTTTTTCTGCTGCGAGGTGTTAAAAACCACACTGAAATTATGTGATCTCCATCACAAAATGATTGATTTATGTGATGGGAGTCATATTATGTGCGCATAACGAGCAACACCTGTATAAATAAAAATCGGAGTCAACGATGAAACTGCGCAAAATCCTGAAGAGCATGTTCGAAAACTACTGCAAAACCTTCAAAGATGTTCCGCCGGGCGCGATGTTCTAATTAAGCGCACTGATAAAAAAACCTGCCTCGGCAGGTTTTTTTATGCCGCAAAAGCGTTAGGCGCAGCAAATCGTGGTCTCGGACGGCCTGCGCGGGTAAGATGTCGGCCACTAAAAACAGGAGAGAAAAATGTCTGAACAATTATCTGCCGATCGGGAGCTGGTATCCGACGTCGTGGCCTGCCAGCTGGTTATCAAACAAATTCTGGATGTTATTGACGTGATTGCTCCGGTTGAAGTCCGTGAAAAAATGGCCACGCAGCTCAAAACTATCGATTTTGCCGCAAACCCGGCGGCGGCAGACCCGGTCACCCGCCGTGCGATTCAAAAAGCCATCTCGCTGATCGAACTGAAATTTACTCCGCAGAAAGACGCGCACTAATATATATTCCTGAGCAGCTGCCGGGCGGATAAGCGTCAGCGCCATCCGCCTTTGTCGGTCAGAAGAACGTCGTCACCAGCAGATAGCTCGCCGCGCAGGCGCAGCTCACGCCAATCAGCCCCGGCAGGATAAAGCTGTGGTTGATGATGAACCTGCCGATGCGCGTGGTGCCGGAGCGGTCAAAGCCGATACAGGCTAAATCGCTCGGGTAGGTCGGCAGCACGAAGTAGCCGTAGGACGCCGGGAAGAAGGCAATCAGCATCTTCGGTTCCACGCCCAGCATTAACCCCATCGGGGCCACTGCCGTCAGCGCGGCGGCCTGACTGTTCACCAGTTTAGAAACCAGAAACAGTACGATAGCGTAGGTCCACGGATGGCTTTTCACCACGCCTTCCAGCGCCATTTTCAGCTCTTCGAGATGCGCCTGGAAAAAGGTATCGCTCATCCACGCCACGCCAAAAACCGAGAAAATCGCCACCATGCCGGCCTTGAACACCGCGCCGTTCGAAATAGCCGTCGCATTGACCTTACAGACGATGAGCATTACTGCGCCAGCAATCAGCATCATCATCTGAATCACCAGGTTCATCGACAGCGGTTTCAATGCGCCTTTAACGTCAAAGGCAGGGCGCAAACCGGGTAGCGCGCCGAGCAGAACCACCACCAGAATCCCGGCGAAAAAAATCCAGGTCGACCAGTAAGCCTGCTTTGGGAACTGCTGATCCATCAGCGTTTCGCTGCTGCCATAGATAAACTCCCGCTGCTTCGGGTCGGCAATTTTGGCCTGGAACTCCGGGTCATCTGCCAGATCTTTGCCGCGTTTCAGGCTCCATAGCGCGGCGATGAGTACGCCAAACAGCGAGGCTGGAACGGAGATCGACAGGATTTCCAGAATTCCCCACGCGCGGCCAATCCCGTGGCCCGCCGCCAGAATAGAAACCAGCGAAACGACCGCCACGGAAACCGGTGAGGCGGTAATGGCCATTTGCGAAGCGATAGACGCAACCGCCATCGGCCGCTCAGGACGAATGCCTTTTTTCAGCGCGATATCGCCGATAATCGGGAACATGGTGTAAACCACATGCCCGGTGCCGCAAAGAAACGTCAGGGTCCAGGTGGTAAACGGAGCGAGCAGGGTGATGTGCTGCGGGTGCTTGCGCAGCAGGCGTTCAGCAAACTGCATCATTACGTTCAGACCGCCCGCCGTTTGTAGCGTAGCCGCGCAGCCGATGACCGCCAGGATAGTGAGCATGACGTCGACCGGCGGTTTGCCCGGCTGCAGCCCAAAAATGAAGGTCAGAATAAACAGGCCGATACCGCTTATTAAGCCCAGCCCCATCCCGCCGAAGCGGGTGCCCACCAGCAGACATAAAATGATGACGATAAATTCAACGGTTATCATGGCAATCCCTTAAGGTTGGTAATGACTGAAAGCATTACAGAATGTAAGGGAAATCATTGAGACAGAGATCTGATTTGTTAAATCTTAATGAAAACAATTGCTTAATAACATATTTTTAACAATTTATTTTACGCATCTGACCCTGCAACGCTGCCGCTTGCTGACTTACAACAGCAATGCTTATTCATCAGGGTTGAATAATAAAACGTCCTTCGACGCTAATAAATTCCCACAAATTAAAAGGGAGTAAAAATACCCTCACAAAAACATCATCTTGTAATCGGAAGCGTGTCGATAATAAATGCTGTGCTTTCCCTATAATTATTATGGGTAACCTGCTGATATCTAATGTGAATATTTTCGAGCGGCAGCGTAAATAATTAAAGTTATTTCCATCCTGGACGTTAATACCTTCGAATGACTTGGTTTATTAACCCGGAAGGTTACAGCATGTTTAACTCTATCCGCAGTAGAATACTGGTTGCCACGCTGGCGATTGTCGTGATCGCGCTATGCGTGAATACGTTTATTAATTATTCGATTAGCAGTTCGGCCAATAGCAAAGCGATAAACAGCACTTTGACTTCACTGGCGGCGAGCCATACCGCCACCGTCACGCAATGGGTCGAAAGCAAAGTTGCCCAGATAGATTCGCTGACGACCTATGTCACCGATCCGAATCCCATCCCGTTGCTGACGCAGGTTGCGGTTTCGGGCCACTTTATGAATGTGGATATTGGCTATCCGGACAAACGTGATATTTCCTCAGATCCCTCAGGGATCCCGCCGGGTTACGATCCCACATCACGCCCGTGGTACATCCAGGCCGCCGCGGCCAAAAAGGCTGTGATCACCAACCCCTATCTTGATGTCACGACCCGCAAGCTGATTGTCACCGTGGCGGCACCACGAATCGATAACGGCGAGCTGCTGGGCGTCGTTGAAGGCGATATCAACATGGATTCGGTGATGGAAAACGTGCGCGCCATCCACCCGACCAGGGACAGTTTTGGCATGCTGATGGACGCCGACGGTACGATTATCGCCCATCCGGACGAGGCGCTGACGCTCAAACCGATTAAAGATATTTCGCCGAACCTGAATCTGGCGTCGCTGCTGCAAGCCACGGCCCCGGTTCAGGCAGATATATCAGGAAGGGCAACATATCTTGTCGCCATGCCGGTGAAAGGCACCTCCTGGTATATCGTCGTAGCGATGGATAAAGCCGAAGCCACCGCCAGCATGCGCTCTCTGTTATGGACCTCAACGGTTTCTCTCTTCGTGCTGATTGTCCTGGCCGCGATTATCGTCACGCTAATTACGCGCCGCAGCATTGGTCCGCTGATTCGCGTACGTGAAGCAATGGATTCCATTGCGCAAGGGACTGAGGATCTCACTCAGCGTCTCGCGGTCGACGGCAAAGATGAGGTGGCGCAGATTGCCAGCGCGTTTAACCGCTTTGTGGACAAGCTCGCCGTGGTGATGAAATCTATCCGCAGCAGCAGCGAATCGGTGCGCATCGCCTCGGAAGAGATTGCCGCCGGGAATATCGATCTCTCCTCCCGCACGGAATCGGCGGCGGCCAGCCTGCAACAAACCTCCGCCGCGCTGGAACAAATTTCATCCACGGTGGCACAGTCCGCCAGCTCCTCGCGTGAAGCAAATACCGCCGTGCTGTCGGCGGCGCAGGTTGCAAAACGCGGCGGTGAATCCGTCCGGGGCGTTATTGAGACCATTACGGCCATCGAAGCGGCCTCAGAGAAAATCGGTAATATTATTGGCGTGATCGACGGGATTGCCTTCCAGACGAATATTCTGGCGCTCAACGCCTCCGTTGAGGCCGCCCGAGCGGGCGAGCAGGGCAGGGGCTTTGCGGTAGTGGCTAACGAAGTGCGCAATCTGGCCAGCCGCAGCGCTGAGGCGGCGAAAGAGATTCGCATGCTGATTAACACCACGGTGGCCAGCGTCTCCTCCGGGGCTCAGCAGGTGCATCAGACGGGGGACACCATGCAGGAAATCGTCAGCAGCGTATCCTCAGTCACCGCGATCATGGCGGAAATTAACCAGGCCGCGGATGAACAGATGAAGGGGATTGCCGAGATCAACACGGCGGTAGCCCAGCTCGACAGCATGGTGCAGCAGAACGCGGCCCTGGTTGAGGAGTCCACCACGGCTTCGGCAGCGTTGACCGGTCAGGCCGGCGAGCTGGCGGTGGCGGTGAATCAGTTCCGGCTTTGACGAACGGCGAGCAGAAAGAAAAAGCCCGGCGCAAGCCGGGTAAAAAGCACCACTCAGGGAAAGGGGAATTTAATGCTGCTGCTGATTGACCAGGTTGGTCAGGTATTTGTCGGTTTGCGCCATGCCCAGCCCGGCTTTGCTCGCGTTTCGGACTTCGTCCAGCAGCGTCTTGAGCAGCAGTCCGTCCTCGTGCTGCTCGCGTACGGCGGAGTTCAGGAAGCTCAGGGTGCTGTAATCGTTAAGCGCCAGAGCTTCATTCGCCAGCTCGGAGAGGGTGTCGCAGCGCAGCTGATGGTCGGCCAGCGTTTTTTGAAAAAGCGACTCGAGACAGTCGCATTCGCTTTGCGGCGCTTCAATGGCACCGACGATCGGATTCCCGCCGGCCTGCTTCATATAGTTAAACACGCGCATCATATTGGTGACGTTGCTCTGCGCCTGGCCGCGCAGAAATAAGGCGGTGCCGGTCAGACTGTGTTCGGCACACCAGGCGCTGAGATGCAGATAAAGATTGGAAGTGTAAAACTCACGGTTCATATGACGGTTAAGTTTCTGAACCATTCCCGCTACGGCCATAATCACATCCTTATTGATTGAAAACGATGTTTAAGCGCTATTCGGGTTGAGGCAACAGCCGTTAAAACCCCTGAACAGCCCGGATAAAGGTCTCTACGACGCAACGATAAATACCGTTCTTCCTGAACGAGTGAAGAAAATTAGGATTTTTCTATCGCCAAAAAAAGAATACCCCTTTGTGATTATTATGCAAACTTAGATGCGGTTCTATTTACCTGTCTTTTCAATTCCCGGCAGAATTAACACGATGAAAATACAATATATAATGTTTTACCGAATGAAATATTCGCCAAAGCTATGCGGCTGCCGTTTTTACAGAATTCAATTTTTAAAGGCAGCATCATAAATAATTACCCTGGATCAATTAAGTCAGTTTTTAATATTGTACGGCGAGCACAATAATTAACTTAAATCATTTAATCATATTTTTGATGGCTGGAGATTAGCGTGCGGACTATTTCCTGCGGGGAGATCCGCGCCGTCGTCAGCTATCACCATATTCCAGTGGTGGCCGACGCGACGCTCGGCGAAAGCTTTGACGCAATCTTCGACGCCGTTGTTTTACCCTACGGCCCGGAAGGCAGCGTTTTTCTCGTCGAGAATGCGAACGCGATCGAGTTCGTGCTCCCGCCCGCGATTGTGCGGAGCATATTGACTACCCCTGGTAATCTCAGCCGCGCCTGAACCTTCGCCTCTATACTTACTTCTCAGACCGAGGAGGAAAAATGGCGACCGAACTGGAAACGCTGGCTTTGAACCAGCCGAGCGGCGGCGTGCCCAACAGCGCGTTCCCGCTCATTATTTATCATCACGTCTCGCATGAAAAGCATCTCGCCGAGGCGTTTGAAGCTCTTTTCGCCCGTAACGGCTGGCCTCCGCGCTGGCGCTATCCCGTTTTCACCTACACTCATTTCCACAGTAATACGCACGAGGCGCTGGGCGTTTTCGCCGGCAGCGCCAAAATACAGTTTGGCGGCGAAGGCGGGCCGGTCGTTGACGTGTCCAGAGGTGACGCGGTGCTGATCCCGGCGGGAGTTGGGCACAGGCAAATTGATGCCTCCGAAGACTTTATGTGCGTAGGGGCCTATCCGGACGGCTGCTCGCCTGACAAGTTTCTTGACCAGCCGGAGCGGCTGGCGAAGGTGAGGGAAAACATTGCCAGCGTCGCGTTCCCGGAACGCGATCCGATAACGGGGGAGCACGACGGAATCCATACTTATTGGTCATAAAAGTGAAGGAAAGAGGCGCAGGGACGCACTGGCTGATCTTATGGATAATTTAGCTTTATGCCGCGCCATTCATCGTACATATAGCGCCTTTTTTATGGCTTAATTTGCTGTATCTATGCACGGGCTGACTGTAATTCTGCCGTGTGATTTCGCTCTCCTATGGACTATCAATTTCCCGCTAAAACTATCCCCAGCACAGAAAACGAAAGGCTGTGTCGCTAAAACCTTGTTTTAAATCGACCTTACCCTACGGATAATAAAATTAAGCTGGAGTACACATGCACATATTCACTAAAACGCTGGCGGCCATCGGGCTTGCCGCGGTTATGTCACAATCAGCTCACGCCGAAGCCATGAAGCTGGGCTTTTTAGTCAAGCAGCCGGAAGAACCCTGGTTCCAGACCGAATGGAAATTCGCCGATAAAGCGGGCAAAGACCTCGGCTTTGAGGTGATCAAAATCGCCGTGCCGGACGGTGAAAAAACGCTGAACGCCATCGATAGCCTGGCGGCGAGCGGGGCGAAAGGCTTCGTGATTTGTACGCCGGATCCGAAGCTGGGTTCCGCCATTGTCGCCAAAGCCAAAAGTTACGACATGAAGGTGATTGCCGTTGACGACCAGTTCGTTACCGCCAAAGGCAAGCCGATGGATACCGTGCCGCTGGTGATGATGGCGGCGACCAAAATCGGTGAGCGCCAGGGCCAGGAGCTCTATAAAGAGATGCAGAAACGCGGTTGGGACGTGAAAGAGTCGGCGGTAATGGCGATTACCGCCGATGAGCTGGATACCGCTCGCCGCCGCACCAGCGGCTCGATGGCAGCGCTGAAGGCCGCGGGCTTCCCGGAAAAACAAATCTACAAGGTGCCAACCAAATCCAACGACATCCCCGGCGCGTTTGACGCCGCCAACTCCATGCTGGTCCAGCATCCTGAGGTGAAACACTGGCTGATCGTCGGCATGAACGACAACACCGTGCTGGGCGGCGTGCGCGCCACCGAAGGCCAGGGCTTTAAAGCGCCGGACGTTATCGGCGTGGGCATCAACGGCGTGGACGCGGTCAGCGAGCTCTCCAAGGCGCAGCCGACCGGTTTCTACGGCTCCCTGTTACCAAGCCCGGACGTTCACGGCTATAAGAGCAGCGAAATGCTCTACAACTGGGTCACCAAAGGCGCCGAGCCGCCGAAGTTCACCGAAGTGACCGACGTGGTGCTGATCACCCGCGACAACTTTAAAGAAGAGCTGGCGAAGAAAGGCCTCGGCGGCAAATAAAAAACACGGTGGATGGCGCTGGCGCTTATCCACCCTACACCAACCGTAGGTCGGGCAAGCGTGACGCTCCCGACATGAACCGGGTGGCTGCCGCTGCCGCGCAGTCACCCTACGATTTGGCGAACGTGTAAAGGCTAACCATGCAACAGCACACACCGTATCTCTCTTTCCGTGGTATCGGCAAAACATTCCCCGGCGTGAAAGCCCTGCAGGACATCAGCTTTGACTGCTATGCCGGGCAGGTTCACGCGCTGATGGGGGAGAACGGCGCGGGTAAATCCACGCTGCTGAAGATTCTCAGCGGAAACTATGCCCCGAGCCAGGGCAGCATTGTCCTGCGCGGCGAGGAAGTCACCTTTGCGGATACCCCTGCGGCGCTCAACGCGGGGGTGGCGATTATTTATCAGGAGCTGCACCTGGTGCCGGAAATGTCGGTTGCCGAGAACATTTATCTCGGCCAGATCCCGCACCGGGGTGGGTTGGTGAACCGCTCTTTGCTCAACTACGAAGCGCGGCTTCAGCTCGAGCATCTGGGGCTGGATATCGATCCGCAAACGCCGCTTAAGTACCTGTCGATTGGGCAGTGGCAGATGGTGGAGATCGCCAAGGCGCTGGCGCGCAACGCGAAAGTCATCGCCTTTGACGAGCCGACCAGTTCTCTGTCCCGCCGTGAAATCGATAACCTGTTCCGGGTTATTCGCGAGCTGCGCGCCGAGGGGCGCGTCATTATTTACGTGTCGCACCGCATGGAAGAAATTTTTGCCCTCAGCGACGCGATTACGGTGTTCAAAGACGGGCGCTACGTGCGCACCTTCGACGATATGCAGCAGGTCAACCACGACTCGCTGGTGCAGGCGATGGTCGGGCGCGACCTCGGGGATATTTACGGCTGGCAGCCGCGCGAGCACGGGCCGGAAAGGCTGCGGCTGGATCGGGTCAAAGCCAAAGGCGTGCGCACGCCCGTTTCTTTGCAGGTGCGCAGCGGTGAAATTGTCGGGCTGTTTGGGCTCGTTGGAGCCGGGCGCAGTGAATTAATGAAAGGATTGTTCGGCGGGACGCGCATTACCGGCGGCCAGGTATGGATTGACGGGCAGGCCATCAGCATCAACAAGCCCGCCGACGCCATTCGCGCCGGGATGATGCTCTGCCCGGAGGATCGCAAGGCCGACGGCATCATTCCGGTTCATTCGGTGCGTGACAACATCAATATTAGCGCCAGGCGCAAGCATATCAGCGCGGGCTGCCTGATAGACAACCGGTGGGAAAGTGAAAACGCGGCCTCGCATATTCGTTCGCTGAACATTAAAACGCCGTCGGCGGATCAGCTGATTATGAACCTGTCCGGCGGCAATCAGCAGAAGGCGATTCTGGGGCGCTGGCTGTCCGAGGAGATGAAAGTGATTCTGCTTGATGAGCCAACTCGCGGCATCGACGTGGGCGCCAAACACGAGATCTACAGCGTGATTTATGCCCTGGCGGCCCAGGGCGTAGCGGTACTGTTTGCCTCGAGCGATTTACCCGAAGTGCTGGGCCTTGCGGATCGCGTCATCGTGATGCGCGAAGGGGAAGTCGCCGGCGAGTTACTCCACGGCGAAACCAGCGAGCAGCAGGTGCTAAGCCTGGCGATGCCGAAAACCAGTGTGAGTGCAGCATGAGCAAGGGGAATAAAATGTCTTCAATAACTACTTCCAACGGCGCGGGCAAGTCGTCTTTCAGCCTCGGGCGTATCTGGGATAATTACGGCATGCTGGTGGTATTCGCCGTGCTGTTTATCGGCTGTGCGATCTTCGTGCCCAACTTTTCGTCGTTCGTCAATATGAAGGGGCTGGGTCTGGCGATTTCCATGTCCGGCATGGTGGCCTGCGGCATGCTTTTCTGCCTGGCATCCGGGGATTTCGACCTCTCCGTTGCTTCGGTCATCGCCTGCGCGGGGGTGACCACGGCGGTGGTGATTAACATGACCGAAAGCCTGTGGATTGGCGTAGCCGCTGGTTTGCTGCTGGGCGTGTTGAGCGGCCTGGTGAACGGTTTTGTTATCGCTCGTCTGAAAATCAATGCGCTCATCACCACGCTCGCCACGATGCAAATCGTGCGCGGGCTGGCTTACATCATTTCTGATGGCAAAGCGGTCGGCATTGAGGACGAACGTTTCTTCACTCTCGGCTACGCCAACTGGCTGGGCCTGCCTGCGCCAATCTGGCTAACCGTAGGCTGCCTGATTATCTTTGGTTTCCTGCTCAATAAAACGACATTTGGACGCAACACGCTGGCCATTGGCGGTAACGAAGAGGCTGCGAGGCTGGCAGGCGTGCCGGTGGTGCGTACCAAAATCATTATCTTCGTGCTGTCGGGCCTGGTGTCGGCGGCAGCGGGGATAATTCTGGCTTCGCGCATGACCAGCGGCCAGCCGATGACCTCCATTGGCTACGAGCTGATCGTCATCTCGGCCTGCGTGCTGGGCGGCGTGTCGCTCAAGGGCGGCATCGGCAAAATCTCCTACGTCGTGGCGGGGATCCTGATTCTTGGCACGGTGGAAAACGCCATGAATCTGCTGAATATTTCTCCGTTCTCTCAGTACGTGGTGCGCGGCTTAATTCTGCTCGCCGCGGTGATTTTTGACCGCTACAAACAGAAGGCAAAACGCAGCGTTTAACGCCGTTGCTCTCCTCGACTGAGACAAATCCTAAGCGCAACGTCAGGCCACACGCGGCCTGGCGTTTTATCTTATAAAATTGCGACACCCGTCACCCTGTCTATACTTACATGGCTAATGGTATTTTTTGGCAGCCGTTTCGGCTGTTTCATTATTCGTATAAGGAGGAGCCACAGGTGGCTGAAGTCGTAGCTGTACCGCCTTTACTTTCCGGCAATCTTGCCTTTTTCTTCGACCTCGACGGCACTCTGGCAGAAATCAAACCGCACCCGGATCAGGTATACATCCCGGCCGCCGTGCGCACGCTGCTGCAGAAAATGTCGGCCATGAGCGACGGGGCACTGGCGTTGATCTCAGGGCGTTCCATGGCGGAGCTGGACAAGCTCGCCACGCCTTTCCATTTCCCTCTGGCGGGGGTTCATGGGGCGGAGCGCCGTGATATCAACGATAAAACCCACGTAGTGACGCTGCCAGCACCGCTGGTGAAATCGCTGCATCAGGAACTGGAAGCGGCCCTGGCACCGTGGCCGGGCGCCGAGCTTGAGGCAAAAGGCATGGCTTTCGCGCTGCACTATCGTCAGGCGCCAGAAGCCGAAGAAACCATCTTCGCGCTGGCCAAAGCGTTAACCGAACGCTACCCGGAGCTGGCTTTGCAGCCCGGCAAGTGCGTGGTGGAGCTCAAACCGCTGGGCATTAATAAAGGGGCGGCGATCCGTACCTTCATGCAGGAAGCGCCGTTTGCCGGCCGCACGCCCATTTTTATCGGCGACGATCTTACCGATGAGGCGGGCTTTAAGCAGGTTAACGCTTTGGGAGGCGTGACCATCAAAGTCGGCCGGGGTGAGACCGAGGCAAAGTATCGTCTCGCCAACGTCAGGATGGTCTATCACTGGCTGGGTAAACTTACGCACCATATAGAAGAACAACAAAAGTCGGACAATTTACGGGGAGAAGATTATGAGTCGCTTAGTGGTAGTCTCTAATCGCATCGCACCACCTGATGATAAAAAAGGCGGCGCGGGCGGCCTGGCCGTCGGCATTCTCGGCGCGCTGAAGGCGGCGGGAGGATTATGGTTTGGCTGGAGCGGGGAAGTGGGTGACCCGGATGCGCCGCTAAAAAAGGTCAAGCGCGGCAATATTACCTGGGCCTCGTTTAACCTGTGCGAAGAGGATTACGAACAGTATTACCTGCAATTTTCCAACGCGGTGCTGTGGCCTGCGTTTCACTACCGTCTTGATCTGGTGGATTTCCAGCGTGAAGCCTGGGAAGGCTACGCTCGCGTCAATACGCTGCTGGCCAATAAGCTCAAGCCGCTGGTCGAAAAAGACGACATATTATGGATCCACGATTATCACCTGCTGCCGTTTGCCGCCGAGTGCCGCAGGCAGGGGCTGAATAACCGCATCGGCTTTTTCCTGCATATTCCTTTCCCGACGCCGGAAGTGTTTAACGCGCTGCCGCCGCATGAAGAGCTGATTGAAGCGCTGTGCGACTACGACCTGCTGGGATTTCAGACCGAAAACGATCGTCTGGCGTTCCTCGACTGCATCGCCAGCGTGACGCGGCTTGATAACCACGGCAAGCACCAGCATCAGGCCTTCGGGAAATCGTTCAGCACCGAGGTGTACCCGATTGGCATTGAGCCGGATGAAATCGCGCAGAATGCCAGGGGACCGCTGCCGCCGAAGCTGGCGCAGCTGAAGGCCGAACTGGGCAGCGTGAAGAATATCTTCTCCGTGGAGCGGCTCGATTATTCTAAAGGGCTGCCGGAACGCTTCCTCGCCTTTGAGGCGCTGCTGGAAAACTATCCGCAGCACCATGGCAAAATTCGCTACACCCAGATAGCGCCGACCTCAAGGGGCGACGTGCAGGCCTACCAGGACATTCGTCACCAGCTTGAAACCGAGGCCGGGCGCATCAACGGTAAATACGGACAGCTGGGCTGGACGCCGCTTTACTATCTGAACCAGCATTTTGACCGCAAACTGCTGATGAAAGTCTTTCGCTACGCGGAGGTTGGCCTGGTGACGCCGCTGCGCGACGGGATGAACCTCGTGGCTAAAGAGTACGTTGCCGCCCAGGATCCGGCGAATCCTGGCGTGCTGGTATTGTCAAAATTCGCAGGCGCGGCTAATGAATTGACCTCGGCGCTAATTGTTAATCCCTATGACAGAGATGACGTGGCCAGCGCCCTGGACAGAGCGTTAACCATGCCGCTTGCCGAACGCATTTCACGCCACAGTGAGATGATGAAAGTCATTTGCGACCACGATATTAATCACTGGCAGGAGAGGTATGTGGCAGATTTAAAGCAGGTCACGCCGCGCAGCGATGAGTCGCATTTGCAGCAGAAAGTGGCGACTTTTCCAAAACTGGCGTGACATTGTGAATAGGGCGGATGGCGTGAGCGCTTATCCGCCCGCTATTTTTCGTTTCAATGTGTCGCTTGATGAGTAATAGCAGGCGTTTTTCAGCCTGCTTAATCCCTAATCCAACGGCACCAGTAGTACATCTACTTTACTCGACGCAACCACCGCCTTGGCAGAACAAATCGCTTTGCTGAAAAATCCCTGGTTATGGTTGCCGCAGACGACTAAATCCACGTTCTGTTTCCCGCACACGTCTAAAATGTGCTCGCTGAGTTCTCCGGTGGCAATTACCGTGTTTATGATGGGATATCCGGCTTTTTCAGCGAGTTCCGTAAGGAAAAGCTGCGTTTCTTCCAGCATCAGCTCCCGCAGGTTTTCCATCATTGGGGCGGCAAACTGATTATAAATTTCTGGGTCGGAAGCCAATGTAATCAATGTGATACGGCCATTTACGGGCTTCACAATCGATACGGCTTTGGCGACCAGCCGATGGCTTTCAGGTGAGACGGCGACGGCAACGAGGATATGGCTATAGCTCATGTTGGACTCCTGCAGCGTGCGGGGCGGGCCGTTAACAATTTTCATACGCTAGTTTTAACATTGACGCAACGTTAATAGTCGTCTGAAATGTGCGCCCGCGCATGAAAATAGTTCAATTATTCTTATGTAATGAAATCGCAACATGTCCAGGTAGCAGAGAGTGGCGAATTAACCATCAAACTTTCGGTTTGTTTTTAGTGCCCAAAGACGATAGTTGCGAATAGTAATTAGCTTATTTCTAATGATTGCCAATGGTTAAAATTCAAACTGATAACATTATAACTATATGATTAATATTACATTATTCTCTTTGGTGTGGCGGTGGTGTGATCTTCATAACAAATATACATTTTCGGAAAAGAAAAAAATCACTGAAAAGTCATCAAGTTGTTGCTCGAATGTTCAGCTATTCACCGGATAAGGCTGCGGATATTCCTGAATTGTTTACAAAACGCTCAATTGAAAAGCCAGGCTGATGGTTCTGGCTAAAATATACGGTAAATTTATGTGATCTGCGTCACATAAATTCCAAAATCGCGGCTGGCTGCATTGTATGTGCTATGTCCTACGAGTAGAGTTTGCCCGAATTAGGAAAAATCTTAGTTTTTTGTAAAAAATTGAGAGAGACGTTAAAGCTCCGGCCAGCGAAACGGTTGATTACCTTTCGGAACCTCCCCCGCTGGCGGGACGCAACATCAACTAATGCATTTTTTGGCCGTAACGATTGTTTCACTTTTTTTACCGGGTCTGCCCGGCGACATCACGGGGTGCGGGTTACCGCATAAAATAATATTTGGTTATTCGGGATGGGAAAAATGCATACATCCGAGTTGCTAAAGCACATCTATGACATTAATTTGTCTTATTTACTGCTAGCACAACGACTTATTAGTCAGGATAAAGCTTCTGCGATGTTTCGATTAGGCGTTGCCGAAGATATGGCGGATACCTTAAGAGAATTAACGCTGCCGCAAATGGTTAAATTAGCGGAGACCAATCAGCTGATTTGTCAGTTCCGTTTTAATGACAACCAAACAATTAATCGCTTGACGCAAGACTCGCGTGTGGATGATTTACAGCAAATCCATACGGGGATTTTGTTATCCACCCGCTTATTAAATGAGGTGTCAGCCAGCGACGAGGCACCGAAGAAAAAAAGGGCATAACAAAATGAGCGAAAAAAGCATTGTCCAGGAAGCACGCGATATTCAGCTTGCAATGGAGCTCATTACTCTGGGAGCTCGACTACAAATGCTGGAAAGTGAAACTCAGCTGAGTCGCGGGCGTTTGATCAAGCTGTATAAAGAGCTTCGGGGCAGCCCACCTCCAAAGGGAATGCTGCCTTTTTCGACGGACTGGTTTATGACCTGGGAGCAGAACATTCACGCCTCGATGTTCTGCAATGCCTGGCAGTTCCTGTTACGTAGCGGACAATGCACCGGCGTTGATGCCGTTATCAAAGCCTACCGTTTGTATCTGGAACAGTGCCCGTCCCAGCCGGAAGGCCCGCTCCTGGCGCTGACTCGCGCCTGGACGCTGGTTCGATTTGTTGAGAGCGGAATGCTCCAGCTTAGCCGCTGTAACTGCTGCAACGGCAACTTTATCACCCACGCCCACCAGCCGGTGGGGAGTTTTGCCTGCAGTTTGTGCCAGCCGCCTTCCCGGGCGGTAAAAAGACGTAAACTTTCCTCAAATGCTGCCGATATTATTCCACAACTGCTGGATGAACAGGTGGAACAGGCTGTTTAACAGGCCCTGTGTGTACGAGCACTCCAGCAGCGGTAAGCGATTACCGCTGCTTTTTTTTGCCCTGTACCCGGAGCTTTAGCTGCCTTCCTGCGAGTCCTTGCCACACACCACAGCAGAAGGACTGACTCGTGCTGATATTAATAGGTTACCTGGTCGTACTCGGGACAGTATTCGGCGGCTATATGATGACCGGTGGTCACCTGGGGGCGCTTTATCAGCCCGCTGAATTCGTCATCATCGGTGGGGCGGGTATAGGTGCATTTATCGTCGGCAATAATGGTAAAGCCATTAAGGGCACGCTTAGGGCGCTGCCTTTGTTATTCCGTCGTTCGAAATACACCAAAAGTATGTATATGGATTTGATGGCGTTACTTTATCGCCTGATGGCTAAATCTCGCCAGCAGGGAATGTTTTCTCTCGAGCGCGATATTGAAAACCCAAAAGAAAGTGAAATATTTGCCAGCTATCCGCGTATTTTAGCCGATGCCATGATGCTTGATTTTATTGTAGATTATTTACGCCTGATCATCAGCGGAAATATGAATACCTTTGAAATTGAAGCCTTAATGGATGAAGAAATAGAAACCCATGAAAGCGAAGCGGAAATACCGGCGAACAGCCTGGCATTAATGGGTGATTCACTGCCCGCTTTCGGTATCGTCGCGGCGGTTATGGGGGTGGTTCACGCGTTGGCCTCCGCCGACCGTCCTGCCGCCGAACTGGGCGGATTGATTGCTCATGCCATGGTGGGGACGTTCCTTGGGATCCTGCTGGCGTATGGATTTATCTCTCCTCTGGCGACCGTTCTGCGCCAAAAAAGCGCCGAAACTACCAAAATGATGCAGTGCGTGAAGGTCACGTTGCTCTCCAGCCTGAATGGTTACGCCCCGCCAATCGCCGTGGAATTTGGCCGTAAAACGCTGTACTCCAGCGAGCGGCCATCTTTTGTGGAGCTTGAAGAACACGTTCGTGCGGTTCGTTCGCCGAACGCGCAGGCGCGCGCCACGGAAGAAGAAGTATGAAGAATCAGGCCCATCCTATCGTTGTTGTAAGACGCCGCAAGCATAAGGGCCACGGGGGCGGGCACCACGGTGGCTCCTGGAAGATCGCCTATGCGGATTTTATGACCGCGATGATGGCGTTCTTTCTGGTGATGTGGCTGATTTCTATCTCCAGTCCGAAAGAGCTGGCACAGATTGCCGACTATTTTAAAACGCCTTTGTCGGCGGCGATCACCGGCGGGCAGCGAATAGCCGATAGCACCAGTCCTATTCCCGGCGGCGGTGACGACGTCACGCAGCAGCAGGGCGAAGTCAAAAAGCAGCCGAACATCGACGAGCTGAAGAAGCGCATGGAAACTAACCGCCTTAAGCGGCTGCGTGACCAGCTTGACCAGCTGATTGAAGCCGATCCAAAGCTGCGCGCGCTGCGCCCACACCTGCAAATAGATCTGGTGCAGGAAGGGTTGCGGATTCAAATCATCGACAGCCAAAACCGGCCGATGTTTAAAAACGGCAGCGCGGAGGTTGAGCCCTACATGCGCGATATTCTGCGCAGCATCGCGCCGCTGCTCAACGACATTCCAAACAAAATTAGCCTCTCCGGGCACACCGACGATCTGCCGTACGCCATGGGCGAACGCGGCTACAGCAACTGGGAGCTTTCCGCCGACCGGGCGAATGCCTCCAGGCGTGAACTGATGTACGGCGGATTAATCGACGGCAAAGTGCTGCGCGTGGTGGGGATGGCCTCCACGATGCGCGTGACCGACCGCGGGCCGGAAGACGCCATTAACCGACGCATCAGCCTGCTGGTGCTGAATAAACAGGCAGAACAAGCCATCGTGCATGAAAACGCCGAGAGCGACAATCAGCCGTTGAGCACTCTGAAAGAACCTGCCGCCGTGGCTCCGGCGCAGCCCACTTTACCGCCACAACCAGGTACGAGGTGATAGCGTGAGTATGGATATCAGCGATTTTTACCAGACATTTTTTGACGAGGCCGACGAGCTATTGGCCGACATGGAGCAGCACCTGCTGGACTTGGTTCCCGAAGCGCCGGACTCAGAACAGCTGAACGCTATTTTCCGCGCGGCCCACTCGATAAAAGGCGGGGCCGGGACCTTCGGCTTCTCCATTTTGCAGGAAACGACCCATCTTATGGAGAACCTGCTCGATGAGGCGAGGCGCGGTGAAATGCAGCTCAACACCGACATTATTAACCTATTTTTGGAAACCAAAGATATTATGCAGGAACAGCTGGACGCCTATAAAAGCTCAACAGAGCCCGATGCCGAGAGCTTCGACTACATCTGTAAAGCGCTGCGTCAGCTGGCGCTGGATGCGAAGGGCGAGGCGCCCGCTGCCCCCGCCAAACTCACCGTGGTTGAAAACGAAGAGCCGGTAAAACAGGCCGCTTCCGACGACGGCAAACTGCGCGTTGCCATTACCGGGCTGAAAGAAAGCGAGCGCGATCTGCTGCTCGACGAACTGTCTAACCTCGGTACGCTCAGCGATATCGAAAAGGGTGAAGGCTCGGTTACCGCGACGCTCGAAACCAGCGTTAGCGCCGACGACATCACCGCCGTGCTGTGCTTTGTGATTGAGCCAGAGCAGATTGAGTTTCTGCCTCTGACGGCCAGTACCGCCGTCGTGGAAGGGGTGGAAGAGACCGCGCCTGCGGTAGTGCCGGGCAAAACTGAAACCGTCGCCCAGGTCGTCGCTCCGGCAGCCAAACCCGCCGTGCGCGAATCCAAACCTGCGGCCCGCGCCAGCGAATCAACCAGCATCCGCGTGGCGGTCGAAAAAGTCGACCAGCTTATTAACCTGGTGGGCGAGCTGGTGATTACCCAGTCGATGCTGGCCCAGCGATCCAACGAGCTGGATCCGGTCAACCACGGCGAGCTGATCACCAGCATGGGCCAGCTGCAACGCAACGCCCGCGATTTGCAGGAATCGGTAATGTCGATTCGCATGATGCCGATGGAATACGTATTCAGCCGCTTCCCGCGTCTGGTGCGCGATCTCGCGAGCAAGCTGAATAAGCAGGTTGAGCTTACCCTGCTGGGCAGCTCCACCGAGCTCGATAAAAGCCTTATCGAACGCATTATCGATCCGCTAACGCACCTGGTGCGCAACAGCCTCGATCACGGCATTGAGCTGCCGGATACGCGCCTCGCCGCCGGGAAATCCGAGGTCGGCAACCTGACGCTTTCTGCGGAACATCAGGGCGGCAATATCTGTATCGAGGTCATCGACGACGGGGCCGGGCTTAACCGCGAACGCATCCTTGCCAAGGCGCTTTCCCAGGGCATGGCGGTAAGCGAAAGCATGACCGACGACGAAGTGGGCATGCTGATCTTTGCGCCGGGCTTCTCTACGGCCGAGCAGGTGACGGACGTTTCGGGCCGCGGCGTCGGCATGGACGTCGTAAAACGTAACATCCAGGAAATGGGCGGCCACGTTGAGATTCAGTCGAGGGCCGGAGCGGGCACCACCATCCGCATTTTGCTGCCGCTGACGCTGGCGATTCTGGACGGCATGTCCGTCAAAGTCGCCGACGAAGTCTTTATCCTGCCGCTCAACGCGGTGATGGAATCGCTGCAGCCGAAGGACGACGATCTGCACCCGCTGGCCGGGGGAGAGCGCGTGCTGGAAGTCCGCGGTGAGTACCTGCCGCTGGTCGAAATGTGGAAACTGTTCGACGTGGAAGGGGCAAAAACCGAAGCCACGCAGGGCATCGTGGTGATTCTGCAAAGCGCGGGCCGCCGCTATGCGCTGCTGGTCGATCAGCTGATTGGTCAGCACCAGGTGGTGGTGAAAAACCTCGAAAGCAACTATCGCAAAGTGCCGGGCATTTCCGCCGCCACGATCCTGGGCGACGGCAGCGTGGCGCTGATCGTGGACGTATCCGCCCTGCAAAACTTGAACCGTGAACAACGTCTGGCCGGCACCGCCGCCTGAACCTGAAGATTAAAAATAGGTAAGCAAATGAACGCATTAACTAATGTGACAAAACTGACCGGCGAGCCATCGGGGCAGGAATTCCTGGTCTTTACTCTTGGTGATGAAGAGTACGGCATCGATATTCTCAAAGTGCAGGAAATCCGCGGCTACGATCAGGTCACCCGCATCGCCAACACGCCGCCGTTTATTAAAGGCGTGACCAACCTGCGCGGCGTCATCGTGCCGATCCTCGACCTGCGCGTGAAGTTCGAGCAGGGTGACGTGGAGTACAACGAAAACACCGTGGTTATCGTTCTGAACCTCGGCCAGCGCGTGGTGGGTATCGTGGTGGACGGCGTTTCCGACGTGCTGTCGCTGACTGCCGAACAGATTCGCCCGGCGCCGGAGTTTGCCGTCACGCTGTCAACGGAATACCTGACCGGCCTCGGCGCGCTGGGTGAACGTATGCTGATTCTGGTGAATATTGAGAAGCTGCTGAACAGCGAAGAGATGGCGCTGGTTGACGTGGCGACCAGCCGCGTAGCGTAAGAGGTTGTTTGCCCTCATCCCGGCCCCTCCCTCAGGGAGAGGGCCTGGGTAAGAGGGGAGGAAATACTCAGGCCTCTATCTCTTCCCCAATTTCGTTAGTCTCTTCCAGCAGGCCTTCGTTTTTCGACAGCATCGCCGTAGCCACGCCGTTGCCCAGCACGTTAATCGCCGAGCGGCCCATATCCAGGAAGTGGTCGATGCCCATCAGCAGCAGAATGCCCGCTACGGGAATATTGAAGCTCGGAATCGTCGCCGCCAGCACCACCAGCGCCGAACGCGGTACGCCCGCGATGCCTTTGGAGGCCAGCATCAGAGTCAGCATCAGCACCACAATCTCCGAGAAGCTGAGGTGAATGTTGTACGCCTGGGCAATAAACATCGAGGCGAACGAACAGTAAACCATCGATCCGACCAGGTTGAACGAATAGCCAATCGGCAGCACGAACGAGGCGATATTACGGGAGCAGCCGAAGCGGGTGAGCTGATCGAGCGTTTTCGGGTAGGCGGCTTCGGAGCTGCTGGTGGTGAAGGCCACCAGGACCGGATCTTTGAGCATCGTCAGCAGGCGGAAAATATCGCGCTTGAGCACCATATAGCCGACGCTAATCAGCACCAGGCAGGTCAGCACGATGGCTAAATAATAGCCGCCGATAAACGAGGCGTAGTTGAGCAAAATGCCCAGCCCCTGGGTGGCAATGACCGAGGAGATGGCGGCGAAAATCGCCAGCGGAGCCACGTACATGACATAGCCCGTGACCTTGAGCATGATGTGCGACACCACGTCCAGCGCGGCCACCAGCGGCGCGTTAAATTTCTCGCCCAGCGACGCGCCCGCAATCCCGAAGAACATCGAGAAAACGACAATCTGCAAAATTTCGTTATCCGACATTGCCCCGGCAATGCTGGTCGGGATGGTGTGGGAGATAAAACCCTTCAGCGACATGCCGCTGACGGCGAGGCCGGTTTGCACGTCGCCTGCGGGCACGGTGAGGTTCATTCCCGCGCCGGGATGTTGCAGCGTGACGATAAACAGGCCGACCAGAATGGAAAGTACCGAAGAAGAAACGAACCAGACCATAGCCTTACCGCCGATGCGGCCAATGGTGGAGGTTTCGCCCATCTTCATAATGCCCACGGTCAGCGTGCTGAACACCAGCGGAGCAATAACCATTTTGATGAGGCGGAGGAAAATATCGGTGAATAGCGTGATGTTGTCGGCATAGCTTTTGACTAAGTCGGCGGCGGCGTATTCGTGAATGGCCGCGCCGCAAAATATCCCGGCAATCATAAATAAGATGATGAACAGCGTGAGTCTGTTTGAGCTTGCCACTTACGTAAAAACCCCTGTCGGTGATTGATGTGCGCTTAAGGCGTTGAACTATTTGTTATATTTATAATTGTCCAACAAATATTCACGGAATAAATTGACGCAAAGCGACGCGGGATTCAACTATTTTTTACTTTTTATTGCTTTTGTTAATTTAATAACATTAATGATAATAAGTGATACTGGTCACATAATAATGAATATATCCTCTTCATGTTGCATTCACTCTCCGCGTTAATCTCGTTAACTGATTGATATATTACAAATTAATCTGTCAATAACACGTTCGGCTGGTTTTGACCGGCCGCTCTGGTTAATTCCTCATACCTAAACTAAATTTCTAATTATTAGTGAGTTAATGTCACTAAATGTCTCAGGTCTTTACACCCCGCACGCATTCACGTTGAGGACGACACAATGAAGAAAATTGCCATTCTGACACTTTGTGGAAGCAGCCTGTTACTTAGCGTGAGCCCGAGCCAGGCGGTCACCAGCAGCGGCACCATCGGGGCGACGTTAACCCTCACCAACGGCTGTCTGATCAACGGATCGCCCGCCCAGAACGGCATTAACTTCGGTACGCTGAACTTTGGCACCAGTCCCGCGACCTTTTCCACGTTAACGACCACGCTGACCGGCGCTGCGGGCGGCAACAGCTTCGGCATTCAGTGCACCACCGGCGCGTCCTACACCGTGCAGGTGACGGGCAGCACCAACGGTGCGCCGGGCACTATCGTCGGCACGCCGGGGACGCCAGCCCGCTACCTCGTGAATACCACCGATGCGACGCAGGGCGTGGCGTACAGCATTTACAGCGACAGCGCTTTCGCAAACGTGATCGCCAACAATGCGGCTATTCCGAAAGCTTCCACCACCGCTGGGGTAGATAACTATATTGTCTACGGGCGAATTCAGGGCGGCGGCAACAGCGTCACGGTGGCTCCGGGCACCTACACGGACACCATCAACGTCAGCGTGACCTACTGACGCTTCGCTCGCTAAAAAATAAGAAGGGAACTTGCAGGCAGCGGCGGCTGCTGAGGGCTTTGCTTTGCTTAAAATTTGCGGCCTGGCGTTAATCAGCGTGCTTTTGAGCTCCCCGGCCGCTGCGTTAACGGTAACGACTCAGTCATTTCAGGTGGGGGCCACGATTACCCCCGGCTGCTCGGTGACCAGCGGAACCGGCAGCGTATTTGGCACCTTTAACTTCGGCAGCCACACGGGCGTTGAAAATAGCCTGGTAAGCGCTGCCTTTGTGCCAAACGGCGCGTTATCGCTGGCCTGCACCCCGGGCGTGGCGCTGAGCATGAGCATTGACGGCGGGCAAAACTACACGACGGTGCGCAGGATGGTTCGCACGGGAGGTACGGATGCGGTGCCATATCGGCTCTACACCAGCAGCTCCCTGACGGCGAGCAGCGAGATCCCGGTCAACCAGCCGGTGAGCGTGACCTATAGCAACAGCAACGATATTGCGCTGCCCTTATTCGGCGCGGCGCAGCTAACAGGGTTTAGTCCGGCAGGAACCTATACCGACCAACTCACCGTGACTTTGTCATGGTAACCAGGGAGATGCGAGATGATGCAGTGGACAAGGCTAACCGCAGCGGCGATGGGATTACTGGCCTGCGCTCAGGCCGCAGCCGCCAGCAACGTGCTGATCTGGCCCATCGACCCGTATCTGGCCGCCGATGCTAACGCGGCCGAGCTGTGGATCCAGAATCAGGGCACCGGCGCGACGACCATGCAGGTGCGGGTGGTTGGCTGGGAGCAGACGGGGGGCCATGAACGCTATCAGCAGCAGCAGGACGTGGTCGCCAGCCCGCCGATCGTGACGATTAACGGCGGCAGCAAGCAGCTGATCAGGCTCATCAAACAACAGGGCGTGCCAGCCGGGCGGGAAATGGCCTACCGCATCGTGGTGGACGAAATTCCCCAGCCCGCCAGCGACAGCAAGCCGCTGCTGGGGCTGAAACTCCAGATGCGTTATTCCATTCCTCTCTTTTCCTACGGCTCCGGCATTGCGACGCAGAAAGCCGCCAGCCACCATGCTCTGGCCGATCCGAACAAACTCTCCTGGCGGGTGATTAACGAGGATGGCAAACCGGCGCTTCAGGTCAGCAACCGGGGGAACGTCCACGTCCGGCTGAGCAAAGTAACGCTGACGCAGGGTAGCCAGCAGCGAGTTCTGGCCGACGGCCTGATGGGCTACGTTCTGCCCGACAGTGAACGAGCCTGGCCGCTGCCCGTTTCTCTGACCCGCCCGACACAGCTTTCCGCCTCGATTAACGCGCCAGATGCCGTATGGCAATCCGCTCCGGTCAACTGACCCGGTTCCTGCCGATGGCGATCCTTCTGTCCTCTTTGTCTCCCGGCGTACAGGCCGATGACGGGGACGATCTCCTGCCGCCTCCGCCGCGCGCGCCGGAAGCCGATGCCGCAGCCGTTTTCCATCTCTCGCTGGTGTTCAACCAGTGGGACAGCGGGCAGGTTGTGCCCGTTACCCAGCGCAACGGGCAATACTTTATCGCCAGCGCCGACTTACAGCGCGCGGGCCTGCCGGGCGATAAGTTTCCTGCGGGCGAGGTGAATGTTTCCACGCTGCCGCAGACGAAGGTGAGCTACGACAGCGCGGGCCAGCGGCTTTTACTTAACGTCCCGAGCGAGTGGCTGCCGGAGCAGGCTTTCACCCTGGGCGATCGCGATGCGCGCGTGAAGCCCCTGAGCGGCAGCGGGGCGCTGTTCAACTACGATATCTACACCAGCAACACGCAGAACGGCGGCAGTCAGGCTACGGCCTGGCACGAATTAAGGATGTTCAGCGGCAATTACAGCCTTTCCTCCACCGGCACGCTGCGCAAAGACATTTCCGGCTATAGCAGCGGTAGCGAAGGCTATCGCCGATACGACACGACGCTGACCGGCACCGATGAAAACTCGGTGCTCAGCTGGTCGGCGGGGGATGTGATTAGCGACGCGCTGAGCTGGAGCAGCAGCGTGCGCGTAGGCGGCGTCTCCATCGGGCGCGATTTTTCCCTGCGCCCGGATTTAATCACCTATCCGCTGCCCGCATTCTCCGGCGAGGCGGCGGTGCCTTCTACCGTGGATGTTTTTATAAATGGCTATCGCACCGGCAGCACGCAGCTCCAGCCGGGGCCGTTCACCCTCACCAATCTGCCCTATGTCAACGGCTCCGGCGACGCGGTCCTGGTAACTACCGACGCGCTCGGGCGGCAGGTTTCAACGACATTACCTTTCTACGTCGCCAGTGAACTGCTCAAACCGGGCCTGAGCGACGGGGCCGTTACGCTGGGTAGCCTGCGCCGCGACTACGGCGTGGAAAATTTCTCTTATGGGCCAGCGGTCGCCAGCGGGACTTATCGCTACGGCGTGAATGACGACTGGACGATGGAAAGCCATGCGGAGGGCGCTCAGTCGCTGGCCCTCGGTGGCGTAGGGACGCTGGTCAAGCTGGGCAGCTTCGGGGTGGTTAACGGCGCTTACACCCGCAGCCAGATGCGCGGAGAGGGCGGGCAGCAGGTTAACTGGGGCTATCAGTACAATACCAACTGGTTTAATATCGGCACCCAGCACAGCCACCGCGACCGCGGCTTTGGCAACCTTGCCCTGTACGATTCCCCCGACCTGTACGACGACAGCCATCAGCCAATCGCCAGCCTCAGCCGCAGCACCGATCAGTATTCACTCTCTTTTAATCTGGGCCAGTACGGCAACCTCGGCGCGGCGTGGATCGACATACGCAGCTTCGACAATGAAAAAACGCAGCTCCTGAACCTGTCGTGGAGTAAAAATCTGTGGGGCAACAGCAGCTTCTACGTCGCGGCCAGCCACGATCCGGCGAACAGCGGCTGGACGATGGCGCTCTCTTTACAGGTGCCGTTTGGCACCCAGGACAACATAGCTTTCAGCGTGGAAAATACCCCGGATGCGGGCAGCACGCAGCGGGTGAACTACAGCCACGCGATGCCGAGCGACGGCGGTTTTAGCTGGAATATGGCTTACGCCCGCCAAAGTCAGACCGACGATTACCAGCAGGCGACGCTGGGCTGGCGCAATAACAAAGTGGAATTGCAGGGCGGGGCATACGGGCAGCGGGATAATTACACCCAGTGGGGTGAAATGACCGGTTCGCTGGTGATGATGGACAACACGCTGTTTGCGGCAAACCGCATCAACGACGCCTTCGTGGTGGTCAGCACCGACGGGCAGCGCGACGTGACGGTGAACTATGAAAACCAGCCGATGGGCACCACGGACGATGACGGCTATCTGCTGATCAGCGGCGTGTCGTCCTACTACCCGGCGAACTACAGCGTCAACACGCTGAATCTTCCTGCGGACACCGCGCTGAAGCAAACCGAGCAGCGCATTGCCCTGCGGCGGCATTCCGGCTACCTGCTGAGCTTCCCGATGGAGCAGCAGCGTGTTGCCACCGTTATCCTGCACGATGAAAGAGGGAAGGCGCTGCCGCTCGCAAGCCAGGTTTATCGCCAGCTGCAATCGCCGGTGCCGGTGGGCTACGACGGCATTGCGTATCTGGAAAACCTCAGCGACGTGAACGAGCTGACCATTACCACGCCGGAAGGGAGAAGTTGCCGAACCACGCTGAGACTCGCCAAAAAACGCGACCACAGGCTCAACACTTACGGCCCGCTGATTTGCCGGTCGGAGGGCGGCAATGGTTAAATACTTTTGGCTGACGGGCCTTCTCCTGCTGGCCGTGGCGATGCCGCTGCGCGCGGCCTGCACGCTGAGCGGATCGAATACCGCATCCTTCGGCACGCAAAGCTCATTCGTGGTGAATACCACCGTGCAGTCCACCTCCGCCACCTTTTCGCTAAGCTGTGATACGGTGCTCAATCTGCTGACTTCGGATAACGTCACGCTGACCTACCTGAGCGCAACTCCTGCGGCAACCGGCACGCGCGGGTCGCTGCGGCGCACCGATGTTCCGGCGAATACCGATAATGTGCCCGTTGTGGTTTGTGGCCAGGCGGCATGCGCGAATAACAGCGAGGTGCTGATTGGCGGTTCCTATACCTGGAGCGGCTCCACATTGCTAGGTCTGCTGACCAGCAAGCGCTATGACCTGCCGATCTATTTCCGCACCGTGAGCGGACAAAACGTCAGCGCCGGGCCTTACCAGGTGGTGCTCAACTTCCGCATAGACTGGAACATTTGCAGCCTTGGCGTGGCGGTGTGCCTCGCCTACCAGACGGGAAGCAGTTCGCCCACCTCGACGCTTTCGTTAACGGTCACCAATGACTGCACGGCCATCACCGCGCCCGCGGTAAGCTTCGACAGCGCGCCGCTGGTACAAAATTTCAAAAGCGTGTCGCAAACCGTTGGTATCACCTGCACCAAGGGCAGCACCTACACGGTCGGCGTGGACAACGGCACCCACGCCAGCGGCAGCGTCAGGCGCATGGCGAGCGGCAGTAACTTTATGAACTACGAAATCTACAAGTCTAACGGCACGGATCGCTGGGGCAGCGTCGGAGCTGAACGCTGGGCCAGCGCCGCATCGTCCGCCGTCAGCACCGACGGCCTGCTGCGCAGCTATAGCTACGTCGCCAAAGTGCTGACCACGCAAAGCACGCCGCCCGCAGGCACCTACACCGATACGGTCGTGGTGGATATAGCGTTTTGAGACAGGCGCAGCCTCTTTCACCGTTCGCTTATGTAGCATATAAATGGAAAAGCCTGCGTAAACGGCGCGTAATCTCGCCGACGAGATTCACCTTCAAAATGACCGGGTTCGAATCTGTAAGCGCCAGCTCCGCTAAGGGGAATTACCTGAATTTCACGTAAAGTTCCCCACCCCTGTGCCGATAACCTCGATACAAGTCATTCACAGGGTGTTATATGTTGAACCGTATTCGCGTTGTCACCATGCTCATGATGGTGCTGGTGGTGTTTGCGCTGCTGCAGCTCATTTCGGGCGGAATGTTTTTTAACGCATTAAAGGATAATAACGATAACTCGTCTGTTTCTCGTGAGTTACGTGTTCAGCAATCGGAACTGCATTACTCGTGGGATTTGCTGCTGCAAACCCGCATCAACCTCAGCCGTTCGTCCGCTCGCGCCCTGCTGGATGCCAGCAACGGCCAAAGCGCGGCGAAGTCAGATTTACTAAACAGTGCCAAAACTACCCTTGCCGAGTCGCGCAAACACTATGCGGCCTTTAAGCAGGTGCCGTCAGTTTCTCCGCAAATGAATGCGGTGGTGAAAGACATCGATGATGACTATCTGAATTACTCTCAGGCGCTCAACGAGCTGATTGGCTATCTGGAAAAAGGCGATCTCGACGCCTACTTTGCCCAGCCGACCCAGGGGTTGCAGAACTCACTCGAGAAAGCCTTCGCCCAGTATCTGGCGATGAACGAACGCACCTACGAGCAGGATTTCCAACAAAGCAGCAGCGACTACCGCTTTGCCAAATGGCAGATGGCGATTCTGGCGCTGGTGCTGGCTGGCATCATCGTGCTGGTGTGGTTCGGCATGCGCAGCATTCTCCTCAAGCCGCTGGCGGTGGTTATCAGCCACATCCGTGAAATTGCCAACGGCAACCTGACGGAAAACGTCGTCAGCGTTGGGCGCAATGAAATCAGCGAGCTAACCGCCAGCCTGCGCCATATGCAGCAGGAGCTGATCGTGACCGTGGGCAGCGTGCGTGATGGATCGGATGCGATCTACAGCGGCGCGACGGAAATTGCCGCCGGGAATAACGATCTGTCTTCGCGTACCGAACAGCAGGCCGCTTCCCTGGAAGAGACCGCCGCCAGCATGGAACAGCTCACCGCCACGGTGAAGCAGAATGCTGAAAATGCCCGCCAGGCTTCGCAGCTGGCGTTAAGCGCCTCTGAGACGGCCTCTCGCGGTGGAAAAGTGGTGGATGGCGTGGTGAAAACCATGCATGACATCGCCGGCTCCTCGAAAAAAATTGCCGATATTACCAGCGTCATCGATGGGATTGCCTTCCAGACTAACATTCTGGCGCTCAACGCCGCCGTGGAGGCCGCGCGCGCCGGGGAGCAGGGCCGTGGCTTTGCCGTAGTGGCAGGCGAGGTTCGCAATCTGGCGCAGCGCAGCGCGCAGGCCGCAAAAGAGATCAAAACCCTGATTGAAGATTCCGTTTCCCGCGTGGATACCGGCTCGGTGCTGGTGGAAAGCGCCGGGGAAACGATGAGCGATATCGTCAGCGCCGTGACCCGCGTTACCGACATTATGGGGGAAATTGCTTCCGCCTCCGATGAGCAAAGCCGCGGGATTGACCAGGTTGCGCTCGCGGTATCCGAAATGGACCGCGTCACGCAGCAGAACGCCTCGCTGGTGGAAGAGTCGGCCTCGGCCGCCGCCGCGCTTGAAGAGCAGGCCAGCCTGTTAACCCAGGCCGTCGCCGCTTTTCGCCTGAACACTCAAGGACAGAATCAACGGGCTACCGCCGTGTCCGCCGCGCCGTCTGTAACCAGCGCCGCAGCGTTAAGCACGAGCAAACCGGCTACCGCCGGTGGTGATAATAACTGGGAAACTTTCTGACAACTTTTGTGCGCCGGCAGACGTGCTGGCCGAGGGAAGCTTTGATGTTAAACCGTATCCGTATATCGACCAGCCTGTTCCTGATTTTGATCCTCTGCGGCGTAGTGCAGATTAGCAGTAATGGCCTGTCCTTCTGGGCTTTTCGTGATGACTTCCAGAACCTCAAAATGGTCGAGGCGAGTAATCAGCAGCGCGATACGTTAACCCAGAGCCGTGCGGCTCTGTTGCAGGCCAGCAGCGCCCTTAGCCGGGCGGGCACGCTGACCGCGCTGAGCTATCCGCCGGAGGATATTAAGCGCCTGATGGCCAGCGCTCGCGGCAGCTTAAAGCAGGCTGATATGCTGTTTAACCAGTTCCTGGACATCCCGCCGACCCGCAGCGAAGGCGTAGAGATGATGGCGTCGACGAAGCAAAGCTACGCTAACTATCGCGATGATTTACAGCACCAGGCGACCTGGCTTGAGAGCAACCAGCTATCCGATTTCCTCGGCGCGCCGGTGCAAAAATCGCAGGATATCTTTGACGCTAACTTCAACGCCTGGCAGCAAAGCATCAACGATATCGTGGCGCTGGCCAGCGCCGACAGCCAGAAAAATTACCATATCTCGGCGGTGATTTTTGTCAGCGTCACGGTGATTGCCGTTCTGCTGCTGCTTGGCTCGCTGGCCTGGTCGCGCAGGATGATCGTGCAGCCGCTGGCGATTGTGCGCACTCATTTTGATCGCATTGCGGCGGGCGATCTGGCGAGGCCGATTGCGGTGTTTGGGCGCAATGAAATCTCAGAAATTTTCCACAGCCTGAAGAACATGCAGGGCTCGCTGAAAGAAACGGTGAGCCAGGTGCGGCAGGGCAGCGGCGCGATGCATACCGGCATCGCTGAAATTGCCGCGGGCAATAACGATTTGTCAGCCCGTACGGAGCAGCAGGCCGCGTCGCTGGCGGAAACTGCAGCCAGCATGGAGCAGCTAACGGCCACCGTCGGGCAAAACGCCGACAACGCTCGTCAGGCCGCGCAGCTTTCACGCAGCGCGGCCGATACGGCTAAACAGGGAGGGCAGCAGGCGGCCAACGTCGCGCGCACCATGCACGACATTGCCGGCAGTTCGCAAAAAATAGCCGACATTACCAGCGTTATCGACGGGATTGCCTTCCAGACCAACATTTTGGCCCTTAACGCCGCGGTGGAAGCCGCAAGGGCAGGGGAGCAGGGGCGCGGATTTGCGGTTGTTGCCGGTGAGGTGCGTAACCTCGCCAGCCGCAGCGCGCAGGCCGCAAAAGAGATAAAAGTGCTGATTGAGGAGTCGGTCGAGCGCGTTCATCAGGGTTCGCAGCTGGTGGATACGGCGGCGACAACCATGGCGGAAATTGTCCGTTCGGTCACGCAGGTGAACGACATTATGGGGGAGATAGCTTCGGCGTCGGACGAGCAACGTCGCGGAATTGAGCAGGTTGCTCAGGCAGTAAGCCAGATGGATCAGGTTACGCAACAGAATGCCGCGCTAGTTGAAGAAGCAGCAGGCGCAACCGACGCTCTGGCCAACCAGGCTGAACACTTATCGGGTGTGGTCAGCGTATTTACCCTGGTGAGCGGCGACGTATCGCGTGAAACCAGGTTAAGGGATACCTCCGGGGTGCTGGTCGCCCCCTGAACGTGACTGAGAAGGCGCTATGACATCACCATCGTCCACTGGACAAACGTCATTAATGTTACAGATGACACAGCGTCTACCGCTGTCCGACACGCATTTTCGTCGGATATGTCAATTGATATACCAACGCGCAGGGATTGTGCTGGCGGACCACAAGCGGGATATGGTTTACAACCGCCTGGTTCGCCGCCTGCGTACGCTCGGGCTGGATGATTTTGGCCGCTATCTTGGCATGCTGGAGTCTAACGCCAACAGCGCTGAATGGCAGGCTTTTGTCAATTCGCTGACCACTAACCTGACGGCATTTTTCCGCGAAGGGCACCACTTCCCCGTCCTGGCGGATCATGCCCGCAAACACAACGGCGAGTATCGCGTGTGGAGCGCGGCGGCCTCGACGGGAGAGGAACCGTACTCCATCGCCATCACGCTTGCCGACGTGCTGGGTATCACGCCGGGCCGCTGGAAGGTTTTTGCCAGCGACATCGACACGCAGGTGCTTGAAAAGGCGCAGAGCGGCGTCTATCGCCAGGAGGAGCTGAAAACGCTTTCTCCGCAGCAGATGCAGCGCTACTTCATGCGCGGCACCGGGCCGCACGATGGGCTGGTGCGCGTGCGAAACGAGCTGGCAAGCCACGTCGAATTTGCGCCGATTAACCTGCTGGATAAGCAGGCGCCGATCCCCGGCCCGTTTGACGCGATTTTTTGCCGCAACGTAATGATTTATTTCGACAAAACAACGCAGCAGGAAATCTTAAGCCGCTTTGTGCCGCTGCTTAAACCCGGCGGGCTGCTGTTTGCCGGGCATTCAGAAAATTTCAGTAACCTCAGCCGTGAGTTCTGGCTTCGTGGTCAGACGGTGTACGGGTTGAGTAAGGAAAGATCATGACAAAAATAAGAGTGCTGTCCGTCGATGACTCCGCCCTGATGCGCCAGATCATGACAGAAATTATTAACAGCCACAGCGACATGGAAATGGTTGCCACCGCGCCGGACCCGCTGGTTGCCCGCGATTTAATTAAAAAATTTAACCCGGACGTGCTGACGCTGGACGTCGAAATGCCGCGCATGGACGGGCTGGATTTCCTTGAAAAACTGATGCGTCTGCGCCCGATGCCGGTGGTGATGGTCTCATCCCTGACCGGCAAAGGGTCGGAAGTGACGCTGCGCGCCCTTGAACTTGGGGCAATTGATTTTGTCACCAAACCGCAGCTGGGTATTCGCGAAGGGATGCTGGCCTACAGCGAAACGATCGCCGAGAAAGTGCGCACGGCCTCGCGAGCTAAACTTGCCGCCCGCGCGCCCGCTGCGGCACCCGCGCAGCTCAAAGCCGGGCCGCTGCTGAGTTCTGAAAAACTGATTGCGATTGGTGCATCAACCGGCGGAACCGAGGCGATTCGCCATGTGCTCCAGCCATTGCCGCTCTCAAGCCCCGCGGTGTTGATTACCCAGCATATGCCGCCTGGTTTTACCCGCTCTTTTGCCGAACGTCTGAACAAGCTATGCCAGATAGCGGTGAAGGAAGCAGAAGACGGCGAACGTGTATTGCCCGGACACGCCTACATTGCACCCGGTGATAAACACATGGAACTGTCGCGCAGCGGCGCAAACTATCAAATCAAATTACATGACGGCCCGCCCGTGAACCGGCATCGCCCGGCCGTGGACGTGCTGTTCCATTCGGTGGCGAAGTACGCCGGGCGTAACGCCGTAGGGGTGATCCTCACCGGAATGGGTAATGACGGTGCCGCTGGAATGCTGGCGATGCACCAGGCAGGGGCGTGGACAATCGCCCAAAACGAAGCAAGTTGTGTGGTGTTCGGCATGCCGCGTGAGGCCATCAATAGCGGTGGCGTCAGCGAAGTGGTCGATTTAAGCCAGATCAGCCAGCAAATGCTGGCGAAAATTAGTGCCGGACAGGCAATACGTATTTAACACAGGAGCCCGATTTTTATGGCAGACAAAGAGCTTAAGTTTTTGGTGGTGGACGATTTTTCTACCATGCGTCGCATCGTGCGTAACCTGCTCAAAGAGTTGGGTTTCAACAACGTTGAAGAGGCGGAAGACGGGGTGGACGCGCTGAATAAGCTGCAGTCCGGCGGGTTTGGTTTCGTTATCTCCGACTGGAACATGCCCAACATGGATGGCCTGGAACTGTTAAAAACCATTCGCGCGGACGGGGCAATGGCAGCGATGCCGGTGCTGATGGTCACCGCGGAAGCGAAAAAAGAGAACATCATCGCCGCCGCTCAGGCAGGAGCCAGCGGCTACGTGGTGAAGCCGTTTACCGCCGCAACCCTCGAAGAGAAGCTGGGTAAGATCTTCGAAAAGCTTGGCATGTAAGGAGGGGCAGATGCACTCATCGACAAACCCGGCGCTGGAGCTACAGCAGTCGCCAACCGATATTATTGCGCGCATTGGCAGCCTGACCCGCATGCTGCGCGACAGCCTGCGCGAGCTTGGCCTGGACCAGGCTATCGCCGAAGCGGCGGAAGCCATTCCGGACGCCCGTGACCGCCTGGACTACGTCGTGCAGATGACCGCGCAGGCCGCGGAACGCGCGCTGAACTGCGTGGAACTGTCCCAGCCTCATCAGAACAAACTGGAGTCCGGGGCGAAATCCTTGTCCGGGCGCTGGGACGCGTGGTTTGAAAACCCGATTGAGCTGGGCGATGCGAAAGAGCTGGTTACCGACACCCGCAGCTATCTGGCGGCCGTGCCGGAGCACACCAGCTTCACCAACGCGCAGCTGCTCGAAATTATGATGGCGCAGGATTTCCAGGACCTTACGGGCCAGGTTATCAAACGCATGATGGATGTTATCCAGGAAATTGAGCGCCAGCTGCTGATGGTGCTGCTGGAAAACATGCCCGAGCCGGACGCCCGCGCCAAACGCGCCAACGAAGGCCTGCTTAACGGCCCGCAGATGGATGCCACCGCCGCAGGCGTCGTCGCCAGCCAGGATCAGGTTGACGATTTGCTGGATAGTTTAGGGTTTTAATCCTTCAACGCCTTCGCTCCTGACGGGGTGAAGGCGTTCCAACCCACAAACAAACGTACAAATCCCCCTATTTTCCCCCCATTAGCCAAACGGTCCTCTGGCATGCTGTCGTAGAAATTGCGGCCACGAGACTGATGCGGTGTCTGAAGATAGCGACCAGGAAAAAACAGAAGCCCCCACGCCCCACCGGCTTGAAAAAGCGCGTGAGGAAGGGCAGATTCCGCGTTCCCGCGAACTAACTTCTTTGCTGATGGTGCTGGCCGGTCTGAGCATCATCTGGATGGGCGGCGAGCCGCTGGCCCGCAAGCTGGCGGCGATGCTCTCCGCCGGGCTACACTTCGATCACGGCATCATCAACGACCCGCACCTGATTGTGAACCAGATTAGCCAGCTGATTAAGCAGGCCGTTTGGGCGCTGCTGCCGCTGATGGGCGGGCTGGTGATTGTCGCGATAGCGGCCCCGATGCTGCTGGGCGGCCTGCTGTTTAGCGGCAAATCTATTCAGTTCAAGTTCAGCAAGATGAACCCGCTGCCGGGGCTAAAGCGCATGGTTTCGGCGCAGACCGGGGCGGAACTGCTGAAGGCCTTTCTGAAGGCGATGCTGGTCGGGTCGGTGACGGCCTGGTATCTGTGGCACAACTGGCCGGATATGATGCGGCTGATGAGCGAATCCCCGATTGCCGCCCTAAAACACGCGCTCAATATGGTTGCCGCCTGCGGCCTGCTGATCGTCATGGGGCTGATTCCGATGGTGGGCTTCGACGTGTTCTTCCAGGTGTTTTCCAACCTGAAAAAGCTGCGCATGAGCCGCCAGGACATCCGTGACGAATACAAGCAGCAGGAAGGCGATCCGCACGTTAAAGGCCGTATTCGTCAGCAGCAGCGAGCGATAGCCCGCCGCCGCATGATGGCCGATGTGCCGAAAGCAGACGTTATCGTCACCAACCCGACGCACTATTCGGTGGCGCTACAGTACGATGAGAACAAAATGAGCGCGCCAAAAGTGCTGGCCAAAGGGGCCGGTCTGGTGGCGCTGCGCATTCGTGAAATTGGCGGTGAACACCGTATTCCGGTGCTTGAAGCACCGCCGCTTGCCCGTGCGCTGTACCGCCACGCTGAAATCGGCCAGCAAATTCCTGGGCAGCTTTATTCCGCGGTGGCGGAAGTGCTGGCCTGGGTCTGGCAGCTCAGGCGCTGGCGAGTGGCGGGCGGTTTAATCCCGAAAAAACCTGAAAATCTTCCGGTGCCTGAGGCGCTGGACTTTGCGAATGAGAAGGACACCGATGGCTAATCTGCTCGCGACACTGCGTCTGCCCAGCAATATGAAATCCGGGCAATGGCAAATCCTTGCCGGGCCGATATTAATCCTGCTGATCCTGTCGATGATGGTGCTGCCGCTGCCCGCCTTCGTGCTGGATTTGCTGTTCACCTTTAACATCGCGCTGTCGATCATGGTCCTGCTGGTGGCGATGTTCACCCAGAAGACGCTGGAGTTCGCCGCGTTTCCAACGGTGCTGCTGTTTACCACGCTGCTGCGCCTGGCGCTGAACGTGGCCTCCACGCGTATCATTCTGATGGAAGGGCATTCGGGCGGGGCCGCCGCCGGTAAGGTTATCGAGGCCTTCGGCCACTTCCTGGTGGGCGGCAACTTCGCTATCGGGATCGTGGTGTTCATCATCCTCGTGATCATCAACTTTATGGTTATCACCAAGGGGGCGGGGCGTATCGCAGAAGTGGGCGCGCGTTTCGTGCTGGACGGGATGCCGGGCAAGCAGATGGCCATCGACGCCGACCTTAACGCCGGGCTGATTGGCGAAGAAGAAGCGAAAAAGCGCCGTTCGGAAGTGACGCAGGAAGCGGATTTCTACGGTTCAATGGACGGGGCCAGTAAATTCGTGCGCGGCGATGCGGTAGCCGGGCTGATGATCATGGCTATCAACGTGGTCGGCGGCCTGCTGGTCGGCGTATTGCAGCACGATATGGCCGTTGGCGCGGCGGCGGAAAGCTACACGCTGCTGACCATCGGCGATGGCCTGGTCGCGCAGATCCCGGCGCTGGTTATCTCTACCGCGGCGGGCGTTATCGTGACCCGCGTGGCGACGGATCAGGACGTCGGCGAGCAGATGGTTACGCAGCTGTTTAACAACCCGCGCGTCATGCTGCTGAGCGCCGCCGTTCTCGGGCTGCTCGGCATGGTGCCAGGTATGCCGAACTTCGTTTTCCTGCTGTTCACCGCCGGGCTGCTTGGTCTGGCCTGGTATATGCGTGGGCGGCAGATGACCGCGCCTGCGGCCCCGCAACCGGTGAAAATGCCGGACAACCCGCAGGCGGTCGAAGCCACCTGGAACGACGTTCAGCTGGAAGATTCCTTGGGTATGGAAGTGGGCTACCGTCTGATCCCGATGGTGGACTTCCAGCAGGACGGCGAGCTGCTCGGGCGAATCCGCAGCATCCGTAAAAAGTTTGCGCAGGATATGGGCTTCCTGCCGCCGGTGGTTCACATCCGCGACAATATGGATTTGCCGCCCGCGCGCTATCGCATTCTGATGAAGGGCGTAGAAATTGGCGCGGGGGATGCCTATCCTGGCCGCTGGCTGGCGATTAACCCCGGCACCGCCGCCGGTACGCTGCCGGGCGAGGCCACTATCGATCCTGCTTTCGGTCTGGCGGCAACGTGGATCGAAAGCGCGCTCAAGGAGCAGGCGCAGATTCAGGGCTTTACGGTGGTTGAGGCCAGCACGGTTGTCGCCACGCACCTTAACCACCTGATAGGTCAGTTCGCCCCCGAGCTGTTTGGCCGCCAGGAAGCGCAGCAGCTTCTCGACCGCGTCAGCCAGGAGATGCCGAAGCTAACCGAAGATTTAGTGCCTGCCGTCGTCACGCTGACCACGCTGCACAAAGTGCTGCAAAACCTGCTGGCTGAGAAAGTGCCGATTCGTGACATGCGCACCATTCTTGAAACTCTGGCGGAGCACGCGCCGATTCAAAGCGATCCGCACGAGCTCACCGCCGTGGTGCGCGTGGCGTTAGGGCGAGCCATTACTCAGCAGTGGTTCCCCGGTTCTGGCGAAGTGCAGGTTATCGGGCTGGATACCGCGCTGGAACGTCTGCTGCTGCAAGCCTTGCAGGGCGGCAGCGGGCTGGAGCCGGGCCTGGCGGACAGGCTGTTGGAGCAGACCCAGGAAGCTTTGCAGCGTCAGGAGATGCTGGGCGCGCCGCCGGTGCTGCTGGTCAATCACGCTCTGCGTCCTCTGCTGTCGCGCTTCCTGCGCCGCAGCCTGCCGCAGCTGGTGGTGCTTTCCAGCCTCGAGCTGTCGGACAACCGTAATATCCGCATGACCGCCACGATTGGGGCGCAATAATGCGCGCGCTAATTTTTCTCGCCCTGCTGCCTCTGCTCGCCCATGCGGCGGGGGACGGCAGCTGGCAGGCCAGCGGCATGGGGGCCACGCTCAGCAATCGCGGCGTGGTGGCCTCGTCGCGGGCGCTGGCACCTTCGCAGCCGGTAGACGGCATGATGACGCTGGTGGCCTGGCGCTACGAGCTGAACGGCCCGACGCCCGGCGGCCTGCTGGTGAAGCTTTGCTCGGCCACGCGCTGCGTGCCGATTGAAGGGCAAAGCGGCACCACGCGAGGTTTAACCAACGTGGCGGCCAGCGAGCCGCTGCGCTTTGTCTGGGAAGTCCCCGGCGGCGGCAGGCTTTTCCCGCCGCTGCGGGTGCGTAGCAATCAGGTGATCGTCAATTATCAGTAGGCGGCCAGTGAGCCGCCGTTCACCCTCACGATAACGGGGATAACAAACGGCATCAGGGCTTTCTTAAACAACTGGCCGACCCCGACCACACAACTTCTCACGTTATTCCCGTCCGATATCTCATTTTCAGTCCGTGCTTTTGATAAAAACGAACCTGTGTTTTATAAATCGAGAGGCGGATGCCGACACTCTTTGTAATTTTGCCAGCATCTGTAAAGGGGTGGCAAAAACGAAAAGGTTTCCCTCGCCCCATACTTTTACTTTAGCCGTGAAAGATTTCTCGCAGGCCCGTCCGGGGCCGTGACTTGCAATCTCCCATAACAAAAGCAACGGGGTGGACGGCAATGAAAACACGTAAAATTGGGCTGGCGAACTATCTCGCCTACGGATCGGGGGATTTTCTCGGCGCAGGGACGACCGCGCTGACCGCCGCCTGGCTGCTGTATTTTTATACGACCTTCTGTGGATTAACGCCTATTGAGGCAACTTTTATCTTCGCGATGGCCCGCGTACTCGACGCCGTGGTCAGCCCGCTGATGGGCTTCTTAACCGATAACTTTGGTTCGACGTGGCTGGGCAAACGCTTTGGCCGCCGCAAATTCTTTATTCTGCTCGGCATACCCTTAGTCTTCAGCTACAGCTTTATGTGGGTGGGGGAGATGAGCTACTGGTATTACCTGGTGACCTACCTGATTTTTGACGTGGTTTACACCATGATTCTGGTGCCGTACGAAACGCTGGTGCCGGAAATGACCGACGACTTCAAACAGAAAACCAAGTTTTCCGGCGCGCGTATCTCGATGGCGCAGCTTTCGGCGATTATGGCGGCCTTCCTGCCGGGAATTCTGCTCAGCTACTTCGGTAAAGACAACGCGGTTTCCTTCTTCTATGCAAGCCTGGTGTTTGCCACGCTCTGCGCCATCGTGCTGACCTTCGTGTGGTTCTTTACCTGGGAAAGGCCGCGTTCGGAATGGACCGAGGCGGCGCTGCGCGCTGAAGAAGAGAAGAAAACGCTGACCTTCGCGCAGAGCATGAAACGCCTGAACGTTGAGCTGACTTCCACGCTGCGGATCAAGATTTTCCGCCAGCATCTGGGAATGTATCTGGGCGGCTATATTGCTCAGGACGTCTTCAACGCGGTGTTTACCTACTACGTGGTGTTCGTGCTGATGCACAGCGCTTCGGTGGCTTCTAACCTGCTCGGCACGATGGCGATCATGCAGTTTATCGCGGTGATCGGCATGATCCCGCTGTGCATTAAGTTTGGCCCGGCGCCTTCTTACCGCATGGTGGTGGTGCTGTTTGGCCTGAGCTCTGTCTCCTACGCCGTGCTGTGGTACGCCGGGTTAAGCGACGTGTTCTCACTGCTGATGCTGGTTTCGGCTATTGCCGGTCTGGGACGCGGCGGCATCAACTACGTGCCGTGGAATACCTACACCTACATCGCCGACGTGGACGAAGTGATTACCGGCCAGCGCCGGGAAGGGATCTTTGCGGGCATTATGACCCTGACGCGCAAAGCCTCGCAGGCGGGGGCCGTCATGCTGGTGGGGATCGTGATGCAGCTGTCCGGCTTCGTTTCCGGCCAGGCCACGCAGCCGCCTGCGGTCAGCCATACCATTCTGACGATCCTCAGCTTCGGCACCGTCGGCGTGCTGGCCTGCGGCTTCCTGATTTCTCTGCGCTTTAAGCTCAATCTGCAAACCCATAGCGTACTGCGCGAAGAGACGGCAAAAATGCGTGCTGCCAACCGGGCCGTGCCGGAAGACATTACTCCGCAGGCGCGTGAAACCGTCGAGATGCTCGCGGGCATGCCCTATGAAAATCTGTGGGGTAACAACAATATCGGTTACCTCAACCATAGCAAGCCCGCTGCGCCAACGCTGAAGCAGGCCGCCGCCATGAATTCAAATGCTACCCAGAGGTTAAGCTAATGATTATTTACCCCGTCAAATACAGCCCCTTACTGCGACAGCCGCAGCGCTTTATCGCCCGCGAGGAGCTGAACGCCCTGATCCACAAGGTGACGGACAATCTGATTACCATTCAAGATGAAACCGGCCAGTTCCTGCTGCGCCTCGACGATGGCCGGGTGATCGACACCAAAGGCTGGGCGGGCTGGGAGTGGACGCACGGCGTCGGGCTGTACGGCATGTATCAGTACTATCGCCAGACCGGCGATCGGAAGATGCGCGAGATTATCGACGGCTGGTTTGCCGACCGCTTTGCGGAAGGGGCCACCACCAAGAACGTCAATACGATGGCGCCGTTCCTGACGCTGGCGTACCGCTATGAAGAAACCCGCGATCCGTCTTATCTGCCGTGGCTCGAAAGCTGGGCGGAATGGGCGATGTACGAGATGCCGCGCACCGAGCACGGCGGCATGCAGCACATTACGCTGGCGGAAGAAAATCATCAGCAAATGTGGGACGACACCTTGATGATGACCGTATTACCGCTGGCGAAAATTGGCAAATTGCTTAATCGCCCGGAATACGTGGAAGAAGCGACGTATCAGTTCCTGTTACATGTGCAAAACCTGATGGACAGGGAAACGGGTTTGTGGTTCCACGGCTGGAATTATGAAGGCTGCCACAACTTTGCTAAAGCCCGCTGGGCGCGCGGCAACAGCTGGCTGACCATCGTTATCCCGGACTTCCTCGAGCTGGTTGATCTGCCGGAAAATAACGCCGTGCGCCGCTATCTGGTGCAGGTGCTGGAAAGCCAGGTGGCCGCGCTGGCGAAGTGTCAGGACGATAGCGGCCTGTGGCACACGCTGCTCGACGATCCGCATTCTTACCTGGAGGCGTCGGCCACCGCCGGGTTTGCCTACGGTATTCTCAAGGGGATTCGCAAGCGCTATCTCGATAAGGAATATGCGGAGATCGCCGAAAAGGCGATGCAGGGGATCGTGAAGAATATCTCCCCGGACGGCGAGCTGATGCAGGTTTCTTTCGGCACCGGTATGGGCAGCAATCTGGACTTCTACCGCCAGATCCCGCTGACCTCAATGCCTTACGGCCAGGCGATGGCGATTCTTTGCCTCGGCGAGTATCTGCGTATCTACTGCTGATTGTCTGGCATGTAAAAAGAGCCACCGAAAGGTGGCTCTTTGCGTTGGGTCAGGCGCCAGCCGGCACCGCGTGGGCGGTGTTAGCGAGCGCCGGGCCCTGATACTTCTCAATATCCAGCTGCGCCATCTGCCCGCAGTTACCCTGCGCCAGGCTCGAGGAGCCGATGTCGAAGGTCAGGCAGTTGACGTTGCCGTTCTTACACAGTGAACCCGGCTGATGCGGGTCCGCCGGGTCGAACCAGGCGCCTTCGCTGATGCGCACCACGCCCGGACGGACCCGCTCGGTCACGACTGCGCCAACGAGGATCTGGCCGCGATCGTTGAAGGCGCGAACCAGCTCGCCGTCGCTGATGCCGCGTGCTTTAGCATCCTGCGGGTGAACCCAGATGGCTTCGCGATCCGCCACCGCATATTTTTTGCGCAGCGGAGTGTTGTCCAGCTGCGAGTGCAGGCGGTTGATTGGGTGCGCGGTGTTGAGCGACAGCGGATATTTGTCGGCCTCCGGCCCCTGATACCACTCGTGCGGCGGCAGCCAGCCCGGCAGTCCAGGACAGTCGGCGTAGCCCATCTTAGCCACCGCCTCTGAGTAAATCTCAATCTTACCGGACGGCGTGCCCAGCGGGTTGAGCAGCGGGTTCTCACGGAAGTCGGCGAAGCGCACCCACTGTTTATTACTCTCCGGCACCGGGAAGCGAATGTAGTTATTCGACGCCCAGAACATGTCGAACGGCGGCAGGGCCACGCGAGCGTTGCGCGCCTGCGCCTTCATGTCGTCGTACATGCCTTTCAGCCACTGGATTTCGTCCTTGCCTTCGGTGAACGCGTCCTGCACGCCAAGCTTAGCCGCCAGGCCCGCGAAGATATCGAAGTCGCTGCGCGATTCATGCTGCGGCGGCACGCACTGGTGCATCGGGAAGACGTAGAGCTGGGAATAGTCGCCGCCCATTTCCAGGTCGTTGCGCTCGTAGCTGGTGGTGGCCGGGAAAACGATGTCGGCGTACTTCGCGGTCGCCGTCCAGTACGGCTCGTTGACCACGATGGTCTCCGGATGCCGCCAGGCTTTGATCAGCGCATTGGTGTCCTGATGCTGGTGGAAGGTGTTGCCCCCGGCGACGTAAACCATCTTCACGTCAGGGTAGGTGACTTTTGCGCCGTTGAAGTCGATGGTTTTGCCGGGGTTTGCCAGGCATTCGGCGATGCGCGCCACCGGAATCGGCGTCGGGCTATTCTTCGGCGATTCGCCAGCGGAGATCCCCGCCAGAATGCCGCCGCGAGCGGTTGGGCTGCCGCCTGAAGAGTAGTGATAGCTGAAGCCGAAGCCGCCGCCGGGCAGGCCAATCTGGCCGAGCATGGCCGAAACGGTGACCAGCAGCCAGTGGGGCTGTTCGCCGTGGTGCTGGCGCTGAATGCCCCAGCCGCCCATGATCATGGTGCGGTTTTTAGCCATATCCCGCGCCAGCTGGCGGAGGGTTTCCGCCTCGATGCCGCAGATGCCAGCGGCCCAGCTGGCGTCTTTCACTACGCCGTCCTGTTCACCGAGCAGGTAGGCGGCGAACTTGTCGAAGCCCACGGTGTAGGTTTTTACGAACTCAGGATTATGGAGTTTTTCCGCCAGCAGCGTGTGCGCAATCCCCACCAGCATGGCGCTGTCGGTATACGGATGCGGGGCCAGCCATTCCGCATTCAGGTGTTCGGTGCTGTCGCTTTTTACCGGGTCGATGCTGATAATCCGCACGCCCTTTTTCTTCAGCGCCTCGAAGCCCGCCGGGCCTACGTGGTCCGGGATGTTCCAGCTGTTTTTCAGGGTCACCGACGGATTACAGCCCCACAGCACCACCAGCTCGCTGTGCTCAAGCACGTTTGGCCAGGCCGTTTGCTGTTCGTAAACCTCCATCGAGCCGACCACGTGGGACATAATCACCTGGGCGGCACCGGTAGAATAGTCGCCCGCGTAGCCCAGGAAGCCGCCGGAGAGGTTCATCAGGCGCTGGAGCAGGGTGCGGCTGTTGTGCAGCATGCCGACGCTTTTCCAGCCGTAAGAACCCGCGTAGATAGACTGCGGGCCGTGCTCTTTTTGCAGGCGGCTAATCTGGTCGCTCACCAGGGTCAGCGCTTTATCCCAGCTGACCCGCACCCACTCATCGCAGCCGCGCAGTTCGGGACGGCAGTTCAGCGGGCCGCCTTCGAGCCAGCTTTTACGCACCATCGGATACTTAATGCGGTTCTCTGCGTGAACCTGGTGCGGAGCCATGGTGATCAGCTCATTCGGGAAGGGATCGTCCTGCACCGGGTGGGTTTCCACCATTTTGCCATCGCGGACAATGGCTTCGAAAGCGCCCCAGTGGGCGCCGGTCAGAATGCCTTTTTCGGCCTGACGCAGCGCGACAAACTGCGGCAGCGCCTGGCTTACGGCCTGGGCCAGCGCTGAACGTGGCCAGAGGCCACCCAGCAAGGACACCCCGCCTAGGGCTGCGGCACCGGTCAGAAACCGGCGGCGGCTGATTTGCATCGCTTCGCGGTTATTTTTCATTATTTTGTCTCCTTACTGGCGGCCTGATTTTCAGCTGGCATATCGCTGGCGTGCTGTTGCACGTAGCGGGTCAGCACGCGCAGCTGTTCCTGATTCAGGGAAGTGCGCGGGGCCATGCCTTTAATCACGCCGATCCACTGGTTGGCGTTGAAGCGGTCAAGGGCGGTCAGGCCGTGGCAGCCGGTACAGTTAGCGGACATCATTGACGCGGCGTAATCCCAGATCTTCTGCTGGCTATCAATCATCTGATTGGCGGGCAGCCAGAGCTGTAGCGCGGTTTGATGCCAGACGAGATGGGTTTCCGGGTCGGTGTAGTCGCCGAGACGTTTGACCTGCGCACGCGCTTCTTCGCCCAGCAGGACGCTGAGGATGCGTCTGCCCGCGGCGGCGTAGAACACTTCGCTGACGCCGTCCTGCTGCCAGCCGTTTACCTGGGCCAGGATCATGCCGTTTTCACGCTTGACGACGCTCACTTCGGTGCCCGGCATCAGGTTGCCCGCGTTAGGCTGCTTGCTGTCGGCGGTGAGCCAGAAAGGCTGCGTGGCAATCGACCAAAGCTGCGTTGCGCTGGCCGATGATTTTGCCGCCGCGGCGGACAGTTCGCTGGCACCGGCCGCGGAGAGCTGGCTCATATCCGGCAGGATATGGGCAACGCCCTTATGGCAGTCGATACAGGTTTCGCCGTTTTTGATGGCGACCGGATGCTCGTGGCGCGCCTCGGGACGCTGGGCCAGCACGTCCATCGCCTCATAGCTGTGGCAGGAACGGCAGGTGGCTGAGTCGTTCTTTTTCAGCGTTTCCCAGACGCTCTGGGCCATCGCCAGCTTGTGGGATTCGTATTTTTCCGGCGTGTCGATTTTGCCGGTCATTTCGCCCCAGACGTCTTTCAACGCCATCACTTTGGTGGTCAGGTAGTCGATTGGCTGGTGCGGCACGTGGCAGTCTGCGCACTCGGCGCGGATGCCTTTCGGGTTCTGGAAGTGAACGCTGCCCTGATACTCCGCCAGCGGCTGCTGCATGGAGTGACAGGAGACGCAGAATTCGGTGTCGCTGGTTTTGTGCATTACCGTGGCACCGCCGGTGAGCAGGACCGCGCCAAGCACGACCCCCGCCAGCAGCAGCCAGAGCCAGGCATAACGTCGCCGGCCGGAACGGTTTGATTTGTTCATAGAAAATCCCTTAGAAGAAAAATCAACGCGGATGGATAGTTTTTTATTAGTGGCCAGGTTAACGGCGCATAAATTATAAGGATTTCCGGCGAGACTACCTCTTAGGAGGTAATTTAATTCACGCTAAGTTGATGCTGAACAAAGTTGGGCCGCTGACCTGGCAGGATTGGTGCAAATATCAATCGGATCGAGGGGAGGTAACGGGAGTGATTGGGGGGAAGTAAAAAAAGGGGAGCTGACGCTCCCCAGGTGAATTACATGCGTTCTACGGTTTCGATACCCAGGGTATTCAGGCCCAACTTCAGCGTTTTCGCGGTCAGCAGGGCCAGCTTCAGGCGGCTGTGGCGGGCTTCTTCGCTCGCCGCATTCAGAATTGGGCAGTGTTCATAGAAGCCGGAGAACAGGCCTGCCAGATCGTACAGGTAGGTACACATGACGTGCGGCGTGCCGTCGCGGGCGACCACGTTCAGCGTTTCTTCGAACTGCAGCAGGCGGGCGGCCAGCTGGGCTTCGCGATCTTCGGTAATCACCACCGGCGACTTCAGCAGCTCGGCTTCGTCGATGTCGGCCTTGCGGAACACGGAGAGCACGCGGGTGTAGGCATACTGCATGTACGGCGCGGTATTGCCTTCGAAGGCCAGCATATTGTCCCAGTCGAAGATGTAGTCCGTGGTGCGGCTTTTTGACAGGTCGGCGTATTTCACCGCGCCGATGCCGACGGCGTTAGCCAGGGCTTCCAGCTCGTCCGCTGGCATATCCGGGTTTTTCTCGGCAACCAGCGCGCGGGCGCGTTCCATGGCTTCGTCCAGCAGGTCGGTCAGCTTAACCGTACCGCCGGAGCGAGTTTTGAACGGCTTGCCGTCTTTGCCCAGCATCATGCCGAACATCTGGTGTTCCAGCGTGACGGACTCAGGCACGTAGCCGGCCTTGCGCACGATGGTCCACGCCTGCATCAGGTGCTGGTGCTGGCGGGAGTCGATGAAGTACAGCACGCGGTCGGCATGCAGGTTTTCATAGCGGTATTTCGCGCAGGCGATGTCGGTGGTGGTGTACAGATAGCCACCATCCTTCTTCTGGACGATCACGCCCATCGGATCGCCGTCTTTGTTTTTGAACTCATCCAGGAAGACGACGGTTGCGCCTTCGCTTTCCACCGCCAGGCCTTTGGCCTTCAGGTCTGCCACGATGCCCGGCAGCATTGGATTGTAGAGGCTTTCACCCATCACGTCGTCGCGGGTCAGCGTCACGTTCAGGCGCTGGTAGGTTAGCTGGTTCTGGGTCATGGTGATGTCGACCAGCTTGCGCCACATTTCACGGCAGTACTCGTCGCCGCCCTGTAGCTTAACCACGTAGCCGCGCGCGCGTTCCGCAAAGGCTTCGTCTTCGTCGTAGTGTTTTTTGGCGGCGCGGTAGAATTCTTCCAGGTCGGCCAGCGCCATTTCGCCCGCGTTTTCCTGCTGCTGCTTTTCGAGATACGCGATGAGCATGCCGAACTGCGTGCCCCAGTCGCCCACGTGGTTGGCGCGGATAACTTTATGGCCGAGGAACTCCAGGGTGCGCACCGCCGCGTCACCGATGATGGTGGAACGGATGTGGCCGACGTGCATTTCTTTGGCCACGTTTGGCGCGGAGTAGTCAACGACGATAGTCTGCGGCGCGACGATGTTCACGCCAGCGCGGTCGGAAGCAACCGCTGCATCCACGTTTTTGGCAAGGAAGGCAGGCTCAAGGAAGATATTGATAAAGCCGGGGCCAGCAATTTCAACTTTGCTGGCGATTCCGGTCAAATCCAGGTTAGCGATGACGGCCTCAGCGACTTGTCGTGGCGGCTTGCCCAGTGATTTCGCAACGGACATCACGCCATTGGCCTGATAGTCGCCGAACTGGACTTTGGCTGACTGACGAACCTGCGGTTCGCAATCCGCAGGAGCGCCTGCGGCAATCAGTGCCTGACTGACTTTATCTGAAAGAAGAGCCTGAATATTCACCTGGATACCTTACATTTTGCTAAAGGCCGATGTGTCGTGACACCAGCCGTATCGTGGGGGATAAAATAAGGGCGTAAGTATAACTGTATTTAGCCGCCGTCGTCAGCAAAAGCCTTGTCCTGCGCGCCCTGAACCAAACTCAACGGTATAGTGAATAACCATTCAGTAAGCGAGGCGGGGAAGGGGAGTTGGTCAACGCCGGTTAAAAAGGTAGATTAGCCCCCTTCGTGACCTTAGAGGATGACGCCATGGCTAACTGGCAGACAATTGCCGAGCTGAATGATATTTCAGCCGACCTCCCGCGTTTTACACAAGCGTTAACAGAACTTGCCACGCGCCTGGATTTGGCGATCGCGACGCTCGACGCCGATCACATTTCTTTGCGCTGCCACCAAAACGCAACCGCCGAGCGCTGGCGTGCCGGGCTGGAAAAGTGTGGCACGCTGCTGTCCGAAAATATCATTAACCATCGGCCAATCTGCCTGTTCCGCCTGGACGAGCCGGTTTGCGTGGCACACTGGCAGTTTACCATTGTGGAGCTGCCGTGGCCGGGCGAGAAACGCTATCCGCACGAAGGTTGGGAGCACATCGAAATAGTGCTGCCGGGCGACCCGCAGACGCTGAATTCACGCGCGCTGGAACTGCTTTCTGATGCGGGCCTGCGTCAGACGGGGATTTCGGTGAAAACCAGCTCGCCGAAAGGGGAACATGAAAGACTGCCCAACCCGACGCTGGCGGTGACCGACGGCAAAGTGACGCTCAAATTCCATCCGTGGAGTATTGAAGACATCGTGGCCAGCGAGCAGGCTTAAAACGCTGTTTAACCTTCAGAGCCTGCTTTTCGCGCAGGCTTTTTCCATCCTTTCGATGGCTTCCTCAAGCGTTGCCGACGTGCAGCCGAAGTTGATGCGCACGAATTGGGCCTCGCCAAAATCGGCGCCCGGTGAGAAGCCCAGCCCGGCCTTCTGGAAGAACAGCGTTGGGTTTTCAACCGACAGCCCGCTGGCGTCCACCCAGCCCAGATAGGTTGCTTCCGGGGCGGCCATTTTCAGCCCGGCAATATTGTTGACCGCGCAGGTTAGCCTGTCGCGATTGCCGCGCAAATAGACCAGCAGCTCCTGTAGCCAGGGTTCCCCGTCTTGCCAGGCGGCCTGCGCCGCGGTTAGCGCCAGCACGTCTACGCTCGGCACGATGCCGTCGCGCGTGCGGTTGAATTTTTTGCGCAGCTCCGGGTCGGGGATAATGGCCAGTGAGGCGCCGAGCCCGGCTATATTAAAGGTTTTGGAGGGCGAGATAAGCGTGATGGAACGCTGCTGCGCATCTTCACTCAGCGTGGCGAACGGGATATGCCTCACGCCCGGCTCAAGCAGCAGGTCGCAGTGGATCTCGTCCGAGCAGACAATCAGGTCGTGCCGCTGGGCAAACGCCAGCTGTTGCTCCAGCTCATCGCGTCGGTAAACCGTTCCGCCTGGGTTTTGCGGGTTGCACAGCATCAGCAGCTTTTCTTTACCGGTCATCTGTGCGGCGAGGGACGGCAAATCGAGCAGCCAGCGGTCTTCAGTCAGCCTTAAAGGGGCGTTCAGCTGAGGACGGTGGGCAAAAGCAGAAGATTTTCTGAAGGGCGGATAGACAGGCGTGGGGGCAATGGTGGTTTCATCGGCTTCGGTAAACGCGCGCACGCTAAGGTTCAGCCCGGCGACTACGCCCGGTAAAAAGACAATCCATTCGGGCTCTATCTTCCACTGATAGCGGGAGGCCATGCGTTCGATTATCACGTCGATCAAACCCTGGGGCCGGACACCGTAGCCAAAGACGCCGTGCGCAACCCGCTGCCGGAGCGCTTCCAGGATACACGGCGGCGAGCGGAAATCCATATCGGCCACCCACATTGGCAGCACGTCTTCGGCGTATTTATTCCACTTCGAGCTGTCGCTGTGACGACGGTCTATCCATTCATCAAAATTGAATGCCATGATAAGTTACCCCTCTGTGAGCGTCGTTTCAGGTTATCATTCTGGCCCGATGACACAACCGCTAAGCGAAAGAATTTTTAAGGAGTAATCAATGGCTAAGCTGGAAATCTGCTGTTATGGAATCGACTGTGCCCTGACAGCGGAACAGGCCGGAGCGGACCGGATTGAACTGTGTGCCGCACCTAATGAAGGTGGGCTTACGCCTTCCGCCGGGGTGCTGAAAAAAGTGAGGCAGCTGGTTTCGATTCCCGTGCATCCGATAATCCGTCCGCGCGGCGGCGACTTTTGCTACAGCGACCTTGAGTTCGAAACCATGCTCGAGGACGTGGCCCTGGTGCGTGAACTTGGCTATCCGGGGCTGGTTATCGGCATGCTGGACGCCGACGGGCATATCGATCTGCCGCGTATGGCGCGCGTAATGGACGCGGCCCGCGGCATGGCGGTGACTTTCCACCGCGCGTTCGATATGTGCCATAACCCGGTGCAGGCGCTGGAGCAGCTGGCCACATTGGGGGTGGCGAGGATCCTGACTTCGGGCCAGCAGCAGAACGCCGAACTGGGACTTTCATTACTTAGGGAACTAAAACAGCACTCCCATGCTCCAATCATTATGGCCGGAGCTGGCGTGCGCCTGGGCAACCTGCAAAAGTTTGTTGAAGCCGGGATTGACGAGGTTCACAGCTCGGCGGGTCAGAGCGTTCCCTCGGTGATGCGCTACCGTAAAGCGGGCGTGTCGATGAGCGCCGACGCCGAGGCGGATGAATTTAATCGCTACTGCGTGGATGGTGACGTGGTGGCAGCCATGAAGGCCGTGCTGGCCGCCGCGAAAACGGCAGCCTGAGACGGCAAAGTTTTTAACCGCGCATCATGTCGCCCAATATGATGTTTGCTTGTACCAGGCCCCGGTGTTTTGCCGGGGCTTTTTTTATTTCTGATTCAGATGATTAGCGGGGAACATACGGGCTAAGGCTTGCGGGCCACCAGCACCGCACGGAGCGGCGCAGGGTAGCCTTCAAGGGTTTTATTGCTGTCGTTCGGATCGAGGAAGTCGGCCAGCGATTCGGTAGTCAGCCAGCTGGTACGGCGCTGCTCTTCGCTTGTGGTATAGCAGTGATCGACAATCTTCACGTCGACGAAACCGCATTTTTCCAGCCAGTTTTTCAGCGCCAGAGCGGACGGAATGTAATAGACGTTGCGCATCTGCGCGTAGCGCTCGCCGGGCACCAGCACGGTGTTTTCATCGCCTTCCACCACCAGCGTTTCCAGCACCAGTTCGCCGTCTTTCGCCAGCTGACTTTTAAGCTGGTAGAGGTGATCGAGCGGCGAGCGGCGGTGATAAAGCACGCCCATTGAGAAGACGGTATCAAAGATGTTCAGCTCGGGAAGCTGCTCAATGCCCAGCGGCAGCACGTGGGCGCGCTGGTCGCCGCCGAGCAGTTTGCGTACGGCTTCGAACTGGCAGACGAACAGCTGCATCGGGTCGATGCCCACCGCCAGATGCGCTCCCGCACCAATCATGCGCCACAGGTGATAGCCGCTGCCGCAGCCGACGTCGAGTATAGTGCGGCCCGCCAGCGGAGAAATATGGGGCAGCACGCGGTCCCACTTCAGATCTGAACGCCACTCGGTATCGATATCCACGCCGTAAAGAGAGTAAGGCCCTTTGCGCCACGGCATAAGATTACGCAGCAGTTTTTCAATGCCCAGCCGCTGGCCTTCGCTTAGCGGAGCCAGTGATTCCGCCGTGACGCTGTGCAGCAGGTCGAGGCGGTGCGGCTTCATTTCCGGCAGATATTCAACGGTGTTATACCAGTGCTTAAACTGGCCGTGGAGGTTTTCACGCTGCCAGGTGGCGATTTGCGCGGGCAGGGTTTCCAGCCACGGGGCCAGCGGGCTTTTAGCGATAAGCTGATAAAAATTGCCAAAGTCGATCATGCCGGAGCTCCTGATTTGAGTGCCACTAAAGAGCCAAAGTTGAAGCACTGGAACCACAGCTCCGCGTGGTCAAAACCGGCTTGTTTCAGGCGTTTTTTATGGGTTTCGACGGAGTCGGTGAGCATCACGTTTTCCAGCATGCTGCGCTTCTGGCTGATTTCCAGCTCGCTGTAGCCGTTGGCCCGCTTAAAGTCGTGGTGCATGTTAAACAGCAGCTCGCCGACTTCGGCGTCTTCGAAGCTGAATTTCTCGGAAAGCACCAGCGCGCCGCCCGGGTTTAAGCCCCGGTAGATTTTTTCCAGCAGCAGCTGGCGGTCGTCGGGCTCGAGGAATTGCAGCGTGAAGTTCAGCACCACCATCGAGGCATTTTCGATAACGATATCGCGAATATCGCCTTCGATGACGTCAACCGGCGTCTGGGCTTTGAAGGCGTTAAGGTGGCGGCGGCAGCGTTCAACCATCGCCGGGGAGTTATCGACCGCGATGATTTTGCAATTGTCGTGATGAATGTTACGACGTACCGACAGCGTTGCCGCACCCAGCGAGCAGCCCAGGTCATAGACCTGGCTATCCGGCATGACGAAACGCTCGGCCAGCATGCCAATCATCGAAATGATATTGGAGTAGCCCGGCACCGATCGCTGGATCATATCGGGGAAGACTTCAGCCACGCGTTCATCAAAGGTCCAGTCGCCCAGCTGGGCGATGGGGGCGGAAAACAGCATATCGCGGTCAGACATAACGTTAAATCCGGGAAATTCGAAAGACGCGTATTCTGCGTTAATGCAGCGAGAAAACCAACTCCCACGGCATATACCAAAGATTTGCCAGCACCATGAGCAGCAGTGAACACCAGGTGGCGCTCATGCCGGAGCGACGCCAGCGGATTAAACGATGATGGAAACCATAATAGTGCATCAGGCGGCCCGCTATCAGCAGAATACCGCAGACGTGAACCATCCAGGTTTCGGCCCCGTTCATTTCCATCAGCAATAACAGCAGGATGGCGATGGGAATATATTCCACCGCGTTGCCGTGTATACGAATCGCGCTTTGAAGTTCGCTAAAACCACCGTCGCCGTAGGAGACGCGGTACTGCAAACGCATACGAACAACATCAAAAGAAAACTTAATCAGGAGCAATGCACCCAGCACGGCATAAAGCGCGCTTACCATACTTACTTCCTATTGAACTACAGCATGGCCTCTATGATAGCAGCGCAACCTGCGCCGTGTCGCTATTCCTAAAAGAGAGAGTTTTGCTGCGGAATGGCGGGCTCGTCGCCGAGAACGGGGAACAGATGCTGCAAATCGGGCCACAGGGCGTGGACCAGTTCTGGAACCTGGCCAATGTCCGGGGTATGCAGAAACAGATAGGGCGTGGCTTTTTCCGTCCACTTCGGCAGAGTTTTCAGCCAGACGTCAAACAGCGCTTTGTTCTGCTGCATGTCGTCGCTGCCGATAAAGCGTACCAGCGGATTATGGGCCGTGACCAGCGCGTGAACGGGGAGTTTAGGCTTCTTCCTCTGCGCTTCGCGAATGGCCTCGCTGTGCGGCTTTGCGCTATGCACCGGACGGCTGTCGAGGATTGCGCGGTTCACACCTCGCTCATGCAGACCCCGATTCAGCGCCTGCTCGTCCGCGCCTTTATCGAAAAAGGATGGATGGCGGACTTCTACGCCGTAGGTGAACGCCTTCGGCAGCGAATCTAAGAAATTCCACAGTGCAGGGAGGTTTTCAGGCCCGAACGCGGCGGGAAGCTGGAGCCAGTACTGGCCGATACGGTTGGCCAGCGGCGACATACGATCTAAAAACTCGGCGGTAAGATCGCCGCACTGGCGCAGCGCCGCCTGATGCGAAATGGTGGCCGGAAATTTAAAGCAGAAACGGAACTCATCGCTGGTCATTTCGCGCCAGCGCTGCACGCTTTCTGCTTTTGGCAGAGCGTACAGCGTGGTATTGCCTTCCACGCAGTTAAAATGGCGGGCGTAGTCTTCAAGAGAAGCGATGCCCAGGCGCACCCATTTAGGATGCGACCACTGTGGAAGACCTAAATAAATCATAACGCAGCGATAATTTCGTCGGCGCTGCGTACGCGAGCGATACGCGGGAAGATATTCGTCATGCTGCCCTGGTGCTGTTCGCTGCTGGCGGCGCTGCATGCGTCTTCGGCGATAACCAGCGCAAAGCCCAGTTCCCACGCGTTGCGGGCGGTGGATTCAACGCCGATATTGGTTGAGATCCCGCAGAGCACGATAGTGTCGATACCGCGGCGGCGCAGCTGTAGCTCAAGATCCGTGCCGTAGAACGCGCCCCACTGGCGTTTGGTGACTTCTAAATCGCTGTCTTTCTTGCCCAGCGTCGCAGGGTAAGTCCACCAGTTATCCGGCAGCGCGTGAGGAGCGGCCTGAGCGTCAACGGGCTGCTTTAGCGCTTCACCATAGTCTTTTGACCAGCCCACGCGAACCAGCACTACCGGCGAGCCGTTGGCGCGAAATTTCTCCGCAAGCTTTGCGGAGCGTGCAACGACATCCTGAGCGGCGTGCGGGCCACCGGCAAACGGCAGGATCCCTTCCTGCAAATCAATAATCACCAGCGCGGTGCGGGAAGGGTTCAGTTCTAAGCGGTTTGTGGCAGACATACGGTAACTCCGGTTCAAAATGGGATGTGCGGCAATACCTTACGACGGAATAGAGGTTGCGCAGTTGACTATTTTTGTTAATTTTTGTGAGCATTCGCGAAACAAGGCGCTTTGAAACGCGTCAGTCAGTCGTATCGGGCTTATCGCCGGGCATAATTTCCAGTATAATAGCCCCCTTTTTTCATCCAGTATCGATTACCAAATAGCGGCCACCGTGGCGCCTGCAGGGCAGGTAAAACCCGTGCGCGGCTAATTTAAGGGATATCTCATGCGTACAGTATATTGCGGGCAGCTCAATCCATCCCATGTGGGACAACAAGTAACACTGTGTGGTTGGGTTAATCGTCGTCGTGACCTCGGTAGCCTTATCTTTATCGATATGCGCGATCGCGAAGGCATCGTGCAGGTGTTTTTCGACCCGGACCGTCAGGACGCGTTCCAGCTCGCCTCCGAACTGCGTAATGAGTTTTGCATTCAAATCACCGGTACCGTGCGTCCGCGCGATGAGAAAAACATCAACAAAGATATGGCCACCGGCGCGGTAGAAGTCTTCGCCACCGATTTGACCATCATCAACCGTTCCGAATCTCTGCCGCTTGACTCAAACCACGTCAACACCGAAGAAGCGCGTCTGAAATTCCGCTACCTGGACCTGCGTCGTCCGGAAATGGCCAATCGCCTGAAAACCCGCGCGAAAATCACCAGCTTCGTGCGTCGTTTCATGGACGATCACGGCTTCCTGGATATTGAAACGCCGATGCTGACTAAGGCCACGCCAGAAGGCGCGCGTGACTACCTGGTGCCTTCCCGCGTGCATAAAGGCAAATTCTACGCGCTGCCGCAGTCCCCACAGCTGTTCAAACAGCTGCTGATGATGTCCGGCTTCGACCGCTACTATCAGATTGTGAAGTGCTTCCGCGATGAAGACCTGCGCGCTGACCGTCAGCCAGAATTTACCCAGATCGACGTCGAAACCTCCTTTATGACGGCTCCGCAGGTGCGTGAGGTCATGGAAGAGCTGGTTCGTAAACTGTGGATCGACGTGAAAAACGTTGATCTGGGCGACTTCCCGGTGATGACCTTCGCGGAAGCCGAGCGCCGTTACGGTTCTGACAAACCAGACCTGCGTAACCCGATGGAGCTGGTGGACGTTGCGGATCTGGTTAAAGACATTGAGTTTAAAGTCTTCTCCGGCCCGGCAAACGACGCTAAAGGCCGCGTTGCCGCACTGCGCGTGCCGGGTGGCGCACAGATCAGCCGTAAACAGATTGACGACTACGGCAAGTTCATTGAAATTTACGGCGCCAAAGGGCTGGCCTATATCAAGGTCAACGACCGTGCTGCCGGTCTTGAAGGCATTACCAGCCCGGTGGCTAAGTTCCTGAACGCGGAGATTGTCGAAAGTATCCTGGCCCGCACCGGCGCGCAGGATGGCGACATGATCTTCTTCGGCGCGGCCAGCAAGAAAGTCGTTGCTGACGCGCTCGGCGCGCTGCGTCTGAAGATTGGTAAAGACCTGAAGATCACCGACGAAAGCGCCTGGGCGCCGCTGTGGGTTATCGACTTCCCGATGTTTGAAGACGACGGCGAAGGCGGCCTGACCGCGATGCACCACCCGTTCACCGCGCCGAAGGATATGTCGCCTGAACAGCTGGCCGCTGACCCGGAATCCGCGGTGGCTAACGCCTACGATATGGTTATCAACGGTTACGAAGTGGGAGGCGGTTCCGTGCGTATCCACAACGGCCAGATGCAGCAAACCGTGTTCGGTATCCTCGGTATTAATGAAGAAGACCAGCGCGAGAAGTTTGGCTTCCTGCTGGACGCGCTGAAATACGGTACGCCTCCGCACGCGGGCCTGGCGTTTGGTCTGGACCGTCTGACCATGCTGCTGACCGGCACCGACAACATCCGTGATGTTATCGCGTTCCCGAAAACTACCGCGGCAGCCTGTCTGATGACCGAAGCCCCAAGCTTCGCCAACCCGCAGGCGCTGGCCGAGCTGGGCGTGGCGGTGATTAAAAAGGCTGAGAAAGAATAAGATGGCCTTTAAGCGTCCCGTCTCGGTACTGGTAGTGATTTTCGCGCAGGATACCGGGCGGGTGCTGATGCTACAGCGGCGCGACGATCCTGAGTTCTGGCAGTCGGTCACCGGCAGCCTTGAAGAAGGGGAAAGCGCGCGGCATGCCGCACTTCGCGAAGTAAAGGAAGAGGTCGCCATTGACGTTGCTCACGAGCAGCTGGCCCTGATCGACTGTCAGCGTTGTGTGGAGTTCGAGATTTTTACACATTTACGTCATCGCTATGCGCCGGGAATCATGCGTAATACCGAATCCTGGTTCTGCCTTGCGCTGCCTCATGAGCGCCAGATTACCATTACGGAACATCTGGCCTGGGAATGGGTTGACGCCAAAGCGGCGGCGGCCATGACCAAGTCATGGAGCAACCGGCAGGCGATTGAAGAGTTTGTTATTGATGCCGCCTGAAACAGGCGCTTTTGGAGATTGTTATGGCAGGTCATAGTAAGTGGGCCAACACGAAGCACCGCAAAGCGGCACAGGATGCCAAGCGCGGGAAGATTTTCACCAAAATTATCCGTGAGCTGGTAACGGCTGCCCGTCTGGGCGGCGGCGATGCCGGGTCTAACCCGCGTCTGCGCGCAGCGATTGATAAAGCGTTATCCAACAACATGACGCGCGACACCTTAAACCGTGCCATTGCGCGCGGCGTGGGCGGTGACGAAGACGCGAACATGGAAACCATCATTTATGAAGGCTACGGTCCTGGCGGCTCAGCCGTGATGGTGGAATGCCTGAGCGACAACCGTAACCGTACGGTGGCCGAAGTTCGCCATGCGTTCAATAAATGCGGTGGCAACCTGGGTACCGACGGTTCCGTCGCTTACCTGTTCACCAAAAAAGGGGTTATCTCCTATGCTCCAGGCCAGGATGAAGACACCGTTATGGAAGCCGCTCTGGAAGCGGGTGCCGATGACGTCGTGGCCTATGACGACGGCGCAATCGACGTCTTCACCGCCTGGGAAGATATGGGCGCCGTGCGTGACGCGCTGGAAGCCGCAGGTCTGAAGGCTGACGAAGCTGAAGTTTCTATGATCCCGTCTACCAAAGCGGACATGGACGCGGAAACCGCGCCTAAACTGATGCGCTTGATCGACATGCTGGAAGACTGTGACGACGTGCAGGAGGTTTACCACAACGGTGATATCTCCGACGAGGTGGCGGCCACCCTGTAATGGCGTTGCCTGCAATTGCAGACCTGTTTACCGGAGACGCGTGATGGCGATCATTCTCGGCATTGACCCAGGATCGCGCGTCACCGGCTACGGCGTTATTCGCCAGACCGGACGGCAGCTGACCTACCTGGGCAGCGGCTGTATTCGTACTCAGGTTACCGACTTACCCTCGCGTCTGAAGCTGATCTACGCGGGGGTGAGCGAAATCATTACCCAGTTCCAGCCGGAATATTTCGCTATCGAATCCGTCTTTATGGCGAAGAACGCCGATTCTGCCCTCAAGCTTGGCCAGGCGCGCGGCGCGGCTATTGTCGCTGCGGTTAACCACGATCTGCCGGTGTTTGAGTATGCGGCTCGTCAGGTGAAGCAAACGGTCGTCGGCATCGGCAGCGCCGAGAAAAGCCAGGTGCAGCACATGGTGCGCACGCTGCTGAAGCTCTCGGCTAATCCGCAGGCGGATGCGGCGGATGCGCTGGCCATCGCCATCACGCACTGCCACGTCACGCAGAACTCGATGCAGATGAGCGAAACCAGGCTCAACCTGGCGCGGGGAAGATTGAAATAAGCCGGGCAGGTCAGGAAGATAAGGCTGGATAGGTATCCAGCCTTAGTTTGATAACAAAGAAGGAAAAAACGTGGTTTTTCCTTCTTTGTTGTTAGCGGCCGAAAATCAATAAATTGATTTTGCAGTTAATTCTGGATTAAGCATTTTATTGCCGCCCGCTGAAATAAATATAAGGCTGGATATGTATCCAGCCTTTTTTATATGATAGGCCACAAAATTTTGCACAAGCGCAGGAGCATATCGTGATTGGTCGACTCAGAGGCACCATCCTTGAAAAACAGCCGCCTTTAGTATTGCTGGAAGTCGGTGGCGTAGGATATGAAGTCCATATGCCGATGACCTGCTTCTACGAGCTGCCGGAAACCGGTAACGAAGCGGTGGTCTTCACGCAGTTTGTGGTGCGCGAAGATGCGCAGCTGCTCTACGGCTTCAATAATAAGCAGGAACGCACGCTGTTCCGCGAGCTCATTAAAGTGAACGGCGTCGGGCCTAAGCTTGCGCTGGCTATCCTCTCCGGCATGTCTGCCCAGCAGTTTGTGAACGCCGTCGAGCGCGAAGAAATTGGCTCGCTGGTGAAATTGCCGGGCGTAGGTAAGAAAACGGCCGAACGTCTGATAGTCGAAATGAAAGACCGCTTCAAAGGCATGCACGGCGACCTCTTTACACCAGCGGCTGATCTGGTGCTGACCTCGCCTGACAACGGCGCGGCGGACGACGCCGAACAGGAAGCAGTTGCCGCCCTGGTTTCCCTGGGCTATAAACCACAGGAAGCCAGCCGTATGGTGAGCAAAGTGGGTCGCGCCGGTGCTGATAGCGAAACCCTGATCCGCGAAGCGCTTCGCGCCGCACTCTGAAGCATCTGAGGTAGTTGAAGGATGATTGAAGCAGACCGTCTGGTATCGCCGGACACCATCACCCCGGATGAGTTGATCGATCGGGCTATCCGCCCGCGTTTTCTGGCGGATTACGTCGGCCAGCCGCAGGTGCGCTCGCAGATGGAAATCTTCATCCAGGCGGCAAAGCTGCGCGGGGATGCGCTCGATCATCTGCTGATCTTTGGCCCGCCGGGGCTGGGTAAAACCACGCTGGCGAATATCGTCGCAAACGAAATGGGCGTTAACCTTCGCACCACTTCGGGCCCGGTGCTGGAAAAGGCTGGCGATCTGGCGGCGATGCTGACCAACCTCGAGCCTCACGACGTGCTGTTCATCGATGAAATTCACCGTCTTTCGCCGGTGGTCGAAGAAGTGCTCTATCCGGCGATGGAAGATTATCAGCTGGATATCATGATTGGCGAAGGCCCGGCGGCGCGCTCCATCAAAATCGATCTGCCTCCGTTTACCCTGATTGGCGCAACCACTCGCGCAGGCTCGTTGACGTCTCCCTTACGCGATCGCTTTGGCATCGTGCAGCGCCTGGAATTTTACCAGGTGGCGGATTTGCAGCACATCGTAGGCCGCAGCGCGAGCGTGCTGGGGCTGGAAATGAGCGAAGAGGGCGCGTTCGAAGTCGCAAAACGCGCGCGCGGCACGCCGCGTATCGCCAACCGTTTACTGCGCCGGGTGAGGGATTTTGCGGAAGTGCGCCACGACGGTACGATCAGTGCGGACATCGCTTCGCAGGCGCTCGATATGCTCAACGTCGACACCGAAGGCTTCGACTATATGGACCGCAAGCTGCTGCTGGCGGTGATCGACAAATTTATGGGCGGTCCGGTCGGGCTGGATAACCTGGCGGCGGCCATCGGTGAAGAGCGTGAAACCATTGAAGACGTGCTCGAGCCCTTCCTGATACAGCAGGGTTTCTTACAGCGTACGCCGCGCGGGCGCATCGCCACGCCGCGGGCCTGGACGCACTTTGGTATCGTGCCACCGGCAATGCCGTAGGCTATTCAGAAAAAGAAAAAGGCGCCGAAGCGCCTTTTTTTACGCCGCCTGTTTCTTCGTCATGCTCAAAATAAACAGTACCGCAGCGGTCAACACCACCGACGGGCCCGCCGGGGTATCGTAAAAGGCTGAGAAAGTCAGCCCGCCGGTTACCGCCAGTATTCCCACGGCTACCGCGACTCCTGCCATTTGCTCCGGCGTGCGGGCAAACCTGCGGGCGGTTGCCGCCGGGATAATCAGCAGGGAAGTGATGATTAGCGCGCCGACAAATTTCATGGCCACGCCGATGGTCAGCGCCGTCACCAGCATCAGCAGCATTTTGGTGCGCTGAATGTTGACGCCGTCGACGTGGGCAAGATCCTGGCTGATGGTCATCGACAGCAGGTTTCGCCACTGCCACAGCAGCACGCCAAGCACAACGGCAACGCCGAGCGCGATGGAGATAATATCCGGCATAGTCACGGAAAGCAGATCGCCAAACAGATAGGCCATCAAATCTACGCGCACGTTGGACATCAGGCTGACGACCACCAGGCCCAGCGACAGCGCGCTATGCGCCATAATGCCGAGCAGCGTATCAATAGCCAGATGAGGACGTTTTTCCAGCCATACCAGGCCAATAGCCAGCAGCAGCGTGACGGCAATAACCGCATAAAACGGGTTCACGTTCAGCAGCAGGCCGAAAGCCACGCCCAGCAGCGAAGCGTGGGCCAGCGTATCGCCGAAATAGGACATTCGACGCCAGACGACGAACGAACCCAGCGGGCCCGCCGCGCAGGCCAGCAAAATTCCGGCGAGCCAGCCGGGCAATAATAATTCAATCATGACTGGCCATTCCCTCTGCGCAGAACGATGCGTCCGGTAAGATCGTGCCGGTGGTTATGGTTGTGGCGATAAATCCCCAGCTGTTCCGCGCCGCGCTGGCCGAACATGGAGATAAATTCCGGGTGCATGGAGACGACTTCCGGCGTGCCGGAGCAGCAGATGTGGTGATTCAGGCACAGCACATCGTCGGTTTTTGCCATCACCAGATGCAGGTCGTGGGACACCATCAGCACCGCGCAGTCCAACTCGTGGCGCAGCTGGTCAATGAGGTTGTAAAGCGCCAGCTGGCCGTTGACGTCGACGCCCTGAGTAGGCTCATCGAGCACCAGCAGCTGCGGATTGTTGAGCAGCGCCCGCGCCAGCAGCACGCGCTGGTTTTCGCCGCCGGAGAGCTTTTGCATTGGGGCATTAATCAGATGCGCTGCCTGTACACGCTTGAGCGCGGGCAGAATATCCGCCTTTTTTACGCCGGGGCGCAGACGCATGAAGCGGCTGACCGTCAGCGGCAGCGTGGCGTCCAGATGCAGCTTTTGCGGCACATAGCCGATGCGCAGGTCGCGGTCCCGCTTGATAACCCCTTCATCGGGTGCTACCAGCCCGAGCACCACGCGTACGAGCGTAGACTTACCCGCGCCGTTTGGGCCCAGCAGGGTGAGAATGCGCCCGGGCTTAAGGCCAAGCGAAATATCAGACAGCACGCGGCGCTGGCCGAACGAGACGGATATATTTTCCAGTGAGACTAAATTTGTCATGACAATTTCAGGGGTTGCAGAAGTTAGCGGATGTTATAATATCACACTTCTCTGATTCGCAACGATGATAAGTCGCATTATGTTACATAAAAACACACTTCTTTTCGCTGGTTTTTCCGCCGCTCTTTGGGCTGCCGGGGCCGCGCCTTCACAGGCGGCCGTCGTCGCCTCCATTAAGCCGCTTGGGTTTATTGCCGCCGCCATTGCCGACGGGGTGACAACCACAGAAATATTGCTTCCCGATGGGGCATCCGAGCATGATTATTCACTTCGTCCGTCCGATGTAAAACGCTTACAGGGCGCGGACTTAGTTGTGTGGGTTGGGCCGGAGATGGAAGCCTTCATGCAGAAGTCCGTCAGTCAATTACCTGAGCAAAAACAACTGACACTCTCGGCGCTTGACGCTGTGAAACCGCTGCTGATGAAAGGCAGTGATGATGACGATCACGGGCATGAAGGCCACGACCACGGCGCAGAAAATGGTGATGGAGATCACCATCACGGTGAATACAATATGCATATCTGGCTGGGGCCAGAGATAGCGCGCCTGTCGGCGGTTGCAATCCACGATAAATTAGTGGAACTTATGCCCGAAAAGAAAGCCAAACTTGACGCTAACCTGCAGAATTTCGAGTCAGAATTATCCAGCACCGACAGGCAGGTTGGTACCGTGCTCGCACCGCTTAAAGGAAAAGGGTATTTCGTTTTTCATGATGCCTATGGCTACTTTGAGAAACACTACGGACTGACGCCGCTTGGCCATTTTACCGTTAACCCTGAAATCCAGCCTGGTGCGCAGCGTTTACATGAAATCAGAACACAGTTGGTTGAGCATAAAGCGGTCTGCGTTTTTGCTGAGCCACAGTTCAGGCCAGCGGTAATCAACGCCGTCGCCCGCGGGACTAGCGTACGCTCCGGTACTTTAGATCCTCTGGGCATGGGTATTGCGCCCGGTAAAGACAGCTATATGCAGTTTTTGTCCGGGCTTGCGAACCAGTATGCGAGCTGCCTGAAAGGAGATTAACGAGGAAGTGAATACGTGCAACAGATAGCCCGCTCTGTCGCCCTGGCATTTGACAATTTGTCCCGACCCCATCGCGTTATGCTGGGGTCCCTGACAGTTCTTACTTTAGCGGTCGCCGTCTGGCGACCGTATGTCTATCATCCCGAAGCCAGCCCCGTCATTAAAACCATCGAGCTTGAAAAAAGCGAGATTCGTTCTTTGCTCCCGGAAGCCAGTGAACCCATCGATCAGCCGACGCTTGATGAAGGCGATGATGCTATTCCGCAGGACGAGCTGGACGATAAAACCGCCGGTGAAGCTGGCGTTCATGAATACGTTGTTTCCACTGGCGATACGCTCAGCAGCATTCTGAATCAGTACGGCATCGAGATGGGCGATATTAGCCAGCTTGCGGCCGTGGACAAAGACCTGCGCAACCTGAAAATCGGCCAGCAGATTTCCTGGACCCTGACCGCAGATGGCGAGCTTCAGCGCCTGACGTGGGAGATGTCCCGCCGCGAAACCCGCACCTACGACCGCTCCGGCACCACCTTCAAGCTCAGCAGCGAAATGCAGCAGGGCGACTGGGTGAACAACGTGCTGAAAGGCACCGTGGGCGGCAGCTTCGTCAGCAGTGCGAAGGATGCCGGCCTCACCAGCGCTGAAATTAGTTCGGTTATCAAAGCCATGCAGTGGCAGATGGACTTCCGCAAGCTGAAAAAAGGCGATGAGTTCTCCGTGCTGATGTCCCGCGAAATGCTGGACGGCAAGCGCGAGCAAAGCCAGCTGGTCGGCGTGCGCCTGCGCAGCAGCGGCAAAGACTATTACGCCATTCGCGCCGAAGACGGTAAGTTCTACGATCGCAGCGGCTCCGGCCTGGCAAAAGGCTTCATGCGTTTCCCAACCGTGAAACAGTTCCGTATTTCCTCAAACTTCAACCCTCGTCGCCTCAATCCGGTGACCGGGCGTATTGCGCCGCATAAAGGCGTGGACTTCGCTATGCCGCAGGGCACGCCGGTGCTGTCCGTCGGCGATGGTGAAGTTGTGATGGCTAAACGCAGCGGCGCGGCGGGTTATATCGTTGCCGTTCGTCACGGTCGCACCTATACCACGCGGTATATGCACCTGAAAAAGCTGCTGGTGAAACCGGGTCAGAAAGTTAAGCGCGGCGACCGCATTGCGCTTTCCGGCAACACCGGGCGTTCCACCGGGCCGCACCTGCACTATGAAGTGTGGATCAACCAGCAGGCCGTTAACCCGCTGACGGCGAAGCTGCCGCGCACGGAAGGGCTGACCGGTTCGGATCGTCGTGATTACCTGGCTCAGGTACGCGAAGTTCTTCCACAGCTGCGCTTTGATTAATCTCGCCCAGCGCGCATAAAAGTCAAGCCGGTGCCCAGGTGCCGGCTTTTTCTTTTGTCTGCCAGCACTTGCCCCGCTAAACTACGACTAAATTCATATCATCAATGATTTGATGCTGTACTGAGAACCTGCATGGAAAAAGCAAAAAGAAGTCAGAGCGAATTCATCCCTGAATTTCAGAAGGCCTTTTGGCACCCTCGCTACTGGGGCGCCTGGCTGGGCGTGGGAGCCTTTGCCGGACTGGCTATGCTGCCGCCGTCGGTTCGCGATCCTTTGTTGGGCAAAGTTGGGCGAATGGCCGGACGCCTGGGTAAGAGCGCGCGTCGTCGGGCGCAGATCAACCTGTTTTATTGCTTCCCGGAGCTGGTGGAAGCCGAGCGTGAAGCCATTATTGACGAGATGTTCGCCACCGCGCCGCAGGCGATGGTATTGATGGCCGAGCTTGGCCTGCGCGACCCGAAAAAGGTGATGCAGCGCGTCGACTGGCACGGAAAAGAAATCATCGACGACCTGAAGGCCAACGGCGAGAACGTTATTTTCCTCGTGCCGCACGGCTGGGCGGTGGATATTCCCGCGATGCTTATGGCGTCGGAAGGCCAGAAAATGGCCGCAATGTTTCATAATCAGGGCAACGCGCTGTTTGACTACGTCTGGAACACGGTGCGCCGCCGTTTTGGCGGCCGCATGCACGCACGCAACGACGGCATTAAGCCGTTTATCAGCTCGGTGCGCCAGGGCTACTGGGGATATTATCTGCCGGATCAGGATCACGGCGCGGAGCACAGCGAGTTCGTGGACTTTTTTGCTACCTATAAAGCAACGCTGCCAGCCATCGGCCGCCTGATGAAGGTTTGCCGTGCCCGCGTAGTACCGCTGTTCCCGGTATACAACAGTAAAACGCACCGGCTGGATATCTACATTCGCCCGCCGATGGACGACCTGAACGATGCGGATGACCACAGGATTGCCCGCCGCATGAATGAAGAGGTGGAGATTTTTGTCCGCCCGAATCCGGAGCAGTACACCTGGATTCTGAAGCTGCTGAAAACGCGTCGGGAAGGGGAGATTGAACCCTATCGGCGCAAAGAGCTGTTTCCGAAAAAATAGTAAAGGGGCCAGTTGGCCCCTTTTTTACGCCTGGGCTTGCTTACTCAACGCACAGGATTCGCGTGGTATTGGTGGTGCCGATAGTGCTCATCACGTCGCCCTGCGTCACGATAACCAGGTCGCCCGAAACCAGGTAGCCTTTGTCACGTAGCAGGTTAACCGCATCGCTTGCCGCGGCTACGCCGTCGCTGGCGCTATCGAAATGCACCGGCGTTACGCCACGGTACAGCGAGGTCAGGTTCAGCGTGCGCTCGTGGCGCGACATGGCGAAAATTGGCAGGCCGGAGCTGATGCGTGAGGTCATCAGCGCGGTACGGCCAGATTCGGTCATGGTGATGATGGCGGTCACGCCTTTCAGGTGGTTGGCCGCGTACATCGCCGACATGGCAATGGCTTCTTCCACGTTGTCGAACTGCACGTCAAGGCGGTGCTTAGAGACGTTAATACTTGGGATTTTTTCTGCGCCCAGGCAAACGCGCGCCATGGCCGCCACGGTTTCCGCCGGGTACTGACCTGCCGCTGTTTCAGCGGACAGCATCACCGCATCCGTACCGTCCAGCACGGCGTTCGCCACGTCCATGACTTCCGCACGGGTAGGCATTGGGTTAGTGATCATCGACTCCATCATCTGGGTCGCGGTAATCACGGCGCGGTTCAGTTTACGCGCGCGGCGGATAAGGGTCTTCTGAATCCCGACCAGCTCAGGATCGCCGATTTCGACGCCCAGGTCGCCACGGGCAACCATCACCACGTCAGAAGCGAGGATTACGTCATCCATTGCCGCTTCGTCGCATACCGCTTCAGCGCGCTCCACTTTGGCGACGATTTTTGCATCACAGCCTGCATCACGTGCCAGGCGGCGAGCGTAGTTCAGATCTTCGCCGCAGCGCGGGAAGGAGACGGCCAGGTAGTCCACGCCGATCTTCGCCGCGGTCATAATGTCGGCTTTATCTTTGTCGGTGAGGGCTTCAGCGGACAGGCCGCCGCCGAGCTTGTTGATGCCTTTGTTGTTGGACAGCGGGCCACCGACGGTCACCTCGGTGAACACTTTCATGCCCTGAACTTCCAGCACTTTAAGCTGCACGCGGCCATCGTCCAGCAGCAGGATATCGCCGGGCACGACGTCAGCAGGCAAACCTTTATAGTCGATACCGACGCGTTCTTTATCGCCTTCGCCTTTGCCCAGATTGGCATCGAGAAGGAATTTATCGCCGATATTCAGGAAGACTTTGCCTTCTTTGAAGGTGGAAACGCGAATTTTAGGCCCCTGTAAATCGCCCAGGATAGCGACATGGCGACCCAGTTTCGCGGCAATTTCACGAACTTTATCTGCACGAAGCTGGTGATCTTCTGCCGTGCCGTGGGAAAAGTTCATTCGCACCACGTTGGCGCCCGCAGCGATAATCTTTTCCAGATTATTGTCGCGATCGGTAGCCGGGCCTAAGGTGGTAACGATTTTGGTTCTACGTAGCCGTCTGGACATGTATTACTCCGTTGACTGAAACAACTTTGGTGTTGCGTGAACAAAAAACTCGGTTAGTCAGGGTGCGCTTTATGACGCAAAGGGACAACTTAACCGAACGACCTAAAAAGTTACAGCTTTGTTATAAAATCTTAATGTTTATCGCCTGCGATAAGCAGGCCTTTATCAAAACGCGATTCTTTGAGCGCTTCTTTGACTCGCTTCAAGTTATCCCTGAATTTCGCTCCGCGACGCAAAGTAAAACCGGTAGCCAGGACATCAATCACGGTGAGCTGCGCCAGGCGCGACACCATTGGCATATAAATGTCGGTGTCCTCGGGAACATCAAGCAATAATGAAAGGGTGGCCTCATGGGCAAGGGGCGAGCCTTCGCTGGTAATGGCCAGCACGATGGCATCGTTTTCACGCGCCAGCTGCGCCAGTTCTACAAGATTCTTGGTGCGCCCGGTGTGCGAGATAAGCACCACTACGTCCTGATCGGTACAGTTCATGCAGCTCATTCGCTGCATCACGACGTCGTCAGAATAGATAACCGGCACGTTAAAACGGAAAAATTTGTTCATGGCATCGTGGGCGACGGCAGCGGACGCGCCGAGGCCAAAGAAAGCGATTTTCTTTGCCTGGGTTAACAGGTCAACGGCGCGATTTACCGCCGCCATATCAAGCGATTGCCGAACCTGGTCGAGGCTTGCCATCGCCGATTCGAAGATTTTCCCGGTATAGGATTCAACGCTGTCATCCTCGTCGACATTCCGGTTAACATAGGGGGTTCCGTTTGCCAGACTTTGCGCCAGATGTAATTTAAAATCAGGGAAGCCTTTGGTTTCCAGACGGCGGCAAAAACGGTTCACCGTTGGTTCGCTGACGTCTGCCAGGCGGGCGAGAGTGGCAATACTGGAATGAATGGCGTCCTGAGGGGTGGCGAGAATCACTTCTGCGACTTTACGCTCTGATTTGCTAAGGTGTTCCAGCTGTGACTGGATTTTTTCCAGCATATTCATGGTTGGCAGGCACTCATGGATTTTGTCGATTTCAGCAAGTGGAGAAATCGAGACAGGTTTTAGCAAGAATATACGCTTGCCTCCGCGCGAAAGGGCAGGTAAATCGAATCGAAACTGTTGTTTTTTTTCATTACATGATCGGCGTCTAACTTTCGGCATACGAATCACCGGCTTAAAAGAGTCGCTAAATTTCAGACAGGGAGGGATGCGGTCGCGTGAGAAGCCGCGTCAGGCCCTAAAGCACGAACGGGTAAGCGTCGAACGTTTACGAGAATTCATCAAAAGCAGTACATTGCAGTGTAATTTAATTACAAGTGAGACCTGGCTTACGGCATTGGGCAGTGACTGAATGACGTAGCAAAAGCCCGGCTATCCGAAACGAGGAGAATGACATGGCGGTAACACAGACAGCTCAGGCATGTGACCTGGTGATTTTCGGTGCAAAAGGCGACCTTGCGCGTCGAAAACTGCTGCCGTCCCTGTATCAGCTCGAAAAAGCGGGGCAGATCCATCCGGATACCCGCATTCTGGGCGTTGGCCGTGCGGACTGGAGCAAAGAGGCGTACACCAAAGTCGTACGTGAAGCGCTCGAAACCTTCATGAAAGAAAAGATCGACGAAAGCCTGTGGGACAAGCTCAGCGGCCGCCTTGATTTTTGCAATCTGGATGTAAACGACACGGCGGCTTTCAATAAGCTCGGCAAAATGCTCGACCAGCAAAACCGCGTCACCATCAACTATTTCGCGATGCCGCCAAGCACCTTCGGCGCTATCTGTAAAGGGCTCGGCAAAGCTAAACTCAACGCCAAACCTGCGCGCGTGGTGATGGAAAAACCGCTCGGCACCTCCCTTGCGACCTCTCAGGAAATTAACGACCAGGTTGGCGAGTATTTTGAAGAGTGCCAGGTTTACCGTATCGACCACTATCTAGGCAAAGAAACGGTGCTGAACCTGCTGGCGCTGCGTTTTGCCAACTCCCTGTTCGCCAATAACTGGGATAACAAAACCATCGATCACGTGGAAATCACCGTGGCGGAAGAAGTCGGTATCGAAGGCCGCTGGGGCTACTTTGACCAGGCTGGCCAGATGCGCGATATGATTCAGAACCACCTGCTGCAAATTCTGTGCATGATTGCCATGTCTCCGCCTTCCGACCTCACCGCAGACCACATCCGCGATGAAAAAGTGAAAGTCCTTCAGTCTCTGCGCCGTATTGACCGCAGCAACGTCCGTGAAAAAACCGTGCGCGGGCAGTACACCGCCGGTTTTGCCCAGGGCAAGAAAGTGCCGGGCTACCTGGAAGAAGAGGGCGCGAACAAATCCAGCAGCACTGAAACCTTTGTGGCGATTCGCGTGGACATCGACAACTGGCGTTGGGCGGGCGTGCCTTTCTACCTGCGTACCGGCAAGCGTCTGCCAACTAAATGCTCTGAGGTGGTGGTTTACTTCAAGAGCCCGGCGCTGAACCTGTTTAAAGACTCGTGGCAGGATTTGCCGCAGAACAAGCTGACGATTCGCCTGCAGCCGGACGAAGGCGTGGATATCCAGGTGCTGAACAAAGTGCCGGGGCTTGATCATAAGCACAACCTGCAAACCACCAAGCTGGATCTGAGCTACTCAGAAACCTTCAATGAATCCCACCTGGCCGACGCCTACGAGCGCCTGCTGCTGGAAACGATGCGCGGCATTCAGGCGCTGTTCGTCCGCCGGGATGAAGTAGAAGAGGCCTGGAAGTGGGTCGACTCCATCACCGAAGCCTGGACCGCCGACAACGATGCGCCAAAACCATACCAGGCCGGAACCTGGGGACCGGTGGCCTCGGTAGCGATGATCACCCGCGACGGTCGTTCATGGAATGAGTTCGAATAAACCGAGTATTCGGTGCGGTAAAAATAACTTCCATTTTACCGGTAACATGATCTAACTCAGACGTGGTAGAAATTTTTGTCATAAAAGGCCCTGACTGGATTCACCAGCAGGGCTTTTTTATTTACACTAGCTGAAGCGATTTTGCCCTGATGCCATGAAGGGCGGCTGTTGCAGTTCTCGAACAGCCGATCATCTATTCCTTCAGCGCACTGCGATGGCAGCCACTTTATGAGGTACTTTTATGAATCCGAATTTGTTACGCGTAACAAAGCGCATCGTTGAGCGCTCGAAAGAAACTCGCACCGCCTACCTGGCCCGCATCGAAAAAGCGAAGAGCAACACCGTGCACCGCTCCGAGCTGGCCTGCGGCAACCTGGCCCACGGCTTCGCCGCCTGCCAGCCTGAAGACAAGGCCGCGCTTAAAAGCATGTTGCGTAACAATATCGCGATTATTACTTCCTACAACGATATGCTCTCCGCGCATCAGCCGTATGAATACTACCCAGATCAGATCCGCAAGGCGCTGCACTCCGTGGGCGCAGTTGGACAGGTTGCCGGCGGCGTGCCTGCGATGTGCGACGGCGTAACTCAGGGGCAGGACGGCATGGAGCTTTCTTTGCTGAGCCGTGAAGTTATCGCTATGTCCACCGCGGTTGGCCTGTCTCATAATATGTTCGACGGCGCGCTGTACCTCGGCGTGTGCGACAAAATTGTGCCCGGGTTGACGATGGCTGCGCTGTCGTTTGGTCATTTACCGGCGCTCTTCGTGCCGTCAGGCCCAATGGCGAGCGGCCTGGCAAATAAAGAAAAAGTGCGCATTCGCCAGCTTTATGCTGAAGGCAAGGTCGACCGCAACGCGCTGCTCGAGTCGGAAGCCGCCTCTTATCACGCGCCGGGCACCTGTACCTTCTACGGCACCGCCAACACGAACCAGATGGTGGTAGAGTTCATGGGCATGCAGCTGCCGGGCTCTTCTTTTGTTCATCCGGACGCTCCTCTCCGTCAGGAACTGACGGCGGCCGCCGCGCGTCAGGTCACTCGCCTGACCGGCAACGGTAACGATTGGATGCCGCTGGGCAAAATGATCGATGAAAAAGTCGTGGTCAACGGCATCGTGGCGCTGCTGGCAACCGGCGGTTCCACCAACCACACCATGCACCTTGTGGCGATGGCCCGCGCGGCGGGCATCATCATTAACTGGGACGATTTCTCCGATCTTTCTGACGTGGTGCCGCTGCTTGCCCGCCTGTATCCAAACGGCCCGGCAGATATTAACCACTTCCAGGCCGCTGGCGGCGTGCCGGTGCTGGTTCGCGAACTGCTTAAAGGCGGTCTGCTGCATGAAGACGTCAACACCGTCGCCGGTTTCGGCCTGCATCATTACACCATGGAGCCGTGGCTGGACAACGGCCAGCTGGCCTGGCGCGAAGGCGCTGAGACGGCGCTGGACAGCGAAGTTATCGCCAGCTTTGACAAACCTTTCTCAAAACACGGCGGCACTAAAGTGCTGAGCGGCAACCTCGGACGCGCGGTGATGAAAACCTCTGCGGTGCCGGTCGAAAACCAGGTTATCGAAGCGCCCGCGGTCATTTTTGAAAGCCAGCATGACGTGCTGCCCGCGTTTGAAGCGGGTCTGCTCGATCGCGACTGCGTAGTGGTGGTGCGCCATCAGGGGCCAAAAGCGAACGGCATGCCAGAATTACATAAACTTATGCCGCCACTTGGGGTATTATTGGACCGCCGTTTCAAAATCGCACTGGTGACCGATGGACGCCTGTCCGGCGCGTCGGGCAAGGTTCCTTCAGCAATCCACGTCACGCCGGAAGCCTACGATGGCGGGCTGCTGGCAAAAGTTCAGGACGGCGATATGATTCGCGTCAACGGACAAACGGGCGAGCTGACGCTGCTGGTGGATGAGGCCGAGCTGGCAAACCGCACGGCCTTCCATCCTGACCTGAGCGCCGAGCGAGTCGGCACCGGCCGCGAATTATTTGGCGCGCTGCGCGAGCAGCTTTCGGGCGCAGAACAGGGCGCAACCTGTATCAAATTTTAAGCGCTCGTGCGGCGCAGGCCGCACGGGTAAACAAATTATAAAGTTGGCTTAAGAGGCTCAGATGAAAAACTGGAAAACAACTGCGGAACAGATCCTGAAAACGGGTCCGGTCGTTCCTGTTATCGTGGTAAACAAGCTGGAGCATGCTGTCCCGATGGCGAAAGCGCTGGTTGCCGGCGGCGTGCGCGTGCTGGAAGTGACGCTGCGCACCGCCTGCGCGATGGATGCGATTCGCGCGATTGCTAAAGAAGTGCCGGAAGCGATTATCGGTGCGGGCACCGTGTTAAATCCTCAGCAGCTGGCTGAAGTCACCGAAGCGGGCGCGCAGTTTGCCATCAGCCCTGGCCTGACCGAACCCCTGCTGAAAGCCGCCACCGAAGGGACTATTCCTTTGATTCCAGGCATCAGCACCGTTTCTGAACTGATGCTGGGCATGGACTATGGCCTGAAAGAGTTTAAATTCTTCCCGGCTGAAGCTAACGGCGGCACCAAAGCGCTGCAGGCTATTGCCGGTCCGTTCGCCAACGTGCGCTTCTGCCCAACCGGCGGCATTTCTCCGGCTAACTATCGCGACTACCTGGCGCTGAAAAGCGTGCTGTGCATCGGGGGTTCATGGCTGGTGCCTGCGGACGCGCTGGAAGCGGGCGATTACGATCGCATCACTAAGCTTGCTCGCGAAGCGGTTGAAGGCGCGAAAGCGTAGTTCAAACGACATTCCGCGTAAGTCAGATAAGCCTCTCCCAACCGGAGAGGCTTTTTTTATCCTTCGATTTTGACTGCCGCTGCGGCAGCCACGGCGCGATCGACAGCATGATGGATATCTGTTCCGGTAGCCAGCGCTACGCCCATGCGGCGCTGGCCGTTAATCTCCGGCTTGCCAAACAGGCGAACCTGCAAACCCGCACCGAGCGCGGCCGCCACGTTGCCATATTTAACGTTATCGCTGTTTAGCTCCGGCAGAATGACGGCTGAGGCCGCCGGGCCGTATTGACGAATCTCACCGACGGGCAGGCCGAGGAAAGCGCGGACGTGCAGGGCAAACTCGGACAGATCCTGAGAAATCAGCGTCACCATTCCGGTGTCGTGCGGACGAGGTGAAACCTCGCTGAAAATCACCTCATCCCCGCAGACGAAAAGCTCGACGCCGAACAGCCCGAAGCCGCCAAGCGCCACGACCACTTTTTCAGCGATCTCTTTTGCGCGGGCAAGCGCCAGCTCGCTCATTTGCTGCGGCTGCCAGGATTCGCGGTAGTCGCCGTCTTCCTGACGATGGCCGATCGGCGCGCAAAAATGTACGCCGTCGACGGCGCTGACGGTGAGCAGAGTTATTTCAAAATCGAAATTCACTACGCCTTCGACAATCACTTTGCCTTTCCCGGCTCGCCCGCCCTGCTGCGCGTACTCCCAGGCTTTTGCTAACTGCTCGTCGGTGCGGACGAAGCTCTGACCTTTCCCGGAAGAGCTCATCACCGGCTTCACGATGCACGGCAGACCAATTTCTTCGACCGCCTGCAGAAAATGGGCTTCGGTGTCGGCGAAGCGATAGCTGGACGTTGGCAGCGACAATTCTTCCGCGGCGAGGCGGCGGATGCCTTCACGGTTCATGGTGAGCTTTGTCGCGCGAGCGCAGGGCACAACGTGCTGGCCCAGTTGCTCCAGCTCCATGAGCATGTCGGTCGCGATAGCTTCAATTTCGGGAACGATAAAGTCGGGCTTTTCGGCGAGGACCAGCGCCTTAAGCTCGGCGGCATCCAGCATATTGATGACGTGGCTGCGGTGCGCCACGTGCATGGCCGGGGCGTTGGCGTAACGATCTACGGCGATGACCTCGATCCCCAGGCGCTGGCATTCAATCGCCACCTCTTTGCCTAACTCACCTGAACCTAACAGCATTACTCGCGTGGCCGCTGGACGCAGGGCCGTTCCCAACATAGACATAATCTGCTTACCCGATGTGATAAAATAAACGGCCGCAGTATATACGAAAACGTTTGCGTACGCAGCGCCTTTCCCGCTTGCGGAGTCAGGGTAATAAATCTATACTGTATAAATACACAGTTAATCGGAGCTGCAAAGATGGCGGTTGAAATCAAATACGTTGTAGTGCGAGAGGGACAAGAAAAGATGTCTTTTGCCAGTAAGAAAGATGCTGATGCTTATGACAAAATGCTCGACCTCGCAGAAGTGCTGGGCGACTGGCTCACGCAAAGCCCGGTCACCTTTGAAGAAGGGCAGAACGATGTGCTGGCGATGTGGCTGGCGGAAAATAAAGACGTTCTTGCCTCCGTGCTGAAGAGCGGCAGGCTGCCTGAGCAAACTGAAGGCGACGTTGCCGAAACGGCAGGCGAAGAAGCTGCCTCCGCCGAGGATAACGTGGCGGAACATCCGGGCCGCAAACGCACCAAAGCCGCCTGATTTGTTTTTAACGCCGGATTTGTCCGGCGTTATCATTTGCGCATCTTTTGTCTAGTCAGACAGTTCTTGACACCCGTTCGCTTACTCTCAGCAGGTTTAGTGACTATTTAAGGGTGCCTTTTATGAGTAACTGGTTACAACAGATTCAGTCGATGCTGGGGCAGGTGAATCTCCCCGGACAGAAAACGCAGCAGTCCAGCGGCGGTAATGGCAACGAACAGGGGCTGAGCAAGCTGCTGGTGCCCGGCGCGCTGGGCGGGCTTGCAGGCCTGCTGCTGGCAAGCAAATCCTCGCGCAAACTGTTAACCAAATACGGCACCAGCGCGCTGCTGGTTGGCGGCGGAGCCGTGGCCGGAAGCGTGCTGTGGAACAAATACAAAGATCGGGTTCGGCAAACGCATCAGGATGAGCCGCAGTTCGGCCAGCAGCAGTCGCCGGTAGACGTGCGTACCCGCCGCCTGGTCATGGCGCTGGTGTTCGCCGCGAAAAGCGACGGCCATATTGACGATAAAGAACGACAGATCATTGAACAGCAGCTGCGTGATGCGGGCATTGAAGGGCCGGGGCGGACGCTAATACAGGAAGCCATCGACCAGCCGCTGGACCCAAAACGCCTGGCGCAGGACGTCAAAAACGAAGAGGAAGCGCTGGAGCTGTACTTCCTCAGCTGTGCGGCCATAGATATCGACCACTTCATGGAGCGCAGCTATCTCAGCGCGCTGGGGGATGAGCTAAAAATCCCGCAGGACGTGCGCGAAGGCATCGAACAGGATATCCAACAGCAGAAGCTCAGCCTGCCGGGTTAACCCCCGGCTTTTTCCTCTAAAACCTCACGTTCCGCTTGCAAGCCCGTCTGAATTTGCCACCCTTACAGGGTGTTAACTAGAAATGAAAAAAGACATGCCACCTAAAGCGAAAAAAATACCCTACGCCATGAGTTTGCACGGCGATACGCGGGTCGATAACTATTACTGGCTGCGCGACGACGAGCGCGAGAACCCTGATGTGTTGAGCTATCTGCATCTGGAAAATGACTACGGCAAACGCGTGATGGATTCGCAGCAGGCGCTCCAGGAACGTCTGCTCAAAGAAATGGTAGGCCGTATTCCTCCGCGCGATATCTCAGCCCCATACAGCCACAACGGCTATCGTTACCGCCAGGTTTACGAGACGGGCAACGAGTACGCCATTTACCAGCGCCAGTCGGTCATGATGTCGGAGTGGGATGAATGGGAGGTCCTGCTTGACGCCAACAGACGAGCCGCTCACAGCGAGTTTTACACCATGGGCGGCATGGCGATCACGCTGGATAACGCGATCATGGCGCTGGCGGAAGACTACCTTTCCCGCCGTCAGTACGGGCTGCGCTTTCGCAATCTTGAAACCGGCAACTGGTATCCCGAAGTTCTCGACAACGTGTCGACCAGCTTCGTATGGGCAAATGACTCCTCCACGCTGTATTACGTGCGCAAGCACCCAAAAACGCTGCTGCCGTATCAGGTCTGGCGTCACACGGTCGGGCACCCTTCCAGCGAAGACGAGCTGGTTTATGAAGAAAAAGACGAGATGTTTTACGTCAGCGTGCATAAAACCACCTCAAAGCACTTTATTCTTATCCACCTCAGCAGCGCGACAACCAGCGAAGTTCTGCTGCTGGACGCCGAGCTGGCCGACGCGCAGCCGCAGTGTTTCGCCCCGCGTCGCAAAGATCACGAGTACACCCTCGACCATTTCCAGCATAAGTTTTATCTGCGCTCAAACCGCGAGGGGAAAAACTTCGGGCTGTACCGCACGAAGGTGCGCGACGAAAAACAGTGGGAAGTGCTCATTCCACCGCGCGAACACATCATGCTGGAAGGCTTTACGCTGTTTACGGACTGGCTGGTGGTGGAAGAGCGCCAGCGCGGCCTGACCAGCCTGCGGCAGATTAATCGCGAGACGCGCGAAGTCACCGGGATTGCCTTTGACGACCCGGCTTATGTCACCTGGCTAGGCTACAATCCCGAACCAGAGTCCTCGCGCCTGCGCTACGGCTACTCCTCAATGACCACCCCGGACACGCTCTTTGAGCTGGATATGAACACCGGCGAGCGCCGGGTGATTAAGCAAACTGAGGTGCCAGGCTTTGACGCCAGCGACTATCAAAGCGAACACCTGTGGGTCACCGCGCGCGATGGCGTGCAGGTGCCAGTTTCGCTGGTTTATAACCGTAAATATTTCCGTCGCGGTAAGAACCCCGTGCTGGTTTACGGCTACGGCTCTTACGGCAGCAGTATGGACGCAGATTTTAGCGCCAGCCGCCTGAGCCTGTTGGACCGAGGGTTTGTCTTTGCCATAGCGCACGTTCGCGGCGGCGGTGAGCTTGGTCAGCAGTGGTACGAAGACGGCAAATATCTTAAAAAGCTGAATACCTTTTACGATTATATCGATGTCTGCGAGGCGCTGCTCAAACAGGGCTACGGCGATCCTGAGCTGCTCTACGGCATGGGCGGCAGCGCCGGAGGAATGCTCATGGGCGCGGTTATCAACATGCGGCCTGAACTCTTCCACGGTATCGTGGCGCAGGTTCCGTTTGTGGACGTGCTCACCACTATGCTCGATGAATCTATTCCGCTTACCACCGGGGAGTTCGAAGAGTGGGGCAATCCGCAGGACGAGGAGTACTACCACTACATGAGGCGCTATAGCCCCTACGACCGGATCAGCGCGCAGGAATATCCGCACATGCTGGTGACCACCGGCCTGCATGACTCGCAGGTGCAGTACTGGGAGCCTGCGAAATGGGTCGCAAAACTGCGCGATACCAAGCTCGACGACAACCTGCTGCTGCTGTGTACCGATATGGATTCCGGCCACGGCGGGAAATCAGGGCGTTTTAAATCTTATGAAGGGGTGGCGCTGGAGTACGCCTTTTTGATTGCCCTGGCGCAGGGGACGTTGCCAGGGCAGGCAGGCTAAACTTCAGTTGCTTTCCAGATAATGCCTGAGCGTCATGCGCAGATCCGGCGTCAGCTCCTTGATGTTATTCAGCATCCAGCGCAGATAGCCCGGATCGTCCTCGGCGATTTCCGCGATCTTCCTGCCACGATATTTACCGAACATCATGGTGCTGACCAGCGCGGGACGGCCTGTGATGGTCACCATCTCTTCCGGCGTCCAGCCCGACTCGTCCATGATGCGAATCAGCAGGGCCGCGGTGATGTAGCAGTCGAAAAGCGCGCGGTGATGATGCAGGCCCGCAGGCGTTTCGACCTCCAGCTTGAGGGATTTATACAGCCCCATGTTGCTGTACTTCATTCCCGGCCAGAGCCGACGCGCAAGCTTAACGGTGCAAATCCAGTCGCCGGGCATATCCGGCAGCATACGACTGTCAAAGCTGGCGTTATGCGCTACGTAATACGGACTGCCGTGATAGCGCGGGATGACCTCTTCAATCCACGGCTTGTCGGCCACCATCTCTTCGGTAATTTTGTGAATAGCCATTGCCTGGTGGCTGATAGGCCTGTCCGGGCGCACGAGGTCGCTCATCGGATTGACGATTCTTCCGCCTTCAATATCCACAGACGCAACTTCCACCACGCCTCCCTGCAGGCCGCAGGTTTCCGTATCAATAATGCGCAGCATAAATACTCCAGATAGCCAGTCAGACGCATGCTTAGCCCGCTAGCGTAATGGAATGACTTCCCCATGCCAACCTTTCTCATCGCGTCGTCCCACGGCGAGCAGCTCACCGTGATCCGCTCTGACCACCAGCACGCCTTTGCTGTCCCAGCAGGCGCTGCGGCCTGCGGTGCGGTAGGTTCCGCAGGAAAAGGCGTGGTTAGCAAACAGCACCGGCAGATTATATTTATGTGCCCAATGCTGCCAGTACATCTCGTCGTGCTGAAAGCTTATCTCATCGACGTATTTACCCGTGGCGTAAAGGTCGGCTCCCAGCTCTGCGGCGCTGCGCGGCCAGATTTCTTCTTCGCTCGCGACATTCAGGCCCATGGCGATGCTGCGGTTGTGCTGCCCGACCAGCGGCGTTTGATGATCCAGAGCAGTGATGCTGTCGCTCAACTGCGGTTTTGAACAGGCTACGCGCGTGCCGTCGGGTAAAAAACCAACTGAACCGGCGGTAATGCCCGCGTCGCTGCGCAGGGCCATGCCCACGACGATGGTCATCTGGTGTTCCACGGCAGCCTGCTCGAGCGGCTCAAGAAGTTTATCGGTGAAGGTGAGAGCGTAAGTTTTGTCCTGGCCGGGTTCGTAGCCGGTCAGGGATAATTCGGGGAAAATAAGTAAATCAATCCGCTCGGCGGCGGCCTGACGAATAAAATCTAAATGATGTGTGATATTTGCCCGGAGATCACCTGGCCGGGCGCCATACTGCGCAGCAGCAACATTCCATACTGGCATAAATTCTTCCTTAATCAATCCACCTCACCGGCCCATCCTCGGGCCGTGACAGGTGAGCGCTAGCTCGTGGTCAACTGAACAGGAAAAAGCTTAGCAGCACTTTTGTCAGGTAGTTAGATAAGATTCGAATTATTTCACTTTTGGCTCGTATGGCAGCCTGGAAAGATTGATTGAGGCTAAACGATGAGCGATTAATCTTTCCCTGAACCAGTTTCTCAGGTTTTCTGGCTGCTCGCGCTCGACGACTTCGGCTATCACCGGCATGTTGTAGCGCTCTTTAAAGGCCACCCCGGCGGCGGCGAGATCGACGTTGATTTTGTCCATTTCGTCCAGGGGTAAATCCGCGAGATTGTAGTTCATGCTGTTCTCCTTTCTGGTCACGGCAGAAGGTACTGCGTGATGCGCGCGTTGACAAGTTTTTACATGCATTGATAGCCGTTCTCATCTCGACTTGCTTTGCGCCCGGCGTTATCCTTTCGCCGTCTCGTATAATAAAAAGGAATAGTTGATATGGCTTTCACCACCCCTCGTATCCTCACCGCGGCAGCATTTTTCGCTGCGATCGCCGTTTCTCCTGCTGCGTTCGCGCATGCGCATCTTAAACATCAGTACCCGGCGGCGGATGCCGCGGTTACCGCCGCTCCGCAGGCCCTGACGCTGGATTTCTCCGAAGGCATTGAACCGAATTTCAGCGGCGTGATCGTCACCGGGCCGCAGGAAGCCAAAGTGAAAACGGGGGCGGTTAAGCGTAACGAAAAAGACAGTAAACAGCTTATCGTTCCGCTTGAAGAGTCGCTCAAGCCGGGTGATTACAGCGTCGACTGGCACGTGGTGTCCGTTGACGGGCACAAAACCAAAGGAAACTACCGTTTCTCCGTGAAATAAAACGGGATGCTTTCCGCGCTTTATATTTCGCTGCGGTTCGTCCATTTTGCCGCGCTGATGGTGCTGCTGGGCAGCACTATTTGCAGCGTGCTGCTTGCGCCGCAGTCGTTCAAACCCGTTCTCGTTCGGCGGCTTGCAGGCCAGTGGCATACCGCTATCTGGCTTGGGCTGATAAGTGCGGTTCTGCTGCTGGCTGCTCAGGCCGGTCTGATGGGCGGCGGCTGGGGCGATGCTGTGGATCCGCAGGTCTGGCAGGCGGTGCTCGGCACCCGCTTTGGTGCCGTCTGGATATGGCAGATTTCCCTCGGCGCGGTAGCGGTCATCGTGTTTCTGCTTAAACCGCGAGCGCTCCAGGGCGTGCTGCTGATCCTCGCCGCCGCGCAGCTTATTCTGCTGGCGGGGGTTGGGCATGCGGCAATGCGCGAGGGCTTTTTGGGCGGTATCCAGCGCCTGAATCACGCGGTGCATCTGCTCAGCGCAGGCTGGTGGGCCGGTGGTTTATTGCCCCTGCTAATGTGTATGCGCCTGGCGCGTAAGCCTCGCTGGCGGCCTGCGGCGATCGCCGCAATGATGCGTTTTTCACGCTACGGCCATCTGGCGGTTGCGGCGGTAATCTTGACCGGCATCGTCAACAGCCTGATGATTCTGGGCTGGTCGTTGCCGCTGGAAAGTCGCTATGCGCAATTGTTGCTGCTCAAGGTTGCCCTTGTGGCGGTAATGGTGACAATAGCGCTGATTAATCGTTATCTTCTGGTGCCGCGTTTTGCCGATGCGGCGGCGGTTGCGCAGCAACGTTTTATCCAGCTAACCTGGCTGGAAGTCATTTTGTCGGTGATGGTCCTCCTCGCGGTCAGCACCTTTGCGACCTGGGAACCCTTTTAGCGGCACATAGCCTGAGAGAGATTGATGAAGAAAAGCATACTGACGCTGTTATTGCTGGCCTGTAGCGGCACGGCCCTGGCGGCACCACAAATTATCACCGTCAGCCGTTTCGAAGTGGGCAAAGACAAGTGGGCCTTTAATCGCGAAGAGGTCATGCTGAGCTGCCGGGCGGATCACGCGCTTTTTGCTATCAACCCAAGCACGCTGATGCAGTACCCGCTGAATGAAGAGGCCGAGCGGCAGGTGAAAAGCGGCAAAACGACCGGCCAGCCTATCTCGGTTATCCAGGTTGACGATCCCAATGTACCCGGCCAGAAAATGAGCCTCGCGCCGTTTATCGAGCGCGCCGAGAAGCTGTGTAGCTAAACCAGCGGACGCTTCGCCTTCCCCATAAAAAAACAGCAATATCCGTTTCCCGGTTATTGCTGTTTTTATTGTAATAATCACCTGCGGCAAGGTTTTTTTCTGAACACTTTTGTGACGGACTGGAAAACCTGCGTCGGTAATCTATTCTTAAGGGGCAGGGCGACTTAGCCCGCATTAATGCCAACTTTTAGCGCACGGCTCTCTCCCAAGAGCCATTTCCCTGGACCGAATATAGGAATCGTATTCGGTCTTTTTTTATCTGCAACATGGCGGTTTCGCACTTTCCCTGTTTCCCACCGCAGACGGCTTTTTCATCATATCGCCGGCGATCGCGATGTCCAGCATATTTTTAACATCCTGGCTACTTTTTCAAGCCGTTTAGCTATAGCCAATAGTTTTCCTGTCATGCTGAGTTATTAATGCACCTTCCTAAAAATGACGGCGGGTACATTCATTAGCATCCTTACTAATCAGCCAGTACAATCTCGCTCCTGCTAAACCTGCGCCTGGCGCCGGTAAAAAATAATAAACCTGCAAAGACGAATTTATGACCACAACTCAAACCCAGACGCACGCGCGAGAAAACTCTCTGGCTCACGTGCTGCGTACGCCGCGCCTGTTCATGCGTGAATCTCTCGCCGGGGTGATTACCGCGCTGGCGCTTATTCCTGAAGTTATTTCTTTCTCCGTTATTGCCGGGGTCGATCCCAAAGTGAGCCTTGTCGCCTCTATTGTGCTTTGCCTGGCGATGTCGGTGCTCGGCGGACGGCCCGCGATGGTGACCGCAGCAGCGGGCTCCGTAGCGCTGGTTATCGGCCCGATGGTGCATCAGCACGGCGTGGGCTACATTCTTCCGGCGGTAATCCTGGCGGGACTTATTCAGATTTTATTCGGCGTGACCGGCCTGTCGAGAATGATGCGCTACATTCCGCTGTCGGTGATGACCGGGTTTGTTAACGCGCTGGGGATTCTGATTTTCTTCGCCCAGGTGCCGCATATCTGGGGGCATAGTCCGCTGGTGTGGGGGCTGTTCGCCGTGACGCTCGCCGTCGTTCTTTTCCTGCCGCGCTTTGTGAAATCGGTGCCGTCGCCGCTGGTGGCTATTGTTCTGATTACCGCCGCCTGCGTGGGGATGGGGTATGCCGTTCCCACCGTCGGGGACACCGGGCCGATGCAGGCAGGCATGCCGGGGTTGACGGAGCTGCTGGTGCCGCTTAACGCACAGACGCTGCGCATTATCTGGCCGTGCGCGCTGAGCATCGCTTTTGTCGGGCTGATGGAGTCGCTGCTGACAGCGAAGCTGGTGGATGAGCTGACGGATACGCCGTCCAGCAAGCGTCGTGAATGCTGGGGTCTGGGCCTGTCTAACATATTTGCAGGTTTCTACGGCGGGATTGCGGGCTGCGCTATGATCGGACAAACCATCGTAAACGTTGAATTAGGCAAAGGCCGCACGCGGCTGTCAACGTTGGCTGCCGGGCTGGTGCTGCTGCTGCTGGTCACCGCGCTGAGCGATATGATGGCGAAAATTCCGATGGTGGTGCTGGCGGCCATCATGACGATCGTGGCGGTGAAAACGCTCAACTGGCACAGCGTCAGCCCTGCCACGCTGAAGCGTATGCCGATTCCCGAAACGCTGGTGATGATAGTCACCGTGGCGACGACGGTATATACCGGCAATCTGGCTATTGGCGTACTGTGCGGCGTGATTTTCGCGATGATGCTGTTTGCCCGCCGTATTGCCCACGTGGTCGATGCCCGGCGGGAGCTGGCGCAGGACGCCAATTCCGTGCGCTACACGGTTACCGGGCCGCTTTTTTTTGCCAGCAGTAACGACCTGTTCGAGCATTTCCACTATGCGGACGATCCCTCGCAGGTGACTATCGATCTTTCCCAGGCGCAAATCTGGGATGCTTCCACGGTCGCCGTGCTGGACGCCATCGAAACCCGCTATCAGCGTTATGACGCGCAGGTCACCATCGTCGGGCTAGATTTTCGCAGCGCAGATTTTCACGAGCGCCTAAGCGGTAAGCTGTAATCCACTTTGCCAGCCCGGCGTTATGGGCCATTATTTACGCCAGCATGATTCATAACGATAAAAGGGGAAACGATGATGACTGAAGCACCGCGGCTGGAAACTGAACGCCTGGTATTGCGCCATTTTACGCTGGATGATTTCGACGCTTTGGCGGCCTGCTGGGCCGATCCGGAGATGGTCAAGTTTATCGGCGGAGGGCTGCCGCAAAGCGCCGAAATGAGCTGGGGCCGTCTGCTGCGCTATATCGGTCACTGGCAGGCGCTTAGCTATGGCTACTGGGCGGTATTTGAAAAAGAGACTGAACGCTACGTCGGCTCGTTTGGCTTCCAGGACGCGCATCGCGATCTGACTCCGGAGCTTGAATATCCCGAGGCGGGCTGGTCGCTAATTCCTGCCGTTCACGGTAAGGGCTACGCCAAAGAAGCCGTGGCCGCCATCATGCGGTGGGCCGACGGCGCGTTTCCCGGGCCGGTTTGCTGCATTATTGACGAAGATAACCAGCGTTCCATCCATCTGGCCGAAAGCGTTGGCTTCCGCTTCCAGCACTATGTCACCTATCACGGCAAGCAGGTGCGGATGCTGGTCCGCCCGCGGCAGGCTTAAGCACGGTTCCTCTGACCTATACTACAAAGAGGATTTCAGGTCGGAGGAGCGGGTATGTATCAGCATCTCGAAGGGGGCAACTGGCGGCATATTTATATTGTCGGCGATCTGCACGGCTGCCTGTCAAAAATGGTCGCCCGGCTTAAAGCCCTGCATTTCGATCCCTGGCAGGACCTGGTGATTTCCGTCGGGGACGTTATCGATCGCGGGCCGGATAGCCCCGGCTGCCTCGCGCTGCTGGATAAACGTTGGTTCAAAGCCGTGCGCGGCAATCACGAAGAGATGGCGATAGCCGCCCTTGCGGAGGGAGACCGAATGATGTGGTCAATGAACGGCGGTGACTGGTTCCGCAGCCTCGCGGAGGATCGCCGGCGCGAGGTGCGTGAAGCGTTACTAAACTGCCGGGCGCTGCCGCTGATTATCGAGCTTCGTACGCACGACCAAACTCTGGTTATCGCCCACGCCGACTATCCCTCAAACCAGTACCAATGGAATAAGCCGGTGGACGAGAATCGTCTGGTCTGGAGCCGGGAGCGATTGAACAGAAATATGCTGGGGAAAGGGGAAGAGATTAGCGGTGCGAGTCAGTTTTACTTCGGCCACACGCCGCTTAATGAGGCCGCGCACTATTACAATCAAAACTACATCGATACCGGCGCGGTGTTCGGCAACAGGCTGACGATGGTGCAGGTGCAGTGATCGTTACAGATCGCTGTATTCGTGCGCCGGACGCCAGAATCCGTCGATAAAATCCTCAACCGGGTAGCAGCCGCCGTGGCGCATCCTTTGATCGTCCATGGCAAACAGGCACTGCTGTTCGGTGTTAAATACGTCCACCACGATATCGTCGCAGCCACCGTCCAGGTAACAAACAAATAAAACCAACGCAAACATTAGCGCCTCTGAACCGCTCCGTTTAGCTTAATTGTAGGGGATATGGCGGGAAGAGGGGAAAACGGCGGGAATAAATAACCCGTCTGACGGACGGGTTCATATTGAATCACGCAAGTCGCATGACCCAGGCATCAGATTGTTGATCGTAATGTTGGCGATAAAGTACGGAGTGTTCGCCGTCCAGCACGGCGGGAATACTGGTTTCGTCGTCCCAGGCATCAAGCTGCATGCACAGGTCTGGATCGGATTTGCAGGGGATCTTTAACGTTCGATCGCCCTGCTGCTCGCCGGTTAATTCGGCATCGTCGATTTCGAAGTTGCCTATTCGCACGTTGGTTTTCGTCATCTCGCTCTCCTTTGGTCCACTTAATGTGGTATGACCAGTGCAGTCACCCAATCTTGAGCCTAGTCAATGGTGCAAAAAGTGCCAAATAAAAAACGATTATTTTTGCGGCGAATTAACGGCTGCCCGCGAACAGTTTCCCATCGCGGACCAGCTCGCGCGGATAGCTGTTTTTCAGGCGTGAGCCAATTTTACGTGCCAGCCCAAGCGGTTGTCCCTGGTAGGTCACGACCACATCGTCGCTTTGCGGCGTCGCTTCCGGGTAAATATCGCGCCCGTGATACCACTCTTCCGCTTCATGCTCGGTTAACGCGAAGCCCAGCGGTGTTTCACCGTCGATCAGCGCAATCACCGCTTCGTGCTGCCAGCGGTAGCCCTTGTTGTACTGCTCGGCGAGGCGCAGGCCAATCCTCGAGAAGCGCACTTTGCCGATCAGCGCCACGATTTCCTCAGGAAACAGCCAGATTTCTTTATCACGCTGCCACAGTTTGAGCTCTTTGCCCCAGCTAATCCCGGCTTTAGCCGCCGAGCTAACGACGTCTGCGGCCTGGCGGCCGTGCAGCGGCGCAAAGGGGAATTTCCCGACTTTGTAGCCCGGCGCAGGAAGCTGTTTGATTGACGCGGTCTTCCGCAGGCGCGCCACGAAGAAGCCTTCGCAGTCGTAAATCTGCGGGAAAACGTGCAGAAAACCTTCCGGAGTGATGGCTCGTTCAGCTTCGGGGAACAGATCGTTTAGCGGTTCGACTTCCACCGCGTCGGGCCATTCATCCAGCAGCCACCGGCAAATCTGCTGGTTTTCTTCCCGGTTCAGCGTGCAGGTGGAGTAAATCAGCGTGCCGCCGGGGCGCAGGGCGTGAAACGCGCTGGCCATCAGCTCGCGCTGGGTGTCGGCAATACTGGCCGTGCTTTCAGGCGTCCAGTTGCGGAGCGCGTCCGGATCTTTGCGCACGACGCCTTCGCCGGAGCAGGGGGCGTCGAGCAAAATCGCGTCGAAGCATTCCGGCAGGGCTGCGCCAAATACGCGGCCATCAAAATGGGTCAGCGCGACGTTGCTGATGCCGCAGCGGCTGATATTGGCGTGGAGAACTTTCACCCGGCTGGCGGAATACTCATTGGCGAGGATTGCGCCATGATTGCCCATACGAGCGGCAATCTGCGTGGTTTTGGAACCCGGCGCGGCGGCGACATCCATAATTCGCTGCGGCTCGCGCCCGTCGGCGAACAGGGCCGCCACGGGCAGCATCGAGCTGGCTTCCTGAATGTAGAACATGCCGCTCAGGTGCTCGGCGGTACTGCCCAGCGGCAGGCTTTCTTCGTCTTCTCGCTCAATCCAGAAACCTTCCGCGCACCACGGGACAGGCGTGAGCTGCCAGTCGTAGGGAGCAACCAGCGCCAGAAAATCGGCAACCGAGACTTTTAGCGTGTTGACGCGCAGGCTGCGGCGCAGCGGCCGCTGGCAATAGTCGATAAAGCTGTCTAACGATTGCCCGGCCGGCAGGGCTTCACGCATAACGTCGAGGAAGGCTTGCGGGAGGTAAGCGGAGTGAGTTTGAGCCACTGGGATGTTCCACAGAAAAATGAGGCGCGCAGTGTAGCATAACCGCCCCGGCGAGGCACCGGGGCGGGAAGGGTTAGCGCGGCAGGGCGGTGCCCCACTGACGCCATTCTTTCGGCTCACTTTCCAGCAGCAGGAAGTGTTTGCCCGGTTCAGCCTTCGGCGCCAGAGGCGTGCCCGGAGGGGTGGCGAACGCAATGCCGCCGCGGATGAACTGATTGAATGTCCCCGTTTTCACTACGCCGCCGGTCAGGCCGAAATCAAGGCTGTAGCCGGAAGCAAGCCAGAAGACCGAGCTGTCACGAACCAGATGCTGGAAGCGTTTACTGATGCGCAGGCCGACCATAACGCGGTCGGACAGGTTGCCCAGCGTCATCCCCGTCACGGTGCCGACTTCAATACCGCGGAACAGAACCGGCGTGCCGATGCTGAGCGCACCTGCTTCCGGGACTTCAACCACGATGCTCAGGCCGTCGGAATAACGGGAATCGGTGATCGACGCTTCCTGCAATTCAAAGTCGCGGCGAGGTGAACCACGGCCGGGTTCGACGTTGATGTACGGCTGGAGAATGGAATCCAGATGATCGATGCCCGCCGCGGAGATTTGCGGTGTGACCACCGAGAATCGCGTGCCGCCGCGGGCAAAAGTGGAAACATATTCCGGGTACAGCACCGCTTTGGCTTCGACTTCGCTGCGCGACTGGGTCAGATTCAGAGATTCAAGCTGGCCGATGTCTATCCCAAGATAGCGAATCGGCATGCCCGCGGAGAGCTTGCCTGCGTCGAAAGTATGCAGCGTTATCTGGCTGCCGACGGCTTTGGCCGCCGTTTCAGAAGCGTAAAGAATACGCTTATCGCCTTTGGTAAAGCCCGCGCCCGCGCCGCTGAGGTTATCAAAGCTTATCGCCCCTTTCAGCGCTCGCGAAAGCGGGGATGCCTGCACGGTTAGCCCGCTGCCGTTGAGCTGCACGCGCGCGCCGCCTTCGGCCCAGAACACGCTGCTGGAGGTCAGCAGTTTGCGATATTCCGGCTTGATATGTACGTCGATATCAAAGCTGTTAGCCTTCGGGCGCACGGTGATAATTTCGCCGACCTGGAATTTTCGATAGAGCACGACCGAGCCGGTCTGAATGTCAGGCAGGCTGTCTGCCGTCAGGGTTAGCGTGGTCGTTGGCAAATCGCTGAGGCTATTTTCTACCGCTTTTTCGAGATTGGCATACAGCGGATAGCTGGCTTTCATTTCGCCTTTATTGCCGGGGATAACGCGAATTCCGCCGCTGAGCCATTCGTTGGCGCTGGCGCCGAGGAACTCTACGCCGTCCATGCCTAGTTTGACGTCAATCCGGCTGTTAACCACGAACTTGCTGTCACCCTGAAGCAGGTGGCGATACTGCGGCTCGATGGCCACCGCGAAGCTGACGCCTTTTTGGCTGAGCGAACGTTCAAGCACCTGGCCAATCTGGATGCCGTGCAGGATCACGGGCTGGCCGGCATCGATGCCGTAGCTTTCCGGCGCGGTGAGGTTAAGCGTCAGGACGTTGGGCTGCTGGAGCGGCGTTTTGTCGCCGGGTAGGATGACGAAATGGTCCTGCGGATCGCCTTCGCCCGGCACCAGCTCAAAGGTGCTGCCGGTGAGCAGGCTGCTGATGCTTGGATTGCTGAGCGATATCTTAGGGTTGCGCAGCTCAATGCGGGTGCCGGTGCGCATCAGATTGACGACGCTCGGGTCAACCGTCATCTCCCCGGTGACCGCGCCGCCCGGAATCAGGTTGAGCTTGGTCAGGGTGCCGACTTCCAGCCCCTGATACATCAGCGGCGTCGAGCCTGCTTTCAGGCCTTCACCGCCCGGAAGATCGAGTTTGACCAGCACGCCGCGCTGGCTGTGGGCCAGATCTTCATAGAGGCCAAATTCATCGTCGGCTTTTGCCTGTTCGGAGGCTTCAGGCGAGTCAAAGGCAATGGCGCCGTTAACCAGCGCGGCCAGGCTTTCCAGCTGGATTTGCGCGCCGCTGAGACCGATATTGGTTTTCACCCCGGAGACGTTCCAGAAGCGGCTGCCTTTCTTCACTAAACTGGTGAAACGGCGGTCGATCAGCACGTCGATGGTGACGCCCTGTTTATTGGCGTTGATGGTGTAATCGTACACGCGGCCCACGGGGATTTTGCGGTAGTAAACCAGCGATCCGCTGTTCAGCGAGCCTAAATCCGGGGCGTGCAGGTGAATCATCAGCTCGCCGTTGTTCAGGCGATACTTCGGCTGCGTATCCAGCGCGGTGAAGTGTTCTTTCGGCTCGCCTTTGCCGGGCATCATGCCGATGTAGTTCCCGCCAACCAGCGCGTCAAGGCCGGAGACGCCCGCCAGCGAGGCCTTAGGCGTGACCAGCCAGAACTGGGTTTCATCCCGCAGCGCGTCCTTCATGTCGCTTTTAATGCTGACTTTCACTTCAATTTTATTGAGGTTTTTGCCAAGGCTAACGCTTTGTACCGTGCCAACCTCAACCCCCTGAAAACGAACGGGCGTGCGTCCGGCAACGATGCCGTCCGCCGAAACGAAGTCGATGGTGGCCGTGGTGCCTCGCTCTTGCCAGGTTGTCCAGATAAGCCAGCTCGCAATGAGCAGGGCAATAAACGGCAGCAGCCAGAAGGGCGAAATCCGGCGTTTTGTTTTAATTCGCGCCTCAGTCGGTGAAGCGGGCGTTTCCTGACTCATGTGCGTCCCAAAGTAGTCGGCTATCCAGCCATTCAACAGCAAGAATAGTTAAAATTACCGCCGCGCCAAAGTAAAACGCAGCCGGTCCCATGGTAAATGCCAGCAGCTGATCGCGATTGACCAGCGACATGGTGAGAGCAATAACGAAAAGATCCAGCATCGACCAGCGGCCAATCCAGGTGATAAATCGCAGCAGTTGGATGCGCGTGCGCAGGCCCTTTTCACATTTGAAATGAATGCTGAGCAAAAGGGTGATCAGCACAATTACTTTCGTAAAAGGGACGAGAATACTGGCGATAAACACGACGGCCGCCACGGGAATGTTGCTGCTGGCCAGCGAAATAATGCCCGACAGGATGGTGTCTTCCTGGCGTGAACCATTGACGTAAATGATGGATATGGGCAGCAGATTGGCGGGCAGCAGGAACATCAGCGAAGCGATAAGCGCTGCCCAGGATTTTTGCAGGCTTTGACGGCGACGATGGCGCAGCGGTATGTGGCAGCGCGGGCAGCGGCCACGTTTATCGGGAATTCCGGTGAAGTGGCAGCCGAGACAGACGCGTAGCTGAGCGTTGAACGCGCGCGGCGGGCGCTGCGGGTAGAAACGCTCCCAAAGCTGCTCGAGGTTCAGGTGAATCATCGTCAGCAGGCTTAATACCACCAGGGCGATAAAGGCGACCAGGCCAACGCCGGGCTGCATGAAAGCATATTCTTTAACTTTGATGGAGGCCACGCCGACGCCGACCAGGTAAATATCGAGCATCACCCACTCTTTGAGCTTGTCGAGCAGCAGCAGAACCGGGCGTAAATTCATGCCCAGAATATTCCCGAAATAAAGCCAGGCGATGGCGACAACCAGCGTGGCGGGTGCGCCTACGGCGCAAAATAGCACCATCGCGGCGGTGATCGGATCGCCCTGGCTGGTCATCTGCCAGATGCCCTGGAAGACGTTAGCATCGATTTTTGTCCCCAGCAGATAGATACGCAGCAGCGGCTCGGAGAAGGCCACGGGCATCAGCAGCAGTATGGCAACCGCCATCGCCGCCAGGCGCGTTAACGACCAGTCTCGCCCGTGATGCACTTTGGCATCGCAGCGTGGACAGTAGGCGCTTTGGGAGGATTTCACCGCGGGCAGGGAGAAAAGGGTATCGCATTGGGGACAACGCTGATAACGTGCCTGCGGCAAAACCTGACTAATGGCGTGTATTTTCATTTTTCGTCTTAGGCCAGGATAACCGGTGCGGCATGGCGGACTCACTTTGCGATGAATTATTCACTAAGCCTATAGTAATTCATAAAATGATACACCTTGTCGCTCGGCGCATTTAGTGCTTATTTTAGTATGCTATGCAGTAGCGTCAGACAACAAAATGGTTACTCAATGAACAAAGAACAATTTTACGCGGATCTGAATCGCGATTTCAGCGCATTAATGGCAGGTGAAACAAGTTTTCTGGCTACGCTGGCTAACACCAGCGCGCTGCTCTTTGAGCGCCTCGACGGCGTGAACTGGGCGGGATTTTATCTTCTGGAAGCCCAAACGCTGGTTTTAGGTCCATTCCAGGGGAAAATTGCCTGCGTGCGTATTCCGGTAGGTAAAGGTGTTTGCGGTACCGCTGTGTCCAGCGGTGAGGTTCAGCGCGTCGAAGATGTGCATGCTTTTGACGGCCATATCGCCTGCGACGCCTCAAGTAATTCCGAAATTGTCTTCCCGCTGCTGGTGAACGACGAGATTATCGGGGTTCTGGATATCGACAGCACGGAATACGGGCGCTTCACGCCTGAAGACCAACAGGGCCTATCCCAACTGGTTACGCAGCTTTCACAGGTGCTAACCGCTACGGATTATAAAAAATTCTTCACTCGATAGCATGATAAGCAACGGATAACGTGGCATTTGCCGATGGCGTCATTATAATGTCGCCTGTTCATGCCGCGGTTTGTTGGCAACTCCGTTGTAATCAGGAAATTTCATGGAAAATCAACCCAAGTTGAATAGTAGCAAAGAAGTTATCGCCTTTTTGGCAGAGCGTTTCCCACAGTGTTTTAGCGCTGAAGGTGAAGCTCGCCCCCTGAAGATCGGGATCTTTCAGGATTTAGTCGCGCGCGTTGAAGGCGAAATGAGCCTCAGTAAGACTCAGCTCCGCTCCGCGCTACGTCTTTATACTTCAAGCTGGCGTTACCTTTACGGTATCAAAGTCGGTGCCACTCGCGTCGATCTGGACGGCAACCCTTGCGGTGAGCTGGACGAGCAGCACGTAGAACATGCCCGCAAACAGCTTGAAGAAGCTAAAGCCCGCGTCCAGGCCCAGCGTGCCGAACAGCAGGCGAAAAAGCGTGAAGCTGCAATCGCCAACGGTGAGACTGTCGAAGACAAGCCTCGTCGCGAACGCAAACCACGCCCGGCGCAGGCTCCACGTCGTAAAGAATCAGCAGAACGTAAACCGCGTGCTGATAAGCCGGCAGCTCAGGCTCCGCGCGAAGAAAAACGCACGCCAGTTACGGATATTTCGGCTCTGCAGGTTGGGCAGGCAATTAAAGTCAAAGCGGGTAACAACGCGATGGATGCCACCGTACTGGAAATTACCAAAGATGGCGTCCGTGTACAGCTGACTTCTGGTATGGCAATGATTGTACGCGCAGAACACTTGTCGTTCTGAAACGGAGGCCAGACCCGGGCATGAACAAACTCTTTAAGCTTACGGCCGTCGCGAGCCTGTTGTTTCTGGCAGGCAGCGCGTTTGCCGTTGAGAACATCACGCGTGCTGACCAAATCCCGCAGTTAAAGGAAGAAGCTCAGCATGCCACGGTGAGTGAGCGCGTGACTTCGCGCTTTACTCGCTCGCATTACCGCCAGTTCGATCTTGACCAAAACTTCTCCGCCAAAATTTTCGACCGCTACCTTAATCTGCTCGACTACAGCCACAACGTGCTGCTGGCCAGCGACGTTGAGCAGTTCGCAGCCAAGAAAAGCCAGATTGGCGATGAGCTTCGTTCAGGCAAGCTGGATGTGTTTTACGATTTGTATAACCTGGGTCAAAAGCGCCGTTTTGAACGTTATCAGTACGCGCTGAAGGTGCTTGAAAAGCCGATGGATTTCACCGGCAACGACACGTTCAACCTCGACCGCAGTAAATCACCCTGGCCGACCAGCGTTGATGAGCTGAATAAGCTGTGGGACGGCAAGGTTAAGTATGACGAGCTCAGCCTGAAGCTGACCGGGAAGAACGAGCAGGAAATTCGTGAGACGCTGACCAAGCGCTATCAGTTTGCCATTCGCCGCCTGGCGCAAAGCAACAGCGAAGACGTTTTCTCCCTGGCGATGACCGCGTTCGCGCATGAAATCGACCCGCATACCAACTACCTTTCTCCACGCAATACCGAACAGTTCAACACGGAAATGAGCCTGTCGCTTGAAGGCATCGGTGCTGTGCTGCAAATGGACGATGACTACACGGTCATCAATTCCATGGTGGCGGGCGGCCCGGCGGCTAAGAGCAAGGCGATTACCGTAGGCGATCGTATTGTTGGCGTAGGCCAGACCGGCAAAGGCATGGTCGATGTTATCGGCTGGCGTTTAGATGACGTGGTTGCGCTCATCAAAGGACCGAAGGGCAGCAAAGTGCGCCTCGAAATCCTGCCGGCAGGTAAGGGCACCAAAACCCGTATCGTGACGCTAACGCGCGAGCGTATTCGTCTTGAAGATCGCGCGGTCAAACTCACCGTGAAAACCGTGGGCAAAGATAAAGTTGGCGTGCTGGATATTCCAGGCTTCTACGTTGGCCTGACGGATGACGTCAAGGTTCAGCTGCAGAAGATGGAAAAACAGAACGTGAAGAGCGTGATCATCGATCTGCGCTCTAACGGCGGCGGCGCATTGACGGAAGCGGTTTCGCTGTCCGGCCTGTTTATCCCAAGCGGCCCGGTTGTCCAGGTGCGTGATAATAACGGTAAAGTCCGTGAAGATAGCGATACCGACGGCGTGGTGTATTACAAAGGTCCGCTGGTGGTCATGGTCGACAGATTCAGCGCCTCGGCGTCGGAAATTTTCGCCGCCGCGATGCAGGACTACGGACGTGCGCTGATTGTTGGCGAGCCAACCTTCGGTAAAGGCACCGTGCAGCAGTATCGCTCCCTGAACCGTATCTACGATCAGATGCTGCGCCCGGAATGGCCTGCTCTGGGCTCCGTGCAGTACACCATCCAGAAGTTCTACCGCATCAACGGCGGCAGCACTCAGCGTAAAGGTGTCACGCCGGATATCATGATGCCAACCGGCACGGAAGAGACGGAAACGGGTGAGAAGTTCGAAGATAACGCCTTACCGTGGGACAGCATCAACGCTGCTACCTACGTTAAGTCGGGCGATTTAGCGCCGTTTGAACCTCAGCTGCTGAAGCTGCATCAGGATCGTATTGCCGCCGACCCTGAATTCCAGTACATCATGAAGGACATCGCCCGTTTCAATGCTCTGAAAGAAAAGCGCAACATCGTTTCCCTGAATCTCGCCCAGCGCGAGAAAGAAAACCAGGAAGACGACGCGACGCGTCTGGCGCGTATCAACGACCGCTTCAAGCGCGAAGGCAAAGCGCCGCTGAAAAAACTCGAAGATTTGCCGAAGGATTATCAGGAACCCGATCCGTATCTTGATGAAACGGTTCACATTGCCCTCGACCTTGCGAAAGCAGAGCAGGGCAAGCCGGTTGATACGCCGGCAGCCGCGAAGTAATCCCTCAACGGGCACAGAAAATGTGCCCGTTTTTTTATCGATTTCAAGCCACGTCAACCCCGCCGTTGTTAAATGTAAAGTTATGTATTATTAACCACTTGTGATGCAATGATGCTTGAAAATGGCAGGCTTGCCCCTACGATGTGGGGTAACGCACAGTGCGTATTTTTAACCGAGGTAAAAAGAAAATTATGATGCGTATCGGGCTTTTCCTGCTGACCAACCTTGCGGTTATGGTCGTTTTCGGACTGGTGCTAAGTCTGACAGGGATCCAGTCAAGCAGCGTCTCCGGTCTGATGATCATGGCGGTATTGTTTGGCTTCGGGGGTTCAATTATTTCACTGCTGATGTCGAAATGGATGGCGTTGCGTTCGGTCGGCGGGGAAGTGATTGAGCAACCGCGTAATGAAACAGAACGCTGGCTGATGCAAACCGTCGGTCGTCAGGCCCAGCAGGCGGGCATTGCCATGCCGCAGGTGGCTATTTATCATGCGCCGGACATCAATGCTTTTGCCACCGGCGCGCGCCGCGATGCTTCGCTGGTCGCCGTCAGTACCGGCCTGCTGCAGAACATGAGTCGCGATGAAGCTGAGGCCGTGATCGCTCACGAAATCAGCCATATCGCCAACGGTGATATGGTGACCATGACGCTGATTCAGGGCGTGGTGAACACCTTCGTTATCTTTATTTCACGTATCATCGCGCAGGTGGCTTCCGGCTTCCTGTCCGGGAACCGCGATGAAGGCGAGAGCAGCAACGGCAACCCGCTGGTTTACTTTGCCGTGGCAACGGTGCTGGAGCTGGTGTTTGGTATTCTGGCCAGCATCATCACGATGTGGTTCTCGCGCCACCGTGAATTTCACGCCGATGCCGGTTCTGCGAAGCTGGTTGGCCGTGAAAAAATGATTGCCGCGCTTCAGCGTCTGAAAACCAGCTATGAGCCGCAGGAAGCCAGCAGCATGATGGCGTTCTGCATCAACGGTAAGGCGAAATCCATGAGCGAGCTGTTCATGACGCACCCGCCGCTGGATAAACGTATTGAAGCGCTGCGCAGCGGCGAATATCTGAAGTAAGCCGTTTTAAAAAGTAAAAGGCGTGCCCGCAACGGCACGCTTTTTTTATGCCTGCGCTCCTGGCTGGGAGAGGCGCAGACTGCTGACTATTGCCGCCAGAGTCGCGAAACTTCCCGCCAGCAGAAGCGAAGCATGGGTTCCGTGCTGGTGGAACATATTGAACATCAAAGCTACCAGCGCGGCCCCGCTGCTTTGCCCAAGCAGGCGAGCTGTACCCAGCATCCCGCTCGCGCCGCCGCTGCGGTGGCGAGGCGCAGAGGCAATAATCGTATGGTTATTGGGTGACTGAAACAGGCCGAATCCAGCCCCGCATAAAATCATTCGCCAGACGATATCCGCATCGCTCGGGTTGTGCGGCAGAAGAGCCAAAGCAAAAAGACCTGTCGCCATCACGGCGAGCCCGATTCCCCCAAGTAATCCCGCATGAACGCGTTCAATCAGATAGCCCGCCAGCGGAGCCATCACCATGGTGGCCAACGGCCACGGGGTCAGCAGCAGCCCGGTATCCACCTCGCTGCGGCCAAGCACCGTCTGCAGGAAAAAGGGCAGGGAGACAAAGGCCAGCATCTGGGCGGCGAAAGAGCAGACTGAGGTCCCCATCGATAGCGAAAAAATAGGGATGCGCAGCAGGTCCACGGGCAAAATGGGGAAGGGCAGCGCCAGCTGGCGACGAATGAAAAAGTAGCCGATAACTACCAAAGCTATTAGTTCGCCGAGGATCAGCGTGCCCGACTGCCCCTGCGAGAAGCCGCTGATGGCTGAGATAAGCAGGCCGAACGTCAGGGCGTTCATTATGGCGCTCGGAATATCAAAGCGTTGCCCCTGAGCCTTTTGCTGATTAGGCGGCAGAAAACGTAACGCGAGAATCAGCGCCAGAATGCCAATCGGCACGTTGATTAAAAAGAGCCATTGCCAGGAGGCGACGGAAAGTATGGCCGCGGCGATAGTTGGCCCGGCGGCTGAAGATACGGCAACGATAAAGGAGTTAATCCCCATTCCCCGGCCCAGAAAGCGCTGCGGATAGATAAGCCTTATCAGCGCCGTATTCACGCTCATTAAGGCTGCGCCACCAAAACCTTGCAGGATGCGGGCAAAGGTCAGCATCGGCAGTGAAGTGGAAAGGGCGCAAAAAAGTGACGTCAGGCAAAAAAGAACCAGCCCGCACTGATAAACACGACGATAGCCAAAAAGGTCGCCTAAAAAGGACATCGATAACAGGGAAACGATAATCGCGATCTGGTAACTGTTTACTACCCAAATCGATTCGGCGGGGCTGGCATTCAGGTCGTGAGCGATTGTCGGTAAGGCTACGTTGGCAATGGCCCCGTCCAGCACCGCCATGGTAATACCGAGGGCAATGGCGAAGATGGCACCATAGCGTTGCGGCGTGGGCAGGCCGTCAGCGAAAGTTTTGTCCATGCGGATAGGGTAACTTTGGGAGGTAATTGTATGAGTTATCAGTTTAGCACCAATAATTCCGGGGTATGTCGCAGATTTGTAACGAAATAGCAGAGTTACATTGCGATAGACCGGGCGTCAATTTATACTAAAAACTCGTTCTGATTTTTATAAAACACATGCGATGAGGTGATTAATGGCGCTCGCAGATCTGGATAAACAACCCGATTCTGTCTCTTCCGTGCTGAAAGTTTTTGGCATTTTACAGGCCCTTGGCGAAGAACGCGAAATTGGGATCACTGAACTCTCGCAGCGCGTGATGATGTCCAAAAGCACCGTCTATCGCTTTTTGCAAACCATGAAATCGCTGGGTTATGTCGCTCAGGAAGGCGAGTCCGAGAAATATTCCCTGACGCTGAAACTCTTTGAGCTGGGCGCTCGCGCGTTGCAAAACGTCGATTTGATTCGCAGCGCCGATATTCAGATGCGCGAACTTTCGCGCCTGACCAAAGAAACGATCCACCTTGGCGCGCTGGATGAAGACAGCATCGTTTACATCCATAAAATTGATTCCATGTATAACCTGCGTATGTATTCGCGTGTGGGTCGCCGTAACCCGCTGTACAGCACCGCGATTGGCAAAGTGCTGCTGGCGTGGCGCGACCGGGAAGAAGTGAAAGAGATTTTGTCGGGCGTGGAGTATGCGCGCAGTACCGATCGTACGATCGCCAGCACAGAAGAGCTGCTGCCGCAGTTGGATCAGGTTCGTCAGCAAGGCTATGGGGAAGACAATCAGGAACAGGAAGAAGGACTGCGCTGCATTGGCGTGCCGGTCTTCGATCGTTTCGGCGTGGTTATTGCGGGGCTGAGTATTTCATTCCCGACGCTGCGTTTTTCCGAGGACCGCCTGCACGAATATGTGGCGATGCTCCACAACGCAGCTCGAACTATTTCAGAACAAATGGGCTATCACGAATACCCGTTCTGATGAAAAAAGAAAACGCCGCAAAATGCGGCGTTTTTTATCATGGATTGCTGTCGATAACGGTTTCGCTTTTACGCAAAACGGGGCAGTTTGAAAGTCCAATAATACCGCTGTCCGTATGAATAAACTGGACGGATACGACATCGCGAGCGGTAAGATACTTACATTGCAATCCCAAACCTGCTGCATTCTCATGGCTGCCAATCAAGACGCCATAGCCCGATAAGAGTAAACCGATCCACAAAAGTGCTATTACTATAATGGTGCGGATCACCAAACGCATACAAACCTCATTTTTTTGTGTGAATTCTGGCTATAAGCGTAGAGGATTATGCTGTTCAGACAATGACATTATTCCTAAATACCCGGACGGTTAATCTAGGTTTACTTTGTCGATGATACGCTTGAGAAAGAAAAGTGCTGAAGTGGAGACATGAGTGAAAAAGTACCGATGGGTGATTCTGATAGCGATTATTATCGCCTGCCTGCTGTTATGGACCCAGATGGTGAATGTGATGTGCGACCAGGATGTACAATTTTTCAGCGGGATCTGCACAATCAATAAATTTATCCCCTGGTAGGATAATTTTAGTCATTGTGGCGATCTCCTGACGCCTGGGCAGGTGTAGAATACGCGTTTTGTTGAGGTGGTATGATGAACGAACTAAACGTTGGCATGTTTAACATTGCGTCCCTGGCTGTTTCCCTGGTCGTGCTGATTGTTGGTCTGGTACTGTGGTTTTTTGTTAACCGCGCCAGCAGCCGTGCAAATGAGCAGATTGCGTTGCTTGAAGCGTTGCTCGATCAGCAAAAGCGTCAAAACGCGCTCTTGCGTCGCCTGTGTGAAGCAAACGAGCCGGAAGTCGAGAAAAAGGCGACGGCCGTAGCTGATGAAGATGACGAAGAGGACGATTTCGTCCGGCTGGTCGCCGAGCGATAGTTTGCAGCCTGGCGGCTCACTGTTTTTTCTTCAGGAGTTTGTATGCCGTGGAAAAATCCCTGGTTCGATCCGCAACGGCCGCATCATTTGCCCGATGGCTTTCGTAATCTTCAACCTCTGACGCGCCAGCCCGGTGATGTAAAACGCTGGCGTAAAGAAAGAAAGGAGCAAGGACTGCCGCATCCTCCCTCCGGTGGGTATCGGGCCTTTAATGAACGCTGGTGGCAAAAAGCCAGCGTAACGGGCAGTGACGACCGTATCTGGTGGCTTGGCCACGCCAGTCTGTTACTTCGCCTGCAGGGGCTTTATCTGCTCACCGATCCCGTCTTTTCACGCCGCGCTTCGCCACTATCTTTCATGGGCCCCCTGCGCAAGACGCCGGTTTCACTTAGCATCAGCGAGCTTCCCCGGCTCGATGCGGTGTTCATCTCTCATAATCATTACGATCATCTCGATAGCGCAACCGTTCGGCAGATTTCTCGCCGCTTCCCGGAGGTGCATTTTTTTGTACCGCTGGGCCTGAAGCGTTGGTTTACCCGGCGTGGAGTTCGCCACGTTACCGAGCTGGATTGGTGGCAGGCGCTGACCTGGAGCGGCCTGGTTATTACCGCGGTGCCCGCACAGCACTGGAGCATGCGGTCATTCTGGGATCGAAACCGCAGCCTGTGGTGCGGCTGGATCATAGAAGCACCAGCGCTACGCTTCTGGTTCAGCGGTGATACTGGCTATACGTCTGATTTAGCAGAAATTGCACTGCGCTTAGGCCCGCTGGATGCCGCGGCTATCCCTATCGGCGCCTATTCTCCGCGCTGGTTTATGGGCAGCCATCACATGGACCCTCAGCAGGCTGTGAAGCTGTGGCAGCAGATTGGTCGGCCGAAGACCATCCCTATTCACTGGGGCGTATTTGAACTTGCGGACGAATCGCTGGATATGCCTCCTGAGGAACTTCTGGCTGCATTAGAGACGGCGGGGGAGCAGGGAGGCGGTTTTGTGCCTTTCAGTATTGGTCAAAGTTCAGCCTTATTTAAAAATAAGGATTAATTATAGGCTCTGGCTTGAGCAATCTATTTTTTAGCGAAATCAGCGGATGATTTAACAGAATATATTATAGCGAAACGTTTTTATTGCCACCTTGTAGAGCACGATGTCATTAAACTTTCATTACTTTGGTGCAATATTATCAATCGATTGTTCAAGCTTTATTCTATTTTGGCGGGCGATGTAATACGCCAGCCCGCTAGCGGTAGATTGAGGTTTTCTGTATTGCTCATTTTTTGCATAGATATGCATGAAAAGTCATAAGCATACGTTCTTGTGCGATGGCTTTTTCGGGCTTCGCCTGGACGAACCGAAGTCTTTGAGCTATGGTAAAAAAGTTGTCTGTATCCTGCCGCTCCGGTGCTGTTGCGAACGAAAGTTTGCTGAGTGTTTTATTCAAAAATTGCGTATTTGTTTTGATGAACAAATGTGTGGTTTTAGAATCTGTGCGGCAGATCGATACGTGCTTAAAAATGGCTTGCCATTGTTTACGTAGTATGTGATAACACTTTGGGTTAAACGAGGTACAGTTCTGTTTATGTGTGGCATTTTCAGTAAAGAAGTCCTGAGTAAACACGTTGTCGTTGAATACCGCTTCTCTGCCGAGCCTTATATTAGTGCCTCAAGCAGTAACGTCTCTGTTTTATCTAAGTTATGCCTGCGGGCGAAGAAAACAATCTAAGGAATTTGCAAAATGGCAAAGATTAAAGGTCAAGTTAAGTGGTTCAACGAGTCTAAAGGTTTTGGTTTCATTACTCCTGCTGACGGCAGCAAAGACGTGTTCGTACACTTCTCTGCAATCCAGGGTAACGGCTTCAAAAC
>DASXGN010000001.1:0-152601 GCA_036489025.1 Buttiauxella sp.
GTCACCTGGCCCTTCTGCAGGAAGCCGGTGTCGGCATCCTCTCCCTGGGTATAATCGTCATTCACGTTCTCAATGGACGGCTGCGCCGGGGCGCTGGTCAGCAGGGTGAAGTCCCAGCTGTCGTCCGCCGTCCCCGAGATCGGCACGCCCACGTTGCCCGCCGCATCCACCGCCGCCACGGTCAGCCCGTGCGAACCGCTCGCCAGCGCCGTCTCCGGCGTGAACTGCCACGCCCCGCTGGTCCGATCCACCGCCGCGCTGCCAATCAGCGTGCCGCCGTCGTAGATATTGACGCTGGCCACGCCGCCCGCCAGCCCCGCTTCGGTGATGGTGCCGGCGTAGGCCGGCCGGGTGTCATCGGTCACGCTGCCGTCGGCGATGCTGCCGGTTACCGGGCCCACGTCGTCGGTCAGCGTGATGCTGCCCGCCTCGAAGACGTCCGCGCCCGGCGCGGAGGTGTCCACGGTAAAACTCCAGCTACCGTCATCGGTGCCGGAGGTCTGAGGGCCTTCATTGCCGGCTTTGTCCACCGCGGATACAGTAAGTTCGTGGTTGCCCTCGGCCAGATCGGTTTCCGGCGTAAAGCTCCACTTTCCGTCTTCACCCACCGGCACGCTGCCGATTAATTCGCCGTTGTCATAAATATTGACGTGATCAATATCAGCCGTGGCCTCGCCGCTGTAGGTCGGGCGGGCATCATCGGTAACACCACCGTCAGCGATCGGCCCAGCGATCGGTCCCACATCGTCAGTCAGGCCTTCAGAGCCGTTAATTATCCCGGAAGTGATGTTATCCGGCGCGGAAGTATCCACAGTGAAACTCCAGCTACCGTCATCGGTGCCGGAGGTCTGAGGGCCTTCATTACCGGCTTTATCCACCGCGGATACAGTAAGTTCGTGGTCGCCCTCGGCCAGATCGGTGTCCGGCGTAAAGCTCCATTTCCCGTCTTCACCCACCGGCACGCTGCCGATTAATTCGCCGTTGTCATAAATATTGACGTGGTCAATATCAGCCGTGGCCTCGCCGCTGTAGGTCGGGCGGGCATCATCGGTAACACCACCGTCAGCGATCGGCCCGGCGATCGGCCCCACATCGTCAGTCAGGCCCTCAGAACCGTTAATTATCCCGGAAGTGATATTGTCCGGCCCGGACGTATCAATAATGAAGTTCCAGCCTTCATCATTTGTCCCACTCGCCTGAGCGCCTTCGTTGCCAGCTTTGTCTACCGCAGACACGGTAAATTCGTGGTCGCCAGCCGCCAAATCACCGGCAGGCGTAAAGCTCCAGCTGCCATCGCTGGCAACCTTAGCGCTTCCAATCAGCGCCCCTTTGTCATAGACGTTAACATGGTCGATGTCGGAAGTAGCCTTGCCTGCGTAGGTTGGACGTTTATCATCAGTAGTCGCGCCATCAGCAATTGCGCCGGTCACCGGGCCGACGTCATCCGTCAGAGTCACGGAGCCGCTGACTATGCCGGAAGTCCGGTTGTCAGGAGAAACGCTGTCAATGGTAAAGTTCCAGCCGGCATCCCTGGTGCCGCTAACTTGCGGGCCTTCGTTTCCGGCTTTGTCTACCGCTGAAACGGTATATTCATGGCTGGAACCTTCAGCGAGGCTGGTTGGTGTGGTAAAGCTCCACGCGCCGCCTTTGCCTACGCTCGCGATGCCTACCAGCGTGCCGTTATCGTAGATATTGACGTGATCGATATCTGAAGTTGCTTTCCCGCTGTAGGTCGGACGCGTGTCGTTTGTCACGCCGCCGTCAGCGATGAGGCCGGTTGTTGGCGCGACATCGTCAATAAGAGAGATGCTTCCTGCAACAACGCCGGAATTCACATTATCCGGGGCGGTAACATCAGGCCTGCCTATGACAATAGGTGGAGAGACGTTTCCTGCCGGATCTTCAGCGACGATGGAAACATCTTTATCACCTTCATGAACCGGATTCGGTTCAACGCTCCAGTTCCCGTCCCGATCGGTGATGACCGTCGTCTTTTCTCCGGTCTCGGGGTTGGTAATTGTAACGGTGGAACCAGGTTCCGCGGTCCCTGATAAATGCTTGTCGTCATTAGCATTAATGACAGGTGCATCAGGAGGCGTGCTGTCTTCGTAACGGCCCGTTGTCGTCCCGGTATTACCATTTGAGTCGGTTATCGTTACGGTAATGGTGCCATTAGGCTGAGATGTCGGTGCTTCGATGGACCAGTTGCCGTTGTGGTCGGTCTGAGTCGTAATTTGTGAGCCGTCAGGCAGGGTAATAACAACCTGTGAATCAGGACTGGTGGACGTACCAGAAATCTCCGGGCGGCCATCTTTGTCGTTATCGGTAGCCGGGTTGATAGTCACGTCCATTTTAACGGAGCGATCGTTCCCGTCGTTATCACGAGATGTCGCATAGGCTACGCCTGCAAGGCCTAATGCGCCGCCACCGAGTAACAAGAACGGTAGCCAGCCAAAGTTGTTGCTGTCGACTACCGGGTCCGCAACGGAAGAACCTTCGCCACCCAGAACGACTTCACTGCTATTTCCATCAGCGAGAGCAGGCGGATAATCAGCCACATCACCCGTTGTTGGAATATATTCGTAGTACTGACCGTTTTCAGCCAGGCCGATGAGATGAACTTCGTCATTGTCATAATAGTTTTCGAGAACCACATCTGCGCTATTTTCATCACCGCCTGCAAAAGTCAAAATCAGGTTATTGCCAACGCGTCTGGTGGCCACGACCTCAGGCGCATGCCCGGTATTTTCATCAGTTAGTTCAATATTGAACTTGCCTTGCTGAGGAACCTTAATCACTATGGCCATGTTTTTGCCAGTAATGACTTCTTGAGAAGAAATTATTCCTTTCGTCCCTCTAACACTTACTTTAATAGAGTTATCCATTTTTACTCCAATATAGACAAAGAGATTATTTATAAACAATAAAAACCCAGTAAGTTAATTAACTGTTTTTTTAATAATTACTTTTTTAACGCCATAGACTTCAACCTCAACCCGCCTATTTGGCTGGTTGCAATTTATAATTTCAGAACGTGTTTTATACTTCATCTCACAGCCTTCCACGACAGGATTTGTTATACCCAAGCCCTGGGAAATGATACGGTCGCCAGGCAGGCCATAAGAAATAAATTTAGCGACAACAGTTTGTGCGCGCTGCGTGGAGAGCGAAATATTACGGTTCACATCACCCATTGTGTCGGCATAACCGTTCACGACAATTTTACTAATAGAGTTAAAATCAGTATCTATTTTTTCAGCCAGTGATTTTAAATTTGATGATGCGCCAGGAAGGAGGCCTTGCTCATCAGAACGACCTACCTTAAATAACGCTGAAGCGTTGATATTATAAATGCCCGCGGGGCAGTCACGCTGGCTATTTACACGTGAGATTGTATGATATTGAACATTAAGAGTGTCCGTATATTTAACAGCCTGTGCTGCATCTACCCAGCGTCCTAACGTTTTGCCACTGCTATCAATTGCAACCTGATAATAATATGTCTTGCTGGCTTCCAACACGGGCGACATAAGTTCAAGGCCGTCTTTAGCCCCCACAATGCCTTCTTTCTTGTTCCCCGGAATGATCGTCATAGCGGTTTTTCCCGGACACAACGCAAGGCCTACGGCCTGATGCTCTGAGAAAAGGCTCGCATGATACTGGTTATTAACATACACATTGACCGGCAGCACTTGATAATCATCGTTATCCCTTTGCAAGCGAAAAATAATCACGTGCGCGCGCGTATTATTTTCCTGCCATTGAATGGCACGGGCAGGGATATCCATTTCCCATGTTGCCTTGTTCTCTTTGGCATTAGCAAAGACAACGTCTGGCAATGTGAAAAAAGCAGCAAATAACAATATAAATAAACTTATTCTCAGCTTTTTAAATGCAAGCATGATGACTGTCCTTATAAATAAGATTTAATCCTGTTAGATAACGGTGTGCTGTGCGATCTGGCCATGAATCGATGTCAATAAGAGCATCTTGCAAAGATAATCGTTGACATAGAGCAAGGATTTTCCATTCATTTTTTTCATGCCGAGCTTATGCCGCACATTGACTTTATGCCTGGAGATATCCTTTACAGATACGCTTAGCCTTCTTGATATTTCATTGGGAGACATTCCCTGACTCAACAAATTAAGAATCATTCTTTCAGGTGCGCTCAGCAGGAGACCTCGATGGTATTTTTGCTTGCCATACTTTTTAAGCCACGGAATAATTTGACTACAAGGTAATCGTTTCGAAAGAAGCTTATCTGCAAAACTTTCTACGGAGTCGATACCAAAGTAGTTAGTAACAAATACCAATTTTAAATTTTCCGGCATGTCAATTCCGGTTAAAAAATCAAGACGTTCCGGATCGTGTATATCAATAATAAGAAAACATGGTAGTTTACAACTGGTATCAAAGTTCAAAGCATCCGTTGTCGGACACAGGGTACAAATGTCATAACCTGATTTTGTAAAAATTGCCTGCAAGCCTAAATTAAAATATATATCCTCTGACAATATATAAATTTTCATATTCCTTTATCCCTGTTGTAGTGACCTCCTTCATCATCTTTATAGAAATAAAACGGTCTTATTATGTCTTGCTTTAGTGTGTAACCCTTTTTATCCATTGTTTCGATCCGCATAATGAAATCATGCGGCACGCCTAATTTTGCCAGACGAAAATTGAGGGCCTGCATGACCTGCCACATTCTCTGATTAGAGGACTTGAGCCCGTGCGAATCCCAGACATTAAAAAGAATCTGTTCATTCGTAACGATTTTTCCATTTGCATACTCAAGTAGATAAAGGAAGAGTCTCATCATGGTGTCACGCAATACATAGCTGTAACAGGGCCGCCCTTTAGAATCAAAGCTGCTCACCTTTCTATGTATAATTTCAAAACGAACACTACTTCCCAAATAATATCCAATCAGTATTCTTTCCATAAATCACCCTATACTGAATTACCTTATACTAAAATAAAGAGCTCCCACCTTAAGATCATAAAACTGGAGAGCCACATCTTACCAACTGCAAAAAAAAACAAAACTTATTAAACTCCCCCACAAACACTCAACATAATTAACTGGCAGAAATACATTACACAGCCAATACAACCAAATACCCATTTGCATACACCTACAGTTAACAACAATTCAACATTTATTGGCCTTACATTAAAAATGACTCATCAAAAAAACATCAATTTAAAATCTTTTATTTCGACGACATCAAAGAATAAAACTCTAAACCCAAGAGCCTGCAAGCCTGGAATAGCCAATATCTTAGTAATTTTATGAATAGGTACAATCTCAACCGTTTCATTCATAATATTTACTGAAATTAAGAATCTTATACACACAAAAACCAAGAAAAAAACAAATTAATTCAACACGTTACAAATACAAAAGCATTCAATTAAATAGTGTACTTATAAAATAAAAGTAAAAAAAAGGTGCTATCCCACTTAAAATGACAATTAAAATCCAATCTCAAATAATTAAATCAAAAAAACACACCATAAGAACACCATGGTAATAACTTTTTATTTTCAAAATATTAAATAAAAAACCACAACCTATTAATTTAATTACATCACTGGCCCTGAAAAAATCACGAAATCGGTTGCGCCTTGCTATCATATTATTTAATATAATAGCTTTCGCGCACTGCTTTTTAGTCATGGTGAATAACAATGCCTACTGCCTACCTCATTAATGAGCGCATACAGTTTAGACCTGATTTAAATCAGTTGATTAGCAACAACAATAACAAACAAAAATATTCCATCCCCGCACCTGCTAGCCGATGCCTATTACTTTTAATCACCGCCCGAGTTCTGGTGACACAGTCACAGCTATTCAGTTATGTCTGGGGTGAGCAAGGCGAAGAGGTTACACCAAACAATCTTTATCAAAATATCAGCCTGCTTAGAAAAGCCTTCAGAAATCTTACAGACACTGATAACAACTGGATCATTACGATTCCCAGAAAGGGATTCAAAATAGATAATAACGTTATTATTGAAGAGATTGAAATTGTCGACAGCGAAGAGCATCTGACATTGAAAGGCCAAACCAATGGAACGGTTAATCTACTTGATTTGTATAAAAGCACTCTGCGAAAAAAAATATCTTTCGGGATCTACGTTATTACTTTCCTTGTATTTCTAAGCACTATTCCCTTCCTATATAAGGTCATCGATTCATCACATAGCATCGCTGACCAGTTCGTTTTCAATGCAAAAATTGACCATTGCCAGCTATACATAAATAATGATATGGGAGAAACAAAAAATCAGCAGAAAATATTAAGAATTTTACAACCCAACTGTAAAAAATTCCCGCATGTGTATATAACAGCTTATAGCATTATGCATACGGCAACGTTAATTGCATGCGAGAAACCGATAAGCCGTTCACGGGCACATTGCGTCTCCATGTTGCTAAGAGGTTATAAGCTCTGATGAACAAAAAAATCTATTGCTGTATCATTGTTCTTATCGGAATCATTTTGGTTGGCTGTTTTTTATACAATAAACATCAAAGGCATTATTTTTCATGTACCGCTCACTATCAGGTTAGTCACGATAATATTTATTTGAGAGCCATGTTCCGCCTGGTTTTTAATGGTGATGAAGGTATTGCCATGTTGACCGGTGAGGTGAAAGATGAGCAGGACAGGCACCTGCCGCTAAACCGGCAAATGCGATTTGTTTTCAACGAGAATAACTCGAATTATATCCTGCATTCTGTTGCCAGGATTAAGGAAAGCTTTGATGAAGTCAATGATAGACTACTAAGCAGGCTCATCGCTTCGTTTTATTATGAGCCGAATGCCACGGTTCAGTACAATATTATAAAACAGAGCAATGGTGACTATGTCGTCTACGAAGGCAAACTGCCCCAGGCTTATTGCCATAATTCGTAAAGTAACGACTGTCGTCGAGCACTTTTCAAATTGATTGAGACCATAGCATCAGCCCGCCCGTACCGGTTTAGGCTTCCTGACTGCAAATCAGCGAAAATGATAAACTAAAAAAGCCAGCAGTATTATCTGCTGGCCGGTGAAAAACACCAATACTCAGTCACACTTTGACGTTAGCGATTCAGCGTTTCCCGGTCATCGGGACAGTAACCTCCCACTGCATTAAGTCTTCGAGCATCCTCAGACGTTGCCCTGCTGTCAGGCGAGCCAGCCATCCAGCCCCTGCACATGTCGCGGTAACAGACTGTGTGGCGGCAAAGTAATTTCGGTAAAACTCAACGGGTGATGACCGTTTCATATCCCCCTCCTCGCTTTCATCGCTGATGATTATTGGCGTAATATAGGGAAAGTTAAATTGATGAGTTTCTTCGTGGAGTTCCCCTTTTATGTCTTCCGCTCGCCTGCAACAGCAGTTCATCCGTCTCTGGCATGCGTGCTCCGGCAAGCCTCAGGAAACCACGCTCAACGATCTGGCGGAGCTGCTTAACTGTTCGCGCCGCCACATGCGCACGCTGCTTAATGCGATGCAGGAGAAAGGCTGGCTGAGCTGGAAAGCGGAGGCCGGGCGCGGCAAGCGATCGCAGCTCGCATTTCTTTATACCGGGCTGGCGCTCCAGCAACAGCGGGCTGAAGATCTTCTCGAGCAGGATCGAATCGATCAGCTGGTACAAATCGTCGGCGATAAAGCCGCGGTGCGGCAGATGCTGATCTCCCACCTTGGCCGCAGCTTCCGCCAGGGGCGCCACATTCTGCGCGTGCTCTATTATCGTCCGCTGCTCAACCTGCTACCCGGCTCCGCGCTGCGCCGCTCGGAGACGCACATCGCCCGGCAAATCTTCAGCGGCCTGACGCGAATAAATGAGGAAAATGGGGAACTGGAAGCGGACATCGCCCATCACTGGCAGCTGATTTCCCCTTTACACTGGCGATTTTTTCTTCGCCCCGGCATTCATTTTCACCATGGCCGCGAGCTGGATATGTTCGACGTAATGACCTCGCTGCAAAGAATCAACGCCCTGCCGCTCTACGCGCATATCAGCCAGATCACCTCCCCCACCGCCTGGACGCTGGATATTCATCTTTCCCAGCCCGACCGCTGGCTCCCGTGGCTGCTCGGCAGCGTGAACGCGATGATCCTGCCGCGCGAGTGGCAAACCCTGGAGCACTTTTCCCACCAGCCCGTCGGCACCGGGCCTTACTCCGTGGTGCGCAACAACAACAACCAGCTGAAAATCCAGGCTTACGACGACTACTTTGGCTATCGGGCGCTGATCGATGAAGTGAATTTCTGGGTGCTGCCGGAAATCGGCGAGGAAGTCAGCTGCGCCGTACAGCTTGAGGGGATGCCGCACAGCGAAAAAGCGGTGGAAAGTCGCCTGGAAGAAGGCTGCTACTACCTGCTGTTCGACAGCCGTTCTGCTCGCGGCAGCCACGATGGCGTGCGGAGCTGGCTGAGCCACGTGCTGGCCCCCATCCACCTGCTTTACAACGCCGGGGAGCAAAACCAGCAGTACTGGTTCCCGGCCTACGGCCTGCTGCCGCGCTGGCACCATACCCGTCCTCAGCCGGTCGGCGAAAAGCCTGCCGGGCTGGAAACCATCACGCTGACCTTTTACCGCGACCACGTTGAGCACCGCGTCATCAGCAACATCATGGCCGGGCTGCTCGCCAAACATGGCGTCGAGCTCGAGGTACAGGAAGTCAGCTACGACGAGTGGCATCAGGGCGACGTCGTCAGCGATATCTGGCTCAACAGCGCCAACTTCACCCTGCCGCTGGAGTTTTCGCTGTATTCTCACCTCTATGAGGTGCCGCTGATCCAAAAGTGTATCCCTATCGACTGGGAAAAGGACACCCGCAGCTGGCACGAAGGCGAGCTTTCCCTGCCGGAATGGTGCCAACAGCGCACTGAAAATAATGATATTTTCCCGCTAATCCATCACTGGCTGCGCATTGAGGGACAGCGCAGCATGCGCGGCGTACGCATGAACACGCTGGGCTGGTTTGATTTCAAATCCGCCTGGTTCGCCCCGCCGGAGCCTTAGTTCTTTCCGAAAGTTCACAGAATCATTACAATGTCGCGTTCTCAACGGGGTGCCAGGGCGATTGTCCGAGCTGAGATAATACCCGTCGAACCTGATCCGGATAACGCCGGCGAAGGGATTTGAGGCTTATCACTCAAAGTCCTTTGCCACCCCTAATTTAAGAGGTGCAAAGTGTTCAAAAAATTACTGCCGCTGCTGGCACTCGTCGCCACCCCTGTTATTGCCAAACCCCTGCTCACCGTTTATACCTACGACTCCTTCGCCGCTGACTGGGGCCCGGGCCCCGCCGTAAAAAAGGCTTTTGAAGCTGACTGCCATTGCGAGCTGAAATTCGTCGCTCTGGAAGACGGCGTTTCGCTGCTAAACCGCCTGCGCATGGAAGGTAAAAACAGCAAGGCTGACGTGGTGCTGGGTCTGGACAACAACCTGCTGGCCGCCGCTTCGCAAACCAAACTCTTTGCCCCGACGAAAGTCGACGCCAGCACGCTGCAAATCCCCGGCGGCTGGAAGAACGAGACGTTCGTCCCCTATGACTACGGCTACTTCGCCTTCGTGTATGACAAAAACAAGCTGAAAAACCCGCCGAAGAGCCTGAAAGAGCTGGTCGAAAGCGACCAAAAATGGAAAGTGATTTATCAGGATCCGCGCACCAGCACGCCGGGCCTTGGCCTGCTGCTGTGGATGCAGAAAGTTTACGGCGACAAAGCGCCTGAGGCATGGCAGAAGCTGGCGAAGAAAACCGTCACCGTCACCAAGGGCTGGAGCGAAGCCTACGGCTTGTTCCTCAAGGGTGAGGGCGACCTGGTGCTGAGCTACACCACCTCCCCGGCCTACCACATCATCGAAGAGAAGAAAGATAACTACGCCGCCGCCGATTTCAGCGAAGGTCACTATCTCCAGGTTGAAGTTGCCGGTCGCCTTGCCGCCAGCAAACAGCCTGAGCTGGCGGAAAAGTTCATGAAATTCATCATCTCTCCGGACTTCCAGACAACGATTCCAACCGGCAACTGGATGTACCCGGTCACCGACGTGAAGCTGCCGGAAGGCTTTAACGGCATCACCCGGCCAAAAACCTCGCTGGAGTTTACTCCGCAGCAGGTTTCTGACCTTCGCGCAGGATGGATAAGTGCATGGCAACGCGCAGTCAGCCGTTAATTGCAGGCTGGCTGTATCCGGGGCTGCTGGCCGCGACGCTGGTCGTGGCGGTGGCCCTGGCGGCTTTTCTGGCGCTGTGGTTTAACGCCCCGCAAAGCGACATTCGCACGCTGGCGCAGGACAGCTATCTGTGGCACGTCCTGCGCTTCTCCTTCTGGCAGGCGTTTCTCTCCGCTACGCTTTCGGTTTTCCCCGCGATATTCCTTGCCCGCGCGCTCTACCGCCGCCGTTTTCCGGGCCGGGTAGCCCTGCTGAGATTATGCGCGATGACGCTGGTGCTTCCGGTGCTGGTCGCGGTATTCGGCATTCTCACCGTTTACGGACGCGAGGGCTGGCTGGCTTCGCTATTCGCGCGGCTCGGCGTGGAATGGTCGTTTTCGCCGTACGGCCTGAAAGGCATTTTGCTGGCTCACGTCTTCTTTAACCTGCCGATGGCGACGCGGCTGCTGCTTCAGGCGCTGGAAAATATCCCCGGCGAACAGCGCCAGCTCGCGGCCCAGCTGGGCATGCAGGGCTGGAACTTCTTCCGCCTGGTGGAATGGCCGTGGCTGCGCCGCCAGATCCTGCCCGCGGGCGCGCTCATTTTTATGCTCTGCTTCGCAAGCTTTGCCACCGTGCTTTCCCTCGGCGGCGGCCCGCAGGCAACCACCATTGAGCTCGCCATTTTCCAGGCGCTGAGCTACGACTACGATCCGGCCCGCGCGGCGCTGCTGGCGCTGATACAGATGATTTGTTGCCTCGGTCTGGTGCTGCTAAGCCAGCGGCTGAGCAAGGCTATTCCGGCAGGCATGAACCAGGTTCAGGGCTGGCGCGATCCGCAGGATAATTTACGCCGCAGGCTGTGCGACGGCCTGCTCATCTTCCTCGCGCTTTTGCTGCTGCTGCCTCCGCTGCTGGCGGTCATCATTGACGGCATCAATACCGGCATGCGCACCGTGCTGTCGCAGCCGGTACTCTGGCAGGCGCTTTTTACCTCGCTAAGAATTGCCGTTGCCGCCGGAATCCTCTGCGTCATCATCACCACGATGCTGCTGTGGAGCTCGCGCGAGCTGCGGCTGCGCAATCGGGCTTTAGCCGGGCAGGCGCTGGAGCTGAGCGGCATGCTGATCCTCGCCATGCCGGGTATCGTGCTGGCGACGGGCTTCTTCCTGCTGCTGAACAACACCGTTGGCCTGCCGCAGTCCGCCGACGGCATCGTTATCTTTACCAACGCGCTGATGGCTATTCCCTACGCTTTAAAAGTGCTGGAAAACCCGATGCTCGACGTGGCCGAACGCTACGGCAGGCTTTGCCGGTCACTGGATATTAAAGGGCTTAACCGGCTGCGTTTTATCGAGCTGAAGGCGCTGAGGATCCCGTTGGCGCAGGCGCTGGCCTTCGCCTGCGTGCTGTCGATTGGCGATTTCGGCGTGGTGGCGCTGTTTGGCAACGAAGATTTCCGCACGCTGCCGTTCTATCTGTATCAACAAATTGGCTCTTACCGCAGCCAGGACGGAGCGGCTACCGCGCTTATCCTGCTGGCGCTGTGCTTTGCGCTGTTCACCCTGATTGAAAAACTCCCGGGACGCCATGCTGACGCTGACTGATGTAACCTGGCTTTATCACCATTTGCCGATGCGCTTTTCGCTTAGGGTCGTGCCCGGCGAGCGTATTGCCGTGCTCGGGCCGAGCGGCGCGGGAAAGAGCACTCTGCTGAGCTTAATCGCAGGCTTTCTGACGCCCGCCAGCGGGGAAATTATTCTCGGCGGGGAAGACCATACCCGCACCGCGCCCGCCCGGCGGCCGGTTTCCATGCTCTTCCAGGAAAACAATCTGTTCACCCATCTGAACGTGCATGACAACATCGGCCTCGGCATGCATCCCGGCCTGAAGCTCAACGGGGAACAGCAGGTTCGGCTGAAAACGATCGCCGCCCAAATGGCGATTGGCGATCTGCTGGACAGGCTGCCGTCGCAGCTTTCCGGGGGCCAGCGCCAGCGAGTGGCGCTCGCCCGCTGCCTGGTTCGCAGGCAGCCCATACTGCTGCTCGACGAACCGTTTTCCGCCCTCGATCCGGCTCTGCGCAACGAAATGCTTCAGCTGCTGGACGATCTTTGTTCACAGCAGCAGCTCACCCTGCTGATGGTTTCCCACAGCGTTGAGGATGCGGCGCGTATCGCGTCAAGAAGCCTGGTGGTATCGGAGGGGCGGATCTATTGGGACGGCGATACGGCAACGTTAATGCGCGGCGAAGCGAGTGCCTCTAAACTGCTGGGCATTACCGGTCACGCGTGACCGGTTAGCACTTTCCACAAAATTTTTAGATAGATTGGCATCAGCGGATGCATTTTCAGGGCGACCAGGCTGCCCAACGCCAGCAGCGCCATAAGCGGAGCCAGCCAGTGCAGGCGCTGACGCGGCAGATAGCGCGTTAAACGATCGGTGCCCACCTTGCCGCTGCGCCACCAGCGCCAGCATAGCCACGCCGCCAGCCAGACCAGCAGCGCCACGCCCAGCAGCAGCCACTTAAAGCTGCTGCTTTGCATATCCGCCGGAATATCAATCGCCGCGCCGGCCAGAATGCCGGGCATGAAGTACAGCGGCGGCCAGAACAGACAGCCAATAATGTTGGGAACGATAAATTTAGACAGCGGCAGGTCCAGCATGCCCGCCACCATCGGCACCAGCGGGCGCGTCGGGCCAACAAAGCGGCCAATCAGGATGGTGAACAGGCTGTGCCTGTGCAGCGCGTGCTCGGTTTTATCCAGCAGCGCCTTGTTCTTCTTCATGAACGACCAGCGGTGCAGCGGGCCTTTGAAGCGCCGCCCCAGCCAGAATGAGATCCAGTCTCCCAGCAGGCAGCCGACGATCCCCGCGCCCCAGGCATGATAGAAATCCACCTGGCCTCCGCCAATCAGCGCGCCAAGTCCCGCCATCATGACGGTGCCGGGCAGAATCAGGCCGACCAGCGCCAGCGATTCAAGAAAGGCCACCAGCATGACCGCGATAAGCGAATACGTCACTGACTGGGTAATGAGGTGTTCCAGAAAAGCTTCCATAAAGCATCCGTCGAGAAACGAGTGGGCGATTCTCCTGAGGGATTAACCGATCGTCAAGCCATCAATTGTATGAAGAGATAATAGCGGCTATTCGCAGCCTGCGCGGAACTCGCTCGGGCTGGCTCCGGTACACTTCTTGAAAACGCGGGAAAAATACAGCTGGTCTTCAAAGCCCACGTTGCGCCCTACGCTGGCAATCGGCATCCGCGTAGTGCTTAGCAAAAGCTTGGCCTGGCTGATGCGCTGATCCTCGCGCCAGCTCAGAACGCTGACGCCGAGCTGCTGGCGGAACAGGTGCGAAAGCCGGGAGGGCGACAGGCACACATGCTGCGCCACGCCCGCTATATCGAAATGGCTGTCGGCCAGATGGTCGCTGATAAACTGGCAGGCGTCGCGCACCCGGTTGTCCAGCGGCGGGTTCAACGACTCGCTCAAAACGCCCATTCTTCGGAGCAGCAGCTGCTCCAGCAGGTTGATCGCCAGCAGTTCAGCGTAGCGGCCCTGCGCCTGCCCGGCGTCGATAATCTGCTGAAAGAGCTGGGAAAAGGTTTCCTGATGGGCATCGTCCGGGCGATAAAAGCCCGTTTGCGCAAATAGGGGCTCCCAGTTCAGCCACTCCTGCCAGTAGGCGCGAGGCCGGAAGTAAACCCACTGGTGAAACCACTCTTTGCTTTCCGGCGCCCGCCCATAGTGATGCACTTCTCCCGGCGGGAACAAAATCATGTCGCCCGGTCGGCAGACGTAGTTTTTCCCCTGGTTATTGATCACCCCTTCCCCGCGCACGGTCAGATTAAGAATGTAGCCCTTCATGCCCAGCGGCCGGTCGATGAAAAAGTCCAGCGGGCCTTCGGCCTCGATGGGCGTCAGCCCCGCCACCAGATGAGCGTTAAAAGAGTAGCCGGGTAACAGGGGATCGTTTTGCAGTTCAGGCATCAGCAAGCTCGCTCTAAAAGGGGATTAACGGAAACCATTTGTCCATATGCGTACGCCGCGCCCAAACGTCTGCGGCTTGCTTTCCACAAAGGGGCTGATTTTTATCATAAAGCCGTATTTTCGAAGTAACTCTGCTTTTTAACCGGCGACCCGCTGCTTTCGTGAGAGCAACCAAAGTGTCTATAACCGCGCCAGAAAAGTCCACATCGAATATTTGCGGGGCGTCACACTTCCTGCTTCCACAGCAATTTTCTCCATAACTACAGCGATTACGACCTGACCCTTTTTGGCGGCAAAACCTACTGTTGCTGCATCAGCCATTTCTGTCCGGGAGTAGAAAAATGTCGATTGCGCTGGGCCTCGATTTTGGCAGCGATTCCGTTCGCGCCTTAGCCGTAGATTGTGAAAAGGGGACCGAGCTGGCTACCAGCGTGGAGTGGTATCCCCGCTGGCAGGAAGGCCGCTACTGCGACGCCGCCCACAATCAGTTCCGCCACCATCCGCGGGACTACATCGAATCCATGGAGCGAGCGTTAAAAACCGTGCTGGCCGGGCTGAGCGAATCCCAGCGCGCCGCCGTTTGCGGCATCGGAGTCGACAGCACCGGCTCAACGCCCGCCCCGATTGACGCCAGCGGCAACGTGCTGGCGCTCAATCCTGAATTCGCCGATAACCCGAACGCCATGTTCGTGCTGTGGAAAGATCACACCGCGGTAGAAGAAGCCGAAGCGATTACGCGCCTGTGCCACCAGCCCGGCAAAAGCGACTATTCCCGCTACATCGGCGGCATTTATTCCAGCGAGTGGTTCTGGGCGAAAATTCTGCACGTGACCCGGGCCGACGCTCGGGTTGCCGAGGCGGCGACTTCGTGGATAGAGCTGTGCGACTGGGTGCCAGCCCTGCTTTCCGGCACCACTCGCCCGCAGGATATTCGTCGCGGGCGATGCAGCGCGGGCCATAAATCGCTCTGGCATGAAGACTGGGGCGGCCTGCCTCCGGCCCGTTTCTTCGACGAGCTCGACCCGCTCATCAATCAGCATCTTGATTACCCGATGTTCACCGAAACCTGGACCGCAGATATTCCGGTCGGCAACCTTTGCGCCGAGTGGGCACAAAGGCTGGGCCTGCCGCAGAGCGTGGTGATATCAGGCGGCGCGTTTGACTGCCATATGGGCGCCGTCGGCGCAGGCGCGCAGCCAAACACGCTGGTGAAAGTGATTGGCACCTCAACCTGCGACATTTTAATTGCCGACAGGCCAACCGTAGGCGAACGCGCCGTGAAAGGTATCTGCGGGCAGGTGGACGGCAGCGTGGTGCCGGGTTTTATCGGCCTTGAAGCCGGGCAGTCCGCCTTCGGCGATATTTACGCCTGGTTTGAACGCGTGCTCGGCTGGCCGCTGGAGCAGCTTGCCGAGCAGCATCCCGAGCTGCGCAGCCAAATCAGCGCCAGTAAGAAACAGCTTCTCCCCGCGCTCACCGCGGCCTGGGCGAAAGATCCCTCTCTTGACCATCTGCCGATAGTGCTCGACTGGTTTAACGGCCGCCGCACGCCGAATGCCAATCAGCGCCTGAAAGGCGTGATGGCCGATTTGAATCTCGCCACCGACGCTCCGGCCCTGTTTGGCGGGCTAATTGCCGCCACCGCCTTCGGCGCACGCGCCATCATGGAGTGCTTCACCGGGCAGGGAATCCCCGTCACCAGCGTGATGGCGCTGGGCGGCATTGCCCGAAAATCGCCGGTCATCATGCAGGTGTGCTGCGACGTTCTGAACCGCCCGCTGCAAATCGTGGCGTCCGATCAGTGCTGCGCGCTGGGCGCCGCTATTTTTGCCGCCGTGGCCGGGGGCCAGCACGCCGACATCGCCCGGGCCCAGAGAGCCATGGCGAGCCAAATAGAAAACACCCTGCAACCCGATCCGCAGCGCGCCGGGCGTTTCGAACAGCTCTACCTCCGCTACCAGCAGTGGGCGCTGAGCGCCGAACAGCATTATCTCCCTTCAGCCTCCGCTCCGACCACGCGCGTCGGCCAGGCTGCGACGACCCTTTAAGGACATGACGATGAACATTTTTGAACAGTATGAAGTGTGGTTTGTGATTGGCAGCCAGCATCTTTACGGCCCGGAAACGCTGCGCCAGGTGACTCAGCATGCGGAGCAGGTCGTCGGCGCGCTGAATAAAGAAGCGAAGCTGCCGTGCAAACTGGTGCTGAAGCCGCTCGGCACCACGCCGGACGAGATTACGGCTATTTGCCGCGACGCCAGCTACGACAATAAGTGCGCCGGGCTGGTGGTATGGCTGCATACCTTCTCCCCGGCAAAAATGTGGATCAACGGCCTGAGCATTCTCAGCAAGCCGCTGCTGCAGTTCCACACCCAGTTCAATGCGCAAATCCCGTGGGGCAGCATTGATATGGACTTTATGAACCTGAATCAGACCGCCCACGGCGGCCGCGAGTTTGGCTTTATCGGCGCGCGCATGCGCCAGCAGCATTCGGTGGTCACCGGCCACTGGCAGGACCCGCAGGCGCACAAACGGATCGGCGCGTGGATGCGTCAGGCGGTCTCTAAGCAGGATACCCGCCAGCTCAAAGTCGTGCGCTTCGGCGATAACATGCGTGAAGTCGCGGTGACCGACGGCGATAAGGTCGCGGCGCAGATGAAGTTTGGCTTTGCCGTTAACACCTACGCCGTCGGCGATCTGGTGGCGGTGGTCAACGGCATCAGCGACGGCGACGTTAACGCGCTGGTGGACGAGTACGAAAGCAGCTACCGCCTCAGCCCGGCGGCGCAGGTCAACGGCGACAAGCGTCAGAACGTGCTGGACGCCGCACGCATTGAGCTGGGCATGAAGAAATTCCTCGTCGACGGCGGCTTCCACGCCTTCACCACCACTTTTGAAGACTTGCACGGCCTGAAGCAGCTGCCGGGCCTCGCCGTGCAGCGCCTGATGCAGCAGGGCTACGGCTTTGCCGGGGAAGGCGACTGGAAAACCGCCGCCCTGCTGCGCATCATGAAGGTGATGTCCACCGGGCTCGAAGGCGGCACCTCCTTTATGGAGGATTACACCTACAACTTCGAAAGCGGCAACGACATGGTGCTCGGCTCGCACATGCTGGAAGTCTGCCCGACGATCGCCACGGCGGAAAAACCGCTGCTCGACGTGCAGTATCTGGGCATCGGCGGCAAAGCGGATCCGGCCCGTCTGATCTTTGCCACCAAAACCGGCCCGGCGGTGAACGCCAGCCTGATCGATCTGGGCGATCGCTTCCGCCTGCTGGTGAACTGCGTGGACGCGGTGGAAGCGCCGCATCAGCTGCCAAAGCTGCCGGTCGCCAACGCGCTGTGGAAAGCGCAGCCGGATCTCCCGACCGCGTCCGAAGCCTGGATCCTCGCGGGCGGCGCTCACCACACCGTTTTCAGCCAGTCACTGACCCTCGACGATATGCGCACCTTCTCCGAGCTGCACGGCATTGAACTCACCGTTATCGACAACGAGACGCGCCTGCCGGCGTTCAAAGACGCGCTGCGCTGGAACGAGGTTTATTACGGGTTTAAACGGTAACGATATTTTCCCCTCACCCGGCCCTTCTCTTCCAGGGGAGGTTGCCAGGATGAGGGGGTTTTCCTGCTGAGGACTGAATATGTCACAAGCTCTCAAACGTCAGGTGCTGGAAGCCAATCTGGCCCTGCCGCAGCACAACCTGGTCACGCTGACCTGGGGAAACGTGAGCGCGGTGGATCGCGAGCGCGGGGTGCTGATCATTAAGCCCTCCGGGGTCGATTACGGCCTGATGACCGCCGAAGATATGGTGGTTGTCAGCCTCGCAACGGGCGAAGTGGTGGAGGGCAGCAAAAAACCCTCTTCCGATACGCCAACCCACCGCCTGCTCTATCAGCGCTTCCCGCACATTGGCGGCATCGTTCACACCCATTCGCGCCACGCCACTATCTGGGCGCAGGCTGGCCGGTCCATTCCCGCCACCGGCACTACCCACGCGGACTATTTCTACGGCAGTATTCCCTGCACGCGCAGGATGACCGACGACGAAATCAACGGCGACTACGAGTGGCAGACCGGTGAAGTTATCGTGAAAACATTTGCGGAGCGCGGGCTTGATGCGGCGCAGATGCCCGGCGTGCTGGTGCATTCCCACGGCCCGTTCGCCTGGGGCAAAGATCCGCTGGACGCGGTGCACAACGCAATCGTGCTGGAAGAAGTGGCCTACATGGGCATATTTTGCCGCCAGCTGGCTCCTGAACTGCCCGATATGCAGCAATCGCTGCTCGACAAGCACTATCTGCGCAAACACGGCGCTAAAGCCTATTACGGCCAATAGCACTGTACATAACAGCAGTCATCTCAGCCGAAGTGGTCTATACTCAGACCACTTTTTACTTTGAGAGAATGCAACGTGTCGCAAGCCCGGCAGGGTTTTTTACTCACGCGCCACTGGCGAGATACCCCGCGCGGTACCGAAGTTGATTTCTGGCTGGCCACGGATGATGGCCCGGTTAAAGTGTGCCTGCCGCTGCAGGAATCCGTCGCGTTCATTCCCCAGACTCAGCAGGCGCAGGCCACGCGCTTGCTCGCCGGTGACAGCCAGTACCGGCTGACCCCGCTCTCCCTGCAAGATTTTCACCGCCAGCCCGTCTGCGGCCTTTATTGCCGCCAGCATCGCCAGCTCATGCGCCTTGAAAAACTGCTGCGCGACGGCGGCGTGACGGTTTACGAGGCGGATATTCGCCCGCCGGAGCGCTTCCTGATGGAGCGCTTTATCACCGCTCCGGTCTGGTTCAGCGGCGAAGAGCGCGGCCCGGACATCGCCGAAGCCCGCCTGAAGCCTGCCCCGGAATATCGCCCGGCCCTGAAGTGGGTTTCGCTGGATATTGAAACCAATCGCCACGGCGAGCTGTACTGTATCGGGCTGGAAGGCTGCGGGCAGCGTATCGTCTATATGCTCGGCCCGGAAAACGGCGACGCCAGCGGCCTGGATTTTACGCTGGAATACGTGGCCAGCCGTCCGCAGCTGATTGAAAAGCTCAACGCCTGGTTTGAAGAACACGATCCCGACGTGCTGATCGGCTGGAACGTGGTGCAGTTCGATCTGCGCATGCTGCAAAAGCTGGCCGAACGCTATCAGGTGCCGCTGCGCCTCGGGCGCGGTAAAACCCTGCTGGAATGGCGCGAGCACGGCTTTAAGCAGGGCGTATTCTTTGCCCAGGCTCCGGGCCGCGTCATTATCGACGGCATCGAAGGGCTGAAGTCAGCGTTCTGGAATTTCTCGTCGTTTTCGCTGGAGGCCGTTTCGCAGGAGCTGCTCGGCGAAGGGAAATCGATCGATAATCCCTGGGACAGAATGGACGAGATCAACCGCCGCTTCGCCGAGGACAAGCCCGCTCTGGCGAAGTACAACCTTAAAGACTGCGAGCTGGTCACGAAGATTTTCCACAAGACCGAGCTGATGCCTTTCCTGCTGGAGCGCGCGACGGTGAACGGCCTGCCTCTCGACAGGCACGGCGGTTCGGTAGCCGCCTTTGGCCACCTTTATATACCCCGCATGCATCGCGCCGGTTACGTGGCCCCGAATCTGGGCGAAGTCCCGCCGCAGGCCAGCCCCGGCGGCTACGTGATGGACTCTCGTCCGGGCCTCTACGATTCGGTTTTGGTGCTGGATTACAAAAGCCTGTATCCGTCGATCATTCGTACTTTCCTGATCGATCCCGTCGGGCTTGTGGAAGGCATGGCGCACCCGGATCCCGAACATTCCGTCGAAGGATTTCTTGGCGCGCACTTTTCCAGAACCAAACACTGCCTGCCGGAAATCGTCGGGCAAATCTGGCACGGCCGCGACGAGGCTAAGCGCCACGGCAACAAACCGCTTTCCCAGGCTTTGAAAATCATCATGAACGCCTTTTACGGCGTGCTCGGCACCAGCGCCTGCCGCTTTTTCGATCCGCGCCTGGCCTCTTCGATCACCATGCGCGGGCATCAGATCATGCTGCAAACGAAAGCGCTGATCGAAGCCGAGGGCTATGACGTCATTTACGGCGATACCGACTCCACCTTTGTCTGGCTGAAGAAAGCCCATTCGGAGGAAGACGCCGCGCGAATCGGGCGGCGGCTGGCGGAAAGCGTGAACGCCTGGTGGAAAGAGCATTTACAGCACTCGCAGCAGCTCGCCAGCGCGCTGGAAATAGAGTACGAATCTCACTACTGCCGCTTCCTGATGCCGACCATTCGCGGCACGGTTGAAGGCAGCAAAAAGCGCTACGCGGGGATGATTCAGGAAGGTGAGCAGCAGCGTATGGTGTTTAAAGGGCTGGAGACGGTGCGCACGGACTGGACGCCGCTCGCCCAGCAGTTCCAGCAAACGCTTTATCTGCGCATCTTCCGCAACGAGCCGTATCAGGACTATATCCGCGAGACGATTGCCAGCCTGATGGCGGGCGAGCTGGACGACAGGCTGGTCTACCGCAAAAGGCTGCGTCGACCGCTGAGCGAGTACCAGAAAAATGTGCCGCCGCACGTGCGGGCCGCGCGCCTGGCCGACGAACACAATCAGCGTCTGGGGCGTCCGGCACAGTATCAAAACCGCGGCACTATCAAGTACGTCATGACGCTCAGCGGGCCAGAACCCGTGGACTACCAGCAGTCCCCTCTCGATTACGATCACTACCTGACGCGCCAGCTGCAGCCGGTGGCCGAAGGAATTTTGCCCTTCCTCGAGGACGACTTTGCTACACTGATGACAGGGCAATTAGGGCTATTTTGACATTCTCTAAATAATTCGAGTTTCAGGTAGGCGGCAAGGGAGTGAGTCCCCAGGAGCTTACTTCAGTAAGTGACTGGGGTGAGGGAGTGCAGCCAACACCCCTGTAACTTGAAGTATGACGAGTAGGTGACGAACGCGGTTGCTTCCAGTACCATAGCGCCCTCCTGAAACATCCATACATCTACTTTTGAACTTCCGCTGCTTTTTCGGGTGGGGGTTATGCTATTGCCTGCAAATCTTAGTCATTGATAATAGAGCCGAAATCTTATGCCTTTTACACTTGGTCAACGTTGGATCAGCGATACCGAAAGCGAACTGGGACTGGGAACCGTCGTTGCATTAGACCCAAGGATGGTCACTCTGCTTTTCCCTGCCACCGGTGAAAATCGCCTGTATGCCAGAAATGACTCGCCTATCACCCGCGTGATGTTTAATCCCGGTGATACCGTCACCAGCCATGAAGGCTGGCAACTCAAAGTTGATGAAGTTAAAGAAGAAAACGGTTTACTCGCTTATATCGGCACCCGTCTGGATACCGAAGAGGCCGATACCCTGCTGCGCGAAGTGTTCCTCGACAGCAAGCTGGTGTTCAGCAAGCCACAGGACCGCCTGTTCGCCGGTCAAATCGACCGCATGGACCGCTTTGCCCTGCGCTATCGTTCCCGCGTGTATCAAAGCGAGCAGTATCGCCAGCCGTGGAGCGGCCTGCGCGGCATGCGCACCAGCCTGATCCCGCACCAGCTTAATATTGCCCACGACGTTGGCCGCCGCCATGCGCCGCGCGTGCTGCTGGCCGATGAGGTTGGCCTTGGTAAGACCATCGAAGCCGGGATGATTCTGCACCAGCAGCTGCTGGCCGGTAGCGCCGAACGCGTGCTGGTTATCGTGCCGGAAACCCTCCAGCACCAGTGGCTGGTTGAGATGCTGCGCCGCTTTAACCTGCGCTTTGCCCTGTTCGACGACGAGCGCTACGCCGAAGCCCAGCACGACAGCGATAATCCGTTCGAAACCGAACAGCTGGTTATCTGCTCGCTGGACTTTGTGCGCCGCAGCAAGCAGCGCCTTGAGCACCTGTGCGACGCAGAGTGGGATTTAATGGTGGTGGACGAAGCCCACCACCTGGTCTGGAGCGAAGACGCCCCGAGCCGTGAATACCAGGCCATCGAACAGCTTGCCGAGCGCGTGCCCGGCGTCCTGCTGCTGACCGCCACCCCTGAACAGCTGGGCATGGAAAGCCACTTTGCGCGCCTGCGTCTGCTGGACCCAAGCCGCTTCCACGATTTCGAGCAGTTTGTCGAAGAGCAGCAGAACTATCGTCCGGTCGCCGATGCGGTTGCGCTGCTGCTGGCGGGGAATCATCTGACCAACGATCAATTGAACGCGATGAGCGAGCTTATCGGCGAGCAGGATATCGAGCCGCTGCTGCAAACCGCCAACAGCGATCGTGACGGCAGCGAAAGCGCTCGTCAGGAGCTGATTTCAATGCTGATGGACCGCCACGGCACCAGCCGCGTGCTGTTCCGCAACACGCGTAACGGCGTGAAAGGCTTCCCGAAACGCGAGCTGCACACTATTCGCCTGCCGCTGCCGACGCAGTACCAGACGGCGATCAAAGTCTCCGGCATTATGAGCGCCCGCAAATCGGTTGAAGATCGCGCCCGCGACATGCTGTACCCGGAGCAGATTTATCAGGAATTTGAAGGCGACAGCGGCACGTGGTGGAACTTCGACCCGCGCGTTGAGTGGCTGATGGGCTACCTGACCAGCCATCGCTCCCAGAAAGTGCTGGTGATCTGCGCCAAGGCCGCCACCGCCTTGCAGCTTGAGCAGGTTCTGCGCGAGCGCGAAGGCATCCGTGCCGCCGTGTTCCACGAAGGCATGTCGATTATTGAACGCGACCGCGCCGCCGCCTGGTTTGCAGAAGAAGATACCGGCGCCCAGGTTCTGCTGTGCTCCGAGATTGGCTCTGAAGGCCGTAACTTCCAGTTCGCAAGCCAGCTGGTGATGTTCGATCTGCCGTTTAACCCGGACCTGCTGGAGCAGCGTATTGGCCGTCTGGACCGCATCGGCCAGGCGCACGATATTCAGATTCACGTGCCTTACCTTGAGAAAACCGCGCAGGCGGTGCTGGTGCAGTGGTACCACGAAGGTCTGGATGCGTTCGAACACACCTGCCCGACGGGCCGCGCGATTTATGACAACGTTTATACCCAGCTGATTGAGTACCTCGCGGCGCCGGAAAATACCGACGGCTTCGAAGCGCTAATCAAGAAGTGCCGTGAACAGCACGACGAGCTGAAAATGCAGCTCGAACAGGGCCGTGACCGCCTGCTGGAAATCCACTCCAACGGCGGCGAAAAATCGCAGGCGCTGGCGCTGGCTATTGCCGATCAGGATAACGACACCGGTCTCGTGAACTTCGCGATGAACCTGTTTGATATCGTCGGTATTAACCAGGACGACCGCGGCGACAATATGGTCGTGCTGACGCCATCGGATCATATGCTGGTGCCGGATTTCCCTGGCCTGCCGGAAGACGGCTGCACCATCACCTTCGAGCGCGATATTGCGCTGTCGCGTGAAGATGCCCAGTTCGTGACCTGGGAGCACCCGATCATTCGCAACGGCCTGGATCTGATCCTGTCCGGCGATACCGGCAGCTGCGCCCTGTCGCTGCTGAAAAACAAAGCGCTGCCGGTGGGCACGCTGCTGCTGGAGCTGGTGTACGTTGTGGAGGCAAAAGCGCCGAAGCAGCTGCAGCTCAACCGCTTCCTGCCGCCAACGCCGGTTCGTATGCTGGTCGATAAAAACGGCACCAACCTTGCGGCACAGGTCGAGTTCGAAAGCTTCAACCGTCAGCTGAGCGCGGTGAACCGCCACACCGGCAGCAAGCTGGTGAACGCCGTTCAGCCAGACGTTCACGCTATCTTGCAGCTGGCCGAAGAGAAGGTTGAAGAGGCGGCACAGCGGCTGATTAAAGCCGCTCGTGAAGAAGCCGACGAGAAGCTGAGCGCCGAACTCTCGCGCCTCGAAGCGCTCAAGTCCGTCAACCCGAACATTCGTGATGACGAACTGGAAGCCATCGAAACCAATCGTCTACAGGTGCTGGAAAGCCTCGCGCAGGCGAACTGGCGTCTCGACGCGCTGCGCCTGATTGTGGTGACGCACCAGTAATGATTATGGAACCCTATAACCCGCCGCTGGAGCCCTGGCTGGTCATTCTGTATCAGGATGAGCATATGATGGTGGTCAACAAGCCTTCGGGCCTGCTGTCCGTGCCGGGCCGTCTGGACGAACATAAGGACAGCGTGATGACGCGCGTGCAGCGCGACTTCCCGCAGGCAGAATCGGTGCATCGCCTGGACATGGCCACCAGCGGCGTGATTGCGGTGGCGCTGACCAAGGCCGCAGAGCGTGAGCTGAAGCGTCAGTTCCGCGAGCGTGAGCCGAAGAAGCAGTATGTGGCGCGGGTTTGGGGTCATCCACAGCCGCAAGAAGGCCTGATAGATTTACCGCTGATTTGCGACTGGCCAAACAGGCCGAAGCAAAAGGTTTGCTATGAAACCGGCAAATCGGCACAGACGGAATATGAGGTTCTGGAATACGCGGCGGATAATACCGCCCGCATTCTGCTCAAGCCGATTACCGGGCGTTCCCACCAGCTTCGCGTACATATGCAGGCGCTGGGGCATCCGATACTGGGCGACCGTTTCTACGCAACGCCGGAAGCGCTGGCCATGGCTCCGCGGCTACAGCTTCACGCCGAACTGCTGACGATTACCCACCCCGCCTACGGTACGCCGATGACCTTCCGCGCACCGGCTGATTTCTAATAAAAAAGCCTCTCGAATGAGAGGCTTTTTTCTATTTGAATCCTTTCGCCGTTTTAATTAAATCGTAGGCTTTCTGGATTTCCTGAGCTTTTTGCTTCGCCATCTGCATCATCTCCGGCGGCAGGCCTTTGGCGACCAGCTTGTCCGGATGGTGCTCGCTCATCAGCTTGCGATAGGCGCGTTTGATAACCGTGGCGTCATCGCTGCTTTTCACACCCAGCACGTTGCAGGCGTCTTCAAGCGTTGGCCCACGCTGTTGCTGCTGAAAGCCACCGCCCTGCGACTGCTGATAACCGCCGCCGAACTGCTGGCCGCCTTCCATCATGCGCAGGAACTGATCGAACTGGACGCGAGAAATGCCCAGCTCTTCGGCAATCACGTACAGCACCTGCCGTTCGTTGGGATGCAGCGAACCGTCGGCAAAAGCGGCCTGGATTTGAATTTCCAGAAACATCCGAATCAAATCAAAGCGGCCAAAGCAGACGCTGCGCAGCTGGCGCATTTTTTCACGCAGCGGATAGCCATTTTCTTTGCCGATACGGAAAGCATGCTGCGCCGCGCTTCTTGCTTCGCCGTGCAGCTGCATTCTGTCCATCAGCAGCGAGGCGATTTGAATGTCCGCCTCGGTGACCCGCCCTTTGGATTTGGTGAGATGGCCCATCACTTCGAAAGTGGTGCTAAAAAACAGCGACTGGCGCTGCTGCTGGTTAGAAAACCAGGCGCTGCGGCGGCTGCGTACTTTATCGATCGTATGACCAATCAGTAAGCCCAGCACCACGCCCCAGAAGCCACCGCCCATAATAAGTGCTACTGCGACACCGAGTACTTTACCCCAATACTGCATATACTCCCCAAATCGTCATGCCGTCGGCTAGAATTTGCTTTATCATACCCGTCATTGATAGCGGTGCCTAACGGCAGACTGCTGAACGGGCAGGATTAACACTAGCGCTGTGGTGATGAGTAAGTTAGTCTCTGACCGTTTGCCGACGCTAAGCCATTGATGATGGAACAACGAATAACACGTATGAAAAAACGTATTCCCACCTTGCTGGCCACTCTAATTGGCGCAGCGCTTTATAGCCAACAAGGTATGGCTGCCGATCTTGCCTCGCAGTGTATGCTTGGCGTACCCAGCTACAACCGCCCTTTGATCGAAGGCGACACCAATAACCTGCCGGTTACGATTAATGCCGACCATGCAAAAGGTGATTATCCCGACAACGCGGTCTTCACCGGCAACGTCGATATCCAGCAGGGCAACAGCCGTCTCCAGTCTGACGAAGTTCAGCTGCATCAAAAGCAGGTTGCAGGCCAGGCGGATCCCGTGCGCACGGTCGACGCCCTCGGTAATGTGCACTACGACGACAATCAGGTCATCCTGAAAGGTCCGAAAGCCTGGTCGAACCTCAATACCAAAGACACTAACGTCTGGAAAGGCGACTACCAGATGGTTGGCCGTCAGGGCCGCGGCACCGCCGACTTAATGAAGCAGCGTGAAAATAACCGCTACACCATCCTTGATAACGGGACTTTTACCTCCTGTCTGCCGGGCTCGAATACCTGGAGCGTGGTGGGAAGCGAAGTCATCCAGGACCGCGAAGAGCAGGTGGCAGAAATCTGGAACGCCCGCTTTAAGCTTGGCCCGGTGCCGGTGTTCTACAGCCCTTATTTACAGCTGCCGATTGGCGATAAACGCCGCTCCGGCTTCCTGATCCCGAATGCGAAATACAGCACCAACAACGGCCTGGAATTCACCCTGCCGTACTACTGGAACATCGCGCCTAACTTCGATGCCACTATTACGCCGCACTATATGGAAAAGCGCGGTACGCAGTGGCAGAACGAATTCCGCTATTTAACCGTGGCGGGTTCGGGCCTGATGGAGTTTGATTACCTCGGTTCTGACGACGAATATAAGAATGAGTCCGGCGTAAATCCTGACGATAGCGATCACCGCTGGCTGTTCTACTGGCGTCACGGCGGGGTGATGGATCAGGTGTGGCGCTTCAACGTCGACTACACCAAAGTCAGCGATGATAAGTACTTCAACGACTTTACTTCGCAATATGGTTCCAGCACCGATGGCTATGCGACGCAAAAATTCAGCGTCGGCTACGCGGTTGAAAACTTTGACGCCACGCTTTCGAGCAAGCAGTTCCAGGTCTTCGAATCACAGCGTAACAGGAATTCCTACGCGGCCCAGCCGCAGCTGGACGTTAACTTCTATCAGAACGACATCGGTCCTTTCGATACGCGCGTTTACGGTCAGGCAGTGAAATTCACCAACGTGAATGCCAACATGCCGGAAGCCACGCGTTTGCATATCGAGCCGGTCGTAAGCCTGCCGCTGTCAAACGGCTGGGCGAGCCTGAATACCGAAGCGAAGCTGATGGCAACCCACTATCAGCAGGACAACCTTGAGAAGTACGAAAAGAACGTCAATTCAGCCAGTACGTTAGAGAGCTCGGTTAACCGCACGCTGCCGCAGTTTAAAATGGACGGCAAGCTGATTTTCGATCGTGATATGGATTCCGCCGCGGGTTGGGCCCAGACGCTGGAACCGCGCGTGCAGTATCTGTACGTGCCGTATCGCGATCAGAGCAACATCAACAACTATGACTCCTCGCTGCTGCAATCTGACTATAGCGGTCTGTTCCGCGACAGAACCTACGGCGGCCTTGACCGTATAGCCTCCGCTAACCAGGTCACTACCGGTTTAACCTCGCGCATTTATGATGACGCATCCATTGAACGTTTTAACGTTTCTGCTGGTCAAATCTACTACTTCACCCAGTCGCGTACCGGCGACGATAATATCAACTGGGAGAAGGACAAGCAGACGGGCGCGGTTGTCTGGGCGGGAGATACCTACTGGCGTATGACCGACCGTTGGAATTTACGCGGCGGCCTGCAATACGATGCGCGTCTGAATAATGTGGCTACCGGCAACGGCGTGATTGAATATCGCCGCGATGCAGACCGTCTGGTACAGCTGAACTATCGCTACGCCAGCCCGGAATACATTCAGGCCACGCTGCCAAGCTTTGCGACGGCAAGCCAGTATAAAGAAGGTATTTCTCAGGTTGGCATGACGGCCAGCTGGCCCGTTGTCGATCGCTGGTCGGTGGTCGGGGCGTATTACTACGACACCAACGCTCAACAATCGGCAGACTCCATGCTTGCCGTGCAGTACAGCTCTTGCTGTTATGCGATTCGGGTTGGCTACGAGCGCAAAATTAACGGTTGGGAAAATAATGAAAGCAAATACGACAACGTATTCGGCTTTAACATCGAGTTACGCGGCCTGAGTTCCAACTATGGCCTGGGCACACAGCAGATGTTGCGCTCCAACATTCTGCCGTATCAAAGCTCGATGTAATTCACTTTGACTAAAACTCTAAACGTTTCGCATTGCGACTAAGTTAATGGAAAAAGTATGAAGAACTGGAGAACGCTGCTTCTCGGTATCGCCCTGGTGGCGAATACCTCCTTTGCGGCGCCGCAAGTGGTCGACAAAGTAGCCGCCGTAGTTAACAACGGCGTCGTCCTTGAAAGCGATGTCGATGGCCTGATGCAATCGGTGAAGTTAAATGCCCAGCAGGCCGGTCAGCAGCTCCCCGATGACGGCACGCTGCGCCATCAGATCCTGGAACGTCTGATCATGGACCAAATCGTCCTGCAGATGGGCACCAAGATGGGCGTCAAAATCACTGACGATCAGCTGGATAAAGCCATTGCCGATATCGCCGCGCAAAACAAAATGAGCATGGATCAGATGCGCAGCCGTCTGGCCTATGACGGCATCAACTACAGCACCTACCGCTCGCAGATTCGTAAAGAGATGACCATCTCTGAAGTGCGTAATAACGAAGTGCGCCGCCGTGTGACCATTCTGCCGCAGGAAGTTGACGCTCTTGCCCAGCAGGTTGGCAGCCAGAACGACAGCAGCACCGAGCTGAATCTGAGCCATATCCTGATTCCGCTGCCGGAAAACCCAACGTCAGCTCAGGTTGACGACGCTGAAAAACAGGCCCGCGATATCGTGTCCCAGGCGCAGGGCGGCGCGGACTTTGGCAAACTGGCTATCACCTACTCTGCCGATCAGCAGGCGTTAAAGGGTGGCCAGATGGGCTGGGGTCGTATTCAGGAGCTGCCTTCTATCTTTGCTCAGGCGTTGGCCACCGCGAAGAAGGGTGAGGTTGTCGGCCCAATCCGTTCCGGCGTCGGCTTCCATATTCTGAAGGTGAACGATCTGCGCGGTCAGAGCCAAAGCATTTCCGTGACCGAAGTTCATGCTCGCCACATTCTGCTTAAGCCGTCGCCAATCATGACCGACGAACAGGCCCGCCTGAAGCTGGAGCAAATCGCAGCGGACATCAAGAGCGGTAAAACCACCTTTGATAAAGCGGCGAAAGAATTCTCTGACGATCCGGGCTCTGCCAACCAGGGCGGCGATCTGGGCTGGGCTTCCCCGGACATCTACGATCCTGCTTTCCGCGATGCCATCATGAAGCTGAGCAAAGGCCAGACCAGCGCGCCGGTGCACTCTTCCTTCGGCTGGCACCTGATTGAGCTGCTGGACACCCGCAAAGTGGATAAAACCGACGCGGCGCAGAAGGATCGTGCTTACCGTATGCTGTTCAACCGTAAGTTCTCTGAAGAAGCGCAAACCTGGATGCAGGAACAGCGTGCCAGCGCTTACGTGAAGATCATCGGCAGCAATGGCTAAAATCTCTCGCGTGACGATCACTCCCGGCGAACCCGCCGGGATTGGTCCCGATTTAACCATCGCGCTGGCACAGCGCGGCTGGCCCGTCGAACTGGTCGTCTGTGCTTCCCCTGAATTACTCCTTGAACGAGCTGCGCTGCTCGGTCTGCCGCTCGCGCTTCAGCCTTATCAACCCGATATTCCCGCCCGCCCTCAGGCCGCAGGCACGTTAACGGTGTTACCGGTAGCCCTGCGCGAACAAGCTGTGCCCGGCAGGCTGGACGTGCGCAACAGCGCCTATGTCGTTGATACGCTGGCTCGAGCCTGCGACGGCTGCACCAGCGGCGAGTTTTCCGCGCTCATCACCGGCCCGGTGCACAAGGGGATTATCAACGACGCGGGCATTCCGTTTATCGGCCATACCGAATTCTTTGAAGAACGCTCGCACAGTGAAAAAGTTGTCATGATGCTGGCAACCGAAGAGCTGCGCGTGGCGCTGGCAACGACTCATCTGCCGCTTAAAGCCATTAGCGATGCCATTACGCCAGATTTATTACGCCAGATAATCTCCATCCTGTATCATGACCTGCAAACCAGGTTTGGTATTCCGCAGCCTCACGTGCTGGTCTGCGGCCTTAACCCGCACGCGGGCGAAGGCGGTCATATGGGCACGGAAGAGATTGATACGATTATTCCGGTACTTGACGAGATGCGCGCGAAGGGGATGCACCTTTCGGGCCCGCTGCCGGCTGATACGCTGTTCCAGCCCAAGTATCTCGACCATGCCGATGCAGTATTAGCCATGTATCATGACCAGGGTTTACCGGTGCTAAAATACCAGGGCTTTGGTCGCGCGGTGAATATCACCCTGGGCTTACCTTTTATCCGCACATCCGTTGACCACGGCACTGCGCTTGAACTAGCAGGCCAGGGAAAAGCCGATGTCGGCAGTTTTATTACGGCGCTTAATCTCGCCATCAGAATGATTACAAATACTCAATGAATACTCGCGTCCACCAGGGCCATCTGGCTCGTAAACGTTTTGGACAAAACTTCCTTAATGACCAGTTCGTTATCGAAAGTATTGTTTCCGCTATTAATCCGCAGAAAGGCCAGGCGATGGTTGAAATCGGCCCGGGCCTCGGAGCATTAACCGAACCTGTGGGTGAGCGACTGGACGAAATGACCGTCATCGAACTCGACCGAGATTTGGCCGCGCGCCTGCAAACGCATCCTTTCCTGGCCCCAAAGCTGACCATTTATCAGCAGGATGCCATGACCATGGACTTTGGCGAACTGTCGAAAAAAATCGGTCAGCCGCTGCGCGTGTTCGGCAACCTGCCGTACAACATCTCTACGCCGTTGATGTTCCATCTCTTTAGCTATACTGATGCCATTGCCGACATGCACTTCATGCTGCAAAAAGAGGTGGTTAACCGCCTGGTGGCTGGCCCGAACAGTAAAGCGTATGGTCGTTTATCAGTGATGGCGCAGTATTACTGCAACGTGATTCCGGTGCTTGAAGTGCCGCCAACGGCCTTTACGCCAGCGCCAAAAGTCGATTCTGCCGTTGTGCGCCTGGTGCCACACGCCACTATTCCGCATCCGGTTAAAGAGCTGCGCGTACTAAGCCGCATCACCACCGAAGCGTTTAACAAACGCCGTAAAACGATTCGTAACAGCCTTGGCCACCTGTTTAGCGCAGAAGTCATGGCGGAGCTGGGTATTGATGCGACGCTGCGCGCAGAGAATATCTCAGTAGCCCAGTACTGCCTGCTGGCAAACTATTTGGCCGATCATCCTCAGCCAAAGGAGAGTTAACGATGTTAAATTCGCCCCGAGTATGTGTTCAGGTACAGAGCGTTTATATCGAATCGCAGTCCTCCCCGGAGCACGAGCGTTTCGTCTTTGCTTATACCGTCACCATTCGAAACCTGGGGCGAACATCGGTGCAGCTGCTGGGCCGTTACTGGCTGATTACCAACGGCAACGGTCATGAAACCGAAGTTCAGGGCGAAGGCGTGATTGGCGTTCAGCCGCATATCGAACCCGGCAATGAATACAGCTATACCAGCGGAGCGGTGCTTGAAACGCCGCTCGGCACCATGCAGGGCCATTATGAAATGGTCGATGCCCAGGGCGACGGCTTCCGCGTTGCCATTCCCGTCTTCCGTCTGGCTATTCCAGCCTTCATTCATTGATACGATGTCTACATACCTGATTGGCGACGTTCACGGCTGCTACGATGAGCTTATCGCCCTGCTTAAGCAGGTTGAGTTTACGCCTGGCAAAGATACTTTATGGCTTACGGGCGACCTCGTCGCGCGCGGTCCGGGTTCGCTGGAGGTGCTGCGCTACGTCCGTGAGCTGGGCAACAGCGTGCGTATTGTGCTCGGCAACCACGATCTGCATCTGCTGGCCGTTTATGCGGGCATCAGCCGCAATAAACCGAAAGATCGCGTCTCGCCGCTGCTCGAAGCACCCGATGCGGACGAGCTTTTAAACTGGCTCCGTCGCCAGCCGCTGATTCAGGTCGATGAAGAGAAAAAGCTGGTGATGGCGCACGCCGGCATAACGCCGCAGTGGGATATCGCCACGGCGATAGCCTGCGCCCGCGACGTAGAAGCAGTGCTCTCCAGCGACAGCTACCCGCTATTCCTCGACGCAATGTACGGCGATATGCCAAACAACTGGTCGCAGGATCTTTCCGGTCTCGCTCGCCTGCGTTTTATTACCAACGCCCTGACGCGCATGCGTTACTGCTTCCCGAACGGCCAGCTGGATATGTACTGCAAAGACACGCCTGAAAGCGCCCCGGCTCCGCTTAAGCCGTGGTTCGCCATCCCAGGCCCGGTCACCGCAGAGTATTCGGTTATCTTTGGTCACTGGGCATCGCTTGAAGGTAAAGGCACGCCGGAAGGGATTTACGGGCTGGATACCGGCTGCTGCTGGGGTGGGGATTTAACCTGCCTGCGCTGGGAAGACAAAAAATATTTCGTTCAGCCTTCGAATCGCAAGGCCGATTTGGGCGACGGCGAAGCGGCTATCGCCTCATAAAAAAAGCCCGGTTTAAAACCGGGCTTTTTGATTTTTAGCGACGCTCCAGAATCTCAAAGCAGTAGCCATGGGAGTTATGCTCATCGGCGTCGTGGAACTCGCTGAACGTTGACTGCCATTCGTCCGGATCGTAATCCGGGAAATGCGTGTCGCCTTCCACTTCAGCATCAATGTGCGTCAAATACAGGCGCTGCGCCTTCGGCAGGAACTGTTCGTAGACTCGCCCACCGCCAATCACCATAATTTCTTCGGCGTCGCCGCAGGCAGCAATCGCGGCCTCAACGGAGCTCACCCACTCAACGCGGTCGTCGTTACCCGGCTGGCTGCTGATGACGATATTCTTACGGCCAGGCAGCGGGCGACCAATAGACTCCCACGTCAAACGCCCCATCACGACCGGTTTATTCAGCGTAGTACGCTTAAACCAGGCCAGATCGGCAGGCAAGTTCCAGGGCATGGCGTTTTCCATGCCGATAACGCGATCTACCGCTAATGCAGCAATCAGACTGATCATTCTATTAACCCAAGGCTGGTGAAAAAATTGCCGCCACTATACGGAAAGCGCATTCTTTCGTCGACTGCCCGCGCCCTTTGTAACGAGAAATTTTTTGGTTCTGCTATGTTCGCCAAACGGAACGCTGAGCACCTTGCCAGCACGAACAAAGAGTTAGCGTTAATTCTTCATGATTCAGGCAAATAAACGCCAAATCATCACCGGCGCCCACTATAAGTTTATGCAATGGTTGCGTTATAGTCGGGTTTTACTTTCTCCGTGCCGGACATCCTCATGCTGGAAACCACCCTTTTCGTTGCCACTATTGCCACCCTCGGCATGCTCTCACCGGGGCCTGATTTCTTCCTCGTCATAAAGAATGCGGCGCGCTATTCGCGTCCGGCGGCGATGATGACTTCACTGGGGGTCATCGGCGGCGTGGCCACGCACATGACCTACTGCGTAGCCGGGCTGGCCGTCGTCATCACCACTACGCCGTGGCTGTTCGGCCTGCTGAAATACGCCGGTGCCGCGTACCTGATCTGGATTGGCCTGCACGCCCTGCTCTCCCGCGGCGGCAGCAAAATGGACGTCAGCCAGATTGCCCGCCAGCAAACTACCCTGAAGAAAGCGTTCTTGCAGGGCTATCTTTGCAACCTGCTGAATCCCAAGGCCACGCTATTTTTCCTCTCAGTCTTCACCCAGGTGCTGAGCGTCAGCTCAGGTATGCTGGATAAACTCTGGTACGCGGGCGTAATCCTCCTGCTCTCCGTTATCTGGTGGCCGCTGCTGGTCGTACTGATCCAAAGCGAACCGGTACGCCGGGGCCTTGCAAAGGCGCAGAAGATTGTCGATAAGCTTTTGGGCGGTATGCTGATTGCTCTGGGAATCAAAGTCGCGCTGAGCTAAAAAAATGCTCCCGGTCGGGAGCATTAATGACGGATAAAGAAGGACAAAAACGCTGTTGTACCTTCTTTGTTGTTATCAGCCGAAACCAATAATTTGATGTTCCAGGAAATTTGGAATAACAAATTTCAGCGATTCGCAGCCGTCAGACTTTTTTAAATCATACTTCAGGCTTTGCCGGTGGCTCATCCGTCAGCTTACCGGTGTGAACGCCTTCTTCCGTTCCCTGCCAGCCGTGGCGCTGAATCACATTCAGGTGCGCCCGGTCTTCATTGATGACGTCCGTCAGCATCGCACTATTGCGTTTAAAGACGTCCGCCCTGGCTGCGGAAACGTCTTCCGTCGGCACCATTTCTTCGAGCATTTGCAGGTTAAAGCGGCGGAAGTGATCGGCCCGTTCACGCGCTTCATAGCTGCCCACGCCCAGGCCTTCAAGCGCGCGGCGTCCAATCTTAAGCGAACTTTCAAACGTTTCACGTTCCGGCATCTCAACCCCGGCCTGGCGCAGACGAATGTAATGATTGATATCGCGCGCGCGGGCCAGAATTTGCAGATGAGGGAAATGCTCCTGCACCAGCTCGGTGAGCTGCATGTTGGCATCCGGATCGTCAATAGCGTTGATCAGCACTTCGGCACCTGCGGCTCCGGCCGACTCCAGCAAATCCACGCGGGTAGCATCCCCGTAGAACACTTTGGTGCCAAACTTACGCAGCGTTTCGATATGGTCCGGGTCGTGGTCAAGGATCACCACGTTCACTCCGCTGGTCAGCAGCAAACGGCCCGCGATCTGCCCGAAGCGGCCAAAGCCCGCAATAATTACCCGCGGCTGCTCTTCGTCGATTTCGTCGGCCTCGTGCGCCTGCTCTTTGCCTGATTTCTCCAGGCGGCTCAGCAGCACCAGCAGCAGCGGCGTTGCCGCCATTGAAAGCGCCACGGCCAGCGTCAGAGACTTCGCCCAGCTATCGTCGAGCACCTCCGCCATTCTTGCCGTGCCGAAAATAACGAAGGCAAATTCACTGCCCTGCCCCAGCAGAACGGCGAACCAGCGACGCTGCCTGCGCGGGACGGCCAGCGGTTTGGCGACGATCCACAGCATCAGCGTTTTAATCACCAGGAAGCCAACCAGCAGCACAACAATGCGCAGCGGGTTATCCATCAGCGTACCGAAGTCTATCGACATGCCAACGCCGATAAAGAACAGCCCGAGCAGCAGGCCTTTAAAGGGTTCGATATCGCTTTCCAGCGCGTGGCGATATTCGGAGCTTGCCAGCAGCACGCCCGCTAAAAATGCCCCCATTGCCATCGACAGCCCGGCTTCCTCCAGCAGCAAACCAAAGCCGAAGACGAGGAATAACGCCACGGCGCTGAACACTTCCCGCAGGCCGGAGCGGGCAACAAATCGGAGTGCCGGACGGGTCACGTAGCGCCCAAGCAGAACCACCAGCGCCAGCGCACCCGCAACTTTCAGAGCGGATATAGAGAAGGCGGCGAAGGTGGTCGTTGCGCCACTGCTGGCCAACAGCGGGATCATCGCCACCAGAGGTATCGCCGCGATGTCCTGGAACAGCAGCACGGCAAAGGCGCTGCGGCCCATTGGTGAAATCGTCAGGTTGCGCTCGTTCATCGCCTGCATGGCAATCGCCGTCGATGAAAGCGCCAGCGTCAGGCCAATCAGCACGGCAACCTGCCAGCGCAGGCCCATCAGCATGCAGAACACCCCCAGCAGCAGGCCGCAGGCGGCCATTTGCAGGAAGCCGCCGCCGAAGACCGAAGCGCGCAGCGTCCACAAACGTTTCGGATCCAGCTCAAGTCCGATTACGAAGAGCATCAGCACCACGCCTATCTCAGCGAAGTGCAAAATCGCCCCGGCGTCGGTCACCAGGCGCAGGCCCCACGGGCCGATAATGCAGCCGGCAATCAGGTAGCCGAGCACCGAACCCAACCCTAATCGCACCGCAATCGGCACAATTAGCGCGGCGGAGCCGAGATAGATCAGCGCCTGAATCATGCTATGGCTATCCACGGTTCACCTCCTGCCAGGTGAGCAAATGCTGCTTATACTGTTCGGCCTGAACGTCGAGGGTGTTTTCATCACAAACAAAGGTGAAGTGGATGGCAAATGAAGGCAGCCATTTCATCCCGCAATACAGCGCCGTCGCCTGAAGCGGCTGCCCCAGAACGCCGAAGCCCGGGTGATCGCCTAAATCGAAATGTCCTTCGCCACCGCCGGTGGTCACCGCCCACATGACGTGTTTGCCGCGCAGCGCCGTTCCGCCGTGCCCGTAGGCCCAGCCGTGAGAAAGCACTTTGTCGATCCACAGTTTCATAAGCGGAGGCATGCTGTACCACTGCATTGGATGCTGCCAGATAACCAAATCGGCGCGCATTAACGCTTCCTGTTCGGCGGCAATATCAATATTAAAATCGGGGTAAAGCTCGTAGAGGGAGCGCACTTCCACATCCGGAAGCATCTGCGCCTGGTCGATCATTTTTTTGTTGGCGTGGGAATGCTGCGGATAGGGGTGGGCATAAATTATTAAAATCATGAATTAGCCTGTTGTCTTACTGCTTTCTTTAACTCAGAGAGTGTAGTCAGTAATTCAACAGGCTAACAGTCAATATTCTTGACGGGCTAAGTGCGTAAAACTGAATTAATTGTCCAGCTCGCCCATAGACTTAACCTGGTCACGGTTGATCTGCTCGGTTTTACCGGTTTCCGCATTTTTGTAGGAGACCAGGCCAGTATCGTCATCCACCTGCGGCTTGCCGTCGGTCACAATGGTTTTGCCATCGGAAGTTTTAACCGCCTGGTTAGACGAACAGCCCGCCACGGTAAACAGCGTTGCGGCGGCGAATATGGAAGCCATCAGAATCTTGTTTTGCATGTTGTTCTCCCTGTTTGTAGTCATTTCTCACTATGTGATTCTAAACTCTAGCAGGAATATCCACGTTTGCAGGGAAATACAGAACACTCTGAGAGCAGGCCAAACATCTAAACGCCCAGCGCCTGGCAATAAAAAACCCGCCGAAGCGGGTTTTAGGCTCTTTCCGCAAGGGTTACCTGCGGATTTGCGCGTGCATTTCCTGCACTGAAGTCACTTTTTCAGTGGCGTCGGCGTTCAGCGCCATCGCGGTGGCGAAGCCGCCGTTCAGCGTGGTGTCGTAATGCACTTTATATTGCAGCGCGCTGCGACGAATCAGCTTGGAGTCTTCAATCGCCTGGCGGCCCGCGGTGGTGTTGATGATGTAGGTATATTCGCCATTCTTGATACGATCCTGAATGTGCGGACGGCCTTCATGCACCTTGTTCACCAGACGCGGGTTAATGCCTGCTTCACCCAGCACAATCGCGGTGCCGTGCGTCGCATCCAGCTCGAAGCCCTGCTTGAGCAGCTTGGCGGCAAGGTCAACCACGCGCTCTTTATCGCCTTCACGAACGGAGAGCAGAGCGCGGCCCGGCTTGCGCATGGTGGACTGGCTGCCCAGCATGGCCTTGGAGAAGGCTTCTGCGAAGGTGCGGCCCACGCCCATCACCTCACCGGTAGAGCGCATTTCTGGCCCTAACAGCGGGTCAACGCCCGGGAACTTGTTGAACGGCAGCACCACTTCTTTCACCGAGTAGTAAGGCGGGATGATTTCTTTCGTCATGCCCTGCTCAACCAGCGTTTGCCCGACCATCACTCGCGCCGCAACTTTCGCCAGCGCCATACCGGTAGCCTTGGAAACAAACGGCACGGTACGCGCGGCGCGCGGGTTGACTTCAATCAGGTAGACTTCGTTATCTTTCACCGCAAACTGCACGTTCATCAGGCCGCGAACCTGTAGTTCAAAGGCCAGCTTCTGCACCTGCTGGCGCATAACGTCCTGGATTTCCTGGCTCAGCGTGTAGGCCGGCAGAGAACATGCGGAGTCGCCGGAGTGTACGCCCGCCTGCTCGATGTGCTCCATAATGCCGCCAATCAGCACGGTTTCGCCGTCGCAAATCGCGTCCACGTCCACTTCTACGGCATCGTCGAGGAAACGGTCCAGCAGCACCGGCGCATCGTTGGACACGCTAACCGCGGTCTGGAAGTAGCGGCGTAAATCGACTTCGTCATAGACGATTTCCATTGCGCGGCCGCCCAGCACGTAGGATGGACGCACCACCAGCGGATAGCCAATGTGTGCCGCTTTTTCTACCGCCATTTCAATAGTCGTTACGGTGGCGTTCGCAGGCTGTTTCAGCTTCAGGCGGTCAACCGCATGCTGGAAACGCTCGCGGTCTTCGGCGCGGTCAATCGCATCCGGGCTGGTGCCGATAATTGGCACGCCTGCGGCCTCCAGCTCACGCGCAAGCTTCAGCGGAGTCTGGCCGCCGTACTGCACGATGACGCCCTTAGGCTTCTCAACGCGGACGATTTCCAGCACGTCTTCGAAGGTGACCGGCTCGAAGTACAGGCGGTCGGAAGTGTCGTAGTCGGTGGAGACGGTTTCCGGGTTGCAGTTGACCATGATGGTTTCATAGCCATCTTCGCGCAGCGCCAGCGAGGCGTGAACGCAGCAGTAGTCGAACTCGATACCCTGGCCGATACGGTTTGGCCCGCCGCCCAGCACCATGATTTTATCGCGGTCGTTATTCGGGTTGGCTTCACACTCGTCTTCATAGGTGGAGTACATATAGGCGGTGTCGGTGGAGAACTCCGCCGCGCAGGTATCCACGCGTTTGTAAACCGGGTGCAGCTTGTACTGCTCGCGCAGCTTGCGAACTTCGGATTCGCGAACGCCAGCCAGTTTAGCCAGGCGCGCATCGGCAAAGCCTTTACGCTTCAGCATGCGCAGGAAGTCGTGGTCGAGGCCGGTGATGCCGATTTCTTCCACTTTCTCTTCCAGGCGCACCAGCTCTTCAATCTGTACCAGGAACCAGCGGTCGATGTTGGTCAGGTTGAACACGCCGTCGACGGACAGGCCCGCGCGGAAAGCGTCGGCCACATACCAGATACGTTCGGCACCGGCGTCTTTCAGCTCGCGGCGAATTTTGGTCAGCGCTTCCGGGTCGTCCAGGTTCACTTTCGGATCCAGACCGGTCGCGCCGACTTCCAGGCCGCGCAGCGCTTTCTGTAAGGACTCCTGCTGGGTGCGACCAATCGCCATCACTTCGCCGACGGACTTCATCTGCGTGGTCAGACGGTCGTTCGCGCCCACAAACTTCTCAAAGTTGAAGCGAGGGATTTTTGTCACAACGTAGTCGATGGACGGTTCGAAAGAGGCCGGCGTGCGGCCCCCGGTGATATCGTTCATCAGCTCATCGAGGGTGTAGCCCACCGCCAGTTTCGCGGCCACTTTAGCAATCGGGAAGCCGGTTGCTTTAGAAGCCAGCGCGGAGGAGCGGGACACGCGCGGGTTCATTTCGATAACAATCAGACGGCCCGTTTTCGGGTTGACCGAGAACTGCACGTTGGAGCCGCCGGTTTCGACGCCGATTTCACGCAGCACCGCCATCGAGGCGTTACGCATGATTTGGTATTCTTTATCGGTCAGCGTCTGAGCGGGTGCCACGGTGATGGAGTCGCCGGTGTGGATGCCCATTGGGTCAAAGTTTTCGATAGAGCAGACGATGATGCAGTTGTCGTTTTTATCACGCACCACTTCCATCTCGTACTCTTTCCAGCCGATGAGGGATTCGTCAATCAGCAGCTCTTTGGTCGGCGAAAGATCCAGACCGCGCTCGCAGATCTCTTCGAACTCTTCGCGGTTATAGGCAATACCGCCACCGGTGCCGCCCATAGTAAAGGAAGGACGGATGATGCACGGATAGCCAACGTCCGCGGCTACGGCCAGCGCTTCTTCCATGGTGTGCGCGATACCGGAGCGAGCGGTGTCGAGGCCGATTTTCTTCATTGCCACGTCGAAGCGGCGGCGGTCTTCCGCTTTATCAATCGCGTCGGCGGTGGCGCCAATCATCGTCACGCCGAACTCTTCCAGCACGCCCTGACGCTCAAGCTCCAGCGCGCAGTTCAGCGCGGTCTGGCCACCCATCGTTGGCAGCACGGCGTCCGGACGCTCTTTTTCAATAATTTTACGCACCACTTCCCAGTGAATCGGCTCGATGTAGGTCGCATCGGCCATTTCCGGGTCGGTCATGATGGTCGCCGGGTTAGAGTTCACCAGGATGACGCGGTAGCCCTCTTCGCGCAGCGCTTTACACGCCTGGGCACCGGAGTAGTCGAACTCACACGCCTGGCCGATAACGATCGGGCCAGCGCCGAGGATCAGGATGCTTTTTATATCGGTACGTTTTGGCATTTTCTTAGCTCCTGATACTTATTGGCTGGTAAGAGTGGCGGTAGAACGGTATTGCTTAATCAAGTCGATAAAGTGGTCGAACAGCGGCGCGGCATCGTGCGGGCCCGGGCTCGCCTCAGGGTGCCCCTGGAAGCTGAACGCCGGTTTGTCCGTGCGGTGAATCCCCTGCAAGGTGCCGTCAAACAGCGATTTGTGGGTTACGCGCAGGTTGGCCGGAAGCGTATCTTCATCCACCGCAAAACCGTGGTTCTGGGCGGTGATCATCACGCAGTCGCGGTCGAGATCTTTTACCGGGTGGTTGCCGCCGTGGTGGCCGAACTTCATTTTCACGGTTTTCGCACCGCTGGCCAGCGCCAAAAGCTGATGGCCCAGGCAGATGCCGAAGACCGGCACTTCGGTTTCGAGGAAGGATTTAATCGCGCTGATGGCGTAGTCGCACGGAGCCGGGTCGCCAGGTCCGTTAGAGAGGAAGATACCGTCCGGGTTCATTTCCAGCACTTCTTCGGCTGAGGTTTGCGCCGGAACAATCGTCAGGCGGCAGCCTCTGTCCACCAGCATGCGCAGGATGTTGCGCTTCACGCCGTAATCGTAGGCCACGACATGGAAAGGTAAGTCTGCTTCTTTAGCCGCTTCGGGCAGTTCGCCCTCGAGCGTCCAGCTGCCCTGCAGCCAGGCGTAGGCTTCCTTAGTGGTCACTTCTTTCGCCAGGTCCATGCCGTTCAGGCCCGGGAAGGATTTCGCTTTTTCATGCGCCAGGGCGGCATCGAGGTTATCACCCGCGATGATGCAGCCGTTCTGCGCGCCTTTCTCACGCAGCAGGCGAGTCAGCTTACGGGTATCGATATCGGCAATCGCCACGATGTTATGGCGCTTGAGGTAAGAAGAAAGGTCTTCGGTATTGCGATAGTTGCTGGCAATCAGCGGCAGGTCTCGAATGACGAGGCCCTGAGCATGTACCTGGGAGGATTCTTCATCAGCGGCGTTGGTGCCGACATTGCCGATATGGGGATAAGTAAGAGTGACGATCTGGCGGGAGTAGGAAGGATCAGTGAGGATTTCTTGATAACCGGTCATAGAAGTGTTGAAAACGACTTCCCCCACTGCCTGCCCCGATGCCCCAATGGCCCGACCGTGGAATTGGGTTCCGTCTTCCAGAACCAACATTGCTGACTTAATCAAAACGTCCTCCAGGGAATAAACATTCAATTTATTCGCATATTAATTCAAAACCAATCTTTGAATCAAATGCAAAACAGCCTGCCAGATGGATTTTTGACAAACGGCGGCATTCTAGAGACTGGCCGGGTAAAAGTCTACCTTAAGAGCAACTTTTTAGTGGTATTTTGCTGCTCAGGACAAAAATATCTACAGTGACGGGCGAAATGAACAGCTAAGTTACCACAGGTAAACGGTTGCGAGGCAGGAAGAATAGAAATCTGGCATGTGGGGAGTTGAAAAGTGGACCAAATGGTCAAAATTAACATTGAAATAACAACAAAACAGAGAAAAACGCAAATTTTTACGCACTTCACATGAAAATTGAACTGAAACCTAAAAATAAAAAGGGCAATAAAATTACTGCCCTACCAATCAATTAGTTATGATTGAAATAACCACATCACGATGGGTAATCAGGTTTATAAATCGTTCAGATTAAGCACGTCACGCATATCATAAAGTCCACTTTTCCTACCTTTCAGCCATAAAGCAGAACGAACTGCACCATTTGCAAACGTCATGCGGCTTGATGCCTTATGGCTGATTTCAATGCGCTCACCAATGTCAGCAAACATCGCCGTATGTTCACCGACGATGTCGCCCGCACGGACGGTGGCAAAACCAATGGAGCCAGGCACTCTTTCACCGGTATAGCCCTCGCGGGAATAAACCGCACAGTCTTTTAAATCCTTGTCCATGGCCTGCGCAATGGCTTCACCCATCGCCAGCGCCGTGCCTGACGGCGCGTCCACTTTATGGCGGTGGTGCGCTTCAATAATTTCGATATCGGTGTAATCGCCCATCACCTTCGCCGCTTTCTCCAGCAGCTTCAGCATGACGTTAACGCCGACGCTAAAGTTCGCGGCGAAAACGATCGGCATCTGCGCGGCTGCATCCTGAATCACCTGCTTGCCCGCCTCATCAAAACCCGTGGTGCCGATAACCATCCCTTTACCGTGCTGACGGCAGAACTCAAGGTGGTTTAACGTGCCCTCAGGCCGCGTGAAATCGATAAATACGTCAAAATCATTGGCCACTTTCTCCAGGCTATCGCTAACGACAACGCCGGTTTTTGCCATGCCTGCCAGCTCGCCGGCGTCGCTGCCCAGTAAAGAAGAACCGGGACGTTCCAGCGCGGCGCCCAGCTGGACGCCTTCAATCTGCGCGGCGGCCTGAATCAGCTGCCGGCCCATACGCCCGCCCGCTCCCGCGATGGCGACGCGGATTTGTGTATCTTGCATATCTTTACTCTTTCTTGTTAATGAATTGCGTATAAAACGTTCTCAGGTTAACCAGCCCACAGCCTGGCCGCCACCCAAAAACAGCGATAATTAGAATTTACTGACAAAGCGGAGCTGTTATCAGTAAAAGCCTTAAAAGCCACACACTTCACAAGCCTTAATCCTGACCATAACCGCAGGATTCGCGCACCACCAGCGTCGGCGGCAAAATGATGCGTTTTGGCGGCTCGTCATTCCCCTGGATGCGGCTGAGCAACAGCTCCCCGGCCTTACGACCAATCTCTTTCGCGGCCACGGAAACCGTGGTTAGCGCAGGCTGCACCAGCGAAGCTTCGGTGACATCGTCAAAGCCGATAAGCGCGAAGTCTTTGCCCGGCACCCGCCCCATTTTACGCAGCGTCTGCATGACGCCCAGCGCGACAATGTCCTGGTAGCACACCGCCGCGGTGATTTGTGGGAAGCGAAGAAACAGCGCCTCAGCGGCGCGAGCGCCGTCGCTCTGCGAGGCCTGCGAGGTCACAATCCACTCGCTTTCAGGCTGAATATTATTCTCCAGCAGCCTGCTGGTATAGCCGCCAATGCGCTGGGCGCGAGTCGTTGAGCCCTGGCTGCCGCCAATAAAAGCAATATGGCGATGTCCGAGGCGAATCAGATGCTGGGTCGCGAGCCGGGTGCCAAGGAAATTATCGGTGCCCACAAAATCGAAGGCGACGTCTTCAAACGGACGCACAACCATAATCACCGGAATATTGCGCCGCTTTAAGGTTTCAAAGAACAGCGGGGAGGTTTCCCGCGCCGCGCAAAGCACCATCCCGCAGGCGCTGTTGCGCATCAGCGAATCAACAAACTTTTGCTGCCGTTCGCCGGACTCTTCGCTATTGGCCAGAAAAAGCAGCAGATCGTGGCGCTCCATCTCATGGCTCAGCCCCGCCGTCATTTCACCGTAAAACGGATTGGTAATATCGTGCAGCAGCAGCCCAACCTGATTGCTGGTGCGGTTGCGCAGGTTTGCGGCGGTCTGGTTATAGACGTAGCCCATTTCATCAAGCGCCAGCAGCACGCGCTGCCGCGTGGCCTCCGATATGCGCCCTCGGTTACGCAGCACCATAGATACCGTGGCGGTTGAAACCCCGGCGCGCTCGGCCACCATTGCCAAAGTTATGGACGTCATCAGCACTCCTTAAATAGCCATCGTCGGAAGAGATTAATCGAATAACCTATAAAATGCATTTTTCCGTGTGAAACCCGTCACAGATAAGCGCCAGAAAGCGGAATCTTTCCTTAAACTGGCGGGTTAATCATGTTTACCACCCTTTTCATAAACGGTTAATCGATTAATCTAAAGGCAGAGATAACAGGGAGCCTTTTATGAAGCACGCACCGTATGATAAATACCCCGAAGTTCGGGTAAAAGGATATGACGACCAGGCCTGGCGCGGCTGGCAGGACGTGGGGCAGGCTATCGCCGCGCGCCTGCCGAAACAGCCAAATACCGTGCTGGTGGTTGACTGCTACCCGGGTGTTCGCCTGGACGAACTTGAACAGCAGCTGCTCAAACATTTACATCCGGCGCAGTTTATTAACGTCGAAACCGCGCGCCGCAGCGAAGAACAGCTGCATGATTTGCTCGCCGGAAATCTAACGGACGACCGCGTATTCGGCGTGCTTTCCTGCCATCAGCTGATCGAATTTTTCTGCGAGGAGAAGCTGGCCGGACTTCGTCAGCAGGTTGAACAGGCCCGCGGCCTGACCGTCGTTTACGGCCCCGGCGCATCGCTTGTGCATGGCGGCGATATTCTGGTTTACGCCGACCTTGCCCGCTGGGAAATCCAGCAGCGCTTCCGCAGCGGCGAGCTGGGCAACTGGGGCGCGGGCAACGAGCAGGAAGATATTCTGCGCCGCTACAAGCGCGCCTTCTTTATTGAGTGGCGGGTGTTCGACCGCCATAAAACCCCGCTGCTGAAGCGGGCGGATTTCCTGCTCGATACCAATCAGCAAAACAATCCTGCTTTAGTCAGCGGCGATGCCCTGCGCCATGGGCTGCAGCAAACTGCCCGGCAGCCGTTCCGCGTTGTGCCGTTCTTCGACCCCGGCGTTTGGGGCGGACAATGGATGAAAGACAAGTTTGATCTCGATCCCTCGAAGCCTAACTACGCCTGGTGTTTTGACTGTGTGCCCGAGGAGAACAGCCTGCTGCTAAGGGTAGGCGACGTGCGGATCGAGATCCCCTCTCAGGATTTGGTGCTGCTCTACCCGCGCCCGCTGCTGGGCGAAAAGGTTCACGCCCGCTTTGGCGCAGAGTTCCCGATCCGCTTCGACTTCCTGGACACCGTAGGCGGCCAGAACCTCAGCTTCCAGGTTCATCCGCTCACCGAATACATCCAGCAGAATTTCGGCATGCATTACACCCAGGATGAGAGCTACTACATGCTGGAGGCCGAACCGGGCTCAGAAGTTTATCTGGGCACAAAAACCGGTATCGATCCGCAGGCAATGCTGGACGATCTTGCCGCAGCGCAGCGCGGGGAAAAGCCTTTTGACGACACGAAATTCGTTAACCGCTTCCCGGCCCGCAAACACGATCACTTCCTGATCCCGGCGGGCACCGTACACTGCGCGGGTACCGGCACCATGGTGCTGGAAATCAGCGCTACGCCTTACATCTTTACCTTCAAGCTGTGGGACTGGGGCCGCCTTGGGCTGGACGGCCTGCCGCGTCCGGTGCATCTGGAGCACGGCAAGCACGTCATTGACTGGCAGCGCGATACCCGGTGGGTGACGGAACACCTGGTGAATCACTTCGAGCCAATAGCCGAAGGTGAAGGCTGGCGCGAAGAGCGCACCGGCCTGCACGAGCGCGAGTTTATTGAAACCCGCCGCCACTGGTTCAGCCAGCCGGTGCTGCACGATACGCAGGGCGGCGTGAACGTCCTGAACCTCGTAGAGGGCAGCGAAGCGCTGGTAGAAAGCCCGACCCACGCCTTCGAACCTTTTGTCGTGCACTACGCAGAAACCTTTATTGTTCCGGCGGCCGTCGGTCAATACCGCATTTCACCTCACGGCAGCAGCGTCGGACAGCAGCTTGCCACCATGAAAGCCTGGGTCAGGGGATAAATCATGATTAACGTAATTCTTGCCACGCACGGCCCGCTGGCCGAGGCCATGCTTGTCAGCGCCCGCATGGTCTATGGCGAACTGGAACATGTTTTCCCGGTCGTGCTCAGCGAAACAAAAGGCATCAACAGCTTCCGCGACGAATTCACCGCCGTGCTCCATCAGGCCGGTAAGCACGCCGACGGTGTGCTGGTGCTGTGCGATTTACAAAGCGGCACGCCGTGGAATGTGGCCTGCCATCATGCGTTCGACCCTGCCACCAGCCCGCCAATGGCCGTGCTTGGCGGCGTGAACTTTCCGATGCTGCTGCTCAGCGACGACGTGAAAGCGCTGAGTGACGTTAACCAGGCGGCGGCCGAGCTGCTCGAACAGGCCAGGGGCGCGGTAGTGCAGGCGCAGCTGACCGAAACTGCTCAATCTGATGATTTTTAAGGGGGAACGATGAGCATTTCATTTGTACGCATTGACGACCGGGTGATTCACGGCCAGCTGGTCACCCGCTGGGCCAAAGAGCTGCCGTGCGACGGCATTATTGCCATCGACGACGCGGTGGCCGCCGATCCCCTTCTCTCTTCGGTGATGAAGGGCGCGGTGCAGGATCTGAAGGTCTGGCTGTTTGACACGGCCACGGCGATCGAAAAGCTGCCGAAGATTATCGCCAGCGAGAAACGCTACTTCGTGATCGGCAAATCGCCGGTCACCCTCAAGCGCATTGAAGAGGCGGGCATCAGCCTGCAAAACGGCAATCGCAAAATCAACGTTGGGCCAATGAGCGCCCGCGCCAACACCACCACCATTGGGCCGAACCAGGCGGTCAGCGAGGAGGAAGCCTCGGCGTTCGATTACCTGGCACAGCAGGGGCACCAGATTGAGTTTCGCCTGGTCCCCGATGCCAGCAGCTACAGCTGGCAGGACGCCCGCCAAAAAATAAAATAAGGAATCAGCTATGGCCTTTGAAGCTACATTAATCGGCATTCTGTGTTACCTCGGTGCCCTTAGCAGCCCCTGGCTGCTCGGGCTAACGGGAGGCTGGTATCTGCTCTCCCGTCCGCTGGTATCAGGCATGCTGGTGGGATTAATCCTCGGCGATGTGCAAACCGGGATTATCATCGGCGTGGCCGTGCAGGCGGTCTACATTGCGATGGTAACCCCCGGAGGATCGATGCCGGCGGACCTTAACTTCGTCGCCTTCCCGGCGATTGCGCTGGGGATTTTATCGAATAAAGGGCCGGAAGTGGCCGTGGCGCTCGCCGCAACCATCGGTATTGCAGGCACGGTGCTGTTTAACGCCATGCTGGTGCTGAACTCGTGGTGGAACCACCGCGCCGACATCGCGCTGGAAAAGGGCGATGAGCGAGGAATCTACCTCAACAGCGCCATCTGGCCGCAGGCAACCAACTTCCTGATGCGCTTCGTGCCGACCTTTATCGCGGTCTATTTTGGCGCCCAGTACATCAACACCTTTATGGACAGCCTGCCGCACATCGTTTTAGCGACGATGAACGTGCTCGGCGGTATTTTACCGGCGGTCGGTATCGCCATCCTGCTGAAACAGATAATCAAAAACTACAGCATGCTGATTTACTTCCTGGTGGGCTTCATCTGCATCGTGTTCCTGAAGCTCAACATGGTGGCGCTGGTTATCGTCGGCGCGCTGCTGGCCCTGATTCATTACAACTACAAGCCAGAACCGCAGGTGGCAAGCGCGGGCAAACCGGCTGACGACGAGGATGAATTCTGATGGAAGAACGTAAACTCACCCGCCAGGATTTACGCCGCTGCTGGCGTAGCTGGATGATGTACAACCTCTCATCCATGAGCTTTGAACGCCTTGAATCGTTCGGCTTCTGCCTGAGCATGCTGCCGGTGGCGAAAAAGCTCTATCCGGACGAGCAGGAGCGCAAGGACATGCTTAAGCGCCACGCTTCGTTCTACAACACCGAGCCGCAAATCGGCGCTATTGTCAACGGCATGGTGCTGGGGCTGGAAGAGAAGCGGGCCAACGGCGAGCCGATTGACGGCGAAACCATTAACACCCTGAAAGTCGGCCTGATGGGGCCGGTGGCCGGGATTGGTGACTCCATGATTCCGGGGATGCTCATCCCCATCCTGCTCAGCATCGGTATGGCGCTGGCGGCGGGCGGGAACATTCTTGGGCCGCTGTTCTACTGCGTCGCCTGGCTGGCGATTATCCTGCCCGGCTCGTGGTTCCTGTTTTTAAAGGGCTACCGCATGGGATCCACGTCGGTTGAAATGCTGGTCAGCAGCAAATCAACCCGCCTCAGGGAGGCGCTCTCGCTGCTGGGCGTATTCGTCATGGGCGGCGTGGCGGCGAGCTACGTGAAGCTGGGTACCGGGCTGGAATTCATTACCAAAGACGGGGTGAATATCCACCTGCAGCAGATGCTCGACGGCATTTTCCCGCAGCTGCTGCCTCTGCTGGTCGTCATCGGCACCTGGTATCTGATGGCTAAACGTGGCGTTTCCCCGGTGAAAGCCATGCTGCTGCTATTAGTGCTGGCCGCAGCCGGCGTCGCCATAGGGCTGTTTGCCTGAAGAAAAATAGCGGGTGGCGCAATGCCACCCGCGGTTCGCTAAGGATGAAAATTCTGCCACTTCCTCCCCGCCATTCCCGGCTTAGAAATAAACTGAAAGCGCGCCGGATCTCCGAGAAACTGTTGATACAGCGGCTCGTCGGTAATGCCAAACTCGCTGTATTTACGCGGGGAAACCACCTGTAATCTGTTCGGCATATAGTGCCGGTTGTGCTGCCAGGCGACGTGCTCATCCTGCAGGAGCGGATACCACGCCAGCCCCTTGTAGGCGCGCACCGCTTCATACTCAAAACCATATTCACGATCGCACCACGCACCAAAGGTCAGCGTCTCGTCCGGCGAGGCTGAAATAGTGGCGTGCGCCCAGCCCGGCGGCACCAGCACCTTATCGCCCGGCCCGGCGTAGACGGCAAAACAGCGGCCGGGATCGTCGGCAACGTATTCCTGCATGTAGATGACGGCCCGCCCCTGCCAGATTTCGTACAGCTCCGGCGGCGACCAGCCGCTGTGCTCGCTGATGCGGTGTACGTGGCCCTGGCTGCGAATCGGTTCTTCGCCCAGCCTGCCGCTGGCGTAGGTCACGACGCCAAACAGCAGCATGCGCTTTTTAAGTTCTGCGCGATCCCTGAGGCGGGCGACATCCATCACGATCGCGTAAACATCCTCGGGGCCTTCGCAAAGCGGATCGCGCAGCGAAGCGCGGATCTGATCCAGCGTGCGAATTTCCGGGACCGGGCCGATCACTTCCTCGCCGTAGCTAAAGCCCAGCGGATCGTGGTGAATCGCCATATCCAGGCCAAAATCGAAAGCGGGCTTAGCCATTCTGCACCTCTTTCGCCTGAACCTGCCCGCCCTGCTCCACAACGCGCAGTGCAAAACCCTGCGCCAAAGCGGCATAGTCGTGCCCGGCCACGCTCGGCCAGACGGCCAATGCGGAAAGCACCTCGCTACCGGTGTTGATCAGACGATGGGCGGTAAAGCCGGGGATGATATGGACGGAACCGGGCGATACCTGCTCTAGACGCGCTTCGCCATGCTCGTTTTGCAGCAACAGCAGGCCCGTACCGCGCAGCCCAAAGTAGACTTCCCCCTGCTCGCGACGCTGATGGAAATGCCCGCGCGTCAGGTAAAACTCATCGCCAACGCGACCCGGCTGCAAATGCGTGGTGCCGACGTACAGCTCGCCTTCACCCTGCGGGGAAGCCAGCATTTCAACTTCATAAATGGGAGTATCTGAAGGGATCGCCTGCCACGCATCGCGATCGTGAAACACGTCGCGCAGATCGCCGCAGCGGGTGGTTTTTTTGATAACGGTATCGGCCGCAAGCTGGCCGGACAGGAACGCCACGCTCGGCGGCGCGCTAAATAATATGTCCATTACTTTTCTCCGGCCCAAGGAGAACTGCCCGTTAAGTATAGCGAGTTAATCGATTAACCCAAGAGCAGGACCGGAGAATAGAGAGCCGCGTCGCGTTTCTGGCTACGGGGCCAGCGCCAGCACTTCGGCAACCCATTTCTGGAAGCCTGAAACGTCCAGATCCAGCGCAACATGCGCGTTCGGCTGGCGTTCAAACCGCCCTTCGATATCCACCACCGTGGTGCCAGCCGTATATTCGCCGTGGGTTTCGACCGCGACAAAACAGGGCTGGATGGAGAAGAGCTGCGGCCTCGCCAGCCAGGCTATCGCGCAGAGGTCGTGCATGCGCAGGCCGGTTGTCATGCTGCCGCTGCGGTAGTGGCTGAACAGCGCGTGGAGCATTTTCCCGGTGTTGTTGAGATGCGGCAGCGCGGCCAGGTACTCGGGGCCGAGCATTGCCCGATTGGTGACGTCCAGCCCGCACATCACGATTTCCAGCCCGCTTTCGAACACGCGCGCTGCCGCTTCCGGATCGATAGCGATGTTAAATTCTGCGTTCGGCGTGAAGTTACCGCGCCCGGCGGAGCCGCCCATCATCACCAGCCGTTTGATTTTGCTTTTGCAGTCCGGGTGCTGAGTGAGCAGTAAAGCAATGTTGGTCAACGGCCCGATGGTCACCAGCGTCACAGGATCCGGGCTGGTATTCAGGCAGTGATAAATCGCCTCAAAGGCGGGTAATTCCAGCGGATGGCGCCGATGCTCGACAAAAGAGTAGCCTTCCATGCCCGACTCGCCGTGAACGTAGGCGGCGTCCCGCAGTTTACGCACCAGCGGCGTGGCCGCACCCTGCGCGACGGGGATCTCTTTGTTCCAAAAGTGCATGAGCTGTAACGCGTTGCGGGTTGTTTTGTCGACGGAGACGTTGCCTGCGACGGTGGTGATCAGCCGCAAATCCAGCTCGGGGGCGAAGAGCGCGGCCGCAATGGCAACGGCGTCGTCAATGCCGGGGTCGGTATCGAGAATGATTGGGGTTCTGCTCATGCTTCCTCCATAAAAAATGCCGGTCGATTTTCATCAGCCGGCATCTTCTCATAGTCGAAAAAAGCGTGCGCTATTCTACTTCACGAACATCCACACGCAGCTCGCGCGGAACTTCAAACACGATGTTTTCTTCGCGCCCCGTCAGCTCACGGGTTTCGCTGCCGCCCAGCTCACGCAGGCGGGCCAGCACGTTCTGCACCAGAATATCCGGGGCGGATGCGCCTGCGGTCACGCCCACGCAGCCCGCGCCTTTCACCCACTCTTCCTGGATGTCCGTCGCATCGTCAATCAGATAGGCTGCTTTGCCCATCCGCTGCGCAAGTTCGGCGAGGCGGTTAGAGTTGGACGAGTTTTTAGAGCCAACAACCAGCACCACGTCCGCTTCATCAGCCAGCGCGCGCACGGCTTCCTGGCGGTTGGTGGTGGCGTAGCAAATGTCGTCTTTGCGCGGCCCGATGATTTTCGGGAAGCGGTTGCGCAGCGCGTCAATGACGTCGGAAGTGTCGTCCACGGAGAGCGTGGTTTGGGTCATAAACGACAGGCGCGCTTCGTCTTTCACGTTCAGCTTGCTGACGTCTTCCGGCGATTCCACCAGATACATTCCCCCTTTCGGGTTGCTGTACTGGCCCATAGTGCCTTCCACTTCCGGGTGGCCCGCGTGGCCAATCAGAATAGATTCTTCACCGCGGCGGCTGGCGCGCGCCACTTCCATATGCACTTTGGTGACCAGCGGGCAGGTCGCGTCAAAGACCGTCAAATCACGGCCTTTGGCTTCGTTACGCACCGCCTGGGAAACCCCGTGCGCCGAGAAAATCAGGATTGCGCCGTCCGGCACTTCACCGATCTGCTCGATGAAAATCGCCCCTCGTTCACGCAGGCTGTCTACCACGTAGCGGTTATGCACCACTTCATGGCGGACGTAAATTGGCGCGCCGTAAATAGCCAGCGCGTTTTCAACAATGCTGATAGCGCGGTCTACCCCGGCACAAAAGCCGCGTGGGTTAGCCAACAGGATCTGCATTCAACGCCTCCAGTACCGGATTAATTTCCAGCACTTCGATATCAAAATGAAGGGTTTGCCCGGCGAGCGGATGGTTGAAATCAACGGTGATCGAGTCACCGTTTATTTCGCGTACGACGCCCGGCATCTCGCTGCCATCCATTGCGGTGAAAAGCATAATCGCGCCCGGTTCAGGCTCGCCCGCGTCCACGAATTCGCGGCGCGAGAAATACTGAATCATGTCCGGACTGGGGATACCAAACGCGGATTCAGGAGCCAGCGAAAAGGCTTTCTTATCGCCGGCTTTCAGACCGACAAGCTGATCTTCCAGGCCTGGCGACAGCGTTTCGTCGCCCAGCGTAAAGAGCGCTGGTTTCCCGTTATTACGGGTGGACTCAGCGGTGGAACCATCTTCGAGTTTCAGCGTGAAATGCACCAGAACCCGGCTGTTGGCCTGTATAGATTCAGCCATTGATTACCCTTTTTGCTTTGCGGGCTTGTCGGAAGAGACAAAGAACCCTTCCAGGACAATGAGCGCCGCACCGATACAAATTGCCGTATCGGCCAGATTAAACGTGGCAAAGTGCCAGTCGCCGACATAAAAATCGATCATGTCGACCACAAAACCGTGCCACAGCCTGTCGAACAGGTTGCCCAGCGCGCCGCCAATAATTAAAGCATAGGCGATATTATTGAGCTTCTGGCTCGCTTTCGCGCGGTACATCATCACCGCCAGCACGACGCAGATACCTATCGCGATACCGGCGAAGAACCAGCGCTGCCAGCCGCCTTTGTCCGCCAGGAAGCTAAACGCCGCGCCGTAGTTACGGGCGTAGTGCAGATTGAGCGACGGGAACAGCGATACGGTGTCCCCCAGCATGAAATGCTGGAGGATCAGGTACTTGCTGCCCAAATCGACGATCAGAACCACGATCACCAGCCACAGCCAGCGCAGGCCGGTCGAAAGAATCGGTTTGCTCATCAGGCGAACTTACGTTTTTCGCCGTCACCGGCTACGTTGCTGACACAGCGGCCGCAGATTTCTGCGTGTTCCGCTACCTGACCGACATCGGTGGTGTAATGCCAGCAGCGCGGGCACTTCTCACCGTCGGCCTTACGCAGGGCAATCTTCAGCCCTTTCAGGATTTCACTCTGCTGGGCCTCATCCGTGGCCTGCGCATAATCGGCAACTTCCGCCCCGGAGGTCAACAGGACAAATCGTAATTCATCGCCCAGGCTGTTCAGCTTCGCCGCCAGTTCGCGGTCCGCGTACAGGGTGACTGCCGCTTCCAGAGAACCGCCCACGCGCTTGTCAGCACGCGCCTGTTCGATAACCTTGTTAACTTCGCCACGCACGGTCAGCAGCGTATCCCAGTAATCGTTGTTCATCGCGTCGCTGTCGGCCAGGCCGAACAGGCCTGCGTACCAAACGCCGGTGAAGACGTACTGCTCGCGTTTGCCCGGTAGGTAGCCCCAGATTTCATCTGCGGTGAACGACATGATCGGCGCCATCCAGCGAACCAGCGCTTCGGAGATATGGTACAGCGCGGTCTGGCAGCTGCGGCGCGCCACGCTGTCCGCTTTCGCGGTGTACTGGCGGTCTTTGATAATGTCGAGGTAGAACGAGCCCATTTCAACGGAGCAGAAGCGCATCAGGCGCTGCACCACTTCGTGGAAGTCATAGCTTTCGTAGGAGGCGAGGATATCGGCCTGCGCTTCCTGAGCACAGCCTACCGCCCAGCGATCGAGCCGAACCATGTCTTCCGGTTTCACCATATCGGTTTCCGGATTAAACCCGTTCAGGTTAGCCAGCAGGAAGCGAGCGGTGTTACGGATGCGACGATAAGAATCGGCGGCACGTTTGAGGATTTCGTCGGAAACCGCCATTTCGCCGGTGTAGTCGGTGGAGGCAACCCACAGGCGCAGAATGTCGGCACCCAGCTTATTCATCACGTCCTGCGGAGAAACGGTATTGCCGATGGACTTGGACATTTTGCGGCCCTGACCATCCACGGTGAAGCCGTGGGTCAGCACCTGACGGTAAGGCGCTTTGCCTTTCATCGCCGTGGAGATCATCAGCGAGGACATAAACCAGCCGCGGTGCTGATCCGAACCTTCCAGATACATATCCGCCGTGTGGCCGCCGAACTCAGGGCGCACGTCAACCACGGAAGAGTGCGTTGAACCGGAGTCGAACCACACGTCCAGCGTATCCGGCACTTTGATGTAGCTATCCGCGTCGTCACCCATGATGTCGCGCGGATCGAGATCCCACCACGCCTGGATGCCGTCTTGTTCTACGCGCTTCGCCACTTCTTCCATCAGCTCCAGCGTACGCGGGTGCAGCTGCTCGGTATCTTTATGGACGAACAGGGACATCGGCACGCCCCAGGTACGCTGACGGGAAATACACCAGTCAGGACGGTTTGCCACCATGGATTCGATACGCGCCTGGCCCCAGTCAGGGATCCACTGCACGCCTTTGATTTCTTTCAGGGACTGCTCGCGCAGGCCTTTTTGGTCCATGCTGATAAACCACTGCGGGGTGGCGCGGAAAATAATTGGCGTTTTGTGACGCCAGCAGTGCGGGTAGCTGTGCAGCAGTTTTTCAACGTGCAGCAGAGCGCCTTTATCGCGCAGGATGTTAACGATCAGGTCATTCGCTTTGAAGACCTGCACGCCGTCCAGACCTTCGTAGGTGCCAGGCAGGTAGCAACCGTCCGGGCCAACCGGGTTAGCGGTTTCCAGGCCGTATTTCTGACCGATAACGTAATCGTCCGGGCCGTGGCCAGGCGCCGTGTGAACCGCACCGGTACCGGCATCCAGAGTCACGTGGTCGCCCAAAATCGCAGGCACGTCGAAGTCGAGGAACGGGTGTTTGAAGCGCATCAGGTCCAGCTCAGCGCCTTTAGCGGTGCCGAGAACGGTCCATTCGGTGATACCAGCGCGCTTCATGACGCTTTCGATAAGATCTTTAGCCAGAATCAGCGCCTGGCCTTCAACCTGTACCAGCGCGTATTCGAATTCAGCGTTCAGAGAAACCGCGCGGTTTGCAGGCAGGGTCCACGGCGTGGTGGTCCAGATAACCAGAGAAACCGGGCCGGAAACCTGCGCGACGCCGAATTTGGCTTTTACCGCATCGGCATCAACGGCGTGGAACGCCACGTCGATGGATGGGGAAGTTTTGTCGTAGTACTCCACTTCCGCTTCAGCCAGCGCTGAACGGCAGTCGACACACCAGTGCACCGGTTTTGCCCCTTTGTGAAGGTGGCCGTTGCCGATGATTTTGCCGAGCGCGCGAATGATGTTCGCTTCGGTGTTGAAATCCATGGTCAGATACGGACGAGACCAGTCGCCCAGCACGCCCAGACGGATGAAGTCTTCACGCTGGCCATTAACCTGCTCTGCCGCGTATTTGCGGCATTCTGCACGAAATTCCGCCGCAGAGACTTTCTCGCCCGGCTTGCCGATAAGCTGCTCAACTTTCAGCTCGATGGGCAGACCGTGGCAGTCCCAGCCCGGCACGTACGGAGAATCAAAATCGGAAAGCCCTTTGGACTTGACGATAATGTCTTTCAGAATCTTGTTAACCGAGTGACCAATGTGAATGCTGCCGTTCGCGTAAGGAGGGCCGTCATGCAGGATGAAGGATTTTTTGCCTTTTTTTGCATTACGGATGATGCCGTACAGATCATCACCGTTCCAGCGCGCCAGCATGCCCGGTTCGCGTTTGGCGAGATCGCCACGCATCGGGAACCCTGTTTCCGGCAGGTTCAGGGTAGATTTAAAGTCACTCATTAGATTCTCGGTTCCGTATCGGTGTTGAGGAAAGTCTGCTCAGGTTCTTGACCCGAAAAACTCGCGGGCGGTTACCACGTCTTTTGCGATCTGCGCCTTGAGTTCATCAAGCGAGGCAAATCGCTGTTCATTGCGTATCTTTTTACGCAGCACCACATCTATATGGCGTCCATATAGGTCCATTGCAACGTCCAGCAAGTGGACTTCTAACTGCTGGCGCATCCCCGCCACCGTAGGGCGGGTGCCAATATTGGCTACGCCAGGAAGCAGCTTATCGCCGAGGCCCGCTACTTCTACCGCATAAACCCCTTTGACCGGGGAAACCTGACGACGCAGCGGTAAGTTCGCCGTCGGGAAGCCGATGGTGCGCCCCAGCTCATCTCCGTGAACGACGCGTCCGGAGATAGTAAACGGGTGACCAAGCAGGCTTTGAGCAAGCTCGAGGTCGTCATCAGCCAGCGCCTGGCGAACCGCCGTGCTGCTGATGCGGATGCCGCCTTCGCAATAAGTTTGCGTACTGGTGACGTCAAAGCCGTATTCCAGGCCAGCCTTCTGTAATAACAAGAAATCCCCCTGGCGACCAGCGCCAAAGCGGAAATCATCCCCGACGGCGAGAAATTTCACCCCGAGGCGGTCAACCAGCAGATCGCTGACAAAGTTTTGCGCCGTCAGTGCAGCAAAACGGCGGTCAAATCGGACGCAAAGCACGGAGTCCACGCCGCATTCGGCCAGATAGCGCAGCTTCTCACGCAGCCTGGTCAGGCGCGCGGGCGATTTACCGGCGGCAAAAAGCTCCAGCGGCTGCGGCTCGAAGATCATGACCATCACCGGAAGATTGCGCGCACGCCCTTCCGCACACAGCCCTTGTAGCAGAGACTTGTGGCCTCGATGCACGCCATCAAAGTTGCCAATGGTGAGAACACACCCGTGGTCATTCTGGCGTAAATTATGTATGCCGCGTATCAGCTTCATGGCTGGCTCAAAACAGTGGAAATCGGCGGATTATATCAACTACCAAGGTGAAGGTTAACCAGCGATTGCCGCCTTTGGCATAAAGCTTTAAGGATTTCATTACGCTGAGGGCCGGTTTCAGCCAGAAGAGGCTTCATTGAACGAATTTTGTTAGCGAAAGGCTGTATTCGCCGCCGTGAAGCTGGTAGAATCCGCGCCATCACAACGTAAGAGGTGTCGTCAGTTTAACGACGCTTATTTGCACAAATCCATTGACAAAAGAAGGCTAACCGGGCATATTCCTCGGCCTTTGAATTGTCCACATAGATCATATTTGGGAGTTGGACCTTGGCTAATATCAAATCAGCTAAGAAACGTGCTGTACAGTCTGAAAAGGCTCGTAAGCACAACGCAAGCCGTCGCTCTATGATGCGTACTTTCATCAAGAAAGTATACGCAGCGATTGAAACTGGCGATAAAGCTGCTGCACAGAAAGCATTTAACGAAATGCAACCAATCGTGGACCGTCAGGCTAGCAAAGGTCTGATCCACAAAAACAAAGCTGCGCGTCATAAGGCTAACCTTACTGCGCAAATCAACAAACTGGCTTAATCGCTTTTTTGTTGTCAGCTTTGAAAAAAACCGGCTAACGCCGGTTTTTTTATGTCTGAAATTTGGCGCTACTTAAACAGTGCCGAGTAATCACGGTTACAAACGCGCTGCACCGCCGGATGTTGAATCATGCGCTCGGCAAAAATGGCGTGGTACTCTTCCATCACGTTCTCAATCCGCCCGATCTCCACGATATTTTCATCGTTATAAATATCCTGCCCGTAAAGCGTCGGTGCCACGAAGATGGCGTTGTGCGCGGCGCCAAAAGCTTTCATTAGCGCAGCATCGTCAAACTCACCGAGGATCTCCACCTTCAGGCCCTGGCTGTTAATCCAGTTGAGAATTTTGCGGCCCAGCATTGAGCGACGGCCGGGGATCAGCAAACGCCGGGTTTCCAGACAGGCCGGGAAAGGCATATCCGGCAGCGGATTCTGCGACCAGAAGCTAATCCCGCACTCGCCGATTTTGACGGAAAACAGGCCTTCCTGCTGGGTTGAATCAATCGGGCAGTCGGAGATAATCATGTCCAGCTTGTGCTGGCTGAGCTGTTCGAGCAGCATTTCGTGGGTCGATTCAAAGCAGCGCAGGTGAATTTGCTCGTCTTCGACGACGGCCGCATCCAGCACGCCGCTGACCAGCCGCTTGGAGAGCGCATCGGCAATCCCCACGTCGAACAGCAGGCTGGATTCTTTACGGTAGTTCACGATATCCAGCATCTCCTGGCTTAAGGTGAACATGCGGTCCGCATAGCGAAACACCAGTTGCCCAAGCTCTGAAGGTTCCAGCCCGCGCCCTTTGCGCTTAAACAGCTTGCCGTCCAGACGTTCTTCCAGCGCTTTAATTTGCCCGGTGATGGTTTGCGGCGTCAGGAATAAAGCTTCGGCGGCACCCACCACCGAGCCTTCTTTACAGACGTGCCAGAAATAGTAGAGATGGTTGTAATTGATATGGGACACGCGGTTTTCACTCCCTGATAAATTATCCATTGGCTGGCGGCAAACGACGCCGCCAGCGGTGAAAAGTTAGTGCTGAATTTGTGCTGATGAGAAACGGCTTCTGAGCATACTGTACCCCACCACCGCGGAAAGCAACGATCCCAGCAGGATGCCAAGCTTCGCCCAGGTAATCAGCGCCGGGTCAACGCTGCTGAAGGCCAACGAAGCGATAAAGATCGACATGGTAAAACCAATGCCGCACAGCACGCCCACGGCCATGATGTCTCTGCCGGTTGTTCCTTCCGGCAGGCTCGCCAGTTTGAGCTTCACCGCGGCCCAGCAGAAAAGGCTGATACCCAGCGGCTTACCGATAAACAGACCGGCAATAATCCCCATCGGCAACAGCGATGTCAGGCCCTCGACGGTCACGCCGCTCAGCGATACGCCCGCGTTGGCAAAGGCGAACAGCGGCAGGATCAAAAATGCGACCCAGGGATGCAGCACGTGCTCCAGCTCGCGCGCCGGCGATCGGCCATCTTTCTCCTTAAGCGGGATCAGGAAGCCGATGATCACCCCGGCGAGCGTAGCGTGGACGCCGGACTTCAGTACCGCCGTCCACAGCACAAGCCCCACCAGAATATACAGCCCCGTCCGACGAACGTTGCAAGCGTTCAGCAGCACCATCACGGCAATGGCACCCGCGGCAACGGCCAGCGAAAGCAAAGAGAGGTCGCTGGTATAGAACAGCGCGATAATCACAATCGCCCCGAGATCGTCGATGATAGCCAGCGCCATCAGGAAGACTTTCAGCGCGACCGGCACGCGGTTGCCCAGCAGCGCCAGAATGCCCAGCGCGAAGGCAATATCTGTGGCGGCCGGAATGGCCCAGCCTTCACGGGTAACAGGATCCTGATAGTTAAAGGCCAGATACAGAACCGCCGGCACAACCATGCCGCCCAGTGCGGCAATCACCGGGAACGAAGCCTGCCGGCGGCTGGCCAGCGAGCCTTCAACCATTTCGCGTTTCACTTCCAGGCCAATCATCAGAAAGAAGATAGCCATCAGCGCATCGTTGACCCACAGCAGCAGGTTTTTACTGATATCGAGAGAACCAATGCGCACTTCGACCGGCGTTTCTAAAAATGCCTGATAAAAGCCGCTGGTCGCGTCGAGGTTAGCCAGAATCATTGCCGCAGAGGCGGCAAGTATTAGCAGAATGCCGCCAGCGGCATCACCATGGAAAAAGCGTTGTAGTGTTTTGGTCATTCTTTCATCCTACATTTAAGCAGCGCAAACATTTAAGCCACTAATAGGTCGTCAAAATAACACCCGAGATAGCTCGATAAAAGCAGATTAAAATGCAGATATAGATCGCAAAAACCGAACATACAAGTTAACGCCATTAATATGAACGTCTGAAATGAAAAAACCTGAACCAACGTTAGCCGATCCAGGTTTTTATTTATTAAGCATGACGCAATGATTTATTTAGTCAAATCATCAAAGAATCGCTTCACGCCGTCGAAGAAGCTTTTGGAGCGCGGGCTATTTTTCTCGCCGCTCGGTCCGCCAAAGCTCTCTTCCAGATCGCGCAGCAGCTGCTTCTGTTTCTCGTTCAGGCTGACCGGCGTTTCCACAACCACGCGGCACAGCAGATCGCCCTGTGCGCCACCGCGAACGGACTTCACACCCTTGCCACGCATTCTGAACAGCTTACCGGTCTGGGTTTCGCCCGGAACCTTCAGGTTCACTCGGCCATCAAGCGTCGGTACTTCAATCTCGCCGCCTAGCGCTGCCATCGCAAAGTTGATCGGCACTTCGCAGTAAAGGTTATTGCCTTCGCGTTCGAAGATTGGGTGCTGCTTAACCTGAACCTGCACGTACAGATCGCCCGACGGCGCACCGTGCTCACCTGCTTCGCCTTCGCCTGCAAGACGAATGCGGTCACCGGTATCCACACCGGCCGGGATTTTCACCGACAGGGTTTTGGTTTTTTCTACACGACCGTGGCCGTGACAGGTATTGCACGGATCTTTGATGATCGTGCCGCGTCCCTGACAGTGCGGACAGCTCTGCTGCACCGTAAAGAAGCCCTGACGCATCTGCACCTGGCCTGCGCCGTGGCAGGTCGGGCAAGTCTGCGGCTTGGAGCCTGACTTCGCGCCGCTGCCGTGGCAAACGTCACACTCTTCAAGCGTTGGAATGCGGATCTCTTTGGTCACGCCGCGAACCGCTTCTTCCAGCGTTAAGTCCATGTTGTAGCGCAAATCGGCGCCGCGAGCGGCACGCTGACGGCGACCGCCGCCAAAGATGTCACCGAATACGTCGCCAAAGATATCGCTGAAATCAGCCCCGCCGCCGCCGAAGCCGCCGCCACCATAGCCACCGCCGCCCATGCCGCCCTGCTCAAACGCCGCGTGGCCGTACTGATCGTACGCCGCACGTTTTTGCTCATCGGTCAGGATTTCGTAGGCTTCTTTGATTTCTTTAAACTTACCTTCTGCCTCTTTGTCACCCTGATTACGGTCCGGGTGAAATTTCATCGCCAGGCGTTTGTAAGCTTTTTTGATTTCACGCTCGTCCGCGGTCTTCGGGACGCCTAAAACCTCGTAATAGTCTTTCTTCGCCATCTCTTTGTTCTGCCCCTAACATGCGTGCACGGGCGTGGAGTAAACTCCGACGCCCGTGCCAGTTATCAACCGCTCAAAGGGCGATTATTTTTTGTCTTTAACTTCTTCGAACTCGGCGTCAACAACATCGTCGTCTTTGCCGGCGTCGGTCGCGTCTGCCGCGTTGCCCGCCTGCTGTTCAGCGTGCTGCTGCTGAGCCAGTTCCATCAGCTTGGCGGAAACCTGTGCCAGCGCCTGCATTTTCGCTTCGATGTCCGCTTTGTCTTCGCCTTTCAGAGAGCCTTCCAGATCGGTCAGCGCAGATTCGATAGCAGTTTTGTCTTCGGCCGGCAGTTTATCGCCTGCTTCTTCAACCTGCTTACGGGTGCTGTGCACCAGGTGATCGGCCTGGTTGCGAGTCTGTACCAGCTCTTCGAACTTACGGTCAGATTCTGCGTTAGCTTCCGCTTCACGCACCATTTTCTGGATTTCTTCTTCGTTCAGACCGGAAGAAGCCTTAATGGTGATTTTTTGCTCGCGGCCGCTGTTTTTGTCTTTCGCGGACACGTGCAGGATACCGTCAGCATCGATATCGAAGGTAACTTCGATTTGCGGCATACCGCGCGGTGCTGCGTTAATCCCATCCAGGTTGAACTGACCCAGAGATTTGTTATCGCCAGCGCGTTTACGCTCACCCTGCAGCACATGGATGGTTACCGCAGACTGGTTGTCTTCAGCGGTAGAGAACACCTGGCTGTGCTTGGTCGGGATAGTGGTATTTTTGTTGATCAGTGCAGTCATCACGCCGCCCATGGTTTCGATACCCAGAGACAGAGGGGTAACGTCCAGCAGCAGCACGTCTTTCACTTCACCCGTCAGAACACCACCCTGCACCGCTGCGCCTACGGCAACAGCTTCGTCCGGGTTAACGTCTTTACGCGGCTCTTTACCAAAGAACTCGGCAACTTTTTTCTGCACCATTGGCATACGAGTCTGACCGCCGACCAGCAGAACATCCTGGATATCGGAAACGGACAGGCCAGCATCCTGCAGCGCAACTTTCAGCGGCTCGATAGAACGGTTCACCAGGTCTTCGACCAGGGATTCCAGTTTCGCGCGAGTCACTTTGATGTTCATGTGTTTTGGACCGGTCGCGTCTGCTGTGATGTACGGCAGGTTGACGTCGGTCTGCTGAGCAGAAGACAGTTCAATTTTCGCTTTTTCTGCGGCTTCTTTCAGACGCTGCATAGCCAGCGGATCGTTACGCAGATCGATGCCCTGATCTTTCTTGAACTCTTCTACCAGATAGTTAATCAGACGGCTGTCGAAGTCTTCACCACCAAGGTGGGTATCACCGTTGGTAGCCAGAACTTCATAGGTTTTCTCGCCGTCAACTTCGTCGATTTCGATGATAGAAATATCGAAAGTACCACCGCCCAGGTCGTAAACCGCGATAGTGCGGTTGCCAACTTCTTTATCCAGACCGAAGGCCAGAGCCGCTGCGGTCGGTTCGTTGATGATACGTTTCACTTCCAGACCTGCGATACGACCGGCGTCTTTAGTTGCCTGACGCTGTGCGTCGTTGAAGTAAGCAGGTACGGTGATAACAGCTTCAGTTACCGGCTCACCCAGGTAATCTTCCGCGGTTTTCTTCATTTTCTTCAGCACTTCAGCAGAGATCTGCGGAGGCGCCATTTTCTGACCTTTCACGTCAAGCCACGCATCGCCATTGTCTGCCGCGATGATTTTGTACGGCATGATAGCTTCGTCACGCTGAACTTCTTCGTCCTGGAAGCGACGGCCAATCAGGCGCTTGATCGCAAACAGAGTGTTCTGCGGGTTAGTCACTGCCTGACGCTTAGCCGGCTGACCTACCAGAGTTTCGCCATCCTGGGTATAGGCAATAATAGAAGGAGTGGTGCGGTCGCCCTCGGCGTTTTCCAGCACGCGAGCGGTAGTCCCGTCCATGATTGCTACACAAGAGTTGGTTGTACCCAGGTCGATACCAATAATTTTACCCATCTAAACGTCTCCACTTAAAATTTGTTCGTCATGTGGTTGTGAACCTGTTATGCGGGCAAACAAGAGTGTTTCAACTGCCCAAACGTGTTTTTTTCCAGGTCCGCCAACTGCGGTTGCATACAAGATGGGGTCGGCTTGCTCGCCATCAAGGGGCAAGGCAAAAAAAATTTTCATCTTCACACCCGTTTAGATCATGGACTCTGGCATGACACCTGATTATGATGCCGCGCCCCGCAGCCCTTTAATGGCCGCGTGGCCTTTACTCATACTACATTACAGATGAATTTTTCAGAGGAACTATGGGCAACACTAAGTTGGCTAATCCAGCTCCCCTGGGCTTAATGGGCTTCGGCATGACCACCATTCTGCTCAACTTGCACAACACCGGTATTTTCCCAATGGATGTCAACATCCTTGCCATGGGCATTTTTTATGGCGGTATTGCCCAGATTTTTGCGGGCCTGCTGGAATTTAAAAAAGGGAACACCTTCGGCTTAACGGCTTTCACCTCTTACGGCTCTTTCTGGCTGACGCTGGTCGCCATTCTGATTATGCCTAAGATGGGTCTGGCGGATGCCGCAAACGCTCACTTCCTTGGCGCCTACCTCAGCCTGTGGGGCGTATTCACCCTGTTCATGTTCTTCGGCACGCTGCATTCTGCGCGTATGCTGCAATTCGTGTTTGCCAGCCTGACCGTGCTGTTTGCCCTGCTGGCCATCGGCCATCTGGCCGACAACGAAGGCATGGTTCGCGTCGCGGGCTGGATTGGCCTGGTTTGTGGCGCAAGCGCTATTTACCTTGCCATGGGCGAAGTGCTGAACGAACAGTTTGGCCGCACCGTGCTGCCAATCGGTGAAAAGCACTAATCTGCTTTCTGTAAGGCGATAAAAAGCGGAGCCAGATGGCTCCGCTTTTTTTATGAATGCTGCAACGGCCTTATCACTACATCATCCTCATGGCTTAAATCTTTTCTCAGCCAAATCCCCAGAGCCAGCCCAACTAACGCCAGCGCCAGAACATACCAGGCCGGAGCCATCGGCGAGATAGCCATCAGCATCGTGACCAAAATTGGCGTCAGGCCGCCAAAGATGGCGTACGAGACGTTGTAAGAAAACGAAATGCCGGTAAACCGCACTTCCGCCGGGAAAGCTCGCACCATCACGAACGGCACGGCACCCACAACGCCAACGCTGAACCCAACCAGGCCATACAGCACAAACAAATGCTCCGGATGCGCGGCTGTCAGGTGATAGAACATCCAGCTGCACGCCGCCAGCAGAAGGCTGCCGAAGATAAATGTTTTGCTCGCGCCAATACGATCGACAACCAGCCCGGCCACAATGCAGCCGATGCACAGCATGATGGTGGCAATGCTGTTTGCCTGGAGCGTTATCGCAGGCGCAAGGCCCACCTGCTTTTGCAGCCACGTGGGCGCCATTAAAATAACGACGACGATACCCGCCGAAAGCAGCCAGGTCAGCAGCATGGAAACCGCCACGGCTTGCTTATGATTCGCCAGCACCGATTTGAGAGGCAGCTCTTCGGCCAGCGCCTGACGCTTTTGCATCTCAATAAAGATTGGCGTTTCCTGCAGCCAGCGGCGCAAATACATCGCCACCAGGCCGAAAATCCCGCCAATAAAGAAAGGAATACGCCACCCGCCGTCGTGAATGGCCTGCTGGGTGAGCGAAGTGTTGATCAGCGTCGCCACTACCGAGCCAAGTAAAATACCTACCGTCAGGCCCGCAGTCAGCGTGCCGCAGGCAATGCCGATGCGTTTATAAGGAACGTGTTCCGCCACGAAAACCCACGCGCCGGGCACTTCCCCGCCGATAGCCGCACCTTGCAGCACGCGCATCAGCAGCAGCAATAAAGGTGCCGCGATGCCAATCGTGGCGTAGGTGGGTAACAGACCAATCGCCAGCGTGGGAATCGCCATCAGCAGGATGCTCAGGGTGAACATTTTCTTGCGTCCCACCAAATCGCCAAAGTGCGCCATCACGATGCCGCCAAGCGGCCGGGCCAGATAACCGGCGGCAAAAATACCGAAGGTCTGCACCTGACGAAGCCATTCAGGAATATCCGGCGGGAAGAAAAGTTCGCCAAGCACGGCGGCAAAGAAGACGAAAATAATGAAGTCGTAAAATTCGAGGGCGCCACCGAGGGCGGCGAGCGTCAGGGTTTTGTAATCCTGACGATTCAGAGGTCTTGCCTGTTGTAATGCTGCTTTTTGTATGGACATAAGAAACCGTGCGTAAAGAGGAGTGTGATGATGCTTTTCCGTTTTGCTGTAAAGCAAACATGACTATAACGGTTAACCCTTCACACTCCACTGACGCTCTATCTTATGTCACAAATGGCCCAACTTTAGGATTTTGTTTCGCGCCTTGCGCTTTTAGGGCGAAAAGCTGCTACGACCTCGGCATCCGTTTCCACATAAGGGCCATCAAGCAGCTGTATACAATACGGTACACTTGCGAAAACGCCCGGCACCAGCACTTTGCCACTTTCATCCTTCACCCCTTCAAGGGTTTCCTGAATGGATTTTGGCTGGCCCGGCAGGTTAAGAATCAGCGCCTGCTTGCGGATTACGCCCACCTGGCGCGACAAAATTGCCGTTGGCACAAAATGCAGGCTCACCTGGCGCATCTGTTCGCCAAAGCCTGGCATAACGCGATCGGCCACCGCGAGCGTGGCATCCGGCGTGACGTCACGGCGAGCGGGACCGGTTCCGCCGGTGGTGAGCACCAGATGGCAGGCCATTTCATCGACCAGCTCGCAGAGCGTCTGTTCGATAATCGGCTGCTCGTCGGGAATCAGTCGGGTTTCAATCTGGAAGGGGGTGGTCAGGGTCTGTTCCAGCCAGGCTTCCAGCGCGGGGATGCCTTTATCCTGGTAAACGCCGCTTGAGGCGCGGTCAGAGATGGAAACTAAGCCAATGCGTAGGGTATTCATATCATTCTCGTCAATCAACAAACTTAGGCAGAATGATACACGGCGAGGGGTAATGCAGACAGGGGATAACGCTAAAAAGCGTGGCCGGGAAGCCCGGCCACGCCAATGATTACAGCAGGTCGCCGATCATTTTTTCCAGTTTTTCCTGGTCGATAGCAAACTTGCGGATACCGTCAGCCAGTTTATCAACGGCCATCGGATCCTGGTTGTGCTGCCACAGGAACTGGGATTCGGTGATGCGCTCAGGGCGAGCTTTCACTTCGCCGCTGTACGCCAGCTTGCGCTCAACTGCGCCTTCGCTTTCCGCCAGCTCTTTGAGCAGCGCAGGAGCGATGGTCAGACGGTCACAGCCTGCCAGCTCAAGAATTTCGCCGACGTTACGGAAGCTTGCGCCCATCACCACGGTTTCGTAACCGTGCTGCTTGTAGTACTGGTAAATTTCAGCGACGGAAACCACGCCCGGATCTTCCTGCGGCGCGTATTCTTTTTTGTCGGTGTTAGCTTTGTACCAGTCGAGAATACGGCCGACAAACGGAGAAATCAGGAACACGCCGGCTTCAGCACAGGCGCGGGCCTGAGCGAAGGAGAACAGCAGAGTCAGGTTACAGTTGATGCCTTCTTTTTCCAGCTGCTCGGCGGCACGGATGCCCTGCCAGGTTGAAGCCAGTTTGATCAGAATGCGATCGTTGCTGATGCCCGCGTCGTTATAGAGTTTAATCAGACGTTTGGCTTTCGCGATGCTTGCTTCAGTGTCGTAGGACAGACGAGCGTCAACTTCAGTAGAGATGCGACCTGGGATCAGCTTCAGGATTTCCAGACCGATATTTACCGCCAGCTTGTCAGTCGCGTCCACAACCTGCTGCTCGCGGCTGCTGCTCTGCTCACGCGCCCATGCAACCGCATCGTCAATCAGCTTGCGATATTCAGGGATCTGCGCGGCGTTCAGAATCAGGGAAGGGTTAGTCGTAGCATCCTGCGGCTGGTACAGCTTCATTGCTGCGATATCTCCGGTGTCAGCAACCACTGTGGTCAGCTGACGCAGGGAGGTCAATTTATCCGTCATGATAGTGTTTCTCGTCAGGTGTAGCTTGTTAGGGAGATGTAATCGATCTTGCCTGATGATATCACGACGCAAGTCAGGTGCAACCGTCGCAATACGCCGCCGGGAAGCTGTCGCACATATGGTAAACTGCCTGTAATATTTGCCTGCGATGCAATGGACTGCGCGTTATCGACACCTTCGGGTCGAATTAATCACGCATTGACAAGAGGGACGTTAATGACCGACTTTTTTCACTTTATCAATGATGTACTTTGGGGCTCCATACTGGTCTACCTGCTGCCTTGCGCCGGGATCTGGTTTACCTTTCGCAGCGGTTTTGTCCAGTTCCGCCATTTTAAAACGCTGCGCGCCCTCCTCAGCCCAAAAGGCCTCCGCGATAGCGCAGGCATCTCCCCCTTTCAGGCGCTGTGCACCAGTCTTGCCGCACGCGTCGGCAGCGGCAATCTGGCAGGCGTGGCTTTAGCGCTGACGATGGGCGGCCCCGGTGCGATTTTCTGGATGTGGGTCGTCGCCGTCATCGGCATGGCGACTTCCTTTGCGGAATGCAGCCTGGCCCAGCTCTATAAAAGTCGCGACAGCGAAGGCAACTATCGCGGCGGCCCCGCCTGGTATATGGAGCGCGGCCTGGGAATGCGCTGGATGGGCGTGGTGTTTTCCATCTTTCTGATGCTGGCTTTCGGGCTGATTTTCAACGCCGTGCAGGCGAACTCCATTGCCAATGCGGTGAACCATGCCTTTGCCGTGCCAAAACCCTGGATCGGTATTCTGCTTGTGGTGCTAACCGGAGCCGTGATTTGGGGCGGCATGCGCAGCGCAGCTCGTCTTTCACAGTATGTCGTGCCGTTTATGGCGCTGATCTGGCTGATGATGAGCCTGTACGTGGTGGTTTCGCACGCCGGGCGTCTCCCGGATATCATGATGCTGGTGATAAGAAGCGCTTTCGGCTGGCAGGAAGCGGCTTCAGGCGCCCTCGCCTATACGCTGGGCCAGGCGATAACGGCGGGTTTTCAGCGCGGAATGTTTTCAAACGAAGCGGGAATGGGTTCCACCCCAAACGCCGCCGCCGCCGCTGCCGCATGGCCTCCACATCCTGCGTCACAGGGCCTGGTACAGATGTTCGGCGCGCTAATAGATACCGTGGTTATCTGCTCGGCTACCGCTGCCGTCATACTGATTTCCGGCGTGCTGGATAACCCGGACAGCAGCGCAAACGGCATCACGCTCGTCCAGCTGGCGCTAAGCAGCATGATTGGCTCCTGGGCATCGGGGTTTATTGCCCTGATAGTATTCCTCTTTGCCTTTACCTCCATCGTGGCCAACTATACCTACGCTGAGAACAACCTTCGTTTTCTGAAACAAAACAGCCCGTTTGCAGTGGTCTCTTTCCGCTGCCTGGCCTTAGCGCTGGTGATGTTCGGCTGTCTTTCTCCCCTGCCGCTGGTCTGGCAGCTTGCCGATGTGGCGATGGCATTTATGGCAATAACCAACCTTAGCGCGATTTTGCTACTTTCCCCGGTCGTTCGCGATATTGCCGCAGACTATCTGCGCCAAAGGCGGTTAGGCGTCACGCCAACCTTTGACCCGAATCGCTTCCCGGAGATTAAGGGCCAGCTGGAACCCGGCATCTGGGCTTCACCTGCGGATGGACAATCACGGCGCTAATCGCAACCATTGGCGGATACCTGCGGCAAATTTGCTACAGTAGAGCACAAAACGTAGACCTGGAGCGGACATGCTGATCGTTATTTCACCTGCAAAAACTCTTGATTATCAAAGCGATTTACCAACCAGTCGCTACACTCAGCCCGAGCTGCTGGAGCATTCCCAGCGGCTGATTAGCATTGCCCGCAGGCTTAGCGCGCCGCAGATAGCCTCCCTGATGAGCATCAGCGACAAGCTCGCTTCGCTCAACGAAACCCGCTTCCACGAATGGCATCCGGATTTCACGCCGCAGAATGCCCGCCAGGCAATTCTGGCGTTTAAAGGCGATGTTTATACCGGTTTGCAGGCGGAAGAGTTTAGCGATGCGGATTTTGATTTTGCCCAGACGCATCTGCGCATGCTTTCAGGACTGTATGGCGTGCTGCGCCCGCTGGATTTAATGCAGCCGTACCGTCTGGAAATGGGCATTCGTCTTGAAAACCCGGAAGGTAAAGATCTTTACCATTTCTGGGGCGATACCATTACCGAAAAGCTTAATCAAACGCTGGCGGCACAGGGCGATAACATCCTGATCAACCTGGCTTCGGACGAATACTTCAGGTCGGTCAAACCGAAGAAACTCCAGGCGGAAATCATCAAGCCGGTATTTCTGGATGAGAAAAACGGCAGATTTAAAGTGATCAGCTTCTATGCCAAAAAAGCCCGCGGACTAATGAGCCGTTTTATCATTGAAAATCGCCTGACTAAACCTGAACAGCTCACCGGGTTTAACACCGACGGCTATTTCTTTGACGAAGCCGCCTCGGGAAAAAACGAGCTGGTCTTCAAGCGGCACGAGCAGTAAAACGAAACGGCGGGCTAATTAGCCCGCCGTTTTTTAATGGTGTTTCCAGTGGTCATCATGGCGATCGTGATGATCGTTATCGTGGTGGTCATGACTGTCGTCATGATGGCCGTGCGGCTGCCAGCGGTTGCCGCGCCATTCATAGTGATTCCCCCACCAGCCGTGATCGCGCCAGTGGCCGCCGTCCCAGTAGTTTCCGTGGCTGTCCCGGTCGCCAATCTGTAGCGTCACGGCGGGAACAAGCGTGATTTCAGCGGCCTGTACGGCCAGAGGAGTCACTACCAGCATCGACAGCGCCAGAAAAATTGATTTCAACATAAGTCACTCCTTCAGTATTCATGCCCTAAATGGGTCGTTAAGAAGAGCTTATGCCGTTCGCCCGCAGGTTGTTATTCTCCGCAATCCTAATCTCTAAGTGTCCGCATTTTATGGGAATTTCTACTTTATTCCTCCCTGGTTTCTGCGCAATTCCTCCATATTTCCCCCATAAAAAAACCACCCCGCAGGGTGGTTCTACTCATGAGCTTAATGCAGAACTATCGCGTCATCATTAGCTTACGCAGCTCGGCAAAATCAGCCGGCAGGTTGTGCGAAAGCAGCGGTAAATCTGCTCGCGAGGCCAGCTCTTCCGGCAGCGACAGCGTTTCACCGAGGATCGCCTCCACGCTTTCTTTAAACTTCGCCGGATGCGCCGTACCGAGGAACAGGCCGTATTCGCCGGGCTGTAGCTGGTCGCGCAATGCTCGCCAGGCAATAGCGGCATGAGGTTCGGAGATATATCCCTTCGCCCGCAGTTCAAGCATCGCCTGCTTCGTCTCTTCGTCATTCAGCGCGGCATAGCCCAGGTCGGTCAGGCGCCAGATTTTACGGCGGAACAGCTCCTCCACGCGCGGCCAGTTGTTCGGCTGGCTAACGTCCATCGCGTTAGAAAGCGTCGCCACGGTAGTTTTCGGCGCCCACCTGCCGTCGGCCAGGAAGCGCGGCACGGTATCGTTAGCGTTGGTAGCGGCGATGAAGCGTTTAATCGGCAGGCCCAAAGATTTCGCCAGCAGGCCAGCGGTCAGATCGCCAAAGTTGCCGCTTGGCACTGAAACCACCAGCTGGTTGCGAGCTTCCTGAGGCAGCTGCGCCACGGCTTCGAAGTAGTAGCAAATCTGCGCTAGCAGACGGCTGATATTGATAGAGTTAGCGGAATTTAACCCCAGCGCCACCTTCAGCTCTTCATCATCAAAGGCCTGCTTCACCAGCGCCTGGCAGGCGTCGAAATCGCCGTCAATGGCGACGGTTTCAATGTTGCCGCCCAGAGTACAGAACAGCTTTTCCTGTAGCGGACTGATTTTCCCACGCGGGTAAAGGATAACTACGCGAACGTTTTTCAGGCCATAAAACGCATGGGCTACCGCCGCGCCAGTGTCACCGGAAGTGGCGGTCAGGATAGTGACGGGTTTGTCGCCGCTGATGTGGGTCAGCATCTGCGCCATGAAGCGCCCGCCGAAGTCTTTGAAGGCCAAAGTCGGACCGTGGAACAGCTCAAGGCAGCCAATATCCGGCTCTACGCTTTTGACCGGAGCCGGGAAAGCGAAGGCGGCACGAACGCGCTCTGCGAGCTGTTCCTGCGGAATTTCATCGCCGATAAACGCCGACAAAACTTTGGCGCTGCGGGAGACGAAATCCATCTTCAGCATTTCGTCGATTTCAGTCAGTTCAAACTCTGGCAGATCGTGAGGGAAAAACAGCCCCTGCTGCTTGCCCAGACCCTGAGTTATCGCCTGCGCAAAGTTGACCTGCTCGTTATGATCTTTAAGGTTATACAGTTTCATGCGTTTTCTATCCCAGAACTCGTGCGCCAGCCGTATCCAGACGGCAAATATGTACAAAACCTTCCTGGTTCTGCAAATAGTGTTGGCTTAACCAGTCAGCCACGCGCCGTGCGGTATCCGTGTTATCGCACAGTGCAAATAAGGTAGGGCCAGAGCCCGAAATACCGCTTGCCAGCGCGCCAATATCTGCGGCGGCCTGGCGTGCTTCGTTGAACCTCGGCAGGAGCTTCGCGCGATAAGGCTCGGCGATAACATCCCGCATTAATTTAGCCGCAAGATCAGGCTGGCGCGTGTGGCAGGCGTGAATAAAGCCAGCCAGATGACGGCCGTGGCTGATGCAGTCCTGCCGGCGATACTGCGCAGGAAGAATCGCCCGGGCCTCCGCGGTAGAAACCTTAATGCCGGGATAAGCCAGCACCCAGAGCCATTCATCAAAGCCCGGAACCGACTGGCTGATGATGCCGTTTTCTTCAATCATCAGCTGCATGCCGCCAAGGAAGCACGGCGCAACGTTATCGTAGTGAACGCTGCCGGAAATGCGGCCTTCCAGTTCGCCCATCAAAGTTAACAGACGATTATCGCTCAGCGGCCTGCCGCAAAATTCGTTCATCGCCATCAGGCCCGCCACCACCGAACAGGCGCTGGAACCAAGGCCTGAACCTATCGGCATGCTTTTTTCCAGCGTCATCGCCACGGGGATGTTTTTACCTATTTCCTGGCAAAAGCGTTCCCAACATTGATAGACGATATTCTCGCGAGGCTCGGCCGGCAGCCTGCTGGCGAAGCGCCCGATATTATTCAGGCTGAAGGATTCTGCCGCTTCCACCGTGACGTAATCGCCAAGCAGGGAGCCGTCAATCGGCGAAACCGCAGCCCCAAGCACATCAAACCCGACGCTCATATTGGCGCTGGAAGCCGGGGCGTATACTTTAACCATCTTAGACTCCTAACTTCCATGAGAGGGTGCGCAATAAATCCGCGAAAACACCGGCGGCGGTAACGTCATTACCCGCACCATAGCCGCGAAGCACCAGCGGCAGCGGCTGATAATAGTGGCTGTAGAAGGCCAGAGCGTTCTCGCCGTTTTTCACTTTATACAGCGGATCGTTGCCGTCCACAGCGTCAATTTTAACCTTGCAGCTGCCGTCTTCTTCGATCGCGCCAACAAAACGCATAACTTTGCCCTCGTCGCGCGCTTTCGCCACCCGGGCGGCAAACTCGTCGTCAAGCTGTGGCAAACGCGCCATAAACGTTTCGACATCGCCGGTAGAATCAAACGACTCGGGCAAAACAGGTTCGATAACGATATCGCTCAGCTCAAGGTTGCTGCCGGTTTCGCGGGCCAGAATCAGCAGCTTGCGCGCGACGTCCATACCGGAAAGATCGTCGCGAGGATCCGGTTCGGTATACCCCATTTCACGAGCCACGCGGGTCGCTTCGGAGAAGCTCATGCCCTCGTCCAGCTTGCCAAAGATAAACGACAGCGAGCCGGAAAGAATGCCGGAGAAACGACGCAGTTCGTCGCCCGCATTGAGCAGATTTTGTAGGTTTTCAATAACCGGCAGGCCCGCGCCCACGTTGGTATCGTAGAGGAATTTACGGCGCGATTTCGCCGCCGCATTTCGCATCTGGTGGTAATAATTCATGGTCGAAGTGTTCGCCTTTTTGTTCGGCGTCACCACGTGGAAGCCTTCTCCAAGGAAGTCAGCATACTGATCGGCAATCGCCTGGCTGGACGTACAGTCAACGATGACCGGGTTAAGCAGATGATATTCTTTCGCCAGACGAATCAAACGGCCGAGGTTAAAAGGCTCTTTGGCCTCCGCCAGTTCGTGCTGCCAGTTCTCCAGATCTAAACCGTGGACGTTGGTCAGCAGGGCTTTAGAGTTCGCCACGCCGCAAACGCGCAAATCGATATGTTTCTTTTTCAGCCAGTTTTGCTGGCGTTTGACCTGCTCAAGCAGGGCCGCACCCACGCCGCCGACGCCAATCAGGAACAGTTCGATAACCTGGTCGGTGTTGAACAGCATCTGGTGGGTTACGCGCACGCCGGTCGTCGCGTCGTCGTTGCTGACAACGACGGAAATGGAGCGCTCGGAAGAGCCCTGGGCAATGGCCACGATATTGATATTCGCACGAGCAAGCGCGGCGAAGAATTTAGCGGAAATTCCGCGCAGGGTACGCATGCCGTCACCGACTACGGAGATGATCGCCAGATGCTCCATAATTGACAGCGGCTCAAGCAGGCCTTCTTTTAGCTCGAGATAAAACTCTTCTTCCATTGCCCTGCGCGCTCTGGCGCAGTCGCCCTGCGGCACGCAGAAGCTGATGCTGTATTCAGACGAAGACTGAGTGATAAGCACCACTGAAATCCCCGCGCCGGACATCGCCGCAAATACGCGGGCGGCCATGCCGACCATGCCCTTCATACCCGGACCGGACACGTTAAACATCGCCATATTATTCAGATTAGTGATGCCTTTTACCGGCAGGCCGTCCTCATCACTTTCGGCGCCAATCAGCGTGCCCGGAGCCTGCGGGTTACCGGTGTTTTTAATCAAACAAGGAATGTGGAACTGAGCAATTGGGGTGATGGTGCGGGGGTGAAGAACTTTGGCGCCGAAGTAGGAAAGCTCCATGGCTTCCTGGTAGGACATCGACTTCAGCAGCCTGGCATCCGGTACCTGACGCGGGTCACAGGTATAAACGCCGTCGACGTCGGTCCAGATTTCGCAGCAGTCGGCGCGTAAACAGGCGGCAAGCACCGCGGCAGAATAGTCGGAGCCGTTACGGCCCAGAACCACCAGCTCGCCTTTCTCGTTACCCGCCGTGAAGCCGGCCATTAGCACCATATGGTCAGCCGGAATGCGGCTGGCGGCGATACGGCGGGTAGACTCAGAAATATCGACGGTGGATTCGAGGTAATGCCCAACGGCGAGGAGCTTTTCAACGGGATCGATAACGGTGACGCTGTGACCGCGGGCTTCAAGCAGCGCGGCCATGATAGCGATAGAGAGTTTTTCGCCACGACAGATTATTGAGGCGTTGACGCCGTCCGGGCATTGCCCCAGCAGGCTGATGCCGTGCAGTACGTGCTTAAGCTGGGCGAACTCCTGCTCAACAAACGCTTTCAGCCTCGCCTGCGGGAAGCCAGGCTGAGCTTCCGCAAGCCCGCTGAGCAGCTCGCTAAAAATGCGTTCTGCGTCGCTGATATTCGGCAGCGCATCCTGCCCACCGATGGTTTTTTCAATCATTGCCACCAGGTGATTGGTAATTTTTGCCGGGGCAGACAGCACGGTCGCCACCTGCCCCTGTTTGGCATTGCTTTCCAGGATGTCGGCGACACGCAGAAAACGCTCCGCATTCGCCACTGATGTACCGCCGAATTTCAACACTCGCATTGGATCTTACCCCTAGATTTTTAGTCGAAAAAAAAGCCCGCACTGTTCAGGTGCGGGCTTTTTTCGTTATTCCTGTATGCGTCAGCCCGCACCGTTACCTGTGGTAATGGTGGTTGTAATAATTGTGGTCATTGGGCTGATGCGAATCATGGATGTTGTGTGCTCTTAATATGATTTACCTATATTGGTTAAAGTATCCGCCAGGCTAAGTCAATTTATTTTTAATTTTGTCACCCAGAGTGACATTCCGTTGGCGCGCTGATAAAAACGCCCGCCGTGATACTTTTACACTATCGAAACCGGGTACTCACTCGCCACTTTCACTACCTGAACGGGTTTCACCAGCATTTAAAACTGGAAGATTAATTTCAATATCGTGCAGCAAACGATGCAGCATTGCCGTGTCTCGCTGGGTCAGCAGCCCTAAACGCTGCTGCAGCCAGTCGGTCATTTTTTGGTCATCCGCCACGTCCAGGCGAGCGGTCAAAGCCGTAAGACGATGGCGTAATGCGCTCAACTGCTGAACATCCGCCTCCTGTTTTAGCGGTTCCGGCAGTTGCATAAGGGCGGAAAGCTGATAGCAGTACACCATCACCGCCTGCCCCAGATTTAACGAAGGATAGTCTGCCACCATCGGCACGCCGGTTAACACGTCCGCCAGCTCCAGCTCTTCATTCGTCAGGCCCGAATCCTCGCGTCCAAACACCAGCGCCGCCGTACCGACCCACTCGCGCTTCTCTTCCAGAAGCGGGACCAGCTCGTGTGGCGTAGCGTAATAATGAAATTTGGCGCGGCTGCGGGCGGTAGTGGCAACGGTAAAGTTCACGTCGTGCAGAGCGTCGGCAAGCGTGGAAAAATGCTGAGCGTTATCAAGGATATCTGCGGATCCGTGCGCAACCCAGCGCGCTTCAGGCTTGCGATCCGCCTCGCTGTCAACGATGCGCAATTCCGTGAAGCCCATGGTTTTCATAGCTCGGGCTGCGGCACCGATATTTTCCGCGCGGGCGGGGGAGACCAGGATAATGGGTAAACGCATTAAGACCTTCTTAAAAATTGTCAGGTCCGAACAATTTCCGGACTAAAAATGATAATGCGCGTCACAAATTTACTTTAATGCAACATTTGCAGGCGCAATATAAGTTATAAAAACATCAATGATACGCATATGTTTTCGGATTCGTAATGCGATAAAAATCGCAAATTCTAATTATATCTCTATGTTTAATATGGTTAAAGCACAGCAGACATCCATAACGCACCCGCATGAGTCAGCTTTATTGCTGCCTGCTCGTCACCACGTTGATTATTAAAAAATTGTGACGCAAGCTAGCAATACGCTACGATGATTTCATCAAACTGTTAACGTGCTACAATTGGAATTGATATATGTCAACGAAGCGTAGTTTTATCAGATGTCTAAAGCGGTCCTGCCTGTTATGTTGCTGTTAAAATGGTTAGGATAACAGCCGTTTTTGACACCGTCGGGTCCAGAGGGAAAAGTGCCCACGACCAAGCTAATGATGTTGTTGACGTTGATGGAAAGTGCATCAAGAACGCAATTACGTACTTTAGTCATGTTTAGCCCGTCATGTTAATTTATGGCATGTACCAGGCAGGTCAGGGACTTTTGTACTTCCTGTTTCGATTTAGTTGGCAATTTAGGTAGCAACCATGCAGACCCCGCACATTCTTATCGTCGAAGACGAGTTAGTAACACGCAACACGTTAAAAAGCATTTTTGAAGCTGAAGGCTACGATGTCTTTGAAGCGACAGATGGCGCAGAGATGCATCAGATTCTTTCAGATAATGACATCAATCTGGTCATTATGGACATCAACCTGCCGGGTAAAAATGGCCTGCTGCTGGCGCGTGAACTGCGTGAACAAGCCAACGTGGCGCTGATGTTCCTGACGGGCCGCGATAACGAAGTCGACAAAATCCTCGGTCTTGAAATCGGCGCGGATGATTACATCACCAAACCTTTCAACCCGCGTGAGCTGACTATTCGTGCGCGCAACCTGCTGTCCCGTACCATGAACCTCGGCGCAATCAGCGAAGAGCGTCGTTCCGTTGAAAGCTACAAGTTCAACGGCTGGGAGCTGGACATCAACAGCCGTTCACTGGTTAGCCCGAACGGTGAGCAGTATAAGCTGCCGCGCAGTGAATTCCGCGCGATGCTGCACTTCTGCGAAAACCCAGGCAAAATTCAGTCACGTGCTGAACTGCTGAAGAAAATGACCGGCCGTGAGCTGAAGCCGCACGACCGTACCGTTGATGTGACCATCCGCCGCATTCGTAAACATTTCGAATCCACGCCGGATACCCCTGAAATCATCGCGACCATTCACGGTGAAGGCTATCGTTTCTGCGGCGACCTGCAGGAATAATTCAGGCGGAACCTCAGTCACCATTGCGAAAGGGCGGATTATCCGCCCTTTTCTTTTGCCTGAAAGTCTACTTCCACAGGCGGAATCTTTCCGTCTCCTGCTGCGGATTGCCTTCGGGCCGCGCCTGCATTTTCTTACCCATTCCGTACCAGTCAATATTTCGCGTCAGCAGCATAATGGCGGCCAGAGCGATAAACAGAACGCCGGTGCCCAGCAGCAGCGCGCTGTCCTCCGATTGCAGAAGCTGCCAGAGTACCGCGTCCAGCGTTAGCAGCCCAACGGTGAACATCGTGCTCACCTTCCAGCTTTTCAGCACAGCTTTAAGGTAGAAACCGTTAATTCCCGCGCACACCAGGCTCGCCAGCAGCCAGGCCATGTTAAAACCGGTATGCTCTGAAAGCGCGAGCAGCACCAGATAGAACATCACCAGCGACAGCCCCACCAGCAAGTACTGCATCGGGTGAACGCGCAGGCCGGTCAGCGTTTCCAGCAGGAAGAAGCTCATAAAAGTCAGGCCAATCAGCAGAATCGCATATTTCACCGCGCGGTCCGTCAGCTGATACTGATCGACGGGATTAGCCACCGTGACGCTGAAAGCAGGCAGTCGCTCGGCGTCTATCAGCAATCCGTCATAAAAATGCGTATTGAGATTGTTAGCAAACCAGGTGCTCTGCCAGCCTGCGGTAAATCCTTTCTCATTGACCGTCCGCTGCTGCGGCAGGAAATCGCCGACAAAGTTAGGGTGCGGCCAGTTGCTGCTCAGGCTGAACTGGCTGTTACGACCGAGCGGCACAACCGCCAGCTGTTTTGTTCCCAACAGTTGCAGATTGACGCGCAGCGTAAACTTCTCTTCCTGCAAAAGCTCCGGAGGAATATCGGCGTGCAGGCCTTGCTCCAGCCCCGGCAAATGACTGCCTGGCTCAATCGGATAAGACCGGCCGTTAATATCAAGCTCGCCAACCTTGCCAATCCCGCGCGTATCCCCCACGGCCAGCACCACGAAAGGCGCACCGATAACGGTATCCGCGCTGTCATCATGCGCCAGCTGCTGGCGATTGAACGTCGCATCAAGCGAAAGCGATGTCTGCCAGATTTGCCCTTCATAGATACCAATATGGCGAGCCTCAACCACCTGCTTTCCCTCGATATTCAGGCTCTCCGGCAGATAATAACGAATAAACCGCCGCTCTTTTTTTACTTCTTGCTTGTCCTCCATAACGGTGGTTATTTCCGTTATGGGGATGGCGATAAGCGGCCCGGTAATCGTCTGCGGGCCGCTGGCGCTCTGGCGCAGCGACTGCTCGACGTCATCCCGATAGCTGCTGCGCTCATCAATAAGCGAGCTCAGCATGCTCAGCGGAATTAACAAAAGAACCATACACCCCAGCAGGGTCATCACTTTCCAGAACAGCGCAGATTTCAACATTATCCCCTCCATTTTTGATACGGCGAGGATAGAAGGCATATGTGGGGCAGGAATGAAGCTATGTGAAGAGACGGTGAAGGGATGAAATTAATTTACCGGCAGCGTCAGCGCGGCCTGCGTTCCGCCTGCGGGACGATTTTCAACGGTAATGCTTCCGCGATGCAGACGCGCCACCTCCTGAACAAAGGCCAGCCCTAGCCCGCTGCTCTTTTGCCCGTTGCTGCGGGGCAAAGAATAGAAGCGTTCGAACACCCGGCTGCGAGCGTAATCAGGAATGCCGCTTCCCGTATCCGTAACCAGAATAGTCATCAGCGAGTCATGCTGTTCCGCCCTCAGCGTGATTTCCCCACCCGGCGGCGTGAAATCGAGGGCGTTATCCAGCAGATTCCCAAGAGCCTGCTCCAGCAGGGCTACATCGCCTTCGACGGCCAGATTTTTTTGGGCGCATTCGCCCACTCTTAAAGCGATATTTTTGCCTTGAGCAATCACTTCACGGTTGCCGCACAGTTTGCCAAACAGCTCCGCCAGATCGACCGGCTGGGGGTTAATCTCCGCCCGGCTTTCTAATTTGGCCTGCCGCAGCAGATTCTCCACCAGCTGCTGCATGCGCAGATTCTGCTGCAAAATATTCGCCGAGAACTTCTCCACCGCGTCGGGAGGGGGACCCTCGCGCAATATTTCTGCCGCGCCGCGAATCGCCGCCAGCGGGCTTTTCAGCTCGTGGGTCAGCGCGTATACGTACTGCTCAATATAGCTCTTTCCTTCCAGCTTAAGGCGCATGCTTTCCAGCGCCATTGCCAGCTTACGCAGCTCGCTGCTGGCCGGTTTTGGCAAAGGCAGGGGATGCTCTTCGGTGACCGAATCCGCATAGCGCACCAGCTTACCGATAGCGCGGTTAATCCAGAGCACAAACGCGAAGCCGATCAGCAGAGCGATACCCAGCAGCGCCACGCCCGCCCACAGAATGCGCCCCTCGCTGCGGCGAATAACCGGCTCCATTGCGCTATTGGGTTTGCCTACGCTGAGCACGCCAATAATATTCCCTCCGTCGCGCACCGGGGCGGCAACGTACATCACGGTGCTTTGCGGATTATTGGCGTTCAGCGGCGTGCTGCGCGCGCCATACTTGCCCTGTAGTGTCAGCCAGACATCGTTCCAGCGCGAATAATCCTGCCCCGTAGCTGTACCGCTCGAATCGTACAGCACGATGCCTTTGGCGTCCGTCAGGTAGACGCGGTACTCATTGCGAGATTTGGTAATGCCGCTGATATTGGCTTTGAAATCATGCTGATTGAGATGGGAAAAAGCCTGCGCAAGCTGCCCGTTTTGCGCGTTTCCGGCCCGCATATCGGCGCGGGCAAACTCAGCGAGCAGCGTGGCCGTATCGATAAGCGTGCCTTCGGTTGCGCGACGTACACCGGGCTTCACTTCCTGTAAGAAAATCGACAGTACAAACCAGGCGGCGATCGCCACAATCAAAAAGTACCCCAGCAGCAGGCGCATCCCGATGCGCATCAGCTCACTCCCAGGCTGTAGCCGAGACCGCGATGCGTATTGATTGGGGAAAGATCCGGGTTGACCTGGCGCAGCTTAGCACGCAGGGTTTTAATGTGCGTATCGACGGTTCTGTCGAAGCTTTCTTCGGCGCTGCTCCAGACGAGATCCATCAGCTGCTGGCGTGAAAAGACCCGGCCCGGCCACTGTAAAAATGTCTTCAGCAGCAGATATTCATATCGTGTAAGCAGCAGCGGCTGCTGGCACCAGACAATCTGCGCGGCCATTTCATTTAGCTCAAACAGGCCGATCCGCTGCACGCTGCCGACATGGTTTTGCCGCTGCTTATGCAAACGGCGCAGCACGGTTCGCACCCTCGCGCAAACTTCACGGGGAGAAAAAGGCTTGGCGATATAATCGTCCGCGCCGATTTCCAGGCCGATTAGCCTGTCGACCTCTTCGCTGCGGGCGGTGAGAAACAGCACCGGCAGATCGGGATAATCAGCCAGCAGGCGTCGACAAAGCTCAAAACCGTTAATATCCGGCAGGCCAACGTCAAGGATGGCCAAATCCGGCTGCGCTTCACGGGCCGCAGCCAGCGCCGGGAGGCCGCGGTCAAATCCACGAACCTGAAACCCTTCCTGCTGCAGCGTGTAGATAAGCGTATCGGCAATGCTGGCTTCGTCCTCGACCAGCCAGATAATGGCCTGACTCATCGGGCAAGCTCCGCTAGTTCCACGGCATAATTGGCACCGCACTCAGCGCGTTTTTCGGCGAGCCGTCGACCACCTTGTCCGAGTAAGCTAAGTAAGCAAGCGTGTTGCGTTTCGCATCGTAAAAACGCACGACCTGAAGCTTTTTGAACACTAAAGAAGTGCGCTTCTGGAACACAACTTCGCCCTGCGATTTGCCGGCCTTGATTTTATCGCTCAGCTCAACCGGGCCAACCTGCTGGCAGGAAATCGCGGCGTCGGAAGTGTCTTCCGCCAGGCCAAGCCCGCCTTTAATGCCGCCCGTTTTAGCGCGGCTAATGTAACAGGTCACGTTTTTGACATCGGGATCGTCAAAGGCCTCAACGACAATCTTATGATCCGGGCCGAACATCTTGAATACCGTGTCTACCGAGCCAATTTGCTCGGCAAAAACGCCCTGGGAAAACATCAGCATCGCGCCAGCGGCGGCTAAAACTTTATATTTCATATTGTTACCATTAATGAAGATTGCCCCGGTTGACTATTCAGTCCGTGGGGAAAAACTCGTTTAATATCACGTTATTAATAAAATCATCCGAATGACAGGCTGATTTTGGCACAGTTTGTTAAAAAAAACTCTGAATCCCCGCAGAACAAAAAATGCTATTATCCGGCCATAATTAAGGCACTTGCACTGTCAGGATGAGGATAATTTATGGATCAGGCTGGGATCATTCGCGATCTACTTACCTGGCTAGAAAGCCATCTGGATCAACCCCTTGCGCTGGATAATGTGGCGGCAAAAGCGGGGTATTCCAAGTGGCATCTACAAAGGATGTTTAAAGACGTTACCGGACACGCCATTGGGGCCTATATCCGCGCGCGTCGCTTATCAAAATCCGCCGTTGCACTGCGCCTCACCGCTCGCCCTATTCTTGATATCGCCCTGCAATACCGCTTCGACTCGCAGCAGACCTTTACCCGCGCCTTTAAAAAACAGTTCGCACAAACGCCAGCATTATATCGCCGCTCACCGGACTGGAGCGCGTTTGGCATGCGGCCCCCGCTGCGTTTAGGCGAGTTTACGCCACCTCAGGCGCACTTTGTTACCCTGCCGGAAACGCACCTGGTGGGCGTCACACAAAGTTACAGCTGTACGCTTGAGCAGATTTCTGATTTCCGTAACGAAATGAGAATTCAGTTCTGGACGCAGTTCCTCGGCAATTCGCCAACGCTGCCGCGCGTGCTCTACGGCCTGCACGAACCGCGCCCGAGCATCGAGAAAGATGACGAACAGGAAGTGTTTTACACGACCGCGCTGACGCCGGAGCTGGCCAACGGCTTCCTGCCGGATTCACACCCGGTCAGGCTCGAAGGCGGCGACTACGTCCAGTTTAACTACGAAGGGCCGGGCACCGGGCTACAGGACTTTATTCTGACGGTCTACGGCACCTGCATGCCGTCGCTGAACCTGACCCGACGTAAGGGCCAGGATATCGAACGCTTCTTCCCGCATGAGGAAGCCAGAGTGGAAGTCAGGCCGATGCAAATCCGCTGCGAGTACCTGATTCCCGTTCGCCGTTAGCGCTGCAGCTCATCTAACGCAGGGGCATCTAAATGCGAGATGTCCCCTGCCGTTTCAACCACCCAGCCGGGCGCCAGCCACGGGCTTTCCTGATGATCAACCCGCGAGATTGAGCAGTTCCGCAGCCGCAGGCGGCGTTCCGCCCAGGCCGGCAGGCCGAGAATCGTACTGACCAGGCAGCCCAGCGCCATGCCGTGGCTCACCAGCAGCGGACGGCTTCCGGCAGGCAGCTCGCGACAGGCGTTCAGCGCGGCGTGCATACGTTCGCTCATTTCCAGCATCGATTCCCCTTCCGGGATACGGCCATCCTGGGTGCCGTTAACCAGCAGACGACGCCAGCTTTCTTCTTCTTCGCTAAGCGTATCGAGATGGCGGCGTTCGAGAACGCCCATATTGAGCTCGCGCAGGCGCGCGTCGAGAGAGACATCGCAGCCACAGGCCTCGGCGATGATTTCTGCGGTACGACGCGTGCGCCCTAAATCGCTGGCGATAACATGCGTAATACCGAGGGACTTCACGCGCTCGGCAACCTGCCAGGCCTGACGCTCCCCCATTTCAGTCAGCGCGCTGTCTGACTGGCCCTGAATGCGGCGCTCCGCATTCCACTGCGTTTCACCATGGCGAACAAGGTATACCTGTAACATGCGTTTTATCCGTTATACTGCGGCAACAAAAAATCTTTAGAGATTCAGTGATTATGTACCATGTCGTCTGCGCCACAACTAATCCATCCAAAATTCAGGCGATTCTGCAGGCGTTTTCGTCGATCTATGGTGAAGGATCCTGCCACATTGAGTCCGTTGCCGTCGATAGTGGCGTGCCGGAACAGCCGTTCGGAAACATCGAAACGCGAACTGGCGCACGAAGCCGCGTCATGAACGCCCGGCAGGTTCGACCGGAAGCCGATTTTTGGGTTGCCATTGAAGCAGGAATTGACGAAGGCAGCACCTTCAGCTGGGTGGTGATTGAGAACCAGCTTCAACGCGGGGAAGCCCGCTCGGCGACGCTGCCGTTGCCGGAGGTGATTCTTGAAAAAGTGAAGGCCGGGGAAGCGCTGGGCCCGGTGATGTCAGCCTATACCGGCATCGACCAGATTGGCCGCAAAGAAGGGGCGATTGGCGTCTTTACCGCCGGGAAGCTCACGCGCAGCAGCGTTTACCTCCAGGCGGTGGTGCTGGCATTAAGCCCGTTCCACAACGAGATTTACCGCTAGTTCCCCTGGCGCAGCAGCTCCTGCTCGAGCCAAAGACAAAGCTCGGGCGGGGCTGACTTCAGGCTGTTAGAGCCGCGGGTAATGGTCGCAATACCCGCGCCCAGCTCGTTTTTAAGCTCGCGCTGGCTCATTTCCCCCTTCAGCAACTCTTCGATAATTCTTACGCGAGTGCCAAGAGCGGTACGTTCATCCGGCGTGAGCAGGAGCGCTAAAAGCGGCAGGTGAAGCTGCTTGTCGAACGACTTTTGCAGCAAATCCACAAAGCGGAGCCACTCCTGATTACTTTGCTCGGCCTGCTCCGCCGAGTATTGAGAGAGCTGAGTCATGTCAGGCCACCATACTATTCAACTAGTACAGCAGCATAACATAAACTCCCCCGGATCAATAACGGCGTTGCCACTCGGCGTCCGTCAGCAGCGGCGCGGATTTGCCCATGAAATATTTGTAATACGCGTCATAAGCCAGCACGTTCTTTACATATCCCCGCGTTTCGGAGAAAGGAATACTTTCGACGAACGCCACGGCATCAATGCGCCCGGCGCTGTTGCCAAGCCAGGTTCTCACGCGCCCAGGCCCTGCGTTATACGCCGCGGAAGAGAAGATACGGTTATTCTCAAACTGCTGATAGACGGACTCCAGATAGGTGGTGCCGATATTAATGTTGGTATCCGGATCCAGCAGCTGATTCGGGCTGCTATAGCCCGCCAGGCCAAATTTACTCACGGTATGCGCCGCGGTAGCAGGCATCACCTGCATCAGGCCGCTGGCCCCCACCGGTGAACGCACTTTAGGGTTCCAGGCACTTTCCTGGCGGGCAATAGCCATCGCATAGCTGGGCGAAATATCTTTGCCGCTAACGTAACGGGCAAACGTTTCTTTGTAAGCCAGCGGGAAACGCTCTTCAAGATGATCCCACAGCTTGCCGGCGATGGTGGCCTGCACGCTCAGATCCCACCAGTTCTGCTCGAAGGCATAGCGCGCCAGCCCTTCCTGCTCAGGCTTGCTGCGGCTGGTAATCAGATTCGCCCATTCGCTGCGCGCGGTGTTGTCCATATTCCAGTACATCAGCTCGCGCACGCGGGCCATTTCCGGGCCCTGCACCAGCGCCTGATTCACCGAAGCCGCTTTATCAACGCGCAGCGGGTAATCTTCACCCAAACGCTGGGCGGCAATCATCGGATAGAAACCGCGCTGCTGCATCAGCGAATGCAAGATCTCTTTCGCTTCACCTTCGCGCCCGCGTTCAAGCAGCAGATCGGCCTGCCAGTAGCGCCACTCGTCTTTCTCTTTTGCCTCCATCGGCAAACGCGCAAGCCAGGTATTCAGCCCGGCACGATCGCCTGCACCCAGGGCCATACGCACGCGTCTTTCGACCAGCGTGGTGGACTGCGAGCGCATAATCACGTCATCGCGCCAGCTTGCCTGCTCGGCGGTAACATCGTTGCCCATCAGGCGCCAGGCCACGGTTTCCTTCAGCTCCTGAGCCCGATCGTCATCAAGCTGCTGAGCCTGAACAAGGGAAGGAATCATCAGGCGGGCATTCTCCGCATCCTGCCGGGCGATACGAGTAAACGCGACCGCCGCCGCCTGGCGAGTAAAGTCAGTCGCGCCAACGGTGCGGGCGAACGTCAGCACGGTATTCGGATCGTTTTGCAGGCTGATTAGCGAACTGGCAATGGTCTGGTAATCCGCAGGCATCTGATTGGCGAGGTTCGTCACCAGCGAAGTATTGCCTTCCTTCATAGCCAAACGAATACGTTCCAGATACGCCAGCGGATCCTGAGTGCCGGAAGCGCGCCACGCGGAGAACAGCCGGTCGCAGCTCGAGGGCAGATTCTTGCCGCTCAGCCACAGATCTTTCGCCCCGCTCCAGGCGGCCTCTGCCTGGCCGGTATTCCACTTCGCGTAGTAGTAGTTACATTTGGATTCGATAGTGCCCGGCGCTTCCGGGCTGAACGCCAGCAGGCCGCGCCAGTCTTCACGACGTGCAAGCTCATTCACAAAGCGGGATTTCAGCGAACGCGCGGGCGGCAGCGTGGGGTTAGCCTGGATAAACTGGCTGACCGCCACCGTCGGCTCATTCATTAAATCATCGGTAAGCAGTCGATACTGCAGATAAGGATAGAGCGGGTAGTCCTGCAAACCGGGCAGCATCTGCTGCACCACGTCCATTTGCTTGTTATCCCACGCCTGTTTGATTTGGGCATAGCGGCTACGCTGCTCGTCGAGCGAATCGGCCCGGGCGACGCCGGCTAAAGTTGCCAGGCAAACACCCGCCGCCAACATACGCCATACAACCTGTTTGGCTTTCCCCACGAGTTCTCCTCACATATTTCACGGCGGCATCATGCCACCAGGTTACCTTCATGCTAACCAGGGCGCGAAGGTTGTGCCACGCCCGATGAGAATATTTTGCCAATATCCGGATTAACCCCGTTTTGCATAACACATCCCACGTGCCCTGCTGGGATTACCGGCGGAAAACGGCTACACTTCGCCTTTGATATTCACCATCTTAATTCACGTAAAAGAGGCGAAGTCGCACTGTGGCTCAATTCGTTTATACCATGCATCGTGTCGGCAAAGTTGTCCCGCCGAAACGTCATATCCTGAAAAATATCTCGCTCAGTTTCTTCCCCGGCGCCAAAATCGGCGTGCTGGGTCTGAACGGTGCCGGTAAGTCTACTCTGCTGCGCATCATGGCGGGCATTGATACCGATATTGAAGGTGAAGCCCGTCCACAGCCCGGTCTTAAGATTGGCTACCTGCCTCAGGAACCTAAGCTCAACCTCGAGCACACGGTTCGTGAATCCGTTGAAGAGGCGGTTTCCGAAGTCGTTAACGCGCTGAAAGGTCTGGATGAAGTGTACGCCCTGTACGCCGAACCGGATGCCGACTTCGACAAGCTCGCCGCCCAGCAGGGCAAGTTTGAAGAAATCATTCAGGCGCACGACGGCCATAACCTGAACGTGCAGCTCGAACGCGCCGCCGACGCCCTGCGTCTGCCGGACTGGGATGCCAGAATCGAAAACCTGTCCGGTGGTGAGCGCCGCCGCGTGGCGCTTTGCCGCCTGCTGCTCGAAAAACCAGACATGCTGCTGCTCGACGAACCAACCAACCACCTGGATGCCGAATCCGTGGCGTGGCTCGAGCGCTTCCTGCACGACTTCGAAGGCACCGTAGTGGCCATTACCCACGACCGTTACTTCCTTGATAACGTGGCCGGCTGGATTCTGGAGCTTGACCGCGGCGAAGGTATTCCGTGGGAAGGCAACTACTCCTCCTGGCTTGAGCAAAAAGACCAGCGTCTGGCTCAGGAAGCCTCTCAGGAAGCGGCTCGCCGTAAATCCATTGAGAAAGAGCTGGAGTGGGTTCGTCAGGGCGCGAAAGGCCGCCAGTCGAAAGGCAAGGCGCGTCTGGCCCGCTTCGAAGAGCTCAACAGCACCGAATACCAGAAACGTAACGAAACCAACGAACTGTTTATTCCACCGGGCGCGCGCCTGGGCGATAAAGTCGTTGAGGTGACCAACCTGCGTAAATCTTACGGCGATCGTCTGCTGATTGACGACCTGTCCTTCTCCGTCCCGAAAGGCGCCATTGTCGGCATCATCGGGCCGAACGGCGCGGGTAAATCGACCCTGTTCCGCATGATGTCCGGTCAGGAACAGCCTGACAGCGGCACCATCGAGCTGGGTGAAACCGTGAAGCTGGCCTCCGTCGATCAGTTCCGCGACGCGATGGACAACAGCAAAACCGTGTGGGAAGAAGTCTCCGGCGGCCAGGATATCATGCGCATCGGTAACACCGAGATGCCAAGCCGCGCCTACGTCGGCCGCTTTAACTTCAAAGGCGTTGACCAGGGCAAACGCGTCGGCGAGCTGTCCGGCGGCGAGCGCGGTCGTCTGCACCTGGCGAAACTGCTACAGGTCGGCGGCAACATGCTGCTGCTCGATGAACCTACCAACGACCTGGATATCGAAACCCTGCGCGCGTTAGAAAACGCCCTGTTGGAGTTCCCGGGCTGCGCGATGGTTATCTCGCACGACCGCTGGTTCCTGGACCGTATCGCCACCCATATCCTGGACTACCAGGATGAAGGCAAGGTTGAATTCTTCGAAGGCAACTTTACCGAATACGAAGAGTACAAAAAACGCACCCTCGGGGCGGACGCGCTGGAGCCTAAGCGCATCAAGTACAAACGTATTACCAAGTAAAGCAAACGGGGCGCACAAGGCGCCCCGTTTTTTAGCATGCAGCAAAAACCTATCCCTGCCCGCCAATCATCTCTTTCACCAGCTCCACGCAGCGCAGGAACCGCGAGTCATAGTCCGATTCCTCTACGTGAACGAAGCTGATGTTGTTCTCTTCCAGCATTGATACCAGCAGGTCCTGGAACGATTTTCTGTCAACGTCGCTGCCCAGGCTGCGCAGGCCGTCCGCCACCCACGGCGTGTTGTTCTCCAGCAGAATCACCAGATCGAAACGGTATTCGTCGATCAGCGCCTGCACGAACGGATGCTCTCTGCCCTCATATTTTTTGCAGAAGGCCTGGGTGGTCACAAAGTCGGTGTCGATAAACGCCACTTTATTAGCGTACTTCACCGCAAAGTCGACGTACTGCGCGTGGCCGATGGCGATTTTATCGTAGTCGGAATATTGCAGCGCCATTTCATCGCCGCCCAGATGAGAGAAGACATAATCCCGCCCGTATTCCCACGCGCTGGTGGTGTTGAATATATTGGCGAGCTTATTGACCATCCACGACTTGCCGCTGGACTCGCCGCCCAGAATTGCCACGGTGCGCACGAAGAAGGGTTTAACTTCCGTCGGAATGTATTCCCAGTAGCGGAACGGGTTCTCACGAATCTGGCCGCCGCTGATGTTCATAAAGGTACGCTGCGGATCGATCAGCACCGTTTCAATGCCGAGCTGCTCGGTAAAGCGCGGCGCGTCGCCCTCCTCCGAGGTGTAGATACGGTCGGCGCTGATGCCTTTGCTTTCCATAAACGCTTTAATGCCGCGGCTCCAGACATCCCAGCCGTGCGGGTAAGGCTCCATCCCCTCTTCGTTAAACGAATGAATGCGGATGTTCTTCTGGTACTTAAAGGTCTGCAGCAGCCAGCGCAGACGGTCGCCCGTGGTGGGCTGCTGCGACATAGCGCTGTCTTCGAACAGCAGACGATCGCGGGTTTCATCAAAGCCCATGATGATATGCAGCTCGTCAACCTGGCTTGCAGCGCGCTGAATCAGGTAGATATGGCCGGTGTGAAGCGGATAAAACTTGCCAAAAACAACGCCGACCGTTTTCTCACGACGCGGGAACTCGAGGCCCAGAAAACGGTGCAGCGCCTCAAGCTTCTGGGCGCTGGGACTTTTAATCTTGGCATTCAGCAACTGGCTGAGATAGCCCTTGGTCATGCCGCAGGCTTCTGCGACTTGTTGCAGCGTTACGCTCTGCTGGCGAATCGCGGTCTTCAGGTACTCGAAAGACGACATGCTGCCTGCCTCCTGCAAAATAGGGCGAATAATCAATTATAAGTCGTCAAAGACTGAGAGCGCATCCGAGAGTTTTTTTACGCCAAAGACCTGCATGCCGTCCGGGAGTTTCTTAGGCACGTTGGCCTGCGGAACGATGGCGCGCTTAAAGCCGTGTTTGGCCGCTTCGGAAATGCGTTCCTGCCCGCTTGGCACCGGGCGAATTTCCCCTGCCAGCCCCACTTCACCGAAAACCACCAAATCCTGCGGTAGCGGACGGTTTCGCAGGCTGGAGACCATCGCCAGCAGCAGGGCTAAATCGGCGCTGGTTTCGGTCACTTTTACGCCGCCCACTACGTTAACAAACACGTCCTGATCGGCCATTTGCAGACCGCCATGACGGTGCAGCACGGCGAGAAGAATCGCCAGACGGTTTTGTTCCAGCCCCACGGCAACGCGGCGCGGGTTAGACATCATCGACTGATCCACCAGCGCCTGAATTTCTACCAGCAGCGGGCGAGTACCTTCCCAGACCACCATCACCGAGCTGCCCGGCGTGATTTCATCGCCGCGGCTCAGGAAGATAGCGGAAGGGTTGCTGACCTCGCGCAGGCCTTGCTCCGTCATCGCAAACACGCCCAGCTCGTTGACCGCGCCGAAGCGGTTCTTATGGCTGCGCAGCGTGCGGAAACGGGAATCGGCGTCGCCGTCGAGCATGACCGAGCAGTCGATGCAGTGTTCCAGCACTTTTGGCCCGGCGAGCGAACCGTCTTTGGTGACGTGGCCAACCATAATAATCGCCACGCCGCGCGTTTTGGCAAAGCGGGTCAGGTAAGCGGCGGATTCACGCACCTGCGCCACGCTGCCCGGCGAAGATTGCACGTCCGCCATATGCATAACCTGGATGGAGTCGATAACCATCAGCTTCGGCGCTTCTTCTTCGGCAATCATACAGATTTGCTCGATGCCGGTTTCCGACAGCATATTCAGGTTGCCGGTTGGCAGCCCCAGACGATGGGCGCGCATTGCGACCTGCTGCAAAGACTCTTCGCCGGTGACGTACAGGGTTTTCATCTGTTCGCTGAGCTTACACAGCGTTTGCAGCAGCAGAGTAGATTTACCCGCGCCTGGGTTACCGCCAATTAAAATGGCGCTGCCCGGTACCACGCCACCGCCCAGCACCCGGTCAAACTCTTTGAAACCCGTGGAGAAACGCGGCAGCTCTTCCAGGCTGATATCAGAAAGCTTTTGTACCCGGCTTGCGCCCGCGCTGCCCGCATAGCCGGACAAACGCTCGTTACGCGCGACGGTTGGCGAAGCGGCAATGCGCACTTCCGTAATGGTATTCCACGCGTGACAGGCGCTGCACTGCCCCTGCCAGCGCGGATAATCCGCCCCGCATTCATTACAGACAAACGCGCGTTTTGGAGCTTTCGCCACCTTATTTACCTCTTTTTAACGTTCTTCCTGAATCAGGCTGCCGGACAGAATGCAGAACACGCCCATTAAATCCGCGTGGCGAATCGTCACTTCAGTCTTTTCATTAACTTTAGGCTTGGCGTGGAACGCAATGCCCAGCCCGGCGACCTGAATCATCGGTAAATCATTGGCCCCATCGCCGATCGCAACGGTCTGCTCGGTGGGGATCTCATATTTGGTTGCCAGACGCTTTAGCGTCTCGGCTTTGAACTGGGCATCGACAATCTGGCCTATCACTTCGCCGGTCAGCTTGCCGTCGCAGATTTCCAGTTCGTTTGCCACCACGGTGGTGAGGTGCAGTTTGTCGCGCAGATATTCCGCAAAGAAGGTGAAGCCCCCAGAGGCGATAGCCACCTTCCAGCCGAGCGACTCCAGCTTCAGCACCAGCGAGGTCAGGCCCGGCATCAGCGGCAGCTCGTCACGCACCTGGCGTAATATTGCGGCGTTGGCTCCTTTGAGGGTTGCCACGCGCTGTTTCAGGCTTGCGGTGAAGTCCAGCTCGCCGCGCATCGCGCGTTCGGTCACTTCTGCGACCATCTCGCCGGTCCCGGCAAGCTTAGCGATTTCATCAATGCATTCGATCTGAATCGCGGTGGAATCCATATCCATCACCAGCAGGCCCGGGGTGCGCAGATGTGGGATTTTCCCCAGCGGCGCAACGTCCAGCCCGGCGTCATGAGCAAGCTTAGTCGCCCTCGGCGTTAATGAGCCCGCCAGGCGGATAACCTGATAATCTTCAACGCACCAGGCCGCCACGATAACCATCGCCGCCCCCAGCTGGCGCTGGTAGCGGTTCAGACAGGTTTTATCGAGATTCCTTCCATACAGGAGCCATCCACTACGGCCAGCGCGATAGTCCAGCGGCATGACTTCATCGCCACTTAAAGATAGCGGCAACCCAGGCCAGAGGGAGACATCGTTTGGCAGGTCGCACCAGGTCAAACTATTTGGCATTACAGCTCCTGAGAAAATTTAATATACCCTTTAGCATTCGACTTTCAGGCAGGCGGCAAGGGAGTGCAGCCAACGCCCCTGCAATTTGCAGGATGAAGGGTATCCGGGACAAAACAACGCATGAGGCTACCTTGTCAGCGCTGCTTCTGGCAACATTAAAGTAAGCAATTTATCTAAGGTGGACTATGGCTCGGGCAAAAATGAAATTCAGGCTGCATCGTGCAGTGATAGTACTAATCTGCCTCGCACTTCTAGTCGCGCTGATGCAGGGTGCATCCTGGTTCAGCCAGGGCCACCAGCAGGCTAAAAACGTTCAGCTTGAAGAGCTGGCCCGCACGCTAGCCCGCCAGGTGAGCTTTAATCTTATCCCCTTGATGAAAAACGAAAACCCGGATGAAAAGCGGATCAACACCATGCTGACGCTGCTCACTCGCGACAGCCGAATCCTGGACGCGGCGGTCTACGATGACGAGGGCAATCGGGTGGCGCGTTCGGGCGAGGGAATTAACGTGCGCGACAGGCTTGCGCTCGACGGTAAAAAAGCCGGCAGCTACTTCAACCAGCAGATAGTCGAGCCCATCGTCGATAAAGACATCCCAATTGGCTACCTGCGCATTACGCTTGATACGCACAGCCTGCCAACGGAAGCCAAGCAGGTGGATAACACCACCAATATCCTGCGGCTCATGATGCTGCTGGCGCTGGCCATCGGCATCGTTTTGACCCGCACGCTGTTGCAGGGCAAGCGCACCCGCTGGCAGCAGTCTCCCTTCCTTCTGACCGCTAACACCGAAGTCAAGGAAGATGAAGACGACGACAAGCCCGGCTCCAATCCTAAAAGCGCCTCATAACTGATATAAGAGAAGGATTTCCTCTATGTCCACGCTACGCCTGCTTATTTCTGACTCGCACGATCCCTGGTTCAACCTCGCGGTGGAGGAGTGCATTTTCCGCCAGATGCCCGCCACGCAGCGGGTTCTCTTTTTATGGCGCAACGCCGATACCGTGGTCATTGGCCGGGCGCAAAATCCGTGGAAAGAATGTAATACCCGGCGTATGGAGGAGGACAATGTACGGCTGGCAAGACGCAGCAGCGGGGGCGGCGCGGTATTCCACGACCTCGGCAACACCTGCTTCACCTTTATGGCCGGGAAACCGGAATATGATAAAAGCGTGTCCACGTCGATCGTGATTAACGCTTTAAATTCGTTAGGCATTAGCGCGACTGCATCCGGGCGCAACGATCTCGAAGTGATGACGGAGGAAGGCCCGCGCAAGGTTTCAGGCTCGGCTTATAAAGAAACGATGGATCGCGGTTTTCACCATGGCACCCTGCTGCTGAGCGCCGATTTAAGCCGCCTTGCCAACTACCTCAATCCGGATAAGAAAAAGCTCCAGGCTAAAGGCATCACCTCCGTGCGCGGGCGAGTAGCAAACCTGAGCGATATGTTGCCGGGCATTACGCACGAGCAAATCAGCGATGCCGTCCGCGAGGCGTTCTTTGCCTGTTACGGCGAGCGGGTTGAAGCCGAGCATATTTCCCCTGATGCGCTGCCGGACTTACCGGCTTTCGGGGAAACTTTTGCCCGCCAGAGCAGCTGGGAATGGAACTTCGGCCAGGCTCCGGCGTTTTCCCACCTGCTGGACGAACGTTTCACCTGGGGCGGCGTAGAACTGCATTTTGACGTTGAAAAGGGCCATATCACCCGCACGCAGGTCTTTACCGACAGCCTCAATCCGGCCCCGCTTGAAGCGCTTGCGGCCCGCCTTCAGGGCTGCCTGTACCGCAGCGATATGCTTCAGCAGCAGTGCGAAACGCTAATCGCAGACTTCCCGGAGCAGGAAAAGGAACTGCGCGAACTGAGCGCGTGGATTGCCCGGACGGTGCGTTAGGCCTGGCTGAACGTGGGTGGCAATTGATTCGATATTTTTCTGAATAGATTTGTGAACAGGTACTTAAAGGAGAAAGGGCGCCGAAAGCGCCCTTATTAATCTTACTCTTTGTCACCCAGCAATACGGATTCAAGCGCGATCTTGATCATATCGTTGAAGGTGGTCTGGCGTTCTGCCGCGGTGGTTTGTTCGTGGGTGCGGATATGGTCAGACACGGTACAGATGGTCAGCGCTTTCGCACCGTATTCTGCCGCCACGCCGTAGATACCGGCCGCTTCCATTTCCACGCCCAGAATGCCGTACTTTTCCATCACGTCGAACATTGACGGGTCCGGCGTATAGAACAGGTCTGCGGAGAAAATGTTGCCCACGCGCGCGTCAACGCCCAGCGCTTTAGCCGCGTCAACCGCGTTACGCACCATGTCGAAGTCGGCGATTGCCGCGAAGTCATGGTCTTTGAAACGCAGACGGTTCACTTTGGAATCCGTACAGGCCCCCATGCCGATAACCACGTCGCGCAGTTTCACGTCGGCGCGAACCGCGCCGCAGGAGCCCACGCGGATGATTTTCTTCACGCCGAAATCGGTGATCAGCTCTTTGGTGTAGATGGAGCAGGAAGGAATACCCATCCCGTGGCCCATCACAGAAACTTTACGGCCTTTGTAAGTCCCGGTGTAACCCAGCATGCCGCGCACGTTGTTGACTTCACGCACGTCTTCGAAGAAAGTCTCAGCGATGTGCTTAGCGCGCAGCGGGTCCCCAGGCATCAGGACTACGTCTGCGAAATCACCCATTTCTGCATTAATGTGTGGCGTTGCCATCTTTTTTTTCCTTGATTTGAAGAGGTAAACGTTCGGGCGGACATTATCCGCCCAACGAAATCACAGCATATTTTTGCCGTAGTCCATGTCTGACAGGCCGAAGTATTTCGCGACGGTCTGGCCGATATCCGCGAAGGTTTCGCGATGGCCCAGGGAACCGGCTTTCACTTTCGGGCCGTACACCAGCACAGGAATGTGCTCGCGGGTGTGGTCGGTGCCTTTCCAGGTCGGATCACAGCCGTGGTCCGCGGTGAGGATGAGAATGTCGTCCTCTTTAAGCAAATTCATCAGCTCCGGCAGACGGCGGTCGAACAGCTCGAGGCCTGCGGCGTAGCCTGCAACATCGCGGCGGTGGCCCCAGGAGGAGTCGAAGTCGACGAAGTTGGTGAAGACGATGGTGTCGTCTCCCGCTTCTTTCATCTCTTTAACGGTCGCGTCAAACAGCGCGTCCAGGCCCGTCGCCTTCACTTTTTTAGTGATGCCAACGTTGGCGTAGATGTCGGCGATTTTACCGACGGAAACAACCTGGCCGTTTTTCTCTTCGACCAGTTTTTTCAGCACGGTAGGTGCCGGTGGCTCAACGGCCAGGTCGTGGCGGTTGCCGGTGCGCTGGAAGTTACCGGCTTTGTCGCCGATAAACGGACGAGCGATAACGCGGCCAATGTTATAGCCGCCTTCAGTCAGCTCAACGCGTGCGATTTCACACAGCTCGTAAAGCTTATCCAGACCGTAGGTTTCTTCGTGGCAGGCAATCTGGAACACGGAGTCGGCGGAGGTATAGAAAATCGGCTTGCCGGTTTTCATGTGCTCTTCGCCCAGCTCGTCCAGAATCACCGTGCCGGAAGAGTGGCAGTTGCCGAGGTAGCCCGGCAGATTTGCACGCTTAACCAGCTTGTCCAGCAGCTCCTGCGGGAAGCTGTTTTGCGTATCGGAGAAGTAGCCCCAGTCGAACAGCACGGGAACACCGGCGATTTCCCAGTGGCCGGACGGCGTGTCTTTCCCGGAAGAGAGTTCGTGAGCCCAGCCGTAAGCGCCAATCACTTCGGCGTTGCCGTCCATGCCCGCCGGGATTTTACCGGTCGAGCCTTCTGCGGCCTTCACCAGCCCAAGGCTGGTCAGGTTTGGCAGGGTCAGCGGGCCTTTGCGCCCTTTGTCCGCTTCGCCTTTCGCACAGGCTTCGGCAATATGACCAAACGTATCAGAGCCGACATCGCCAAAGCGTTCAGCATCTTCAGTCGCGCCGATGCCGAAAGAGTCCAGCACCATAATAAATGCACGTTTCATAATTTCTCCTGCGTCAATGCGCCTGAAACACCTGAGGGTGTTTCAAAAAGTGATCGGATCAGTATGCCATTTATTGACTAATTCTGCGATAAACGACCGGTGTTTCTGTCGGCGCTGTATCGTTAACTTTGATTGCCGCCTTCACGGCCTTCGCGGCTTCCTGCCACTGCGCTTCGCTCGCCGCATGAATCACCGCCAGGGGGCGCGCCGTATCCACGCTGTCGCCCAGGCGAGCCATGTCGGTAAAGCCCACGCTGTAATCGATGGTGTCGGAAGCCTGACGACGACCGCCGCCCATAGAAACCACCGCCATGCCTAAGGCACGGGTGTCCATTTCGCCCACAAAACCTGCGCGATCGGCATAAACCGCTTTGCTCAGCACCGCGGTCGGCAGATATTTCGCGTAGTTTTCCACGAAGTCGGCCGGGCCTTTTTGCGCCGCAACCATCCGGCCAAAGACTTCCGCCGCTTTGCCGTTGTCCAGCACGGCCTGAAGCTGCGCGCGAGCGTCGGCTTCATCTTTGGCGAGCATGCCGGAAAGCAGCATTTCCACGCTCAGCGCGGTGGTCACTTCCAGCAGACGAGGATTACGGTATTCGCCCGTCAGGAACTGTACCGCCTCGCGCACTTCAACCGCGTTACCCGCGCTGGAAGCCAGCACCTGGTTCATGTCGGTGAGCAGCGCCGTGGTTTTCACGCCCGCGCCGTTCGCCACGCCAACAATCGCTTCAGCCAGTTCGGCGGACAGCTCGTAGGTCGGCATAAACGCGCCGCTGCCTACCTTCACGTCCATCACCAGCGCATCCAGCCCTTCGGCCAGTTTCTTCGCGAGAATGGAGCCGGTTATCAGCGGGATTGAATCTACGGTCGCGGTAATGTCACGCGTGGCGTAGAAACGTTTGTCCGCCGGGGCGAGCGAGTTGGTCTGGCCGATAATCGCCACGCCGACATTTTTAATGATGTCGCGGAAACGGTCATCGTCCGGGAAAATATCAAAGCCGGGAATCGCCTCGAGCTTGTCGAGCGTGCCGCCGGTATGGCCCAGCCCGCGGCCTGAAATCATCGGAATATAGCCGCCGCACGCCGCCACCATCGGGCCGAGCATCAGGGACGTGACGTCACCCACGCCGCCGGTGGAGTGCTTATCGACGATGGGGCCGTTCAGATTAAGGCTCTTCCAGTCCAGCACGGTTCCTGAATCTCGCATCGCCATGGTCAGCGAGACGCGTTCCGGCATGGTCATATCATGGAAGAAGATGGTCATAGCCAGCGCGGCAATCTGCCCTTCGGAAACGGTATTGTCGCGAATGCCGTTGATAAAGAAACGAATCTCTTCGTCGCTTAATGTCAGACCGTCACGTTTTTTACGAATAATTTCTTGAGCGAGAAACAAGGTAACCCCCTGAAGGTATCAGGTAAAAAGCGGCGGCAGGCCCGCCGCCGGAAGAGATTAGTAGGCGCTTGCGCTTTTGCCGTCGCCGTGGCCCAGCGCTTTCAGCAGGCTTGCCAGCAGGCTGGAGGCGCCGAAGCGGTAGTGGCGGGAGTCGGCCCAGTCGGCACCGAACAGCTCATCGGCGATAGACAGGAACAGAGCCGCGTCTTCCGCGCTGCGCACGCCGCCGGCCGGTTTGAAGCCAACGGTTTTTTCCACGCCCATATCACGGATAACTTCCATCATGATGCGTGCGCTTTCAGGCGTTGCGTTCACAGGCACTTTGCCGGTAGACGTTTTGATGAAGTCTGCGCCAGCTTTGATAGCGATTTCGGAAGCTTTGCGGATCAGCGCCTCTTCTTTCAGCTCGCCGGTTTCGATAATCACCTTCAGCAGCACGTTTGCCGCCGCGCAGGCTTCTTTACAGGCTTTCACCAGTTCAAAACCAACCTGCTCGTTTCCGGCGATCAGCGCGCGGTAAGGGAAGACGACATCCACCTCATCCGCGCCGTAGGCGATAGCCGCACGGGTTTCAGCCAGCGCGATTTCAACGTCGTCGTTGCCGTGCGGGAAGTTAGTCACGGTGGCGATACGAATATCCGGCGTGCCCTGCTCTTTCAGAGTCTTACGCGCGATCGGGATGAAACGAGGATAGATACAAATCGCCGCGGTGTTGCCTACCGCAGTTTTGGCCTGATGGCACAGGGCGATGACTTTTTCGCTGGTGTCATCATCGTTCAGAGTGGTTAAATCCATCAGTTTCAGCGCGCGCAGGCTGCTGGCCGTTAAATCAGTCATGACATTCTCCATTGGGTCAACCGCGGTTGCCCGTTCAATGATTATCTGCCGGTTTTGTTACTATTCTAACAATAACCGCCCATTACACTTCGACTGCCGTCACACTTGATGAAAACAAATTGCAAAAATAACAGCATCAAGAGTGACATAAATCACATATTTATTGCCCGGAGCGCTTTGTCTGCCGTCGGGCTGACCAGGCTCAATATCGGCACATCGGCAGGCAGATAGAGTGCTGTTTTCTCAAGCCTCGCTCCGGGAGCGACCATGTCCGCCACTTCTGAATCAGCGCCAACCTCCGCCCTGCAAAAACGCTGCCGGGAAATCGTCACCAGCGCCACGCTCAGCGCCCATCAAAAGCGCCATTTCCTCGCGCTGGAAGCTGAAAATTCGCTGCCCGCACCGCTGCTGCCCGATGCCGCCCGCCTCGCGATGGAGCAAGGCGTCATCTGCGATATGTTTGAGGGCAACGCCCCGTATAAACCTCGCTACGTGCTGCCGGACTACGAGCGCTTTCTTCGCCAGGGTTCCGCATGGCTGGAGCTGGAGCCAGCGCAGGACTTTGATGATGCCCTGGCTATGTTAACGATTCTCTATCACCACGTACCTTCCGTGACCTCGATGCCGGTCTATCTTGGGCATCTGGATAGCCTCCTGCAGCCTTATGTTAAAATTCTAACAGAAGACGAGCTGTATATCCGCATAAAACGTTTCTGGCGCTACCTGGATCGCGTGCTGCCCGACGCTTTTATGCACGCCAATATCGGCCCGCAGGACTCACCGCTGGTCCGCGCCATTCTGCGCGTGGACGCAGAGCTGAAGCAGGTTGCGCCAAATATTACCTTTATTTACGACCCGGAATTCACCCCTGAAGGTTTGCTTTTGCAGGTAACGAACAATATCTGCCAGTGCAATAAGCCCCACATCGCCAACGGCCCGGTAAATGATAGAATTTTCACAAAAGGCCAGTATGGCATCGTCAGCTGCTACAACTCATTGCCGCTGGGCGGCGGAGGCAGCACCCTGGTTCGGCTGAACCTTCTGGAGGTCGCCAGGCGCAGCGGCTCGCCGGACGACTTCTTTACCCATCGGCTGCCTTTCTACTGCCGGCAGCAAATCGACATCATCAACGCCCGCTGCGAATTCCTTTACCAGCAGGCCAACTTCTTCCAGAGCAGCTTCCTGGTAAGCGAGGGGCTCATCGACCCGCAGCGCTTCGCGCCGATGTTCGGTATTTACGGCCTGGCAGAGGCCGTGAACCATCTTTGCGAGCAGCAATCTTGCTACGGTAAGGACGTCGCCGCTAACGATCTGGCGTACAGGATAAGCGAGCAGCTCGCCGCGTTTGTCGCCGCCGCTCCCGTTAAGTATGGCTGGCAACAGCGTGCTTTGCTGCACGCTCAGTCGGGTATCAGCTCGGACACGCAAACCACGCCGGGCGCCCGCATTCCCTACGGCGAAGAGCCGGATCCGGTGACGCATTTACAGACCGTAGCACCGCACCATCTGCATTACGCGGCAGGCATCAGCGACATTCTGACGCTGGATGAAACCATCAAAAATAATCCTCTGGCGCTGATGCAGCTTTGCAAAGGCGCCTTTGCCGCCGGAATGCGAGAGTTCACGGCCAACGTCGGCGGCAACGATTTAGTCAGGGTGACGGGCTACATGGTTCGCCTCTCCGACCTGGAGAAATTCCGCGAGGAAGGCTCCCGCATGAACACGACCTGGCTTGGCGAAGAAGCCGCCCGGAATACCCGAATGATGGAGCGCCAGCCCCGCGTGATAAGCCATGAGCAACAGATGCGCTTTAGTCAGTAAAATTCTGCCGTTTTCCTGCGTCGACGGGCCGGGCAGTCGCCTGGCCCTCTTCTTACAGGGTTGCAACCTGCGCTGCAAAAACTGCCACAACCCTTACACCATCGGGATGTGCGACGACTGCGGCGTCTGTGTAGACGCCTGCCCTCATCAGGCCTTGAGCTTTCAAGAAGGCAAAGTGGCGTGGCGCGAAGCAGACTGCCGGCAGTGCGATACCTGCCTGAAGGTTTGTCCGCGCCGGTCCAGCCCGATGGCGCAGTGGCGCGATGAAAAATCGCTGCTGGAGGAAGTAAAGCGCGCGGCACCTTTTATCAGCGGCATCACGGTGAGCGGGGGCGAAGCCACCTTACAGCTGCCGTTTCTGGTGAGCTTTTTCAGCGCGATTAAGCGTAGCCCGCAGTTAGCCAGGCTGAGCTGCCTGGTCGACAGCAACGGCGAGCTATCGGTCAGCGGCTGGCAAAAGCTGGAGCCGCTGATTGACGGCGCGATGGTGGATCTTAAAGCCTGGAAGGAAGACGTTCACTCGGCGCTAACGGGCCGCGACAATCAGCGCATCAGGCAAAGCATTGTCTGGCTGGCCGAGCGGCAAAAGCTCGCAGAATTACGCCTGCTGGTCATTCCTGACGTTAGTGATTATTTCGAACATAAAGCTGAGCTGGCGCGCTTTATTATCGCGCTGGGTGAGATTCCGGTTCGGCTGAACGCTTTTCACCAGCACGGCGTTTACGGCGAGGCGAAACGGTGGCGCAGCGCGGGCAAAGAGGACGTGGAGCCGCTGGCGGACTATCTGGAGCAACACGGCGTGACGGTAATTCGCCCGGCGCTTTATCTGTAATACGGCGGGTGGCAGGCACCCGCTCGTCGAGGAACGGCTTACAGCGCGAGGAACACGCCCGCAATGGTGGCGCTCATCAGGTTTGAAAGCGTACCGGCCGCCACGGCCTTCAGGCCAAGCTGGGCAATATCATGGCGGCGGTTCGGCGCCATGCTGCCCAGGCCGCCAATCAGGATAGCGATGGAGGACAGGTTGGCAAAACCACAAAGCGCAAAGGAGATAATGGCTTTGGTGTGGTCAGAAAGCACCTGCAGACCAGCTGCCGCAACGGCCGCATCATCCTTCAGGTATTCACCAAAGTTCAGGTAGGCCACGAACTCGTTGATGATAAGCTTCTGTCCGATAAAGGAGCCCGCCACATTCGCTTCGCTCCACGGCACGCCGATAATCCACGCCAGCGGAGAGAACACCCAGCCCAGAATCAGCTCCATGGAAAGCTGCGGATAGTTAAACCAGCCGCCAATCCCGGAAAGCATGCCGTTCAGCAGGGCGATCAGCGCCACGAAAGCCAGCAGCATCGCGCCAACGTTCAGCGCCAGCTGCATCCCGGACGCGGCGCCGGAAGCGGCGGCATCCAGCACGTTGGCCGGGCGATCGGGATCGTTTTTCATCGAATCCAGTTCCGGCGCGTCGTTTGGCGTTTCAGTTTCAGGCAGGATCAGCTTGGCGAACAGCAGGCCGCCGGGCGCCGCCATAAACGAAGCGGCAATAAGATATTCCAGCGGGACGCCCATCTGCGCGTAGCCTGCCAGCACCGAACCGGCCACGGAGGCAAGGCCGCCGCACATGACCGCAAACAGCTCGGAACGGGTCATGGTGGCGATGTAAGGACGAACCACCAGCGGCGCTTCCGTCTGCCCAACGAAGATATTCGCGGTGGCAGAAAGAGACTCCGTACGTGAGGTTTTCAGCAGCTTACGCAGGCCGCCGCCGAGGATGCGAATAACCAGCTGCATAATGCCGAGGTAGTAAAGTACGGCAATCAGCGAGGAGAAGAAGACGATAATGGGCAGCACGCGCAGCGCAAAGACGAAGCCGCCGCCGCCAAAGACTTCAAACATCTTGTCCGAAACCAGCCCGCCAAACAGGAACGAGATCCCTGCATTGCCGTAGGCAATCACGTTGGCGACCCCTTCGGACATCGCGAGCAGCACTTTGCGCCCAACCGGTACATAAAGAATCAGCGCGCCGATCCCCACCTGAATAAGCCAGGCGCCCAGGACGGTACGTAAGTTAATTGCTTTTCTATTGCTGGAAAGTAAAACGGCGATCAGCAGCAGCACAAGCATGCCGATCAGCCCCATGAGGATTTGCATACAGAGTCCCTGTGTATTTTAAGAAAAAAAGGAAAGCACAGCGGCTTTTGCCCAACGCGCGGATTATAGCCACAGGTGTCGGACAATTTGCCATCGCTATCACGTATTTCTGGAAATACAGGGAAACGTTTGTCTTATAAAGTGACACAGATCACATCAATCTGCTGAATGGTTACCACTGGAATAATTTGTCTGCGTTGTATATCAGCGCCTGAGCGATCTCTGCCGGGGATTCCGGCCGCAATTCACACAGCGTCTGAAAGACATCCGCCACGCGCTCCGGCCGGTTTGGCTGACCCTGCCAGCCGTTAAGCGGCATATCCGGCGCGTCCGTTTCCAGCAGCAGGCAGGAAAGCGGCAGCCGGGCCATGACTTCGCGGGTTTTGCTCGCTCGCGGGTAGGTGATCGTCCCGCCCACGCCAATGAAATAACCGAGCCCGACAAAGCGCTCTGCCTGTTGCAGGCTGCCTGCAAAACCGTGCACGACGCCGGTGCGGGGCAGATCCTGACGCTTAAGATGCAGGGCAAGCTTATCGTGCGTGCGTCGTGAATGAAGGATCACCGGCAGATCGTAGCGCTTTGCGAGCTTCAGCTGCGCGCCGAGGATCTGCTCCTGCCGATCAAACAGCGGATCGTTCATGTAGAGATCCAGGCCGATCTCACCTATCGCCACCAGATTTTTCGGCTGCTGTTGCAGGTGGTGCTCAAGCAGCGCCAGCGAAGCATCCTGATGCCTGTGAATCACGATGGGATGCAGGCCGATGGCCGCGTACAGCGCCTCATGCTGGCCGGCCAGCGCCAGGACGCCAGCAAACCGCTCGGCTTCGGTCGCCGGAACAATGATTTTCTCCACGCCCGCCCGCTTCGCCAGCGCGAGGCTGTTAACTTCGTCGCCGGTAAAAGGCGGAAAGTCAAAGTGGCAGTGGGTATCGTAAAACTTTGCCGTCACGCGGTGTCCTCGTTATTGAACGAGGCGTCATTGGCTTCTGCGGCGCTGACGACGTTTTTAACCAGCGGTTCATTGGCGACCGCCGCAGGCGGCACGACCAGCGGACCCGGCGCGACAATACGCGGAAGATGCCGCCTGAGCGGCGGTTTCTCCGCCAGCAGCCTGCCGACCGTGGCGAGGAAATAGCGCCCGCACAGCCGGCCGGTTTTGTAATCCGCATTCAGCGACGGCAGGCGGCTGCCCAGCGCGATGCTCATCAGCGGTTTCGGCGGATAAATCTCGAAGATGCGCAGCTTGCCCGGCGGCTTATCGATAAAGCCCTGAATGTCGCGGTAGCTCGCCTCATGGTGCTGCACCAGGTTCAGCAGCGGCTGCAGGCTGCTGTCACCCAGCCAGCGCTCCATGCGCTTGAACCATTGCGGGGTGTAATACATCTGCGAAGGCACGGTGCGGATAACCACCAGCGTATCGGCGCCAAGGCGGGCAGCTTCGCGCACCGGGATCGCGTCGCTAATGCCGCCGTCCTGATAGCTGATGCCGTCGATATCCACGCCGGTGCGATAGAAACCGGGAATGGCGCTGGAGGCTTTAATGATATTCAGCCAGGTATCGCTGGTCGGCGAAAAATAGCCCGGCGAATAGTCATCGCTGCGGCACGCGCACATGTAGAACTGTTTGCCGATTTCGAAAAGCTTGTCCGCATGGGACATCGAAAGCGGCAGCCGCGCCGCCGTCGATTCAACCAGCCAGTCGAGATCGATCAAATTGCCACCGCGTACGAAGCGCAGGGGATCGAAGAAGTCGCGGGTAGTGGTAAAGCGCGTGATCACTCGCCGGGCGTAGCCGGGCTGGTTGCAGACGTAGGCAGAAAGGTTTTGCGCCCCGGCAGAAGTGCCGAGGAAGAGATCGAAAGGGTTAAAATTGGCGCGCATGAACTCATCCAGCACACCGGCCGTGAAAATCCCGCGCTGCCCGCCACCTTCGCAGATAATGGCGAGTTTGCCGGGACGAAACGGCCTGGACGCAAGCGGCGCAATATTGCCGAGCGTTACGGGTATACGTTGTCCCACCCTGCTTTCCTGATTTTAAGTTTTTATCATGGGTTATTGCTCCCCAAATGAGGGAAGCACAAACGCGAGAGCCAGTCATTGATGACTGGCTCTCTGGTCGGTCTTTTACTGTTATAGCACGCTATGGACGTCTGCGACCCATAAACAGGCTAACCAGGAACAGAATAATACCTACCACGAAGACAATTTTTGCCGCGCCCGCTGCTGTACCGGCCAGGCCGCCAAAGCCTAACGCTGCTGCAATCAACGCGATAACCAGAAAAATAATGCCCCAACGAAACATAAGCCTCTCCTTAAACCATAGTGAACCCTAATCGCTTCTTGATGAGTGCCTTATGGCCTGCTCACTGGCGATATATGAGTAGCGGTGGTGCTGACTGACTCCCCCGGCCATCCGGAGGAGAGAGTTTCGGATTACTGCAATTACTCGACTTTCAGATCGTTCTTGACGCTTTTCACGCCGTCGATCGCTTTGGCGATGCTTTCTGCACGCTCGGACTGAGCGTTAGATTTCACATGGCCGGAAAGCTGGACCACGCCGTCGGTGGTTTCGACTTTCACATTACGAGACGGAACGATGTCGTCTGCTAACAGTTTAGCTTTGATTTCACTGGTGGTTGCAGTATCACCCGCATAACCGCTTACCGATGCTTTTTTGCCGTCGCGGACGTGGAGTTTGTCGCTAACGGAGGAGACGCCTTCAACGCCTTTGGCAACGGTTACCGCCTGTTCGGCCTGAGCCTGGCTTTCAACGAAGCCGCTCAGCGTTACCACTTTTTTATCGGTTTTCACCGAAATATCGGTGCTCTTAATGTTTTCGTTGTCTACCAGCGCGGCTTTAACCTTGGCGGTGATAGAGCTGTCGTCCATGAAATTACCGACTTTATTCATAGAGCTATCGATTTTTTGCCCTGCGGAATCAGCCGTCGATTCAGTTTTGTTCAGCATCGTGTCTTCCGCAAGGGCAGAACCACTTGCCAGTACCGAACCCAGAACCACAGCCAGCAGAGTTTTCGAAATCTTAGTCGTAGTCATCGATTTATTCCTGTAGGTTTGCTCAGAATTTGAGCTCTAAGCCACAACGTGGCAGCTTTGCTGAAAAGGCGTTTCGCGCCTAAGCTTGCTCTCAGTCTGTGACCTCAGCGATAACGAAACCTTATGGCAATCTGCCCTGTCTGTTATCGCGCCTTTCATGAGTTAAAGCAGTTATTAATATTGTGATTGCAAACTCAACATCGTAAACATCCCGGAAGTACATAGTGAAATGGGATATTTATCCGTCTCGTTTGTCATCACAATGTTAAATATAGATCACAATCGCAAAATTGCATGGTTCGAGCGGTTGAAAAAGCAGCAAACGAGGGAGAATTGCGGGTAATTAAGAACATTCCGTAAGGGATTAATAAGACAGGAAAAGTAGCAGGACGCGACGGCTGCCGCGCCCTGAGAGGAGATTAGTGCTCGCGAGTTTTGCGGAACACGACATCCGGATAACGATCCTGAGTCAGGTTCAGGTTCACCATGGTAGGTGCGATATAGGCCAGGTTGTCCCCGCCGTCGAGCGCCAGCTGCACTTCGTTTTTCCGTTTGAATTCTTCAAACTTCTTCACGTCGCTGCATTCTACCCAGCGGGCGGTCGAGACGTTGACGGATTCGTAAATCGCCTCAACGTTATATTCGCTTTTCAGCCTTGCCACGACCACGTCAAACTGCAGCACGCCGACCGCACCCACGATCAGATCGTTATTGGTTAACGGACGGAATACCTGCACCGCGCCTTCTTCTGAAAGCTGAACCAGGCCTTTAAGCAGCTGTTTTTGCTTAAGCGGATCGCGCAGGCGGATACGGCGGAACAGCTCCGGGGCGAAGTTCGGAATGCCCGTGAACTTCATCATTTCACCCTGGGTGAAGGTATCGCCGATCTGGATGGTGCCGTGGTTGTGCAGGCCGATGATGTCGCCCGGATAAGCTTCCTCTACGTGCGAACGGTCGCCCGCCATAAAGGTCAGCGCATCGGAAATCACCACGTCTTTGCCGGTGCGAACCTGGCGCAGCTTCATGCCCTTTTCGTATTTGCCCGACACCACGCGCATAAAGGCAACGCGGTCGCGGTGTTTCGGGTCCATGTTGGCCTGAATCTTAAAGACGAAGCCGGTAAATTTGTCCTCGGCGGCTTCCACTTCGCGAGCGTCGGTTTTACGCGGCATCGGCGCGGGCGCCCATTCCACCAGGCCATCAAGCATGTGATCCACGCCGAAGTTGCCCAGCGCGGTACCGAAGAATACCGGCGTCAGCTCGCCTTCCAGGAACAGCTCGCGGTCGAACTCGTGGGACGCGCCCTGCACCAGCTCCAGCTCGTCGCGCAGCTGCGCCGCCAGCTCTTCACCGACGGCGACATCCAGCTCAGGGTTATCTAACCCCTTAACGATACGCACGTCCTGAATGGTATGGCCTTTACCGGTCTGGTAGAGGTAGGTTTCGTCTTTATAAAGATGGTAAACGCCTTTGAACAGCTTGCCGCAGCCGATTGGCCAGGTGATTGGCGAGCAGGCAATTTTCAGCTCGCGCTCAACTTCATCCATCACTTCCATCGGATCGCGGATGTCACGGTCAAGTTTGTTCATAAAGGTGAGGATCGGCGTATCGCGCAGACGGGTAACTTCCATCAGCTTGCGGGTACGATCTTCTACGCCTTTCGCGGCGTCGATAACCATCAGACAGCAGTCAACCGCGGTCAGGGTACGATAGGTATCTTCGGAGAAGTCTTCGTGCCCCGGGGTATCGAGAAGGTTCACCAGGCTGTCGCGGTAAGGGAACTGCATCACGGAGGTGGTAATCGAAATACCACGCTGCTTTTCCATTTCCATCCAGTCGGATTTCGCATGCTGGCTGGAGCCGCGGCCCTTAACGGTACCGGCGGTTTGAATGGCCTGTCCGAACAGCAGCACTTTTTCAGTGATGGTCGTTTTACCGGCATCCGGGTGGGAAATGATCGCAAAAGTGCGGCGTTTCCCCACTTCCTGCAAAAAAGGAGACAAAGTCATAATAAATTCTTCTGTGTGTGCCGCGCGCTCGAAGGGCGCGGCAGGTCAACGTTAACTGGCGGCTATTTTACCCATCGCGATGGGTTTCACAATCTGCGGTGACACAATCATGGTTTACACAACAATTGCTCCAGTTCGCTCAGGGAAGAGACTTCCCACGAAGGTTGGATGCCTTCCGGCAGGCTACGTCCGTGGGCGTTGAGCCAGCAGGTCGCTATTCCGGCGTTGATGCCGCCCAGGATGTCTGATTCTGCGGTATCGCCCACCATCATCACGCGATCGCGCGGCGGGTTACCCATTTGTTCGAAAGCATAATCAAAAATGCGGCGGTCGGGCTTGGCAATGCCCACCTGCTCGGAAATCACGATCAGATCGAAGCTGTCGCTTAGCCCGGTGCGCTCGAGGCGGATCTGCTGTAGCGCGGTGAAGCCGTTGGTGATGATACCCAGCTTCACTTTGCCTTTCAGCGCATTAAGCAGCGAAATGGCGCCCGGCAGCGGGACGCAAATTTCGGCCATCGCATTCAAAAATGCGGCGTTCAAATCACCGGCCGGCACGTTCAGCCTTTCCGACCAGCCTTCAAAGCGCTGATGCTGAAGCTGGAGCGCGCTGATAGCGCCGTTTTGATAATCCACCCACAAAGGTTTGTTAACAGCCTGATAATCCTGGAAGTCTTCCGCGGTGAACGTCACGCTGTAGTCGAGAAACATCCGCTGTAAACCGCCGAAAGCGTCAAAGGTAAACAGCGTTTCGTCGGCATCAAATAAAACCCAGTCCCAGTTCATCAACACACCTTTTTCATGAAAGTTTTAGCCTAGCGGTAACGCCATCACGATGGCGTCTTCCCTGCCCTCTTTGGTCGGGTAGTAGTTCCGACGAACCGTCGCCTCGTTAAAGCCCAGGCTCTCGTAGAGCGCGATGGCCGCGGAGTTTGAAGCCCGCACTTCAAGCCACAGCGTGAAAACGTCCCGCGCTTCCAGCTCGCGGATTAAATGCTCCAGCAGCTGACGGCCTAATCCCCGGCGTTGCCAGGCAGGATCGACCGCAATGTTAAACAGCGTGGCCTCGTCGAGAACAACCTGCGTCACGGCGAAAGCGGCCAGGGTGCCATCCACGTCAAGCCGCAGATTGAGGTAGCGATCGCCCTGATTGCTGGCGAAGGTTTTTTCACTCCACGGGAAAGCATGGCTGCGCAGTTCAATGGCGTAAGCCGCGCTTAAGTCACTCGGATTCAGGGAAGAAATCGTGTTCATATTTGCAAATTTGTTGCCACAGCCCCTGACGGGCGGTGCCATTGTGATAAAGCTCAGTTAGGGCGGGAGTCGTTAGCTGCGCGCCGGGAAGCGACAGCGGCTCATCAACGCCAAGACGCCAGCTGTTACAGCGGATTTCGGCGGGCAGCATCGCCGCACGATCGGGCGTAAGCTGCATGACCTGCTGCGGCTCCAGCGCGAGGCTGCGCAGCACATCGCTAACCAGCGGATCGGTCAGCGGCGGCAGCTCTTGCGCCACCATCACCAGCCGGGTGTTGGCCGACAGTGAAACCGCAATTTCGCCCTGCAACACCAACGGTCGCCTTAGCTCCCACTGGGTAATCCCCAGCTGCCCTAATAGCCAGTCGCGTCGCAAGCTCATAGCGAAACCTTTGCAGAGTGCCAATTGGGGCGCAAATATAGCAAATACATCGAATGCGCGCCATTAAACCTCTTTCCTGCGCGCATTAACTGGCGTTGCAGCAGGGTAAGCGGGCACCCCATCCCGATGAGCTTCCTTTTGGGTCAGTGATTAGGGCGGGGAGTGCAGTTTACGCCGCTGCAACTTCAGGTAAGACGTGTATAATCCACGCTCTGATTTCCCAGGAGTATGTTGATGACTGCGTTAACCCCGGCAAGCGAAGTGCTGCTGCGCCACAGCGATGATTTTACCGAAAGCCGCGTACTGTTTGCCGGTGACTTACAGGACGACCTGCCGGCTCGTTTTGAGACCGCGGCAAGCCGCGCCCACACCCAGCAGTTCCACCACTGGCAGGTTCTCAGCGCCCAGATGGGGGAAAACGCAGAGTACGGCCTGGTGGCCGGTGAGGAGATCATCGGCGACAGCAATACGCTGATTTACTACTGGCCGAAAAACAAGCCGGAAGCCCAGTTCCAGCTGATGAACATTCTCTCCCGGATGCCGGTGGGCACCGATGTGTTCGTCGTCGGTGAAAACCGCAGCGGCGTGCGCAGCGCCGAGCAAATTCTCGAAGATTTCTGCCCGCTGACCAAAATCGACAGCGCGCGCCGCTGCGGCCTGTATCACGGTCGCCTCGAAACGCAGCCGCAGTTTGATGCGGATAGCTGGTGGGATGAATACGACCACGAAGGCATGACGGTGAAAACCCTGCCGGGCGTGTTCAGCCGCGACGGCCTGGACACCGGCAGCAAGCTGCTGCTTTCCACTCTGACGCCGCACACTAAGGGCAAGGTACTGGACGTGGGCTGCGGCGCGGGCGTTCTCGCCATCACGCTTGCCAGCCACTCCCCGAAAGTACGCCTGACTTTATGCGACGTGAGCGCAACGGCGGTAGAAGCCAGCCGCGCCACGCTTGCGGCCAACGGCTTTGAAGGGGAAGTTATCGCCAGCAACGTCTATTCCGAAATCAACGGTCGCTTCGACATGATTATCTCCAACCCGCCTTTCCACGACGGTATGCAAACCAGTCTCGATGCGGCCCACCAGCTTATTCGCGGCGCGGCTCGTCATCTGAATATGGGCGGCGAACTGCGCATCGTGGCCAACGCCTTCCTGGCGTACCCGAACGTGCTGGACGAAGTGTTTGGCAGCCATGAAGTTATCGCCCAGACGGGCCGCTTCAAAGTCTACCGTGCCGTTCTGTCCCGCGCGGGTAAAAAGCGCTAAGAGTGACGCGGCGCCGCTTTTTGCATCAGTTGGGAAAGCGGTGCCAAATTAACTGTTGACGAAGTTCAGAAAACATCTAGAATGCGCCTCCGTGGTTGTGATACTTCGGTATTACAGGTATGCGAAGGTGGCGGAATTGGTAGACGCGCTAGCTTCAGGTGTTAGTGTTCTTACGGACGTGAGGGTTCAAGTCCCTCTCTTCGCACCACCAACAACCACGAAAGATATCGTTCGCACTGCGCGAAGGTGGCGGAATTGGTAGACGCGCTAGCTTCAGGTGTTAGTGTTCTTACGGACGTGAGGGTTCAAGTCCCTCTCTTCGCACCAATGCGATGACGATATCAAAAACCTGTGCGAAGGTGGCGGAATTGGTAGACGCGCTAGCTTCAGGTGTTAGTGTCCTTACGGACGTGAGGGTTCAAGTCCCTCTCTTCGCACCACTTCCTTGTTGTTTCCCAGAAACGCTCCAGCTGTTCCTCAGTTATTCTCAGCATTACTTTATCTCCCCCAAAGATTCATCATCACCAAAGCAAGCCCGCTGGCAAAAGCCACGCCCGACGGCAGCAGCACGTAATGGCGCAGGCGTTTGTGATACAGCATGACCGTTGAGGCCACTAAACCCAGCACCACCAGCGCTCGCCACTGGCTGAACGAAAGTTCCAGATACGTTAAGGCCGCGACTATCAAACCCGGTACCACCACTCCCCAGGCGCTTTCAAGGCTGCGTTGCAACATACCGTCTATCTCTTCAATTGGTAATGATAACCAATATCATATGATAAAAATTCTCATATGTCTGCGTAAAACGCCTGCCGCTATCGAAACGATAGATGAGCTTTACGCAACAGCGGATGACAGAAATTCATGAAGGTGATAGATTGAGCGCTAACGTTAATAAAACTCATCAATTATATAAAACAACGTTACTTATTATTCCGCAAACGCTCTAAACACCCTTGCGAATACGCAACTCCTGACATCTGACCTAAAGACTTATTCTCGATATGACGGCAAAAAACTGGCGGGCATTACTGAAAGGAAAGCATCAGCTTTCTTTACGTTTATTTTTATTGTTGAATGCGCTTTCCGCCGCGTTCAGCATGGCAAGCCCCGTCTTCCATACGCAGCACATCACGGTGCCGGTGCTCCTGGTGCTGGCGCTCAGCGTTGTTTTCCTTTTTTGGCAATTGGCTGATAAACAAAGATTAATCAATATTAACCTGGTGTCATTATTGCTTGGCGTATTATGGGCATGGCATATCGTTATTAAAAATAATGCGATTCCGAATACCGACGCCTCCTTTTTGATAATCGCCCTGCTGACCATTTTATTTATTGGTTCTATCTCTTTTATCAATAATATAGCGGCGTTCACCGTCCACTGCCTGCCGGTCACTCTCACCGTGCTGTGGCTCGATCAGGGCGAACACTGGCTGCGCGTGCTCTATTCAATTGCCCTGCCGGGCATCGGCATTACCATCCAGCATGTCATTCAGCGGCAAAACGATAAATTTACCCAGCGGCTGATGAATAAGCTGCTCGAAGAGAAAGAAACGCTCAGCGATCTGAGCATGATCGATCCGCTCACCGGCCTGTATAACCGCCGGGGGTTTCAAAACCGGCTGGAAAACGTAATGTCCGTCGGCACCGGCAACCACTTCGTGCTGCTGCTGGATATCGATCATTTCAAAGCTTACAACGACAACTACGGGCACAGCATGGGCGATCAGGCGCTGATCCGCGTTTCGGCTGCCATCCGCGATGCGGTGCGCTCGCGGGACATCGTCACCCGCTACGGCGGCGAAGAGTTTATGGTGATGCTGACCAACCTTGACGCCGAGATGGCCTTGCAAACCGCCGAACGCATTCGCCAGCGCGTGTATGACCTGCACCTCTTTAATGAAGAGGTTGCCACCAATGTGACGATCAGCATCGGCCTTGCGCCGCTGCAAGCCGAAGGTATCGACGAGGCGTTAAGAATGGCGGACAAAGCGCTTTACCGCGCAAAACATCAGGGCCGCAACAGCATCCTGACCAGCGACTCGTTGCAGGCAGCCTGATCTCGCTCACTCTTTTACGCCGGCTGCACGAGAAGCGCACAATTTCGTCTTGCTAACGGCAATGCCTATAGTTAGGATTGGCAATCATTATCATTTAGATTACCGGTTTTATCAGGCGATGGCATTCCAGTCTTCACAACTTATCGACGATCTCGCATGGCAGAGGCCCTTCCGGCGCGCTGAGCCATCGCTTGCCGACGAGCTGCGCGAGCACTTCGCCACGCATCGGGCGCATTTCAACGATATCATCCGGCTCAGCGAGCCGCTGCCTGAGACGGCCCTCACCTTCTATCAATGGGCCCAGCCCGCCACGCTAACTTCTCTGCTGGCGCGCTATGCGGATCATATCTACCGCGAGCAGCCTCAGCAGCCGCGTGAGGGCAAACCGCTGAAGTCACTGTGGGCGCAGTGGTATCTTGGCCTGCTGGTTCCGCCGCTGATAATGGCGCTGGTCACGCATCCGCGCGCGCTGGATATCAGCCCGGCACAAATTCACGTTGAGTTTCACGAATCGGGCCGCGCCGCAGCCTTCTGGCTGGACGTGCAGGAAGACAGGGCCGCAACCGTGCTGCCGCTGCGCCTGCGCTTGGAAAAACTCATCGTTGAGGGCGTGCTGCCGATAGTCAACGCGCTGGAAGACAGCGGGGACATCAACGGCAAGCTCATCTGGGCGAATACCGGCTATCTGATCAACTGGCTGCTGGGCGAAATCAAAGACCTGCTCGGCGATGAGGCGGTGAGCGACCTGCGCCACGCCTGCTTCTTCGAAAGCCAGTTGTCCAACGGACAAAATAATCCGCTGTACCGCACCGTGGTGCCCCGAGAAGGCCTGCTGGTACGCCGCACCTGCTGCCAGCGCTACAAGCTGCCGGGCGTTCAGGGCTGCGGTGACTGCACCTTAAAATGAAAACACCGCCCTCTTCGGCGGTGTTTTTTTATGGCTAGCAGGCTTCAGGCTTAGGCGGCCTGCTGGCTCTCTTCATCGGCCGTTTTCTGCGCTTCTTCCGCTTCCTGCTCTAACAGCTGCTTCTCGTACACTTTAAAGAACGGGAAGTAGATGATGGCGGAAACGACGGCCAGCAGCACGACGAGGATCGCAGCGCGGAAATCCCAGCCCAGCGCCCAGGCGGCACCAATCGGCGCCGGAGCCGTCCACGGCACGACGGAAATCACGCGGCCAATCAGGTCCATTTTCATCGCGCCCCACGCCAGCACGGCGTTCACCATCGGCGCCAGCAGGAACGGAATGAAGAACACCGGGTTCATCACGATTGGCGTCCCGAAGATCACCGGTTCGTTAATGTTGAAGCAAGTCGGCACGATACTCAGGCGACCGATAGAACGCAGGTGCGCCGACTTACTGCGCAGGTAGCAAATCACCAGCCCCATGGTGGCACCGGAACCGCCGACAACGATAAAGAACGTCCAGAACGCTTCCATAAAGATATGCGGCAGAGGAGCACCCTGCGCCAGCGCGCTCTGGTTCATGCCAAGGTTGGTCAGCCAGAACATTTGCAGCATGCCGGAAACAATCGCCGCGCCGTGGATCCCCGCGAACCACAGCAGGTGGCCAATTAGCACCGCCAGCAGAATCGCAGGCAGTGAATCTGCTGCGGAAACCAGCGGTTTAAACAGCGACATGATGGCCTGGGGGATCAGCATATCGAACTGCGACTGGATGAGCAGGCTAAGCGGATAAAGCGTCAGCACCACCACCAGTACCGGGATCAGCAGATCAAAAGAGTTTTTGATCATCGGAGGAACCTGGTCCGGCAGCTTGATGCCAATGTTATGCGCCTTCAGAAAACGCATCATCTCGACGCAGTAAATCGCCACCAGAATCGCGGTGAAGATACCGGTGCCGCCAAGGCTGTCCACCGGCATCGCACCTTTGGTTTTCGGCGCGGCAACCAGCAGGAAAGCCATCAGCGACAGCATGGCGCACATAAACGGATCCAGACCGTGCGACTTCACATAGTGCTTGCCGAGGTTATAGGCAATGGCCGCACAGATGTAGATAGACATGATGCCCATCGTCATATCGAACGGCGTCAGGATTTGCCCCTCGAAATGTTTGGCCGCGTCCAGCCACGCGCGGGCAAAGCCCCAGGTGGTATCCGGCGAGAAAGGAGGATAGGCAAAGACCAGCAGGAACGATCCGACAATCATAAACGGCATGGCGGAAATAAAGCCGTCACGGATAGCCATAACGTGGCGCTGGGAAGAAATTCTCCCGGCGACCGGGCTGACGTAGTTCTCAACAAAACGGAAAATCAAATTAAAGGCGGCATGGTTAGAAGACATTGTCGTTCTCCTGTCAGGCTATCAACGCGAGTGCGTCAGCGAGAATCTTATCGCCGCGCATCATTCCGTAATCCATAGGGTTAATCACCGTGACCGGGATCTGTTTGGGTGCTGCCTGCGCTTTAAAATCCTCCAGACGGTATTTGATTTGTGGCCCGAGTAGACAGCAATCGTAACCGGGCATTTCGTCGGTAAACTCTTCGAGGCCGACCGCTTTGATTTCGACATCAATCTGTTGCACTAACGCGGCTTGCTTCATCCTGTTCACGACCATGCTGGTAGACATACCAGCGGCACAGCATAAAAGGATACGTTTCATAGACTGCTCTTATTATTAGGTACAGGGGGTGGTTACAGGCTCAGTATTCCTTGCTCCTTCACACTCTGCAACCGGTTACTGTAACCGGTTTCGGTGATTGTGAAGGAGATCCAAAATTCATTGAAATAATGCTGGCAAAACATAAGCGGTTTACAGAAAGCCCAACCTTATGCGAAATTATTTGCGCCCAAATCAGGAGAATTTCATGAGTCTGCAGTCTGTGCGGCAATTCTTTGCCGACCACGCCCCCGATATCGATATTATCGAGCTTAATCAAAGCACTGCTACCGTTGCCCTTGCCGCCGCTGCGCACCACGTTGAACCCGGCCAGATAGCCAAGACGCTATCGTTAAAGGTTAAAAATGACGTCGTGCTGATCGTCGCCAAAGGGGACGCCCGGCTGGATAACAAAAAGCTCAAGGCCGCCTTCGGCGCGAAAGCCCGCATGCTCAGCAGCGATGAGGTGGTCACCTGGACCGGACATCCGGTTGGCGGCGTCTGCCCCTTCGGCCTGGAAAATCCCCTCGCCGTCTACTGCGACGTTTCGCTCCGGCAATATGAAGAAGTGCTCCCCGCCGCCGGCGCTATTCACAGCGCGGTGCGCATCGCCCCGACGCGCTTAGCGGAACTCACCGCCGCCAAATGGGTCGACGTTTGCCTCTGAATACAATAGATAAAGAAAGCGCGGCTGATGACCGTTTCAATGAAGAGTTGTGGACAACATCACGGGCGGATGAAGCGTGAAAGCGTAGCTCGTCGCCAATATTGATGAAAAAGCATCCGCAGACGGTTATCTGGTGAAAGGTTGATCTGGCACGTCACAGCGTGCCCTCGGAGATATGCTACAAAGGGTCAGCGTTAATTTTGAGCGACGACCTCGCTCTATTCTCCAGGGTAAAGCATGCAGACAGATGTCAACACGCAGCGGGACGTCACCCGCCTTTGTATTCAGTGCGCGCTTTTTTTGTTGCAGCACGGGGCAGAAAGCGCGCTGGTAGAAGAGCTCTCCACGCGCCTCGGTATTGCGCTAGGCATGGACAGCGTCGAAAGCTCAATTTCAGCGAACGCTATCGTGCTAAGCACCATCAAAGATAACCAGTGCCTGACCACCACGCGCAAAAACATCGACCGCGGCATTAACATGCACATGGTGACCGAAGTGCAGCACATCGTGATCATGGCAGAACACAGGCTGCTGGACAGCAAAGACGTTTTGAAGCGCTTCGAGCACATCAGGCCGCTGCGCTATCCGCGCTGGCTGGTGGTGCTCATGGTCGGGCTGTCCTGCGGCTGTTTCTGTAAGCTGAACAACGGCGGATGGGACGGAGCCTTCGTGGCCTTTGTCGCCAGCTCGCTGGCCATGTACGTGCGCCAGGTCTTCACCCAGCGCCATCTCCATCCGCAGATAAATTTCTGCATCACCGCCTTTGTTGCCACCACGGTTTCGGGCCTGCTGATCGCCAAAGGGCCGTTTGCCAGCACGTCAAATATCGCGATGGCGGCCAGCGTCCTGCTGCTGGTGCCGGGCTTCCCGCTGATCAACGCCGTTGCCGACATGTTCAAAGGCCACGTCAACACCGGCCTTGCCCGCTGGGCGATGGCCAGCCTGCTCACGCTCGCCACCTGCATCGGGGTGATCATGGCGATGTCGGTCTGGGGGCTGCGCGGATGGGCGTAATCGAATTTATCCTCGCGCTGCTTCAGGACATGATGCTGGCGGCGATCCCCGCGCTGGGCTTTGCCATGGTCTTTAACGTTCCGCGTCGGGCGCTGCCCTACTGCGCGCTGCTGGGCGCTATCGGCCACGGCTCGCGCATGGCGATGATGACCGCCGGCGTCAACATTGAGTGGAGCTCGTTTATCGCGGCGATTCTGGTCGGCATGATTGGCATCCAGTGGTCGCGCTGGTATCTCGCGCATCCCAAGGTCTTTACCGTCGCGGCCGTCATCCCCATGTTCCCCGGTATTTCTGCCTACACGGCGATGATCTCCGCCGTGAAGATGAGCCATTTTGGCTACAGCGAAGACCTGCTGATCCTGCTGGTTACCAACTTCCTGAAGGCGTCGTTTATCGTGGGCGCACTGTCGATTGGCCTGTCGCTGCCGGGGCTATGGCTTTATCGTAAGCGCCCGCGGGTGTAGCAACTTTGCGCGAGCTTTGTGATTTAATGTACCGGCCACCGACAATGCTAAGGAGCCCGCGTGGAAAGCCACGATCGCTATCTTCCGGAGCGCTTTGACGAAGCGAGCCTGAAAGACAAAATATTTTTGAGCGCCATCAGCCTGTTTGCCGAATTCGGCCTGAACGGCGCGCGCATGGAGCAAATCGCCGAGAAAGCGGGCACCACAAAACGCATGGTGGTTTATCACTTTAAAAGCAAAGAGCTGCTTTACGTGCAGGTGCTGGAATACGTCTACACGCAGATTCGCGGCGCGGAGCGTCAGCTAAATCTCGCCAGTCTGCCGCCGGTTGAGGCAATGGTTGAACTGGTCGAATGGACGTTTGATTTCCATGCCGCGCACCCGGACTTCATCCGCATTATCTGCATGGAGAACATGCAGCGCGGGCGCTTTGTAAAAGAGTCGACCTACCTGCGCGAAATCAACCGCAGCGCGCTTGAGCTGCTGGAAGACATCCTTGCACGCGGACAGGCAAAACAGCTGTTCAGCAAGGCGGTCAACGCCAAAGACGTGCATCGCCTGGTGAGCAGCTTCAGCTTTTATCACGTCGCCAACAGCTACACCTTCTCCAACCTGTTTGAGGCAGGCCAGGATCCGGCGGGCAGCAACGACCATTATCGTGAAATGGCGGTGCAGGTTGTGCTGCGCTATATCGGCCCCTAGTTAATTAACTTGCAATTAAATCGCGCACTATCTATATTCAAACTATGAAAACGACGCCGACGACCCCAAACGCGCTGCTGCTGGATAACCAGCTCTGCTTTGCGCTCTACTCCGCGAACCTGGCGGTGAACAAACTGTACCGGCAGCTGCTGGCCCCGCTGGGCCTGACGTATCCGCAGTATATTGTGATGCTGGTACTCTGGGAGCAGGATGACGTCACGGTGTCGGAAATCGGCGAGCGGCTGTTTCTGGATTCGGCCACCCTAACCCCGCTGCTCAAACGCCTTGAGGCGGCGGGCCTGGTTACCCGCAGCCGCTCGCGCCAGGATGAACGCCAGGTTGCCGTCACGCTCACCGAAGCAGGCAAAGCGTTGCAGGCAAAGGCCAAAGAGATTCCGGAATCAGTGCGCTGCGCCTCGGCGTGCAGCGTGGATTCCATGCTCGAACTTAAGGCCCGGCTCGAAACGCTCCGTCAGAATCTCGGCGAATAACTCAGCCGGACGCGCCCGGCGCATCCGGCTTAAAAAACACAAATAAATAGCACACGATTTTATCGCACACATAAAAGCAAGATAAGGAACCTGCCATGTCATTAGAAAAAGTTGTTTATACCGCAAAAGCAAAAGCCACCGGTGGCCGCGACGGCCGCGCAACCTCTTCCGACGGCGTGCTCGACGTCAAATTAGGCGTGCCAAAAGAGATGGGCGGCGCGGGCGGTGAAGTCACCAACCCCGAGCAGCTGTTTGCGGCGGGTTATTCAGCCTGCTTCCTCGGCGCGATGAAGTTCGTCGCCGCCCGCGACAAAATCAGCATGCCAAAAGAAGCGTTTATCGAAGGCGAAGTCGGGATTGGCCCGCTGCCGACCGGCTTTGGGATTGAAGCCAAACTGAATATCCACCTGCCGGAGATGGACGCGGCGGAAGCCAAAAAGCTGGTTGATGCCGCACATATCGTCTGCCCGTATTCCAACGCCACGCGCGGGAATATTGACGTCACGCTGAATATCATCAGTTAAGCAAGGAAAGCCGGGTAAACCCGGCTTTTTATCAATGGATTAAGAACTGTCCTGGTCCCGCGCCACCGCATCAAAGCGTTATACTCTGCGCTGGATTCTCCTGCTCCGCAGGCTATCAACAAGAGTGTGACAAGATGAAAGCAAGCAATCGTATGGTATGCGCCCTGGCGCTGGCGACCGCCGTTTTTTCCGGCCAGACGCTGGCTGCAAGCTGGCAGGACCAACTGTCCAGCGCGGCAAATGAATTAAGCAAAAGCGGCACCGCTTCCACCAGCGGCACGCAAAGCGGCGGCCTCTCCCTCTCCTCGCTCACCGGCCTGCTTAACGGCGGCAACCAGGCGCTCAGTTCAAACAGCATGACCAACGCCGCGGGCGTCATGGAATACTGCGCCAAAAACAAACTGGCCTCGGTGACCAGCACCGAAAACATCAAAAGCCAGCTGATGAATAAGCTGGGCGTGGAAGACAGCACTAAAGCCGCTGAAAAACCGGATTACAACCAGGGCCTGATGGGCCTGCTCAATACCGGCAAGGGCCAGCAGCTTGACCTGAACACCATCGGCAGCTCGCCGCTGGCTGAAAAAGTGAAGACTAAAGCCTGCGACCTGGTGCTAAAACAGGCTGCAAACTATATCTCTTAAAACCAAAAGCCACTCGCAGCCTGCGGGTGGTTTTCTTCCTACACCAGCCGCAGCTTAAAGTTCTGCTCGCCTAAAAGCTTCGCATCCCTCTCCGCTAAACCTTTATCGCTGATGATGTGGGTGAAAGCCTGTAGCGAAGTCACGCAGAAAAGAGAATGGTGATGGTATTTCGAGCTGTCGGCAATCAGAACTTTTTGGCGAGCATTCGCAATAACATCCTGTTTAATGGCCGACTTTTCTTCCGTTGGCGTGGTCACTCCCTTTTCAAGGCTCCACGAGTTGCAGCTCATAAAAGCGACGTCAGGATTAATCGACCGCAGTAAACGCCTGCCGTGTTCGCCCACGCATGACTGGCTGCTGTCGTCTATCCGGCCGCCAATAATGGTCACTTCAATCTGGCGGAACTCGGATAAAAACAGCGCAATATGTAAATCCGCAGTGAACACGCGCAGCGGGATATTCACCAGCACGCGCGCCAGCTCCAGCGAAGTGGTGCCCGCGTCCAGCACGATTGAATCGCCGGAAGAAACCAGCGAGGCAGCTTCACGAGCAATGGCCTGTTTTTGTTTGAGATGGCGCTGCTGTTTTTCAAAGGTGGTGGGCTGAATAGGAACGAATTGCTTAAGCGCTACGCCGCCGTGGCTGCGGCTGATGACGCCCTGCTCATCGAGCTTAATCAAATCGCGTCGAATCGTGGCCGGCGAAGCATCTATGGCCTCCACAAGTTGTTCAACGGTTACCAGATTATGGCTTTTTAACACGGCCATAATCTGGTCAAGACGATAATTACTCTTCATTTTCCGAGAAATTACACCAGTTGCATTGCGAGTTTAATCGAGACCTCCATGCTCTCAGATTTAGCTTTTCCTTGCCAGGCAATATCAAACGCCGTGCCGTGGTCCGCCGAGGTTCGAATAAACGGCAGGCCAGCGGTAATATTCACGCCGTCATAAAAACCTAATAGCTTTAGGGGGATATGCCCCTGATCGTGGTACATCGCCACAACCATGTCGTAATGCCCCTCGTACGCCTGCAAAAAGACCGTATCCGGCGGGCAAGGGCCGTACACCTCCATCCCCTGCGCCCTGGCCGCCTCAATGGCCGGGGTGACAATATTTATTTCCTCATCCCCAAAAAGACCATTTTCCCCCGCGTGAGGATTCACTCCGGCAACGGCAATCCGCGGCGCGCTGTAGCCCACGCGTTTAAGAAACTTATCGGCAATAGCGATCACCGTTTCAATGCGCTCTTTATTTAACGTATCGAGAAATTTACGCAGCGCTATATGCGTCGAAACGTGAATAACCTTCAGCCGGTCGGTATAAAGCACCATCGCGTAATCTTTGCTGTTCGTCAGCTTAGCCAGCAGCTCCGTATGGCCCGGATACATATGGCCCGCGGTATGAAGCGCTTCCTTATTCAGCGGGGCCGTGGCAATCGCATGGACTTCGCCCGCCATCGCCAGCTCGGTCGCCCGCTTAACGCAGCGATAGGCTAAATCTCCGGCCTGCGCCTGAACTTTCCCCGGCACCAGCGCCTGCGGCTGCCCAAGAGGCTCATCAAGCACGTTGATCACGCCCGGCGCAAAACGCGCCTCGGAGACCCGCGTAATGAGATGCAAATCAACTTTTGGCACCAGACCCGCCTGGCAAACTCGGCGCAGCGTTTCGATGCAGCCAACCACCACCGCTGGCGCACCGTTCAATTCACCTTCCAGCAGAGCTTTGATAATAATTTCCGGGCCGATGCCCGCCGGATCGCCCATCGTTACCGCGATTGTTTTAGTGGTCACTGTACATCTCCTCAATAAAATAGAGCGCATCGCAAAGCGTACTCTCCGAACCAAATCCGCCGGCTTTCGTGATTACCGGTAAATCATCAATCTCGCTGTTTATAAACGTGCCGCAGGGAATGCAGGGGGCGACTTCACTTTCGATTCGATAGCCTTCTGCCCCCAGTGCGTTTGCCACCGCAATGGCAATATCCCCGCCGGTGAGAAATAATCCGCCGATAGAAGTCTGCCCGGTGATGGCCAGGGTTAGCTGGCCGAGCTGCCTGCTAATCTGCTCGCCGACCTGCTGGCGGCTGAGATCGTACTGCTGGCACAGCCTGTCGATCTGAAAACGATCGTCCGCCTCGCGGCTGGTGCGCAAAATACAGTGCCGTCCCTCCTGCAAGAGTCGGCAGGCTTGCTCAGCCACGGCCTGTCGATGCTCCCCGGCAGAGGCAGTCAGCAGCGCCTCGACCTCGATATCCACAATCTCCGCGCGCTTGCTGCGTCTCGCCTGCTCAACCTGACGGCGCGTCGCCTCACTCATCGACCCGGCCACCACCAGCACGGGCAGAACCCGGCGCTCATTCAGATAAGCAGAAACCGGCAGCGCATTGGCCAGCCCCGCCGCGCCCGCTAACAAAGGTATTTCCGGCAGAGACAGCGCCGCGCGGGCGATCAAATCGAGATCGCTGTCCGTAACCGCATCGACCACCACCATCATGCTTCCCTGCGCGGCAAGCTTTTCCAGCGCGTCGCCTAACTCCCCGCTTCTGACCTGTTCCAGGCCGATTTCCCCTACGGGCACCTTACTCTGTCGGGCGATCAAAGTGCTGATGCGCGAAGAGATAATGGGCGTGCGCGGATCGCTGGCGAACTCCGTTTCCAGCAGCGGCACCTGATGCACCAGGCATTCTCCGTTCTCGGTCGTGCGGCCCGCGCCCGGAATAGCCCCGGCAATAATCGCCAGCGATCTGCCCGTAGCCCGCATCGCAGCCTCAATCTCAGCGCCCACGTTACCGCGGAAAGTGGAGTCAATTTTCTTATAGACCAGCGGGTTATCGGCCCCCAAACGGCACCAGGGTTGCAGCGCCTGTGTGACGGCAGCGGCGGCCTCGCCGGGCGTTCCGGCGCGGCTTTCGGTATTCACCACCAGCACGTCAGCATGGCGGGAAGGTTTCTGCCGCTGCGTCAGCATCACCTCCGTTTTGGCTCCTTTCTTGGCCAGCTGAACCCCGGTGTCATTAGCACCCGTAAAATCATCGGCAACGACGATAAGCTTCATACGACCTCGCTCCCTTTACGCTGTAAATTTCGTTTTGCCACCCATGAAGTCAGCAGCGGCGTGAGGATGGCGGTAGTGATAACCGAAGCGGCAATGAGCGGAGCTGCCGCTGCCGCAACCTGGGCCAGCGAAGGATCCGCCTGAGCAATGGCCAGCGGGGTCGCCACCGCATTACCCGCGGTGCTTGAGGCCGCCGCGCCTGCAATGCCCGTGCCCCCCATTAGCCGATCGGCGCGAATGTTGAAGAATCCGCCGACCAGAGTCGTCAGTACGCCAAGCAGGATCCCCGCGAGGCCCCCCTGCAACAGCATTTCCAGATTGATCCCCGCGCCCAGCGCAAAAGCAAAGAAGGGAATCAGCAGCGGGCCACCTTTGGTCAGAAACTCGCGCATGCTCGGGTCAAGATTCCCCAGCAGCATGCCCACGACCAGCGGCACAAGAATAGCCACCAGCGCCATCAGAGGAATGTTCGCCATGCCTGCGGCACCGAGCGCGATCATGGTGAAGAAAGGGCCGTCGTTCAGGGAAAGAATAGAAATCGCGCCGACGTCCCGCTCATTGCCAAACTCGCCCACCAAAGCCGCGTAAAGGCCGCCGTTGGAGTTGCTCATTGCCGCAATAATGGCCACGCCGCTCAGGCCAAAAATACCTTCCGCGCCAAACAGATATTCAACGCCCAGGCCCAGGCCAACCGCCACCAGAAGCTTGGTCAGCGTAATTGTGCCCCCCTGGAGCAGAGCCTGCGGGGCCGCCTTGAAACTGATTCCAGCGCCCATGCACAGCAGGAAAGCGCCGATTAACGGCGCTGCACCATTTTTGAATAGCGCGGTGGTAAAGCCGCCAATCTCCAGCGCCTGCGGGAAAAATGTGTTCAGCACCGCGCCGATGACCAGCGGGACAACCATCATGCCCCCGGGGACTCTCTCTATTGTTTTTTTGATGTTCATTTTGCGCCCTCTCCGATTAAATAAAATCAAAATGATTGTAATTAATCAAATGAAAAATAGACAGAGACAGCGATCACAGAATAATCAAACGATCAAAAGCAGATCCATGCGAAGGACCCGAGGGAACTTCATGGAGGGGAGTCTCGCCGAAATGATTAAATAAAATCACTCCGGCGATGAGCTAATCGAAGAGGGAGGGCTAATCAGTTCTGGATCGCACAGCTGTAGTCCAGCACTTCACCCGCGCTGCCAAGGTTCAAATCCGTCAGCCTCAGGCGATTCGCCAGCAGCAGCACTTCGTCCTGCTCAACAAAGGCCACCGCCAGCCCGTATTTTGCAATGTCATCGCCGCGCGTCTGAACATATTGATTGAGCAAAATAAACGGCGACGTGGTGGCAAAGGTGGTGGCCGGAATTTTCATCGCCAGATACTCGTGCCCTTTAATCTTCTCCCCCAGCGGCTGCCAGCCTTCACCGATATGCGCAGCCTGCTGAGTCAGCGTCTGGTAAACATCCTGCCGCAGGCAGGCGAGATGAATATGCAGCTGATTCTGCGAGCGCCCGGACCAGGCGTTGACCGCGAGGGACAAATAGCGATCGTCGAGAGGTTTATCGGCCATCTGCCTGAGCCGTTCTCGCTCCTGCCAGGCGTAATAAAAGAAGTTCGGCGTGGCGGGCTTTTGCAGCTCCGGGCTTTCAATCCCGGTGATTTTATCGGTCGGCAGAACCAGCGTGTGCAGCGGGCCTTTAGCATCTTTAAACACCACGAAATGCTTATCGAGCGAAACGTCGAGGCACGGGGAAGGATCGTGATGCTGCTGCTGGTTGGGCACGCACTGCTGGCTGACGATTTTCCACAGCGCGTCGCTGTTGGCGCGGATAAACAGTAGCCAGGCAGCGGCGGCTACGGCGAGAAAGATAAGCAGAAAAATAAACAGGCGCAGCGTCTTCTTCATGAAAGAGAAATATCCTTTTAGTGAGCAACTCGATTAGTTTAACTTTTTTTGCTGCAACGCCTTAACAATCAGTTGAAAACCGCTCTCAATCTGCGGCGGGAACACCAGCTGGCTACTGCGCATCAGCGCTACGGTGCGGCTCAACGAAGGCTGCTGGAGATGCACCACCGCCAGCTCCCTATCCTGCAAATGCGTCGTGTAAAGCTGCGGCAGAATGGCGATAGCCAGCCGCGAGCGCACCAGGCCATACAGCGTCTCGATGAAATCGACCTGATAGCGCGCCGTCAGATTCAGGCGCTGACTTTCGGCCATGGCGGCCACCAGGCGGCTGATATTTCCTTTCGAAAAGACCGCGATATCCCGGCGCGAAAGGTGCCGCCACGGAATATGGCTCGACGCGGCCAGCGCGTCGTCGCGGTGGATAACGGCCACAAAAGGATCCTCCTGCAACGGATGGATCTCAAGCGTATCGGGCACGGAGCTGTCCAGCGCGCCAATACCGAAATCCAGCTGTCCGTTTTCCAGCTGGGCAATCAGCGAATCGTTGGTGAGATCGTGAAACTCAATGCGCAGACGCGGAAAATGCTGCGCCAGCCGCTGCGGAATATCCGGGAACAGCAGGCTGCCCACGGAAGGCACAAGGCCGATACGCAGCGTGCCGTCGCCGCCTTCCAGCACGATCCGCTGCATATCATCGAAGGCATGCTGCGCCGCATACAGCACCCGCTCGGCATGAGGCAAAATGGCCGCGCCCGGCTCGGTCAGCGTCACCGCCGAAGCGGTACGGTTCACCAGCTTTGCGCCAAGCACCGATTCAATCTGCCGCAGCGCGCTGCTGAGCGCGGGCTGGCTGATGGCGAGCCGGTTCGCGGTATCGGTAAAATGCCGCAGTTTCGCCAGCGTCACAAAATACTGGATTTGTTTTAATGAGAGGGCGGGCAGCCGCTGCCAGGGTTCAGCCATGATGGTGTCTTGTTTCGCTAAGTAAACGTTTGCGACAGGATAAACGTTTCTTATCAGCCGATAAATTAAATCATCTGGGCAAAACCCCATCGCCTGCCTACATTAGCCTTCCAGTTTCCCTGCCGGACAGTAAAACGATGAATTCAAGTGTGCTTGCGGACGTGCGCCGCCGGGCGGTCAAAGCGGCCTTAGGCGAAGTGCCTTTTGACCTGCTGCTGACCAACGCCAACCTGATTGACATGGCCAGCGGCGAAATTCGTCCCGTTGACGTCGGCATTGTCGGGCAGCTCATCGCCAGCGTACATCCCTGCGGAACCTGGTCCGCCGCCGCGCAAACGCATGACCTGGCCGGAGCCTGGCTATCGCCGGGTCTGATTGACACGCACGTTCACGTCGAAAGCTCGCACCTGCCGCCCGCCCGCTACGCTGAAATTGTCGTCGCGCAGGGCACCACGACTATTTTCTGGGATCCGCACGAGCTGGCGAACGTGCTTGGCGTGGCAGGCGTGCGCTACGCCGTGGAAGCAAGCCGTGATTTGCCGCTGCGCGTGATCTGCGCCGCGCCTTCAAGCGTGCCGTCCACGCCGGGTCTGGAGATGTCCGGCGCCGATTTTGCAGGCAAAGAGATGGAAACCATGCTCGCCTGGCCGGAAGTCGCGGGCGTGGCGGAGGTGATGGACATGCACGGCGTGCTCAACGGCAGCGAACGCATGCTGGAAATCCTTAACGCCGGGCTGGAAAGCGGCAAGCTTATTGAGGGCCACGCCCGCGGGCTGAGCGGCGCACAGCTTCAGGCCTATCTCGCCGCGGGCGTCACCTCGGATCACGAACTGACCTCCGCCGCAGACGCGCTCGAAAAACTGCGCGCCGGGCTAACTATCGAAATTCGCGGCTCCCATCCTTATCTGCTGCCGGAAATCGTGCGGGCGCTCAACGGCCTGCCGCATCTCTCCTCACAGGTGACAGTCTGCACCGACGACGTGCCGCCGGACATGCTGCTGGAAAAGGGAGGAATTATTGCCCTGCTGAATCAGCTGATTGAACACGGCATGAAGCCGACGGACGCGCTGCGGCTGGCCACGCTTAACGCGGCGATCCGTCTGCGGCGTAACGATCTTGGCCTGATTGCCGCCGGGCGCACGGCGGATCTGGTGGTATTCGACTCGCTGGAAAAACTCCAGGCAAAAGCGGTTTACGTGGCGGGCCAGCATCTGGCGCAAAACGGCCAGCTCCTTGAACCCGTCAATGCACCAAACGTTTTGCCCCCGCGCGACACGGTGCGCCTCAGTCCATTAAATCCAGAAGATTTTATGCTCAACGTGCCGGTTAACCATGGCACCGCCACGCTGCGCCACATTAAGGGCGCGCGCTTCACGCAGTGGAACGAAACCACCGTCGAAGTGCGCGATGGGGAGGTGCAGATCCCGGCGGGTTTCAGCCTGATCTGGGTGCAGCATCGCCACGGTCGCCACGAGGCGAAACCCCAGCTTGCGCTGCTGGAAGGCTGGGGGGAACTGCGTGGCGCAATTGCCACCACCTACTCTCACGATTCCCACAATCTGGTGGTGCTGGGCCGAAATCCGCAGGATATGGCGCTGGCCGCCAATACGCTGATTGCCAGCGGCGGCGGAATGGCCCTCAGCCAGAACGGCGAAATCCTCGCCCACGTTGCGATGCCGATTGCCGGGATGCTTTCTGATTTACCCGCGGCCGAGCTGGCCCAACAGTTCCGCCAGCTGCGGGAACTGAGCAATAAAGTCGCCGACTGGGAGCCGCCGTATCGCGTGTTTAAAGCCATTGAAGGCACCTGCCTCGCCTGCAACGCGGGGCCGCACCTGACCGACCTTGGTTTAACCGACGGCACCACCCGCCAAATCGTCGACCCGCTCATCAGCTATCGGGAAACCCCGGTGGCGCACAACACACAACATTGAGATAGCAAAGGAGAGCCGCACAATGGCCGAAAACTCAGTAAATCCACCGGCTTCAGGCAGCTGGCTGGAGCGGCACTTCCAGCTTCGCGCCCGGCAAAGCACGGTGAAAACAGAATGTCTCGCCGGGGTGACGGGCTTTCTTGCCGCGGCCTATCTGCTGGTGGTGATCCCCGGTCTGCTGGCGGTGGGCGGTATGGATAAGGGCGCGGTGACCACCGGCACCATCCTGGTCTTTGTGGCGGGCACCCTGCTAATGGCGTTTTACGGCAACCTGCCGTTTATCGTCGGCCCGGGTATTGGCGGCTCTGTGCTGGTTGGCGTGACGCTCGCGGGCAGCGAAGGCATCGGCTGGCAAACCGGCCTCGGCATCGCCTGCTGGTCGGGCATTCTCTTTTTCGCCCTCACCCGCCTTGGCCTGCGCGAGGTGGTCACGCGGTCGGTACCCCAGTCCATCAAGCTCGGGCTAACGGCCTCCATCGGCCTGTTCGTGGCGGTGCTGGGCTTTCGCAACGCCGGGCTGGTGCTGGCCAACGCCAAAACTAACGCGCTGATGATGGGTGACTTCACCGCGCCGGGCGCGCTGGTGGCGCTGTGCGGACTGTTCCTGGCCATTGCCCTCCAGGCCCGCCGTATTCCGGGGGCCATCCTCTGGGCCATTCTATTCGCCACGCTGGTCGGCATTCCTTTTGGGGTCACGCATCTGCCGCAAAGCTTTATCGCCATGCCGCACTCCCTCGCTCCCGTGCTGGGCCACGTGGATTTGACTGGCGCGCTGAATATCGCGTTCCTGCCGTATCTGTTTGTTTTCTTTGCCTCGGAGTTTTTCTCCACGATGGGCACTACGCTGGCCGTGGGCGGCGAAGCGGGCCTGCTGGACGAGCACGGCAACATGCCGCATATCAACCGTCCGTTTATGGTTGATTCTATCGCAGCGGCGCTCGGCCCCTGGGTTGGCATCCCGGCGGCAACGGCGCTGATCGAATCTTCCGCCGCGGCAGAAGCGGGCGGAAAAACAGGCCTGACGGCGCTGGCCGCCGGGATCATGTTCCTGCTGATGCTGCTGTTCACGCCGGTCGCGCTGATGATCCCCAAGGAGGCCACCGCGCCTGCGCTGATCCTTATCGGCCTGAACATGTTCAGCGGGCTGCGCAAAGTCGATCTGGGTAACTTCACCGACGGCCTGCCGGTTCTGATGATGGTGATGATCACGCTGATTGCCAACAGCTTCGGCACCGGGATCGCAGGCGGCCTGCTGTTCTACATCATCATCAAAGTGATTGCCGGGAAGTGGCGGGAGATCCCCGTTGGGCTGCATCTGCTGGCGGTGCCGCTGGTGTACTACTTTGCGACGCTGGTAAGACACTGATCGTTTGGTCGGGCTTGATTTCACACTCGGGCGCGACGGGTAATTCAGCGGACAGCGATCCCTGAATCAGGTAGAGAAAAGGTTGCCAGGACATAGTCACCTCCCACGGCGTTTTCCTTGAGTCTAGAAAACGCCGCGGCGGCGGCCTTAGGCGGAAAGTCTTAGCGACGGGTAAAAGCTAAGACTTTTACGGCGGACTTGCGTTAACGCCCCGGACTGAATTAGCGCAAAAACGCCTCGGTCAGCTTCACCCAGTACGTCGCGCCGGTGGAAATACAGGCGTCGTTGAACTGATACAGCGGGTGATGCACCGAGTAGTCATCTTTGCCCGTCGCCGTTCCCAGCCACAGATAGCAGCCCGGCACCTCTTCAAGCATGAAGGAGAAATCTTCGCTGCCCATCATGCTTTTCACCTGCTGCGGATCGGCAACCTTATCGGCACCGAACGCGTCGCGCGCCACCTGGAGCGCAAACTCGGTCTGCGCAGGATCGTTCATCGTCACCGGATAACCAAAATCAACCTCGATGGCCGCCTTCACGCCAAAGCTTTCCGCCTGGCCGTGTACGATGGCCTTAATTCTCTCCTTCACCGCCTCCCGCACTTCTGGTTTGAAAGTACGCATGTTCAGCTTTAGCACCGCGCTGTGCGGAATAATGTTGTGCGTAGTACCGCTTTGCAGGCTGCCCACCGTTACCACGGCGGAATCCTGCGGATCGACGTTGCGGGACACTATGGTTTGCAGCGCCATCACGATTGACGCGCCCGCTACCGTAGGATCGATGCAGTGTTCCGGCATCGATCCGTGGCCGCCCTTGCCTTCCAGAGTAATAGTCATGCTGTCTGACGAAGCCATCAGCGCGCCGGGTTTGGTAACGATTTGCCCGGCCGGGATCAGCGGGAAGTTATGCAGACCGAAAACGGCGTCGCAGGGGAACAGTGTAAACAGGCCGTCGTCGATCATGCGTTTTGCGCCGCCGACGGACTCTTCGGAAGGCTGGAAAATCAGGTGCAGCGTGCCGTTAAACGGACGATGCCCGGCCAGATAGCGCGCCGCAGAAAGCAGGATCGCGCAGTGCCCGTCGTGGCCACAGGCGTGCATTTTGCCCTCTGTCGCGCTCGCCCACGGCAGCCCGGTTTGCTCCTGCATCGGCAGCGCGTCCATATCGGCACGAATACCGAGGCTTTTGCCGCCGCTGCCCATTTTCAGCGTACCTACCACGCCGGTCCCACCCAGGCCGCGATGCACTTCGTAACCCCAGGCCGTCAGCAGTTCTGCAATGCGGTCGCTGGTGCGGAACTCTTCGAAACCCAGCTCCGGATGTTGGTGGAAGTCGCGACGGATAGCGATCATTTCGTCTTCGTGGTCGAGAATTTCTTTAATCAGCATAGGGTTTCCTTTTTAGTCATCGGATGCGTTCTTGCGCTCTCGCCAGGCGATCAGCGCCGCCAGCGACACCGCCGAGCAAAACATCAGGTACCAGGCCGGGGCCATCGGCTGGCCGGTCACTTTCAGCAGCCAGGTCACGTTGAACTGGGCAAAACCGCCAAACAGCGTAACGCCCACGGCATAAACCAGCGCCATACCGGAGGCGCGAACTTCTTTCGGAAAGGCTTCGAGGATCAGCAGGAAAAACGCCACCGCGCTGATATTGGCGAGAACCTGATCCACGGCGATCAGCGCAATCGTCACGCCTAACGGGACACCATAAAGAATAGTGGCAAAGATCGGCCAGATGAGTACAAAGGATGCTATCGCGCAGCCGAGCAGAATCGGTTTGCGCCTCGGCAGCCTGTCGGCCAGTCTGCCGCCAAAAAAGGGAATCAGCAGCGTCAGCGTTGCGGCGGTCAGGCTCACCCAGTACGAAGTGCTGGCGGGCAAGTGCAGCGTGTTCACCATATAGGCCGGCATGTAATAAATAATGATGTAGAAGGTGGTAGTGCTTTTCATCACCAGCAGAATGCCGAGGATCAGCGCGCGACGATGCTCGCGCCACAGCGTCAACGCTGGATTTGCGCAGGCCGTCTCAGGCGTAGCGCTGTGGGTTTCCGGCAGTTGGCGGCGGATATACAGGCCAACGGGCATAATCGCCAGGCCAAGAATAAACGGCACGCGCCAGCCCCAGTCATAAAGCGCTTCCTCGCTTAAATAGTGGCTCAGACCCGCTCCCATCGCCGCGCCTAATAAAGCTGCGCCGCCCTGGCTGGTCATCTGCCAGCTCACGCGCACGCCGCGCCGCGATTTGCCCCCGGCCTCCATCAGCCAGGTGGTTGCCGCTCCGACCTCACCGCCTGCGGAAAAACCCTGTAATAGCCGCCCCGCAATCAGCACGATGGGGGCCAGAATCCCCGCCTGGCCATAGGTCGGGGCGAAAGCCACCATCATGACGCCCAGCGACATCAGACTCAGGATCAGCGTCATCGCCGCCTTGCGCCCGTGGCGATCGGCGTAATGGCCCAAAACCAGGCTTCCCAGCGGGCGCATAACAAAGCCCACGCCAAAGGTAGCGACGGCCAACAGCAGCGAAACGTAATCGTTGCTCGCCGGGAAAAAGAGATGGCCGATGATCACCGAGAAAAAGCTGTAAACGGCGAAGTCATAAATTTCCAGGCCGTTACCCAGCGTCACTGCCACCAGCGACTTTACGCTGGGGCGTTCCTCCGCTGCGGAGGTCGTTTCCCGCGCGGGCGGCGAGATGGCGAGTTCAACCGGGGCCGGGGCAAAGCTGACGGACTCTTTCATGCTCACTTCCTCTTTGTTACGCAAATGTAAACAACGGGGCGGTGATTTCACTATCTGCATAAAAAAAGCACATCGCAATCATAAAAATTTGTTATGGCTTTGGTTATTAAATTTGTATTGTGAGAGAGCAAATTTTGCACCATTCCGGTGACAGGGGCGGTTATCTGAGATGAAAATCAAATTAAATCAGTTAGATATTTTGTTGGAGGTTGCTGCCCAGGGCAGCATCGGTAAAGCGGCGAAGGCGCTAAATATCACCCAGCCGGGCATTTCAAAAACCATTCAGGAGATGGAGGCGGAAATCGGCATGCCGATTCTGCAACGCTCGTCACGCGGCGTAACGTTAAATGAGTACGGCCAGGTTTTGCTGCGCCACGCGCGGGATATCGATCGGTCTTTGCTTCAGGCGCGGGACGAAATCGACCACCTGCTCGGCAAAGCGATGCGCCAGCTCCGCGTGGGTTTTACCTCCGCCGCTTCTTACGGCCCCTTCACGAATACGATGATTCAGTACCAGGCGCGCTTCCCCGGCGTGAAGCTGGTCGCGATGGAGGGCCGCCCCCAGCAGATTCACGACGCGCTGGAAAACCAGCGTCTGGATATCGCCGTGATCACCGCGGCCAGCGGCGTGCCGCAGCCCGGTATGTATTACGAAACGCTGTACGCGCTGAGCAATACGGTCATCGCCGGGGAGCAGCACCCTATAACCCATACCACCTCGCTGAAAAACCTGATGCATTATCCGTGGCTGGACTGGGACGAACCCGGCGAGCACTCCATTCTGGCGCAGGTCTTTCGCCGCTATAATCTGCCGCTGCCTAAAGATATCGTCCACTGCTCATCGCCGTGGATTATGGCGCGCATGATGGAACAGGCGGATATGGTGAGCATGTGGACGTCGGTGCGCCTGCGCTTTCCCGGCTATAACGTCAACCTGCGGCCTCTCGCCCTGCGCGAGGTGCTGCCCGCCACCAGCATCGGCATTCTCTGCCCGAGCATCGGGCGGCTCTCCACCGCCGGACACACTTTCATGGAAATGCTGAGGATCAATTCCCGGGACTGGCTGCAGGACAGCGACGCGCTGGAAATGGTCGTGCGAGTTTAATAATTATTTAAACAATATATCCTTACGCTGCTTTTGATCTATTTTTAACCAGCCAGGAAATCACCTGGCGATAACTCATCCTTGCCGACTCACGAATTAAGTCAGAGGATATTCACGCGCCCCTATATTTTTACTATGATCCTTTTTCGGTTTATTTTGTAAAGAGGGTTTTCATGCTTACTGTTGCTATAAGAGAAAAAAACAGCCACTTCGTCCATGGCCTAAAAATAATTATTGAACAAATATGCAACCGTCGGCATGAGGCATTTCATTTCTTACCTCCCGAACATCATGACGTTGCCGATATTGTTTTTGTCTCTCTCGAAGATAACTGGGTAAGCGCCGACTGTTATAAAATCCCGCAAACCACCAGAGCCCAGCGTATCATTCTTATCTGTCGCAAATCCGAACATGAAAAACTGATGTTTCGCCCTTGTCTGTATATGCTACCGGCCATTTTTCGCGAAGATGAGACGGACGAAATCACCTACAAACTCGCCTACTGGATGGATGCCGGTCGGCGCGGAAAAAACATCAAATCAGTACCTGCAAGTGTCTGTAAATATTGTACAACCCGTCATTTTACCGTACCAGAGCGCGAACTGCTCAGGCACATTGCCTGCGGGCATTCTTTACTGACCGCGGCGCACCTGATGAATATTGATGAACCAGCCGCCCGGGAACATCGCCAGGCGATCATGAAAAAACTACACATCAATAACCAGCACAGCCTGATAAAATTTATAAAGGTCAATCTGGTTTTTTTGCTCGATTGATTTTTGCAAAACTTATGGCAAGGACCCACCCGCAAGCCTTATACATAAAATAATGCTCATTCATTCAGCAGATTGATTAAGAAATTTCCACCGCCATATTAAGGCAAGCCTAATATCAAGCCAGATATCCTCCTGCCAGAATAACTTCTGCACCCGATAATCAGAAATCACCAGCCGTTTAGTTTCTGATTATCTCTTTCGCTTTACCATGAATGCTTTGCCGTAGAGTCGCGCAATTAGCGACAAAATAATTATGAATACTTCTTTTCATACTGCATTATTTATTGGCACGCTGGGAGCCAGCGGATCGCTTTTTTTAATGATGCTTAAAGAGACAACTGACCGGTTAGCCAGTGAGTGAGCATTTGCATTTAGCCCCACGCAGAAGAAAACATCGGCGCATTAGCAACGACGGACCCGCTCGCCCCAGGTGCCTGGCCATTCCGATGATCTTCGATCGCCTGGAATACCTCCAGCAGCAGATGCGGGCCCTGCACCTGCAAAAACCGATGGACATGCTGCTGGTCAGTAACGACAGGTACCTTTCCCTCGCGCTGACTCAGCACCTCTTTAAACGCACCCGCAACCGTATTTGCTCAACGCTTGAAGAAGTCGCGGGCTTTCTCGAAAAAACACCCCTGCCGCGCGTGGTTATCGATCTCGACTGCACTTCTATTCCGGTGATTGAAGTGCTGGCCGTCGTCCGTCTGTGGCACAGAGAGAAACCCGGTATCCATATCACCCTGCTTACCGCCAGCCGTAGCCCGGCGGCCTCCTGTTTTATCGTGGCAGCGGCAAACTGTCGGGTGATCGAACGGCGGCTGAATATCGATATATTGTCATATTTATTGATGCTACAGCCTTGTCCCCCGCCCCCCGTTCAGGCTAACTATACGCGCGAAAACGATGCCCTCTCACCGCGTGAATGGGGCATTCTGATGGAGGTCGCCCGAGGACATTCCCTGAAGACCATAGCCGCCACGCTAAAGAAGCCATATCACTACGTGGTTTACACGCTCGGTCGCGTGTCCGCTCGTATTGGGTTGAGTAGCAGGAAGGCTCTCATTCATTTACTTCATGAATTGTCTGTCGTACCAACCGAACGAAAGAGTTAATGCTAACTTACTGACTTTCGGGTGAAAGTTAAGAATTTACTTATTTTGAGTGTTTCTTAATTGTTAAATTAGATCAGTTTATTAACAGTTATAAAAAATCCTGGATTGTCACATTCCCCTTACCGCCTCGCCTGCGGAGAAGAAAAGATGATTTTATCGGCAGTTTTATTTAACAAACGGTAAACAATCACCACTTCGTACTATTTTTAACTTTTAAAATAAACTTTTAAATGGATTGTTTTACTTAAAATGGAAACATCCGCCGAATAGAAAATAGTATTCCCAGACACGCAGAACTTAATAGCGCTAACCGGGCCCAATGGTCACAGTAGACTTTCTCTCAAATAATATGAATGTATAATCACCTCATCGAATTAACCCATAAGAAAAACCGCGATTATAATTGTAGCGGCGTTTTTTTATGACCCTCATCACTATTCAAAAATATATTATTTAAAGGATGAATTAATTTTAATGGAGAGCCCTGCGCACGCATTTTACACGTTGGCCTGTTAACATTTCATAAAGATCGCTATCCGTGGCTTTGCGTCAACGCGATGTTTTCCTCAAACAATCCGAGGTAAAAAAAATGAAACCTGCATCCGTAATCATTATGGACGAGCACCCTATTGTGCGAATGTCGATAGAAGTGCTGCTACAGAAAAATAAAGATATCAGCGTCGTGCTGAAAACCGATGACGGCCGGGAAGTCATTGACTTCATGCGCGCCAATCCGGTCGATCTGGTGATCCTGGACATTGAGCTCCCGGGCGTAGATGGATTTACATTACTCAAAAGAATCAAAAGCATACAGGAAGATACCAAGATCCTTTTTCTGTCGTCCAAATCAGAGAGATTCTACGCGGGACGGGCCATTCAGGCCGGAGCGAACGGCTTTGTCAGCAAGCGAAAAGAGCAGGATGATATTTATAACGCGGTGGAAATGCTGCTTTCAGGCTACTCATTCTTTCCGTCGGATACCCTGCATTTCATCAGCCAGGCCAACTCACGTAAAGGGGCCATAGACGATATGCCGCTTTCTAATCGTGAAGTCACCGTATTACGTTATCTGGCCAACGGATTATCTAATAAAGAAATTGCAGAGCAACTTTTGTTAAGCAATAAAACAATAAGTGCGCACAAAGCAAATATATTCTCTAAGCTGCGGGTTAACTCTATTGTAGAGCTTATCGATTATGCGCGGGTAAAAGAATTATTATAAGAGCGCTCTCATCTTTACATATGAAAAAACCGGATGCTGCCATCCGGTCTTTTCATATGAATATGCTACAGATTATGCTCAATTATAATTAATCATAAAGGTCGCATCGGCATCGGCTTTACCCGGCTGCGGGTTATCGGCCACCGCAATGTAGTTGGCAAAAAAAGTTAAGCTCGCATTACCATTTGCATCCACCGGCACGTCCTGGCTAGCCCGATCGAGCGGCAGCTGCGTCTTATCTTTATCCCGCAGTTCAACCGCCACATTGGTCGCGCTGCTGGTACCGTTTAGCGCCAGCAGGCCCGGATTTCCATCGATTTTCTTGCCGGTAAAAGTGATCGAGGCCGACCCCGGCGGACAGCCGTTAAGCTTCAGGGTAAAAGGCATGCTTTGCGTTGTGCTGCCCGTCGTGCGTAACTGTTTGGTTGGCCACGTGCCGAGCTGAACGGTTTTGTTATCGTCCCCGGTTTCCACATAGCAGCTGTAGTCCACCACGTTACCGCGCAGTTCGATGTTAATTTCCCCCAGCGGAGAATCCGCCCGGGCGGAGCCCGCCCCGAGGCCCGCGACCAAAAAGATCGCCAGCAAACGAAGGCTGTGCATGTTAGTCATAGTCCACCCTCAAATATCCCCGCGAGGTAAACGGGCCTTCCGCAGGCTTGTTTCCCGTCACGCTCACCGGCCAGGCGCGGATATCAACCCTGGAAGTGGCGGCATCGTCGAGGCGGAAGTTAATCTTGCTGCTCAGATTGTTTGGCGTCAGCGGCGCGCCGGTTCCGTCGGCGATGATAAAACCAAGATCGCTGTTGTCCGACACCATCATATTGCCGGAGATCTTTTCAGCCTCAAGGCGCAGCGAAAGATAGGCCTGCGCCTCAACGTTGGTGCATTTGATGCCGATAGTTTTGGTCTGCGGCGTCACGCTCTGCGGGCGGTTCCCCGCCCCGGCCTGGCTGAACAGCGCCGCGCCGATATCGCCAAAATCAAACTCCACGATTTGCCCGGCGTTAATCTCACAGGTCTGCGGCACTTCTACCTTGCCGCTGTAGCTGATGGTGTAAACCGGCGTGTTAAGCGGATCGGTATCGCGCGTTGTCACATAGACCGTGAACATGGTTTGCTTCGGGATCGGCACCATATTGATAAAGCGCTTGGTAACTTTCAGGCGAAAGACTAAGTTCGAATCTTTCACCGGAAACGGCTTTTGCTTCGGTACGTTGGGGTGTTTACCCATCTGAATATATTCGCGTGGCGGGTAAAAAACCCCGGCCGCGCTGTCCGTTATCTTCATGCCGCCGTTCAGGTAGTCGTTTATCTTCAAATATTTATAGCTATCGATCGTTTCCTGGACCGGCAAAGTCGTGACATAGCTTCGCATCGTGGTATCGCCCGATGTCCCGGACGGGCAGGTTGCATTCACCCCAACCCACTGCGATTTATCGGCCAGCGTGACGATCTGCCCAACCTGGTTGTTCGCGCTGGTAAAAACGTTCGAGAGATCGTAAGAAATCTCGGTGGGCACGCCGTTGGAGTTGGCACAAACGGTGGCGTAAGCCGGGGCCGCGCAGACGAGAAGCACCGCACCCGCAAGACTAATTTTTCTTTTCATACTGCTGTTCCTGAGTGGTGAAGCATCGCTATAAACAGGTGGCGGTGGCCACCACGACGGCCTGTTTGAGGCTCTCTTCCGGCAGCGTATAAGGCGCTAAACACTGCGATCCTTTGCCGTCGCCCCATTGAATAAGCAGTTTCCCCTCCAGCGGCAGGCCGCTCAGATAGATCTGCCCGTCGTCGCCCACCATGCTGGTCGCGCCGCTGCCTTCTTCACGCACCACCGAGCCAAACGGCACCGCACGATCGCCGCGCTTCACGGTGATGATCGCCCGCACGCCGATACGCGCGTTAAAGGCGGCCCGCACCAGCGCGCCCTGGGTCGGCACTACGCTGCTGACGTTGTTTTCGATATCGGTGTGGTTATCCATCGAATTGGTATCCAGCGCGATGCGGTTGTAGCGATAAACCGTGGCGTACGGCATCACGGCGTAGCCTCGCCAGTCGGTTTTCACCCCGGTCTGGTTTTCCACGCTGACGCCGGATGCGCCGGGCGCTTTTATCAGCACGTTGGTATCGCCCAGCGGCTGGCTGAAGGTAATACCGTTCGCATGCCCAACCACGCCGCCGGAAGCCTGCCAGTTGAATTCATGCTGATCGCGGTCGTAGTTGTAGCCCAGCCCCAGCGTGCCGTAGGTCGCCTGCCAGTTGGCGTTAGCGCTGCCGCTGTAGCCGTTTGAACTACTGCGGCCCTGAGTCACGCTGTAGTTCAGGTTGCGGCCTTCGAGCAGCGTGCCGCCGACGCCGGTCTGCACCGTGCTTTGCCCGTCAGAATTTTTGCTGGCGGCAAAGGTGGCGTAGGCGCGATCGATGGCGTTTTCACGGGAATAGCCGTGGCCCAGCAGCGTGCTAAACGGTACGGAAAGGTTAAACGCCACGATGCGATCGTTATCCGCCAGCCCAACGGACTTGCTCCACGAGGCGGAAACGGAATAGCTAATTCCTTTCCAGCCGCTGGCGTAGCCGGCCTGATACCAGGTGTTATCCTCGTCCGTGCCCCAGTAGGTTTGCTGGCTGCCGGAAACGTAAAGCGAACCGTAATCCCCCAGCGACTGGGAAATGTTGACCTGGAAACGCCCCCGCTTGCTGTAGCGCAGGTTGTGATAGCTCTGGGGAGTCGACACCTTGTTATGGTTCTCGTCCTCCTCCATTTCGTATTCGTAGCCTTCCATATTTTTGTAGGCCACTTCGTCCAGCGTGTAGAAACCGCGCGTGGAGTAGCGATAGCCGAGCAGCTGGAAGTTGGTGCCGTAGCCGCTCAGGGATTTGGCGTACAGGAAGCGCAGAGACTGGCCCTGGTGTTCGCTGTCGTCGGCCAGCTTGCTGCGCGCGTGGGTGACGTCCATAGAAATGGCCCCCCAGTCGCCGAGGTTTTTCCCCAGTCCGATGGCCGCCGCGGTGTAACGCTCCGCCAGCTGAGTCCCCCCGTAGGCCGTGTAACCCTGCGGCAGGCCCGCGATCAGCGTGCCCTGGGTAAAGAACGGCGTGTCCTGCTGGCTATTGCCGCTGCGGAAATCACCGGCTACCAGGTCGTACTTCAGGCGACCTTCGCGCTGCAACAGCGGCACGGTGGAATAAGGCACGGTATATTTCTGCTGGCCGCCATCTTTCTCTTCCAGCGTGACCTCAAGGTCGCCGCTCGAGGAAGTCGGGTTCAGGTCGCTGATGGCAAACGCCCCCGGCGAAACGTAGCTCTGGTAAATAACGAAGCCGTTCTGACGGACGGTAATTTTGGCGTTAGTGCGGGCAATGCCGCGCACCGTCGGCGCGTAGCCCTGAAGGCTGTCCGGGTACATGCTGTCCGACGAGTAAAGCCGCGCGCCGCGGAAACCGAGGCTGTCGAACACGTCGCTGCCGGTGTTGCTGTCGCCCATCACCAGCTCGCTTTTAAGCGGAACGATCGCCCGCTGCACGTAGGTGCTGATGTTCTTCCAGCTGTTGGTGTTATAGCCGTTGCCGCTGGTATAGCTCCACGCGCCGTTATTACGCAGCCGCCACGGGCCGTAGTTCAGGCCGCTTTGCAGGCTGAGATAGTAGCTGTCGTCGTTGCTGCTGCGATTGCCGGTAAACGAGTAGTTGACCAGCGCCGCCGGAATACCCTCATCCCACTGGTCGGGCGGAATATAGCCGCGAGCGCTGTTCATTAGCGAAGCCTGCGGCAGGCTGATGTTCAGATACAGCCGGGCAAAATCAAAGTGAGCCTCCGCGCCGGGAATCGCCTCTTCCAGCGGCACGCACTCGCCGGGCTTATATTTTGCCAGGTCGGGATAGGCCAGCATGTTCAGCCCCAGCCGCTTAAGCCATTCAACGTCGAGGCAAGGCGTGAGGCCGCCGGACTTAACGTCGGTTCCCGACCGGGCTTTTTTTACTTCAACAAACGGCAGGTCTTCGGTACCGATGAATTCGTCGTTGCGCCAGATATCCACGCGATAGTCGCCCGGAGCCTGGTGGCTACCCTTTTCAAAGCGCGACAAATCTGCCACGGAGGCGGCGTCTTCGGATAAAAATGCCGGGTTAAAATAGCTCTCGGCGAGGACGGCCCCCGGCCAGAGCACCGCCATTACGCATGCCGCCAGCGGGGCAAGCGTGAGCGCCTGATGCGCAGCTGACTTCTTCATCATTTCCCTGCTTCCCACTGGCTGCCGCGAGGTTTCACTGCATGACCCCGGCCTGAACCGGAGTCACCGCGCCGTAGTCATTCACGGTCTGGAAAGAGACGGCACCCGAGAGATTCGCCGGAACCACAACCTTCGCTGAGCTTTTCGGCGCCACCATGGTATTCGCCAGCTTCTGGCCGCCGAGCTTCAGGTTGACGGTGGAAACGTAGTAAGGCGACGGGTTGTGCAGGGTGAGATAGCCCCCGCTGCGGCTAAAGCGCAGCTGTTTGACCGCCTCTTCGGGCTGCATTTGCAAATTCTTCGGGCGCACGAATAATTTAATGCGCGACAAAATAGCCAGCTGCAGCACGTTATTATTCTCGACGGTGTTTTTATCCACCGAAGGAATGGCTTTCACGTTCATCCAGAAAATAGATTCGCGATCGGCAGGCAGCGGCTGGCCGACATAAATAATGCGCAGGGTGTTTTCACTTTTTGCCTCGCTGACAAACAGCGGCGGCGTGACGATAAAGCTTTTATCTTTTTCGCCGCGGTTATTTTCCACCCATGAATTCACCAGATAGCGCTCTTTCGCATCGCTATTAGTAATAGAAAGAGAGGTTTGCTTTGCATCGGCGGGATAAATAACGCGCGTGGCCCCAAGGCCAATGCCGCCGGCAGCCTGGACGGAAAATGCAGTCATCAACAGGCATAACGCTGCGGCAATGCCCGATCTTAATAAAGTATTCATCACGACAGATACCATCAAAATTACGGTTATAAATCATTCGGTTCAGGGATAAACCAGCGTAAACCAGACTTGAGAATGAATATTTCCCGGCAGTACGCGTTCGGTAACCGAACGGTAGCGAGCGGTAAAATGCAGCGTCATTTCCTGGGTTTTAATCGGGGCAAAATAGCCCGGTTCGGTATTGGGAATAATCAGCTGCTGCTCGCTGTCGAATAGTGCGAGGCCAATTCCGGTGCTGGCGTCGTTGCCGTTTTCACTGGTTGAGGCCAGAAAGACCTGCGGGTCTTCTGCGGGAGTGGCCCCCTGAAAAGCGATGCCCACGTGATCAGACACATCGGCAAGACAGTTGGTCAGGCGGATGGCAAACGGAATGCTGATGGGCGCATAGCTGCCCACCCCTTTGAAGAGTGAGCTGCGGTACTGCCCCATCTGCACGGTCATCTCTTCGCTTTCAGGCGCAACGGCGCAGGCGCCGTTGACCAGCGAACCGCGCATATGAACCTTGCCGCCTTCAATAATGACGACCCGCTTCGCCAGCGCCGGGCTTGCCGCTACCAGTAACAGGAGGAACAGGATTTTGCTTTTCATGCTCGCCTTCTCAGGATTAACGTGAAATCTGCCTCTTCCCTGAGGCCAGGCGTATCCTTACGCCTGTCGATTACTCGTATTTCATGACGAAAGTAGCGTCAGCGTTGGCCTGACCCGCAGTAGCGGTAGCCGCAGTCGCTTTATAGCGAGCGGTGAACGGCAGGGTGTTCGTCCCGTCATTCAGGTTCTGAGCGGTAGAGAACGTTGCGCCATCCGGGGATAACACTTTAGAAGCGCGGTCGAGGATCTGGATGCCCACGCCGGTCGCGGTGGTGCCGTTATCACCGGAAGCTACGGCCAGCAGCGTTGGGTCCACGGCGTCAGACTGGCCGGAGAAAGCGGCGGAAGCGGTAGCCGCTACGGTGCTGTCACAGTCGTTCAGAACGATGGTGAAAGGAATCTGAGCGGAAGTGTCACCGGCTTTGGTGAAAGCAGCGGTGCGGTACTGGCCCAGTTTCACAATCTGGCCGTCGGACTGAGTGCTGACGGAGCAGGCCGCGTTCACCAGCTCACCTTTAAAGTGAATAGTGCCGCCGTTAACCGTTACCGGAGATGGAACTGGATCTTCAGCGTGAGCCACGCCGCCCAGCAGAGCCAGACCGGCAACCAAAGAAGATGCAATTTTGGTGAATTTCATGGATATTCCTTCAATTATTAAAACGCACATCCGGATAACGCATCCTTCATTATTCCGTTTGAATTATCAGCGGCCTGAAACAGACCTGTTGAGCACTCCCCATTCCCTGCGGAGAGATTGAATGTCTTGTCCAGTATTTATTCATCCGGCCTATTCCGGGATAACGCTCACCGGCCTGAATAATCAGGTCCGCGCTCTCCGGTTATCTTGTGGAATAGCGTTCAGTAAATAAATATTTAAATCGTCATCTGGCGACGAGGCATAAATTAAGCAAAATTTAAGTTAAGCGATAGATGCAAAATCTCTATATTTCCTAAGCATCGGCTTAATGAAGCCTAAGAAATATCGTCAGACGGAGCAGGTATTTGGGTGAATAACGGCGATAAGCTATTATTTTGACAGGGGTAAACAGAACTTTCTTAGAATAAGATTCTCGTTAAAAAATGGTTAATTTTTCGATCGGTTTGTTACATCGAGCACAGGGTTAGCCAATTAGCCCACCGCTCAATAAAGAAAATAATAATAATCATTCAACCCTAAAACGTGCGCAAAATTAAATTCAAGATTGAATGACGTAATACTAGCAGCAGCCAAAGATAATTAGCCAAGTTATTATCACGTGATATGAAAAATATTGCTAAATATCCGCGCTGGATCAAATTTGCGGCTAGCCCGCAGCGCCGCGGCGAAAAACATAAGTGCCAAAACGTTAAATACGTCACATAAGCGGTGCTACACTGTGCGGCTTCTCGCAGAACGTATCAGGTAATCAAATGAGTGAACATATCGAAAGAAAAACCCAGCCCGCAGCGGTAACCCGACCCAACTGGTCGGCGGTCTTTGCCGTAGCGTTTTGCGTCGCCTGCCTGATTACCGTCGAATTCTTACCGGTCAGCCTGCTGACGCCGATGGCGCAGGATCTGGGGATTTCCGAAGGCGTCGCCGGACAGTCGGTAACCGTCACGGCCTTTGTCGCCATGTTCGCCAGCCTGTTTGTGACCGCCGTTATCCGTTCGGCGGACAGACGCGCCGTGGTGCTGGTGTTTTCCGTCCTGCTCACCCTTTCCTGCCTGCTGGTTTCTTTTGCCAACAGCTTCACGCTGCTGCTCTTAGGCCGGGCCTGCCTGGGGCTTGCTCTGGGAGGATTCTGGGCGATGTCGGCCTCGCTGACCATGCGCCTGGTGCCCGCCCGAACGGTGCCTAAAGCGCTGTCGGTTATCTTTGGCGCGGTGTCGATTGCGCTGGTAATTGCCGCCCCGCTGGGCAGCTTCCTCGGCGGAATTATCGGCTGGCGCAACGTGTTTAACGGCGCGGCGCTGATGGGCGTGATTTGTATTCTTTGGGTGTGGAAAGCGCTGCCTTCGCTGCCGGGCGAGCCCGCTCACCACAGGCAAAACATGTTTGGTATTTTAAAACGCCCCGGCGTGCTGGCCGGCATGGCGGCAATCTTTCTGGCCTTCGCCGGGCAGTTCGCCTTCTTCACCTACATTCGCCCGGTGTACATGACGCTTGCCGGTTTTGACGTGGACGGCCTGACGCTGGTGCTGCTGAGCTTTGGCATCGCCAGCTTCGTTGGCACCTCGCTTTCGGCCGTGTTCCTGAAGCGCTCCCTGAAGCTTTCGCTAACCCTTGCGCCGCTGATTCTGGCGCTGAGTGCCCTGACGCTGGTGCTGTGGGGTTCGGACAAAATCGTCGCCTCCGCCATCGCCATTATTTGGGGCTTCGCCTTTGCGCTTATCCCGGTCGGCTGGTCAACGTGGATCACCCGCTCGCTTGCGGATCAGGCGGAAAAAGCGGGATCGATTCAGGTGGCGGTCATTCAACTGGCTAACACCTGCGGCGCCGCGGTCGGCGGCTACGCGCTGGATAACCTCGGCCTGCTGTCACCGCTGATGCTGTCCGGAAGCCTGATGCTGCTCACCGCGCTGCTTGTCGCGATGAGAGTGCGGATGAAATAGCGGGGAAACCCTCTTCGTTTATCCGTCCTGCCTTCTCGTGCAGGGCGGATTTTTCCCCCGGATACCCTTCGGTTTATCGCCGATAAAAAGGCCGATCGCCGAGGATGGTTGCGCGGTGCATGACGCGGCGCGCGGGCAGATAGTCGGCGTTGGCGTAGTGCTGCGTGACCCGGTTATCCCAGATGGCAATGTCATTTTCCTGCCAGCGCCAGCGAACCTGGAACTCCGGTTTGCTGACGTGCGTGAACAGGAAGCCGAGCAGCGCATCGCTCTCTTTCTGGCTGAGATCGACAATACGCGTGGTGAATCCTTCGTTAACAAACAGCGCCTGCCTGCCGCTGACCGGATGAGTGCGCACCACCGGGTGGGTTAACGGCGGGTTTTTGATGACGGCTTCGCGCCAGCGCTGGTGCTCCGCTTCGCTACGACTGTGCTTGTATTCCGGGAACGACTTTCTGAAATCGTGCTCCGCTTCAAGACCGCTGAGCAGATGCTTAAAAGGCTCAGACAGCGCTTCATAGGCGGCAATGCCGCTCGTCCATAGCGTGTCCCCGCCCGTTTCGGGCAGCTGTTTCGCCGCAAGAATCGCGCCTGCCGGGGGCGTGCTGATAAAGGTGACATCGGTATGCCAGTTGTCGTTATCCGGCGGGTTATCGTTGTGCGTATCGAGCACGATAATTTCTTCTACGCCCTCGGCGTGCGGATAAACCGGGTGAATATGCAGGTCGCCAAAACGCTGGGCCAGCCCGCGCTGCTGCGTCGGGGTAATCGGCTGGTCGCGGAAGAACAGCACCTGATGGCGGATCAGCGCGTGATAGATCTGCTCAAACTGGTTGTCGCTCAGCCCGCGCGCCAGGTCCACCCCGCTCACCAGCCCGCCGATGTAAGGTCCCAGCGGCGCAATATTAACTTTTTCACTCATTGCCCTTCTCCATGCCATGGGGTTAACCGGCGCTGCAAGGCGCGTAAACCCAGCTCTAAACAAAATGCGATCGCGGCTATCACGCCGATTCCGGCCAGCACCACGTCGGTCGCCAAAAATTCACCGGCGGACTGCACCATAAAGCCCAGGCCTCGGGTGGCGGCGATAAGCTCGGCGGCGACCAGCGTTGACCAGCCGACGCCGAGGCCGATGCGAAATCCGGTCAGGATCTCCGGCAGCGCGCCGGGCAGAATCACGTACCAGACAACCTGAGCGCGGGTCGCCCCTAATGCCCTGGCGGCACGCACACGAACCTGCTGCACGCTGCGTACGCCGGCCATCGTCGACATTGCCACCGGGGCGAAGATCGCCAGGTAAATCAGTAAAATTTTCGAGGTTTCGCCGATGCCGAACCAAATCACCATCAGCGGCAGATAGGCCAGCGGCGGCACCGGGCGGTAAAGTTCGATCAGCGGATCGAGGATGCCGCGCACCGTTGGGCTGAGGCCCATAGCAATCCCGACGGGAATGCCAATCAGCACCGCCGCAAACAGCGCGGTGAGAATGCGCAACAGGCTGGCGGCTAAATGCTGCCAGAGCGTGGCGTCCATAAAGCCCTGCGGCCCGGCAATGCTAATCAGCTTGCCCAGCACCTGACCGGGAGCGGGCAGAAACAGCGGGCTAATCCACTGTTCCGCCGCGACCCACCACCACAGCAGCACAATGGCGGTGAGCGTCATAAGGCTTAGCGTAATCTGGCGCGAGAAGGGCCAGCGCAGGGAGAGACGCCTGCGGCGCGGTTTATCTGGAATTGCAATGCTCACTGGAAGCCCTCCCGCTGTTCAAACACGCGGCTCAGCACGTATTCGCGCTTCGCGATAAATTCCGGATCGGATTTGATGCTGCGGCACGGTTCACCCGCGGCAAAACGGCGGCCAAAATCTAGCGGAAGCCGTTCCAGCACGCGCCCCGGCCCCGGCGAAAGCAGCACCAGCTCGGTCGCCAGAAAAACGGCTTCTTCAATATCGTGGGTGATGAGCAGCACCTGGCGGCGGCTTTCGTGCCACAGCTTCAGCAGCAGGGTCTGCATCTGCTCGCGGGTGAAGGCATCCAGCGCGCCAAAAGGCTCATCGAGCAGCAGGAGCTGGGGGGTTGTCGCCAGCGCCCGGGCGATACCCACGCGCTGACGCTGCCCGCCGGAAAGCTGCCAGACGGCGCGTTTAGCCTTATCTTCCAGCCCAACCTTGCGCAGCATGTCGAGCGCAATTTGCTCGCGCTGCGGCTTAGGCTGCCCGGCCAGCTGTAAACCGAAGGCGACGTTATCCAGCACCGTACGCCACGGCAGCAGCCCTTCACTTTGAAAGACCACGCCGCGTTCCGCTCCCGGCCCGGTGACGTGCTTTCCCCCTAGCGTGATGCTGCCGGTGCTGTAAGGGACAAAGCCTGCTATCAGGTTAAGCAGTGTGGTTTTCCCGCAGCCGGACGGGCCGAGCACCACCAGCAGCTCCCCTTCGTCCACCGTCAGATTGATGTCGTTGAGAACGGTTTTTCCGCCGTAGTCGGCGCTGAGTCCGGATACCTGTAGCATGCCTGCCCCCTTACTGCGCCAGCGTTTTCACGAAGCGGTCGGTCACAAACTGGCTGTAGTCCGTCTGCACCGCCGGAACTTTGCCCTGCGCCTTCAGGAACTGCGCGGTGTCGACAATCGCTTTGTTTACCGGCGCGCCAAGCTGCTCTTTCTGCTGGCTCGCGGTGAGATAGGTATTGCCTTTCACCAGCCCCGGCACGTCGCTTTCCGGCACGCCGCTCAGGCGAGAGAGTTTGCTGAGGTTGTCAGGCTGTTTGAGCCAGGCGTCCGGATTATCGATATAGCCTTTCTGCGCCTGTAAAGCGCTGCGGGCGAAGGCCTCAACAACTTCAGGATGCTGCCGGGCGAAGTCTTTGCGCACGACCCACACGTCCAGCGTTGGCGCGCCCCATTTGCCCACCTGCGCGGAATCCGTCAGCACGGTCCCGTCTTTTTCCAGCTCGTTAACCGCCGGAGCCCAGACGTAGGCGGCATCAATGTCGCCCCGCTGCCAGGCGGCAATAATCGCCGGCGGCTGGAGGTTGAGGATTTGAACCTGACCGGGCTTGATACCCCAGTGATTAAGGGCCGCCAGCAGGCTGTAATGCGTGGTGGAGATAAACGGGACGGCGATGCGCTTGCCAATCAGATCCTGCGGGCTGCTGATGCCTTTTTTCACCACCAGCGCCTCGGAGTTGCCGAGCTGCGAGGCCAATAAAAAGACTTCGATCGGCACGTTCTGGCTGGCGGCAACCGCCAGCGGGCTGGAACCAATATTGCCGATTTGCACGTCGCCCGAAGCCAGGGCGCGCACCACGGATGCGCCGCTGTCGAATTTACGCCACTCGACTTTTGCACCGCTCTCTTTGGCAAAGGAGTTGTCTGCCTGCGCGACTTTCGCGGGTTCGGCGGAGGTTTGATAAGCCACGGTAACGTCCACCGCGTGTGCCTGAGTGGCGAGTAAGGCCAGCGCGGCCAGCCAAAGTGAATGTCGTTTTACGCCCATGATTTCTGCTCCGCTCAATGTTGAGCTCGCAGTATTCCGGGCTGGGGCAAAGACATAAAAGAATTAAAAATTATCGCTAATGCTTTTATGTCCTTAGATAAGATTTAGCTTTTGATAGTTGGAGGATGGGAATAAAACAGCCCGCCCGTGACGGGCTAAACAGCAGGGAAGATTAAATATAAATATCGATGAATCCGTCGATTTTCCTGGCCGTTTGAGCCTGAGATAACGCCTCTCCGGCGGCGCTTTTATCGTGTTTTGCGGCGTGCTTTTGCTGAGCTTCTTCAACCTGCCTGCGCTGGAGCTGGGCAAGCTGCTCGTGCAGAACGGCAAGCTGCGCGCGCATGCCTTCGATAGTTTCCTGTTTTTGCTTATCGCTGCCCTGCGTTTCGCCCGTCGCCAGTCCCTGAATATATTCCGTCATCTCTTTGGTCAGGGCTTTAATTTCTTCCTGCACCTGCTTAATCTTGGTGGCCGTATCGCTGCCTCCACCGGCTTTTGCTGCGGGCGCGTTTTGCTCAAGGAATTTGCTTGCAGAAATAACCGTCATTTTATCTCCCGTCTTCAGATGATCTTTTCTTTAACCCTGAAGAGATCATCGGTGAAAACGGAAGATGCCTAAAAATTTCTTTCCGGGGATTAAACTGCGACGCCCACCTTTCTGAGTTTAATCACCAGCTTCTTCGCGCCGTCAGCGTTGAGGTGGTCGCCGTCGCGGAAGTGTTTGCGGGCAAAATCTTTATTTTCTGACCAGTCGATAAACCGCAGCCTTTCCTCACCCAAACCCGCTAAGAATTTGCTGTTTGTCTGCTTCATCCTGCCGTCGATATTCTCGACGTATGGCGCAGGGAACGGCGGCACAAGCCAGGTGACAGATTTTCCGCGCGCCTTCATCGCCGCCGCCATTTCTTCGATCAGCACCTTATTCTCGGCAAGGATCGCCTCGTGCTTAGCCAGCTTCGAGTGCGCCTGCGCCCGCATCACCGCCAGGCCGATATGCTGCTGTGGATCGGCGAAGTCCTTCGCATTAAGTAATTCGTTGGTGGCGATATGCGCCTGCGCCATATATTCCATGGGCCAGGACGTTGGCTCGCCTGCGGGCTGAAAGATCAGCGAGGAAAGCATCGGCAAATGCTTTACCGCGGCCAGGCACGGCATGGCGATTTGGTTATCCGCGAAGAACAGGCTGAAGGAGTCGATCACCGACTTATTAAATGCGTCTTTAGTCCTGAACAGATCGCAGTAGAGATCGAACAGGCCGAAGCAGAACACAAAATGATTAACGTGCGGCAGGTTGTTGAGCGCGTGAAAGACCAGCGCGTGAGCCTGCTTGATGCTTAAGCTGTGCATCGACAGATTGACCGCCCGCTCGGTATGCTTCTCCGGAAAAGCGTAATAGCCGTATGAATTGCCGAGCACCAGCGTCTGAACATCGGCGGCGCTCGCCAGGCGATATCTGTTCTCCAGCCAGGCCGCGTGGGAATATTTTACTGCCGACGTCGGGCGATAATTTAAAAACATCAGCTCGTAAAAAGGGACAACCGCCAGGGCATGGATCAGGTTGGCGGCCTGCACAAACTTCGTCCCTTCGGGATCGTAAACCACAAACGGGGCGGCGGCGGCATTCAGCGTCTGCATAAGCTGCCGAGCTTCCTCAGCGTTCGCGGCCTTGCCCGAATGGTAATAAACCCCGGCGATATGGCTATTGTCGAGGTTTGCCTCTAGCTGCTTGAAATTTTCAGCGTTGCCAAGATAAAAAAGGCTGATGCCGCTGCTCTGAATCAGGCTTTGCCAGTACCGGGTGAACGCCTGCAAAGCTGGCGCGAATGAAGTCTCGCGTTCTTCAATGACATCGGCAACGGCGTTGATTAGCCGGGTGGCCTCATCGCTGTCGTTCAGGAACCCCGGCTCCGACAAAATATAGGTCGCCACTTCGTGAATGATTCCCGAATCACCTTCATGTTGCTCAAGAACGCTGATGCATTCTTTTATTTTCAGTAAGAGAGCCTTACTCATAGCCACAAAACCATTTTTAGGAATATGGAGATGATTTTATGCTGAACATGAAATGTTCAATAGGCGGATGAGCCCCAGCGTTTGGGGGATATTTGTTGATTAGAGACGATGGGCGAGCACCGAATTAAGTAGCCACCTGCGTCATGTGCGCAGGCGGCCAGGGATAACTTCAGAAAACTTTAGTGGTGCAGCATCTCGTCCACGATCTGCGCTTTGGTCATATTGTAGGGATAGAAGGTCGGCCAGTTGTCCATCTCTTTAAGCAGCGCGTCCTGCGAGGTGCTGCCCATAAAAATGTGGAAATGCTGCGACTGGCGCGGGCCAATGATATGGTCGCTGAACTGCACAAACTTCGGCGCGGTGGACTTAGCCTCTGTGCATTCAAACAGATAGCGCACGCCTTTTTTGCCGGAGGCGTAGGTCAGAATTTTATATCCAGCGTAGTGATACCGGCAGCTTTGCACCTCTTTGCCGATGTGAAATTCCATGACGTTATCTTCAATGCCAATCATCTCGACATTGCTGGCGTAGCCTTTTTTATAATAGGCCCGATAGGCTTCGACGGATTTATCGCCCTGCTTCGCCTTCTTCTCCAGCACCGGCTCCAGATCGCCATTCAGCAGATAGGGATTGAGCGACTGCCAGATGCCGTCCCAGTCGGACAGCGGCCGGTCCAACACGTCTTTATTTTCAAAGACTCCTTCGCTGGCTTTGCGCTCCACTTCCGTGAGCGGCTTGCCGTGGTGATGCGCATGGGCAAAGGCTTGCGAACTGCTCAGCAAAACCCCCATGCCGAGTAAAAAGGCGGACTGCTTCATAATCATAACGTTTCCCAGAGAATCACTGACAATGAAATGATATGTTATAATATAACATTAATGATTTCCAGCCGCCGTTTCGATTTATGCCCGAAGCGCCGCTAAGCGGGTTCTCCGACGGGAATGGCATCGTGGCTGTGATAAACCGCCAGGCCCAGCTCTTTAGCAATGCGCACGTCGTTGTCCGCCCCGTTTGAGGCACCTTCAATACGCAAAACCGCGTCACAGCGCGTCAGCAATCGATGGGCTACCGGATACAAAAAGGCTTCGCTAATCTCGTCACCGATTTTCTCGGATCCGGCGGCGGCCGAAAGGGGAAACGCCAGCCACTCGCCGATCAACGGAATATGTCCCCGCAGATAAACGGCCAGCGCGGCCTGCTCCATACGGTGAAGGTTTTGCCGCATCAGACGTTCATCGCCGTTGGTCCCGCTTCTCACCGGCCCGGCGATCAGTATCAGCATGCTTTTCATTATTTATTCTCCCAGCGTGTTATTCAGCGCAACGTGCTGAAGCAGCATAATGGTTTTGGCATCCATGATTTCACCGCTGGCAATCGCTGCCAGCGCCTGCCGTAAGGGCCATTCCAGCACCTCGATATCTTCCCCTTCTTCGGCCAGCCCGCCGCCCTGGCCGGTACGGTCCTCATCGGCGTATTCAGCGATAAAAAACCAGAGTTTCTCCGTCACCGAGCCCGGGCTCATGAAGGCGGTGAACACCTTTTCTATGCTGGAAACGCGGAACCCGGTTTCCTCTTCGGCCTCGGCAACAATGCGTTCCTCCGGCGAGGCGCTGTCCAGCAGGCCTGCCGCCGCCTCAATTAAAAAGCCGCCGTGGCCGCTGAGGTAGACCGGCATGCGGAACTGGCGGGTCAGGACCACCGTTTTTTTGTCGCGGTTGTAGAGCAGGACTACGGCACCGTTACCGCGATCGTAGGCTTCGCGGCTCTGCTGCTGCCAGACGCCGTCCCTTCTGCGCAGTTCGAAGGTGTATTTATTCAGGGTGTACCAGTCACTGGACAGCAGGGTCCGCTGGATATTTCGCACTGCCGGTTCTTCTGGCTGCATTTTCATTCTCCCGTAGATGACAGCCTGCACGCTATCATGCATAATCACGCACAATCAAGATAAAACACGCAGAGAAAAATTATGCTCGCCAGCCAAAGAAAACAGCAGATCCTCACCATACTCGATCGGGAAAAACAGGTTCAGTCCAGCGAGCTAAGCCAGCGATTTTCGGTATCCGAGGACTCTATTCGCAGGGATCTAAGAGAGCTGGCGGCAGAGGGGCTATTGCAGCGGGTGCACGGTGGAGCGCTGCCCGTCTCTGCGGCACTCGTGCCCTTCGAAGCAAGAAAAAACGTGCAGAAAGACGCAAAAAAAACTATTGCCCGCAAGGCGGTGAAGCTGATCCAGCCGGGCCAGGTGGTGATTATCGACGGCGGTACGACCACCACGGAACTGATCAGGCTCCTGCCGCACGACCTGTCTTTTACCGTCGTCACGCACAGCCCCGGCATTGCCGTTGAGCTGGTCGACTATCCCGCCGTTGAAGTCATCCTCCTCGGCGGCGTGCTGTACAAGCATTCCGTGGTCACGATGGGCACCGCCCTCATGGAGGCCGCGGGCAGGATTACCGCCGACCTCTTCTTTATGGGGGTGACGGGCGTGCACAGGAGCGCGGGATTCACCACCGGCAGCTATGAAGAAGCGGGCGTTAAGCGCGCCCTGTCGCAGAGAGCGGCAGAGACGGTGGTGATGGCCTCACAGGAAAAAATTAACTCCGCGTCGGCCTTTACCATCGGCGAACTAAGCCTCGCCAGCACGCTGATCGTTGACGGCGAGCTGGACAGCCCGCTGCGGAAGGCTTTGAGCAGCCATGGCGTGGCGGTTTTATGATGTAGAGAACGGCTTTCAGAGCTTATGGCGCTCCTGAACAGCTCACTCGCCGCGCACCGCCGCTTCGATAGCGGCCACGTCGATTTTCTTCATCGCCATCATTGCCCCGAACGCGCGCCTGGCCGTGTCGCCGCCCGTAGCGAGCGCATCGGTGAGAACGCGCGGGGTAATCTGCCAGCTGATGCCCCATTTATCTTTGCACCAGCCGCACTCGCTCTCCTGCCCGCCGTTGCCGACGATGGCGTGCCAGTAGCGATCCGTTTCTACCTGATCTTCAGTCGCTATCTGAAAGGAAAAGGCCTCGCTATGTTTGAAGTGCGGCCCGCCGTTGAGGCCGATACAGGCCACGCCTACGACGGTGAATTCGACCACAATCGTGTCGCCAGCCTTGCCGTCAGGATAGTCGCCGGGGGCGGGAATAACGGCCCCCACGCTGCTGTTCGGGAAGGTCGCGGCATAGAACCGGGCGGCCTCTTCCGCATCGTGGTTGAACCAGAGACAGAGAGTATTTTTAGCCATTTGTTAGCCTGCATGTCGTCTTGAATAACCGGGAGACACCGATACCTGTGCGCCCGGCTTTCGGGAACATCCCCGCGGTGCCTGCCCGGCAGCGCGGCCATGGTGTTGTGCCGAGCATAAGTATGGACCGGATTGGACAAGGCTGGCAGGAAGAGCCCTAATCTGTGCTCTGTATCGCTTAGCCAGCGGGCAAGTTAGCCTCAGAAATGGCGAACAGGCAGAAGATGAAATACCAGTAGAAAGGTGGAAAGGTTAGAGCTTCGCCAGAAAAGGAAGGCTGCCGTACGCTATCGCTGCCCGTACTTCGGCCAGCGATAACGCTCCGCGAACGGCGACGGCTATTCGAAATAGACGTCAGGATTATCCGCCAGGGTAACAAAGGTCTTGCTGTTTCTGTCGAGAGTGCGGATAACGCCGGTTTCGATGTCATACACCCAGCCGTGCAGACGCAGCGCGCTATCACGCAGCCCTACGGCAACGGAGGGGTGAGTCTTAATATTATTCAGCTGCGCAATGACGTTTTCTTCAACCATCGCATTCACTTTATCCGTTTCAGTGGCGAAGGTTTTTTTCTCAACCACGGCTTTGGCCGCATCCGAATAGCGCAGCCAGTGCTGCACTGCCGGCATCGGATCCAGACACTGGCAGGTGGCAATCGCTTTCATTGCCCCGCAGTTGGAGTGCCCGCAGATGACAATATCGGTGATGCCAAGCGCCACAACGGCATATTCAATCGTTGCGGACACGCCGCCCGGCTCCGGGCCAAAAGAAGGAACGATATTGCCCGCATTGCGAATAACGAAGAGCTGGCCCGGCTCCTGCTGGGTGACCAGCTCTGGCACAAGGCGGCTGTCGGAGCAGGAGATAAAGAGCGCTTTAGGATTCTGGCTGGACGCCAGACTGCGAAAGAGCTCTTTACGCTGCGGGAAAATCTCTTTCTGGAAGTTGAGGAAGCCTTCGATGATATGTTGCATAGCCGGATCTCTTGTTTTGTATCAAAAACGTTATGATAAAGATCGCATCCTGTGAGTCCAGCATTTGCAAAGGGAAAACGAGGAATATCTTGCGGA
>DASXGN010000036.1:0-132449 GCA_036489025.1 Buttiauxella sp.
GTTCGTAGCCGAGTACTCTATCCAGCTGAGCTACGGATGCAAAATGGCGGTGAGGCGGGGATTCGAACCCCGGATGCAGCTTTTGACCGCATACTCCCTTAGCAGGGGAGCGCCTTCAGCCTCTCGGCCACCTCACCACACACGCCTCTTGCGAGTGCTTCGAGTTACTCGTTAGAGCTTCTCGTCGCTGCGTGGCGCACATATTACTTTCTGGGACTTATAAGTCAAACAATTTTTCCCGACTCGCTATCGATTGCACAAATCACATTCGATTCGCGTAATTTGGAAACAAAAAGAGTGTTTTATCAACAGGCAAGATCGCGTTTTCGCAAAAAATACGGTGGAAAGAAATCGCGCATATCAGCAGGCGATGGGGGAAGAAAGGAAGATTGGGGAGTCAAAAGGAAGAAAGCGGCAGATAAAAGGAGCGCCTCGCCTGTTGCAGGCGAGACGCAGTAACTTTAGTAACTCGTTTGTTGCGATTTTTCAGCCTGGATACGTTGGTAGATCTCTTCGCGGTGTACAGAGACTTCCTTCGGGGCATTCACACCAATACGGACCTGGTTGCCTTTTACCCCAAGCACTGTCACGGTCACCTCATCCCCAATCATGAGGGTCTCACCAACTCGACGAGTCAGAATAAGCATTCTTTGCTCCTTGAAAGATTAAAAGAGTCGGGTCTCTGGCGTATCCCGGCATTATCCATCATATAACGCCAAAAAGTAAGCGATGACAAACACATAAAGTGTAAGCAGTCACGGCATTACATTCTGTTATGACTAAGTTTAGCCGATATACTCAACTTCAACCTGACTTTATCATTATCGATAGTGTGTAAATGTACGGACACCAGCCGGCAAAAGCGCCGCGGTGCCCGCTTACACTTTATATTGACTTAGAGTTTAGCCGCGACCCAGGCTTCCACGCCGGAAAGCGCGCCAGGCAAGGCTTGAGCGTCTGTACCACCCGCCTGAGCCATATCCGGACGACCGCCACCTTTGCCACCAACCTGCTGTGCAACCATTCCCACCAGTTCGCCCGCTTTTACGCGGTCGGTCACATCTTTGGAAACGCCAGCAATCAGAGAAACCTTACCTTCTGCTACGGTAGCCAGAACGATGACCGCTGAGCCCAGTTGATTTTTAAGATCGTCAACCATCGTACGCAACATCTTCGGTTCAACGTTGCTTAGCTCGCTCACCAGCAGTTTGACTCCTTTCACTTCTACTGCCTTGCTGGAAAGATTTGCGCTCTCCTGCGAAGCCTGCTGCTCTTTCAACTGCTGTAATTCTTTTTCCAACTGACGAGTGCGCTCCAGAACGGAACGTACTTTGTCGTTCAAATTCTGGCTATCACCCTTCAGCAGCTGTGCAATATCGTGCATCTGGTCGCTCTGTGCATGCAGATTAGCCAGAGCCCCTTCGCCAGTCACCGCCTCAATACGACGCACGCCTGCTGCGGTGCCTGATTCAGCCACAATGCGGAACAGGCCAATATCACCGGTGCGGCTGGCGTGAGTACCACCGCACAGCTCGGTAGAGAAATCTCCCATGCTCAGCACGCGCACGTGGTCATCATATTTCTCACCAAACAGCGCCATTGCGCCCTTCGCTTTGGCGGCTTCGAGATCCATCACGTGGGTTTCGATTGGCAGGTTGCGACGAATTTGTGCGTTAACGATATCTTCAACGGCGCGGACTTCGCTCGGCTTCATCGCTTCAAAATGAGAGAAGTCGAAACGCAGGCCTTTATCGTTAACCAAAGAACCTTTCTGAGCCACGTGAGTGCCCAAAACCTGGCGCAGGGCAGCGTGCAGCAGGTGCGTAGCTGAGTGATTCAGACGGATACGGGCACGGCGCTCTTCGTCAACCTCGGCTTTCACGCTATCGCCGACTTTGACTACGCCGCTGACCAGCTTGCCGAGATGACCAATTGCCTGGCCGTATTTCTGAGTGTCGTTGACGGCGAAGTCGATGCCGTTACCTTTGATAACGCCTTTATCGCCGACCTGGCCACCGGACTCACCGTAGAACGGCGTCTCGTTCAGGACAACAACCGCTTCCTGGCCCGCTTCAATCTGCTCAACGGCTTTACCGTCAACAAACAGCGCGGTCACTTTCGCATTAAGGTCGAGGTGATCGTAACCTTTAAAGGCTGAGGCCGAATCCACGCGGATCATACTGTTGTAGTCCGCGCCAAAACCGCTCGATTCGCGTGCGCGACGGCGCTGTTCTTCCATCGCGGCTTCGAAGCCAGCTTCGTCAACTTTCAGATTGCGCTCGCGGCAGACGTCCGCCGTCAGATCCACCGGGAAGCCGTAGGTGTCATACAGACGGAAAGCGGTTTCGCCATCCAGCGTATCGCCTTTCAGGTTTGCCAGCTCTTCATCCAGCAGCGCAAGCCCACGTTCCAGAGTGCGGGCAAACTGCTCTTCTTCAGTTTTCAGAACCTGCTCAACCAGCGCCTGCTGACGTTTCAGCTCATCACCAGCAGAACCCATCACTTCAACCAGCGGGCCAACCAGCTTAAAGAAGAAGGTGTCTTTTGCGCCCAGCATATTGCCATGGCGGATTGCGCGACGAATGATGCGGCGCAGCACATAGCCACGTCCTTCGTTGGACGGCGTCACGCCATCGGCAACGAGGAATGCACAGGAACGAATGTGGTCGGCAATAACGCGCAGGGATTTGCTTGTCAGGTCCGTCGCACCCGTAACTTTGGCTACGGACTGAATAAGCTTGCTGAACAGATCGATTTCATAGTTGGAGTTAACGTGCTGCAGCACGGCAGCAATACGCTCAAGCCCCATGCCGGTATCAACCGACGGTTTTGGCAGTGGCAGCATGGTGCCATCCTGCTGACGGTTGAACTGCATGAAAACGATGTTCCAAATTTCGATATAGCGGTCGCCGTCTTCTTCCGGGCTACCTGGAGGGCCGCCCCAGATATGATCGCCATGATCGAAGAAAATTTCGGTACACGGACCGCAAGGGCCGGTGTCGCCCATCTGCCAGAAGTTATCCGATGCGTAGGCCGCACCTTTATTATCGCCAATGCGAATAATGCGCTCGCGCGGGACGCCGACTTCTTTTTCCCAGATATCAAACGCTTCGTCATCGGTTTCGTAAACGGTAACCCACAGGCGATCTTTAGGCAGGTTGAACCATTTTTCGCCGGTCAACAATTCCCAGGCAAAGTTGATCGCATCGTGTTTGAAGTAGTCGCCGAAGCTGAAGTTGCCCAGCATTTCGAAGAAAGTATGGTGACGTGCGGTGTAACCGACGTTTTCCAGATCGTTGTGCTTACCGCCTGCGCGAACACAACGTTGAGACGTCGTGGCACGAGAATAATTACGCTTGTCGAGACCCAGGAAAACATCCTTGAACTGGTTCATCCCGGCGTTGGTAAACAGCAAAGTCGGATCGTTGTTCGGAACCAGGGAGCTGCTCGCTACAACCTGGTGACCTTTACTATGGAAAAAATCGAGAAACGCCTGACGGATCTCAGCGGTGCTCTTGCTCATAATTATCCTGAAATCAAGCTAACGAGGAGTTGTAAACCAGACATCCTCCCAGCGATGCTAAAGAGATGACCAGAATACCTGGAAAAAAGTGGGAATAAGATAAGTTTTCTTACCAGGGAAGTAAAATCTGTATGCGGCTAATCAGAAAAATTTCGGTATATCGCCTGGATATCTTCCATGAAAAAACCACGATACAGGAGAAAGCGCTGCACTTTGGCGCGTTCCTTCCACTCGCTCGGCAAAGGCTCACCGAATTTTCTTTCGGCCATTTCTTGCGCCATAGCCTGCCAGTCGACCTCGCATGCCATCATGGCGGTTTCAGACGTTTCTCGATCGATACCTTTTTGCTTCAGCTCCTGGCGAATGCGCTGCGGACCGTAACCTTTGCGCCCACGGCTGGCGATAAAGCGCGTAGCAAACTGCGCATCGTCAAGAAACCGGTGCTCGAAGCACCAGGCAATAACCTTTTCGATATCTTCGGGCGTGAAAGCTGGCTGCTCGGTATTTTGACTACCCGGAAACGTTGGCGCTGCGCAAAGCTTGCGGCGAAGTTCATGTTCGCTGTGATCGCGCATGGCCAGTATACGAGTGGCTTTATCCAGCAGACGGGCATAGGCGCTGCGGCGCGGCTTTGGGGTTTGTTCAGCCATTGAAGGCAACCTGTGAAAAAGGATAATACGGGAAGGATATTGCGCTAAAGCAGAAATGAACAGGGGCTGCCGTAGCAACCCCTGTGTTAAATCAGAACTCTTCGTTGGTATCAGCGGTATCTTTATCGTGATCGTCAACGGTGAAATCCGGAGTGCCATCCTGGTTATTGAGCAGCATTTCACGCAGTTTCTTTTCGATCTCTGCGGACATTGGCTTGTTCTCTTTCAGGAAGTTACTGGCGTTGGCTTTACCCTGGCCAATCTTCTCACCGTTGTAGCTATACCATGCGCCCGCTTTCTCGATGAATTTGTGCTTCACGCCGAGGTCAACCAGCTCACCATAGAAGTTGATGCCTTCACCGTACATGATCTGGAATTCAGCCTGCTTAAACGGCGCGGCGATTTTGTTCTTCACCACTTTCACGCGGGTTTCGCTGCCAACAACGTTATCGCCATCTTTCACTGCGCCGATACGACGAATGTCGAGGCGAACAGAAGCGTAGAATTTCAGCGCGTTACCACCGGTTGTGGTTTCCGGGTTACCGAACATTACGCCAATTTTCATACGAATCTGGTTGATGAAGATAAGCATGGTGTTGGACTGCTTCAGGTTACCGGCCAGCTTACGCATTGCCTGGCTCATCATACGTGCCGCGAGGCCCATATGAGAGTCACCGATTTCGCCTTCGATTTCTGCTTTTGGCGTCAGGGCCGCAACGGAGTCGACAACAATCACGTCTACCGCACCTGAGCGTGCCAGCGCATCACAGATTTCCAGCGCCTGTTCACCGGTATCCGGCTGTGAACACAGCAGGTTGTCGATATCAACACCCAGTTTCTTCGCGTACACCGGATCCAGCGCGTGTTCCGCATCGATAAACGCACAGGTTTTACCTTCACGTTGCGCGGCGGCGATAACCTGTAAAGTCAGCGTCGTTTTACCGGAAGATTCAGGTCCGTAGATTTCAACGATACGGCCCATTGGCAGACCACCGGCCCCCAGAGCGATATCCAGTGAAAGTGAACCGGTAGAGATCGTTTCAACGTCCATGGAACGGTCTTCACCCAGGCGCATGATGGAGCCTTTACCGAATTGCTTTTCAATTTGGCCAAGTGCTGCCGCTAACGCCTTCTGTTTGTTTTCGTCGATAGCCATTATTACTCCTGTCATGCAGGGTGAGTCGCGGATGCGCTACGCTGCGTTCTTAATACGTTTTGTTGAGGCAATTATACTGTATGGTCATACAGTATCAAGCTTATTTTTTAGAAATTCTTCCCACAGGGTTTGCAGGGCATATTCCGTGGACTGACGCCTGACCGCATCGCGGTCACCAGCAAAAAGCTGCTGACGGGCAATCGTGCCGTCCTGCTTCGAAGCAAAGCCAAACCAGACCGTGCCGACCGGTTTTTCTTCGCTGCCGCCGTTGGGCCCGGCGATGCCGCTGACTGATACGGCATAGTCTGCCGCCGCCGCGTATAGCGCGCCCTGAGCCATTTCCCGCACCACGGCTTCGCTGACTGCGCCATGGGTTTCCAGCGTACCGCTGTCGACGCCGATCATTTGATGTTTAGCTTCATTACTGTAGGTAACAAAGCCGCGTTCGAACCAGGCGGAACTGCCCGAAACATCGGTAATCACTTTTGCAATCCAGCCGCCGGTACAGGATTCCGCCGTGGTGACGGTCGCCCCTAGCTGCCCGAGCGCTTCCCCGACCTGATGGCTTAACTGACGTAACGTTTTCTCTGTCATGCTGGCCCCGATTGTAGACATATCATCGGGCACCAGGATAGCACTTTACGGCGCTTTCAGGGTATTACATCGCGAAGATCGAGGTGCTTTCCAGAAGTGAAAAAAGGCCAGCGAATGCTGGCCTGGAGCGTTACTTCATGCTGCTGGCGATGGTCTCTACGTTATGCTTAAACGCCATTTCATAGGTGCTGGCAGGCCCACCCGCAGCAGAAAGCGCCTCGGGGTAAAGCTCACCGCCGGGCTGCGCACCGCTTGCTTTCGCAATTTGCTGCACGAGACGCGGGTCAGTCTGGTTCTCAATAAAGTAGGTTTTGATGTGCTTCTCTTTGAGCTGCTTAATTAATGCAGCCACGTCGCTGGCACTGGCTTCAGCTTCGGTAGAGAAGCCAACCGGCGCCATAAAATTCACGCCATAAGCTTTGCCAAAGTAGCCAAACGCATCGTGGCTGGTCAAAACATGACGCCGCTCTTTGGGGATGGCTGCAAAACGCGTTTTCGCCCAGCTGTCTAACAGCTTCAGCCGCGTGACGTAATCCCTGCCTGATTCACGAATCACGGGCGCATCCTGCGGGTCGGCGGCAATCAGCGCCTGCATAATGTTATTGGCATAGATTGCCCCATTTTCGGCGCTGTTCCACGCGTGAGGATCGGTAATCGTTTTGCCGTCCTCTTCCATGCTGCGCGTGTCCACGCCCGTAGACGCCACCACAACTTTGCCTTTAAACCCCGACGCGCTAACCAGTCGCTCCATCCACCCTTCCATGCCAAGCCCGCTCACAATCACCACGTCCGCTTTTCCCAACGCCACGCTGTCTTTCGGCGCAGGTTCAAAACTATGCGGATCGCCATCCGGCCCTACCAGACTTGTCACCGTGACGTGTTCCCCCCCGACCTGTTTTGCCATATCCGCCAGCACGGTAAAGCTGGTCACCACATTCAGATTTTTCGCCAGCGCCGACTGGCCAGAAAGCGCCAGCATTAAGCTTAAAGCCATCCCAAAACGTTTCATTTAATCCCCTTACCCGTTATTAATTTTCCCCGGAATAAGCTCCGGGCTAACCCACTGCGCGAACCAAAAATGATAGAGATAAAGAAGGCCCCGCTTGCCGTCAGCACAATCGCAGGCCCGGCGGGAAGTGCGGCATAAAATGACCAGACCAGCCCAAGCCAGGCGCAAAGCAGGCCGGACAGTACGGCGAGGCCAATCGTGCCCGGCAGCGTTTTTGCCCAGCAGCGGGCGCTGACGGCGGGCAGCATCATCAGGCCCACGGACATCAGCGTGCCGAGGATTTGAAAGCCTGCGACAAGGTTCAGCACCAGCAGCGCCAGAAAAACGCCGTGCAGAAGATGCGGAGTCATACGGCTATTGACCCGCAGAAAGGCGCGATCGAAGGTTTCCATCACCAGGCCCCGGTACAGCAACGCAATAGCCAGCAGCGTAACGCTGGCTATCACGCCGACAAATATCGTGGCCTGGCCGTCGATAGCCAGAATGGAGCCAAACAGAAGGTGCAGCAGGTCCACGCTCGAGCCGCGCAGCGAAATCAGCGTCACGCCCAGCGCCAGCGAGCCGAGATAAAAGCCCGCAAAACTCGCGTCCTCTTTAAGGCTGGTACGAGCGCTGACCAGTCCGGAGACCAGAGCAACAAGAATGCCTGCCACAAAGCCGCCGACGCCCATCGCCACCAGCGACATACCCGCCAGCAGGTAGCCCACCGCCACGCCCGGCAGGATGGCGTGCGAAAGCGCGTCCCCCACCAGGCTCATGCGGCGCAGCTGAAGAAAAATCCCCAGCGGAACCGTGCTCAGCGAAAGTGCCAGGCAGGCGACTAACGCCCGACGCATAAAGCCGTAGGCGATAAAGGGTTCAATAAGAAAATGATAAATCATACGGAGAACGCCCGATTGAGCTCGGCAACCTGATAGCGCGGCAAAATATCTCGGGCGTTTCCCCAGTGGCAACCTTCGTGGTCGAGCAGCAAAACCTGTGGGAAATGACGCCTGACCAGCTCGCTATCATGCAGCACCGCAATCACCGTTTGCCCGGCCTCGTGCATCTGACAAATCAGGCTCATCAGGAAACTGCTGGTCTGTGCGTCCACGCCGGTAAAAGGCTCGTCGAGCAGCACCAGCGGAGCTTGCTGAACGAGCAGGCGGGCAAAAAGCATGCGCTGAAACTGCCCGCCCGAGAGCGTTTCAATGGGATGGCGGTGAATTTTCCCCAGCCCCACGCGCTCCACGGCCGCCATGATTCGCTGGCGATCGCCCCGTTGAAGACCTGAAAACAGGCCGCGTGCAGGCCAGCTTCCCATGCTCACCACGTCATATACCGTGGCCGGAAACTGTCTGTCCATTTCCGCCAGCTGCGGTAGCCAGGCCGTGCGCGGGGCACAGCCAGTGGAAAAAGTAATGTGCCCGGACACCGGTGGCTGTAAGCCAAGCAGGGTTTTGAGCAGCGTGGATTTACCGGAGCCGTTGGCCCCCACCATCGCCGTCATACTCCCGACGTTAAACGTCCCGCTGATTGGGCCCGTAACCGCCCTGCTTTGATAGCCGGGCTTCACACCATGAAGCGTAATCATGGCAGCGAAACCGCCCAGCCGATGGCCAACCACAGCAAAGTCAGCGCGCACAGTACCACGCCAGCACGCAGCCAGACCGCGGCGGTAAAAAAGGTTTTGTATGGGAAAATCGGCATGTAAGACGGCTCTTTGTGTTTTGTTATAACATAACATAAAACACATTGAGCACATTGTAAATTCCTGATTTACACTTCGGGTAAAACGAACGATCAGCGGAGCATAAAAGTTCAGCGTCCGTTTTATTTAAAACATTTGATTAACAAACAAGGGATAAAGCGGAACTTCTGCTTCCGCTTTATTTCATAAACTGACAGCAATAAAAACATTATCGCAACAGAGCTACGTGCATTATGTAAATAAGTGTCATCACAAAACGAAAAAGGTAAAGATAACGCGCTCAACGAACAATTCACGCCATTAATTTTACGAAACTATAAGTGCTAAAACCAATAATCACGGCAAGCGTTATCGCCACTAAAACATAGGCTAAAAGGCGTTTTACACTATAAATACCAAACATAATTTATCCTTATTTATCATCAATATAAAAACATTACCCCTCAAAGACTAAATACAACCTAAACAGAATAACCAAACTCCGGCGCAGTGGGCAAACATCAGGTGATAATTATTTCAACATAGAAGTTCTGAAAAATAATTCATTACGTTTTTTCAGCGCTCAGCAGAATTAAGTTTAAACATTTGGCTTCAGCTCTTAAGGAAATATTATTTTGAATAAAACCACCCCTGGAAAAATAAAATCCCTTGCATCCTCCCCCGGCGGACAGAATTTGTATTATCAGATGTCGGTGGAAGACGTCTTAGAAAAGAAGTCGAGTCAGCCCGGCGGGCTGAACAACGCCGAGGCCAAAGAGCGCCTGGCGAAGGTTGGGCCGAATGCGCTGCCGGAAAAAAAAGGTAAACCTGCCTGGCTGCGCTTCCTCGCTCATTTCCATGACGTACTGATCTATGTCCTGCTTGCCGCCGCGGTACTGACGGCGCTGATGGGCCACTGGGTTGATACGCTGGTGATCCTCGGTGTCGCCGTAGTGAACTCGCTGATTGGTCATATTCAGGAAAACAACGCGGAAAAGTCGCTGCAAAGCATTCGCAATATGCTGTCGAGCGAAGCCGTTGTGATGCGCGACGGCAGCCATGAAACCATTCCGACCACCGATCTGGTACCGGGCGATATCGTCATTTTGCGCGCCGGGAATCGTATTCCTGCGGATTTACGCGTCATTGAGGCCCATAACCTGCGGGTTGAAGAGGCCATTCTGACCGGCGAATCTACCGTGGTGGACAAGCACGCCAGCGTGCTTGAAGGCGAGCTTTCGCTGGGCGACCGCACCAACCTGCTGTTTTCCGGCACCACGATTAGCGCGGGCAGCGGCGTCGGCGTAGTTATCGCCACCGGCGCGGATACTGAACTTGGCCACATCAACCAGATGATGTCCGGCATTGAGAAACACCGCACGCCTCTGCTGGTGCAAATGGACAAGCTCGGCAAAGCCATCTTCATGCTGATCCTCGCCATGATGGCCGCGCTGTTTGTCTTTAGCCTGGCGCTGCGCGATATGCCGCTTAGCGAGCTGCTGCTCTCCCTGATAAGCCTGGCCGTGGCGTCCGTGCCGGAAGGACTGCCGGCGATTATCTCCATCATCCTGTCTCTCGGCGTCCAGACTATGGCGCGCAAGCGGGCCATTATCCGCAAGCTACCGACCGTGGAAACGCTGGGCGCGATGACCGTGGTCTGCTCGGATAAAACCGGCACCCTGACGATGAACGAAATGACAGTTAAAGCCGTGATCACCGCCGATACCTGCTACCGCGTCGAAGGTGACAGCTACGAGCCGCTCGGCACTCTCCATCAGGACGGCAGCGACGCCGCGGTCATTATTCAAGCCGGCAGCGTGCTGGAGCATTACCTGCGCACCATTGACCTGTGCAACGACAGCCAGCTGATGCGCGACGAACAGGGTCACTGGACGATTACCGGCGGCCCAACCGAAGGCGCGCTGAAGGTGCTGGCAGCGAAGGCAAAGCTGCCCGCGGTGGAAACACGTCTGGTCAACAAAATCCCGTTCGACTCGCAGTACAAATACATGGCCGCGCACTTCGAGCTTAACGGCGAGCACCAAGTGTTGATGACCGGTGCACCGGACGTCATCTTCGCCCTGTGCGAAAAACAGCTGAGTAAAAAAGGCACCGAGCCGTTTGTCCGCCAGTACTGGGAAGAAGAGATGGCGCGCTACGCCCGCGAAGGCCTGCGTATGGTAGCCGCGGCCTACAAACCGGCCAATGGCGAAATGACCGGCCTCGAGCACAGCGATTTGCACGAAGGCTTAATTTTCCTCGGCATTGCCGGAATGATGGATCCTCCGCGGCCGGAAGCCGTTGAAGCGATTCGCGCCTGCCAGCAGGCCGGGATCCGCGTCAAAATGATCACCGGCGATCACCCGCAGACGGCCATGAGCATCGGTCAGATGCTGGGCATCGGCAACGGCGAGAAATCCGTCACCGGATACGAGCTGGAGAAAATGAACGACGCCGAGCTTGCCGAAGCCGCCGTGCAATACGACATTTTTGCGCGCACCAGCCCGGAGCATAAGCTTCGCCTGGTTAAGGCCCTGCAGGATAAGGGCGAAATAGTCGGAATGACCGGCGACGGCGTGAACGATGCTCCGGCGCTGAAGCAGGCTGATGTCGGTATCGCCATGGGCATCAAAGGCACGGAAGTCACGAAAGAAGCCGCCGATATGGTGCTGACCGACGATAACTTCGCCACTATCGCCAGCGCGGTAGAAGAAGGCCGCCGCGTCTACGACAACCTGAAAAAAACGATTCTGTTCATCATGCCCACCAACCTTGCGCAGGGCCTGCTGATTGTCATCGCGCTGCTGGCGGGCAACATCATTCCGCTGACGCCGGTGCTGATTCTGTGGATGAACATGGCAACCTCCGCCACGCTCTCCTTCGGCCTCGCGTTTGAAGCGGGCGAGCGCAACATCATGAACCGTCCGCCGCGCAACCCGGCGCTGCACGTCATGGACGGCTTTGCGGTCTGGCGCGTGGCTTTTGTGGGTACGCTGATTGCCATTAGCGCCTTCGCCCTCGAAGCCTGGATGCAGCCTCGCGGCCATAGCCCGGAGTTTATCCGCACCGTGCTGCTACAGACGCTGGTAACCGCGCAGTGGTTCTACATGCTTAACTGCCGGGTCAGCAACGGCTTCTCTTTGACTCGCGGCCTGCTGGCGAACAAAGGCATCTGGCTGGTGAGCGGCGTGCTGCTCGCACTCCAGCTTGCCATCGTCTACCTGCCGTTCATGCAGATGCTGTTTGGCACCGAAGCGATCCCGGCGCGCTACTGGGGCATCACCATGGCGATTGGCGCAGTGATGTTCCTGATTGTCGAAATCGAAAAGCCGCTTACGCGCCGCTTCCGTAAAGGCTAACGCGCTGACGAAGGGGAAAGTCCGCAGTGGATTCTCCCCTCGTCTTAACTTTCGCCCTTAGGGGAGAGAAGACAGTGCCGGATAGCCCCCTCAAGGGCAAGGACGTCCTTATGCCAAAGCTCTTCCCCGCCGCCGTTATCAACCGCAGGAATTCGCATGAACCGTTTTATTCGTCTGACAGCGCTGGCCGCTGCCGTCACCCTCGGCTGGCCCGCATTTGCCCAGCCGGTCCAACCGGTGCAGGTTGCGCAGATTACCGAAAGCAGCGTATCGCCCGAACGCCGCCTGCCAGGCCGTATTGAAGCCGTACACGCGGTGGATTTACGCAGCCGCATCGAAGGCGTGATTACCCGCGTCCATTTTACCGACGGGCAGCAGGTTAAGCAGGGCGACCTCCTGTTTGAACTGGACGCCGCCGAGCACCGCGCCGCCCTTTCGCTGGCGCAGGCTGAACTTCGCAGCGCTCAGGCCTCGCTGCGCCAGACGCAGCAGCAGCTTGACCGCTATCAGCGCCTGCAAAACACGCATGCCATCAGCCAGCACGATCTCGACGGTGCGCAGATGCAGCGCGACGTCGCGCAGGCCGCCGTTGAGCAGGCCAAAGCTCGCGTAGAAGCCCGCGAAATCACGCTGAGCTATACCCGCATCTCTTCGCCCGTGAACGGACGCCTGGGCCACAGCCAGTTCCATCAGGGAAGCCTGGTCAACCCGGCCAGCGGCACGCTGGTGGATATCGTGCAGCTCGATCCGGTACGCATAGCCTTTGCTATTGAAGAAGGCTCATTCTTTAACAAGGCCGGACAGCATCAGAACATTTCCGGGCTGAAAAAAGCCTGGGTGCCGGAAGTTGAGCTGGAAGGTCAGCGCGTAGCCGGCACGCTGGTGTCGATTGATAACCGCATCGACTCGCGAACCGGTAGCGTAACGCTGCGCGGCGAATTTGCTAACCCTCAGCAGCGCCTGCTTCCCGGTGGCAGCATTGCCATCTACCTGCGCCCTTTAATCAGCGCTCCGGCGCTGCTTATTCCTGCCGCCGCGGTGGTTCAGGACAGCCAGGGCTTTTACACCTGGGTGGTCGGCAGCGATAACAAAGTCGAGCAGCGCCGCTTCGAGCCTGGCGCGCAGGCCGACAGGCATTACCGCGTGGCCAGCGGGCTAAAGGCCAACGAACGAGTGGTCGTTGAAGGCATCCAGCGCCTACGCCCCGGCGCCAGCGTCAACGTGATCGGCGGCTAGCGGGGAAACTATGCTGAATTTCTTCCTTAAACGCCCGCGCTTTGCAATGGTCATCGCGCTGGCAATCACCATTCTGGGTGCGATTGCGCTGAAGATGATTCCCGTGGCGCAGTACCCGCAAATTACTCCGCCGGTTATTAACGTCAGCGCCTCTTACCCCGGCGCCAGCGCCGGAGACGTCGCCGAAGCTATCGCCGCCCCGCTGGAAACCCAAATCAACGGCGTGGACCACATGCTGTACATGGAATCCACCAGCTCGGATGACGGCAACTATTCCCTGACCATCACCTTCGCAGCCGGAACCGATGCGGATCTCGCGGCAATTGACGTGCAAAACCGCGTCGCTCAGGCCACCGCGCAGCTGCCCGTTGAAGTTCAGACGCTGGGCGTACAGGTTCGCAAACGCGCCACGAATTTATTATTAGGCGCCAGCCTGTTCTCGCCAAATCAAACTCACGATTCGTTGTTTATTAGCAACTATGCCAGCACGCACGTCCGCGATGCGCTGGCTCGCCTGCCGGGCGTCGGCCAGGTGCAGATGTTTGGCGCGAGGGATTACAGCATGCGCATCTGGCTACGTCCGGATCGGATGAACGCGCTGGACGTCACTGCGGAAGATATCAACCAGACGTTGCGCCAGCAGAACGTACAGGGTGCCGCCGGGCAAATCGGCACGCCGCCGGTATTTAACGGCCAGCAGCAGACGCTCACCATCAATGGCCTGGGCCGCCTGAACACGGCGGAAGAGTTTCGCAATACGATTGTCCGCAGCAGCGACAGCGGGCAGCTGGTGCGTCTCGGGGACGTCGCCACCATCGAGCTGGGCGCGCGCAGCTACCAGTCCAGCGCCCGTCTGAACGGCACCGAATCCGCCTATCTGGTTATCTATCCGACGCCGACCGCCAACGCGCTCACCGTCTCCAAATCAGTCAGAACGGAGCTGGAAAGGCTCAAGCAACGCTTCCCCGAGGATCTGACCTACGAGGTGAAATTTGACTCGACCGACTTTGTCGCCGCCACGATCAAAGAAATCGGCAGCTCGCTCGCCTTAACCCTGCTGGTTGTCGTGCTGATCGTTTCGCTTTTCCTGCAAAGCTGGCGGGCGACCTTCATCGTGGCGATGGCAATCCCCGTTTCGCTCATTGGCACTTTTGCCGTGCTCTACCTGCTCGGCTACTCCGCCAATACGCTCAGTTTATTCGCCATTATTCTGGCGCTGACGATGGTCGTGGACGATGCGATCGTCGTCGTGGAGAACGTTGAAGCGCTGATGGCCGAAGGATTAGATCGCTTTGCCGCCACGGCGAAAGCCATGCGGCAGATCGCCGGGCCCATTATCGCCACCACGCTGGTGCTGCTGGCGGTATTTATTCCGGTCGCCATGCTGCCGGGCATTGTCGGGGAACTCTACCGCCAGTTCGCGGTAACGCTTTCCGCCGCCGTCGCGCTGTCGAGCCTTGTTGCCCTGACGCTAACGCCCGCCCTGTGCGCCATGCTGCTGCGCCCGCGCAAAGCAACGGCCTCAGCGGTTTTCCGCGCCTTTAATCTGGCGCTGGATAAAGTACGCAACGGCTACGGCTCGCTGATTGCCAGACTCAACCGCCGTCCCTGGATTGCGCTGGGCGCCACCTTTGCCGCCGCCGCGCTCGTCGTCTTCAGCTTCAGCGGCATGCCGAAAGGCTTCCTGCCGCAGGAGGATCAGGGCTACTTCTTTGCCAACGTGCAGCTGCCCGATGCGGCTTCGCTGGAGCGCACTGAAATCATTATGGAGCAGGCGCGCCGGCTTATTGTCGAAAACCCGGCGGTGGCGGACGTCATCATGGTTTCGGGCTTTAATATCCTCAACGGCACCAGCGCCTCCAACGGCGGCTTCATGTCGGTGATGCTTAAGCCGTGGAAAGACCGCCCGCCCCTCGAGCCGGTGATGGCGCAAATTCAGCAGCGGTTAGCGCAGATTCCGGGGGCGACGATGATGGCCTTCGCACCGCCGACGCTTCCCGGTTTGGGGAACGCTTCGGGCTTCGACCTGCGCCTGCAGGCTCAGGCAGGGCAAACCCCGGCTGAGCTGGAGCAAACCACAAGGGCGATACTCGCCAAAGCTAATCAGCATCCGCAGCTGCGGGCGGTGTTCACCACCTGGAGCAGCACGGTGCCGCAGCTAACGCTGAACGTCGACCGCGATCGCGCCGCGCTGCTTGGCGTCCCCGTTTCGCGTATTTTCAGCAGCCTGCAAACGGCATTTGGCGGCACCCGCGCGGGTGATTTCACGGTCAACAACCGCGTTTATCACGTCGTGGTGCAAAACGAAATGAGCTGGCGCGAGCGGGCCGAGCAAATCAGCGACCTGTACGTGCGCAGCGATAACGGCGAGCGGGTGCGGTTGAGTAATCTGGTGACCGTCACGCCAGCCGTCGGCGCGCCTTTCCTCCAGCAGTACAATCAGTTCCCGTCGGTGGCCATTAGCGGCTCGGCGGCCGAAGGCGTCAGCAGCAGCACGGCAATGGCCGCGATGGGCCAGCTGCTGGATGAGAATCTGCCGGAAGGCTACGGCTACGCGTGGAGCGGGCTTTCCTGGCAGGAACAGCAGACCGGCAGCCAGGCTATCTGGATAGTGCTGGCGGCGGTGGTTATGGCCTGGCTATTTCTGGTGGCGCAGTACGAAAGCTGGACCCTGCCCGGCAGCGTAATGCTCTCGGTTCTCTTTGCCCTCGGTGGGGCGCTGCTGTGGCTGTGGTGGGCGGGCTTTGCCAACGATGTGTATGTACAAATCGGGCTGGTGCTGCTGATTGCGCTGGCGGCGAAGAATGCCATTCTGATCGTTGAGTTTGCACGCACGCTGCGCGAGCAGGGCCTGTCCATCAATGAGGCCGCGCGCCAGGGCGCAACACGTCGCTTCCGGGCGGTGATGATGACGGCGGTTTCGTTCATCCTCGGCGTGCTGCCTATGATGCTGGCCAGCGGCGCGGGGGCTCACAGCCGGCAGATTATCGGCATCACGGTATTCAGCGGAATGCTGGTGGCGACGGTCGTTGGGATTGTGTTTATTCCGGGGCTGTTCGTGCTGTTCCAGCGCATGCGCGAGTGGGGACATTCGCGGGTTAAGTGAACTTTCATCCTCCCCCCGTTCAGGGGGAGTCAATCCGGGAAGAGGGCGAGCATAGCTGGCCGCCCTCTCCTGCTGCCAGCTACTGTACCCGCGCCAGCGCAACCGACTGGCCAAGCTGCCAGACGGCCATCGCATAGTGCGTACTGTGGTTATAGCGCGTGATGGCATAGAAGTTCGGTAGACCGTACCAGTACTGGTAGCGATCGCCCATATCCAGACGCAGCAGGCTGGCCTCCTGATGATCCCCCAGCGACGCAGTCGGGCTCAGGCCGGACTGCGCCAGCGCGGAAACGGAGTATTTCGTGTTGAAGCCGTTCGCCAACCCTGGCACCTGGCCATTGGCCGGAACCGCAACGACGTCCCCTTTCACCCAGCCGTGGCCCTTGAAGTAGTTCGCCACGCTGCCGATGGCATCTTCCGGATCCCACAGGTTGACGTGCCCGTCACCGTTGAAATCAACCGCGTACTCTTTAAAGGAAGAAGGCATAAACTGTCCGTAGCCCATCGCGCCGGCGAACGATCCCTTCAGCGCCAGCGGATCGTCGCCTTCGTTGCGGGCCATAATCAGGAAGGTCTCCAGCTCCCCGGCAAAATACTGCGCGCGACGCGGGTAGGCAAACGCCAGCGTAGACAGCGCGTCGATAATACGAGTCTTGCCCATCACGCGGCCCCAGCGCGTTTCCACGCCGATAATGCCGACAATGATTTCTGGCGGCACGCCGTATACCCGATAGGCGCGTTTCAGCGCGTCTTCATGCTGATTCCAGAAAGCCACGCCGTTTTGCACGTTGTCCGGGGTAATAAACTTCCCGCGATAGCGCAGCCATGCGCCGTTTGGGCCCGGAGGCGGCGCGGTGGTCGGGGCCTGCTGATCCATCAGGCGCAGCACATAGTTCAGCTTTTTCGCCTGCGACAGCACTTCGTGAAGCTGCTGGCGATCAAACCCGTGCTCGCTGACCATCTTATCGATGAACTTCTCAGCCTCCGGATTGTAGGCAAAATCTCCGCTCTGCATAAAAACATCGTGCTGCGGCTGGAGCAAAAAGCCCCCGGACGGCGTGCCGGATGTTTGCTGCGTGTTGGTTTTTGGCTTGCTGCTACAGGCAGATAGCAACACAAGAATGGGCAATAACGCGGCTGAATAGCGCATGGGTTGGGATGTCCGTATGTCTGACGAGGAAAAGGTATTTCCTTATGGTAAATCAAAATCTGCATAAGGGTAACTGGCGGGGCGGAAACCCGCCCGAGAAGGCTCAGGGGCGGGCTGGTTATCAAGCGGCTACTTGGCGAGTTTATTGGCGATGGCGTTGAACATCAGCGAGGCCTCAAGCGGCTGCGCGCTGAAGGACGGCTCGGCTTTCGGCCAGGTTGACCACTGCACGATGACCAGCTTCTCCTGTGGATTAACCACGATCATCTGCCCGAAGATGCCGAGCGCCCACATCGTCTCTTTGCTTTCCAGACCGTGCTTCGGCGCTACGTCACCTACGTTCGCCGGTACGCTGTTGTTCCACCACTGGTAACCGTAGCTGCCGTCCGGGTGAGCGGCGCTGACGGATTTCTCCGCTTTATTCCAGGTACGGGCGTCCTGCACCCAGCTATCCGGCAGCATTTTTGTCCCATCCGGCAGCACGCCGTTATTCATGATAAACAGACCAAACTTGCCCCAGTCTTCGAGCGTGGCGTTAAAGCCGTGCGCGCCAACGTCGTGCTTGCCCTTCAGATAGCTATGCCAGACGCCGTCATGAACCATGCCGTACGGCTGCCAGATTTTTTCCTGCAGGTTCTGCGCCAGAGATTTGCCGGTGGCTTTCTCCAGCGTATCGCCCAGCAGCCATGCGCCGCCGGAGGAGTATGACCAGGTCTGGCCCGGCTTCGCATAGGCCGTGCGGTGCGGGTCGTTCACCAGCTTGTTCACGCAGCTATAGGTATCCGCGTTCGCCTCGCATCGGGTGAGCCGGGCAAAGTCAGATTTGGGGTTGGTGTAATCTTCATCCCAGGTCACGCCGGAGGTGTGCTGGAGAAGCTGACGCACGGTGACGTGTTCCCAGGCCGTGCCGCGAACGTCAGGATTGTATTTAACAATTTCATCGTCGAGAGAAGTGATTTTCCCTTCTTTGAGCGCGACGCCAACCAGCGTGGAAACCACGGATTTACCTACGGATCGCGAGGTCCACAGCGTCGTTTTTGTATTGCCCTGGCCATAGTAATCCCAGACGATTTTCCCGTCTTTAATCACCATCATGCCGGTCACGCTGTTGCGCTGTAGATAGTCGTTCAGCGCGTAGGTTTTCCCCTCGTACTGATAGCTCACCGCGGATAAATCCTGCGCCGCGTGCGGGATTGGGACAGCCTGACCCGCTTTGAAAACGTCGCCCGTATAAGAACGATAGTCGTTGCGGAAACCCACCACGCGCTGCGGCTGGTTCCAGGTCAGCATATCTTTAACGTCCGGCAACTTGCTGTCCTGCGGGGCCGGGCAGGTTGCCAGCCCAGCGACATCGCAGCCGCTGGCTATTGGTGCGGCGTTAACCTGTAGGGCTGCACCCAGGCAAAGAGCAAGCAGGCACAGACTCGTTTTCATATTTTTCATAGCCATTCCTTAAAGGTTCTTGTTTTCGTGAAGCTACTTTATGGCGAGTTTCTGAAAACGCGGCGTCAGTGCGCGGGGGAAAATCCCCCGTTGCTGGTGGCCGAGGGTTGGATTCCGATCTATCTCGCATAGCATTCGATAAGATGTTAACGGCCTGCCCCATTGTGATACGCTTTGCGTCATTGTCGATCCTGCCCACAAAAGCTGGAACGTTTCTTAATTTTTTCACGAAGTTGGTTAACAAAATCAAATGGCTACTACGGAAAATTTAGATTCCCACACGCCCATGATGCAGCAGTATCTGCGCCTGAAAGCGCAGCATCCTGAGATCCTGCTTTTTTACCGGATGGGCGATTTCTACGAACTGTTTTATGACGATGCGAAACGCGCCTCGCAGCTGCTGGATATTTCGCTGACCAAGCGCGGCGCTTCCGCAGGCGAGCCGATTCCAATGGCGGGCGTGCCGCATCATGCGGTGGAAAACTATCTGGCTAAGCTGGTGAACCTAGGTGAATCCGCCGCGATCTGTGAGCAGATCGGCGACCCGGCAACCAGCAAAGGGCCGGTTGAGCGCAAAGTTGTGCGCATCGTGACGCCCGGCACGATCAGTGACGAAGCGCTGCTTCAGGAACGCCAGGACAACCTGCTGGCGGCCATCTGGCAGGACAGCAAAGGTTTTGGCTATGCGACGCTGGACATCAGCTCAGGCCGTTTCCGCCTCAGCGAACCGGAAGATGCCGAAACGATGGCGGCCGAGCTACAGCGCACTAATCCTGCCGAACTGCTGTACGCCGAAGATTTTGCCGAAACGCGCCTGATTGAGGGCCGCCGCGGCCTGCGCCGCCGTCCGCTGTGGGAGTTCGAAATCGAAACGGCCCGCCAGCAGCTAAATATGCAGTTCGGCACGCGTGACCTGACCGGCTTCGGCGTTGAAAACGCCCATCACGCTCTGTGTGCTGCGGGCTGCCTGCTGCAATACGTCAAAGATACCCAGCGCACTTCCCTGCCGCATATTCGCTCCGTCACCATGGACAGGCAGCAGGACAGCATCATTATGGATGCGGCCACGCGCCGAAACCTTGAGATTACCCAGAACCTGGCTGGCGGCTTCGAAAACACGCTGGCCTCGGTGCTCGACTGCACGGTAACGCCGATGGGCAGCCGCATGCTCAAGCGTTGGCTGCACATGCCGATCCGCAACGTCGACGTGCTGAAAAAGCGCCAGAGCACTATTGCCGCCTTACAGGATCGTACGGCTGAGATTCAGCCCGTGCTGCGCCAGGTTGGCGATCTGGAACGAATTCTTGCCCGCCTGGCGCTGCGCACCGCTCGCCCGCGTGATTTAGCACGCATGCGTTACGCCTTCCAGCAGCTGCCGGAACTGCGCCAGATGCTGGCCGAGGTGCCAACCGACTATGTTCAGACGCTGCGTGAAAACATGGGCGAATTCACCGAACTGCGCGAGCTGCTGGAACGGGCGGTGATTGAATCGCCACCGGTGCTGGTTCGCGACGGCGGCGTGATTGCACCAGGCTACAATGAAGAGCTGGACGAGTGGCGCGCGTTAGCCGACGGGGCTACGGATTATCTCGATAAGCTGGAAATCCGCGAGCGCGAGCGGCTGGGTCTGGATACGCTGAAGGTCGGCTATAACGCCGTTCACGGCTATTTTATTCAGATCAGCCGTGGGCAAAGCCACCATGCGCCAATTCATTACGTGCGCCGTCAGACGCTGAAAAACGCCGAGCGCTACATTATCCCCGAGCTGAAAGAGTACGAAGATAAAGTGCTCACTTCCAAAGGCAAGGCGCTGGCGCTGGAAAAACAGCTGTACGACCAGCTGTTCGATATGCTGCTGCCGCATCTGGAAGCTTTGCAACAGAGCGCTACCGCGCTGGCGGAGCTGGACGTGCTGGTTAACCTCGCCGAACGCGCTTACAGCCTGAACTACAGCTGCCCGCAGCTCACCGACAAGCCGGGCATTAAGGTCGTGGGTGGCCGTCATCCGGTGGTTGAAAAGGTGCTGAGCGAACCGTTTATCGCCAACCCGCTGAATCTCTCGCCGCAGCGCCGCATGCTGATTATCACCGGTCCGAACATGGGTGGTAAAAGTACCTATATGCGCCAGTCTGCGCTAATCGCGCTGCTCGCCTATATCGGCAGCTTTGTACCGGCCCAGCAGGCGGAGATCGGCCCGATCGACCGTATATTCACCCGCGTGGGCGCGGCGGATGACCTGGCGTCAGGGCGCTCAACCTTTATGGTGGAGATGACCGAAACGGCCAACATCCTGCATAACGCCACGGAGCACAGCCTGGTGCTGATGGACGAGATTGGTCGTGGAACGTCAACCTATGACGGCCTGTCGCTGGCCTGGGCCTGCGCCGAGAACCTGGCCAACCGCATCAAAGCCATGACGCTGTTTGCCACCCATTATTTTGAGCTGACAACGCTGCCGGAGAAAATGGAAGGCGTGGCGAACGTTCATCTGGATGCGCTGGAGCACGGCGATACCATCGCCTTTATGCACAGCGTGCAGGACGGCGCGGCGAGCAAAAGCTATGGCCTGGCCGTTGCCGCGCTGGCTGGCGTGCCGAAAGACGTCATCAAGCGGGCGCGTCAGAAGCTGCGCGAGCTGGAAACGCTGTCGAATAATACGGCGGCTATCCAGGTTGACGGGACGCAGATGTCGCTGCTCTCCGTAGCGGAAGAGACTTCGCCGGCGGTGGAAGCTCTTGAAGCCTTAGATCCCGACTCGCTGTCGCCGCGCCAGGCGCTGGAGTGGATTTACCGTCTGAAGAGTCTGGTTTAGTTTTCAGCCCGGGCCTTTTTTCCTAAAAAAGCGGGCCCGGATTGCAGGCATAAAAAAAGCGGCGACCTTAGTCACCGCTTTTTTATTTGAAGAGTTGCCTATTCGCGGAACAGCGCTTCGATATTCAGCCCCTGAGTCTGCAAAATTTCACGCAGACGGCGCAGGCCTTCAACCTGAATCTGACGAACACGTTCACGAGTCAGACCGATTTCACGGCCCACATCTTCCAGTGTCGCAGCTTCATAACCCAGCAGACCAAAACGACGAGCCAGCACTTCACGCTGCTTAGCGTTCAGTTCAAACAGCCACTTCACGATGCTTTGTTTCATATCATCGTCTTGCGTGGTGTCTTCCGGGCCGTTGTCTTTCTCATCCGCCAGAATGTCCAGCAACGCTTTCTCTGAGTCGCCGCCCAGCGGGGTATCGACTGAGGTAATGCGTTCGTTGAGACGCAGCATACGGCTGACATCGTCAACGGGCTTATCCAGCTGCTCAGCAATCTCTTCCGCGCTTGGCTCATGGTCAAGCTTGTGGGAGAGCTCACGAGCGGTACGCAGATAAACGTTCAGCTCTTTCACAATGTGAATCGGCAGGCGAATCGTACGGGTTTGGTTCATGATTGCCCGTTCGATGGTCTGACGAATCCACCAGGTTGCGTACGTTGAGAAACGGAACCCACGCTCTGGGTCAAACTTCTCTACCGCACGAATCAGCCCCAGATTGCCCTCTTCAATCAGGTCCAGCAGCGCCAGACCGCGATTGCTGTAGCGGCGAGCAATCTTCACCACCAGACGCAGGTTACTTTCAATCATGCGACGGCGGGAGGCAACATCACCACGCAGAGCGCGGCGTGCAAAATAAACCTCTTCTTCGGCTGTTAATAATGGGGAATAGCCGATCTCCCCAAGATAAAGCTGAGTCGCGTCCAACACACGCTGGGTGGCTCCCTGTGACAACAGCTCCTCTTCGGCAATGTCGTTATCACTGGGCTCCTCTTCTACAAGGGCTTTTTCATCAAAAGCCTCAACTCCGTTCTCATCAAATTCCGCATCTTCGGTTAAATCATTAACTTTCAGCGTATTCTGACTCATAAGGTGGCTCCTACCCGTGATCCCTGGGCAAAACACCTAAGCTTGCGTGCTTTGCCGGTTTATCGCTGCGGTAAATAACGCAGCGGGTTTACGGATTTCCCCTTGTAACGAATTTCAAAATGCAATCTTGTTGAACTGGTTCCGGTGCTACCCATGGTAGCTATCTTCTGCCCCGCCGTGATTTCTTGTTGTTCCCGGACCAGCATTGTATCGTTATGGGCGTAGGCACTCAGGTAATCATCGTTGTGTTTTATGATGATTAGATTACCGTAGCCGCGCAGTGCGTTACCGGCATAGACCACGCGGCCAGAAGCCGTCGCGATAATTGCCTGTCCTTTACTGCCCGCGATATCGATCCCTTTATTGCCACCTTCGGTAGCAGAGAAGTTTTCGATGATCTTGCCGTCAGTCGGCCAGCGCCAGGTTGAAATTGGCGCGCTATCGGACGTGCTGCTGGCGGTTGCTACGGTAGAGGAAGAGCTAACCACAGGTGCCGTAACCGGTGCTGTGACAACCGTCGCAGTACCTTTATTATTCGGCAACATTTTGTTAGCACTCTGTTCACCTGAGTCTTCAGAATACGTAATTGTAGGTTTAGAAGCAACCACTGCGCTTGGATTTTGCGCAGCCGGACTGGTCACTCCTTGCGCACTCGCATCCGCCGCGGTAACCGCGTTTCCACCGGTGATTGGCGTGCCTGAAGCATTGCCAACCTGCAGCGTCTGACCGACCTCCAGGCCATACGGAGCCGGGACATTGTTGCGCTGCGCAAGGTCACGGAAATCGTTGCCGGTTATCCATGCGATATAGAAGAGCGTGTCGCCGCGTTTAACGGTATAAGTGCTGCCGCCCGCGTAGCTACCTTTAGGAATATTCCCATACTTGCGGTTATAAACGATACGGCCATTTTCGGTTTGTACAGGTTCGGACTGTACGATCGGCTGCTGCACCGGCTGAGTTTGCATCGGCTGAATTGCAGGCTGCTGTACAGGTTGAATCTGCGGGGTCTGGGCCGGCGTAGACAGCTGTGGCGGCGGCGAAATGAGCATCCCGCCGGAAGAACTGCCGCCAGAATTGTTGTTGCCACCGACCGAGCTGATGGGCGCCTGAGTCTCGTTATTGCTACAGCCGGCCAGCCACAGGCTCACCAGCGATAACGCCGCTATGCGACGTAAAGTAAAAGTTGGGCTTCCCGCGCTCATGTATCCCCCAAAAATGAAAACAACCACATGCTTATGAAATACGGCAGAATTTGCGCTGGCTAAGTTACGCCAATGCCCTGATAAGAAAACAGGAAATATCCAGGTTATGCCAGCTCGCCCTTGACTAAGGGTACAAAACGAACGGCTTCTACCGTATCAATAATGAATTCGCCCCCGTGACGGCGAACGCGTTTTAAAAACTGACGATCGTCGCCTACCGGAAGCACCAGAATTCCGCCTTCATCCAACTGGGCCAGAAGCGCAGTTGGGATTTCAGGCGGGGCCGCCGTTACAATGATAGCGTCAAATGGCGCTCGGGCATGCCAGCCCTGCCAGCCATCACCGTGGCGGGTAGAAATATTATGCAGATCGAGCTGCTTCAGGCGACGTCTTGCGTGCCATTGCAGCCCTTTAATACGCTCGACCGAGCAGACGTGGTGCACCAGATGGGCAAGAATCGCCGTCTGATAACCCGAGCCGGTGCCAATCTCCAGCACTCTCGACTCGTGCGTCAGTTCGAGCAGCTCGGTCATGCGCGCAACCATGTAAGGCTGCGAAATAGTCTGGCCCGAGCCAATCGGCAGCGCCGTATTTTCCCAGGCCTTGTGTTCGAACGCTTCGTCGACGAATTTTTCCCGCGGCACCTGCGCGATGGCATCCAGAACCTGTTCGTCCTTAATGCCCTGGGCACGAAGCTGATTGAGAAGGGATTCCACGCGCTTGCTTACCATTGCTCAGCGACTCCGGCTTTGGTTAACCAGCTGCTGACCACGTCGTGCGCGCCGTGCGCGGTCAAATCGACGTGTAATGGAGTCACCGATACATAGCCTTCATCCACGGCGGCAAAATCAGTATCCGGGCCAGCATCGAATTTATCGCCCGGCGGGCCAATCCAGTACAGCGTATTACCACGAGGATCTTCCTGTGGAATAACTTTATCCGCAGGATGGCGGCTGCCGCAGCGCGTGACGCGAATCCCTTTGATTTCGTCGAGCGGTAAATCAGGCACGTTTATATTGAGAATACGCCCGGTGCGCAGAGGCTCGCGCGATAAAGCGCGCAGGATAGAACAGGTAATCGCGGCGGCGGTGTCGTAGTGCTTATAGCCATTTAGCGAAACGGCTAAGGCAGGAAAGCCCAAATGGCGACCTTCCATCGCGGCGGCCACGGTGCCGGAATAAATAACGTCGTCGCCCAGATTCGGGCCTGCGTTTATGCCGGCGACAACGACGTCCGGACGCGGACGCATCAGGGCGTTGACGCCAAGATAGACGCAGTCCGTTGGCGTGCCCATCTGCACGGAAATATCGCCGTTAGGCAAGGTAAACGTGCGCAAAGAGGATTCAAGCGTCAGCGAGTTCGATGCACCGCTGCGGTTCCTGTCGGGGGCCACAACCTGCACCTCCGCAAATTCACGCAGCGCTTTAGCCAGCGCCTGAATGCCCGGCGCATGGATCCCGTCATCGTTACTCAGCAATATTCGCATAGTCACCCGGCGTGTTCATTAGTTCCCTTACCACACTGGTGGCGAAGCTCCCGGCGGGCAGCCTGAAGCTCACCTCAACCGTCACATCATCCCACCAGTTCCAGCGTAATTCTTCTGGTTTTACCAGCATGGCGCGGCGAGCGGCCTCAACGCGTTCGCGCACCAATAAAGCCTGTAAATCAGTTTCTTGCTCAACGCAGAGCCGTTCGAATTCCAGCGCGCCGTTCTGCGTTCCCCACGCGCCATCGCCCGGCAGCGGAGCCGTAATCAGCAGCTCGCCGCCGTCAACACGCTGTTGCAGCTCGGGGAGTTCTTCTGCGGTCGCTACAAACCAGCTTCCGCGTCCTGCCAATTGTAGCGCATCGCCATCAACAACTTGATTAAAGTCTGGTTTTTTCAGTCTAAGGCTAACAATTTGATTAAACAACGCGCTGCGGGCCGCAGACAAATAAAAACTGCGCTTATTGCGATCGCGAATCGGAGCGTTAGTTTGCGCCCAGCGCCGCGCCTGGTTCAGGTTGTTTCCCCCCAGGCCAAAGCGCTGGCTGCCGAAATAGTTGGGCACGCCGTCGCGCAGTATCGCGTTAAGACGAGTTTCCAGCTCTTCACGGCCGCTGACTTCGCGCAGCACAAGAGTGAAATTATTCCCCTTCAGCGCACCCAGCCGAAGTTTACGGCGGTGACGAGCATATTCCAGCACTTCGCAGCCTTCGAGCTGGAAAGCGCTCATATCCGGCATTTCTTTGCCCGGCAGACGCACGCAGAACCACTGTTCGGTGACGGCGTGTTTGTCCTTCTGCCCGGCAAAACTCACCTCACGGGCGTGTACTTTAAGGAATTTTGCGAGGGCGTCAGCAACAAACCGCGTATTGCAGCCCTTTTTCAGAATTCTCAGCAGCAGATGCTCGCCGTCGCCGTCCGGGCCAAAGCCGAGATCTTCGATAACCACAAAATCTTCCGGATTGGCTTTGATCAACCCGGTCCCTTCCGGCTTGCCGTGCAGCCAGGTCAGGTTTTGCATATCCATTACGCGCTCGCCTTTTTATGCAGTAATGCGACCGCTTCACAGGCGATACCTTCGCCGCGCCCGGTAAAACCGAGCTTCTCGGTCGTCGTCGCTTTCACGTTCACATCGTCCATATGGCAGCCGAGGTCTTCGGCAATAAACACGCGCATCTGCGGAATGTGCGGAGCCATTTTTGGCGCCTGGGCAATAATCGTCACGTCCACGTTGCCCAACGTAAAGCCTTTAGCCTGAATACGCCGCCACGCCTCACGCAGAAGTTCGCGGCTGTCCGCGCCTTTATAGGCCGCGTCGGTATCCGGGAACAGTTTGCCGATATCACCGAGCGCCGCCGCGCCGAGCAGCGCATCCGTCAGCGCGTGCAGCGCAACGTCGCCGTCAGAGTGGGCCAGCAGCCCTTTTTCGAACGGTACGCGCACGCCGCCAATAATGATTGGGCCTTCACCGCCAAAAGCGTGTACGTCAAAACCATGTCCGATACGCATTAAAATCTCTCCGTTTGGGTTAACCGCGTGAGGTAGAACTCCGCCAGCGCCAGATCTTCAGGGCGGGTCACTTTTATATTATCGGCGCGGGCGCTAATTAATTCCGGATGGAAGCCACAATATTCGAGCGCCGAGGCTTCATCGGTGATGGTGGCCCCTTCGTCCAGGGCGCGCAGCAGACAGCTCCGCAGGAGTTCGAGGGGGAAAAGCTGGGGGGTCAGCGCGTGCCAGAGGTCTTCGCGCTCGACGGTATGAGCAATCAGAGGTTTGCCCGGCTCGCCGCGCTTCATGGTGTCGCGCACCGGCGCGGCCAGAATGCCGCCAACTTTGCTGGTTTCGGTCATCGCCAGCAGGCGCGCTAAATCATCCTGATGCAGGCAAGGACGGGCCGCATCGTGTACCAGCACCCAGCGGGCTTCGCCGGCGGCCTGAAGGCCAGCTAAAACTGAATCAGCCCTCTGTCCGCCGCCGTTGACCACGGAAATTCGCGGGTCGCAGGCCAGAGGCAGGGCCGAGAACCAGGCATCAACTGGGCTGATAGCGATGATGACATGCCCCACTCGCGGATGAGCCAGCAGGCTCGCGACGGCATGTTCAAGAATGGTTTTATCACCGATTTTCAGATACTGCTTTGGACATTCCGTTTGCATGCGGCTGCCGATTCCGGCTGCCGGCACCACGGCAATCACGTCCGGGAAGGAGTCTGCCATGAGAATCACTTACGTTTGATTATCGATTGTTTTGCCCAGCGCTATTGGTGGCGCGCTTTGAGGTATCAGGTACCAGACGGTAGAACGTCTCACCCGGTTTGGTCATGCTCAATTCGTTGCGCGCGCGCTCTTCGATGGCCTCCTGGCCGCCGTTAAGGTCGTCAATTTCAGCAAACAGCTGATCGTTACGCGCCTTCAGCCTGGCGTTGGTCGCCTGCTGTGCAGCCACGTCTTCATTGACCCGCGTGTAGTCATGTACGCCGTTTTTTCCGAACCACAGCGAATATTGCAGCCAGACCAGCAAGGCCAGCAATAGCAGCGTTAGTTTACCCATCCAGCCCCCTGAAAAACGGCACAATCATCCCACAACTTTATGTCGGACTCCACTCGGTTGCCCGGCAAGCCGCGAATTTGCGGCAGAATTTATCACAGATCGCGCCGACATGCGCGTTCGCGGGAGGTTTAGCTTAAATCTGAACGTCAGAAAGCCGCGAGTTTGCATCCCCGACGGCGGGCTAACCCATAAGCCACATGAATAAGACGCCAAACATCAGCGCCACCGTCAGCAGAGTGGCAAGGCAGCTGTAATGCAGCCGCCCGCGCGCCAGCGAATGGAGCGCGATGCCGACCACGACGGCAACAGGCATTAATGCGAGGAAGAAAGGCCAGGTATAAAGGAAGAAAAACAGCGTGTTAGGGCCATACACCAGGAACGGAATGCCGAGGGCAAGCAGCCACGACAAAAAGCCGATGAAAGCCCCTGGCAGTGACCAGGTGGTTTCGTCGGCGGACGGGCTGGGGTCAGCCTGTGAGATAACAATGTTCGAGCTGTTGCGCATAACGAATCCAGTGGCCTAACGGACCGGGCGCAGGAGCGCACCCGATGCTGTTCAGGATTAGATAATATCGTCACGGCGCAGCAGGTCTAATAATTGCGCAATCAAATTTGTTACCAATTGTTCGCCGTCCAGGTGAATTTCAGGGGCCTCCGGGGATTCATATGCTGAATCAATCCCGGTGAAATTCTTAAGCTCGCCGGAGCGGGCTTTCTTATACAGGCCCTTAGGATCGCGCGCCTCGCAAATGGCCAGCGGCGTATCGACAAACACCTCGATAAAGCGCCCTGCCCCAACGCGATCCCTTACCATCTGGCGTTCAGCGCGATGCGGAGAGATAAACGCCGTCAGCACGACGAGACCCGCATCAACCATCAGACTGGCAACCTCGCCCACGCGGCGAATATTCTCTTTGCGGTCTGCATCACTGAAACCCAAATCGCTGCACAGGCCGTGACGCACGTTGTCACCGTCGAGAAGATAGGTGCTCACGCCGAGCTTATGCAGCGCCTCCTCCAGCGCACCGGCCACGGTGGACTTACCCGAGCCGGACAGGCCGGTGAACCACAGCACGGCTCCGCGGTGCTTATGGAGCCGTTCACGCTGCTGCTGCGTCACCGGATGAGCGTGCCAGACGACGTTCTCGTCGTGCCCGGCCATTATTTGCCTCCCAGCAAATCGCGCGCGCCCCAGTGCGGGAAGTGACGACGCACCAGCGCATTCAGTTCAAGTTCAAACGCGCTGAAGGCCGAAGGCTCCTGATACACCTCTGCCTGCGGCTCGCGCACCATCCCGGCACCAACGGTGACGTTGGTCAGGCGATCGATGAAAATCAGCCCGCCGGTGACCGGGTTTTGCTGGTATTTATCCAGCACCAGCGGCTCATCAAAGGTCAAATCAATCAGGCCGATACCGTTCAGCGGCAGGCTTTCCACCGTGCGCTGCGTCAGGGAGTTTATCTCCACCTGGTAGTGAATATTATCGACGCGGGCACGGGTTTTCTTCCCGGCGACTTTAATGTCGTAGCTTTGCCCCGGCACCAGCGGCTGCTCTGCCATCCACACCACGTCTACCTTCGCGGTTTGCACGGCTGGATGTGCATCGTTGACGTCAACCAGCAGGTCGCCACGGCTAATGTCGATTTCGTCTTTGAGCACCAGGGTAATCGCTTCGCCCGCAGCAGCCTGTTGCAAATCTCCATCAAAGGTTACGATTCGCGCAACCGCTGATTCCACGCCAGACGGTAAAACCTTCACCCGCTGCCCCACCTGCACCGTGCCAGAAGCAAGCGTGCCCGCGTAGCCGCGAAAATCCAGATTCGGGCGATTCACGTACTGCACCGGGAAACGCATCGGCTGCTGCTCGACCAGCCGTTTGATTTCTACCGTTTCCAACAGTTCAAGCAGCGTCGGCCCGGTATACCAGCTCATATTTGCGCTTTGCGAAGCGACGTTATCGCCTTCCAGCGCGGAAAGCGGCACAAAGCGAATATCCAGATCGGCAGGCAGCTGCTCGGCGAAGGCCAGATAGTCCTGCTTGATTTGCTCGAACGTCTCTTCGCTAAAGCTCACCAGATCCATTTTGTTTACCGCCACCACCAGATGTTTGATGCCCAGCAGCGTGGAGATAAAACTGTGGCGGCGAGTCTGATCCAGCACGCTTTTACGAGCGTCGATCAGCAGGATGGCCAGCTCGCAGGTGGAAGCGCCGGTCGCCATGTTGCGCGTGTACTGCTCGTGCCCCGGCGTGTCCGCGATAATAAATTTGCGTTTCTCGGTGGAGAAATAACGGTACGCCACGTCGATGGTAATGCCCTGCTCGCGCTCGGCCTGTAGGCCGTCCACCAGCAGAGCCAGATCCAACTTCTCGCCCTGGGTGCCGTGGCGTTTGCTGTCGGTATGCAGCGAAGAGAGCTGATCTTCGTAAATCTGCCGGGTATCGTGCAGCAGGCGGCCAATCAGCGTGCTTTTGCCGTCGTCCACGCTGCCACAGGTCAGAAAGCGCAGCAGGCTTTTGTGCTGCTGGGCGTGCAGATAAGCTTCTACGCCGCCCTGCTCCGCGATTTGTTGTGCAATTGCGTTATTCATTCATGCGGCTCCTCAGAAGTACCCTTGACGCTTTTTCAGTTCCATCGAACCGGCCTGATCGCGGTCGATGGCCCGCCCCTGACGCTCGCTGGTGGTAGACACCAGCATCTCCTCGATGATTTCCGGCAGCGTTTGCGCTTCGGATTCAACGGCGCCGGTCAGCGGCCAGCAGCCCAGGGTGCGGAAGCGCACCATTTTCTGCTCGATAACTTCACCCGGCTGCAAATCAATACGGTCGTCATCCACCATCAGCAGCATGCCGTCGCGCTCAAGCACCGGACGCGGAGCGGCCAGGTAAAGCGGGACGATTTCAATGTTTTCAAGGTAGATGTACTGCCAGATATCCAGCTCGGTCCAGTTAGAAAGCGGGAAGACGCGAATGCTTTCGCCTTTGTTAATCTGCCCGTTGTAGTTGTGCCACAGTTCAGGGCGCTGGTTTTTCGGGTCCCAGCGGTGGAAGCGGTCGCGGAAGGAGTAAATGCGCTCTTTGGCACGGGACTTTTCTTCATCACGGCGCGCGCCGCCGAAGGCCGCGTCAAAACCGTATTTACTGAGCGCCTGCTTCAGGCCTTCAGTCTTCATAATATCGGTGTGCTTCGCGCTGCCGTGAACGAACGGGTTAATGCCCATCGCCACGCCTTCCGGGTTTTTATGCACCAGCAGCTCAAAACCGTAATTTTTCGCGGTGCGATCGCGGAATTCGTACATTTCACGGAATTTCCAGCCGGTATCCACGTGCAGCAGCGGGAACGGCAGCGTCCCCGGATAGAAGGCCTTACGGGCCAAATGCAACATCACCGAAGAGTCTTTGCCGATCGAATACATCATCACCGGATTAGCAAACTCGGCGGCGACCTCGCGGATAATATGGATGCTTTCAGCCTCCAGCTGCCGCAGGTGAGTGAGTCGTTTTTGGTCCATAACCTTCCCTTAAAGCTGCGATTATCACGGCGGGTCATGGCCTGCCGTTGAAATGAAAGTAAAAGGGACTATAAGGTGCGGCTTAGTTTGTTATGAAATTACGAATTGGAATGACTAGTTCCACAAAGGAATAACGCCGTGGATTTGCAAATCACAAAATGTGCTTAACGGACTATTTATCGGGGCTTTAGGATGATTTGGAATTGTGTAAGCCCGGTCACAGTTTCATACTACGCGGGCAAAAAATTACTGATAAAAAAAGGGACTCACTATGATCTGGGCATTGCGCCGCTCGGCTATTTACCTGGCGCTTGGCGTAAGCTTCACCTTTTCTGCCGCTGCATCTTCTGCACATTTAGGCCAAACGGCTGCGGGGCAGACGCGCCACATCGCCACCGTATTCCCAGGGCGAATGGCGGGCAGCCCGGCGGAGATGCTGGCCGCGGATTATCTCCAGCAGCAATTTGCGCAATACGGCTACCAGAGCGATATTCGCCGCTTTAACACGCGTTACCTTTACACCACCAAAGACGGGCATCAGAGCTGGCACAACGTCAGCGCCAGCCAGGTGATCGCCGCGCGTGAAGGCAAAGTGCCGCAGCAGATCGTTATCATGGCGCATCTGGATACCTTTACGCCGCTGTCCGACAACGACGTTAACAACAATCTGGGCGGGCTGACTTTGCAGGGCGTGGACGACAACGCTTCGGGCCTCGGCGTCATGCTGGAACTGGCCGAGCGGATGAAATCGGTGCCAACCCGCTACGGCATTCGTTTTATTGCCACCAGCGGTGAAGAGCTGGGCGAGCTGGGTGCGGAAAACATCCTCAGCCGCATGAGCGAAAACGAAAAGAAAAATACATTGCTGGTTATCAATCTCGATAACCTGGTGACGGGCGATAAGCTTTACTTTAACAGCGGAAGATCTACCCCCGCAGCCGTGCGCAAACTCACGCGCGACCGGGCGCTTAAGCTGGCGCGCCAGCTTGGCATTCAGGCGACAATGAATCCGGGCCTCAACGCGCGTTACCCGAAAGGGACCGGCTGCTGTAGCGATACCGAGCCTTTTGATAAAGCGGGCATTCCCGTGCTGTCGGTGGAGGCCACCAACTGGTCGCTGGGCAACAAAGACGGCTATCAGCAGCGGGCGAAAAGCCAGGCGTTCCCGAACGGCTCAAGCTGGCACAGTGCAATGCTGGATAATCAGCAGCACCTGGACAAGGCGCTGCCGGGCCGCATAGACAAACGCAGCCGCGACGTGGTGCGCATTATGCTGCCTTTGGTGAAGGAACTGGCTAAGGCCGGGAAGTAGCATCGCCTCGTTCCCCACGGAAGTGGGGAACGGATGAGTTTATTCGTGCAGGCCGCACTCGCGCTTCAGGCCAAAGAAGCGCGTCTCTTCCTCCGCCATGCCGGGTTCCCATTTGCGCGTGGTGTGCGTATCGCCCACGGACAAATAGCCCTGATCCCACAGCGGATGGTATTTCAGGCCGTGTTCGGTCAGGTACTGATAAACCGTGCGGTTATCCCAGTCGATAATCGGCAGGATTTTAAAAACTCCGCGCTGAATCGCCAGCACCGGCAAATTCGCCCGGCTACCGGACTGTTCGCGGCGCAGGCCAGCAAACCACGTTTGGCCGCCGAGTTCCTGCAAGGCGCGATTCATCGGCTCAACCTTGTTGATCTCGTTGTAGCGCTCGATACCTTCCACGCCCTGCTCCCACAGCTTGCCGTAGCGCGCCTCCTGCCAGGCCGCGCTCTCTTTGGCGCGGAACACCTGCAGGTTCAGCTTCAGCCTGTCCGTCAGCTCGTCGATAAACTGATAGGTTTCCGGGAAAAGGTAGCCCGTGTCGGTGAGGATCACGGGAATATCCGGGCGCTGCCGGGTGACCAGATGCAAACACACCGCCGCCTGAATGCCAAAGCTTGAGGAGAGCACAAACTCGCCGGGCAGATTGTCCAGCGCCCAGCTCACGCGCTGTTCCGCGCTGAGCTTTTCAAGCTGCGCGTTAACCTCGGCCAGCGCCATTACGCGCTCAACCTTGGGTAAATCATTCAGCGCTTTTAGATCGAGTACGGACATAGTTGCCTCGCTTGTTAATCAGTAACCCTCACCCCGACCTCCTCCCTGGAAGGGAGAGGGTTAAAATGAGGGGTAAAACTAGTCCCACAAATCCCGGGCCGGATCGAGCACCGGGCGGATAATACCGGCGCGAATGGTAAAGTCGCCAAAGCCTTCGTCGGCCTCGCGCTCTTTCGACCAGCGGCCTACCAGCTCGTCGATTGCAGCCAGAATTTCCGGTTCGGTGATGTTTTCACGGTACATGCGCGGAATGCGCGTGCCGATACGGTTGCCGCCGATGTGCAGGTTGTAGCGTCCCGGCGCTTTGCCTACCAGGCCAATTTCCGCCAGCAGGGCGCGGCCACAGCCGTTCGGGCAGCCGGTAACGCGCGTCACAATATGCTCATCGGGCACGTTGTGCTTCTCGAGCACCTCTTCAACCTTCGTCACAAACTGCGGCAGGAAACGTTCAGCTTCCGCCATCGCCAGCGGGCAGGTCGGGAACGCCACGCAGGCCATTGAGTTTTCGCGCTGCGGTTTCACCGCGTGCATCAGGCCGTGGTCTTTGGCCAGCTTCTCGATTTTAGCCTTCTCGCTCGCCGGGACGCCGGCCACGATCAGATTCTGGTTCGCGGTCAGACGGAAATCACCCTTGTGGATCTTCGCGATCTCCAGCAGCCCGGTTTTTAGCGGACGATCCGGGTAATCCAGAATGCGGCCGTTTTCGATAAACAGCGTCAGGTGCCATTTGTCGTCAATGCCTTTCACCCAGCCGATGCGATCGCCGCGCCCGGTAAATTCATACGGGCGAATCGGTTCAAACTTGACGCCCGCCCGGCGCTCAACTTCGGCCTTGAACACATCGACACCCACCCGCTCAAGCGTGTATTTGGTTTTGGCGTTTTTACGATCGGTACGGTTGCCCCAGTCGCGCTGCGTGGTCACCACGGCTTCCGCCACGGCAAGCGTGTGCTCCAGCGGGATATAGCCGAACTCGCTCGCGGTGCGGGCATAGGTCGCTTTATTCCCGTGCTCGATGGACAGACCGCCGCCAACCAGCAGGTTAAAGCCCACCAGCCTGCCGTCTTTGGCGATGGCGATAAAGTTCATGTCGTTGGCGTGCAGATCGACATCGTTCTGCGGCGGCACAACGACCGTGGTTTTGAACTTGCGCGGCAAATACGTCGCGCCAAGAATCGGCTCTTCGTCGGTGGTAGCGACTTTCTCTTTATCCCACCAGATCTCAGCATAGGCGCGGGTGCGCGGCAGCAGGTGTTCGGAGAGCTTTTTCGCCCACTCGTAGGCTTCCTGATGCAGCTCAGACTCAACCGGGTTGGAAGTACAAAGCACGTTGCGGTTCACGTCGTTCGCCGTAGCCAGCGCGTCCAGCCCCACTTCGTGTAGCATTTCATGAGCGGGCTTGACGTTCTTTTTCAGAATGCCGTGAAACTGGAAGGTCTGCCGGTTGGTCAGGCGGATGCTGCCGTAGAGGGTTTTATCTTCAGCAAACCTGTCGATAGCGCGCCACTGCTGCGTGGTGATAATCCCACCCGGCAGGCGGCAGCGCAGCATCATCGCGTGGCGCGGCTCCAGCTTCTGCTCGGCGCGTTCGGCGCGGATATCGCGGTCGTCCTGCTGATACATGCCGTGGAAGCGGATGAGCAGGAAGTTATCGCCCCGAAAGCCGCCGGTCAGCCCGTCCTGCAAATCTTCTTTAATGGTTCCGCGCAGGTAGTTGCTCTCAAGCTTCAGGCGCTCGGCGTCAGCCAGTTTTCCTTCAACCACTAAAGGTCCAGGGTGTTTTTCGCTCATTAGTAGACATCCCGCTGATAACGGCGCTCAACGCGCAGCTCACTCAAAAATTCATCTGCCGTTTCGGTATCCATGCCACCGAACCCGGCTACCACTTCCAGTAAAACCTGCTCAACGTCCTTCGCCATGCGATTGGCATCGCCGCAGACGTAAATGTGGGCGCCAGCTTGAATCCAGCTCCACAGCTCCGCGCCTTTTTCGCGCAGTTTATCTTGTACGTATATTTTATGTTGCTGGTCTCGGGACCAGGCAAGATCGATGTTCGTCAGCAGGCCGTCCTTCACGTAGCGCTGCCATTCCACCTGATACAGGAAGTCGTCGGTGAAGTGCGGATTGCCGAAGAACAGCCAGTTTTTACCGGTCGCCCCGTCGTTTTCACGCTGCTGCATGAAGGCGCGGAACGGCGCGATGCCGGTGCCCGGGCCAATCATAATGACCGGCGTCTCCGGGTTAGCGGGCAGGCGGAAATTGTCGTTATGTTCGATAAAGACGCGCACTTCACCATCTTCTTCAAGACGATCGGCCAGGAAGCCCGATGCGCCGCCGGTCCGCGCCCGGCCTTCGATGTCGTAGCGCACCACGCCGACGGTAATATGCACTTCGTTTTCGGCTTCTGCCTGCGATGAGGCGATGGAATACAGGCGCGGCGTCAGCGGACGCAGCAGCTCGACAAGCTGTTCAGCCTTCAGCTCCGCCGGAGCGTAGCGCACCATGTCGACAATCGGCGTGCTTTGCGCAAAATGTTGCAGGCGGGTTTTATCCCCAACCAGATCCAACAGCGCCGCGTTGCGCGTCAGCTGAGCATATTTCTCAACGATATTGGCGGTGTTGATAGTCAGCTCAAAATGCCATTCGAGCGCTTCGCTCAGCGGCAGCGTTTTCCCGTCGGCCACTACGCTTTCGTCGCCCTTCAGCCACAGCAGCTCCACCAGCTCTTTCACCAGCGCAGGATCGTTTTGATACCAGACGCCAAGCGCATCGCCCGGCTGGTAGCGCAGCCCGGAATCGCCGAGGTCGATTTCAATATGACGAACGTCTTTTTCAGAGTCGCGGCCGGTAATCTTCTGGTTTACCGCGAGCGTGGCCGCCAGCGGCTCTTCTTTGCTATACGGGCTGGAGAAAACTTCATTCACCGCGCCGGTGGCGGTCACCGCAGCCTGAGCAGGCGTTTCCGCAGGCACGCGCGACTTCAGCAGCTCGACGATTTTACCGCGCCACTCCTGCGCTGCGGCCTGGAACTCCACGTCGGTGTCCACGCGGTCAAGCAGGCGCACGCCGCCCAGCTCGGCCAGCTTCGTATCGAAGTCTTTCCCGGACTGGCAGAAGAACTCGTAGGAGGTGTCGCCAAGGCTAAAGACGGCAAATGCCGTTTCGCTCAGCTTCGGCGCTTTTTTGGAGAACAGGAATTTGTGCAGCGCCACCGCTTCTTCCGGCGGCTCGCCTTCGCCCTGGGTCGAAGTCACGACAACCAGCAGTTTTTCCTGGGCAATCTGTTTGAATTTGTAGTCACCCGCGTTGACCAGGTTGACGTTCAGCTTTGCCGCCAGCAGGTCGTCACGCAGCTGTTCGCTCACGCGGCGCGCGTTGCCGGTCTGTGAAGCTGAAATCAGAGTAATAACCGGAGCCTCTGCCGCCGGCGGCTGAACCGCTGCCACGGCGCCAGGCTGCTGGTTAATCATTCCCCAAAAATAGCCGGATAGCCAGGCCAGTTGAGTCTGCGAAAAGTCGGTTGTCGCCGCCTGGAGGCGTGCCAGCTGCTCCGGGGTTAGCGGCAGCAAAGCTGTCGGTGGGGCCTGAGTTGTCATGCTTGATTGGGTTCCAGTAGCAAAAGGTCCGTTTACAACGTTCAACGGTAAAAAGCATTCATAGCTGTAAGGTTAACCAGCCGGATAATAACAATTAAAGAAGGGATGGAAATATCAAATAACCAAAATGACTAACCGCTTTTTCGGGTAATCCATAACATTAAAACAGGTTATTTAAGCTGATGATTATTATATTATTTTATGGAATGAAACGACTTGCCTCGCGCCCCATGGGGTAATGACGACTTTAGTTAATGCGCAAAAATATCAATTCCGGTACTATGCGGCGGTTTTTCGCGCGACTTTCTGCACTAACTGAGACTGCAATAATGACCACCACCCTGTTTAAAGATTTTACCTTCGAAGCCGCTCACCGCCTGCCGCACGTTCCGGCCGGTCACAAATGCGGACGCCTGCACGGCCACTCCTTTATGGTGCGCCTGGAAATTACCGGCGAGGTCGATCCCCACACCGGCTGGATTATTGATTTCTCCGAGCTGAAAGCGGCTTTCAAGCCCACCTACGATATGCTGGACCACTACTACCTGAACGATATTCCGGGCCTTGAGAATCCCACCAGCGAAGTGCTGGCCGCCTGGATCTGGGACAGAATGAAGCCGGTTTTACCGCTGCTTTCCGCGGTGATGGTGAAAGAGACCTGCACCGCCGGGTGCGTCTACAAAGGTTAATCTCATTAAAAGTCCGGAAGCCGCTTCCGGACTTTCTGCTCTGCGCCCCGCATCAACCTAATTCTCCCCCGTTTTTGCTAGTCTGCCCTGTCGCAATAAACAGGAGCACAGGATGTCCACTCCAGATTTCGATGTCATTGTCGTTGGCGCAGGCGTGGCGGGCTGCTGCTGCGCCACGCTTTGCGCCCGCGCCGGGCTGAGCGTTTTGCTGCTGGAACGCGCCGCCCGGCCCGGCAGCAAGAACCTTTCCGGCGGCAGGCTTTACGGCTACGCCTTTGAAGCTATCTTCCCCGGCTTTGCGCGTTCCGCCCCGCTGGAGCGAAAAATCACCCGCGAAAAGCTTTCCACTCTGAACAGCGGCGGCGCCTCAACGCTGGAATATCAGCATGCCGACGCGCGCTCGTGGAGCGTCCTGCGGGCGCGTCTCGATCCGTGGCTGTTTGCCCAGGCCGAACAGGCCGGGGTTCAATGTCTGACGGGCATCCAGGTTGAAGCGCTGCATAGTGAAAATGGCAGCGTGCGGGGCGTTATCGTGGAGGGCGACGTGCTGTTTGCCAGAGCGGTGGTGATTGCCGAAGGCGCGAATACTCTGCTGGCCGAGCAGCACCGCCTGGTGGAAAAGCTGCCCAAAGAAGGCGTGGCGGTCGGCGTGAAAGAGGTGCTTGCGCTGCCGAGAGAAACGCTGGAAAACCGCTTTGCCCTGGAGGCAAACGAAGGTGCGGCCTGGCTATTTACCGGCGGCATCTGCGCGGATCTCCCCGCCGGTGGCTTCCTGTATACCAATGACGAAACGCTTTCCCTCGGTTTAGTTTGCCCTCTTTCCTCGCTTCGCGGCGCACCGGCCCCGCTGCCGGAACTTCTGGAACAGTTCAAACAGCATCCTGCTCTGCGCCCTTTGCTGCGAGGGGCTGAAGTGATGGAATACGGCGCGCATCTGGTGCCGGAATGCGGATTGAAGGGCATGCCCGAGCGCCTGGCGGGCAAAGGCTATCTGCTGGTGGGCGACAGCGCCCGCTTCTGCGTCAACACCGGCTTTACGATCCGCGGCATGGATCTGGCTGCGCTTTCCGCGCAGGCTGCGGCGCAAACGTTAATCATCGCGTTACAGCAGGATAGCGATGTTGATATGCAGCCTCTCTATCAGCGGCAGCTGGAGGCCAATTCGCTGTGGTCGATAATGTCCCGCTATCAGAAGATGCCCGAATTCCTGCGAACGCCCGCGCTTTACCAGGCTTACCCGGATCTGCTCGCAGAGCTTCAGCGGGATATTTACACCGTTGATTCCGCCCCGCCGCAGCGCGTGGCAACAATATTGTGGCGGCACGCCCGGCGTACCGGCTGGCCGCGCCTGCTGAAGGATATTTTCCGCGGAGGAAGGAGCCTGTGAACATCAATGAAAAACTGGCAAAAAATCGCTATATCCCGGATGCTGAACCGCATATCGTTCCGGCCAGCCACGCCGATTGCGCCGCGCTTTCTCTGCTGGTGAATGCCTGTCCGGCGGGCCTGTACCATCTGAATCAGGACGGCAGCCTGCGCATCGACGTCGGCGGCTGTCTGGAATGCGGCACCTGCCGCCTGCTGTGCGATGAGCAAACCCTCAGCCGCTGGCGCTATCCGCCCGCGGGCTTTGGTATCCAGCTACGCTTTGGTTAAACGTGATCCCTTCGCCGTTGCGGGCCACGGCCTGCAACGTTTCGGGTAAAAAGAATGGAGTTTCGCTGTGTCTTTAATGCCTTTACTCAAGCAACACCCGCTTATCGCGGCGGTAAAAGATAATCAGAGCCTGCAGCTGGCGCTGGCGTCTGATTGCAAGTTTATATCGGTGCTCTACGGCAATATCTGCACCATTACCGGCATCGTCCAGCAGATCAAAAAGGCCGACAAGTACGCCTTTGTCCACGTGGATTTACTGGAAGGCACCTCAAATAAAGAGATCGTGATTAACTTCCTCAAGCTGGTCACGACCGCCGACGGCATTATCAGCACCAAGGCTTCAATGGTGAAAGCCGCCAGGGCGCAGGGCTTCTTCGCCATTCACCGGCTGTTTATCGTCGATTCAATTTCGTATCACAATATTGATAAGCAGGTGGCGCAGTCGAACCCTGACTGCATTGAAATTCTGCCCGGCTGCATGCCGAAGGTGATGAAGTGGGTGACGGATAAGATCGATCTGCCGGTTATCGCCGGTGGTCTGGTCTGCGATGCGGAGGACGCCAACAACGCACTCAACGCCGGGGCGCTCGCCATTGCCACCACCAATACCGGCGTCTGGCAATTGGCTAAGCTTCTTCCGTAACGATTTCAGCCAGCGCCTCCAGCACCGGCAGCAGCTCATCAACGATACCCACGTCCGCCTGTGCGAAAACGGGCGCGCGCGGATCGTTGTTGATGGCGACAATAAACTGGCTGCGGCCGATGGCGCTGGTAAAAGCGGACGCGCCGGAAACCCCGGCCACAATGCAGATTTCCGCGGCCACCTGCGCACCGGAAACGCCAATCAGCCTTTCCATCCCGCACCAGGCGTGCATCACCGCCTCGCGGCTGGCCCCCGGTTCCGCGCCGAGCGTGGCTGCCAGCTCGCTTAGCCGCCGCATATTGTCCGCGTTTTCCGCTCCTCGGCCCGCCGCCAGCACGCGCTTTGCCTGCGCTAAACCTGAAGCGCTCTCCTCCACAATCATGCTTTGACCGATCAGCCACTCCGGCTGTGTTGCTTCGATTTCAAGCTGAATCGTAGGGCAGGCAGGCAGCCAGTCTTCGGCTCCCGGCGCGGCCACCACGTTCAGGCACCACGGCATTTTTTGCAGCCCGAGCTCGGCTATCATCGCCCCGCCGCAGACCGTTTTGTGCACGCTGCACCGATCGATGAACTCCCCCTGGCTGACGTTGCATAATGCGTCGCCGCCCAGCCTGAACGCCAGGCGCGTCGCCAGCTCAGCGCCCTGCCAGCCGGAAGGGAAAAGCAGCATGTCTACCGGGCTCCTGGCAAACTGAGCGGCCAGGGCCGAAAGCCCATTTTCCGCCATCTCCATCGGCGGAAGCTGCCAGCGCTCGCACTCCATCTGCGCCAGACGGCTGTTAGCCAGAAAGCAGCCAAACTCATTGAGCGTCAGGTTTTCACCGCCCGTCGCGACCAGCGCAATTTTCATGGTTCCATCCTTTTCCTGAGCCAGTCCCTGTAAAGATGATGTGCTTTTTCCCGCGCGTCTTTGCCCTGAATAATCAGCCCTGCCCGACGCTGCGTTTTGCGCATCAGCCGCAGGCAGCGCGGCGATTCTGGCGCTTCGTACTCCAGCATTTGCGCGCTTACGGTCTGCACATCCTCAGCTTTCACCGCCAGCTTTTGCCGTAGCCCCGGCGTTCTCAGGCAGTAGCGCCCGTCGCTTTCCATCATCACCACGGCGGGCAGCCGCGCGGTAAGATGCCGACGACCCTTCTCAACCCGCTGTTCAAGGCTAATAAGCTGCTGCTCAGCGTCTAATTCAAAATCGCAGACGCGGCTGAAGCAGGGCCAGCCGAGCAGCTCCGCCAGATAAAATCCCGTCTGACCGCTGTTGCCCTCCGCGCTGCGTGAGCCCAGCACAATCAGCGACTGGGGATTTTGCCGCTGCCACGCGGCGAGCAGACCCGCGATTTCACGCGGGGAAAAGCGAGCCTCATCTTCCAGCTCAACGTTGACAGCCTGCTGAAACCCCGAGGCCTTAAGCAGGCGTAAAAAACTTTCCGCCCGCCCGCGGCCTGCACTTATCGCGGTAAGGTTTACCGAGGACTGGCGCAGCAGGATTTCCGCCCCGGCCTGCTCATCGTTGCCAAAGCACGGGCGCGTCAGGGCGATATCCAGGCTGCCCTGCTCCGCCGCCAGCCAGTCCTTCTCCGCCAGCATGCTCAGATCGGGCTCGGCCTTAAAGGCTAACAGAATGTTCATGGGTCACTCCCGGGTGATATTCCTTGTTACCGGAGGCCGCCACCAGGCTGAGATTGCGGGTTTCCGGCGCCCAGAAGACGGAAACCAGTAGCCCGAGCAGCAGGACGCCGCTGAGCATCAGCATGGTGCTCTGCACGCCGCAGGACACCAGCGCGACCGGCAGCAGCCCGGTACCGATCGCCGATCCCAGGCGGCTCATCGAAGTCGCGAACCCTACGCCGAGGGAGCGAATATCCGTCGGGAAGCTTTCGGCAGGCAGGACGCCCACCAGGTTGCTCACCGCCGAAATGGTCAGGGTGAAGATAAAGAACAGCAGCGCAATCGCGGTGCCGAAGTGGGCCGGAAGCAGGGCCAGCGTGGTCAGGCTAATCAGCAGTACCAGGAAACCGCCAATCAGAAATCCTCGCCGGGAGCAGTGCTGCGTCAGCACCAGCCCAAGCAGCGCGCCGGCAATCAGCACCAGATTCAGAAACAGCGTGGCGTTCAGACCCTGTCCAATCCCCAGCAGGCCGCTAATCGACGGCAGCCAGGTATAAATGGCGAAATAAGGGATCACCAGGCAGACGAAAAAGAGGCTGTTAAAAGCGGTGCGCCGCCAGTAGCCGGCGGAAAACAGGGTGCGCAGATGGCGCGTGGTGGGCACGGCAATCTCATCGCCGAGTAAAACATGCTCCCCCAGGTATTTGCGCACAATCTGGTGAGCCTCTTTAACCCGCCCCTGCCGCAGCAGCCAGCGGGGAGATTCCGGGGTGCCCCAGCGCAGGATGGTTATCACCAGCGCGGGCACCGAGGCGGAGGCCAGCAGCCAGCGCCAGGCGTCCGGCCCGGCATCCACCAGCTGGTGGCCGATCAGGCTGGCCGCAACGTAGCCTAAAGTCCAGACCACGCTGAACGAACCGAGCAGCACGCCCCGGTATTTACGCGGCGAAAACTCTGCCAGCATAGTGTGCCCCACGGAATAATCGCCGCCGAGGCCAATGCCGACCAGCACCCGCAGCCAGAATAGCTGCTCCGGCGTTTGGGCAAAAAATTGCAGGAAGGAGGCCAGCGTGATGAGCACGAAGCTGAAGGTAAAAATCTTCTGACGGCCAATATGGTCGGAAACCCAGCCGAGCACCAGGCTGCCTAAAAACAGGCCCAGCAGAGCGGAGCCGCCGATCAGGCCTTCCTGAAACGGGGTCAGCGACATTTGCGGCGTAAGCTGCACCAGCGCGAAGCCAATCACGCCGAGCACGTAGCCATCGGTGAGATGCGCGCCAAAGGTCAGCCCCGCAATGCGGAGATGAAAACGGTTTAGGGGCAGGTCGTCCATGCGAACCGGTTCGGCATACATAGGTAGGTTCCTTCGTCGACCGAATCAAATGCTGCTGGCCCTCGGCGAGGGCCAGCTTCCGGAGTTACTTTTCAATCGGCCAGATGGTGCCGGTATTCATTATGCCCTGCGGATCGTACCGATCTTTCAATCCCTGCATGATGCTCCAGGCGCTGCCGTGCTCCAGCTTCGACCAGTGCACGCGGTGCTTGCCGATGCCGTGGTGGTGCACCATTGAGCCACCGAGGCGAATCGTCTCTTCGACGATGATTTTGTTCAGCGGATTGTGGTATTTGTCGATCTCTTCTTCCGGCTTGCAGTCCACCACGTTGTAATCGTAAACGAAGTACATATTGGTGCCGTTGATGTAGCTGTGGGAAGAGTGGCCGCCCAGCATAGTGATGTCGTCCGCATGAGGGAACTCATTGCGGATGCGCTCGATCACACGGTGGTAAATTTCATTGATGCAGCTCCAGCTGCCGGAGACCTCGGTGGTGAATCCCATATTGCCGGTTTTGAGGATTTGTACGCGCTCCGCGGCCACTTTGTCCGGCCCCCAGTTGAGGTTGTTGAACCAGGTTTCAATCAGGCGGCTGTCCACTTTTTTGCATTCCGGATGGCGGGCAACAATCTCTTCTATCCCCGCTCCGGTTGCCTCAGCGAGACGTTTTGAACCTTCGGCCATGAAGATAAGCACGCACCTGCCTTCGGCAAAGTGGGTGAAGTGCTGGGTGCCGTCCTCGGCGTCGTACAGGCGAGCGATAGACGGGCGATAGCCTTCCACCATCACTTCACGCAGGATGGCGAAGCCGGTTTTCATGCTGTCGAGGATGTAGCCGTAGAACAGGTTGTTTTCAGGCGTGTACTTGAAGATCTTCACCGTCACTTCGGTGATGTAGCACAGCGCCCCTTCGTTGCCGATGATCACGTGGCGAATATCCGGCCCTGCGGCGCGGCGCGGCACATTTTTAATACGCGTGATGCTGCCGTCCGGGAAGACCGCTTCGAGGCCCACGACCATATCTTCAATGGCGCCATAAAGGGTCGAGAACTGGCCGATGCTGCGGGTTGCCACCAGGCCGCCCATTTGCGCCAGCGGCTTTGACTGCGGCGAATGCCCGGTGGTGTAACCCTTTTCGCGCAGGGCGTTTTCGAGGATTTCCAGCGGAACGCCGCACTGCGCGGTGGCCTGCATGTTTTCGATATCAATATCGATGATTTTGTTCAGCCCGGAGCCGTCCAGCACCACCGAGTTTTTCACCACGGTTTCCAGCCCGCCTTCGGTTGCCGAAGCGCCCGTGCGCGGCACGCAGTTGATGCGATTTTTATTCAGGAAGGCCAGCACGCTGGAAACCTGCTCGGTATTTTGCAGTTTCACCACTGCGGCGGGCAGCGGCAGCGTGTAGACGCCGTGAATATCCGCATATTTTCTGAACCGGTCGATGCTATTCTTCTGCAATACTTTTTCATCGGTGATGACCTGCTGCGGACCCACAATTTCTTTTAATTGATCCACGATCGCTTCGCGAGATAAAGACATGACAACTCCTTCCTGACAAATAAAATGGAATATAAGCAATATGAAAATAAGCAGGCGTTATTTTAAATAATAACAACCCTACGAAGAATTACCTGACCAGATAACCACCATCAACAACTAATAAATGACCATTCACATAGTCAGATGCCCGGCTGGATAAATAAACCATCGCCCCCATCAGATCCTGAGTCTCCCCCCAACGATTGGCTGGAATATGATCGAGAACCCGCTGGTTGGTTTGCGGATTTTTGCGAGTTTCTACCGTAATATCGGTTGCATAATAACCAGGCGCGATACCGTTAACCTGAATATTATATTGTGCCAGCTCGTCACAATAGGCTTTGGTTAAACCGGCAAGAGCGTGTTTGGTGGCGGAATAAGCCGGGGACCACTGCCCACCGAGATAAGAGAACAGCGAGCAAATATTGATAATCTTGCCGTGCTTTTGCGGAATCATAACTTTGGCGGCCTCGTGGCTTAATTCGAAGGCGGCAGTGAGGTTAATATTGATCATCGGATCCCAGTCTTCGCGGCCGAAATCCAGCACCTTGTTGAGCTTACAAATCCCCGCATTGTTGACCAGAATATCTACCGAACCAAAGGTTTCCAGGCACCGGGCAATCACCTTCGCCGGCGCCCCCTTTTCGGTGATATCCACGGTCATGAAAGCCACCTTAACGCCTTGTTGTTCAATTAATTCTTTCGTCTCACCCCGATCGGCGACAACGGTTGGGATAAACAGATTCGCCCCCGCCTTCGCCAGCGCCATGGCAAACGCCTGACCCAGCCCGCTGTTGCCGCCGGTGACGATGGCCGTTTTCCCTTTCAGGGAGAAGAAATCCAGTGAGAATTCATTGAGCGCGCTAAGTGACATGGTGAACCCCTTAAATTTTGAACGCAAAAAAAATGAGAAAAGCAAGCTCCCCCCGAAAGGGAAGTTACTTTTCTCATCGTCTCTAGTAACTGGCTAAAAGAAATAGCATAGCCACGCGGGAGGTTTTGTGACGTATTTCACAACTTGGTTTTTGTGGCGGATTAGCCGGTATAAAAATGAGATCGAAAGCATATTCGTGATATTTCTCACACATCTTAATTGATCGGTATGTTACTAATTCTGGCCATTACTAGAGACCCCGAGAAAAGTAATCATCCTGCAAAGGATTGGTTGCTTTTCTTTTTTTTTGCCCTTATCAACCTGACCGACGAGAAAGATACCATGCGTGATTCAAATATTCGCCGCTGGCTAACCCTGGCAATAATAAGTATCAGCGGTGGGGTAAGTTTCGATCTGGCCTATTTAAGGTATATCTATCAAATTCCCATGGCAAAGTTTATGGGATTTTCCAATACCGAAATAGGGTTAATAATGAGTACTTTCGGAATTACCGCAATTATTCTCTACGCGCCCAGCGGAATCATTGCCGATAAGTTCTCGCATCGTTTAATGATGACCCTGGCAATGGTGGCCACCGGGCTGCTGGGCGTGGTGATGGCGTTTTATCCGCCGCTGTGGGTGATGATTATGATTCAGGTCGCCTTCGCCATCACCACCATCCTGATGCTTTGGTCCGTTTCCATTAAGGCCGCCTCGCTGCTCGGCGACCACAGTGAACAGGGCAAAATCATGGGCTGGATGGAGGGGCTGCGCGGCGTGGGCGTCATGGCGCTGGCGGTATTTACCATGTGGATCTTCTCGCGTTTCGCCCCGGAAGATGCCAACAGCCTGAAGACGGTGATCCTGATTTACAGCGGCGTTTATATCGCGCTTGGCGTGCTGTGCTGGTTCTTCGTCAGCGACGGTTTTACCGCCCGCAGCGTCGACAGCGAAGAGGCGGCCAAACCCGCTTTTCAGCTCAGGGATATTCTCGCCGTGCTGCGCATCAGCACCACCTGGTATTGCAGCCTGATTATCTTTGGCGTTTACACTATCTACGCCATTCTGAGCTATTCCACCAACTACCTGACCGAAATGTACGGCATGTCGCTGGTGGCAGCGAGCTACATGGGGATCGTTATCAATAAAATCTTCCGCGCCATCTGCGGCCCGCTCGGCGGCCTGATAACCACCTACAGCCGGGTTAAGTCGCCAACGCGCGTGATTCAAATTCTTGCCGTAGTAAGCGCCTGCGCGCTGGTTGCGCTGCTGCTCACCACCCGCCAGCCGCAGTCGGTGGCCGTCGGTATCGGCCTGATTTTGCTGCTCGCTTTTACCTGCTACGCCTCTCGCGGGCTGTATTTTGCCTGCCCCGGCGAGGCGCGCACGCCGACCTTTATTATGGGCACGACGGTTGGGATCTGCTCGGTGATTGGCTTCCTGCCCGACGTCTTTGTCTACCCGCTGGTCGGCCACTGGCAGGATACGCTGCCCGCGGCAGAGGCCTACCGCAATATGTGGATTATGGGTCTCTGCGCCATGGGTCTGGTGCTGGTGTTTACTTTCCTGCTGTTCAAAAAGATCCAAAGCTCGCCGCTGACGGGATCTGAACCGCAGGCGATAGCTGAATAATTATCGAGAATGGAGAGCTGGAAATGACAACGAACTATTTGATGGGTGTGGACGTCGGCACGCAGAGCGCCAAAGTGGTGATTTTTGATACGCAGGGTAACGTCGTCAGCGAAGGCAAGCAGGCGCTGCGCAACCTGGATATTCCCGCCCCGCTGCTGGCGGAGCATCCCGATGACGATCTGTGGGATTCCCTCCAGGTCGCCTTCCGCGAGGCGGTGGCGAACTTTACCCGTCAGGGGCGCGATACCAGCCGCATTCAGGCGATGGGCATTTGTATCGTGCGCTGCTGCCGCGTGCTGCTGAAAGCCAACGGCGAGCTGGCCTACCCGGTTATCAACTGGATGGATAAGCGTCTGAACAAGCCTTATGAATATATCGATGCATATCAGGGCGTACGCTACGTCACCACCACTTCCGGCTATATCACCCATCGCCTGACCGGCGAATTTAAGGATACCTGTGCCAACTACATTGGCTGGTGGCCGATGGACAACGATACGCTCGACTGGAGCACCGACCCGCAGGCCTGGAAGAGCTGCAATCTGGAGCGTTCGCAGGTTCTGGACGTGGTAAAACCGGGGGAAGTGCTCGGCAAGCTGACGGAAAAAGCCGCGCGGGCAATTGGCCTGCCGGCAGGCATTCCCGTAGTGGCAACCGCGCATGATAAAGCCGTAGAGGCGTTGGGTGCAGGCACGCTGGAGAAAGGCGTCGCGCTTATTTCACTGGGCACCTACATCGGCGCGATGGTTCACGGCGACGAGAACGTGAAGGATGCGCAAAACTTCTGGCCGTTCCAGGCCTCGATTCCCCACCGCTATCTGTATGAATGCATGGGCGTCAGGCGTGGAATGTGGACCATCAGCTGGTTCAGGGATCAGTTTGGCGCGGCGGCGCTGGCGGATGCGAAGAATCTCGATTTAACCATCGAGGAGCTGCTTAACGCCGAGGCGACAAAAGTGCCCGCGGGCTGCGAGGGGCTGATTACCGTTCACGACTGGGCCCCGCCGTCAGAGGCCGAGTTCCGCAAAGGCGCGATGATAGGTTTTGATGGCCGCCATACGCGGGCGCATATGTACCGTTCGGTGCTGGAAGGCATCGCCTTCACCATGAAAAATCACATGGACAGGATGGCGCTGGAGCTGAAAACGCCGTTTAAACAGCTGATTATTTCCGGCGGCGGTGCAAACAGCGATCTGTTCATGCAGATTTTTGCCGACGTGTTCGGCGTGCCGACCTGCCGCAATCTGCTTAAAGGCTCGGCTGCCGTGGGCTGCGCGATTAACGCCGGGATGGCGGTGGGAACGTTCGCAAGCTACGAGGAAGCGAGCGAGAAGATGATCCGCATGGGCGATAACTTCCAGCCCAATATGAGCCATCACGCGTTCTATACGCAGCTTAACGAAGGGGTTTACCGACAGGTAAATCAGTATCTGGATCCGCTGCTGCAAAAGCTCAGCCCGCTGGTCGACTGACAAAAGGCACCGCAAGGTGCCTTTTTTACTTACGCGATATTCAGATATTTATGCGTCTGCATGGACAGCCGCCAGTTGCGGGCGATGCAGGTTTCGATGCACAGGCGGGTGGCGTCTTCTTTCTGGCTGATCGGCTGGAGGGCGATAATACGGTTTTTATCGTCGGTGAGCGTAGCCAGCAGCTCGTCGAGCGCTTCGATATCACGCAGGCGTCCAACCGGATGTTTAATTTCATCCGCACGTTCCAGCGCCTGCGAGAGCACGTCGTAGCCGCCGCGCATGTTCACCTTCGGAGAAACCGTCACCCAGGTATCAGGCGTGCAGCGCACTTCATGGGTGCCGCTGGTTTCTATCTGGCAGCTGTAGCCGTGGTGCTCAAAGAGCGCCGTCAGCGGCTGTAAATCGTGGATGCAGGGTTCGCCGCCGGTGATCACAATATGGCGAGCGGTGTAGCCCTGGCGCTGCATCACGGCGAGCAAATCTTCCGGGCTTGCCGCGCCCCATTTATCGCTCTCTTTGGTTTTGGCGAGAATGCTGAACAGAGACACTTCACGATCCGCGAGTTTATCCCAGGTGTGTTTGGTATCGCACCACGCGCAGCCCACCGGGCAACCTTGCAGGCGAATGAAAATGGCGGGCACACCAGTAAAATAGCCCTCCCCTTGCAGGGTCTGGAACATCTCGTTAATCGGGTACTGCATAGTCATCTCAGAAATTGTCGTAAAGAGTAATTATCGCAGAACTAACGCATGAGATCATGCTTAAAGGGTGTGAGCGGCACAATCGGGGGGCGACTGGCCGCTCACGGCTACGGTTACTGAGGCGCAGCCATAGCGTTTACGAAGCGGCGGGTGATTTGCTGCGGGCGAGTTATCGCCCCGCCAACCACCACCGCGTGCGCGCCAAGCTCAAGGCAAAGCGCAGCCATTTCAGGGGTTTCTACGTTGCCTTCAGCAATCACCGGCACGTCGACGTTTGCCAGCACCTCGCGCAGGAACTGACAACGGTTGGCGGCAAGCTTCAGCCCTTTCGTTTCCGCCGTATAGCCGTGCAACGTGGTGCCTACGCAGTCAAAGCCTAACTCTGCGGCGCGGCGAGCTTCTTCAAGCGTGGCGATATCCGCCATAAGCAACAGCTCCGGGTAGCGCTTACGAACGGCTACAACAAGCTCGCGCAGATCTAAATCGCCGGGCCGCTCGTGGCTCGTGGCATCCAGCGCGATCGTTGCGGGCTTTGCCGCCATCAGCTCGTCGATTTCTTTCAGCGTGGGCGTGATATAAACGTCGCTCCCCGGATAGTCGCGCTTGATGATGGCAATCACCGGCAGGTCGACGGTGTCCATAATAGTTTGCACGTCTATCAGGCTGTTCGCGCGTATGGCGCTGGCCCCGCCCTGCATGGCCGCCAGCGCCATACGCGACATAATAAACGGGCTGTGTAACGGTTCGTTTTCCAACGCCTGACAGGAGACGATGAGCTTTCCCTCAATCAGCGACAGCATGGACGGTTTCATAGGGCAAGAATCTCCTCAACTTCGTTTTTAATGATGGTGACGTGCGGGCCGTAGATAACCTGCACGCCGTTTCCGCGTTTGATCACCGCTCGCGCGCCGGTTTCTTTGAGCAGGCCTTCGTCCAGCAGCTCGCCGTTTTGCAGCGTGACGCGCAGCCGCGTAGCGCAGCAGTCCAGCTCAACAATGTTCTCTTTGCCCCCAAGCGCGACGATAACCTGCTGCGGTCTTTCACCTGCCGCAATCTGCACGCTTTCTCCTCCGGCATCTTCGCGTCCCGGCGTTTTAAAGTTGAAACGCGTGATAACGAAGCGGAAGGTGAAGTAGTAGAGGAAGAACCACGGAATGCCGACCAGCGGAACGAACATCCAATGGGTTTTTGCCTCACCCTGCAAAACGCCGAACAGAATGAAATCGATAAACCCGCCGGAGAAGGTCTGCCCGATGGTGATGTGCAGCATATGCGCCAGCATGAAGGCCAGGCCGTCGAACACGGCGTGAATCACGTAGAGAACCGGGGCGATAAACAGGAAGGAGAATTCGATAGGCTCGGTGATGCCGGTTAAGAACGAGGTCAGCGCGGCGGAAATTAACAGCCCGGCTACGCGCTTGCGGTTCTCGGGCTTCGCCGTGTGGTACATCGCCAGGCACGCTCCAACCAGGCCGAACATCATGGTGATAAAGCGCCCGGACATAAACCGCGACGTGCCCACGTAAAACTGCTGGGTGTCAGGATCGGCAAGCTGAGCGAAGAAGATGCGCTGCGTGCCTTCAACCAGATGACCGTTGACCATTTCGGTGCCGCCAAGCGCGGTAGTCCAGAACGGCAGATAGAAGATATGGTGCAGGCCAAACGGCCCCAGCATGCGCAGCACGAAGCCGTAGATAAAGGTGCCGAGATAGCCGGTGGCGTCGACCAGGCCCCCCATGCCGAAGATAATTTTCTGGAAATGCGGCCAGACGATGGTCATCGCCGCGCCGACCAGGATGGCCACCAGCGAGCTGATAATCGGCACAAAGCGCGAGCCGCCGAAGAAGCCGAGGAACTGCGGCAGCGCGATTTTGTTATAGCGGTTATGCAGCACCGAAGTGACCAGCCCGATAATCACGCCGCCAAATACCCCGGTTTCCAGCGTCTGGATACCCAGCGCCATTCCCTGACCGACCGCCCCCGGATTGGTGGCCGCCAGCGTACCCGTCAGCGTTAACAACGCATTGATTGTGGCGTTCATCACCAGGTAAGCCAGCAGCGAGGCCAGACCCGCCGTGCCCTTATCGCTCTTTGCAAGCCCAACGGCGACGCCGACGGCAAACAGCACCGCCAGGTTGGCAAACACGATGGAACCCGCGCTGGCCATGATCGTGAAGACGCCCTGCAGCCAGGCGGCGTCGAGGAAGGGATAGGCCTTGACCGTATTGGGATTGGACAGCGCCCCGCCAATGCCCAGCAGCAGACCCGCCGCCGGCAGCACGGCAATCGGCAGCATGAAGGACTTGCCGAAACGCTGCGCTTTTTCGAACCAGCTCCCTGAGGAAGCTCCGCTAAAGAATGACATAAATTTTCTCCCCGCCATGATATTGTGGTGAAAATTTTTACCACAATATAAACGATGCACTGAAAATTTCCATCATCATTACGATCGTCGTCACATTTAATCGAATCTGCTGGCACTGGCAGGCCGCTTTCCGCCACACTATGTGCGGTTTGCACAGGCGCAGTTTTGGATGAGGTATCAGGTATGGGTTCGATGACGGAAAACGAGAATATTTTGCTGCACCTGCGCCAGGGGCTGGCGGGCTACAGCCCCACGCTGCAAAAGCTGGGAGATTTTATTCTGGCCGAGCCGCAGAAGGTGCTCTATCTGACCATCACCGAGCTGGCTCGTGAAAGCGAAACGAGCGAGGCCAGCGTGACGCGCCTGTGCCGTCATCTGCACTGCAAGGGATACACCGAATTCAAAATGGCGCTGGCGCTGGACGTGCAGCAAAGTCAGCCTTCCGCCCCGGCTGGCGATGACGAAATTGGCGAGCTGGTGGAAGAGTCCGTTCAGGCGCTGAGGGATACCGCGAAGCTTATCGACCGCGAGGCGCTAAAGCAGGCGGGGTTAGCCCTGCATGAAGCGGCATCGGTACAAATTTACGGGGTGGCAGCGAGCGCCATTATCGGCGATTACCTGCACTACAAGCTGCTGCGGCTTGGCAAGTCGGCCCAGCTTTTTAGCGATATGCATCGGGGCGCGATGAACGCCGCCACGCTGAGCGAAAAGGATCTGGTGGTGGCGATTTCCAGCTCGGGCTCAACCAAAGATTTGCTGCACGTCGTGAAGATCGCCAAAAAGCGTCAGGCGCGAGTGCTGCTGCTAAGCAATACGCTGCGCAGCCCGCTAGCCGATCTGGCCGATCTGCTGATGGTGGCCGCCAAACCGGAGGGGCCGCTGAGCGCGGGCGCGTTAAATGCTAAGGTTGGCGCGATGCTGCTGGTGGAGGTGCTGATTCGCGAGCTTATTACCCACGACCCGCGCTACGCGACGGCCAGCCAGCAAACGGCAAGCGCGACGTTACCGCTGCTGATATAAAGAAAAATGGCCGGCGACCCGGCCATTATCAGCGCGCAGCAAAAGTTACTTTTTCGCTTTGAAATCAATGACCATACGGCCTTTGATTTTGCCGCTTTCCATCTCTTTGAAAATGTCGTTGATGTCTTCCAGCGGACGCATCGTCACTTTTGGAATCACCTTGCCTTCGGCGGCAAACTGGAAGGCTTCGGCCAGATCCATACGCGTGCCCACCAGGGAGCCCACCACTTCAATGCCGTCCAGCACCAGGCGTGGAATATTCAGGCTCATGGACTCCGGCGGCAGGCCGACCGCCACAATACGCGCCCCGGCGCGCACTGCGTCAACGGCGGAGTTAAACGCGGCTTTCGCAACGGCGGTAACCACGGCAGCGTGCGCGCCACCGACTTTCTCCTGAATGATTTTTGCCGCGTCTTCATTGCGCGAGTTAATCACCATGTCCGCCCCGCACTCTTTGGCGAATTCAAGCTGCGCATCGTTTACGTCAATAGCGATGACTTTGGCGTTAAAGACGTTTTTCGCGTATTGCAGCGCCAGGTTGCCAAGACCGCCCAGACCATAGATAGCAATCCACTGGCCTGGCTTAATATGGGAAACCTTCACGGCTTTGTAGGTTGTGACGCCCGCGCAGGTCACGCTGCTTGCCGCCGCGGATTCGAGACCGTCCGGGACTTTTACCGCGTAGTCGGCAACGACGATGCACTCTTCCGCCATGCCGCCGTCAACGGTGTACCCGGCGTTGGTGACGTTGCGGCACAGAGTTTCGTTGCCGCTGTTACAGTATTCGCAGTTACCGCAGCCGCGGAAGAACCAGGCTACGCTGGCGCGGTCGCCGACTTTAAGAGAGGTCACGCCCGGTCCGATGGATTTCACTACCCCAATGCCTTCGTGACCCAGCGTTACGCCGGTCACATCGCCAAAATCGCCGTTTTTGACATGCAGATCGGTGTGGCATACGCCGCAACATTCCATAGAAAGTAATGCTTCACCGTGTTCAAGGGCGCGAACGGGTTTATCGATGATGCCGACAGAGTGATCTTTATTAACTACTGCTGCTTTCATGGCGGTCTCCTGACCTGTGAGTGAAATACCTCACCTATACTGGACGGGAGCCGCACAACCTGCAAATGAGAATGCGTCTTTAATACGCATTTAGTGCGTAAGAAGGTGAAAAAATTGTAAAAAAAAACCCGCCGAAGCGGGTTTTAGAAGATTAAGCGACAGTAATGAATTACTGACCTTTCACTTCTTTCAGGCCGTTGAACGGAGCAGCAGCACCCAGCGCTTCTTCGATACGAATCAGCTGGTTGTACTTAGCCACGCGGTCAGAACGGCTCATAGAACCGGTTTTGATCTGGCCTGCAGCGGTACCCACAGCCAGGTCGGCAATGGTCGCGTCTTCAGTTTCGCCAGAACGGTGAGAGATGACAGCGGTGTAGCCAGCGTCTTTCGCCATTTTGATCGCAGCCAGAGTTTCGGTCAGAGAACCGATCTGGTTGAATTTGATCAGGATGGAGTTAGCGATGCCTTTGTCGATGCCTTCTTTCAGGATCTTGGTGTTGGTGACGAACAGATCGTCGCCAACCAGCTGGATTTTGTCGCCCAGTACTTTGGTCTGGTAAGCAAAACCGTCCCAGTCAGATTCATCCAGGCCGTCTTCGATGGAAACGATTGGATACTGTTTGGTCAGATCTTCCAGGAAGTGGGTGAATTCTTCAGAGGTGAAAGCTTTGTTGCCTTCGCCAGCCAGAACGTATTTACCGTCTTTGTAGAATTCAGAAGCCGCACAGTCCATTGCCAGAGTGACGTCTTTGCCCAGCTCGTAGCCTGCTGCTTTAACCGCTTCAGCGATAACAGCCAGCGCTTCCGCGTTGGAACCCAGGTTAGGCGCATAGCCACCTTCGTCACCAACAGCCGTGCTCATGCCTTTCGCTTTCAGAACTTTAGCCAGATTGTGGAACACTTCAGAACCGATACGAACCGCTTCTTTCAGGGTTTTTGCGCCAACAGGCTGGATCATGAATTCCTGGATGTCGACGTTGTTGTCGGCATGCTCGCCACCGTTGATGATGTTCATCATTGGCAGTGGCATAGAATATTTGCCCGGAGTACCGTTCAGTTCAGCGATGTGTGCGTACAGCGGCAGGCCTTTAGAGGCAGCAGCAGCTTTAGCAGCAGCAAGAGAAACGGCCAGGATGGCGTTAGCACCGAAGTTAGATTTGTTTTCAGTACCGTCGAGATCGATCATGATCTTGTCGATGTTAGCCTGGTCTTTCGCATCTTTACCCATCACCGCCTCAGCGATTGGGCCGTTTACAGCGGCAACGGCTTTAGTGACGCCTTTACCCATGTAACGAGATTTGTCGCCATCGCGCAGTTCCAACGCTTCGCGGGAACCGGTTGAAGCGCCTGATGGTGCAGCAGCCATACCAACGAAACCACCTTCCAGGTGAACTTCAGCTTCAACAGTCGGGTTACCACGGGAGTCGATGATTTCACGACCGATGACTTTAACGATTTTGGACATTAGATTTTCCTCAGTACAAGTTAAACTAAAACTCCAGACAAACAACGCGCGAAATGTCGCGCGTTGCCGTTCTAACTATGCTTACTTCGCCTGACGCTTCTGGTACTCACCGGCAGCCTTCACAAAGCCTGCAAACAGCGGATGCCCATCACGCGGGGTGGAAGTAAATTCCGGGTGGAACTGGCAGGCAACAAACCACGGGTGATTTGGCACCTCGATGATTTCTACCAGCTGATCGTCACCGGAGCGGCCTGCTACTTTCAGACCCGCTGCTTCAATCGGTTTCAACAACATGTTGTTGACTTCATAGCGGTGGCGGTGACGTTCCACGATTTGCGGTGCGCCGTACATCTGGCGAACCAGCGTACCGTCGGTCAGCTGACACTGTTGGCCACCTAAACGCATGGTGCCACCCAGATCGCTCTTCTCGGTACGTTGTTCAACGTTACCTTCTTCGTCACGCCACTCGGTGATTAAGGCGACCACCGGGTATTTACAGTCTGGCACAAATTCGGTGGAGTTGGCGTTCGCCATGCCTGCCACATTTCGTGCAAATTCAATCAGCGCAACCTGCATCCCCAGGCAAATGCCGAGATACGGGATGTTGTTCTCACGAGCGTAGCGTGCGGTAGCAATTTTGCCTTCCACGCCGCGATAGCCAAAACCACCGGGGATCAGGATAGCATCCAGACCTTTCAGCAGCTCTTCACCGCGGGTTTCAACATCCTGCGAATCAATCAGCTTGATGTTGACGGTCAGACGGTTTTTCAGGCCACCGTGTTTTAACGCTTCAATCACCGATTTATAGGCATCCGGCAGTTCAATGTACTTGCCGACCATGCCGATGGTGACTTCGCCCGTCGGATTCGCTTCTTCGTAAATGACCTGCTCCCATTCGCCAAGGTTGGCTTCTGGAGCGTTTAAGCTGAATCGTTTACAAATATAATCGTCCAGCCCCTGTGATTTCAACAGGCCTGGAATTTTATAGATAGAATCGACGTCTTTTAGAGAAATTACCGCTTTCTCCGGAACGTTACAGAACAATGCAATTTTTGCACGTTCGTTCGCCGGGACAACGCGGTCAGAGCGGCAGATCAGCACATCTGGCTGAATACCGATGGAAAGCAGTTCTTTAACGGAGTGCTGCGTCGGTTTCGTTTTCACTTCACCGGCTGCGGCCATATACGGCACCAGAGTCAGGTGCATATACAGCGTGTGCTCACGGCCCACTTCAACCGCCATCTGGCGAATCGCTTCGAGGAACGGCAGGGATTCGATATCGCCTACGGTGCCGCCGATTTCAACCAGCACGACATCATAACCTTCGCCGCCTTCAAGAATGCGTTCTTTGATAGCGTTGGTAATGTGCGGGATAACCTGTACGGTTGCGCCCAGATAGTCGCCACGACGTTCTTTACGCAGAACTTCGGAGTAGATACGACCCGTGGTGAAGTTGTTACGACGCGTCATTTTGTTACGGATGAAGCGCTCGTAGTGACCCAAGTCGAGATCGGTTTCAGCGCCGTCTTCGGTAACGAACACTTCCCCATGTTGAATAGGGCTCATGGTACCCGGATCGACGTTGATGTACGGATCGAGTTTCATGATGGATACGTTGAGGCCACGGGCTTCGAGAATAGCTGCGAGGGAGGCTGCGGCAATGCCTTTACCCAGAGAGGATACGACCCCGCCGGTCACAAAAATATAGTTCGTTGTCATGCTGAACCTGAGAAGTTAGGTTTAAAGACGATGGAATAACCAGGACGGGAAAGCAGTATACCCGAACAGTATGGGCGCCACAAACTTTCATTCTTCACCCGCCAACCTGACCTCGCGCTTTGTCAGGGCTGAGAAAATAGCGGGTCTGGCATAAATGTTTTTGACGCAAATCAAGCGCTTGTTAAATCGAAATTGTCATAAACTGCGCTTGATCGCAAAAACGCGTTAGATATCAGTTTCCTGGCGTTTAACCTGCTGCCAGGCATTTTCCATCTGATCGAGGGTTGCCTCGGTCATTTCCAGGCCCTGAGCGGCAATAATGCTTTCCACCTCGCGGAAACGACGCTCGAATTTGCGGTTAGCTTTTTGCAGCGCCACTTCCGCTTTGGTGCCCAAATGCCGCGCCAGATTAACGGTAGCGAACAGTAAATCACCCACCTCTTCCTCAAGTTTTGCCTCGTCGATCACGGCCTGCTGCGCTTCGTGCATCACTTCGTCGATCTCTTCGTGCACTTTATCGAGCACCGGGCCAAGGGAGGTCCAGTCGAAGCCCACGGAAGAACAGCGCTTCTGGATTTTATGCGCGCGCATTAAAGCCGGCAGCGCCTCAGGAATATCATCCAGCGCGGAATGCTGCTCTTTCTCCGCCCGCTCGGCGGTTTTAATCTGCTCCCATTTAGCCAGCACTTCGCGGCTGCTGCCCGCTTCGCCGTCGGCGAAAATATGCGGATGGCGGCGCTCAAGCTTGTCGCTGATGGCAGCGCAGATATCGTCGAAGTTGAATCGCCCTTCTTCCTGCGCCATCTGCGCGTAAAAAACCACCTGGAATAGCAGGTCGCCCAGCTCGCCGCGCAGATCGTCAAAATCTTCCCGGTTGATGGCGTCCAGCACTTCGTAGGTTTCTTCCAGCGTGTAAGGGGCGATGGTGGCGAAGGTTTGCTCCCGGTCCCACGGACAGCCGGTTTGCGGATCGCGCAGGCGCTTCATGATGCCCAGGAGGCGATCGATTTGATTCATTGGGATTCCTTGTTCAATTTTCCCCTCACCCCGGAAAGAAAGCCGGGGCGCGGGGCCATTCAGTTAGCCGTGCAGACGCTTCGCATCGATAATATCCGGCACCTGGTTCAGCTTGCCGAGCACGCGGCCCAGCACCTGCAGGTTATAGATTTCGATGTTCATGTCGATGGTGGCTAGCTGCTGTTTGGTATCGCTGCGGCTGGCGACGCCCAGCACGTTAACCTTTTCGTTGGCCAGAATAGTGGTGATGTCGCGCAGCAGCCCGCTGCGGTCGTTGGCGGTGACGCGCACCACCAGAGAGTAGCCGCTGGAATAGCTCTCACCCCACACGGCGTCCACGATGCGCTCCGGCGCGTGGGACTGTAATTCCGCCAGCTGGTCGCAGTCAGCCCGGTGGATGGAGATTCCGCGGCCCTGGGTAATAAAGCCGACGATTTCGTCCCCCGGAATTGGCTGGCAGCAGCGCGCAATGTGGTGCATCAGATTGCCCACGCCTTCCACGACCACGCGGCCGTTGTCTTTACTGCGCGACTGCGGCGCGTAGGTTTTCTGCTTCAGCTGGCGCAGGGCCTGCTCGTCCTGCTCGGCGGCGGTCGGCTTATTGAACTGCGCCTGCAGGAAGTTGCTCATCTGATTGAGACGAATATCGCCGCCGCCGATGGCCGCCAGCAGCTCTTCAATTTCGTTGAAGTTGTAGCGCGGCAGCAGGTGTTTTTCCGCTTCCTTCAGGCTGATGCCAAGACGCTCAATTTCGTCGTCGAGGATCTGGCGTCCGGCGAGGATGTTTTTGTCGCGATCCTGCTTGCGGAACCAGTTGTGGATTTTGGCGCGCCCGCGGCTGGTGGTGACGTAGCCGAGGTTCGGGTTCAGCCAGTCGCGGCTCGGGTTCGGCTGTTTCTGGGTGATAATTTCAATCTGGTCGCCCATTTGCAGCTGGTAGGTGAACGGCACGATGCGCCCACCGATTTTTGCGCCGATGCAGCGGTGGCCGACGTCGCTGTGAATATGATAGGCAAAGTCGAGCGGCGTGGAGCCTGCTGGAAGGTCCACCACGTCCCCTTTTGGGGTAAACACGTACACGCGGTCGTCGAAGACCTGGCTGCGCACTTCGTCGAGCAGCTCGCCCGAGTCGGCCATTTCTTCCTGCCAGGCGATCAGTTTACGCAGCCACGCAATGCGGTCTTCATGACCGGTGCTGCCGCTGCGCGCGTTGCCTTCTTTGTATTTCCAGTGCGCGGCTACGCCCAGCTCCGACTCTTCGTGCATCTGTTTGGTGCGAATCTGGATTTCGATGGTTTTGCCGTTCGGCCCCAGCACCACGGTGTGAATCGACTGGTAGCCGTTCGGTTTCGGGTTGGCGACGTAGTCGTCGAACTCGTCCGGCAGGTGGCGGAAATGAGTGTGCACAATCCCCAGCGCCGCGTAGCAGTCCTGCAGGCGCTCCGCAACGATTCGCACCGCTCGCACGTCAAACAGCTCGTCAAAGGCGAGGGATTTTTTCTGCATCTTGCGCCAGATGCTGTAGATATGCTTCGGGCGGCCATAGACTTCGGCCTTCACGCCGTCTTCTTTCATCGACTTGCGCAGCGAACCAACAAAGTCATCGATGTAATGTTCGCGATCGATCCGGCGTTCGTGCAGCAGTTTGGCGATGCGCTTGTACTCCGCCGGATGCAGATATCGGAAGCAGTAGTCTTCCAGCTCCCACTTCAGCTGCCCGATACCGAGGCGGTTGGCGAGCGGCGCATAGATATTGGTACATTCTTTCGCAGCCAGAACGCGTTCGTCTTCCGGCGCGTCCTTCACTTCGCGAAGGTGGGCAATTCGCTCGGCGAGCTTAATCACCACGCAGCGGAAATCATCCACCATAGCCAGCAGCATGCGCCGAACGTTGTCCACCTGCTCGGCGGAGACAGAATCAGTATGGGCAGCTTTAAGCTGGCGGATAGCGGCCATATCGCGCACGCCGTGAATCAGCGTCACAACCTGATTGTCGATGCTCTCGCGCATCACCTCTTCGGTGACGACACCCGCGTCCGCCAGCGGGAACAGCAGAGCTGCCCTGAGCGTATCGTTGTCCATACTGAGCATGGAGAGGATTTCGACCATTTCGACGCCGCGCCACAGCAGCAGCTCCGCGTCCGGGTGGCCTTTGGTCTGCTGTTCGCAATAACGCCAGGTTTCGGCTAAGCGTTCACATGACTGCTGGTTGGTTATCCCGAGGCTTTCAATCCATTTATCGGGCGCAAATTCGCCAGCTTTATTGAGATGTGCACTTCTTACCGCAACCATTGTCCTCTCCTGTCCGGTACTCGCATCACGCCATTCGGCCTGATTAACCGCTTAAATACGCTCAAAGAGCGCCATTGACTCCAGGTGCCCAGTGTGGGGAAACATATCGAGCATTGCCAGCCGCCGAATCTGGTAACCCGCGCTCAATAAAGCCACGCTATCGCGCGCAAGCGTCGTGGGATTACACGACACGTAAACCACCCGCTTGGGGGCCAAATTAATCACGTGCTGCATGACGCCTGGCGCACCCGCTCGCGCGGGGTCGAGCAAGATTTTATCAAAACCTTGTGCCGCCCAGGGTTGACGCGTGACATCCTCTTCCAAATTTTCATGAAAGAATGTGACATTTTTCAGCGAATTATGACGCGCATTATATTCACCTTTCGCCACCAGCGCAGCAACGCCTTCCACCCCGACAACGCTGGCCGCTCGTTTTGCCAGCGGTAAGGTGAAATTCCCCATGCCGCAGAACAAATCCAGCACGCGGTCGGTCGGCTGAACGTCGAGCCATTCCATCGCCCGGGCAACCATTTGTTGGTTCACCTCGTCGTTGACCTGAATAAAATCGCGCGGGCTAAAGCTTAAGCGTAGCCCGTCTGAATGATACGAAGGTGCTTCGCCGCCGAGGGATTCGAGCGTTTCACTGTCCGGTGCTAAAAATAGCGTAAGCCCAGCAGAATGCGAAAATTGTTCCAGTTTTTGTCGGTCTTCGTTTTCCAGCGGGCTGAGATGGCGCAGCACCATCATCGGCCCGGCATCCGCCAGCACCAGCTCTACGTGCCCTAAACGGCGCACGGCTTTAAGCTCAGACAGACACTGGCGTACAGGTTCAAGCAATGCTTCAAGCTGGGGCGCCAAAATGGGGCACTGGTGGATGTTCACCAGTTCTTTGTCGCTCGCCTTGCGAAAGCCCATCTGCAAAGTTTGCGTTTTAAGATGGAAGTTAAGGCTGAGCCGCGCCCGACGTCGGTAGCCCCAGGGCTGCCCCGCAATGATTTCATTCACTTCCATCGGCCTGTCGCGTTCACCCATCATGCGCGCTAAAGCCTGGGATTTAGCCTGCTGCTGAAGCGCCACGCTGGCATGCTGCTGCTGGCATCCGCCGCAAACGCCAAAGTGCTTACAGCGGGGCGCAACGCGCTCCGGGCTGTCGTTCAGGCGACGTTTAACTACCGCCTGTGCAAAATTGCGTTTCTCATCGGTAAGCGTGATTTCAGCCTGCTCTCCGGGCAAAGCTCCGGTAATAAACAGCGCTTTTCCGTTGTGACGCGCCACGCCCTGGCCAAACGGATCCAGGTCAGTTACCGTCACAGTTATTAACTGACGAGTCGTAACCCGTCGCTTTGCAGAGTAGAATTGCGCCATAAATCGAGATGAGCTCTTAAATTTAACCGTTGCGACAATTGTCCCATATCGGAACCCCATGACCAACTACAGCCTGCGCGCACGCATGATGATCCTGATTCTGGCTCCCACGCTAATGATCGGTTTGCTGCTCAGCACTTTCTTTGTTGTCCACCGTTACAACGACTTACAGCGCCAGCTCGAAGACGCCGGGGCCAGCATCATTGAGCCGCTGGCGGTCTCCAGCGAATACGGCATGAACTTCCACAGCCGCGAATCCATCCGCCAGCTGGTCAGTATTCTGCATCGTCGCCACTCGGATATCGTGCGGGCTATTTCGGTGTTCGACGAAAACAACCGGCTGTTTGTCACCTCAAACTTTCAGCTTAGCCCGTCGAGGCTGCAACTTCCTGACGGCGTTAAACCCCCAAGCAGCCTGAGCGTGTCCCGTAAAGGCGACGTCATTATTCTGCGCACGCCCATTATTTCCGAAAGATATTCACCGGATGAGTCAGAAGCCACCGATGCCAAGCCCGCAGGAAATACGCTCGGCTACGTGGCGATGGAGCTGGATCTGAAATCAGTGCGCCTGCAGCAATATCGCGAAATTTTCATCTCGACGATGATGATGCTGTTCTGCGTCGGCATTGCGATGCTGTTCGCCTACCGGCTGATGCGCGACGTCACCAGCCCCATTCGCAATATGGTCAACACGGTGGACCGCATCCGTCGCGGCCAGCTCGACAGCCGCGTTGAGGGCCATATGCTCGGCGAGCTGGATATGCTGAAAAACGGCATTAACTCGATGGCGATGTCGCTGACCGCCTATCACGAAGAGATGCAGCATAACGTCGACCAGGCCACGTCCGACCTGCGTGAAACTCTTGAGCAGATGGAAATCCAGAACGTTGAGCTGGATCTGGCCAAAAAGCGCGCCCAGGAAGCCGCGCGCATTAAATCTGAATTCCTTGCCAATATGTCCCACGAGCTGCGCACGCCGCTCAACGGCGTGATTGGCTTCACGCGGCTGACGCTGAAAACCGATCTGAATCCAACCCAGCGCGACCACCTGCACACCATTGAACGCTCGGCAAATAACCTGCTGACCATCATTAACGACGTGCTGGACTTCTCCAAGCTCGAAGCGGGCAAGCTTATCCTCGAAAGCATTCCTTTCCCGCTGCGCAGCACGCTGGATGAGGTGGTGATTTTACTGGCCCACGCGGCCCACGATAAAGGCCTTGAGCTGACGCTTAATATTAAAAATGACGTGCCGGACAACGTCATTGGCGATCCGCTTCGCCTGCAGCAGGTCATTACCAACCTGGTCGGCAACGCCATCAAGTTTACCGAAAGCGGCAACATCGACGTGATGGTTGAGAAGCGCTCGCAGGGCAATAACAAAGTTCAGATTGAGATGCAGATCCACGACACCGGCATTGGCATTCCGGAGCGCGAGCAGTCGCGGCTCTTCCAGGCCTTTCGTCAGGCGGATGCCAGCATTTCCCGCCGCCACGGCGGAACGGGCCTCGGCCTGGTGATCACCCAGAAACTGGTCAATGAAATGGGCGGCGATATTTCCTTCCACAGCCAGCCAAACCGCGGCTCGACGTTCTGGTTCCACGTCAATCTCGATCTTAACCCGAATGCCGTACTCGACGGCTATTCAACGGATAACCTGGTGGGCAAACGCATCGCCTACGTCGAGCCAAACGCCACGGCGGCGCAGAGCACGCTTAACCTGCTGGCCGACACGCCGCTGACCGTGGTTTACAGCCCGTCGTTTACCACGCTTCCGGACGAGCATTACGACATTCTGCTCATCGGCGTGCCGATTAATTTCACCGACAGGCTGAGCATCGAAAATCCGCGTCTGGTGCGGGCGACTAAGATGACGGACTGTCTGATTATGGCCCTGCCGTGTCACGCGCAGGTCAGCGCCGAATCCCTGAAAAAGGACGGCGTTGCCGCCTGCCTGCTCAAGCCCATCACCTCAACACGTCTTTTGCCGCTGCTGGCAGACCGCACGTTCAGTAAATCCTCCACGCTGGCCGCCAGCGGGCAAAGCGGGAAGCTGCCGATGACCGTCGTGGCCGTGGACGATAACCCGGCCAACCTGAAGCTGATTGGCGCGCTGCTGGAAGACCAGGTAGAAAACGTTGTCCTGTGCGAAAGCGGCCTGCAGGCCATCGACCGGGCCAAGCAGATGCAGATAGACATTATCCTGATGGATATTCAGATGCCGGACATGGACGGGATCAGGGCCTGCGAGCTGATTCGCCAGCTGCCGCATCATCAGCAAACGCCGATTATTGCCGTGACGGCGCACGCCATGGCGGGGCAAAAAGAGAAGCTGCTCAGCGCGGGGATGAACGATTACCTGGCCAAGCCAATCGAAGAACAAAAGCTGCATAACCTGCTGACGCGCTACCAGCCTGGCGCGATTGTCGCAGCGCTTCCTCACCACGCGGAGCCTGCCACGCCTGCGGAAAATAAAAATTCGACGCTCGATTGGGCGCTAGCCCTGCGCCAGGCCGCCAATAAGTCGGATCTGGCCCGGGATATGCTGCAAATGCTGCTGGCTTTCCTGCCGGAGGTGCGTAATACCGTTGAGGAACAGCTGGTGGGCGAAAACCCGGAAGGGCTGCTGGAAATCATCCACAAACTGCACGGCAGCTGTAGCTACAGCGGCGTGCCGCGGCTAAAAAACCTGTGCATGACGCTGGAACATGAAATGCGCAGCGGCGTCGCCCCGCAGGAGCTGGAACCGGAGTTGCTTGAGCTGCTGGATGAGATGGACAACGTCTCGAAGGAAGCGCAGAAAATATTGCAGTAGCGGCCATCCGCCATTTTGGTTCACGGGTCGGGTAGCGCTTAGCCTGCCCGGCCCGTGAATATCACCCCTTAGTCATTGCCCGCCACATGATTTCAAATCCGGCAGTTTTATAATTTCCCGCCTCTTCAGGTTCGCGCGAGGCAAACTCGGTCGTTGTTTCCGCCAGCGAAAAGAAAATGGCGTCGGCAAAGGCCGACTGCCCGCAGGAGAAAAACTCGCTGGTAATGCAGGCTTCAGCCAGCTCGTGCAGCTCCGGGTAAAGCAGCTCGGCCCGCCGCTGAGTTTCTTCAGTAATTTTGTCGGACACCGCCAGCTGGCGCATCGCTTTACTGGCGGCGGGCTGGATTAATCCCCAGTCAATAAAACCGCTCCAGACCGTACGCGCCCGCTCTTTCACCGAAGCGCCCGGCCGGTAATTCTCCATCATCGTTTTGCCGAGGCTGGTTTTCAGATGCAGATACAGCTCGTTGAGCAGCTCATCTTTGGTGGCGAAATAGCGGAACAGCGTCCCCTCAGCGACCCCGGCTTTTTTGGCAATCAGCGACGTTGCCGCGCCCAGCCCTAATTCGGCCACCGCCACTTTTGCCGCTTCGAGAAGGGCTAACCGTTTATCTTCGCTTTTTGGACGAGCCACATTTCCTCACAGTTCTAACGTTTTATCTCAAAATTAAACCATGTTATCCCGCAAATGGACAACCATACTGCCAGCCAGGGATTTTACAGTTTTACCTACATTTAGCTGACAAAAATGTGATTGACGCCGGGCTTTTGATTTCTATAATGAGTGTTCACTCACTCAATGACAAGTTCATTCCCCATGGCGCTGTCGCAGCCCGGTCGCAAATCGGTCAAATTACTCATTCTGGTGGTCATCATGTTAGCAGGCAGTATTAGCGGTTTAGCCAAACTCTTCTCGATGACCGAGTTCGGCAGGTTGCCCGAAGGACAGCGTCTCGAAAGGATTCAGGCCTCGCCAAACTGGCGCGACGGTAAATTTGTCAACGAAACCGATACGCCGATGTACACCAACGGCAAAAACTTTTTCTCGGTTCTGTGGGAATTCTTCTTCGTTAAACATCGGGATACCAAGCCCGATCGCGCCCTGCCGATGGTTAAAACCGATCTCAAACGGCTGCATGCGGATGAAGATCTGGCCGTCTGGCTCGGTCATTCATCATGGTTTATCCAGGCCAGCGGTCACAAAATCCTCATCGACCCGGTGTTCAGCAGCTACGCCGCGCCGTTTTCTTTTATGAATAAGGCCTTTGCCGGGGAATACCCGTGGCAGGCGGCGGATATGCCGGAGATCGATTACCTGATTATTTCCCACGATCACTGGGATCATCTTGATTACCCGACGCTGATGGCGCTCAAGCCCAAAGTGAAGCAGATCGTCACCGCGCTGGGCGTGGGTTCGCATCTGGAAGCCTGGGGTTTTGCCCCGGAAATGATTCATGAAATGGACTGGCATGAAAGCCTGGAGGCCGGGAATGACCTGATGATTCACGCCCTCCCCGCCCGCCATTTTTCCGGCCGCGGCATGACCGGCAACAAAACGCTGTGGGCAAGCTTCATGCTTGTCACCCCGAATCGCAAAATCTTCTACAGCGGCGATACGGGCTACGGCCCGCACTTCAAAAAGATTGGCGAACAGTTTGGCCCGGTGGACTTCGCCATCATGGAAAACGGCCAGTACGACCCGGCCTGGCAAAACATTCACATGCTGCCGGAAGAAACGGCCAGGGCCTCCGCAGAGTTGAATGCCAAAGTGATTCTCCCCGGACACGCCGGACGCTTTTCCATGTCCAATCACACCTGGTACGACCCTTACCAACGCATTGCGGCGGCCAGCCACAGCCAACCTTATCGGCTCCTGACGCCGGGGATAGGACAAGTGGTGGCCTTCGCCGATCCGAGCCAGCGCTTTAGCGCCTGGTGGCAAACAAGCGCCGATTAACGGCAGACGTATTCATAAGAAAAGGAGGAACTATGTCCATGCCAGCCTACTTCATGGAATCCCTGATTGAATGGATTGAAGACAATATGGATAAGCCGCTCAGAATAGAAGATGTCGCCCGGCATTCCGGCTATTCCAAATGGTATTTGCAAAGGATGTTTACCAGCACCACCGGCAAAAGCATGGGCACCTTTATCCGGGACAGAAAGCTGATGCTTGCCGCCGAAGATCTGCTGACCACCGACGACAGAATAGTTGAGATTTCGGAGCGGTTAGGATTCGATTCGCAGCAGTCGTTTACGCGAATCTTTGGCAAGAAATACAATATTTCGCCTTCGGCATACCGCAAACAGCACGTCAGAAGAGTCGCCTGAGACTCAACTCCCGACGCACCTGCGGGAGTTGAGTTTTATATCAGGAAAGCGAGCGCCCGATAGCAAGCGTGGCGGCAATATTGCGCGCGGCGCGGCACAGGTTATCTCCGGCATCCTCCAGCGCTTCTTCAAGCGTACAGATGGTGTAAAGCACGCTGAAAACGGCGTCCACGCCGTGATCGTGCACTACGCCAACGTCTTTTGTCAGGCTGCCCGCAATGCCAATCACCGGTTTGTCGTAACGCTTCGCCACCCGTGCCACGCCCACCGGCACCTTGCCGTGAATGCTTTGGCTGTCGAGACGCCCTTCTCCAGTGATCACTAAATCGGCATCGCGCACCAGCTCATCGAGCCCGAGCGCTTCGGTAACGATTTCGATACCCTGGCGCAGTTCCGCGCCGCAAAAAGCGTACAGCGCAGCGCCCATGCCGCCCGCCGCACCGCCTCCGGCCATCTTCAGAACATCAATACCCAGGTCGCGCGCGATAATTTTAGCGTAATGTTCCAGCGCTCGATCCAGCTGGGCGACCATTTCCGGCGTCGCACCTTTTTGCGGCCCGAAGACTGCGGACGCCCCATCTTTGCCGGTCAGCGGGTTGGTTACGTCGCAGGCCACTTCTATTCGGCAATCCGGCAAGCGCGCATCAAGCCCGTCGATGTTAATACTGGCCAGCCTTTCAAGCTCGCGCCCGCCGTATCCCAGCGGCTCACCTTTTTCATCCAGCAGCTCCGCACCCAGCGCCTGCACCATGCCAACGCCGCCGTCGTTCGTAGCGCTGCCGCCGATGCCGATAATAATGTGTTTCACGCCGCCGTCGAGCGCGTGGCGAATCAGCTCGCCCGTGCCCCACGAAGTGGTCAGCAGAGGATTACGCTGAGCTGCCGGGACCCGCTCCAGCCCGCTGGCAGCCGCCATTTCGATGAAGGCGCATTGCCCGTCGCCGGAAAGGCCGTAAAAAGCCGCCACCGGTTTACCAAGCGGCCCCGTCACGGTGATATCAACCCTGCTCCCTTCCGTAGCGGCAACCATCGCCTCGACGGTGCCTTCTCCGCCGTCCGCTACGGGTAGCTTCACATAGCGGGCATCCGGGAAAATCTCCCTGAAGCCCGCCTCTATCTGCGTCGCGACCTCAAGAGCGCTGAGGCTCTCTTTATAAGAGTCTGGTGCGATTACAATTTTCATATGCCGTCCGTCGCGATGTGGGATTGCCGTGTTGAACGGTGCCCGCAGGCACCGCTGACCGCCTAACGCACCATGCAGGGGCGTTTGTTATCAAAAGTCCATTCCGGAATAAGATACTGCATTGCCATGGCGTCATCCCGTGCGCCAAGCCCATGTTTTTGATAAAGCTCGTGGGCTTTCATCACTTCGTCCATGTCCAGCTCCACGCCCAGACCTGGCGTGGTCGGCACCTGCACCATCCCGCCCTTAATTTCGAACGGCTGTTTCGTCAGACGCTGGTTGCCTTCCTGCCAAATCCAGTGGGTGTCGATGGCGGTGATTTTGCCCGGTGCGGCGGCGGCCACGTGGGTAAACATCGCCAGCGAAATATCAAAGTGGTTATTGGAATGCGATCCCCACGTGAGGCCAAAATCGTGGCACATCTGCGCCACGCGAACGGAGCCCTGCATGGTCCAGAAATGCGGGTCAGCCAGCGGAATATCCACGGACTGGAGCGAGAGCGTATGCCCCATTTGACGCCAGTCGGTGGCTATCATGTTGGTTGCCGTTGGCAGGCCCGTCGCCCGGCGGAATTCCGCCATCACTTCACGCCCGGAATAGCCCTGCTCGGCACCGCACGGATCCTCGGCATAGGCCAGCACACCGCGCAGCTGTTTGCCTAAGCCGATCGCTTCATTCAGCGACCACGCGCCGTTTGGATCGAGCGTAACGCGAGCCTGCGGGAAGCGTTTTGCCAGCGCGGTGACCGCCTCGGCCTCTTCACTTCCGGCCAGCACGCCGCCCTTAAGTTTAAAATCGTTAAAACCATATTTCTCATAAGCCGCTTCGGCGAGGCGCACCACGCTGTCCGGTGTCATCGCCTCTTCATGGCGGATGCGATACCAGTCGCATTTCTCATCCGGCTGGCTCTGATACGGCAGCGGAGTCTGCTGGCGGTTGCCCACGAAGAACAGATAGCCGAGCATTTCGACTTCGCTGCGCTGCTGTCCGTCACCCAGCAGGCTGGCAACGTTCACGCCAAGGTGCTGTCCCAGCAGATCCAGAAGCGCGGCTTCAATACCGGTGACGACATGAATGGTGGTACGCAGATCGAAGGTTTGCAGACCTCGCCCACCCGAATCGCGGTCGGCAAATTTCTGGCGCACATCGTTGAGGATATTTTTGTACTCGCCGAGCGTTTTCCCCACCACCAGCGCGGCGGCGTCTTCCAGCGTCTGGCGGATTTTTTCTCCACCCGGAATTTCACCCACGCCGGTATGGCCGGAGTTGTCTTTAATCATCACGATATTGCGGGTGAAGAACGGGGCATGCGCGCCGCTTAAGTTCATCAGCATACTGTCGTGACCGGCGACGGGGATCACCTGCATGGAAGTGACTACCGGGGTCAAAGTTGAAGTGCTCATCTTGTTAATTCCTTGTCGTCGAGAATGTCTTATCCGCGGCCAAAGGCCGGACGTTTACGATCGAACTGCCAGCCTGGCACCAGGTATTGCATGGCGGCCGCGTCGTTGCGCGATCCGCCCGGCAGCGACTTATAGACTTCGTGCGCTTTTTGCACCTGCTCCCAGTCCAGCTCCACGCCCAGACCCGGCGCGTCGGGAACGGCAATCTTGCCGTCGACAATCTGCAAAGGTGACTTTGTCAGGCGCTGGTCGCCTTCCTGCCATATCCAGTGCGTGTCGATAGCCGTCGGTTTGCCCGGAGCCGCCGCGCCAACGTGGGTGAACATGGCCAGCGAAATATCGAAATGGTTATTTGAGTGGCAGCCCCAGGTCAGGCCCCAGTCATCGCAAAGCTGCGCCACGCGCACGGCCCCGCTCAGCGTCCAGAAGTGCGGGTCCGCCAGCGGAATATCGACCGCGTTAACCATTACCGCATGGTTCATTTCACGCCAGTTGGTGGCAATCATATTAGTGGCCACCGGCAAGCCGGTGGCGCGACGAAACTCCGCCATGATCTCGCGCCCGGAATAGCCCTGCTCCGCTCCGCACGGATCTTCGGCGTAGCTCAGCACGTCGCCCATGCCTTTGCACAAAGCGATGGCCTCATCCAGCAGCCACGCGCCGTTCGGGTCGACGGTGATCCGCGCGTCCGGGAAACGCTTTTTCAGCTCGCGGGCCGCGTCCAGCTCCTGCTCGCCGGGCAATACGCCACCTTTGAGCTTGAAGTCTTTAAATCCGTAGCGATCCTGTGCAGCTTCAGCCAGCCGCACAATGGCCTGGCTGCTTAGCGCTTCCTGATGACGCAGTTCATACCAGTCGTGGCGGGCGTTTTTACCGTCCAGATACGGCAAATCCGTTTTGCTGCGGTCGCCGATATAGAACAGGTAGCCGAGCACCGTCACCGCATCGCGCTGCTTGCCCGGCCCGAGAAGCTCGCACACCGGCACGTTCAGAGCTTTGCCCAGCAGGTCGAGAAGAGCGGCCTCAAGCGCCGCTACCGCGTTAACGCGCAGCTCAAAGGTCCAGGCGCCTTTGCCGAAGGTATCAAAATCGGCCGACTGATTGCCCTTGTGGACCGTTTGCACCACGCGATTCATTCGCGCCACTTCCTGCCCCACAACCTGCGGAACAGCCTCGACGAGAGTTTGATAAATCACCTCGCCGCCCGGTGCTTCACCTACGCCGGTGTTGCCAGCGTTATCGGTCAGAACAACGATATTGCGGGTAAAATAAGCGCCGTGTGCGCCGCCAATATTCAGCAGCATGCTGTCGTGTCCGGCCACCGGAATGACCTTCATATCGGTAATAATCGGGCTTGCCTGAGTATTCATTATTCTCGTCCTGTTGCTACGGGTTTCAGTTCTACGCGCTTGATGTCGCCCACAATGACCAGGTAGCTAAGGACGGCGACGATAGCGTGAACCCCGACGTAAATCAGCGCCCCGTTGAAGGAGCCGGAAACCCCAACAATGTAGCCGATAGCGATGGGCGTCACGATGCCGGAAACGTTGCCGAACATATTGAACAGGCCACCGCTCAGGCCGCTGATTTCTTTTGGTGCCGTATCGGCCATGACCGCCCAGCCCAGCGCGCCAATGCCTTTACCGAAGAAGGCCATCGCCATAAATCCGACCACCACCCATTCAGTCTGCACGTAGTTGCAGAACACCATGCTGACCGAGAGCAACATCCCCAGCACGATAGGCGTTTTGCGGGCGATATTTAACGAGCCCGTGCGGCGCATCAGCCAGTCGGAAATCACGCCGCCCAGCACCCCGCCCGCGAAGCCGCAGACCGCAGGCACCGAGGCGACAAAACCGGCCTTCAGAATCGACATCCCTTTTTCCTGCACCAGATAAACCGGGAACCAGGTAATAAAGAAATAGGTTAGCGCGTTAATGCAGTACTGGCCGATGTAGATGCCGATCATCATCCGGGAGCCGATCATCTGCTTGATCTGACCCCACTTCTGCGAGAACGGGATCGTATCGCCGCTCTTCTTCTGATCCATATTGATCAGCGCGCCGCCCTCTTCGATGTACTCCAGCTCTTTCTTGTTCACGCCCGGATGGTTGTTCGGCTCATGGATAACCTTCAGCCAGACAAAGCTGATGACTACGCCCAGCCCGCCCATGAAGAAGAAGACGTGTGACCAGCCCACTTCGTGCGTCAGCCAGCCCATAATCGGGGCAAAGATGACGGTCGCAAAATACTGCGCCGAGTTAAAAATCGCTACCGCGGTGCCGCGCTCCTGCGCAGGGAACCAGGCGGCAACTATTCGACTGTTGCCGGGGAAGGAAGGCGCTTCGGCCAGGCCCACCAGGAAGCGCAGCGTGAACAGCGCGATAATGATGCCAAAACCGTTGAAGATATCGACGAAGCCCTGCAGCAGGGTAAACATCGACCAGATAAAAATGGACCAGAAGTAGACTCGTTTTGAGCCGAAGCGGTCAAGCAGCCAGCCGCCGGGGATTTGGCCGATAACGTAAGCCCAGGAGAACGCGGAGAACACGTATCCCATGCCAATCGGGTCAAGGCCAATGTCTTTTGCCATTTCGGAGCCGGCAATTGACAGCGTGGCGCGGTCGCCATAGTTAAATGAAGTGACGATAAACAGCATCACCACTATCCAGTAGCGAGCGTTGGTCCTTTTTTCGACCGCGCTCGCCGTTTGGCTAATTGTGTTCATGATGCACTCCTGAACTGAACAGCATTTGTAGGGTATCGGAAACGGCGCGTTGGTTATTCCGCAGTATTTTTTAGTCGTGAAGCGGGTTATCACGCCGGTTTCTGCGGTTTGTTATTTCACCGAGGGAAAGTATAAGAAGGTCGATTGCCCGCCTCATCGTGCAAAGACACAAGTTTAAAGCTCGGGAAACGAGCAGTTTTTGGCTTCTGTCCATGACGCTGGGGGATGGTTCACGAATTTTGGAACGACTCAGAAAAACGAGAGGAATTTCGGCTGGAAAGCTTACTGCCATACGGGAGGTAAAGCGGGAGACTTCAGGCAAAAAAATGGCGGGTCACGTTGCCGTTTACCCGCCGGATGGCCTATTTATTTAGCTCAGGAGCTTCGCCCATTCCTCAACCCAGGGGTTAGAAACCGCTTCAGGCTCAGGATGGTCGTTGGCGTCAATCGCCAGCACGCTGCCGACGCGGGTTGCGCCCTGCTCCTGCAGCAGGGCATCAAACTGCTTGCCGCCGCCGCAAAAATGGTCGTAGTTGCTATCGCCCAGCGCGACTAAGCCGTAGCGCAATTCGGGCTGGTAGCCCACTTCGTCTTTTATGGCCTGGAACAGCGGCACGATGCTGTCGGGTAAATCGCCCTGGCCGGTAGTCGAGGTGACGACCAGCACGTAATGTTCGCGATAGTGCTGCCAGTCGGACAGCTCCGGATCTTCAAACACCGTGGCTTTATGCCCGTGCTTTTTCAGAATCGCTTCGGCCTCTTCCGCTACCAGCAGCGAGTTGCCATACATCGTGCCAACAAAAATACCCACTTCGGCCATCGTTTAACTCTCTGATTTAAGGTGCCTGAACGTCATCCTGACGGTTGCCCGCGGCAAACTCAACCTTTTCGATATCGCCCAGCAGGCCACGCCAGCCAAACTGTGACATCGTTTGCATCCAGGTATCATCAAGCCTGGCGCGCAGGGTCAGCGGCTCGCCGGTTATCGGGTGGATAAGTTCAAGACGGCTGGCGTGCAGCATTAAGCGCTGGCAGCCGAAATGCTCTGCCGCCGCGCGGTTCTGCCGCAAATCACCATGCTTTGAATCCCCGATAATCGGGTGGCGGAGATGCGAAAGATGGCGACGAAGCTGATGCTTGCGGCCCGTTTTCGGCTCAAGCTCAACGAGGCTATAGCGCGACGTTGGATAGCGCCCCGCAGGCACCGGCATTTCGACGGTTGCCAGGCTGCGATAGTGGGTCACCGCAGCCTGCGGCCCCTTCTCCTGGCTGGCGTGCTTGTCGGCAATTTTATCGAGCTCTTCGGTCAGCGGATAATCCAGAACCTCATCCCCTTCAAGCCAGCCGCGCGTCACGGCGTGATAGCATTTTTGGATCTGATGATTCTCAAACTGCCCGGAGAGCAAACGCCCAACCTCGCTTGAAAGGCCCATCAAAAGCACGCCGGAGGTTGGCCTGTCGAGGCGGTGGACGGTAAAAACGTGCTTGCCGATTTGGTCACGCACGGTTTGCATCACAAACACCGTTTCATGCCTGTCCAGCCAGCTGCGGTGCACCAGCCAGCCCGACGGCTTGTTGACCGCCACCAGCCATTCATCCTGATAAATGATTTCCAGCATCAGTCGACTTTACCGCCAAACAGCACGTCCAGCTCCTGCAATGCCGCTAACAGCGGCTCGCGGCCAATATGGGCAGCATCCAGGGCCATTTCGTAATACGGCGCGATGGCGAACTCGGCGGGCAGCGGCTGTCCGCTGTCGAGCAGCGCGTGCATGCGGGGAATCAGCACCCACTGCAGCCACTCGTGCGGCTCGAGGGTATCCATACAAAACGGCTGGGAACTCTCGAAGGCGGCAGGCTGCGGCGCCATTCCCTGCCACAGCTGATGGTCACGCAAAACCTGTTCGATAGCGTGTAAATGCTGGCGTACCAGCGCATGGCGTTCCATGAAAACCTCATACGTCAGTCAAAAGAAGCCGGCAAGCATACCACTTCTTAGGACCAGCCGAAAAAATGCATAAAAAAAGGGAGCACTGTTTACACAGTGCTCCCGGTTCGTTTCGCAGCTAATCCGGCTACTTTTGGTGCTCCCTGCTCGTCCGTGACAACTTTGTCCTACGGTCTCCTGACCTACAATCCTTCGTAATCGCATCCTGCAACCAACATCCTGCTGGTGTCCTGCATCATCCTGATGCGAAATCCTTTGGTCTTCCAGACCCGCCGACCTTCCTGCTTCGGCTCTCATTCTCCGTCCTGGAGGTGTCCTTTACTCATCCTGAGTGTTCCATGCTTCTTCCTGAAGCCTTCCTTGTCACACCGTCCTGGTGTCATCCGCTTCTTCATGAAGTGACATCATCCTGATATCGCCTTCACTACCCGACTCCCTGTCGATGAACATAGAATCTACCATTTGGCCGCTTCTGACAAGGTACCCAACGGGAAAGTTCCCATAAACCTTCATTCGAAAGCGCACGACAGATCAGATAAATTACTGATTAATAAGGAAACTAAAAATCATCAGTCAGCCAATGCCTTACACAAAGTTAGCGATCTCTCACAGGCTTTGTAAGAGATCTCTCACAAGCCCCGCAGACTTGTGCCATCAAATAACCTGCGGCTGAAGATCGTTCAGAAACGCCACAAGCGACGGCGCAAGCGTTCTGCGGGCCTTTGTGCCGATCTTCTCCAGCACCACTTCGCCGCTTAAATTGCACAGCGACACGACTTCCATTTCATCCTGCGTGGTGGCAAGAAACAGCGTGGGGGAAAGTTTCAGACGTTTCTGGGTCACCAGATGGCCGATCAGGTTTTCCTGCACCCGCTGAAAATCATCTTCGCTCCACGCCTGAAGCAGCGTCAAAGCAACCGTACCTGAAAGCGCAGACATATCCCCGGCAAACTGCGTGGTATAAAACTGATGGGCCGCGGGCTGGAGCGAAATATTCATAGCTCGCTCAACGCCGCTCAAATTCGCCTCGGGGGCAAACGGCTGCGGCTGCCAGCGCACATCGCTGCCGGTCGTGGTCACAATACAGGGGGAAGGCACACCGTATAAATCTTCGCTGGCAGGCCAGCCGCCGGTCTGCTCACGCCAGAGCGTACAAAAACGCTCCGTGAATGATTCCAGCGCCTGGCGCACGTCGTTATCCATCAATTTCTCACTCACATAAGGCTGCGGTACAATAGAGGCTAATTGTACCTGCATTCCTTCGGTGACACATGTCTTATGAAAAACACCAGGCGCTTAGCGGCCTGACGCTCGGTAAACCAACCGCCTACCAGGACACCTATGAACCCGCGCTGCTGCAAGCCGTGCCGCGCAGCCTGAACCGCGATCCCCTCGGCCTTCGGGCCGACAGCCTGCCCTTTAGCGGCGGCGATATCTGGACGCTGTACGAACTCTCCTGGCTGAACGACAAAGGCCTGCCGCAGGTTGCTGTGGGGCACGTCCAGCTCGACGCCAGCAGCGTCAATCTTGTGGAATCTAAAAGCTTTAAGCTCTATCTGAACAGCTTTAACCAGACCCGCTTTAGCGACTGGGAAACTGTGCAGGAAACGCTGAAGCGCGATTTAAGCGCCTGCGCGCAGGGCGATGTCAGCGTAGTGCTGTTCCGCCTGCATGAGCTTGAGGGCCAGGAAATCGCCGTCTTTACCGGTGACTGCATCGACGGTCAGGACATCGCTATCGACGGCTACGAGTTCAACGCGGATTACCTTGAGGGCGCGGCCGGAGAGGCGATCGTAGAAGAAACGCTGGTCAGCCACCTGCTTAAATCCAACTGTCTGATCACCCATCAGCCGGACTGGGGCTCGGTACAAATTCGCTATCGCGGCCCGCAAATTGACCGCGAAAAGCTGCTGCGCTATCTCGTTTCCTTCCGCCACCACAACGAATTCCATGAACAGTGCGTGGAGCGAATTTTTAATGATATTCAGCGCTTTTGCGCGCCTGAATCATTAAGCGTTTATGCACGCTACACGCGGCGCGGTGGACTGGATATTAACCCGTGGCGCACGAATACCGACTTCCATCCCGCGTTCGGTCGCCTGGTTCGTCAATAAATGCGAAAAGCCTCGCAGGGGTAAAAAGGATTATTGTTTTCAGGTTGTTAAAATCGCCGCGCCAGGGCTATTGTAATCACTGGGAGCGGCGATTTTCGTTCCGTAAGGAGTTAACTTGATTACACATATTAGCCCGCTTGGCTCAATGGACATGTTGTCGCAGCTGGAAGTCGATATGCTTAAACGCACGGCCAGCAGCGACCTTTACCAACTTTTCCGCAACTGCTCGCTTGCCGTTCTAAACTCCGGCAGCCAGACCGACAGCAGCAAAGAGCTGCTTTCTCGCTACGAAAATTTTGACATCAACGTGCTGCGCCGCGAGCGTGGCGTAAAGCTTGAACTGATTAATCCGCCGGAAGAAGCCTTTGTGGATGGCAGAATCATCCGCGCCCTGCAGGCTAACCTGTTCGCCGTGCTGCGTGACATCCTGTTCGTTAACGGCCAGCTAACCAGCGCAGGCCGCCTGCCGAACCTCGATCTGGAAGACTCCAGCCACATCACCAACATGGTGTTTTCGATTTTACGTAACGCCCGTGCGCTGCACGTCGGCGAGGCGCCAAACCTCGTGGTCTGCTGGGGCGGTCACTCCATCAACGAAAACGAATATCTGTATGCGCGCCGCGTCGGAACTCAGCTGGGCCTGCGCGAACTGAACATCTGCACCGGCTGCGGCCCAGGCGCGATGGAAGCGCCGATGAAAGGTGCCGCCGTCGGCCACGCGCAACAGCGCTACAGAGACGGGCGTTTTATCGGCCTGACCGAACCCTCCATTATTGCCGCAGAGCCGCCAAACCCGCTGGTTAACGAGCTGATTATCATGCCGGATATTGAAAAGCGCCTCGAGGCGTTTGTCCGTATCGCCCACGGCATAATCATCTTCCCGGGCGGCGTAGGCACGGCGGAAGAGCTACTGTATCTGCTGGGCATCCTTATGAATCCGCACAACCATGACCAGGTTCTGCCGCTGATTCTGACCGGCCCGAAAGAGAGCGAAGATTACTTCCGCGTGCTCGACGAGTTCATCGTGAATACCGTCGGCGAAAAAGCCCGCCGCCACTACAAAATTATTATTGATGATGCCCCGGAAGTCGCGCGCCTGATGAAAAAGGCTATGCCGCAGGTGAAAGAGAACCGCCGCGAAACCGGGGACGCGTACAGCTTTAACTGGTCGATTCGCATCGCACAGGACCTCCAGATGCCGTTTGAGCCAACCCATGAAAACATGGCGGACCTTAAACTCTATCCGGATCAGCCAGCCGAAAAACTGGCGGCCTCACTGCGCCGCGCTTTCTCCGGTATTGTGGCGGGCAACGTAAAAGAGGGCGGGATTCACGCCATCGAAAAATACGGTCCGTACAAAATCCACGGCGATGCCCAAATGATGAAGCGCATGGACGACCTGCTGCAGGGCTTTGTCGCGCAGCACCGTATGAAGCTACCGGGCAGCGCGTACATTCCCTGTTACGAAATCTGCACCTGACATCCTCAAGGGCGGCCGTCGCGTCGCCCTTTTCTTTTCTCTTCCCGCACCAAGCCAAACGATTGCGCTCGCATAAAACGCCCGCAAAACATCACGTCCTTTGAACAATTTCCTGCTGAATCTGCTGTATTCGCCGCTTTGTGTAGGGAAAAACGAGTTATTTATCAGTGGCTAATTTATCGCATCTTTTGCAGATGGTAGTCTTTGCGCGCTTAAATTCTGCCCACAGGATCGCGAGCAGAGTGAAATATCGGCAATAACCATGCAAATGGTGGATTCTTGCAATTGGGATCGCGATCACTGATAGATTGATGACTTAACTGTATCTTTCCGCCCGCCAATAGTTACGGGCCAAAATTACTAGAAAAACGCCCGTACACAGAATTTAGTTTCATCGGTCGAGCGATAACCATCGTTAATGACTGAAATTTTGCAAAAATATGTTCTTCTGGAGAAGTTGATGGAAACCACTCAAACCGGCAGTATTGCCTCTGTCGAGACAAAAAGTTCATGGCGTAAGTCTGATACCATGTGGATGCTGGGCCTGTACGGCACGGCCATCGGTGCAGGCGTGCTGTTCCTGCCGATTAACGCAGGCGTCGGCGGCCTGATTCCTCTGCTGATCATGGCAGTGCTCGCCTTCCCAATGACCTACTTTGCGCACCGTGGCTTAACCCGCTTTGTGCTGTCCGGCAAAAACCCCGGTGAAGACATCACCGAAGTGGTAGAAGAACACTTTGGCGTCGGCGCAGGTAAACTGATTACCCTGCTTTATTTCTTCGCCATCTACCCGATTCTGCTGGTTTATAGCGTTGCGATCACCAACACCGTAGACAGCTTCATTACTCACCAGCTGGGTATGGTTTCGCCTCCGCGCGCCATTCTGTCCCTGATTCTGATTGTCGGCATGATGACCATCGTTCGTTTCGGCGAGCAGATGATCGTCAAGGCGATGAGCATTCTGGTGTTCCCGTTCGTTATCGCCCTGATGCTGCTGGCGCTGTACCTGATTCCTAACTGGAGCGGCGCGGTATTCGAAACGCTTTCCTTCAGCGCGACTCCGGCGACCGGCAGCGGCCTGTGGATGACCCTGTGGCTGGCGATCCCGGTAATGGTGTTCTCTTTCAACCACTCCCCGATCATCTCTTCTTTCGCGGTCGCCAAGCGTGAAGAGTACGGCGACGAAGCAGAAAAGAAATGCTCCCGCATTCTGGCTTTCGCACACATCATGATGGTATTGACGGTGATGTTCTTCGTGTTCAGCTGCGTGCTGAGCCTTTCTCCGGCAAACCTGGCCGAAGCGAAAGCGCAGAACATCTCTATTCTGTCTTACCTGGCTAACCACTTTAACGCGCCGGTTATCGCCTGGATGGCACCAATCATTGCGATTGTCGCTATCACTAAATCCTTCCTCGGCCACTACCTGGGCGCTCGTGAAGGCTTTAACGGCATGGTTATCAAGACCCTGCGCGGAAAAGGTAAAACCATCGAAATCAACAAGCTGAACCGCATCACCGCGATCTTCATGCTGGTCACCACCTGGATTGTTGCCACGCTGAACCCAAGCATCCTGGGCATGATTGAAACCCTGGGCGGCCCGATTATCGCGATGATTCTGTTCCTGATGCCGATGTACGCGATTCAGAAAGTACCGGCCATGCGCAAATACAGCGGCCACATCAGCAACGCGTTTGTGGTCATCATGGGCCTGATTGCTATCTCCGCTATCTCTTACTCTCTGTTCAGCTAATAGCTTTAAACCGCCTGCTCCCTGCGGGCGGTTTCCCCTCTTTAAAGTCACTCACGCACTGGACGCATCATGATTAGCGTATTCGACATTTTCAAAATTGGTATTGGGCCATCCAGCTCGCATACCGTCGGCCCGATGAAAGCGGGCAAACAGTTCACCGATGATTTAGTCGCGCAAGGGATTTTGCACGATGTAACTCGCGTAATTGTTGATGTTTACGGCTCGCTGTCGTTGACCGGTAAAGGCCACCACACCGATATCGCGATTATCATGGGACTCGCGGGAAACCTCCCGGATACCGTGGATATCGACGCCATCCCGCACTTTATTCAGGATGTGAACACCCACGGTCGCCTGCTGCTGGCTAACGGCGAGCACGAAGTTGAGTTCCCGGTGGACAGCTGCATGAACTTCCACTCGGACAATCTCTCGCTGCATGAAAACGGCATGCGCATCACCGCAATGGCGGGCGATAAGGCGCTATACGGCCAGACTTATTATTCCATCGGCGGCGGTTTTATCGTCGATGAAGCGCACTTTGGCCAGGAAGACACCCAGAAGGTTGCGGTGCCCTATCCGTATAAAAACGCCGCCGACCTGCGCAGGCACTGCGATGAGACCGGGCTGTCACTTTCCGGGCTGATGATGCAGAACGAACGCGCGATGCGCAGCCAGGCCGAAATTGACGAACACTTCGCCAGCGTCTGGTCTGTGATGCGCAGCGGCATTGAACGCGGCATCACCACCGAAGGCGTGCTGCCGGGCAAAATGCGCGTGCCTCGCCGTGCGGCGGCGCTGCGCAGAATGCTGGTCAGCAGCGATAAAAATAACTCTGACCCGATGGCCGTCGTGGACTGGATCAATATGTTTGCGCTGGCGGTCAATGAAGAAAACGCCGCCGGTGGCCGAGTGGTCACGGCTCCGACAAACGGCGCGTGCGGTATCGTCCCTGCGGTGCTGGCCTACTACGATAAATTCATCCGTGAAGTGAACGCCAACTCCTGCGCGCGCTACTTCCTGGCCGCTGGCGCCATCGGCTCGCTGTACAAGATGAACGCTTCCATCTCCGGGGCCGAAGTAGGCTGCCAGGGTGAAGTCGGCGTGGCCTGCTCAATGGCGGCGGCCGGTCTGGCTGAGCTGCTTGGCGGCAGCCCCGCACAGGTTTGCATCGCGGCTGAAATCGGCATGGAACATAATCTCGGCCTGACCTGCGACCCGGTTGCTGGCCAGGTTCAGGTGCCCTGCATCGAACGCAACGCGATTGCCGCCGTGAAGGCCGTCAACGCCGCCCGTATGGCCCTGCGACGCACCAGCGAACCTCGCGTTTGCCTCGATAAAGTCATCGAAACCATGTACGAAACAGGCAAAGACATGAACGCCAAGTACCGCGAAACCTCTCGCGGCGGGCTGGCGATGAAAGTGTCCTGCGACTAAAAAGAAAGGCCCTCGAATGAGGGCCTTTCTTTTGTCTTTTGTCTCCTGCGTTAATTAACGCAGGTCGCCCACTTTGACGTGGTCCATATCGTCAAACACCTGATTCTCACCCACCATTCCCCAGATAAAGGTGTAGGCTCGCGTCCCGACTCCCGAGTGAATCGACCAGCTTGGGGAAATCACCGCCTGCTCATTTTGCACCACGATATGGCGAGTTTCCTGCGGCTGGCCCATCATGTGGAACACGCAGCTGTTCTCTTGCAGGCCAAAGTAGAAATAGACCTCCATGCGGCGCTCGTGGGTGTGGCAGGGCATGGTGTTCCACAGGTTGCCCGGCGCAAGCTCGGTCAGGCCCATGCTTAGCTGGCAGGTTTCCAGCACGTCCGGCACGAAGTATTTGTTGATGGTGCGGCGGTTGCTGGTGACATCTTCGCCCAGCGTGACCGGCGCAACATCCGCAGGCGTCACGCGCTTAGTGGGATAAGTTGTATGGGCTGGAGCGCAGTTATAGTAGAAGCGGGCAGGCTTTGCTTTATCCACGCTTTCAAACACCACCTCTTTCGCGCCCTTGCCGACGTACAGCGCGTCGCGATGGCCGATTTCGTAACAGGTACCGTCAACCGTAATAGTGCCGGGGCCGCCAATGTTAATCACACCCAGCTCGCGACGTTCAAGGAAGTAGCTCACGCCAAGCTGCTTGCCCACTTCCCCGCCCACGCTCACGGAACGTGTTACCGGCATCACACCGCCGACAATAATGCGGTCGATGTGGCTGTAAGTCATGGTGTACTGGTCGGCGGTGAAAATAGTCTCCACCAAAAACTCGTTGCGTAACCCTGTGGTATCAAGCGCTTTGGCATGATCGCTATGAATGCTTTGACGAATATCCATTACTTCTCCTCGCTGGCATATCGGTACGGGGACGTCGGTGCACCCCATACCATTAATAAAAAATCGTTATTCAACCAAATTAAATTACACAATTTTTACATTCGATCGCGTTAGAAAATATCTTAGCAGCGGTGGAGCGAAAATAATGTGATCCAAATTGAAATATCGTTTCAATTTGATTGAATCATAATTCCAATCAATAGATAGTGCCCATCACTGAGTCGCATGCGGAGCACAATCAAAAGGCCTACACGTTCACAGCACCACCCGGAAAAGCCCTGAAGAGTAAGCGTCATTACTCTGGACAGAAAGACTTCTAACTCAATAAAAAATAAAAGCTTTTTATTGCGAACCCTTGCGGACTTTTTTCAGCGTGCCGCCGGCGGTCAATAAGGATTGAAGAGGAATAACCATGAAAATTAAAGCCACGATTGAACGCATCCCTGGCGGGATGATGCTAATTCCGCTGCTGCTTGGCGCCATGCTGAATACCTTCGCACCGGACACCGGTGCCTACTTTGGATCCTTCACTAAGGGCATGATTAGCGGCACCGTGCCTATTCTTGCCGTCTGGTTCTTCTGTATCGGAGCCTCTATCGATTTGCGCGCCACCGGCACGGTGCTGCGTAAATCCGGCACGCTGGTTCTCACTAAAATCGCCGTCGCCTGGGTCGTGGCAATGATCGCCGCCTCGTTTATTCCTGATGAAGGTATTCAGACGGGCATGTTCGCCGGCCTCTCCGTACTGGCCCTCGTTTCCGCCATGGATATGACCAACGGCGGCCTGTACGCGAGCCTGATGAACCAGTACGGTACCAAGGAAGAATCCGGCGCTTTCGTCCTGATGTCGCTGGAATCCGGCCCGCTGATGACCATGGTTATTCTCGGTTCCGCAGGCCTCGCCACCTTTGAACCACACCACTTTATCGGCGCGGTGCTGCCGTTCCTCATCGGCTTTACCCTCGGCAACCTTGATCATGATTTCCGCGCCTTCTTCAGCAAGGCAACGCCAACGCTGATTCCCTTCTTCGGCTTCGCGCTGGGCAACACCATCAATCTGAACGTGATTATGGAAACCGGCCTGCTGGGCATTATGCTGGGCGTGGCGGTGATTGTTATTACCGGTATTCCACTGATTATCGCCGACCGAGTGATTGGCGGCGGCAACGGTACGGCGGGGATTGCCGCTTCCTCTGCGGCAGGCGCTGCGGTGGCAAACCCGGTGATCATCGCGCAAATTAATCCGGCCTTTGAACCGGTCGCCGCTTCGGCTACCGCCCTGGTTGCGGCAAGCGTCATCGTGACGGCCATTCTGGTCCCAATAATTACCGCAATCTACTCGCGGAAAGTGGGCGGAAAGGTAAAAGAAAAAGAGCTGATGCAGGAAGTGCGAAGCAGCTAAAAGAAAGGGAGCCGCAAGGCTCCCTTTTTGCTTTACAGCGCCGACCTGAGGCGCTTCACCGCTTCACGCAGCTGCTCTTCCGAGGCGGTGGCATACGAGAAGCGCAGCGTCTTTTTGTCCGCATTGTCGCTGAAGAAGAATTCCCCCGGCACGTACACCACGCCTTTCTCCAGCGTCTGCTGCAGCCATTGGGTTGTATCAAATTCGTAGCGGAATTTCGCCCACAGGAACATCCCGCCCTGCGGCTGGTTAAAGCTGATGTGCTCGCCCAGCTCGTCATGCAGCAAACGTGAAAGGCTCAGGCATTTCTGCCGGTAGGCCTCGCGAATCAGCGCTATCTGCGGGTCCAGACGCCCCAAAGTCAAATAGGCCGCCACTAAAGACTGGGAAAATGAGTTGGCGTGCAGATCGGTGGCCTGCTTGATAATCGCGACCTTCTGTTTCATCCATTCCGGCAGAATAATCCAGCCGACGCGCAGGCCGGGAGCGAGAATCTTAGAGAAGGTCGAGGTATAAACCACGTTCTCATGATTGCCCAGCTCTGCCGCAACCTGGAAAAGAGTTTTCTCACGACGTTCGGTGAAGCTGATTGCGCCGTACGGGTCATCTTCGATAATCACAAAATCATGCTCAATCGCCAGTTTCACCAGCTTCTCACGGCGCTCCGTGCTCAGAGTTGTACCGCTCGGGTTGCCAAACGTCGGCACCAGATAAACACCTTTGACGCGGGTGGTTTTCACTAGCTCTTCAAGCTCGTCGACCCTCATCCCGTGCTCGTCGCCGCCGACGGACTTCACGGTTGCATCGGTCAGGCTCAAAATTTGCAGAGTAGCGAGGTAGGTCGGGCGCTCAACGACAAAGACATCGCCGGGATCGGCCAGCGCGCGGATCAGCAGATCCAGCGCCTGCTGGGATCCGGAGGTGATCAGCAGCTGCTCCGGATGGGTAGTGATGCCGCGCTGCTGGCAAAGACCCACCAGCTGCTGGCGAAGATCAACGTTTCCCTCGGTTAAACCGTACTGGAAAGCGTCGTTGAAGTTCTGCTCCACCACGATCTGCGTGGCCTGGGCCAGGCCTTCTTTATCAAACAGTTCGCTGGAAGGAATGCCGCCTGCCAACGAAATCACGCCGGGCATTTTACTGTGCTTGAGAAGTTCACGGATGGCTGAAGGCTGTAAATTCTGGATGCGGTGTGCGAGGTGAGTGCTCTTGTTCATCTTGTTATCTCTGATTTTTTCTTCGCTTTGAAATATACATAGCAATCAAATTAATTAGCAATGCCTTTCCTGACGGAAAGTTTTTTGCGAGATGCTTTCCTGAATTGATTTCTCTCGTTCGCCCCGCCCTTTAGTAAATGTTAAAGTGGGCACAGTCACAGCAAATAGTGAAAAAACAATGAGCATTCATCTACTTATCGTTGACGCCCTGAACCTCATTCGCCGGATACACGCGGTGCAGGGCTCACCGTGTGCCGACACCTGTCTGCATGCCCTTGAGCAGCTGATAACCCACAGCCAGCCCACGCACGCCGTCGCAGTTTTTGACGATGAAGACAGACGAGAAGGCTGGCGGCATCAGGTCTTGCCGGATTACAAAGCCGGTCGCGCGCCGATGCCGGACACGCTGCATAATGAAATGCCCTCGCTGCGCGAAGCCTTTGAGCGCCGGGGCGTGGCCTGCTGGCACTCACAGGGAAATGAAGCGGACGATCTGGCGGCAACCCTTGCGGCAAAGCTCGCCGCGGGCAACCATCGCGCCACCATTGTCTCGACCGACAAGGGATTTTGCCAGCTTCTCGCGCCCACCGTGCAGATTCGCGACTATTTCCAGAAACGCTGGCTGGATGCGCCCTTCGTCGCACAGGAATACGGCGTGCAGCCGGAACAGCTTCCCGATTTCTGGGGCCTGGCGGGCATCAGCAGCAGCAAAATACCTGGCGTACCGGGCATCGGCCTGAAAAGCGCCACGCAGCTAATCAATCAGTTTTCAACGCTGGAAGAGCTGTATTAGCGGCTGGACGAAGTACCGGAAAAATGGCGTAGCAAGCTGGAACAGCATAAGGACAGTGCGTTCACCTGCCGTCAGGTTTCACGCCTGCAAACTGATTTACAGCTGGACGGGAATTTGCAGCAGCTGCGGTTGCCGGGTCATTCCCCCTCTCCCTAAAAGAGCGAGGGGAAATCAGGCACTTCCTCAGCGCGGAAGTGAGGAACGGTTTTCGCCCTCTCCTTTTCCGGGAAAGGGTTAAGGATAAATCTTAACGCTCGTCGCGGCGGCCACCCACGGCAGCCCACATGCGGCGCACGTGCACGGTAACTTCCTCGCGGTCGTGGTAAAGCTGGCGGGCCTGAATTTGCGCGCTGATACCATTTTCTTCGAGCTTCTCGCGGATTTGCGCCAGGTTCTGTGAAACCTCTTCGTAGCGTTTTTTCATCGGCAGCTTGAGGTTAAAAATGGTTTCACGGCACCAGCCGTTGACCAGCCAGGTGGCCATCAGGCTCGCGACCTTCGCCGGTTTCTCAACCATGTCACAAACCATCCACGAGATGTTGCTGCGCGTTGGCTTGTATTTAAAACCGTCTTCACGCAGCCAGGTGACCTGGCCGGTATCCATCAGGCTTTGCGCCATCGGGCCGTTATCCACGGAGGAAACCCACATGTTGCGTTTGACCAATTGATAGGTCCAGCCGCCCGGGCAGGCTCCGAGATCCACCGCGTACATGCCGTTGGCCAGACGTTCATCCCACTCGTCGGCAGGAATGAAGACGTGGAACGCCTCTTCAAGCTTTAACGTTGAGCGGCTCGGCGCGTCGGAAGGGAACTTCAGGCGCGGGATGCCCATGTACCACGGCGAGTTATTGTTAGTGTACGAATAGCCGGTGTAGCAACAGCCAGGGGCGATAAAAAATACGTGCACCACCGGACGCTTTGGCGTTTCGTAGTTGGTCAGCACGCCCGCTTCGCGCAGGCTGGCTCGCAGTGGAACCGTCAGCTTGCGGCAGAACTTCATCAGCTCTTTGCTTTCGTTGGTATCCGCAACTTCCACGCGCAGATCGCCGCCCTTTTCAACCACGCCCTGCAGCATGCCGGTGATGGGCGTAATACGATCTTCAGGAGGAAGATCTTTTAGCAGCTCGCCGGCCACGATCATCTGGCGAGCAAAAATCAGCTCGCTAAACGGCAATTCGCGCGCCAGCTTATCGGCATCTTCCTGCTGGTAGCATTCAAAAACGACGTAGCCGCTGCTCTCTTTAACGCGTGCAAAACCGTAAACGCCACGGCTTCCTGCTTTATCGGTAATTTCTGCCGCGCACTCTTTTTCGAAGCCCTGGCGGCAGTACAAAATAACTTTATTATTCATGGCTCGCGCCCTTACGTTTCAGGCGCATTGCACCAATCAACATCAATATCCAGCCGGCGAGGAAACTGACGCCGCCGACCGGTGTAACAAACGCCCACAGGCGTAAATGCGACAGCGCCAGGCAATAAAGACTGCCGCTGAATAAGACGGTACCGAGCGCCATAAACACGCTGCTCCAGTAAAACCAAATGCTGATGCGGCGCTGCATCGCCACGGCGAGACCGAAAATAGCCAGCGTGTGAAACGCCTGGTATTCGAGACCCGTCTGGATCCAGCCCATCTCAACAACCCCGAGGGATTTGCTGAGCACGTGAGCCCCAAAGGCTCCGAGGGCAACAAAAATAAAGCCACTGATAGCGGTAAAAATCAGCATGAATCGGCTGGTCATGGTGTAACCCTAAATGTAAGGCGCAGCGTCGTGCCGCGCGAAGATTTACTTATTGATCGTAGCGAAAGCGGAATTTCTCTTGTTCGCTGGCGGCTTTGGCCAGGATCCACTGCCGGAATGCCGCTATTTTACCGAGTTCTGCCTGACTGTCATGACAAACCAGATAAAAGGCATTTTTACTCACCAGCACATCGTTAAACGGGCAGACCAGGCGGCCCGCTTCAATTTCCGACTGCGCCATCACATTATTTGCCAGCGCAATACCCTGGCCGTGAATGGCAGCCTGCAAAACCATGGCGCTGTGGCTAAAAATGGGCCCCTGCTGCACATTAATATGGCTCACGCCCAGCTGGCGCGTGTAAGTCTGCCAGTCCCGGCGCGAGGCGTCGTGCAATAAAGTGTGCCGGGCAAGATCTTCCGGCGTTTTGATCGGGTGGTCACCCGTAAGCAGCATCGGCGAGCAGACTGGCAGCAGGTATTCAGCGTACAATTTTTCTACTCGCAGGCCCGGCCAGTTGCCGCGGCCATAGAAAATAGCCACGTCGACATCGTCAGAAAGTTTATCCTCCTGACGGTCTACCGCCTGGATTCTGACATCGATTCCCGGATAAGCTGAGTTAAAGCTTGAAAGGCGAGGCACCAGCCAGTGGATGGCAAAACTGGGCAATAAACTCACCGTCAGCGCGCCTTTTGCGCTGCGAGCCTGCAGTTTTCTGGTCGCCTCGGTAAGCTGTGAAAAGATCTCTTTAATATCGAGATAATAGCTCTGCCCCTCTTCGGTAAGCAGCAGCGAACGGTTGCGGCGACGGAACAGTTTTAGCCCTAAAAAGTCCTCAAGGGACTTAATCTGGTGGCTAACTGCGGCCTGAGTGACGAATAACTCTTCGGCCGCCTTAGTAAAACTCAGGTGACGTGCGGCGGCATCAAAAACGCGTAATGCATTCAGAGGTGGCAAGCGCTTGGACATAGTTGACAGGCTTAAATGTTAATGGCTGTTAACAAACAGGTTATCTTAATTAACCTATTAGTTTTTTTTATCTGAGCCATTATAAATTGTCCGTTGAGGATGCACCAGCAAATACCTATAGTGGCGGCACTTCCTGAGCCGGAACGAAAAGTTGTCTGGAATGCGTGTTCTGGAGGGCTTTTGGCTTACGGTTGTGATGTTGTGTTGTTGTGTTTGCAATTGGTCTGGCATTCCAGACCCCGGTAGCTGAGCTACCCCTTTTTCACTTCCTGTACATTTACCCTGTCTGTCCATAGTGATTAATGTAGCACCGCTTAAAGCGGTGCTTTTTTTTGCACATTATTTACTTGTCGAGTTCAACCATCTCTTTCACGTCAGTACGGTTTATCTGCTGCTTATTCCCGTTAGCGTCTTTGTACTGAATCATCCCTGTATCATTGTCAGTTTGCGGTTTCCCGTCGGCAATGATCGTGCGACCGTCGTTAGTGTGCATGACATAGTTCGGGCTGGAACATGCTGCGAGTGCAAAAGTCATCATACATGCAGATACAATAGCGGCTGCCTTATTCATAATTCTTCTCCTTGTACGTAGAGTTTAATGCTACTTAAATCTCTTCTGCTTACAGGCGGAAACCTTCGCCCAACATTATTCAGCATAACTCTCTTTTGTAACTTTGCCAGGTTAAGCAGATTATTCCGATACTTACGCGCGCCTTGTGCGCTCCTCAGAAATGCGCCACGATCTAGGGATTGAAACGAGGACAACCATGAAAGCATTCAACCCCGCCGGTTTCCGCAGCCAGTTCCCCGCGCTGGCCGATGCCGGCGTTTATCTGGACAGCGCGGCAACCGCTTTAAAACCTCTGGCTGTGATAGAAGCCAGCCAGCAGTTCTATAGCCTGAGCGCGGGCAACGTACATCGTAGCCAGTTTCCTACGGCCCAGCGCCTCACCGCCCGTTATGAGGCCGCCCGCGACAGCGTAGCCAGCCTGCTCAATGCCCCGTCAGGTAAAGACATTATCTGGACGCGCGGCACCACCGAAGCCATAAACCTGGTGGCCCAGTGCTATGCCCGCCCGCGCCTGAAGGCCGGAGATGAAATCATCATCAGCGAAGCAGAACATCACGCGAACTTTGTCCCGTGGCTGATGGTTGCCGAGCAAACCGGGGCCACTATCGTCAGGCTGCCGATTGGTAAAGATTATCTGGCCGATCTTACTCTTCTGCCGTCATTGCTGAACGCACGCACGCGCATTCTGGCGCTGGGGCAAATGTCCAACGTCACCGGCGGCTGTCCGGATCTGGCAAAAGCCATAGCGCTCGCGCACGGCGTAGGCGCGGTGGTGATGGTCGACGGCGCTCAGGGAATTGTTCACTGCCCGCCGGACGTCCAGGCTCTGAATATTGATTTCTATGCGTTTTCCGCGCACAAACTCTATGGCCCAACCGGTATTGGCGCGCTATATGGAAAGACGGAGCTGCTTGCGCAAATGTCCCCCTGGCTGGGCGGCGGTAAGATGATCGCTCACGTCTCGTTCGAAGGTTTTAAAACTCAGGCCGTACCTTATCGGTTTGAAGCCGGGACGCCCAACGTTGCCGGCGTCATTGGTTTGAGCGCTGCGCTTGAGTGGCTTGAAGAGATTGACGTGGCTGAAGCAGAAAATTACAGCCGCGGCCTGGCCACCCTGGCCGAAGCCGAGCTGGCAAAGCGCCCGGGCTTTCGCAGCTTCCGCTGTCAGGATTCAAGCCTGCTGGCCTTTGATTTCGCAGGCGTTCACCATAGCGATATGGTCACTCTGCTGGCGGAGTCGGGTATTGCTCTACGCGCCGGTCAGCACTGCGCGCAGCCGCTGCTGGCGGCACTTGGCGTCAGCGGTACGCTGCGCGCTTCTTTTGCCCCATACAACACGCAAAGCGACGTTGACGCGCTGATCAAAGCCGTCGACAGCGCCCTGGATATCCTGGTGGATTAAATGACGAGTGAATTTTTAGTCGGCCATCCGTTTGGCAGCACGATTACCGCACAATCGCTGCGCGACATTTTTGCGCCGCTGAAGCAGTGGGAAGATAAGTATCGCCAGCTCATTATGTTAGGTAAACAGCTGCCCAGCCTTCCCGCCGAGCTTAAACGCGAAGAAATTGAAATTGCAGGCTGTGAAAACCGCGTCTGGCTCGGACACCAGCGCCAGCCGGACGGCGCGCTGCATTTTTACGGCGATAGTGAAGGAAGAATCGTTCGCGGCCTGCTTGCCGTGCTGCTCACCTCGGTCGAAGGCAAAACGGCGGCGGAGCTGCGAAACTCAGACCCGCTGGCGCTATTCGATGAGCTGGGGCTTCGCCACCAGCTGAGCGCCTCAAGGAGCAGCGGGCTGGCGTCACTGGCGGAAGCCGTAAAAGAAGCGGCGAAAGAGGTTTGATTCGAGCGGTGGATAACGCCGAACGTTATCCACTCTTCGATGACGGGCTGTGAATTAGCGTTTGGCCTTCGCCATCATCTTCTTAAGCACGTGGGAAACCGCCACAAAGCCAAAGCTGGCGGTGACCATCGTTGCCGCCCCAAAACCGGACGCGCAGTCCATGCGTTTCGGGCCGTCGGCGGTGCTTTTCGCCGCGCAAACCGAGCCGTCCGCCTGCGGATAAACCAGCGCTTCGGTAGAAAAAACGCAGTCCACGCCCAGCTTGCCCTTGCTGTTCTTCACCACGCCAAAGTCGCTCTTTAATCTTTCACGCAGCTTTGCCGCCAGCGGATCCTGAATAGTTTTCGCCAGATCGCTGACCTGGATCTGCGTCGGATCGATTTGCCCGCCTGCGCCGCCGGTTGTCACCAAAGGGATCTTATTGCGGCGGCAGTATGAAATCAGCGCCGCCTTCGGGCGCACGCTGTCGATGGCGTCAATCACATAGCTGAAGCCCTGGCTCAAAAGCTGCGCGGCATTATCGGCGGTAATAAAATCGTCTACCACCGTGACCCGGCATTGCGGATTAATTTCGCGAATGCGGGCGGCCATCACTTCGGTTTTAGCCTGGCCTACGGTATCGCGCAGCGCGTGGATCTGGCGGTTAGTGTTGGTTACGCACACGTCGTCCATATCGATAAGCGTAATTGCCCCTATTCCGGTACGCGCCAGCGCCTCTGCCGCCCAGGAGCCGACGCCGCCAATCCCGATCACGCACACGTGTGCGTCAGCAAAAAGTTGCAGCGCGTCACGCCCGTACAAACGGGCTGTGCCGCCAAAGCGTTGCAGCCAGGCATCGGTCAGAACTACAGACATTACTTTATCCTCGGGAAAATCTTTGCAGGAATGAATCTTGACTCGACTTGCAGCGAGCGGGCTGATTATACAGCCCGCAGAGCACAAACAGGAGGGCTAACCGCTGAATACGTTGCTGCCGGTGCCGGGGGCGTTTTTCAGTACCCAGACGCGGCCATAGTGGTTGTACCAACCCGCGCGGTGCCCGGCATCCGGGCCAATCCCCTGATAAATATCGAAGTGCTGCCCTTTAATCGCCCCGCCGACGTCCAGCGCAACCATAACGCGCAGCTCATATTGCCCGCTGAATTTGCCGTTATTATCCAGCAGCGGAACTTCTGCCAGCAGCGTGGTGCCCGCAGGAATAATTGAGCGATCCGATGCCACCGAGGCGCGGCCAATCAGCGGTACGGCGCTCGCACCTTTCACCGGTGCGAAACTTGCTGGCTTAAAGAAGACGAAGGAAGGATTCTGCTCCAGCAGCTCCTGCACTTCGGCCTGGCTGTGGGTTTCCCCCCAGTGGCGAATCGCCTGCATCGACATATCTTCTTTTTTAACTTCGCCGCGATCGATAAGCACTTTGCCAATGCTGCGGTACGCGTGGCCGTTTTTGCCCGAGTAGCCGAAGAAGGTGAGCGGCTGTCCGTCGCCAAAATCGATATAGCCGCTGCCCTGCACGTCCATAATGAAGTTGTCCATCAGCGAATTGCTGTAGGCGAGGATATAGCTGTCGCTCAGCGCGCCGCTGTAGATTTCCGCGCGCGAAGGCAGGCGCCCACGTTTAGGGGGCATGCGGTAAATAGGGTACTGGAACTCGCCCTGGCGGGTATAGCGGGCCTGCACAACCGGCGTGTAGTAGCCGGTAAACTGGACGTTACCGTAGTTATCCGCCCCTTCCATCTGCCAGGCATCAAGGCCGTACTGTTTTAGCTGGCGAGTATCGCCGCCGGCGCGCAGCCACTGCTGAACCGAACTGTAAACGTCGCTTTTGCTATTAAAGAGGCGCGGTGAAGCGGAGCGAATCTGGTTAACCTGTTCGGCAAAGTCGCCGCCGTTAATTGGCGCGCCAACCGCATCGGGCTGGTTAACCAGCGAGAAAGGCTGGGAGAACTTGCCGTCTTTATACTGCTGGCCTTTATCGGTCGGTTTGGACGAACACGCGGCCAGTACCGCCACCATCACGCCCGTTACAATGTACTTCATCCAGCTTTCTTTCATTTACTGCCTCACCCAGGTTATGCCGCTAAACGCCACGCGAAGATAGCAAACGCGCCGCCAGAATTAAATGCGTTGCGCATGAGGCGCAACAGATGCGTACAAAAAACAAACAGAAAGCCGTAATTTTCAACAACCTGTGACAAAATAAGCATTTTTTAAAAAAAGGGTTGCATCAAAAAGCGAGCAGAGTATAGTGCGCATCCACGGACGCGGGGTGGAGCAGCCTGGTAGCTCGTCGGGCTCATAACCCGAAGGTCGTCAGTTCAAATCTGGCCCCCGCAACCAACTTAAGTCGCTGAGTTCTCGCGCAATGGTGAAAACCATTTGGGAAGTAAAAAGCAGTATTCGGACGCGGGGTGGAGCAGCCCGGTAGCTCGTCGGGCTCATAACCCGAAGGTCGTCGGTTCAAATCCGGCCCCCGCAACCAACTTTTAAAGCACCTTTCAGGGTGCTTTTTTTGTATCTGAAATTTGAGTTTTCTTGCATTCAAAGGCGAAAACGGCGCTTATCCACGCCGTGCTAAAGTCGCGCCATCGGCAAAATAGGCTTTTATCCCCGCCAGAATAGATTCAGCCACTTCCTGCTGGAATGTGGCCGTGCGCAGCTTACGCTCTTCCTCAACGTTGCTTAAAAACGCCGTTTCCACAAGAATCGACGGAATATCCGGCGCTTTCAGCACCGCAAACCCGGCCTGATCGACGCTGTTTTTGTGCAGCTTATTCACGCGCCCGAGCCGGGTAAGCACTTCTTTGCCGAATTTCAGGCTGTCGTTAATGGTGAGCGACTGCACCATATCAAACATGGTGTGATCGAGATAGCGGTCCCCGCTCTTGCTCACCCCACCGATTAAATCCGCGGCGTTCTGCGTTTGGGCGAGGAATTTCGCCGCGGTACTGGTTGCCCCCTTGGTTGAAAGAGCGAATACCGAAGAGCCGCGAGCAGCCCCGCTGGTAAACGCATCCGCATGAATCGAAACAAAAAGATCGGCCCGCTGTTTCTGGGCTTTGGCAACGCGTACTTTCAGCGGGATGAACACATCCTCGTTGCGCGTCATGTACGCCTTCATGTTTCCTTCTTTATCGATCAGCGCTTTCAGCCGCCGCGCAATCTTCAGCACGATATCCTTTTCACGGGTTTTATTCGGCCCGATAGCCCCCGGATCTTCCCCACCGTGGCCGGGATCGAGCATGATAACTATCGGCCTGTCGCGCCCTGCCTTACCCGGTTTTGGCCCCTGCTCGGCTGGCATCTTCTTATCCAGATCGCCGTTGTTATAATCTTCCAGCAGCGCAAGCAGCGGATCCTGCTCGTTATTCATATTGGCCGGGTAAAGATCCATCACCAGACGCTCTTTAAATTCCGCCACCGGGGCCAGCGCAAACAGATGCGGTGTTACATTCTGTTTCAGTTCAAAAACCATGCGCACGGTTTTTGGATCGAACTGCCCGACGCGGGCGGACTTAATAAAGGGATCGTCCGCGCGGATCTGCGTGCCAACGCCCTTCAGCACCGAGTTAAGATTGACCCCTTCAATGTCCACCACCACGCGTTGCGGATTGCTCAAGGCAAACTGCTTATATTTCAGCAGGTGGTTGGATTCCAGCGTCACGCGAGTATAAGACGAGGCCGGCCAGACGCGCACGGCGACCACCTGGCTTGAAGCGGCCAGACCAACCTGGCTTACGCTCAATAACCACATGGCACCCGCGCCCTGCAGCAAACGGCGGCGGCTAATAGGGGAACTGGAATCTGACATGCATCTCCTGGACGACTACTTTTAAGAATAATCCGCATTGGTTCTTTTTTTGAGCCGAAAACTTTAGCGAATCACGCCCTTACTGTCATCCTTAAATAGGTAAACTTTCTCAAACGTTTACGATAGTCCCGCTGCGCAAAAATATTCAGTTTCCGAAAATTGCTGCTTGCACGGCGCATCATAAAAGAATAAAAATACACAAATTACGAATAATCATGCAATGAGGGTTTGCCGTGGTGAAGGAACGTAGAACCGAACTGGTACAGGGATTCCGCCATTCTGTTCCCTATATAAATGCCCATCGGGGAAAAACGTTTGTCATTATGCTCGGCGGCGAAGCCATTGAGCATGAAAACTTCTCGAGCATCGTCAACGATATTGGGCTGCTGCACAGCCTGGGCATTCGCCTGGTGGTGGTGTATGGCGCACGCCCGCAGATTGACGCCAATCTCGCCGCCCATCATCACGAGCCTGTGTATCACAAATATACCCGCGTCACCGATGCCAAAACGCTGGAGCTGGTCAAACAGGCAGCCGGGCTTTTGCAGCTCGACATCACCGCCCGCCTTTCCATGAGCCTCGGCAATACTCCGCTACAGGGCGCGCATATCAATGTGGTCAGCGGCAACTTTATTATTGCTCAGCCGCTCGGCGTGGATGACGGCATCGACTACTGCCACAGCGGGCGCATTCGCCGCATCGACGAAGAGGCTATTCACCGCCAGCTTGATAACGGAGCCATTGTCCTGCTGGGGCCGGTTGCCGTTTCGGTCACCGGCGAAAGCTTCAACCTGACGTCGGAAGAAGTCGCTACGCAGCTGGCAGTGAAGCTGAAAGCCGAAAAAATGATTGGCTTTTGCTCCTCGCAGGGCGCCACAGATGAACTGGGCAATATTATCTCCGAGCTCTTCCCGAACGATGCCCAGAAGCGCGTTGAAGAGCTGGAAAGCGCCGGGGATTATCATTCCGGCACCGTACGTTTCCTGCGCGGCGCGGTGAAAGCCTGCCGCAGCGGCGTGCGTCGCAGCCACCTAATCAGCTACCAGGAAGACGGTGCGCTGCTGCAGGAGCTCTTCTCCCGCGACGGCATCGGCACGCAAATCGTGATGGAAAGCGCCGAGCAAATCCGTCGCGCCACCATCAATGATATCGGCGGCATTCTGGAGCTGATTCGTCCGCTTGAGCAGCAGGGAATTCTGGTACGCCGCTCCCGCGAGCAGCTGGAAATGGAGATAGACAAATTTACGATTATCCAGCGTGACAACCTGACCATCGCCTGCGCCGCGCTGTATCCGTTCCAGGAAGAAGGCATCGGCGAAATGGCCTGCGTCGCTGTCCATCCGGATTATCGCAGCTCATCGCGAGGTGAAGTCCTGCTGCAGCGCATCGCTACTCAGGCGCGGCAGATGGGCTTAAGCAAGCTGTTCGTGCTGACCACACGCAGCATCCACTGGTTCCAGGAACGCGGCTTTACGCCGGTGGACGTGGATCTGCTGCCGGAAAGCAAAAAAGAGATGTACAACTATCAGCGTCGCTCGAAAATCCTGATGGCCGACCTGGCCTGATCTCACTCATGCCGACCCTCTCCTGTGAGAGGGTCAGGCAAAAATCAAAGGGCAAAGGCCACCGTCAGCCCGCTTCGGCGCTCCGTTCTCGTCATAATCGCCTTCTCCAACACCCGATCGTCAGCGTATAAAGACAGGCGCTTTCGCGCGCGGGTGATCGCCGTGTACACCAGTTCGCGCGTCACTACCGGAGTGAACTGGTTCGGCAGCACCAGCGCCGCGTGCTCAAACTCCGATCCCTGAGACTTATGCACCGTCATGGCAAAGGCCGTGTCGTGCCCCGGCAGACGGCTTGGCTGAACGGATTTTACCGAGCCATCCGGCATCGAAAACCAGACGCGCAGACCTTCCCCTCTTTCCAGCGCAATGCCGATATCGCCGTTAAACAGGCCCAGCGCGCTGTCGTTGCGGGAAATCATAATCGGGCGGCCGCTATACCAGCGCGAAGCGGCAGAGGCGGGCCTGGAAATAAGGCGCTTAAGGTTTAACGCCTGCTCAATACGCTCGTTCAGGCCGCTCACGCCGAACGGCCCTTCGCGCAGCGCGCACAGCATCTGGTAACGGCCAAACGCCGCCAGAATTTGCGCCGGCTCGGCCTGCTGACGCGTGAGATCCAAGTACTCGCGATAGCCTGACACCGCATCGGCGATCGTTGCCGCATAGTCTTCACCTTCGCGCAGCGGCCGTTTTGAAATATCGGTAAAACCTTTGCCAAATACGTTCTGAACACTCCGCACGTCGCTGGCGTTAACGGCATAGGCCAGCTGTCCGATTCCGGACTTGCTGTCGAAACGGTAGCTTTTTTGCAACAGGCACAGGCCGTCGCGCAGCACGCTGGCCTGTTCGCCTTCACCGGCGGGAATGGCGTAACCGGTCAGGCGGCTAAGCTCCTGCGCACGATCGGCAGAATAGCCAAGGGTGACGAAGTGGCAAATATCGCCGAGCACCGCCCCGGCCTCAACGGAGGCCAGCTGATCGCGATCGCCAAGGAAGATAACTCTGGCGTGTTCAGGCAGCGCATCAATCACCTTTGCCATCATCGGCAAATCAACCATCGACGCCTCGTCCACCACCAGCACGTCAAGATGCAGCGGATTCCCGGCGTGATGGCGCAGCCGCTGGCTGTTCGGCTGAACGCCCAGCAGGCGGTGCAGAGTGCAGGCATCATCCGGCAATGCCTGTTTTTGTTTCTCGCTCAGCGGCAGGAGACGCAGCGCCGAACCCAGCGATTCGGTTAAACGCGCCGCGGCCTTGCCGGTGGGTGCAGCCAGCTGAATTCGCAGCGGCGTTTCGTCAGAAAGCTGAACCAGCGCCGCAAGAAGTTTAGCGACGGTAGTTGTCTTCCCGGTGCCAGGCCCGCCGGAAATCACAGATATTCTTCGGGTCAGCGCTACGGCCGCCGCCACTTTCTGCCAGTCGACATCGTCCGTGGGTTCAAAAAGATTGTTCAGCACGGCGGCAAGCTGCGGCTCCTCAAGCGGCAGCGGTCGATTTTTCTCCCCAAAAAACTGCGCCACGGCCTGCTCGTTTTGCCACATCCGGTTGAGATAAAGCCGGTCGCCAATCAGCTTCAACGGCGTGGCATCAACGTTCTCGCTCACCGCTGCAGAAGCCAGCAGCAAAGACTTCCAGTCGGTAATATCACCGACTGCGGTAAACAGCGCCTCCGCAAGCACGGGCTGCCGTCCGGCGAAACAATATTCCGGAGCCAGACGAGACAACGGCAGGCAAACGTGTCCTTCTCCCGCATCGTGACTAACCAGAGCCGCAGCCAGCATCACGGCCGGCTGTTCGTCACCGGCAATCATCATCGCAAACTGTGCGTCCAGCGCCCGGAGCCACTTCTGGTCAACGGCCTGCTGCAGTAGTTCGGACATTTTCACGAATCGACCTCTTCCTTCACGCCGGCAAACAAAGCGTCCATTTTTGAAATTAATTCCGCATCAGGGCGCGTGGAAAAAATCCCCTGTGAAGAACCGTTGCCTTCCACGCCGCGCAGGAACAGATAAATCACGCCGCCAAAATGGCTGTCGTAGTCATAATCGCGAATACGATGGCGCAGGTAGCGGTGCAGCGCGAGGGTATAAAGCTGATATTGCAGATCGTAGCGATGGGACCGCATCGCGCCAGCCATCGCCTCGCGGGTGTAAGAGTCGCTCGCTTCCCCGAGCCAGTTCGATTTGTAATCCAGCAGGTAATAGCGGCCCTGCCAGCGGAAAACGAGGTCAATAAATCCTTTAAGCATGCCGCGCACCTGACGGAAATCCAACGGTGGGCAGCCAGACGAAAGCGGATCATATTGACGAATAAGCTTGTCCAGCGCTTCGGCCTGTAAATCTGTATCGATAGGCAGATAGAACGCCAGCTCAACCTGCTTTTCTTTTGATGTCAGCTGGTTAAGCGATACGCCGGTTTCGTTTAAAGGCGCGCGGAGCACCTCGCTCAGCCAGCTGCTGAGAACAGGCTGCCACTGTTCGCCAAATCCCTGCCCGCTGAGCTGCTCAGCCACCCAGCTATCGTCAATCGGCTGAGTAAAGTCGATCTCTTCAAACAGGCCGTGTAAAAACGTACCCGGCGCGGCCCCGCGTGGGAAAGTATGCGGCGTGAGTGATGGCTCACTTTGCTCTGGCTCGGCGCCTGCGCCGTCAACATCAAGGCGCGGCAGCAGATCCTGAGCAAGGGTGTGACCATGCTGCTGCAGGCCGGAGTAGCTGGTGACCCGCCAGTTATCAGCCACCCGCCTTTGCATGGTGCGGGCGCTCAGCTCCGGCCGTTCGACAGCAGCAGGCTGCCACGGCTGCGTATCTTTTGGATGTAGCCTTTCCACGCTGATAGCTTCGCTGGATAACGCCTCGAGACAAGCCTGAAGCCCGGCGGCATCCTGCGCTTCGCCTTTTTGCAGAAGATAGCCCAGCGCGCCAAGATGTAAATCGCTCGCGCCTTTTTTGGCCCGCGTGCCGCGAAACAGCGGTGCAACGCCCAGGCTGCAATGCCAGACGGAACGCGTTAGCGCTACGTAGAGCAGGCGCAAATCCTCAGCCAGCCTTTCTTCTTCGGCAAGGCTGAGGCTTTCTTCACTATCGCTTAAATCGAGCAGGGCGGAAAAACTGGTGCGATCGTGATACAACCCGCTGCTTTGCGGGCGGAAATTAGCAATAAAAGGCAGCCAGACCAGCGGGTACTCAAGCCCTTTCGACTTGTGAATGGTGACCACCTGCACAAGGTGCCGGTCGCTCTCCAGCCGCAGCTGCTGGCTGGAAGCATTGCTGTTTGGCTCGGCGATTTGCTGTGCCAGCCAGCGAACCAGCGCATGCTCGCTGTCCGCCTTTGCGGCGGCTTCCTGCAACAGTTCGCTGATGTGCAAGATATCCGTTAATCGCCTTTCGCCGCCGGGCGTTGCCAGCAGATTCTCGGCAACCTGCCTCGCCGTCATCATCGCGCGCAGCATCGGCATCACTCCCCGGCGCAGCCAGATCTGGCGGTAGCCGCTGAACTCTTCCACCAGCTTATCCCAGGCCTCTTCGTCCTCGTTCAACGCTTCGATGCGCTTCGCATCCAGGCCTAAGGCGCTGGTCGCTACCGCGCTGCGCAGCGTTGATTCTATTTCCGGGGACAGCACCGCCTGAAGGATCCACAGCAGCTCCATGGCCTCCGGCGTGGCGAAAACTGAGTCACGGTTGGAAAGGTATACGGAAGGGATATTCAGCCCGCTCAGCGCCTCGCGAATAACGGCGGCTTCGCCGCGGCTGCGCACCAGAATGGTGATATCAGACGCCTGCACCGGACGGGACTTTTCGCCCTCCCAAAGCAGCGCCTCTCCCCGGAGTCCTGCGGCCAGCCAGTCGCGAATTTGCTGGGCGCACTGCATCGCCATCGCCTGTTGGTAATCACTTACACCGCAGCCATCGCCCGGCTGGAGCCAGAGCGACATGGCGGCCAGCGTCTTGTTCTTCACGGTAAACCGCAGCCCGCTGTTTTTAGGCGCTGATTTCACCGACAGGAAAGGTATCTCACGGAAGAGAAATGGATTTTCGACCTGGCTGAACAACGTATTCACGCTGTTAATCATCGTCGGAGACGAGCGCCAGTTAGTGTCCAGCGTATAGTGATCGCTTACTTCACGACGCGCCTTCATGTAGGTGAAGATATCCGCCCCGCGGAAGGCATAAATCGCCTGTTTCGGGTCGCCAATCAGCAGCAGCGCGGTTTCCGGCTGGTTGATATACAGGCGGCTAAAGATGCGGTACTGCTGCGGATCGGTATCCTGGAATTCATCGATCATGGCCACCGGGAAGCGGCCTCGAATAGCGGCGGCCAGGGCTTCGCCGCCCGATAAACGCAGAGCCTCGTCGAGTCGGCTGAGCATATCGTCAAAGCCCAGCTCCCCGCGGCGGCGTTTCTCCTGCTGCACGATGTAACGAATCTCCGCCATGGCTCGGGCAATCACAAGGTCGCGCAGCGTGAGTGGCTCCGCCAGCAGCGCCGCTATTTCGCTGAATACAGGATGGCGTGGCGGTTCGCCTTTTTTGGTTTTCTCATCGAGCGTCGCCTGCGAAAAACGGCTCAGCGCATCAGGAAGCTGATAGCTGTTTGTGGGCGTCTGCGCCCACTCGCCAACGATATTCAGCCAGTTGGGCAGATTTTTGCTGCTGTAGCTGCGCCTGTCGACGCCAGACCGATCGATAATAGCCGGCAGTTCCTCCGCAGCGGCAAGCCAGCCGTTCTTCACCCGATCGATTGCGGCGACAATCTTCTCATGCCTTGCTATCAGCGTTTCGTTATCCGACGGAGGCAGCTTGAGTTCAGGCTTCTCGCCCTGTAGCCAACTATTTATGTCGCGCAGCAACTCATCCGGACCAGACCATTGCTCGCTCATGGCCTGCGCCACGGGCTTGGGTAACGGATAACAGTGACGGCGCCAGAAGTCAGCGCAGGCGTGGCGACGCAGCAGAGATTCATCTTCAATCAGCTGCTGTTCAAACAGCATCCCGGACTCAAAGGCGTTCAGGCTTAGCATCCGCTGGCAGAAACCGTGGATGGTAAAAATTGCCGCCTCGTCCATCTGCTGTTCAGCCAGTAGCAGAAGCTGAGCGGCCTGATGCCGATCGGGGATTTGCGCCAGCAGGCGCGTGAGAAGAGGATTTTCAGTACGATTACGTACGCAGGCGATACGCAGTTCGTGGATATTGGCGCGTATACGACCGCGAAGTTCTTCCGTGGCCGCCTCGGTGAAGGTTACGACCAGCAGTTCTTCCACGCCAAGCGGGCGGGGGAAAGCAGCGTTTCCCCCTAGCCCTAACAGCAACCGTAAATAAAGCGCCGCTATAGTGAACGTTTTCCCGGTACCGGCAGAGGCTTCAATCAGTCGCTCACCTTTAAGGGGCAAGCTTAGTGGATCAAGGGGCTGAGCGGTGGCGGTCATTGTTTCTCACTTTATTTGGCGTCGATAAGCGGCAGCGTCTGTTGCAGACTGCTGACTTCCTCCCAGGTTTTCCACCCTTTCGGCCTGGCGTATTCCTCTTTGCCATTATGGCTACCGGAAATCTGCGACAGCACGGCGGCGCCCTGCGGCTCAATAACCGCCTGATGGAAGAAATCAGCCAGCTTTTGCGGAGTCAGCTTTTTAATTTCGGCGACTACTTTATCACGCGAATCAAAGTCCAGGTTTCCACGGTCGAAATCTTTGCTCAGCTGTGAAGCTTCCTGAGACAGCGTCTGCGGGGCCTGCATCATCTCGTTGATGATGCCCTGCTGCATTTGGGCAAATTCATCCGCGCTCATGCTGCGCAGCTTTTGCTCCGCCGTCGGGTAGAATGCTTTGAAGCGTTGATAGAGGTACGCTGGCTGCTTGTCGCTGCTTTGCAACAGGAAGCCTACGCCCCACTGGCGGCCAACGGACATCGGGAACGCAAAGACGGCATAGCCAAGCTGCTCCTGGGTACGAAGCTGGTTATAGAACCACGGCTGAATGATTTGCCCAAGCATCGAGCTGTAGGCGGAACTGACCGTTTCATCATAACCTTTTGGCACATACACGGCGGCCAAAGCCGAGTCCGTGCTGCTGCCCGCTTTTTCAAACATTGCCAGCGTTTGTTTATCTACCAGCACGTCTTTATTGCGGCACCATTCGTTACCCTGACTCGCCAACTGGCTTTGAATCTGGTGCGCCATGGTTTTCGCCCGATCCGGGGCCATATTACCCAACACCAGAAACTCGGGTTTGCCGTTATTCTTTAACGCATCGCGATAAGCAATGACGTCTTTCAGCGTTAACTCGGGCAGCAGCGCACGGCGTTCATCCCGCTGGAAGTAAGGCACCTGAGACACCATCTGGACAGGCATAATCGCCTGGTCGTAGGCTTTCCCCTTCTCCGCCGAATCCATCATTTGCGCATACCAGGATTTGGCCTGTTCCAGCTGCTCCTGAGTTGGCGTGTAGGAGAAATATCCTTTTAAAAGAGCTTCAAAAAGCTGCGGCAGATGCTGAGTGTAGCCGTTGGCGTTAACCATCAGCCCGCTGTTGGCATTGGTGGAGAAGCTGATTCCCCCAACCGCCGCCTGATTGCTCAACTCATCCAGCGCGATACCCGCCAGGTAGTCATTAATCGCAAACAGAACCTGATTTTTTGCGCTGTCCATCGCCTGCGGGTTGCGCAGAACCATGGTGACGTCAGTCTTTGGCTCGTTGGCGAAATACTTGCTCGGCATATAGAGCACGCGCAGTCCCGGCTCCTTCACCAGCAGCTGCGGACGATCGTAGGTTTTCTCTGGCTTAATCAGCGAGAAATCATCCGGAATATAGGGGTTCAGCTGCGGCAATGTCAGATTAATCGCCGCGGCTTTTTGCTGCCAGTCAGTGAAGGTCTGCTGGCTGATTTTATCGACCTGATAAGGAGCATCAACAAAATACGCGGTCTTATTGTGCGGCTCTTTCGGGCTGATATACCAGATGCGGGCGTTTTGCGGCGTCATCATCTCCAGGCGAGATTTAATGGCCGCCGGATCGTACTGGTCAGCAATGTTCACCGCATCAAGGGTATGGGCTACCGGAACACGCAGCATGGTGTCGGCCAGCCACTCAACGTAATCCATATCTCGGGTAATGGACGGATAGCGAAAATCCAGATCCAGCACGTGCGCCAGCTCGTCAAAATAGCGCTTGTCCACGCCGTTTTGCCGCAGGTTATTTAGATAGCTGAAGATAGCTGCAACAATCTCATCTCGCTGAGCCAGGCCTTTATCCGTCAGGGACACAGAAATAGCGAAGACGCCGCTGTTACCGTTGATGAGCGGATCGGAATCGGCGCGAATGCTGTCGGCCAGCCCTTGCTTTTGCAGCCAGTCGGAGAGGGTATTGTCGCTGCGATTGCCAATCAGATAGCCAATCAGCTCGTCGGTTTTACTGCGGAATTTATCGCTGTTGTTATCAATGCGGAACTCCACGCGCAGCACTTTGCGCGGCAGAGCCGGCACGTAGTGAATGATGATGCCTTTCTGTGCGTCAGTGACCACCGGCACGGTAATCACCGGTTTCTCTATATTCTTATTCGGCACGCGTCCGTAGGTAGCCACCGCAATTTTTGCCAGCTCGGGGAGCGGTTTGTTGCTGTAGATAACGGCTTTCATCAGGTTGGCGGAATAATACTGGTTGCGGAACGCCACCAGCGCATCGAGCAGTTTGCTGCCGGGTTTGTCACGCAGCGTTTCAAGGTTGCCGCCGGAAAAACGCGAGCCAGGGTGCGCAGGGTTCAGCGTTTCGGCACTCACCTGCGCCATGCGCATCCCATCACGAGCGCGAGCTAAAGTCAGCTCGGCATTGACCGCATTGCGTTCACGCCCGGCATATTCCGGGGCAAGGTTTGGTTCAGCAATAGCATCGGCTAAGCGATCGACGGCACCAGAGAGGGCGTCATTTTCGACTTCCATATAGTAAGCGGTGCGATAGGTTGCGGTGCTGGCGTTGTGGCTGCCGCCGTGCTTTTTAAGATATTCAGACAGGCTGTCCGGCTCCGGATATTTCTTCGAGCCCATCAGCGTCATATGTTCAAGGTAGTGTGCCAGACCGAGATGATTATCAGGATCTTCGAGAGAACCCACCGGCACGACCAAAGCGGATAAAGATTTTACCGCCTGCGGGTCGGAGACCAGCAGCACGGTCATCCCATTATCAAGGCGAATAGCCTGGTACTGGCGATTATCTTTATCACTTTTACGGATAGTTTCCTGGAGGGGCTGCCAGCCCGTGTCTGCCTGACTTAATGGTGCCCAGAGAGCAGCTAACAAGAAAAGCGGTTTAAACCAGGTGCTGCATTTAGGCATTCACGAACCTCATCATCACAAAACTTACTAACTCACTCATCATTAACAACTTTTCAATTATGACACTGACGCAGCTGTTACTTTTTCGCCGATCCTGAGCAAGATGCGCATCATAGATGAACTCACCGAATCGTGCAATTTTTATACAGTTTATTTAGAACCATTAAAACGAAACAGCGGCAGAAGATAGCGTTCAGCCTCGCCAATTACGGCCTCGTAGTAGTCGTTATCTAATGTGCGATACAAGCGTTGAAGCCAGACGTCAGCCCCTTCGCCCGCAACCATTTGGTTGCCTTCCCATGCCGCCAGCAGCTTGTTTTTTGCCTTCAGCTGCGTTTGCTCATCCCATAAAATGACATCATTCGCCGGGTCGTAACAGGCCTTTATCCACGCCCCACCACTATTGGGGAGTAACAGGAGCGGCTGGCACATGCCTTTCCTGTAACCGTCAATAAGCTGCTGCAGATAACCTTTAGCCTGTTCAGAATCCAGAGCGGGGAAATTCCACTCTGAGGCTTTCCGCCCATACATACGGCTACTGCCTTCACCTCCAATAGCGCACCAGACCACATGCTCCACCCAGAGAGACATGCCGTGAGCTACGTTCAGCACGGAAGGGCGCCAGCGCAGCAGGCCATCGTTCTGCACATCAGACAGCCACCCCACCAGCCTTGTTCCCGACAGGGTTAAATCAACCTCAACGCTTGTGCCATTTTGCCGCTCAGCTATCACTTTTGCCGACAGCTCTTGCATTTCTGCTAACTGATCTTCCCAAACAATTTCACCGAACGCGCCGTATGGCAGTGAACCCGCAGCCCGATAACGGCGGAAAAGCTGCTGCGCGTCATCCCCGGCAACCAGTGCGTTGAGAAGTTGCTGATTCATCTGGAAACGTTCAAGGCTGTCGAGAGTAAAAGGTTCCGCGTCCGGCAGATCGGTCTCTTCCAGCCAGAAATTTATCCCCAGACGGAGCTGGAAGAAGGCCCGAACAGGATGACGCCAGAAGCGCTGAAGCTTCTCCAGCGTCAGTTCGTCCTCGCCTTTATCCTCCAGAACCTGAATAAATGGCACATGGGCTTCGCCCTGCTCGCTGGCAGCTGGCAGCCATTCGCTGGCATAGCTCTGCCCCAGCGTTTCAGGCACAAAATTACTCGCATCAAACGGCGTGCGGCTGTGCTGGTAAATCAGATGGGCTTTCACCGCTTCCCCGCTTTCATCGCAGGTGCGGTCGGTATCTTCCGGCAGGCAGTGGCTTTGTGCTATGTAATCCAGGAGCTCTTCTACCAGCACGGAAGGATAGCGCCTGCTATTATCCTGGATCGAGCGGCCAATATAGCTGATATAGAAGCGCTGCTGGGCCGAGTTTAGGGCTTCAAGGAACAGGTAGCGATCGTCGTCTCTGCGGCTTCGATCGCCGCGCTGAGGTTTCTGGCTCATCAGATCAAACCCAAGCGGTGCAAGCGTGCGCGGATAAACACCGTCGTTCATACCCAGCAGGCAGACAACTTTAAAGGGAATAGAGCGCATGGGCATCAGGGTACAGAAGTTAACCGGACCTGCCAGGAAGCGCTGGCTAATACGCTCCTGATCGAGACGCTGGGCCAGTTCGTCATGCAAGAGCGTAAGTGGTACAGGCTGCTGGTAATGCGCGTCCAGCCCGTGTTTAAGCATCTCCTGCCACTGCTTTTCAATCAGCGCCAGCGCCGCTTCGGTATCCTGATCCGGAAGGAAGAAGCAGGCGAGCATTTCACGGCACACCGGCACCCACTCTTCTAGCGGCCTGTCTACCGAGAGCGCCAAACGCCAGCGATTAAGCTGCATTAACAGCTCTGCCAGTTGACCGACAAGCTCGGCTATCAGGCCGCTGGATTCATCATAAGGCAGAACGGATTGCCACTCTCCCGCCTTGCTGTCCATGGCATAGCCCAGCAGCATTCTGGTTAAGCCGAAACGCCAGGTATGCTGCCCGGTAGCCGGGAGATCAAATTCGCGTACGTTATCGTCGTCGATTCCCCAGCGCACGCCTGACTCGTTCACCCACTGCCGTAGATAGCGCAGCCCCTCTTCGTTAATGGCGAATCTTGCCGCCAGCGCCGGTACTTCAAGCAGTGCCAGCACATCCTCAGCCATAAAGCGGCTGCCGGGCAAAGTTAACAGCGAGATAAATGCCTGCAGCGCAGGGTGCGCCTGGCTGGCACGCCGATCGGAAATAGCAAACGGAAGCCAGCGATCCGCTGCGGCGTTGCCAAAAACGGCCTGAATAAACGGGCTGTAGCTGTCGATATCGGCCACCATCACGATAATATCGCGCGGTGTAAGCGTAGGGTCGGCTTCCAGCATAGCCAGCAGCCGATCGTGAAGCACTTCGACTTCGCGCTGAGGGCTATGGCATTCGTGAAAAGTGATGGAACGATCGTTTGCTGCCAGCGTTTTTTTGCCGTGACTGTGCAAGTAATCCTCTTCCGTCAGGCCTGTTACGGCATTGTTCTGCAGCTCCAGAAGATCGTATTGCAGACTGTGCAGCAGGTTGTCCGGCTCGATATCAACAAAGACGTCAATCTCTTCAAACTGCTCAAGTTCGGCAAGCAAAAAGGTGTAGTCCCGGCCCAACTTTCCCCATGATGCCAGCATCGGGTTGCCCACATCCTGCTCGCCTTCAGCATTAAATAGTGCCGGTGCAGATTGATTATCTTTGAACAGCGGCAAAGTGCTTTCGGCCTGATAGTGGCTGCGGCGGCGACGGCTCATTAAACGAGCCAGCCAGGAAGGATCTTTAATATCGCCCCAGTAGTAGCGGCATGGGTTGGTAAACAGCAGGTGAACGTCTATGTGCTTGCCCAGGGCCTGAAGGGCCTGGAGGTATACCGGCGGCAAGGCAGAGATACCGCAGATAAAAACGCGCGGAGGCAAACCAGCCGGGCATTCATCGCGATTCTCAAGCTCGCTGATAAAACGCTGATACAAATTGGCGCGGTGCCATTCCGGCTGCTCAAGCTCGCGGGTATGCTGAACCAAAGCTGCCCAAAGCGGTGCCTGCCATAGCTGTGCCTCACCGGCGTTATCCACCAGCTTCCCCTGCTCCCATTGACTCAGCCAGCCGGGCCGATAGACAAGGTACTGGTCATAAAGATCGGCGATACGAGAAGCAAGCTGGAAGAGCTTACGACCATTTTCATCTTCGGCAAGATAGTGTTGCAGCAGCGCAAATTCAGGCCTTTCCAGCATGCCGGGAATAAGCTTCATCAGTTTCCAGCTCATGCTTTGTTTATTAAAGGCGCTTTGCTCCGGGATACTCGGCAGAACACGAACGAACATGTCCCAAATAAAGCTGGCCGGAAGCGGGAACTCAATATTGGCGGCAATACCAAACTTTTGCGCCAGCGTCATTTGCAGCCACTGCGCCATGCCGGTGCTTTGCACCAGTACCACCTCTGGCTGGAAAGGATCGGGAAGCGGCTGCCCCTCCACGATAAATTCCATAATAGCTTCCAGGACATCAAGGCGGTTGGAATGGTAAACGCGCAACATAGAATCGCTACTCCTGACTGTTCTCTTCCGGTGGACAATGCAGCTGTGACAGCCGCCCTTCACGTCCCGCCGGGCTGGTAATGATAACGGCGATGCTGACACATCCCGCTTCAGATGTCTGCTCCCGGATGACTTTCCATTCTGCCGCGGGTTCAGGCGACTGAGGTTCGCTCATTTCAACCGCGAGGCGCCAAAGCTGGCGAAACTGCCACTGGGCATAAAATCCTTGTTGTAATACCCGGTGATATCCCAGCAGAGCCATCATCACGATGGCAAAAAGCGCCAGCGCGCACAAAACTTCCGGCAGGCTGAAACCCTGCTCTCTCGGCGCTATTCCGGCAGCAGGCATTGGGCTCCCTCCTTCAAAGGGCAAAAGTCTATCCAACCGTGAATGGCTGTACGCCAGCGGTTGTTCACAAGCTTTCCCCAGCGCCAAAGCGTCACGGGTGTTTTATCCACGCTGGAAAGCTTTTGCGCCGCCATTAAACTTTCTCCTTTGCCGGTTACTCTCAGGCACGCCCGCCATTGACTGTCTTTGCGCTGGCACTGCCATTGCTCCATACCCTGCCAACGTTGACGGCGGCCCCAGGCAAGAGCTGAGACAGCCCCTGCATAGCTTTTTAAATAGCCGACTTCCCGGGCTACGCCAGCCTGCTGTTGGTTAAGCTGCTGCTGAAGACCATGCAGCATCAGCAGGCCTAAGGCCATAAGGAGCAGGACGAAAGCCAGTGAGCTGCTGCCGGATTGCCTGTTCGCTTTCACAAATTGTATCCCACCACGATATGTCTTAATGACGCAGATTGGCCGCCTTGCCTGAGCATCGCCACCAGCCTGACTTCCAGCAGCGGCGGCAACGATTTACGTGCCTGCTGCGTTATTGAAAAATGATTAACCGTCAGCAGCTCCGGGTCAGTGAGTTTCTCCCAGCCACTTCCCTCACAGCCAGTCGCCCCTTTCAGCGTCTCTATGCTACCGCTGCGCAATCGGTATCCCGTGGCTTCTGCTTCGGCATGGCCTGCTGGCTCCCAGCGTCCGTTGCTGTTGGTGTCCCAGCTAAGAATTGCACAGTCACCGCCCTGGCTAAGGATCAGTGCTTTACCTTTACACTCTCCGTGGCAATAGCCTGCTCGGCGCAGGTTTTTACCGATGCTAAAAGCGAGCTGCCAGAGCGACTCCTGCAAGGCTTCCTGCCGATACTGCAGCAAAACACATCGCTGCAACGCAGGAAACAACCGCCCTGCCCCCAGTAAAACGATGCTGCTTAAGGTCATAGCAATCAGGGTTTCAAGCAGGGTAAAACCCCGCTGATCTAGCTGCATTTATTTTCCCCATCTGGTCTGCACAGCCTGATACGTCCCCAGGCAGACAGGATGATGCGCCATTCACCCGCGGGACTTTGCAGCACCAGATGACCGGGCCACGCCGTACTTTTCTGACCATAAAAACCCAGACCCGCGGTTATCTCGGCCAGGTCAACATCCTCGAAAGGCTGCTTTAGCTGCTGTCGCGATGCGTTTTCGCACCTTTCGTTTGCCTGTTCGGTGGTTGTTAAACACCAGGAGGAACCTGAACGCACAAGCCTGAGTAGACGATCGGTATTTTTCCAGTTGGCCTCGCTGCGCAACTGCTCCAGAAGAAGCTTTACCTGCTGCACGCTAATCCACAGGCGCTGCTGTTGCTGCCATTTTTGCCAGCCATTTATGCCCCCTGCGCCCAGCATCACGCTAATCGCCATAACCAACATGACTTCTACCAGGCTAAATCCACGCTGTTTAATTTTCATGAACGGAGTTTGCCGGGCAAAAAAGTAGCCTGCCAGGGCGAAGTAAAACTTTATCGAGGCGTCTCGAAGAAAAAATTACGTAATTGCGGTGGGTTACATGAAGGCCGGAAGGAGGTTCGTAAGTCTGAACGGAGGATAAAAAAAACCGGCGCATAATCGCACCGGCTGTGTCAGTTTGTCAGCGATTAGATAGCAACCGGGGCTTTAATCGCGGGATGAGGGTCGTAGCCTTCAATGTCGAAGTCTTCAAAACGGTAATCAAACAGGGACGCAGGCTGACGTTTAATCACCAGCTTCGGCAGAGCACGCGGTTCACGGGTGAGCTGCAGATTCGTCTGTTCAAGATGGTTGCTGTAGAGGTGAGTATCGCCACCCGTCCAGACGAAATCACCGACTTCCAGGTCACACTGCTGCGCCATCATATGTACCAGCAGCGCATAGCTGGCGATATTAAACGGCAGGCCAAGGAAGATGTCGCATGAACGCTGATAAAGCTGGCAAGAGAGCTTACCGTCGGCCACGTAGAACTGGAAGAAAGCATGGCAAGGTGCCAGCGCCATCTTGTCGAGTTCACCCACGTTCCATGCCGAGACAATAATGCGGCGCGAATCCGGATCGCTTTTCAACTGGTTGACTACCGTCGTGAGCTGGTCGATATGACGGCCATCCGGTGTGGCCCATGAACGCCACTGCTTGCCATAAACCGGGCCCAGATCGCCATTTTCATCAGCCCATTCGTCCCAGATAGTGACTTTGTTTTCGCGAAGATAGGCAATATTGGTCTCGCCTTTCAGAAACCACAGCAGCTCATGAATAATGGAGCGTAAATGACAACGTTTCGTGGTCACCAGCGGGAAACCTTCCTGCAAATTAAAACGCATTTGATGCCCGAAAATCGACAGCGTGCCGGTGCCGGTGCGGTCATTTTTTGGGGTGCCTTCATCAAGCACTTTTTTCATCAAATCAAGATACTGTTGCATATTTCCTCACGAAAGCTGTTGCTGCGGGCGACGACGGTAGGCCCAAATCATCATAATCGCACCGGCTACAATCATCGGGATAGAAAGAATCTGCCCCATGCTGATGTATTGCACCCATTCACCCGTGAACTGAGCATCCGGCTGGCGGAAGAACTCAACGATGATGCGGAATGCGCCGTAGCCAATCAGGAACAGGCCAGAAACAGCACCCATAGGGCGCGGCTTGCGAATAAAGATATTCAGGATGATGAACAGCACAACGCCTTCAAGCACCATTTCATACAGCTGCGAAGGGTGGCGCGGCAAGACGCCGTAGGTGTTGAACAGAGACTGCCATTCAGGATGAGTTGCCAGCAGGCCAATATCTTCACTGCGGGACCCCGGGAACAGCATCGCCCAGCGGAAGTTAGGGTCGACACGGCCCCAAAGCTCACCGTTGATAAAGTTGCCCAGACGGCCCGCGCCCAGCCCAAATGGAATCAGCGGTGCAATAAAATCAGAAATCTGGAAGAAGGTGCGCTTAGTGCGGCGCGCAAACCAGATCATCACGCAGATAACGCCGACCAGCCCACCGTGGAAGGACATCCCACCATCCCAGACTTTAAACAGGTACAGTGGGTCGGCAAGAAACGTGGGCAGATTGTAGAAGAAGACGTAGCCCAGTCGGCCACCGAGGAAGACCCCGAGGAAACCCGCATACAGCAGGTTTTCTACTTCGTTTTTAGTCCAGCCGCTTCCCGGTTTATTGGCACGGCGTCCGGCCAGCCACATCGCGAAAATAAACCCAACCAGGTACATCATCCCGTACCAGTGCAGGGAAACCGGCCCGACGGAAAAAATTACCGGGTCAAATTCAGGGAACCGCAGATAGCCACTATTCATAGTCACCACAAACCATTGTTGCCCACCGTAAAGGACGGCGGGTTGCAAGTACGCACCGGTGCCGATGCGCTCCGAAAGCAGCGGATCATAGCACAAAGGCCTGGGCGGTTGAGTCCGGGAAGTTGTAAAAGATATGTAATACCGGGTTTTAGAACCCGACTCAGAAAGCTAGCGCCCGCCGCGAATCAGGCCGCCCATGCCGCGCCTTTCCATAAAAGCGGCAACCTGGTGACGTACCTCTGTCGCCAGCTGCGCATCCAGGCTTCGTTCAGCCAGCTGCTGAACTTCTTCCAGATCGATATGCCGCAGCAGATACTTCACGCGGGCCACCGAGCGGCCGTTCATCGACAGATGTCGATAGCCCATACCCACCAGAAGCGCCACGCACATCGGGTCGCCGGCCATTTCACCGCACAGGCACAGGTCAATTTCATGGCGCTCAGCTTCGCAGGCAATATGGTGCAGCACTCTCAGCATCGCGGGGTGCAGGCTGTCGTAAAGGCTGGCTACGCGGGTATTATTGCGATCGACGGCCAGCAGATACTGCGTCAGGTCGTTGGTGCCCACAGAAATAAAATCGACCCGGCTGGCGAGATGCCCCAACATAAAGACCATGGAAGGGACTTCGACCATCACACCGAGACGAGGTTTAGGCAGAGGATAACCCAGTACTTCCTCAACTTCTCGCCCGGCCCGGTCGATCAGGCGGCGCGCCTCGTCCACTTCTTCCAGGCTGGTGATCATCGGCAGCAGGATGCTTAAGTTGCCCGTGGCGGCGTTAGCACGCAGCATAGCGCGAACCTGCACCAGGAAGATTTCCGGCTGGTCCAGCGTGATACGTATTCCGCGCCAGCCCAGGCAGGGGTTTTCTTCGCTGATAGGCATGTAGGGCAGCTGTTTATCGGCCCCGACGTCCAGCGTGCGCAGCGTGACTGGTTTGTCATTAAACATTTGCAGCATGCCCTGATACTGCGCGACCTGCTCTTCCTCGGAAGGGAAGCCGCTTTGCAGCATGAAGGGGATTTCGGTGCGGTACAGCCCGATGCCGTCAATACGGCTGCCGAGCTTTTCTTCGTGTTCAGGGCTAAGGCCCGCGTTGAGCATGACCTGTACGCGCTCACCGCTTTTTAGCGCCGCAGGCATGTCGACGTCGTCTTCCGCCAGGCGGCTCAGCTCGTTTTCTTCGCTGACAAGGCGCTGATATTCCTGCAGCAGAACGGATTCAGGATCGACCAGCAGCTCGCCGCGGTAGCCGTCAACCACCAGCGTACGGCGATGCAGTACCGAAGGCTGAATATCGGCTCCCATAACCGTTGGTATGCCTAGCGCGCGCACCATGATGGCCGCGTGGGAGTTCGCCGCACCGTCTCGTACGACGACACCGGCAAGGCGGTTTTGCGGTAGCTCTGCGAGGGTGGTTGCCGAAAGCTCATCGGCAACCAGGATAAAGCGTTCAGGCCAGGTGTTCGGCCCCTGAATGGTATCGTCGAGGTGGAACAGCAGGCGTTGCCCTAACGCTTTCAGGTCGCCCGCCCGCTCTTTGAGATAGCTGTCCGTCAGGCTGGCAAACTGTTCGGCGAATTTCTCGACGACCTTTTTCACCGCCCATTCAGCAACCGAGCCTTTATCCACTTCGCCATACAGCTCCCGGCGCAGTCTGGCATCGGTTAGCAGGTGCGAATAAAGATCGAAGATCGCGGCGGTTTCTTTCTGAGCGCCAGCGGCAAAACGCTTGCTATAGCGGCGGAATTCATTGGACGCTTCTTCAAGCGCGGCGGTAAGACGTTCGCGCTCAAGGATGGTATCAAGCGTTGAGGCTTCGGATACCTGTTCCATCAGCGGCAGCGTGGAGTCCATCCAGCCTTCAGCAATCGCTACCCCCGGCGAAGCCGGAAGCGCGCGAATTCTCGTCTGGCGATACTGGCCAAACAGAGCGGTAAGCTGGGACTGAGACAAAATACCCGCCATCTGCGTGGCTAGCGTGACAAGGAAGGATTCTTCGCTTTCGTCGTACTGACGATGTTCGCGCTGCTGGACGACCAGCACGCCCAGCAGCTGACGACGCTGGATGATCGGCACGCCAAGAAAGGCGCGGAAACGCTCTTCTTTTACCGCCGGAACGTATTTAAAGCTGGGGTGTTTTTGCGCATCCGCAAGGTTTATGGGCTCGGCCAGTCGCCCAACCAGGCCCACAATGCCTTCATCAAATGCGAGAGTGACGGTACGTCCGCGCGGCTTTTTTAGCCCTTTGGTTGCCATCAGGTAATAGCAACGCCGGTCGTGATCCGCGAGATAAACCGAGCATACCTCGGTGTCCATCGCAAGGCAGATATCCGTCACCAGGATATCCAGCGCCTCATTGAGACGCGGGGCACTGGCTACCTTTTCAACTATTTCTCGCAAACGGGTGAGCATTTTCTGCGTGACTTAACCTCTTTTACGTCGCCATGCGGGCGCGTTATTGCGTGGTGGCGTAACTTCCTGCAGCGGCATAACGACGCTGGCAAACTCTTTCATCACCCGACGATAAACATCGCGCTTAAATGAGACGACCTGACGAACCGGGTACCAGTAGCTTACCCAACGCCAGCCATCAAACTCAGGGGTGCTGCTGGTTTGCATATTGATGTCGTTATCAGAGCTAATCAACTGCAAAAGAAACCATTTTTGTTTCTGGCCGATACAAACCGGCTTTGTGTCCCAACGCACCAAACGTTTCGGTAATTTGTAACGTAACCAGTTGCGGGTCGAGGCGAGAATACGGACATCTTTTCGCTGTAAACCAACTTCTTCAAAAAGCTCACGGTACATCGCCTGCTCAGGGGATTCGCCGGGATTGATGCCACCCTGCGGAAACTGCCAGGAATGCTGACCAAAACGCCTGGCCCACATCACCTGCCCTTGCCGATTACAGATTACAATACCAACATTCGGGCGGTAGCCATCATCATCGATCACCGGACTACCTCAAATAAAACCTGGATTGCGCGATTGTTTCATACAAGCCTCAGGCGGTAAACCACTCTTCACCGTGAACCTTGACGTATAACATTTGAATAACTCACAAATTTAACCCGAGTTATAAACAGATGAGCAAAATCACCCGCTGTTTTATTCACTTTTTCTGTGGATATCACTGTGAAAAACTAGCCGATACTCTCGGGACAACTTCTGATAACTCAAATTGAGAGAAATCCCAGACTGTAAAAAAGTAATTATAATTCATTTGATTGCAGGCATAAAACCTGTTCATAACTTTAATAACGTGACTTGCATCACACACGAAGATCGCGAGCTGATGAAAGATCGACCAATGCCGTTTTTATCCACAGAATGTGTCAACAACTTGGTCACAAATCGCCGAAAAAATGTGTTTTGCCCCTCAGTCAAGGCTGTAAATCGAACCAGTAGTGCTGCTAATTCACAGTTATCCCATTTTTCTGTGGATAACCCGGTGTAAGATCCTGTTCATTGTCAGTGACCAGAATTGGAAAAGATTTTTTCACTGCGCTCAATATGCGCAGCTTTCCAAAAAAAGTCATTACAAATCATGAAATTGATATTACTCACGCGAACAGGCTAAACTATTTGCACATTGTGGGTAAACCACGGCTATTTTTTAACCACATGGCAGTTAGCGCGATGCATTCACTCCGCCCCTTGCTTCATCCCCCCGAAAACGAACACATTTTGCTGGCGCAGGCGCAGAGCCTGGCGGGCTATACCCTCGGAGAACTGGCTGCGCTGGCAGGACTTCCAATTCCGCCCGATCTTAAACGCGACAAAGGCTGGATCGGTATTTTGCTTGAGCTTTGGCTGGGCGCAAGCGCAGGCAGTAAGCCGGAACAGGATTTTGCCGCGCTGGGCATTGAGCTGAAAACCATACCAATCGATAGCCGCGGTCGTCCGCTGGAAACCACCTTCGTTTGCGTCGCTCCGCTTACCGGCAATACCGGGGTAGTATGGGAGACAAGCCATGTGCGACATAAACTCAAGCGCGTGCTGTGGATCCCGGTTGAAGGCGAACGGCAGATTCCGCTGGCCGAGCGCCGGGTCGGCAGCCCGCTGCTGTGGGAGCCTTCAGAGGAGGAAGATCGCCAGCTGCGCCTCGACTGGGAAGAGCTGATGGATTTGATCGTGCTGGGCCAGGTAGAGCGCATCACCGCCCGTCACGGTGAGGTGTTGCAGCTGCGCCCTAAGGCGGCGAACAGCAAAGCGCTAACCGAAGCGATTGGCCTCGACGGATCGCGGATCCTCACGCTCCCTCGCGGCTTTTATCTGAAGAAAAACTTTACCTCCGCGCTGCTGGCGCGCCATTTCCAGCTGTAGCACCAATTAATTTGCACTCCCTTTCGGGCACGCGCTTATAATTAGCGTTTTCATTTTTTGGCAGGACTTTTTTGATGTTTGCATGGATCTCCGACCCCAATGCGTGGATGGCGTTAGGCACCCTGACTATCCTGGAAATCGTACTGGGTATCGATAATATTATTTTCCTCTCTCTGGTCGTGGCTAAGCTTCCGAAAGAGCAGCAGCAGAAAGCCCGCCGTCTGGGCTTAGGCGCGGCAATGCTGATGCGTCTGGCGCTGCTGGCCTCAATTGCGTGGGTCACTCGCTTAACCGCGCCGCTGTTCAGCGTGTTGGGCAACGAGATTTCAGCGCGCGACCTGATTCTGCTGCTTGGCGGCCTGTTCCTGATTTGGAAGGCCAGCAAAGAAATTCACGAATCCATCGAAGGTGAAGAAGAAGGGCTCAAAACTAACGTTCACTCTTTCTTTGGCGCCATCGTGCAGATTATGCTGCTGGATATTATTTTCAGTCTGGATTCGGTCATTACCGCCGTCGGCCTGTCCGACCATCTGTTCATTATGATGGCCGCGGTAGTGATTGCCGTTGGCGTGATGATGTTTGCCGCCCGCTCCATCGGCGACTTCGTTGACCGCCATCCGTCGGTCAAAATGCTGGCGCTGGCTTTCCTGCTGCTGGTTGGCTTTACGCTGATTCTGGAGAGCTTCGACATTCACGTGCCGAAGGGCTACATCTACTTTGCAATGTTCTTCTCCATTGCGGTCGAAAGCCTCAACCTTATCCGCAACAAGAAAAACCCGCTTTGATCCCCGCAGGGGAAGGCTTTCACGCTTTCCCCTGATTTATTTTAAGAATTTCCTGCTTATCTTCTCGCCTTTAAAAGATTATTACTAAACTATATAGGTCATTCCATTCCTGACGAGGCGAATAACGATGAAAAAATGGGCAGTTGTCATTTCCGCAGTAGGCCTGGCGTTTGCCGTTTCCGGCTGCAGCAGCGATTACGTCATGGCGACCAAAGACGGCCGCATGATCCTCACCGACGGTAAACCTAAGGTCGACGATGAAACCGGACTGGTGAGCTACCGCGACAGCCAGGGCAACGAGATGCAAATCAACCGTGATGATGTCTCACAAATCATTGAACGTTAACTCCTGAAGGTCAGCGCCTCGCTGGCCTGAATACTTTTCTTCCCTCCCCCTCTTTCGCTTTTGCTTCCCCTCTGCCATGTTAATAGTCCTTTTTTGTCGGGCGCTTGCCTGATGTGGTCTGGTAGAAGAATAAGGAAGCCGGCATGCACTATCATCGTATTCCCCATAGCTCACTTGAAATAAGCACGCTGGGGCTGGGAACCATGACGTTCGGTGAACAAAACAGCGAAGCCGATGCCCACGCTCAACTCGATTACGCCGTCAGCCAGGGAGTGAACCTGATTGACGCCGCAGAAATGTACCCCGTCCCTCCACGCCCGGAAACACAGGGTCTGACGGAGACCTACGTCGGCAACTGGCTGAAGAAAAGCGGCAGCCGCGAAAAGCTCATCGTTGCCTCCAAGGTCAGTGGCCCGAGCCGCAACAACGACGCGGGCATCCGCCCTAATCAAATTCTGGATCGCAAAAATATCCGCGACGCGCTGGATGCCAGCCTGAAGCGTCTGCAAACCGATTACCTCGACCTGTATCAGGTTCACTGGCCGCAGCGCGCCACCAACTGCTTCGGCAAGCTGGGCTATACGTGGACCGATAACGCCGTGCCCGTCACGCTGCTGGAAACGCTGGAAGCCCTGGCTGAGTTCCAGCGCGCGGGCAAAATCCGCTACATCGGCGTATCCAACGAAACGCCGTGGGGCGTAATGCGCTATTTGCAGCTGGCGGAAAAACACGATCTGCCGCGCATCGTGACCATTCAAAATCCTTACAGTTTGGTCAACCGCAGCTTCGAAGTGGGCCTTTCGGAAATCAGCCAGCGCGAAGGCGTGGAGCTGCTGGCCTACTCCTGCCTGGCCTTCGGCACGCTCACGGGCAAATATCTTAACGGGGCGAAGCCTGCGGGCGCTCGCAACACGCTGTTTAGCCGTTTCACCCGCTACAGCGGTGAACAGGCTCAGCTGGCGGTTGCTGCCTATGTGGACGTGGCTAAGCGTCATAATCTGGACCCGGCGCAGATGGCGCTGGCCTTCGTCCGCCGCCAGCCGTTCGTCGCCAGCACCCTGCTGGGGGCAACCACGCTTGAGCAGTTGAAAACCAACCTTGAAAGCCTGCATCTGGAATTAAGCGAAGAGGTGGTAGAGGAACTGGAAGCGGTAAACCGCGTTTATACCTATCCGGCACCTTAAGACAGAACCTTCCTCTCCGGGCGGGGAGGAAGGTTAACAAAACCCGTTATTTCTGACGCAGCTTCCAGATCCACAGTCCGCTAATCGCCAGCGCAAACACTGCGCCAAAGCCCACGCCAATGCCGACAATCGGCGCGCCGGTTTTGACCGCCAGCGAATACAGGCCGAGCATCAGCAGCATCGCCGTGTTCTCGCCCAGGTTCTGCACCGCAATCGCATTGCCCGCCCCGACGGTTTGCTTCCCGCGCTCCTGCAACAGCGCGTTAAGCGGCACGACGAAGAACCCGCCGAGCACGCCAATCAGCAGCAGCAGCGCATAAGACGGCAAAAGCGCATGCTGGAGAGCGAAGAACAGTACGCCGATGCCGATTAAAATCCCCGCGGGCATGCAGCGAGCCACGGTTTCAAGCGTCACCAGCTTCGCCGCCGCTCCCGCGCCTGCGACTATCCCTACCGCCACCATCGCATTCAGGTAGGTTGGCGTGGCGTTATCCGTGATTCCCAGCGCTACCGGTACCCAGAGCACCAGCAGGAAACGCAGGGTGACGCCCGCGCCCCAGAACAAACTGGTCCCCACCAAAGAGAAACGCGTTTCGCCGTTGTGCCACAGCGTGCGGCAGGCGGAGAAAAAGCTGCGCGTCATCGGCGTAAAGCGCCACGACTGGCCCGGGCGAGCGGGAGCCAGCTTCGGAATATAAAAATTCGCCGCGACCGCGCCCGCATAAACCAGCACGCAAACGCCCAGCGCGGCCAGAATATGCCAGTCGGCGAGCACGCCGCCCGCCATCGAGCCCAGCAGAATCGCGGCAATCGTGGAGGATTCCATAATACCGTTAGCCTTGACCAGGCGATCGCCGGTTGTCAGCTCGCCGAGAATCCCGTACTTCGCCGGAGAGTAAGCGGCAGCGCCCACGCCCACCAGCGTGTAGCCAAGAAAGGGATTGAAACCGAAGCAGATAATGGCCGCGCCAACCAGCTTTAACCCGTTAGCAAACATCATGACGCGCCCTTTGGCGAAGCTATCCGCTATCTGCCCGACAAACGGCGCAAAAAGTATGTAAGCACCGACAAAAACCATCTGCAAAACCGGCTGGCTCCAGTCGGGATAAAACTGCTGCTTAAGCACCGCAAGGGTGGCAAACAGCAGCGCGTTATCGCCGAAAGCCGACAGGAACTGGGCGGCGGTAACCGCCTTCATCCCTTTGGACCACAGAGAAGTATCGCTCACGGCGCTATCATGCATGCTGCGTCTCCTGCTCTTCCAGCAAAGCTTTCAGGCTGATGAAATCGGGCTTGCCGCTGCCCAGAACCGGCAGCTGCTTCAGGAAGCGAATATCGCGAGGAACCGCCAGCTCCGGAATGCCGTGTTCGCGCGCGTGGCGCAGCAGCTTTTCGCGGTTAAGCTCATTGTCGGTGGTGAACATCACCAGCGCCTCACCTTTCGCCGCGTCGCTTTTAACCACGGTGGCGTGCATTTTATCCGGAGAGACGCCCAGCGCCAGCTGCTCAACCATCTCCAGCGATACCATCTCACCGGCAATTTTTGCGAAGCGTTTGGCGCGGCCCTGGATAATGCAGAACCCCTGCTCATCAAATTTGACGATGTCACCGGTGTCATACCAGCCCTGTTCTGTTTCACCCTGCGCGTTTTCAGCGGCGGGGGCTTCAAGCACGCCAGGATTTTCCACCCGCAGATAGCCGTTCATAATGTTCGGGCCGCGCAGCTGTAGGCGACCGCCATCCTCAATGCCCGGCACGGCCATAAGGCGTGCATCCATGGCTGGCAGAATGCGGCCAACGGTGCCCGGCTTCGCCGCCATCGGCACATTAATCGATACCACCGGCGCGCACTCTGTCACGCCGTAGCCTTCCAGAATGCGCAGGCCGAATTTATCCTGCCAGAGTTGCTTCGTGCTGTCCTGAAGCTTTTCGGCCCCCGCCACCACGTAGCGCAGGCGGAAGAAATCGTAAGGATTGGCGAAGCGTGCATAGTTGCCGAGGAAGGTTGAAGTGCCGAACAACACCGTGCAGTTGCGGTCATAAACCAGCTCGGGCACTACGCGGTAATGAAGCGGGCTTGGATAGAGGAACACTTCCGCGCCGGTAAGCAGCGGCGTGAACAGGCCCACGGTCAGGCCAAACGAATGGAAAAGCGGCAGCGCCGACATAAAGCGATCGTTGGCGGTAAAGTCGGCGATAGTGCGAATCTGCTCAACGTTGGCCAGCAGGCTTTTATGGCTGTGAACCACGCCCTTAGGATTGCCCTCTGACCCCGAGGTAAACAGCACCATCGCGGCATCCTCCGGCTTCTGTTTCACCTGCGCAAGGCGCGGGGCCAGCAGGTGCGCGAAGATCCACAGCTTATCGGCGGCGGTCACATCCCCTTTGAGATCTTCGAGGAAAACCCAGCGAACCTGAGTCAGCTGCTCCGGCAGATGCCACAGCTTGCCTTTGTCCAGGAACTGACGCGAGGTAAAGACCGTTTTAATCTGCGCGGCGGTAATGGCGCTGGTCAGCCCCTTCACGCCCGCCGTGTAATTCATCATCGCCGGGATGCGGCCCCGGGACGACGCGCCAAAAATAACCGCCGCGCTGATTGCCGCGTTGGGCAGCATCAAACCGATGGTTTCGCCCGGCTCGCTGTATTTATTCAGAATACGCCCGACAAACAGCGTCTTGGTTAGCAGCGCCCGGTAGGTATCCGGCTTGAAGTTAATATCCTCGATGCAGTTTTTACGCGAGCCGTAACGATACTGCGCGGCCAGCAGGGCTTCGTACAGCGTCTCACGCGGGCGCACCGCCATACGGGCTTCCATCATAATTTGATGCAGCATTTCACCGGCTATTTTGCGGCGGTCGCGGGCGCGAGGCGCTTCAGGCATGGCAATGGTTGTCGGCGGCAGAATGTGCAGGCTGATACGCGGGAACAGGCGCTGCTTCACCAGGCCCTTGAGGCGGCTGAAAAACGTCAGCTCCGCGCCGTCAATTCTGAGCGGAACAACCGTGGCGCTGGATTTGGCAGCCACAAAACCGGCGCCTTCATAGATTTTCATCAGCGAGCCAGTGACGGAAATACGGCCTTCCGGGAAGATAACCACCGGGCGGCCCTGCTCCACCAGGCGCACCAGATGCTTAATCGACATCGGCTTAGTAGGATCGAGCGGCACAAAATCAATCAGCGGTTTCAGCCAGCGCATATACCACTGCTGGCTAATTGAGGAGTAAACGGCAAAAACAGGGCGGACGGGTAAAAACAGCGCCAGCAGGATACCGTCGATGAAAGAGACGTGATTGGGCACAATCAGCACGCGCGGTAAATTCAGCGCGTTAAGATCGCCCGTCAGACGCACCCGGAAAAGAAGGCGAAACAGCGCGCGAAAAAATCCTAGAAGCATTTCAACTCCATTTGTTAAGAATCAGCTCAGAATTAAGTGTAGTGGCAGCAGATTACATGAGTTGCTTTCAAGGCGCGAGAGTGGGATGGCGGCGGGAAAATGGCAAAAAAAAACCTGCGCATCTGCGCAGGTCGGTGCAAGAAGATTTGTACACACAGCGTACGAAGAATTCTCACCAATCAATACCTCTGGGATCTGAATTGTGGCGCAGGACGGCAAGAGCAACCAGTGGGAAAACGCAAGGGAATGAACGCAAGTGCAACCAGGTGTTTAAAATATCGCTTCTTGTTACAGGTGGCTTTTGACGGGCGAAAAAAAACCTGCGCATCCGCGCAGGTTGGTGTAATTCTTGTGGTCAGCATCAGGCGCCGACACCACCTATCAATACCTCTGGGACCACAAATGTAGCAGCGGCCAGCGGATTTCCGCCATGTCGAAATCGCAACAGCTCACTGCAAACTGTAAGCAAAAATTTAGCCTGAAATTATTGAAAATCCGCCACATGCCGAACCCTGCCGCTGCGCCTGAGTTTGCTCTCTCAAATACATGTAACGATGGCACCTATAAGCGGCATTTATTCCTTAAGTTTGCGAGCGCGGTGACGGTTGCGCCCTTGAAGTGCCATGGCTTTTCCGTAACACTGAAGCCTGTGTAAACGCTTACCCCACTGGATATTGACTCATGGCGACAATAAAAGATGTAGCGCGGCTGGCAGGTGTTTCTGTTGCCACGGTGTCCCGCGTAATTAACGACTCGCCAAAAGCCAGCGACGCCTCACGCCAGGCCGTGACCAGCGCAATGGAAGAGCTCAATTACCATCCTAACGCCAACGCCCGCGCGCTGGCCCAGCAAACGACGGAAACCATCGGTCTGATCGTCGGCGATGTCTCAGACCCTTTCTTCGGCGCGATGGTAAAAGCCGTCGAGCAGGTGGCCTACCGCACCGGCAATTTTCTGCTGATTGGCAACGGGTATCACAACGAGCAAAAAGAGCGCCAGGCCATCGAGCAGCTGATTCGCCACCGCTGCGCCGCGCTGGTGGTACATGCCAAGAAAATCCCCGATGCCGAACTGATTTCCCTGATGAAACAGATGCCCGGCATGGTGCTGATCAACCGCACGCTGGCCGGTTTTGAGCAACGCTGCGTGGCGCTGGATGACCGCTACGGCGCCTGGCTTGCCACCCGTCACCTCATCCAGCAGGGTCACACTAAAATTGGCTATCTGTGCTCCAACCACGCAATCTCCGACGCCGAAGATCGTTTGCAGGGCTATTACGACGCGCTGACGGAGCACGGGATCCCGATCAACGATCGCCTGGTGACCTTTGGCGAACCGGATGAGAGCGGCGGCGAACAGGCTATGACCGAACTGCTGGGTCGCGGCAAGCATTTCACGGCGGTTGCCTGCTACAACGATTCCATGGCCGCAGGCGCAATGGGCGTGCTGAACGACAACGGCATCGACGTGCCGAAAGAGATTTCACTGATTGGTTTTGATGACGTGCTGATTTCGCGCTACGTGCGTCCTCGCCTCACCACCGTGCGCTACCCCATCGTCACCATGGCCACGCAGGCTGCGGAGCTGGCAATGGCGCTGGCAGAGAACCGGCCGCTGCCTGAAACGACGCATATCTTCAGCCCAACGCTGGTACGCCGCCATTCCGTGGTTGCGGCCACCGGCGAGCCAGGCGTGCCTTAAAGCTTAAGCCGGTAGAGGTGGACGGGCTTATCCGGATAGTCCAGCCCGTCGCCAATATACTGCCAGCCGGAGCGCTCGTAATAGCCCTTGCAGGCCGAATACAAATAGAGATGCGGATAGCCCAGGCGGCGAGCAAATTCGATAACGTGCTGCTGAAGCTGCTCCCCCAGCCCGCGCCCGCGCTGCTTTTCATCGATATAAAGGGCCGCCAGCCACGGGTAAAGATCCTGGCGACTAATCAAATCACAGCGCCACAGCCCCACCGTTCCCAGCGGCGTTTCGCCCTCGGTCGCCACAAAGGTCAGCGGCATTTCGCCCTCTCGCTGGCTGGTCGCCACAATTGCAGCAAAAAATGCCCTGCTTGTCGGCGTGCCGAAAGCCTGCCAGATCCAGTCGGTGACCTGCTGCGCATGATGCGGTACGGCGTAGAGCGGTTGGATTTTCATCTTAGCTAACCCGGCAAATAGTCTGCGCCAGCACGATAGCATCACAATTTGTTGAGGACATTATCTGCATTGTCGAAAAGCGTGATCCTGGTATGACATTTACATGGCGAAGCGGTATGCCGGATCTTCCCGCTCTGACTCCTGTGTTAGACTGCGCTCAATACTGCGGCATCGCGACGGAAGACTTAATCAGGAATGAATCGATGGTAACAATGCTGGATGTCTCGCTACGCGCAGGCGTGTCTAAAGCAACGGTATCTCGCGTGTTAAACGGCACCGGACAGGTAAAAGAAAGCACCCGCAAACAGGTCTTTAAGGCGATGGAAGAGCTGGGCTATCGCCCAAACTTTCTGGCTCGTTCGCTGGCCAACCGCAGCAGCAACAGCGTGGGATTAGTGGTTTCAACCTTTGACGGCTTCTACTTTGGCCGCCTGTTACAGCAGGCTTCCCGCCAGACCGAAGCCCACGGTAAACAGCTGATCGTCACCGACGGGCACGATACGCCGCAAAAGGAGCTCGACGCCGTGCAGATGCTGGTTGACCGCCACTGCGACGCCATCGTGCTCTACACGCGCTTTATGTCCGAACGGGCGTTGATTTCACTGATGACCTCCATCCGGGTTCCGCTGGTGGTGATTAACCGCGATGTGGTGCAGGCTCGCGAGCGCTGCGTTTTCTTCGAACAGCAGGACGCGGCGTTTCAGGCCACAGAATATTTAATCGAGCAGGGCCATCGCGAAATAGCCTGCATCACGGTGCCCATCTCCACGCCAACCGGGCAGGCCCGTCTGATGGGCTATCGCAAAGCGCTGCAAAAGCACGGCATTCGCTTCAGCGAAGAAAGGGTAAAAAACGGCGACTCCACGATGACCGTCGGCCACCAGCTTTGTCAGGAGCTGCTGGAAAGCAAAGTCGCTTTTACGGCGCTGTTTGCCTGCAATGACGATATGGCGCTGGGCGCTTCAAAAGCGCTGCATCAGGCGGGGATTCGTATTCCGGAAGAGATGTCGCTGTTTGGCTTTGACGATGCGCCAAGCGCCCAGTGGCTCCAGCCCGCACTCTCCACGGTTTATCTGCCGATTGACAGCATGATAACGACCGCCATCGATCAGGCGATCAAACTGGTCAACGGCGAAGATCTTCAGCCGATCCCGCCGTTTGTGGGCACTTTGGTACTGCGTGAATCCGTTGCGCCCGGCCCGTATTTCACCGCCAGGCGCGGCGCGTTAAAGTAGCTCGAGCGCCAGCAGCTCGGAGATAGTCTGACGGCGGCGAATTAAACGCGCGCTGCCGTTATCAAACAGCACTTCAGGCAGCAGCGGGCGGCTATTGTAGTTGGACGACATAGAAGCGCCGTAAGCCCCCGTATCGTGCAGCACCAGATAATCCCCCACTTCCACCTGCGGCAGCGAGCGAGTTTCGACCTTGCCGCCTTCCTGCTGGGTAAAGACATCCCCCGACTCGCACAGCGGCCCGGCCACCACCGTTTCTACCGGCGGCCGCGCGGATAAATCGCGCCCGTCTGCCGCCAGCGCGGAAATATGGTGATAGCTGCCGTACATGGAAGGGCGCATCAGGTCATTGAATCCGGCGTCAATCAGCACAAAGTGGCGCGAGCCCATATCCTTCACCGAGCGCACCTGCGCCACCAGCACGCCGGACTCAGCCACCAGGAAACGCCCCGGTTCAATTTCAAGCTTCACCGGGTGCCCGAGACGCCGGGCGATTTTATCACGCGCCGCGCTCCACAGCCCAAAGTAGTGGCTGGTATCGATAGTTTCTTCCCCTTCGCGATAGGGAATAGATAAGCCACCGCCCGCGGAGATAGCCTCCAGATCCTGGCCAAAATCAATCACCTGCTGCACCATCGCGCCGCAAACTCGTTCCAGATGTCCGTAGTCCACGCCGGAACCGATATGCATGTGAATGCCGACCAGATGCAGGTTGTAACGCTGAAGCATTTCCAGCGCCTGCGGCATATCCGCATGCCAGATGCCGTGCTTGCTGTTTTCGCCGCCGGTGTTAGTTTTCTGGCTGTGTCCGTGGCCAAAACCTGGGTTAACCCGCAGCCAGACCCGGTGCCCAGGAGAGACCTCTCCCAGCTGTTGCAGCATATCTACCGAACCGGCGTTAACCGGAATCTTGTGCCCGGCCACCAGCGCCAGCGTGGAAGCGTCAATCATATCCGCGGTGAAAACGATGTCGTCCTGGTTTTCCTGCGGGTTGTATCCCGCCGCCAGCGCACGCTCAATTTCACCCTGCGAAACCGAATCCACCTTCACGCCCTGTTCGCGCATCAGACGCAAAATATGAATATTTGAGCAGGCCTTTTGCGCAAAGCGAATCACATCAAACTGGCGCAGCTGGGCAATTTGCTGGCGAATGATTTCCGCGTCGTACACCCATACCGGGCAGCCAAATTCAGCGGGCAGGGCTAGCAGGTTTGCGGCGTTCAGCGCGGTATCGGTGTTATTTAACGGGCGTGGCATGGCTTCGTGCTCCGGGAATTCATCATTTCCCTCATTTAGCCACAGCGTGAAGTGAAGAAAAAATATCGATTTCTCGTGAGTCTATTCACGTATGATATGGAAAAACGATCCTCAACCACTTTCAGAAGGCAGACCGATGCCGACCATAACCCTGCGCCATATCGAAATATTCCACGCGGTAATGACGGCCGGGAACCTCACCGAGGCGGCGGGATTACTGCACACCTCCCAGCCGACGGTCAGCCGCGAGCTGGCCCGCTTTGAGAAGCTGATTGGCCTGCAGCTGTTTGAGCGCAGCCGGGGGCGGCTGCATCCTACGGTTCAGGGCCTGCGCCTGTTCGAAGAGGTACAGCGTTCGTGGTACGGGCTGGACAGAATCGTCAGCGCCGCCGAAAGCCTGCGCGAATTCCGCCAGGGCGAGCTGTCCATCGCCTGCCTGCCGGTTTTCTCCCAGTCGTTCCTGCCGCTGCTGGTGCAGCCTTTCCTGGCGCGCTTCCCGGAGCTCAGTCTGAACATCGTGCCCCAGGAATCGCCGCTGCTCGAAGAATGGCTCTCCGCGCAGAGGCACGACCTGGGGCTGACGGAAAACATCGCCACGCCCGCCGGCACGGAACGTCAGACGCTGCTGACCTTAAATGAAGTTTGCGTGCTGCCCGCCGGGCATCGGCTGGCGCGTAAATCAGAGCTCACGCCGCAGGATTTTGCCGGGGAAAACTACATTAGCCTGTCGCGCTCCGACAGCTACAGGCAGCTGCTGGACTCGCTGTTTCAGGAGCACGATGTGAAACGCAGAATGGTCGTAGAAACGCACAGCGCCGCTTCGGTGTGCGCGATGGTGCGGGCGGGCGCGGGCGTGTCGGTGGTTAACCCGCTGACCGCGCTGGATTACGCCTCAAGCGGCGTGGTCGCCCGGCGTTTCAGCGTGGCGGTGCCTTTTACCGTGAGCCTGATTCGCCCCCTGCACCGCCCGGCCTCCGCGCTGGTCAGCGCCTTTAGCGAGCATATGCACGACTGCATGCACATTTATACTGACCCGCTAAACGCGCTGCTGGACGGCTAATCTACGGCTCGGTGACCGGCTGATGATGGCCGGTGCCGCTGCTGAAGTTAATCAGGCAGATTATCAACCCGATGGCCGCCAGCCCCGCTGCCGCAACCGGCACCGCCGTTAAGCCGTAGCCTTTATCGATAACCGTGCCGCCGACCCAGGCGCCCAGCGCGTTGCCAACGTTAAAGGCGGCAATGTTCAGCGTTGAGACCAGGTTTGGCGCGTCTTTGCCGTGCAGCACCACGTTGATTTGCAGCGCCGGCACGGTGGCAAATGCCGCCATGGCCCAGAGGAATAACGTAATTTCCGCCAGCCACATAGCGTGGCTCGTCCAGCGGAACAGCAGCGAGAAGATGGCGATAAAGGTAAAGCTGAGGATCAGGCTCACCGATACGCGCCAGTCGGCCAGGCGACCGCCGAGAATATTCCCAACCGTCAGCCCCGCGCCGATTAAGAATAGCGTCCAGCTCACGCCCTGATGGGTGATACCGGTAACCTGGAGCAGCATCGGAGCCACATAGCTGAACAGCGCAAACATCGCGGCGGCGAAGAACACCGTCATCGCCAGCGAAAGCCACAGTTTGCCGTTGCCCAGCGCGCTTATCTCACGTTTCAGATCCGTCGGCGCGTCGTCCTTTTGTGAAGGCAGGCTGACGATAAGCGCGATAAACGCCACCACGCCAATCACCGCCACGCCCCAGAAGGTCGAGCGCCAGCCGTAGAGCTGCCCGAACCAGGTGCCAATTGGCACGCCGAGCACGTTGGCAAGCGTCAGGCCGGTAAACATCAGCGCCACGGCGGAAGCCTTGCGATTGGGCGCTACCAGGCTCGCCGCAACCACCGCGCCAATGCCGAAGAAGGCACCGTGGCACAGCGCGGTAATCACCCGAGCCAGCATCAGGAAGTGATAGGACAGCGCGACGGCGCACAGCAGATTGCCGACGATAAAAATGACCATCAGCAGAACCAGCGAAAGCTTGCGCGGCAGACGAGCGGTCAGCAGAGCCATGATCGGCGCACCAATCGCCACGCCAAGCGCGTAGCCGCTAATCAGCCAGCCGGCGGCAGGAATCGAAATATGCAGATCCCCGGCGACGTCGGGCAGCAGGCCCATGATGACAAACTCCGTCGTGCCGATGGCAAACGCACTCATCGCCAGCGCCAGTAAGGAAACAGGCATGGAATCACTCCCGGTTGCAGAAAGAAGAAATGGCGGGAGAGCGTGAGCTCAGCCGCCAGATTCGTGGGAATAGCAGAGGTGCAGCTTTAGGATTGTTGTGCGCTGCTTCACAAATTTATAACACATATTCAGCCGGGGATGACCCGGTCGGCGGTGAGGGTACTGATTCCTGCCGCTTAATTACCTGAAAAAATGAGAAAAAAATTATTCATTCGCCAGCATGAAGGTGACGGCATCCGCCGCATGGATAGCCGCGGTATCAAACACCGGCAGCGGGCAGTCGGCCTGTTGCAGCAGCAGGCCAATTTCGGTGCAGCCAAAAATCACCCCCTGTGCGCCCTGCTCCGCCAGCGTCTCAATGACCTGCTGATAATAACGTTTAGATTCAGGGGTAATTTTACCGAGGCAAAGCTCATCGAAAATGATCTGGTTAATCTTTTGCCGCTGCGGCTCGTCGGGGATGAGCGAAGTAACGCCGAATTCGTCGCTCAGGCGACCACGATAAAAATCCTGCTCCATCGTATAGCGCGTGCCGAGCAGAGCTACGCGGTTTACGCCCTGCGCGGCAATGGCGCGGCCCGTGGCGTCGGCAATATGTAAAAACGGCAGGTCGCAGCGCGACTCAATATGCCGCGCGACCTTGTGCATCGTGTTGGTACACAGCACAATCCCCTCCGCCCCCGCTTTTTGCAGGCCCAGCGCCGCCTCGGCCAGCATTTCGCCGGCCTTATCCCACTCGCCGCTCGCCTGGCAGGCTTCAATTTCGTGGAAGTCGACGCTGTGCAGGAGAATCTTCGCTGAGTGCAGGCCGCCGAGCCGCGTTTTTACCCCTTCGTTAATCAACCGGTAATACGGGATCGTCGATTCCCAGCTCATGCCGCCCAACAGGCCTATCGTCTTCATTATTCTTCACCTTTTCGTTGCTTTAATTCTGGTTATAGCAGGGTCGCCCCCGGCAGGAAAGCGTGATCGCTACTGCAAATATTTTCTGTCGGCTATCGTGAAAACTTTTTTCCGCATACGATTATTAAAATGAAATAATGTTTCATATAGATAAGGATTGGCCAATGTTCACCTTGATGACAGACACAACGCTGGAAGACCTGGGCGCGGGCGTGAGCCGCCGCATTCTGGCCCACGGGGGGAAAATGATGGCGGTGCAGGTTAATTTCGAAAAAGGAGCGGTGGGCCCCCTGCATAGCCACCCGCACGAGCAGCTAACCTACGTGCTCTCCGGCGAGTTCGAATTCACTATCGGGGAAGAAGTCCGCACCGTAAAAGCGGGCGATACCCTGTATAAAGAGCCGCACGTGATGCACGGCTGCGTGTGCCGGGTCGCCGGTACCCTGCTGGACACCTTTACGCCAATCCGCGAAGACTTCCTCGGATAGCCGATAGTAAAACGGCTCCTGCCAGGAGCCGTTTAAGCAACTTATTAAAACTAATGAAAATTCGTTAAATAATCTTTTCGATATTTATCGGGCTGTCAGCCACCGTCCGATTGCCCAGGGCATGGCGCACCAGAACCGCGCCTGACGCAATAATGACCCCCACCAGCGTAGTCAGGAAAATAATCAGCGACTTACGCGGGCCATCTTTGCTCACCGGCAGAGAAGGCTGCATCTGGAATTTATAAGGTGCGAAATCAACCTCGCCGATGTTGATGGCGTTCAGCTGAGTAAGCAGATGCTCACGGTTTTGCATCGAAGCGTTCAGCTCCGCGACGTCTTTAATGGACTCTTCAATCTTCAGCTTTTCCGCCAGGCCGTCTGCGCCCAGGGCCACGGAATAATCCGGGTCGTCTTTCACCGCCTGGCCATTGCTGTATACGGGTTTTTTGATCCCGGCGGCGTTGGCGACCTGCAGGGAATAGCCCAGGCGCTGCACGTTAATATTGTGCTGATTCTCCAGCATCGTGCGGTCCAGAACCAGCTTGTCTTTTTCAAAGGCAATTTTCAGTTCAACCGCGTTCTTCAACTCCTGAATCACGTCTTTATTCACCTCGGCGGCGATGAACTTAACGTAGTTGGCCAGCACCTGCTGGGCATCTCCCGCATCCGGGGCGGTAAAGCTTAATGTCCACGAGTCATAAGGCGCGTTGTCAGATTTTTTTGGGTCGATGTTATTTTGCGATTTGAACTTCTCTGAAACGTTAATGATGGCGCGGTGCAGCTCGGATTTATCCACGTCTTTGTTGTCCAGCAGGGCCTGAACGTAAGGAGACTGTGAAAGGAATTTTTCACGCAGCGCCTGCGAATCAAACTTTTTCAGGAACATGTTGTAGACGGTGCCGGCATCAACCTTTGAACTCACGCCCAGCACGGTCATATTGATCATTGCACGACGCAGCTCAAGCATCTGCTCGCTTTCCGGAGCCGTAATCACCGCTTTACTGGTCCACTTCTGCGGCAGCAGGAAGCTGGCGGCAATACCCGCCAGAGCAAAGGCAAACGTAATGGCAATAATTTGCTTTTTGGCCGCGAACAGCGTCGCCATGAGACTCAGGAGATCTATCTCCTCGCGAGAAGAAGGCAGCATCTGGTAAGAAGAGACGTTGTCGAGCTGATTGGGTTTCACTTCGATAGAAGACATAACTGGCCGCTTTGGTTGTAGAAAACGTGAACTGCGCCGAACTGCGGAGACGAAAAAGCCGCTGCCGCAAAGCGCTCGCAGAATAGAGAAAAATTGGCTGTTTTTACACCGGAGAAATGCAGCACATCTTGTTCCTTGTGGAGATCACTATCGATTGCAACGCATTGTTGGATCGGGACTTTTTCTAAACATAACCACAACTGCCAGCGTGATTGCCCATGTCTAAAATTGATTAAAAAAGTACCGTTTATTGCGTTCCATTATTCCTAAGATTAATCTCAAAAACAACTACCATCTCTTGCAGTTTTACAAATGAACCCATTTTAAGAAATAGCTCGCCGCCGCTACGAACCCCCTGCCGTATTAAAGCATCGAAACGCCGCTTTACGTCCGATCGGAATTGGCGACTAAGAGCTTCATCCGATGCGAACATCGCCATTTTCACTCGCGCCTTCTCATTCAGGATGGGTCACAGGCATAAAAAAAGCCCCCTGAAATCAGGAGGCTTTTCCCGGCAGGCGGCAATTAACGAGCCAGCCAGCCGCCGTCTACCGCCACGGTGTAGCCGTTAATGTAGTCGGATGCTTTGGAAGCCAGGAATACCACCGGCCCCTTGACGTCGTCCGGCAAACCCCAGCGTCCGGCCGGAATACGGTCCAGAATCTCGCAGCTGCGCTGTTCGTCGGCGCGCAGCTGCTGAGTATTGTTGGTGGCCATATAGCCCGGCGCGATAGCGTTCACATTGATGCCATGTTTGGCCCACTCGTTGGCCAGCAGGCGGGTTACGCCCATCACCGCGCTTTTTGAAGCGGTGTACGAAGGCACGCGAATACCGCCCTGGAAGGAAAGCATGGAGGCGATGTTGATAATCTTGCCGCCGTTGCCCTGGGCAATAAAGTGCTTCGCCGCCGCCTGAGACATAAAGAACACGCTCTTAATGTTCAGGTTCATCACGTCGTCCCAGTTCTGCTCGCTGAACTCGATGGCGTCTTCGCGGCGAATCAGGCCCGCGTTGTTCACCAGAATATCGATATGGCCAAACTCGGCCACCGCGCGGTCCAGCAGCGCCGGAATGCCGTCAATCTTCCGCAGATCGGCGGTCAGGCTCAGGAAACGGCGGCCGAGGGCGGTCACGCGCTCGATGGTTTCGGCTGGCTCAACGATGTTGATACCGACGATATCACAGCCCGCTTCAGCCAGGCCGAGCGCCATGCCCTGGCCCAGGCCAGTATCGCAGCCTGTCACAACCGCAACTTTACCCTGCAGGGAGAATGAATCCAGAATCATGGAGGTTTCCTTTTATTGGAGCCCGCGTCTGGCGAGCTTTTCTGGACAATATAGTTCACGCGATAAGCGGCCGACCAATGGACGAGCCTACGATGAAAACATTGTTCCGTAATCTATGATGGCCATATTAATCTTGTTGAAACATCATTTCAATTATAATTAAAACGTTGTTTCAATTTATGTGCTGGCCGCCCATTTTAATAAAAGGATCGCCAGGAAAAGTGTGACGCAGATACAAAAAAGCCTTCGTTTCCGAAGGCTTTTCCAGGGAAAAATGATCGAAGAAAAGCTAATCGCGCTCGATGGCCAGCGCCACGCCCTGCCCGCCGCCGATGCACAGCGTAGCGAGACCTTTTTTGGCATCGCGCTTGACCATTTCATGCACCAGCGACACCAAAATGCGGCAGCCGGAAGCGCCGATCGGGTGGCCCAGCGCAATCGCTCCGCCGTTGACGTTCACCTTACGCTCGTCCCACTCCAGCATTTTGCCGACGGACAGCGCCTGCGCGGCG
>DASXGN010000041.1:0-161193 GCA_036489025.1 Buttiauxella sp.
AGGCTCCAAATTCAGGAAGTAAATCAGGGTCAACCCTGATGCTGTAAGAAATTCGGTGGAGCGGTAGTTCAGTCGGTTAGAATACCTGCCTGTCACGCAGGGGGTCGCGGGTTCGAGTCCCGTCCGTTCCGCCACTTATTAAGCCCTGAGTCTTAGACTCAGGGCTTTTTTCTTGTCTAAATTTTATGATAAATTTCCTAATTATTGCGCGTGCCGCAATTATCTTATGCATTTATCTCTCTTTTTCCTCATAGCCATTCCAGCCATACTCCTCGAATAACAAGCACATAACCCCCAACGAGGTAAGTAATGACAATTCCTGCATTTGGTTTAGGTACATTTCGTTTAAAAGACGACGTCGTCATCGCATCGGTAAAAACGGCGCTTGAACTGGGCTATCGCGCAATTGATACTGCGCAGATCTATGACAACGAAGCTGCGGTAGGGCAGGCAATCGAAGAGAGCGCTATCGCACGCAGCGAACTGTTTATCACGACCAAGATCTGGACCGCCAACCTCGCTAAAGACAAGCTGATCCCAAGCCTGCTGGAAAGTCTGAGCAAGCTGCGTACTGATTATGTTGATTTAACGCTGATCCACTGGCCATCGCCAAAGGATGAAGTCTCTGTGGCTGAGTTTATGCAGGCATTGCTGGAAGCGAAGAAGGCTGGTCTTACTCGCCAGATCGGTATTTCTAACTTCACAATCGATCTGATGCAGCAGGCCATTAACGCTGTGGGTGCTGAAAACATTGCGACCAACCAGATTGAACTGTCCCCTTATTTGCAGAACCGCAAAGTTGTGGAATGGGCGCAGCAGCACGATATCCCTGTCACCTCCTACATGACGCTGGCCTATGGCAAAGCCCTGACTGATGAAGTCATTGGCCGCATTGCAAGCAAGCATAGCGCAACGTCTGCCCAGGTTATCCTCGCATGGGCGATGCAGCTGGGCTATGCCGTTATTCCATCCTCCACCAGGAGAGAGAACCTGCAAAGCAATCTACAGGCACAAACGCTCACACTGGACGCTGAGGATATGGCAGCAATTGCTGCGCTGGATTGCAACGACCGCCTGGTCAGCCCGGATGGATTAGCTCCGCAGTGGGATTAATATCTGCTACAGCCCCTGCGGGGGCTGCTTCACATGCTCACTCAGAAAGTCGATAAACGCCCGGATCCGCGTGCTGACCGCTCGGTCACTGTAATAAACCGCGCTAAACGGCATCTCTACCGGTAAGAGTTTATCCGCCAGTAGTTCAACGAATCTCCCCTCAGCAATCTCCTGATTAATCATGTAGTCAGACAGACAGGCAATGCCGTTTCCCATCAGGCAGAGCTGCTTGAGCGTTTCTCCGCTGTTAGATGAAATGCCCACGCTAATGTCATATAGCTGCCCGTCAGGCTGTGCGATTGGCCATCGGTTCAGGCTCGATGTTTCAGAGAATCCCATACAAATATGACGTTCAAGATCCTCTGTGCTCTCCGGGATCCCATACTGTGCAAGATATTCCGGTGAGGCGATAATCTTCCTGTAGCTGGCAAAAAGCGGCCTGGCTCGCAGGCTCGAATCGGTTAGCGTGCCCGCGCGAATAGCGACATCGACCTTTCGCTCGATCAGGTTGATGAATGTTTCTGATGAAACCAGCGACAGCGTCACTTCCGGGTAGCGTTCGCGGAAAGGCTTAATCAGCGGCATCAAAAGATGCAGCATCACCGGCGTGGCGGCATCAATCCGCAACAGCCCACGAGGAGTCTGACGACTTTCCATCAGCTCATTTTCTGCCGCCGCCATTTCCTGAAGGATTTGCTGCACGCGGCGGAAATAACGCTCCCCTTCTTCGGTCAGGCTGAGCTGGCGAGTAGTGCGGTTGAGTAAACTCACGCCAAGTTTCATTTCAAGCTTTTTAACCGCGCGGCTTACCGCTGAATTGGCCTGACCCAGCTGCTCAGCCGCCCGGCTAAAGCTACCGCTTTCCACGACGGCGACAAAGATCGCCAGTTCTTCCGAGGTTGCTTTCATTATTGCTCCAGAAGCAAAATTATATTGAGATTTTGCATATTTTTGTTATTTAACCATCAGCCCATACTACGTGTCATCAAAAGACACCTGCTATGGAGTAAATTATGCCTCTGGCGCTACTGGCACTGACCATCAGTGCATTCGCAATCGGAACCACCGAGTTTGTTATCGTCGGTCTGGTCCCAACGATTGCCGAACAACTTTCTATTTCGCTGCCCTCTGCCGGGCTGTTAGTTTCTATCTACGCGCTGGGCGTTGCCGTTGGGGCTCCAGTGTTAACCGCGCTGACCGGGAAACTGCCGCGCAAACAGCTGCTGATAAGCCTGATGGTGCTGTTTACCGCGGGCAATCTGCTGGCCTGGCTATCGCCAAATTATGAAACGCTGGTCATTGCTCGCCTGCTGACGGGCCTGGCCCACGGGGTATTCTTCTCAATTGGCTCAACCATCGCAACTAGCCTGGTCCCTAAAGAAAAAGCAGCTTCTGCGATTGCTATTATGTTTGGCGGATTAACCGTCGCGCTGGTGACCGGTGTTCCGTTGGGGACCTTCATTGGCCAGCATTTCGGCTGGCGTGAAACCTTCCTGGCCGTCTCTGCCATCGGTGTGATTGCCTTAATCAGCAGTACGATTCTGGTACCAAAAGACATTCCGATGCGGGCTGTCGCTAGCCTGAAAGATCAGCTTAAGGTGCTGACCCATCCTCGCCTGCTGATTATCTATGCCATTACCGCGCTGGGTTATGGCGGCGTATTCACCGCATTTACCTTCTTGGCTCCGATGATGCAGGATCTTGCTGGCTATTCACCCGCGGCGGTTAGCTGGATTCTGTTAGGTTATGGCGTATCAGTTGCTATCGGTAATATCTGGGGGGGAAAACTGGCTGACCGCCACGGGGCAGTGCCCGCGCTGAAGTTTATCTTTGCCGCCCTGGCCGTTCTATTATTGGTTTTCCAGTTCACCGCAAGTTCGCATATTGCCGCTCTGGTGACCGTTCTGGTGATGGGCGTCTTTGCCTTCGGTAATGTGCCTGGCCTGCAGGTTTACGTCGTCCAGAAAGCCGAGGAGTACACGCCGAATGCCGTAGATGTCGCTTCTGGCCTGAATATCGCCGCCTTTAACGTTGGGATTGCGTTAGGTTCGATCATCGGTGGCCAAACCGTGCAGAGTTTCGGCCTGGCGCAGACGCCATGGATTGGCGCGGTTATTGTGGTCGGTGCACTGCTGCTGATTGGCCTGAGCGGGCGTCTCGATAAGCGCACCGAAGTCGCCGTTGGCTAAATGAAGAGATAAGAGCGTGAGTATTTTGTTACGCTCTTATCCGTCAACGGTTTGTAATGGTCATTGAAACTCTGCCGTAAAGTCCCTATAACTGAAAGACCGCCCTCTGCAAGAGGGCTCTTTGGTTACAGAGGTCGTCAGCTAAACGTGCGCAAAAATACTTATGCCATGCGATATGTCGCCGGTCAGCCAGCAGAACGCATTCTGCCGCCTGGCTCATTTGCGACTATCGGTCAGGCATTGCCACCCGGTGAACCGTTGCCCGGCGAAGGGAATTTACGCGTTCTGGTGTGGAACATCTTCAAGCAGCAGCGGGCCGACTGGCTTTCCGTGCTGCAGAATTTTGGTAAAGATGCCCATCTGGTTCTGCTGCAGGAGGCGCAAACGACTCCCGAGCTGGTCACGTTCGCAACCAGCAATTATCTGGCAGCCGATCAGGTGCCCGCTTTTGTTTTGCCGCAGCACCCTTCCGGCGTGATGACTCTCTCCGCCGCTCATCCTGTTTACTGTTGCCCTTTGCGCGAGCGGGAACCTATTCTTCGCCTGTCTAAATCTGCCCTTGTAACCGTTTATCCTTTACCGGATGGCCGCCTGCTGATGGTGGTCAATATTCATGCGGTTAACTTCAGCCTCGGCGTAGACGTATACAGTAAGCAGCTTGGTCCGATTGGCGACCAGATTGGCCACCACAACGGCCCGGTGATCATGGCGGGTGATTTTAACGCCTGGAGCCGTCCACGCATGAATGCGCTGTACCGGTTCGCGCGAGAAATGACTTTAAGAGAAGTGCGTTTTACCGACGACCATCGGCGTAAAGCTTTTGGCCGCCCGTTGGATTTTGTTTTCTACCGCGGGCTGAACGTCACTGAAGCCTCAGTGCTGGTGACCCGCGCATCCGATCATAACCCTCTACTAGTCGAATTCCGTCCCGGCAAGCCTGAGCTGAAGTAAGGTTAGTCAGGTCTGCCGTCGGGCAGGCCTGTTAGCTGCCCTTTCTTTTACTCAAACGCAAGGACAATACGATGGCAACACAATCCCACCACGAAAACGTTGATCGACAGTTTGGTTCCCAGGCCAGCGCGTACCTGACGAGCGCGGTGCATGCCACCGGCCGCGATTTGGAGCGTCTCAGCGCCCGGTTGGCCGCTTTCCCACGTGCAAAGCTTCTTGATATGGGATGTGGGGCCGGGCACGCCAGTTTTATCGCAGCGGCCCAGGTGAAAGAAGTGGTGGCTTACGATCTCTCCGCGCAGATGCTCGACGTAGTGAATGAGGCGGCGCTTACCCGGAACATATCTAACTTAACAACCCAGCAAGGATATGCCGAAGCGCTACCTTTTGACGACGGCGCTTTTGACGTTGTTATCAGCCGCTACTCCGCTCATCACTGGCACGACGTAGGCAAGGCGCTGCGCGAAGTTAAGCGAGTGCTGAAACCCGGCGGCACGGTTATCTTTATGGATGTGATGTCTCCAGGCCATGCCGTGCTGGATATCTGGCTGCAAACGGTGGAAGCGCTGCGGGACACCTCGCACGTTCGGAACTACTCCAGCGGCGAATGGCTGAGCCTGTTCAACGATGCGGGCCTGATAACGCAAAATCTGCTGTGCGATCGCCTGAATCTGGAGTTCCCAAGCTGGATTGCGAGAATGAGAACGCCAGCCGTACTGGCTGATGCCATTCGTGCTTACCAGATAAGCGCCTCCGAGGAGGTTCAGCGTTATTTTGAGCTGCAGGGGGACGGTACTTTTACCAGCGATATTGTGATGCTGGAGGCTTCAAAGTCCTGATTCGAAAACGTAAAAAAGGCACCTGTTAGGTGCCTTTTCAATATTACCGCTTATGCATCAGGTGTGGCAGTGTTGCTCACAAAGAGCGTCAGCTGGTCGCCGGGCTTCAGGTTATCGGTATCTTCGTTCCAGCGCAGAACATCTTTGATGTTGACGCCGTGACGTTTTGCGATACTCGACAGGGAGTCGCCCTTGCGCACCTTATAGGTAATGCTGTCGTTCCTGGCTAAACGCTCGCCGCTGTTTTTCACGCTGAGCGTTTGGCCAACTTTAATGTGCGCGCCGCGAATGCCATTCCAGCTCTGCAAATCTTTGGTGCTTACGCCTAAGCGCGTCGCAATGCTCGACAGGGTATCACCTGAACGAACACGGTAAGATTTGTTGCCGCCCGCGCTGCTGCGATTATCCGCGACCAGCGTAGGTTGAACGGCTGCAATTTCGCCAGAGGCCAGAGAAGCTTTAAGCTTGTCAGCATGCTTCTTAGGAACCATCACATACTGCTGATTCTTGCCAATGACCGGCGTTTTAACTCCGGCATTGAAAGCCTTCAGCGTTGTTAATGAAATCCCCGCCATTTCGGCGACCTGCTTCATTGCAACGGGCTCGCTGACTTCAACGCGCGCTAATGCACGGCTTTCATCAGTGCTTGGCAAACGTATACCGTATTTCTGGTGGTTCTTGAGCAGTTCGCTCAGGGCCAGCATTTTCGGTACGTAAATCTTGGTTTCCCGCGGTAACGAAAGTGACCAGAAGTCCGTAGGTTTACCTCGGGCTTTGTTCGCCTTCACTGCGTTCATCACGCGGCCTTCACCGCTGTTGTACGCTGCGACCGTGAGTAGCCAATCGCCATCAAACATTTTGTTCAGACGCTGCATCATATCCAGTGCTGCTGTGGTGGAAGCCACAACGTCACGGCGTGCATCGTATGCTTTGGTCTGTTTCAGACCATAATTGCGCCCCGTACTTGGAATGATCTGCCAAATGCCCGCGGCATTTGCGCCAGATGTCGCGTGGGGGTCAAAAGCGCTCTCCACTATGGGTAGCAGTACCAGTTCCATCGGCATGTTACGTTTCTTAACTTGCCCGGCAATCCAGTACATATACGGCTCTGCCCGTAATGTTACATCGTGGAGATAGCTCTTATTACTCAGGTACTTCTGTTTCTGTTCGCGGATCCGGGTATTCTCCGGTATCCCCATCTTTAGCTCGTCGCTGATGAAGTTCCACAGGTTCTGATCTTGCGCGAGGAATGTCCCATCGTCCATCCATCGCGCCGAGGTCGCTCGACCAGTGTACTTTCCTGCTTCACCTTGACCCGCTGCAGACAGACTCTGTGCATGCTGTTGGACGTTCGCGTCATGCCTTGACGCCTGGCATCCCACAAGCAGGACAGTGGCGAATAATATCGCTTTTGCCTTCATGTGTGTGTCAATGGTTGCTTAAAAGACGAGCAAGGATACATTTGCCCGTTTATCAACACAACAAAAAAATTTAGAAGCTATCTTTCTTTGCCCGTAACCAGGCGAATATCTGCTGTGGTTGTTGCAAGTTTGTTTCTTTTGATATTATGCCTTTTAAATCAATATCTTCTGTTCTTAAAAAAATATTAATTTGCCGCTCGATTTGCAGCGTTGTCGGCAAGGTTGATTGATTTTTTGCACGTAACTCCTTAACTTTTCGATAGTATCGGGTTAAGTCCTCATCCTCAGGCAAAACACTTAAAGAAAACTTAATGTTTGCTAAAGTGTATTCATGTGCGCAACAAATTAGCGTTTCAGCAGGCAATGAGTTAATCTTTTGAAATGATTGATACATTTGTTCTGCCGTACCTTCAAAAAGCCTTCCGCAGCCGCCAGAAAACATGGTGTCGCCACAAAAAAGGTAAGGAAGGCTGAAATAACAGATATGTCCTAAAGTGTGACCGGGTGTGGCAATAACACTAAATTCATACTTTAAAATATTGACCTTATCGCCCTCACGCACTACCCGGTTCGTTCCCTTATCTTGCGTCTCCTGCGGGCCATATACCACAAGACCCGGAAACTTTTTCACCAGTTCTTTCACGCCGCCAACGTGGTCGTTGTGATGGTGAGTGAGCAAAATGGCCTCCGGGTGCCAGCCGTTATCTGCGATGGCTTGAAGGACCGGAGCGGCTTCGCCAGGATCGACAATGACGCATTTGCCCTGTTCATCGTTAAGAACCCAGATGTAGTTATCCTGGAAGGCGGGAATACTGTTAAGATTCATAGTTCAATCTCCTGGAATGACGATAAGAAGGTAGCGATGAAACCGGCAAGGATACCTGACAATTTCATTTCACCGCATCACTGGGGACAATTGCCCTGGGGAGAATACTATCGCGAAGCGCTTGAAAACCAGCTACGCCCCTGGCTGGGCAAAATGTTCGGTTTCCATCTGCTGAAGATAGGCAATCTTAGCGCCGAACTGGATACCAGCGCCTGCGCTATTTCGCACCAGGTCAATGTCGCCCTGCAAGGCTCGCAGCTGCAGATCAACGCCGATCCGCTTCATTTACCCATTGCTTCAAAATCGGTTGATGCCTGCCTGCTGGCTCATACGCTGCCCTGGAGCCAGGATCCGCATGGCCTGCTGCGCGAAGCGGACCGCGTGTTAATCGACGACGGCTGGCTTATCATCAGCAGCTTCAACCCTGTCAGCCTGCTGGGCATAGGAAAGGCCATTCCATTCCTGCGCAGGCGCGCGCCTTATAATAGCCGGATGTTTACCCCGATGCGTCAGTTTGACTGGCTGGCGCTGCTGAATTTTGAAGTACTCTATCAGCGTGGCTTTCAGGTGTTGCCATGGCACAAGCAGGGCGGAAAAATGCTGGGCACTCATCTGCCGGCCCTGGGATGCATGCATGTGATTGTGGCACGCAAGCGCACCTTGCCGCTGACCTTAAATCCGATGAAAAACCGTAAAGCTAAATCGCAGATTCGCTCAGCGGTAGGGGCAACGCGTCAGTATCGGGAAGGCGTCAAGCCTTCACATCCGGCAGATAGCCGACATCCTCAAGAGTAGGATTTGACGCAGCCTCGCGGGCCAGCTCGTCACAGCGTTCGTTTTCCGGGTGGCCGGCGTGGCCTTTGACCCATTCCCAGCTGATTTTATGCTCGCTCAGCGCCGCGTCCAGGCGCTTCCAGAGATCGACATTCTTCACCGGCTTCTTATCCGCCGTTTTCCAGCCGCGTTTTTTCCAGTTGTGGATCCACTGGGTAATTCCCTGACGCACATACTGGCTATCGGTGCTGAGCACGATATCGCAAGGCTCGATTAATGCCTCGAGGGCGACAATAGCCGCCATCATTTCCATGCGGTTATTTGTGGTCAGGCGATAGCCAACGCTGAAGATCTTTTCATGCTGCTTGTACCGTAAAATAGCACCGTATCCACCTGGGCCTGGATTGCCGAGGCAAGAACCATCGGTGAAAATTTCTACCTGTTTGCGCATCTCTGGTAGCGTTCCCGTGATTAAAAAAGCCAAGTCTGACATAAACGAGCGCGATGAGCACTGCAACCGTTCGCTAATTTTATGTCACCTGAATGGAAGCTATGGTAAGGCGATTATCGGGAGGCGGATTTTTGTGTCGTGAGGTATTTGCCAAACTCAGGCGGGCAGCAAAAAAAACCAGAAGCTATGGGCGCCATGCTTCTGGTTAAATCACTGCTTAAGGGACGTTTTCATTAAAAATTAAGCCGGTATTTATTCTCATTTGCCGGTCTTTTACCCTATTTGCAGCCGTTTTCTGCCGCCGTTTCTGCTCGCCATACGCCCCATTTCCCCGCGCTGCCAGGCTCTTCCTGACCGACATTAACATACCACTGGTTTTGCCATACGTTGCCCTTATAAAGGACGCGGGTGCACTTCACGGGGTAAGCAATGTGCGGGTTGTAAGGCTCAATATCACTGCCCGACGCTTGTACCTTAACGGTAACGTCACTGTACGACTGCTCGCCATTCTTGCCGGTGACCGTAAGTCGGTAAGTCGCCTGGCCAACAGTATTCGCGGGGATTAGCGCAAGGGCTTTTTCGCCGGAAGCCGAGCTAACCTGCTGACCAGATTCTTGCTCCTGAAGCCAGAATTTTCCTGCTCCCTGGACGATAGTCCAGACCCAGGACTCTGCGTTTCGACTGGCGCTGCCGTCAAGCTGGTAGGTACGAGGCGAATCGGTGGTGCTAGCCACCGTGATATCTTCCCCCGCCACGGCAACCGGCGCACTGCTATTCTCCTCATCTTTTAGCTCAAGGATTTTTTCTACTGCTTTTGCCATATCAGGATGGGTTCCGATGCGAGACGAATCATCCGAAGCCAGGCTGGTGCCCGTTTGCTGGAGGATGGCGCGCATTTTTGCCGGCGTGACGGTAATTCCCTCGGCCCTGGCAATGCCGGATAAACTGGCTACCACGCCTGCAATAATTGGGTTTGCGGAAGAGGTGCCGGAAAATGTGTCGGTGTACTGTGCGTTTTGCGCGTTATGCAAACCGCCGTATCCGGTTGTAACTACGTCCCAGCAGCCCCAGCTGGAGCTGGTGACCCTGGTACCGTAGGTGCTGAACGATGCCTTTTTGCCATCGCGGGCGCAGAAAGCCCCGGCGATAATGGCGCCGGAATCACGCTTTTTAACGTCAAATTTACCGTTGAATCCGCTATGGTTAAGGTTAATATTGCCATTGCCAGCCGCCTCAATGACGTGCACACCTTTGTCTGTCAGCGCCTTAATCACATCGAAGTAAGCCTGTGAGTTTTCCTGCGGTACGTAGCAGCTCGATTTGCAGCCTGCAACTTCTCCACCGCCGGTTTGCATGCCTATCTGAACGACGTCTCCGGCCCGCAGCCGTGGGATCATGTTGTAGAGGTTATTAACCTGCCATTTGGCATACCCTAACCTGGTATTCCATGCCAGACCTTTTATTCCGGTTCCGATGTCTTTTGCGGCCATAATTCCAACGGAAGCCGTGTCATGGTCCAAATCGCTATAATAAGTTTTGTCTCCTTCGTAAAAGCTCACGTCGGGAAGATTAACGTGTTGAGGATTCCAGGGCGTATTTTCCATCGAGACAAGGGCAATATTCGAGCCATCGTTTCCGGGGTATTGATTTACGCTGGCGCGATTGACTCCCCCCATATAATAACCATGGCGTTTTTCGTCAGGGGACCTGATGTAATCCTGAAGATGACGAAAGTCAGGTACGGCTGCATTTGGGCCACTATCCAGTGCATAGCTGAGTCCTGACGGTGCTGCATGAGCGGCAGTTTCGGTCATTTTATCCATTGAAACGGGAGCGGATTCCGGGTAAACCAGCTCGACGGTATTATTTTTCCGCAGCTCTGTAATAACGCCGTTGATATACTCAATATCCTCACTTCTGTCTTCCGGAAGCTGGAGACGTAAATAGCGATCGAAGCCATAGGTTTTATCAAGCTGTGCAAATTGATTCTGGTCGCTGCTACGAAGTACTTTGCGTTCAAAGAGCGGGCTGAGGGTCAGCTGCGGATCGTTGAGAATTAGTTTCTGGGATCTCGGTTGCACCCCGTTCTTAAGTTTTACAACAATTGAGATATAAGATGTACCTTCCCATGCCGCTGATTTATCCGGCAAAACTTCCGCATTAATTGAATAGCTGACGCTGGAGAAAATGAATAAGGCCAGTAATTTTTTCTTCATTTTGAATATTCTTCCATGATTATCAATAAATTTTATTGGGTGCTTAGTAGTATTAATAATCAACAGATGGGATAGAAGGCGAATGTTCTCAGGAGTAGTAGGCGCTTTCTATTAGTTAACCGGCATTCCCGACTCAGACAGGCAGAAAATACTTTGCAGAAAGCCTGGCGCGTTGTGCAACCAACAATGCGCAGCGGGGCTGAGGCTTCAACCCGGATCGGGCGAGGCTGGTGCTGGTGACATTTAGCGATTAAAATGCCGCTAGCCTTGCTTCAATATTACGTCTGTTGTCGCCCGCGCAGCGGGAAACAAGGCGTGTAGCAGTCCTGAAACTCATTTAGATAGGTGATGCTTATCAATACCAACAGGGTCATCGTCCTCGATACAGAAACCACCGGTATGAACCAAATCGGTGCCCATTACGAAGGCCATCGCATTATTGAGATCGGGGCGGTTGAGGTTATCAATCGACGCCTGACCGGCAATAACTTCCACGTTTACCTTAAGCCCGACAGGCTGGTGGATCCGGAAGCGTTCGGCGTTCACGGCATTGCAGACGAATTTTTGGCGGACAAGCCCACCTTTGACCAGGTTGCCGATTCGTTCATGGACTATATTCGCGGTGCAGAGCTGGTCATTCACAACGCGTCGTTTGATATCGGATTCATGGACTATGAGTTCGGCAAGCTCAAGCGCGATATCCCGAAAACGGACACTTTCTGCAAAGTCACCGATAGCCTGGCGATGGCGCGTAAAATGTTCCCCGGCAAGCGCAACAGCCTCGACGCACTCTGCTCACGCTACGAAATAGACAACAGCAAACGTACGCTGCACGGCGCTTTGCTCGATGCCCAAATCCTCGCCGACGTTTATCTAATGATGACCGGCGGGCAAACCTCGCTGAAATTCTCAATGGAAGGCGATCTGCAGTCCAAACAGGGCGACGGTGGAATTCAGCGCGTTGTGCGCGGTGCTTCAGGGTTACGGGTAATTCAGGCATCTGACGAAGAAATAATGGCCCACGAATCCCGCCTGGACCTGGTACAAAAGAAGGGCGGAAGCTGCCTGTGGCGCGCCTGAATCGCGATAAAATGATTTAAAAAACGGCATTCAGATGATTTTTGCGGCAAACGGTTAACTTTGTGATGAAAATCGTTGACGCTCGGTGGGGCAATCCGTAATATCCGTCTCGTTCCCGACGGGGGACAATGCGGAGCGGTAGTTCAGTCGGTTAGAATACCTGCCTGTCACGCAGGGGGTCGCGGGTTCGAGTCCCGTCCGTTCCGCCACAATTCAGGGCCATGTTATTCAATAACATGGCCCTTTTTCATGCCTGTCATTTACGGTATGCCATCACCTTTTGGCTTGTCTCCGCCAATCTTCTCTTTAGTCGCATGATTACGCATATTTACGTTTCGCTATGAACAGTGTTATCCAAAAGAAGACAACCTTTCAGGACAGAGCTTCACAATAAGGCCATTCATCTTACCAACCAGATTCGGACGCTTGAAAGTAATGTGCCCGGTTCCCTTTTGAAAATAGCGTATCTCCACACACTCATCCTCGAAAACGGATGCGTGCTGTCTGCTGATATGAGCATCCAGTCAGACGGGAAGATCGTTGCGGTTCTCCGAAACAGGTTTTCCATCCAGCAGATTTAGCATGCGATCCAAATCCGCTATCTGCTCACGTCTGCGGCCCAACGCTGAGTGCGTTATTACGCCCGGTAACAACTCGCTCAATGCTGGTGGAACTGATAACTTCGGTAGGGTCAGCCAAAACTTCGGCTTCAGTTTGCATGAAAATTCCATAGATAAAAAAAGCCCGCAACAAATGCGGGCCGAGTGCTGCGTGCCTGTGGATTTAGATAATCCCTGAGAGGCTGGTGAAATGGTCAGGGAACCACCGATCGATGAAACTAAAATGCCATTACCTGGCATCCTTATTTGCCGCTATTTCGGATAAGGTAGCGTGCAAAATCACCCGCAGAAAGTGGTGGCGACCAATAGTATCCCTGCTGCAAGCTCACTCCTCTCTGTAACAGATAACGATACTGAAACTCCGTCTCGACACCTTCAGCAATCACAGCCATACCCTGCTGAATCGCCAGGTAAATAATATCGTCAACGTGGGAAGACTGTGGCCCGCTTTCAGTGAGTGGGTCAATAAATGATTTATCAATTTTAACAATATCAACCGGCAGACGGGCCAGCCTGAGCGGGCTGGAATGGCCCGTGTCAAAATCATCCAGCGCAATTTTGATTCCCGTTTCGCGCAGCTGGCTCAGAAGAGGGGCGAGTTCAGCGTCTGTATCAGTACTTCCCCATTCAAGCAGCTCAAGCGTCAGATGGATCTGTCTTAAAAAACCACGCTGAAATCGGCTAAAAGCAACCCGCATATGAGCAAGCATTGCCACCGTCGCACTGACGTTCACGCTGATATAAAATCCTCGCGGCAGACGAAACCTCAGCACCATTAAATCCCTTTCAACCTGCTCCAGCAAAGCCTGAGTCATAGAAATCATCAGGCCTGTTGATTCTGCAATCGACAAAAAACGCTCGGGTGTCGCGAGCCCATCCTTCGTTTTCCATCGCGCCAGGACTTCGGCGCCGCAAACCTTTCCGGATACGCAATCGATTATTGGCTGATAGTAAGGGATAATTTCCCCGGCGCGAATCGCACGCAGAAATTGCCTGTATCGCGATGATTTCTTATGCTGATATCGCTGGAGCATGATACCGGTCAGCAGCATGGCTGAAATAGCCGCCCCCCCGCTCAACAATGGTCCCATTATTGTAACGACACGCTCAGAATAGTCGATGCAGAATAATCCCCGGCGGGCGCGTCACCATCAGATTTGAGCGTTGCCATGATATTCAACGCATTATCGCCAGAAGATAAATCTAGAGTCAGGTCTTTTGCAAGCGAGGAGCCATTAACGCTAAGATCCGCCGTGATTCCAGCATTATTTTCGTTATGCAGCGTAATATTTCCCTTATCCAAATTACTAATTTCAGCCGTCACCTTATTAGTGCAGCTCAAGTTAACGGGAAGGCTCTGCTGTGCGCCATTGATCGATTTCGGATTCAGCGTCCCAAAGTCAATATAAATTTTTTCAAGGTTAAAATTACATGACACGTCAGGCGGCGGCGCTCTGAAACATCTCGTCCCAGGCAGGATATGAGAAGTCGCGTTATTCGAAACGCCAAAGGTGAAACAACCTTTCCAGTTTGCGAGGGCTGCATAATAGCCTTCTCCGGACTTTCCTGCCCGGTCAGTCATTGTTTGAATCAGTGTATTCCAGGAAACATTAAAATCACCTGGTACGCCAAAAGACCATGGAGCGTTGGTTTGCAGGTAATTGTCACCTGAGCTATTGACCAGCACGTCGAATTTACCTTTTGGAAATATAAGATTGCCCGGGATATCATCTGAAAGAAATTGCCAGGAGTATTTATAGCAAACCTGGTATCCAGGCATCGCTCCCGGGCACTCGCTTACATCAACGTTTACCACATCGATAATCTCCGGATGACCTACCGTATTTGCCGCCTGAACCGTTAATGAAAATATATACAGCGCGGTCAATAAAAAGGAACGCCCCCCCCACAGCAGGCAACCGCGATACTGGTAAAAAATACAAAGAATAACTTTTTTCATTGTTTGCCTCTTAATATTACCTACGCCGGGAATGCCTTGTGATGTAAAACTACTGATAATCAATCATCATGGTTGCTGCAGCGGTGAACGCGCCTCCTTTCAGCTGTTCTGACGGCGATTTTATTGGTGCAGCCATTAATATCGGTGGCGAATTTTTGTCAAAATTTAACCATTGATTCAATGGGAACGGCTGGCCGTCGCCGAATAAAATGATGCCCAAATTCTGCTGACTTGTTTGTAGAACGGTATTATCGAAAGCGCTTGCCGTACCTGATATTTTTATCTTCAGCGCCTCGCTGGCCCCCTGGCTACAGTCCAGCGAGTAGTCGATTGTTTTCTTATATTCATTCCCGTCGACAAGCGTGGTGAGCAAATCATCGCCAAAATTAACGCTTATCATTTCTCCGTGATTAATTTCACAGGGAGAGGATTCCACTTTCACATGAACCGTTATCGTGTTTGATATGCCCCAGCACAGCTGGGGAAGACAGCTACCCAGTAGCGCTGCTGCTGCGCCAGCAAGCGATTTTTTTAATATCGGCAACATAATTACACTCTCAATTATAAGTAACCCTGCACACTCGCAAGCAATATTGTTGGACAATCTTATTAAGGTTGAAATTCCGGCGCGCGGTCCGGCTACTGATACTCCAGATCAAACGTGGCGATCGCGTTAAATACTCCAGGCGTAATTGCTTTTTGCGAAATAGCCTGCGGCTCGCCCTGTACGTAAACCTGCAGCGTAATAATGTTATCGCCGTTAGTTAAAGCATAATTCTCCGTTGGCTTATTAAGCGCAACCGCATGGCCGTCAGGCATTTCCATGCCAATGGCGATTCCGCTCGCCTGCGACTCTGGCGCAAGCGCCAGTAAGCCCGGCAGTTGGCTATCCTCTGCGCCGCGGAAAGTCACCGTCACCTGGCTTGCTACCTCGATGTTGCATTCCTTTAGGTTAAGCTCGAGTGTTTTACCCGGCGTTCTTTGATTTTTATACAGATCCTTAGCGATGATCTCCCCAAAGTCCAGGGGCACATTCGCCTCTTCCGGCGTAATGGAGCAGGGCTGAGCCGTTAGCGCCCCGTGAAAATGCATGTTATCGGCCGCCCGCAGATCGGAACGACTCATCAATAATGAGCCAAGTAATAGCGCCCTGTATCCCGCCCGGAATATCGCGACGGCAGCTTCGCTGCAATACTTTTTGCTTAACATTATCGATACTCCGCCAGTAACGTTGCCGTCGCGTCAAACTGCCCTTCCGTAAGCGTTGCGCCGGGGGCTCCAACCGGTACGGCAAACAGCTGCGGGGGGTGCGCAGGATCAATATTAAAAGGAGTATTCAGACTAAATGGTTGATTATTAATCAATAATCGAATGCCGAGATCGGGCTGGTCGGTTTGTACTGCCGCCTCATCAAAAGACGCCGCCGTTCCACGCAGGGTCATGACAATGCCGGATTTAGCGGCGCTGGCATCACAGCGTAACTGGTAGTCGATTGCCTGCATATAATTCGTCCCGTCCACTTTGGCAATCGCCATTTGTTCACCAAAAAAGACGTCGATAATATTCCCCTGATTAACGGTACACGGCGGCGGTTCAACCAGCGTGCCTTTAAACTGCATGTTCTCTTCAGCGTGGAGACAGGTATAAAACAATCCTCCGACCAGCAGTATTGCGATACGGTATGCATTAGATTTCATCGTCTTTCTTCCTGTCTCAAGGCCAAACAAGGTTTGATAAAAAATAAGCCGGCCCCGGAGCCCCGTTGCTAATAGTAATTAAGCCGGAAATTAACCTCCGACTGCCAGGCCCCGGCCTGCAACTCACCTTCAGTACGCTCAGCAGAGGCGGCATACACCAGCTCGTTGCGCCCCGGCGTCAGAAGCTGCGGCGCAGTCTCTTCGTTCAGAGGGATATTTTCCCCATCGGCATCAGTTATACGTAACCCCACGCCATTTGCGCCGTGGAGCGCAATAAGCTCAGGGTTCAGCTCATCCTGAGGAGCTGAAAAACTGACTGAGACCGAAGGCTGGCTGGTATCCCAGGCAATGTTTTCGCTTCGCTCATCGAAGGCCCGTGAAGCTTCACGACTACAGTCTTTCAGCACCAGAACAAACTGTACCGCTCTGCCGCGATCGCCCATGTGGCGTAGCTCTGCGGATGAGGTTTTCCCTAATCGAACCTCCTGTGTTCTGGATGACATATCCAGAACACAGGCGCCTTCAGTCAGCGCCCCGTAGACGTGCAGCATGCCGTTTTCGCCGTTAATCTCACCGTTATTCGCAGCGTACCCGCCAGCCGGCAGCACGCAGGCCAGCAGACATGCTATCCCGGCCGCTTTCACCCGCTGAAGTCCTCTACCGGTTCGCTTATTCTTTTTCATACCTGCCTCCCGGTTTTTACTTCATCCGACCGCGATGATTATTTATCCTGCTCTACGGCCGATGCCTTACAGGTCAGGGCGCTACAGTGGAATTGCAGCTGAGGACGACCGCCGTAATCGTTGATATAAGTCAGTACCGGGCTATCCCCCAGCTCAGCCGCGCTGCTCTTCAGCGTATCCTGGCTTTTGGGCGCAATCATTAAGGCTGTAAACCCGGCCGCGGTTTTTCCCGTCAGGCTACGGCTGGCGTCAATAATGGTCACGTAATAAGGCGTTGGATTAATAATTTGATATTTATCCCCATGACGAACCAGCTTGACGTCCAGCTGCCACGGCGTTTCCATTTCCGCAGCGCTTTTCATTATCGCTTTCGGCCGATAAAATAATTTGATGCGGGTTTGCAGGGCAATCTGTAATACATTTGGCACATCCGTGCGCGGTGGTATTTCGCGCAGATTAAAATAAAACAGGCTCTCGCGATCCTGCGGCAATGCATTAGCTGCCGGTAATCCCTGAATTTTCAGCTGGCTTCGTGCGCCCGGCTCCACCCGCTGAACGGGAGGCAGCACAATTAATGGGCTGGTGATTTTTTCACCTTTTTCATTTTCTAACCATCCCTGAGCCAGATAGGGAAGCTTTTTATTTTCATTAGTAACATTCAGGCTTTCCGATTTTTGACCGCCGTCGAAAATGACCCGAGTGCGATCCAGCGCGATCGCTCCCTGCGCCGTGGGGATAAGTGAACCAGACGCGAGAATAAGCAACAGCAGGCGCGTTAAATATTGTTTCATCATTACATTCTCATCAAATTATTACGATTGCAGACAAACCCAAATGGACGGACAGTGTTATGCCGCAGGCTTGCTACCTTTTTCCCCGATCAGGCGGCAGGGCAATATTAAATGGTTCAAAGCCTCATCCGGAATGGTTGCCGGGAGATTAATAACGCACTGCCGATCGGACCAGCTCACCGTCATTTCATCGCCCGGATTCATTCCGCTGAGATATGCGCTGCCGTCATCGTTGACAATGCCTACCTCCTGTTTTTTCTTATTCAGCACGTTTGCGCCAAATGGCGGTGCGGACCCGTCGGCCAGCCGAATAACCGCTATCGCTTTCTCACCCGCAATGACGTTAAAGCGACGATAGCCTATTGCGCCTTCGGTTAAGGTGGCCTGCACAACTGACGTTTCCGCCTCCGCGTTATCCGGCAGCCTGTTTAAATCAATATTAATACGGTTGCGATAATAGCTTCCTAAATCAGCCACTGCCGCTTTACCAAAATAGTTACTGCGTGTGTTAATGCCGGAACCGTGAATGGGGACGCCTGCCACACTATCGGTATCCAGAAGAACGCGGGTACTGCCCGGGTTTCCATTACTGTGTAATGCCGCCCCTTTTGGCGTCGCGACGATGCCGCCACGTATCCCCAGGCTCAATGCCGAGTAGCTTCCCTGTCGATAGCTCGCGTTAGTATTAACCTCAGCGTAGTCGCCCTTATGATTATAAAACGCGCTCGCTGAGTATTTACTCCCGCCGCTTTCCCCACTGCTTAATTGATAGCTATTGTTTTCATCAATGCGATCAAAATAAGAAATCTGGTGGCTGTTTTCTCCGTGCGTCAGCGTCCCGCTATAGCTCAGGGTCGCGTTATTAGCAAAAGGTACGGACATGGAAAGGTACATACCGTCATCTTTCATTCCATTATAGTTATAGCGATAGGCGGCCAGAGACAGGTTAATATCTTTGAAATGCCCGATATCCACATAGCGCGACAGCGATAAATCGTAACGATTGCTTTCGGGCCGATCCCAATAAGTTTGGTGACTATAGTTAAAATAAGCACCCAGACTCAAACTGCTGAACTGTTTATTCAGCGAAATCGTGTACATTTCCTTGCTGCTATAAGCCCGCTCGCTAAGATGCCCCATTTCAAGGAAATCGCTCACTCCCAGGTAATTGCGTTCCGCAAAACGATAGCCAGCAAAGGTTATCTGGCTATCGTAGCGATCAAATTTTTTGGAATAGCTAAGGCGATATGAACGTCCGCTTAACGTTTCTTCCTTCACAGGCGTGACGGCCCGCGACTGCGTAATGTCAAAAGACAGCGCGCCCAGAATCAAGAGATCGCGGCCAATCCCCGTCGCCAGCGCCTGATAGTTTTCACCGCCAACGGCCCCGCCATAAAGCGACCAGCCGTTACTGACCCCCCAGGAAAACTCCCCGGTCCCCAGAATTGGCCCATCGCTATGATGCCTGAAGTCCGTCGGCCGCCCCGCGGCTAATTTATACCTTACGCTCCCCGGACGGGTCAGGTAAGGGATGTTCGCCGTTTGTACTTTAAAGGTTTGCGCTGAGCCGTCCTGCTCCTCAACCCGCACGTCCAGGTCGCCGGTTACCGCGTCATTAATATCCTGGATACGAAACGGGCCGGCTGCCACCTGTGTTTCTTCAAGGATGCGCCCCTGCTGGCTTATCACCACCCGGGCGTTCGTTCGGGCAATACCAGTAACCTCCGGCGCATAGCCACGCAGGTTCGGCGGCAGCATAGCGTCGTCGCTTTTCAGGCTGACGCCGGTAAAACGGAAGGCGTCAAAAATATCCGTATCCAGATAATTTTCGCCCAGCTCAAGCTTCGCGCCCAGCTGCGGCAGCGCCCGATAAAGATAGTAGCGGCTCCAGCTCCATCGCTCCTGCTGCTGGCGGTCGCGGGAAGAATGGTCAACTCTGGCCTGCCAGTCTGCACGGAAACGCCATGGTCCCATGTTCGCACCCAGTGTGCCATTGCCGCTGAGATCGCGGCTATCTCCCTCACCCTGCTGCTGACGATTTTGCATATTCAGGTTGTAATCAAGCATTACGCCTGGAATACCATTATCCCAGCGGGAAGGAGGATCCCAGTTCTCACTGGTATATTCGAGATACGCCTGTGGGATACTGGCGTACACGGACATCGTGCTCAAATCTCCGCGCAGCGTCGCGCCGGGCAAACTTTCCGGCGCCATGCACTCGCCTTTATGCCACCAGGTTATTTTATTTTGTGCTTGTGGCGTCAAAGCAAGCTGCGCGACCAAATCTGCCGTAATGCAGGCCTCGCTCCCTTTCGGATCCTTGTCAGGAGGATAAAACGTTATTAGCTGCTCGGGTAATTCCTGCTTATTTATACGCAGCGTCATGGTGTATTGACCGGGCATAATAAAGCCCCGGTGAGAGAACTGAGACATATCAATATTATTACGATCGTTTGCATCCAGCACGTCGGTATTAAACTGAAAGTCTTCGCTCCCCCAGGCATGACACTGCCATAAAATGGCAGTAGGACTAATAAGCAACAGACCGAGCCGAATTGATAATGCCAGGAAATTTAAATTTTTATGATTCATAATATCGTCCGACGGATCATTAATCCCACAGCAGGGCTGGCAACTTCCTTACAGATAATCGATTCTGAAACGTATGGCTGCGTTATAATTCCCCGCGCGTAGAATCTTTCCATCGCTGACCAAACGTAGCATATAATTTAATACCATCGTCCTCGGAGAAAGAGGTTCCGCTGGTAATGCTTCACCAGGTATCACAACGTTGCCTCTGGCATCGGAAATTTTCAGCGCGACACCTTTCGCTTCCCCTTTAACCCCAAACAGCCCCGAATCATTATCACCCTCGAACGTGACACTAAAATATTGTCCGTCAGTCCGCTGATGATTTAAATGTTCAAGCACGCAGTTCACCAGGTTAATAGAAAAACCATATTCTGAACTCTGGCCATTATTGATGATATAGCTCACCGGCAGCGTAGCAATAATCACCGTTTGATCCACTGAGCCGGTCGCGATTGAACATGTAGTTTCAACAATGCTTCCCTTCATATTGACATATCCTTTTGGCAACGCTGATACCGCAGACGTGGAATATCCAAAAGATATAATCAATAGGAAAGAAAACAATTGATGCCCGAAGCGAATAAACATGGATTACACCTGTTATTGATTATCAGATGCATACATGCGGTTCCCCGCATGTATGCATTAATATGCTGCTTACTGATAAGCAAGAGTGAAGTTAGCGATACTTGCAAAGTCGCCTGGGACAATAGTCACCGGCGTTGGAGCGTCTTCACCATTTGCCGTGCTACCGTCGCCCTGCAGATAAGCTGCGAACAGTAAAGTATTCTCCCCATCCTGAATCGCCTGCGCGGTGGTTGGTTTACCCAGCTCAACAGGATTGTTGGAAGAATCCAGCAGAGCGATGCTGGCCCCTTTGGCAGAACCGGTAATCCCTAACAAACCGTTCGCGCCGGCAGGGCCGGTAAAGGTTGTGGTGACCGTTTTTTCGGTGCTCAGGCTGCAATCCTGCAAATGAATTTCAAAATTCTTTGGCGTGGACTTACCGCTGTTTTGCAGCGCAACGCTTGAGACCTGGCCCAGCTTCACTTCCTGACCATTGCTGTTCGGGTCGATAGAGCAAGGCGCATCAATGATAGAACCAGTAAATTTAACCGTACCGCTCCCCTGATCGGCTGCATGAGCAAAAGAAGTCATACCAAGGATTAAAGAACCAGCCAGCATAATTTTATTGAGTTTCATTCTCTTAGATATCTCCGTCGCTTGTATAAATGTGCTTTAAGTGGTGGGTGTTGCATTCAGAAAGCGATCTCTGTGCTGCAAACGGGCTGCGGGACATCCACAGGCTCCATCTCACTGGGACTGAAATTCTACACAATCGACAAATAATCAAAATAAAATACTGATTAATGATTTATATACGGAGTAATGTTTCAATTTATTTGAGTTAATTAGATTAACATGCACACTCTCTGCTTCATGATTATCCACAGTTAGATGGATACTTTGATGAAAAGGTCGTGGTCGAGAGGTAAATAAGACGGTGCGGAAACGCCCCGGCATCCTTTTTCGAAATCCACTGGCTAAGCGTGAAACTCAGCTGCTGTGATGAAAAATATGAGGCTTTGCCATCCTGTCAAATCAGCTAACGGAGCGATTTTTTGCGGCTGACGGCAACGGCCAATTTTGCTTACCGCAGTCTTGGGCGGCATGAAAAGCGGGCTTGATAAAGGGATTTATTCAAGAGAAGGAATTTGCTGCAGGGCCTGCGCTCTGGAAAGGTTTAGTCAGTCCAGAATGCGGGAGAACGATAATGTTGGAGGACAGGAGCCTTGCCATGATGAATATCTGGCGATGAGCAAAGCTGCGCGTGCAAAACAGCGCGAAACAAATTACGGACCGCTATTCGCCGTTTTCAGCCAATAGCGCAGGCCATAGCAGGTAAGCCATCCTGTAAAATCAGGACGGTTTTCTCATCTAACGACTTAAACTGGTAAAAAACCTTACTTATTTCAGGCAGAACCATAGAGGTCAGTTCCCCAACCGGCAGATTATCCTCGTGCGCAACGTCACCGCCGTGCCAGGTAAGGCCATAAACGGTTGCCTTATCGCGGTGAGAATAGGAAAAATTGACCAGCCTTTTCACTCTATAGCTCACTTTGTTATGCAATAACACGCCGTCATAGTTGATAAACCCCTGTCCTTTGCCATCCAGAAACAAATAGATATCGGTATCTAATCTGGCTTTTAACCCATCCTGCAGTATTTGCTCTTTTTTCAGTACAGAGGTACACGTAAACTCCGCCGTTTCCGATTTGATACTCAGCTTAAGCGTTAAAAAAATAACGAGAAGGCATAACAGCAAAATTATTAATTTAGATTTATTCTTTATTTTCATGTTGTGCGACAAACACCGAGTAATCATTAAAACAAGATGTTACAAGACCATTTTGTTTATTATATATACACATAACGATAAGGACATTAAAAATATCGTTGAGTTTATGAACCACGCCCCCAGAATGTATATAGAAATTAGCCTTGTTGGATTTGCAATCTACGTTGAACTTTGCTGCCAACTTTTCTATTTTCTTGCCAGCAGAAATTGACGGATAGATATCAGTAAGCGGATCCAACCTGAAAAGAGAACATTTTTGTTCGCTCGCCATCAAATCATAATTAGCTGGCAAAATACCATTTTTATCGCTGTTAAGGTTGAAGCTAACCTGAATAGCGACCAGAATTGTGATGATAAGAACAGACCAGAGGAGATAATTATTTGCCGTCAGGAGCCAGCCAAATTTGGATAACCTGAGGCGATAAAAGAAAGAGTCAATGTCAACGGATGGAGCTGTTTGCCGATTTTCCTGAGGCGCTAAAGCATCGGTTTCCGGTGGCAACTCGCTACTTTTGATTTCCAGGCCTCCGCCATCAGCCTTCTTTATTCTGTCATTTTCCGACTGTTCCTCCAGATCCGGCTGCATAAGCGTCACGGAGAGTTCCAGAACAAAGCCCACCTTCGGTTGCGTGCGAATGGCCTGCTGCTCGATACCTAATGTACTAATGGCTTTTCTGATGGAGCTAAGGGAATTATAGAGGTTACTGCCGGAACCACGAAATCCATTATCGGTCCAGGCCTTGTCCATCAAAGTATCTCGAGGAATTAGTACCTGCACATTCTGGCAAAACACATCTAACAATAATACTGCGGGGTAAGGTAATTTGATACTTTGCCCGGTATCAACGGTACTTAATGATCCTTCTTTAAGGTCAAAAACCAACATACCGTGCAACAAATATCGCATGTGAATACCTAATAGACTCTATCCAAAAAAATTAGGGATACGATCCCAAGCCAAGGATGCTCATTCAATGTCCTTCGTATGAAAGGTGTATTGTATCTACGTTTTTTATGAAAAACAAATGCACATCAATTTTCGTCTGTAAAAAGGAGAGGGAATGTCGCGAAACCAGGAGGTTTTATGACAATATTTAACGCATCGTTTCTCATAATTTAACATTAGTGCGCTAACTTTTTTGTTGTGTAACTATGCGCGTGTAAATATTAATGCTGAATAATAAAGCTAAGATTTCGGCAAATTGGGCAAGTGATCTACTCCCCGTTGATTAACACTCCGCGATGTTAGTCATGTCTTCATATGCCGCATGAGGGCATCCCTATGAAGAATCGTTTTTCCGACGAATAGATCATCAGTATCCTCCGAGAGGTCGAAGCCGGGGTTTCTGCCCGGGAACTCTGCCGCAAGCATGCTATTTCAATCGCGGTGAAACCAGGGAAGCGATTTAAGAACTTTGATGCCAGGTGAGATCTTATATATCTCACGTCGAGACGTTTAAGTCACTCTGAATAAAGAAAACAAAGAGATAGATGCCGATTACACAGTAAAGTCGAGACCACGCATACTCATGGCTCAACTACAAGTATTAGAGTCTGATGAGTAGGTAACAATGGATTCTGAGAACTGTGTGTCTGAAAGGCGAAAAGAAATTTTTGTACCCCAGCCAGGATTGTATCGAGTTATGTCAAATGACCGAAGCGCTGCCGGTAAGCGCTTTCAAAATGGTTATTTCATGAAGTCATACCGTCGTTGAGTAAACATGGAGTCTATCCACCTCCGCCGGAAGCAAAAGGGTCTGCTTTCGATCACATGGCAGAGATGCTTGCCCAAAACTCACGAGCATTTGCTGATGCTATCCACAAACATGAAAAATCAGTAGAGGATGTATCGCAAGTAAAAGGCAAAGTTGCTGATATTAAGAGCCGCCTGATCCTGTTAGAACCCGGGCCATCAGTTATCACAGAAGACATGCAATTGCTTGATGGTCGGCTTACTTTTTTAGATATGAGCATGGATGAAAAGCATGTAACTGAGACTTTGGCCTGGTGTGAGAATATCTCTATTAAAAATAACAGAAAGGTTATACGTAGAGATAACAGAGATAATTCACTCTTTACAACACGGACTATTGACGAAGCGATTTCTATAATGAATGAAAGTGGAAAATAAGGAATCACTTTCCAGGGCATAGCCGGTTGATGTTCGGTGCGTTTGCTAACGCTGATTCCACGACCTTTTGTAGAAGAGGGGGAAGGGGCAGGCCCGTTATACCATCACGAGGAATGATCTTATCGTCAGGTTTGATATGCCTTGCTTTGGTATCGGTAAGAATGCCATGGGGTGTCAATTCTGTTACTTTGAGTATGCCGCCAGAATGCCATTAACATGGCCCTTTTTCATGCCTGTCATTAACGAAATTCCCTGTCCAGCGATTTGCAGAATGGTTCTTTATATTGCTGCTTCTGCTGGCTTTGAAAGTGCAATGACTGGGTGCGCAAACCCCGAACCAGCAGGCTGCTCTACCTTATTTCTGCAAAAGCCTTACGTCCCAGAGCAAGACCCTGCAGGGCAAGGCCGATGGGAATAAGCGATCCCCACAGCACGGCGTTCCAGTCGTAGAGATTCAATAGCGCACCGGATGAAAAAGACCCGACGATCATCACGCCAAAAACGACGAAATCATTCAGGGATTGCACCTGATTTTTTTCCTTGGGCCGATGATAATCAACGATCCTGGCTGACGCGCCGGTAAAACTAAAATTCCAGCCTAACCCAAGCAAATTAACTATCCCGATGTGGTTTGCCCTAGGGTGAATGACACGCTGAAGCAGACCGAGGTTTTCTCGGTCAGGGTTGCAGGACTAAGCAGGAATATCACGGTTTGACTGATTTTACCGTGCGAAACCGCATTGCCATTCATGCTTTTACTCCAGCCAGAATGGCATTGCTGAATCTGGCAGGCAAACGAGAAGAAATTGCGACTCAGGAAAGAAAATCTATCGCGTCCCCGGCCTGGCTATAATAATTTTGCCCCCAGCGGGATATCCGCATCTAGCACGCAGAACATAGCATCGCCATGTTACAGGCACCCGGCATATAAAATACCGGTGCGCTTGGGGCATTTATTATTCGAGGATGCGGGGAATATCGATTCGGGCACGCTACAGGCTAAACGGATCGGCATCCTGCCAGGCCGGGAACTTCTCTCTGTACTCCTGAAGCGCTATCAGCGATAAATCGGCGTCCAGCCTCGTGGCCTGGTGTGCTTCGGCGCTCGCCAGAATTTCACCCTGCGGGCTGATTATCTTGCTGTCGCCGCGATAGTGGTGTCCGTTGCCATCCGTACCTACTCGATTGCAGCCCGCTACGTAAGCCTGGTTCTCTATTGCGCGAGCGACTAACAAACTTTGCCAGTGCAGCGACCGAGGTGCAGGCCAGTTGGCGACGTACAGCGCCAGATCGTAATCATTGCGGTTGCGTGACCAGACCGGGAAACGCAGGTCGTAGCAAACCAGCGGCATTATGCGCCAGCCGCGCCATTCCACGATGACGCGCTCTTCCCCAGCCTGGTAATGATGGTGTTCATCCGCCATGCGGAACAGGTGGCGCTTATCGTAGAAATGAACTTTGCCGTCCGGCTGAACCAGCAGGAAACGATTCACCGGCCCGCGCTCCGTTTGCAGCGCCGCGCTGCCGGCTATCATGGCCTGCGTCTGCTGCGCTTTGAACTGCATCCAGTCGATGACTTCTTCTTCCGCCATTGACTGCTTCGCGGCCTCCATCGCAAATCCGCTGGTAAACATTTCGGGCAGGATAATCAGATCGCGGCCGTGCATGCCGTCCAGCAGCACATCAAAATGACGCAGGTTTGCCGCGCCGTCCATCCAGACCAGCGGCTGTTGCAGAAGGGAAATTTTCAGACCAGACACAATCATGGGCTCCGTGAACAACGATATTTCTTTCACTGTAGCATGAGTTAGCGGGCTTTTGTGGGCAATAAAAAACCCCGCAGGGCGGGGTTTTCAGGTTCACTGCGGCTTACGCAGCTTCAATCTTGCGGTGTTTTTCCGGCATCTTTAGCGGCTTCGTCGCCAGCTCCTCCGGTTCAAACTCGTCCACGTTGATGCTGCGCAGACGGCTGGTTTCGGCGGCGGTGAGAATTGCCGCTTCCTCGGCGTTGATTTTCCCCTCGGCGAGCCACCGTTTGGCCTGCTCATCCAGACGTGTGAACGGCAGATTACGTCCGATTTCTTTACAAACGCGCAGGTGGATTGGCTCGGCGGCCATCACGTCCAGCAGCGCCTGCTCCAGCAGACCGGCAGGGTTGAACTCGCTCGGCGTCAGGTATTGGCCGCGGCCGATACGTGAACGTGTCGCTGAAGGAACCTGCATGATTTTCGCCAACTTGTGATCCAGCTTGTCGGACGGTGCATCGTAGCGGCGGCCGAGCGGGAAGATAGTCAGGCGCAGCACCCCGGCCACAAAGCCGTTCGGGAAGTTACGCAGCAGATCGTCCATCGCCTGTTCAGCCTGGAAGAGCGCATCCTGCACGCCCCAGTGCACCAGCGGCAGATCCGCCTCGTTGCGGCCTTCATCTTCGTAACGCTTAAGCACCGCGGAGGCCAGATAAAGCTGGCTCAGCACATCGCCCAGGCGAGCAGAGATACGCTCGCGACGCTTCAGGCTGCCGCCGAGTACCGCCATCGAAACGTCAGACAGCAGCGCCAGGTTTGCGCTCAGACGGTTCAGATGCTGGTAGTAGCGTTTGGTCGCGTCGCGGGTCGGCGTGTCGCTGGTTAAACCGTTGGTCAGACCCAGCCACAGGCTGCGCATTTTGTTGCTGCCCACGTGACCAATGTGCTTGAACAGCAGCTTATCGAAGGCGCTGACGTCGTTACTCTGCGCCGCGGCCATTTCTTCCAGCACGTAAGGATGGCAGCGAATGGCACCCTGGCCGAAGATAATCATGCTGCGGGTCAGAATATTTGCGCCTTCAACGGTGATGGCGATCGGCGCGCCCTGGTAGGCACGGGCCACGAAGTTAGACTCGCCCAGCATAATGCCTTTCCCGCCGACGATATCCATCGCATCGAGGATGGCGCGCTGGCCGCGGTGGGTACAGTGATATTTCACGATGGCCGAAAGCACCGCCGGTTTCTCGCCGAGCACGATACCGTAGGTAATCAGTGATGCAGCGGCGTCCATAACGTAAGCGTTACCCGCAATGCGCGCCAGCGGCTCTTCAATCCCTTCCATTTTACCGATAGAGATTCTGAACTGGCGGCGAATGTGGGCGTAAGCTCCGGTCGCCATTGCGACGGATTTCAGGCCGCCGGTAGCGTTAGACGGCAGGGTAATACCGCGTCCGACGGACAGGCATTCAACCAGCATACGCCAGCCCTGACCGGCCATTTTCGGGCCGCCGATGATGTAATCGATCGGAACGAAGATATCTTTCCCTCGCGTTGGCCCGTTCTGGAACGGCACGTTAAGCGGGAAGTGGCGCTTGCCGATTTCCACGCCCGGCGTATGGGTTGGAATCAGCGCACAGGTAATGCCCAGATCTTCTTCATTACCCAGCAGACGATCCGGGTCAGACAGTTTGAACGCCAGGCCGAGCACGGTAGCGATTGGCGCCAGCGTAATATAACGCTTGTTCCAGCTCAGACGCATGCCGAGCACCTGCTGGCCCTGCCATTCGCCCATGCAAACCACGCCGGTGTCCGGGATGGCACCGGCATCTGAACCGGCTTCCGGGCTGGTCAGAGCGAAGCAGGGGATTTCCTGCCCGCGAGCCAGACGCGGCAGATAATGATCTTTTTGCTCTTCGGTGCCGTAATGCTGGAGCAGTTCGCCCGGGCCTAAAGAGTTAGGCACGCCGACGGTGATCGCAAGTATCCCGGAAACGCCGGAGAGTTTTTGCAGCACGCGAGCCTGAGCGTAAGCCGAGAATTCCAGGCCGCCGTACTCTTTCTTGATGATCATCGCAAAGAAGCGATGCTCTTTGAGATAAGCCCACAGTTCCGGCGGCAAATCTGCCAGCTCATGGGTTATCTGATAATCATTGGCCAGGCGGCAGGCTTCTTCCACCGGGCCATCGATGAACGCCTGTTCTTCCGCGGTCAGCTTTGGCTGCGGATAGTTGTGCAGCTTTTCCCAGTCTGGCTTGCCGCGGAACAGATCGCCTTCCCACCAGGTGGTGCCCGCGTCAATCGCCTCTTTTTCAGTGCGTGACATGGGCGGCATAACCTTGCGGAAGCCTTTAAACACCGGGGCTGAGATCAGCGATTTACGCAGCGGGGTAAACACCAACGGCACCAGAATAATCGCGAGCGGGACGAGCACCCAGATTGACCAAATACCCGCAAAGCCCAGCGCTGCCGTCCACGCGAGAAGGATCGCGCTGCTGAGCAGCAAATTTACCTGGTGATAAAACAGCACGCCGAGGAGAACAACGGTTGCAACAACACTCAAAATCAACATAAAGAATGCTCCCTTGCTTGTAGGAGGTCTGACCACTTGTGATGTATTGGTTTTAGTGTATGCGCATTCTTTTAGCAATGTGTTTACAAAATAATTACAACCTCGCTCACATTGTTGCCGCACGAAGGCATAAAAGCACCTGGATATGGCGCTTCTCGCGCTATCCGGTAAACTGCTGGGGTTTACTCAATCAATAAATACTGAAGGATATCCTCATGTACCAGGATCTTATTCGTAACGAATTGAATGAAGCAGCCGAAACGCTGGCTAACTTTTTGAAAGATGATGCAAATATTCACGCTATTCAGCGCGCTGCCGTGCTGCTGGCCGACAGCTTCAAAGCGGGTGGCAAAGTGTTGTCCTGCGGCAACGGCGGATCGCACTGCGACGCGATGCACTTCGCAGAAGAGCTGACCGGCCGCTACCGTGAAAACCGTCCGGGCTACCCGGCGATTGCCATTTCAGACGTTAGCCACATCTCCTGCGTCAGCAACGATTTTGGCTACGACTATATCTTCTCCCGCTATATCGAAGCGGTAGGACGTGAAGGCGACGTGCTGCTGGGGATTTCCACCTCCGGCAACTCCGGCAACGTGATTAAAGCTATTGAGGCTGCCCGTGCGAAAGGCATGAAGGTCATCACGCTGACCGGCAAAGACGGCGGTAAAATGGCCGGTTCGGCAGACGTAGAAATTCGCGTGCCGCACTTCGGTTATGCCGACCGTATTCAGGAAATCCACATCAAAGCGATCCACATCCTGATTCAGCTGATCGAAAAAGAGATGGTTAAGGCTTAACGTTTAAGGCCACTTTTATCTGTAGGGCGGACAGGCTTCGGTCATCCGCTTTACAGAGTGAAAAAAGGCCGGTGAGAGTATTGGGGAGAGAACCATGTGCGAACTGCTCGGGATGAGCGCCAATGTGCCAACGGATATCTGCTTTAGCTTTACCGGCCTGGTGCAGCGCGGCGGCGGTACGGGGCCGCATAAAGACGGCTGGGGCATCACCTTCTATGAAGGCAAAGGTTGCCGCACGTTCAAAGATCCGCAGCCGAGCTTTAACTCGCCCATCGCCAGACTGGTACAGGATTACCCCATTAAATCCTGCTCCGTTATTGCACATATCCGCCAGGCTAACCGTGGCAAAGTCGCGCTGGAAAATACCCATCCCTTTACGCGCGAGCTGTGGGGCCGTAACTGGACCTACGCGCACAACGGGCAGCTGAAAGCCCATCGCTCGCTGGAAACAGGGCCGTTTCGTCCGATTGGCGAAACCGACAGCGAACAGGCCTTCTGCTGGCTGCTTCACCAGCTGACGCAACGCTATCCGCGCACGCCGGGTAATATGCAGGCGGTGTTCCGCTACATTACCGAGCTGGCGGCCGAGCTGCGGGAAAAGGGCGTGTTTAACATGCTGCTGTCGGACGGGCGTTACGTGATGGCGTTCTGCTCCACCAACCTTTACTGGATCACCCGTCGGGCGCCGTTTGGCGTGGCAAAGCTGTTAGATCAGGATGTGGAAATCGACTTTCAGGAAGAGACCACACCGAACGATGTGGTCACCGTGATTGCTACGCAGCCGCTGACCGGAAATGAAGCCTGGGAAAAAATCGCCCCGGGCGAGTCGGTCTTATTTTGCCTCGGTGAGCGTATAGTTTGAGGCTAGCTGAGGTTGTACCGTTGGTGTAACCGGCTTGCTAATCACGTAGTTACCGCTAATAACAGATACGCCAGGCGGCTGGTGGTTAGCCATAAAATAGTCGTAGCCAGGCTTAAGCTGCTTCCAGAAATTAATGTAGTAGGAATATTTGTGGCGCTGCATATTCGCGTCCGTCATGCGGAACGGATAAATGCTTACCTGCACCTTCGGCTGGCCGAACACCAGAGCGCCGGTCACAAACTGGAAAATTTCATCAATACCGCTGTCGGTCATGGCGTAACAGCCAATCGACACGCAGGCACCGTGAATCATCAAATACTGCCCCTGATAGCCGTGAGAACGGTCAAATTCGTTCGGGAAGCCGATGTTGATTGCTTTATAGAAACGGCTGTCCGGCTTTAGCTGACTGCGTTCCACGCTGTAAAAGCCCTCGGGACTCTTAAAATCGCCCTGACGCTGCTTTGGCCCCAGACCACCGGAATAGTTGCAGATACGGTAGCTGTCCAGCAGCTGATACTGTTCGCCCATTTTGACGTACAGCTCAAGCGTGCGCTCTTCTTTAAAGATTTGAATATAAACGGGAGAGCCCATTAATTGCTGCTTGAATTCTTTGCTGACGGGCGTGGTCGAAGCCGGGCTATTGAGCAGACTGGCAAACGACATAAACGGCATCAGAAGCATCGCAATAACAAGTGCGATCTTAGGCATACTGCATGATTCCTTGATAAACCTGTAACCAAATGCCAGGACGGCAAGAGAGACCCTAAATCAGACGAATCTGTATCCGGTGCGCTCACATTAGCATCATCAATAAAATTCGCAAGCGCGGACTTATCGGTTTCCAGAAATCTAAACGTAATTAATACCGCGATAAAGTGAAAGAGTTGTTATTTTTGCGTAATAGCTCGCATTGCGGGCCTGTGAATGCGGATTTCTGCACCTTCTGAGTAGCAAAAATGCTACCATCCTGGCCGAATGATGACCTGCGGATAAGAAAGGACGCTTTCCATAAGTCTGTTTCCAGATACAGCCTGGCGACTTATCACCCCATCAAGCGTGGCGAAGGAATGCGCAACCCCCCTTTCTTACCTGTCTGGCAGAGTGCCGTGGCTGCATGTAACTTCAGCCCATTCGTTGTCGGCTAGCGTTTTTGTCGGTTTTTAAAAGCCTATTTTATGCGTGATAACCTTATGATAAAAATCAGAAAAGGTCTTGATTTGCCTATTGCCGGGGTGCCCGAGCAGCAAATCTATGACGGCCCAGCCATACCTCAGGTGGCGTTGCTCGGCGAAGAGTACGTGGGCATGCGTCCTTCCATGCTGGTGAAAGAGGGCGATAGCGTACTGAAAGGCCAGGCCCTTTTTGAAGATAAAAGAAACCCGGGCGTGATGTATACCGCGCCGGCCAGCGGAACCGTGGCGGCCATCAATCGCGGTGAACGCCGCGTGCTGCAATCCGTAGTGATTGCGGTTAAGGGAGAGGAAGCCGTTGCTTTCGAACGCCACGCCCCGGAATCCTTAGCCGATCTGCCCCGCGAAGTTGTGCAGGCACAGCTATTGTCTTCCGGCTTATGGACGGCGCTGCGTACCCGCCCGTTCAGCAAGGCACCGCAGCCTGGCGCTGTTCCTGCGGCTATATTTGTGACCGCGATGGATACCAATCCGTTGGCCGCCGATCCGCAGCCGATTATCCTCGCGCACCGTTCCATGTTTGACGCGGGGCTAACGCTGCTGTCACGCCTCACGGAAGGCCGGATTCACGTTTGCCAGGCCAGCGGCGGCAAGTTGGGTGGACATCCGGTTGGGCAGATTAACTTTAATGAGTTTGCTGGGCCGCACCCAGCCGGGTTGGCAGGCACTCACATTCACTTTATCGAACCGGTCAGCCTGCAAAAGCAGGTCTGGCACCTGAACTACCAGGACGTCATCGCTATTGGCAAACTGTTCATTGAAGGCGAGCTGTGGGCCGAACGGGTGATTTCTCTGGCGGGCCCGCAGGTCAAAAATCCGCGTCTGATTCGCACGCGTCTCGGTGCCTCAGTAGAGGCCCTGACTCAGAGTGAGCTGCTGGAAGGTGAAAACCGCATTGTTTCAGGTTCTGTACTCAGTGGCGTGCAGGCCAGCGGCCCGCGTGCCTGGCTTGGCCGATTCCATTTACAGGTTACGGTCTTAAAAGAAGGGCGAGAGAAAGAACTGTTCGGCTGGGTGATGCCCGGCGCGGATAAATTCTCCATTACCCGCACCACCCTCGGCCATTTCCTGAAGCGTAAGCTGTTCAACTTCTCCACCGACACCAACGGCGGCGAGCGTGCGATGGTGCCCATCGGCAACTATGAACGCGTTATGCCGCTGGATATTCTGCCCACCATGCTGCTGCGCGATCTGCTGGCGGGTGATACTGACAGCGCGCAGGCGCTGGGCTGCCTGGAACTGGATGAAGAAGATCTGGCGCTTTGTACCTATGTCTGCCCGGGGAAGTACGAATACGGCCCGGTGCTACGCGAGGTGTTAACCCGCATCGAGCAGGAAGGATAACTCATGGGCCTGAAGCACTTATTTGAAAAAATAGAGCCGCACTTCACCAAAGGCGGCAGGTTAGAAAAGTATTACCCGTTGTTTGAAGCGACCGCGACGGTGTTCTATACGCCGGGCCTGGTGACGCCGGGAGCGTCCCACGTTCGCGACGCTATCGACCTCAAACGTATGATGATCCTCGTCTGGTTTGCCGTCTTCCCGGCTATGTTCTGGGGCATGTACAACGTTGGGCTGCAAACCATTCCGGCCTTGCACAAAATGTACGGACCAGAACAGCTCCAGCAGGTCATCTCCGCCGACTGGCATTACGCGGTTGCCCAATGGCTGGGCGTAAGCTTTGCGCCGGATGCCGGCTGGATCAGCATGATGACGCTGGGTGCGGTTTACTTCCTGCCGATCTACCTCACCGTCTTCCTTGTCGGCGGTTTCTGGGAAGTGCTGTTCTCTATTATCCGTAAGCACGAGATCAACGAAGGCTTCTTCGTTACCTCCATTCTGTTTGCGCTGGTGGTACCGCCTACGCTGCCGCTTTGGCAGGCGGCGCTGGGCATCAGCTTCGGCGTGGTCATTGCGAAAGAGATCTTCGGCGGCACGGGGCGTAACTTCCTGAACCCGGCGCTGGCGGGCCGCGCGTTTCTGTTCTTTGCCTATCCGGCACAAATTTCCGGTGACCTGGTGTGGACGGCCGCAGACGGTTTCTCTGGCGCAACCCCGCTGTCGCAGTGGTCTCACGGCGGCGGTGAAGCGTTAGTGAACGTGGTCAGCGGTCAGCCGGTAACCTGGATGGACGCCTTTCTCGGCAATATTCCGGGTTCCATCGGCGAAGTCTCCACCCTGATGATCCTGATTGGCGGAGCCATCATCCTGTTTGGTCGCGTCGCCTCCTGGCGCATTGTGGCGGGCGTGATGCTCGGCATGGTGGCTACCGCGTCCCTGTTTAACTTTATTGGTTCCGATACCAACCCGCTGTTCGCCATGCCGTGGTACTGGCACCTGGTGCTGGGAGGTTTTGCGTTCGGCATGATGTTCATGGCAACCGACCCGGTTTCCGCCTCCTTTACCAATAAAGGTAAATGGTGGTACGGGGCGCTGATCGGCGTGATGTGCGTGCTGATTAGGGTGGCCAACCCGGCCTATCCGGAAGGGATGATGCTGGCGATTCTGTTCGCCAACCTCTTTGCGCCGCTGTTTGACTACGTGGTGGTGCAGGCCAATATCAAGCGGAGGAAATCGCGTGGCTGATGTAAAAAGTAACGATAGCATCGGCAGAACGCTGCTGGTGGTGCTGGTGCTTTGCCTGGTGTGCTCCATTGTTGTGGCGGGCTCTGCCGTTGGTCTGAAGTCGCGCCAGCAGGAGCAAAAAGCCCTCGATAAGCAGCGCAACATTCTCGACGTGGCCGGTCTGGCAACGCCAAAAATGACCGGTGACGAGGTAAAAGACACCTTCGAATCCCGCATTATCCCGCGCCTGCTGGATCTTAAAACCGGCGAAATGCTGGATAAAGACCCGGCGAAATTTGACCAGGCTGCCGCCTTGCGTGACCCGCAGCAAAGCGTTGAGCTTTCCTCGGGTGAAGACCGGGCCGGGATAAAGCGCCGCAGCAATATTGTCGAAATCTATCTGGTTCGCGATGAGCAAAACAAAGTGCAGGAAGTTGTGCTGCCGGTGTACGGCAACGGCCTGTGGTCGATGATGTACGCCTTTGTGTCGCTGCAAACCGATGGCCGCACTATTAAGGGCATCACCTGGTACGACCAGGGCGAAACGCCTGGGTTAGGCGGTGAAATTGAAAACCCAAACTGGCGCGCGCAGTTCATCGGTAAAAAACTGCTGGATGATAACGGCAAGCCAGCGCTGCGCGTTGTAAAAGGCGGGGCGCGTCAGGGCGATCAATATGCCGTAGACGGCCTGTCGGGCGCGACGCTGACGGCAAACGGTGTGCAACACACTTTCGATTTCTGGATGGGCGAGCTGGGTTTTGGGCCGTTCCTGAAGCAGGTTCGTGAAGGAGCGCTGAATAATGGCTGATATGTCCGGCATGAAAGAAGTCAAACGGGTGCTGGTTAGCCCGCTAATCGACAACAACCCGATCGCCCTGCAAATCCTCGGCGTTTGCTCGGCGCTGGCGGTGACCACCAAGCTGGAAACGGCCTTCGTGATGACCATCGCCGTGACGGTGGTGACGGCATTCTCGAGCATGTTTATCTCGATGATCCGCAACTACATTCCCAACAGCGTACGCATCATCGTGCAGATGGCGATCATCGCCTCGCTGGTGATCGTGGTGGATCAGATTCTGCGGGCCTATGCCTACGAGATCTCAAAGCAGCTCTCGGTGTTCGTCGGGCTGATCATCACCAACTGCATCGTGATGGGCCGTGCGGAAGCCTACGCTATGAAATCTCCGCCGCTGGCGAGCTTCATGGATGGGATAGGCAACGGCCTCGGCTATGGCGTGATTCTGCTGCTGGTCGGCTTTATACGCGAGCTTATCGGCAGCGGTAAACTGTTTGGCGTGACCGTGCTTGAAACGGTGCAAAACGGCGGCTGGTATCAACCTAACGGGCTGTTCCTGCTGGCGCCAAGCGCGTTCTTTATCATCGGATTGTTGATTTGGGCTCTGCGCACGTGGAAGCCCGCTCAACAGGAAAAGGATTAACAGACGATGGAACATATGATTAGTCTGTTCGTGCGCGCGGTGTTTGTGGAAAACATGGCGCTCGCCTTCTTCCTCGGCATGTGTACGTTTCTTGCCGTGTCGAAGAAAGTCTCAACGGCCTTTGGTTTGGGTATCGCCGTCACGGTGGTGCTGGGCATTTCCGTTCCGGCCAACAACCTGGTTTATAACCTGGTGCTGCGCGACGGTGCGCTGGTGGAAGGGGTCGATCTTAGCTTCCTGAACTTCATCACCTTTATCGGCGTGATTGCGGCCCTGGTACAAATCCTTGAAATGATCCTCGATCGTTTCTTCCCGGCGCTCTACAACGCGCTGGGCATCTTCCTGCCGCTGATTACCGTGAACTGCGCCATCTTTGGCGGCGTGTCGTTCATGGTGCAGCGCGACTACGGCTTCGGCGAGTCTATCGTTTACGGCTTTGGCTCCGGCATCGGCTGGATGCTGGCGATTGTCGCGATGGCCGGCATTCGCGAGAAGATGAAATACGCCAACGTGCCCGCAGGACTGCGCGGCTTGGGGATAACCTTTATCACCACCGGTTTGATGGCGCTGGGCTTTATGTCCTTCTCCGGTGTGCAGCTGTAAGGGCGGAAAGTTATGGAAATTATTCTTGGCGTAGTGATGTTTACGCTGATCGTTCTGGCGCTGGCGCTGCTGATCCTCTTTGCGAAATCAAAGCTGGTGAACGCCGGCGACGTGCTGATTGAAGTCAACAACGACACAGACAAGCAGTTCAAAGCGCCAGCGGGCGACAAGCTGCTTAACACGCTGTCAAGCCAGGGGATCTTTATCTCCTCGGCCTGCGGCGGCGGCGGGTCCTGCGGCCAGTGCCGGGTCACCATCAAAGAGGGCGGCGGCGACATCCTGCCGACCGAGCTGTCGCATATTACCAAGCGTGAAGCCAAAGATGGCTGCCGCCTGGCCTGCCAGGTCGCGGTTAAGCAGGACATGAAAATTGAGCTGCCGGAAGAAATCTTCGGCGTCAAAAAATGGGAATGCGAAGTTATCTCCAACGATAACAAAGCGACGTTCATCAAAGAGCTGAAGCTGCGTATTCCTGACGGTGACGTGGTGCCGTTCCGCGCCGGGGGCTACATTCAGATTGAATCGCCGCCGCATCAGGTTAACTACGCGGATTTCGACGTGCCGGAAGAGTACCGGGGTGACTGGAACAAATTTAATCTGTTCCGCTTCCAGTCCGTGGTGAAAGAGCCGTGCGTGCGGGCCTACTCCATGGCGAACTATCCGGAAGAAGAGGGCATTATCATGCTCAACGTCCGTATTGCTACGCCGCCGCCAAACGTGCCGGATGCGCCTCCGGGCATCATGTCATCCTATATCTGGTCGCTGAAAGCGGGTGATAAAGTGACGATCTCCGGGCCGTTCGGCGAATTCTTCGCCAAGGATACCGAGGCTGAAATGGTCTTTATCGGTGGCGGGGCAGGCATGGCGCCGATGCGCTCTCATATCTTTGACCAGCTCAAGCGCCTGCAAAGCAAACGCAAAATCAGCTTCTGGTACGGTGCTCGCTCGCTGCGTGAAATGTTCTATGAAGATGAATTTGAAAAGCTGGCGCAGGAAAATCCAAACTTTACCTTTAACGTGGCGCTTTCCGATCCGCAGCCGGAAGATAACTGGACGGGTTACACGGGCTTTATCCATAACGTTCTGTTAGAAAACTATCTGCGCAATCACCCGGCACCTGAAGACTGTGAGTTCTACATGTGCGGGCCGCCGATGATGAACGCCGCGGTGATCAAAATGCTTAAAGACCTGGGCGTGGAGGATGAGAATATCATGCTTGACGACTTCGGCGGCTGACAGGAGCGCTTATGCTAACCGTGTTTATCGCGACCTTTGCCATCTTCCTGCTGGTGGTATTCGGCATGTCGCTGGGCTTTATCGTGAAGCGCAAATCCATCCAGGGCAGCTGCGGCGGCATTGCTGCTCTGGGGATGGAAAAAGTATGCAACTGCCCTGAACCCTGCGACGCGCGTAAGAAGCGCATGGCGAGGGAAGAGCGGCTGGCGAAGCTGCAAAACTCCCGCATCATTTGAGCGTCTCTGGCGGATGGGCAAAAGTGCCCTCCGCCCTGTTTCCACATCACTGCCTTTGACTGTATACTTATCCAGTAAAATAACTGGGTTGAATGGGTATGCGTAAAATCATTCATGTCGATATGGACTGCTTCTTTGCCGCCGTTGAAATGCGTGATAATCCGGCCCTGCGCGATATACCGCTGGCTATCGGCGGCAGCGCCCAGCGTCGGGGGGTCATCAGTACCGCTAATTATCCCGCTCGCAAATTTGGCGTACACAGCGCCATGTCTACCGCAATGGCGCTGAAGCTGTGCCCGCATCTGACACTGCTGCCCGGCCGCTTTGACGCTTACAAAGAAGCTTCAACCCATATCCGGGAAATATTCACCCGCTACACCTCGTTAATCGAGCCGCTCTCGCTGGATGAAGCCTATCTCGACGTCTCCGACAGCCCGCACTGCTCTGGCTCCGCGACGCTGATGGCCCGTGAAATTCGCCAGGCTATTTCTGATGAGCTGAACCTGACGGCTTCGGCGGGAATCGCTCCGGTGAAGTTCCTCGCCAAAATCGCCTCCGATCTCAATAAGCCAAACGGCCAGTACGTCATTACCCCCGATGAAGTGCCTGCTTTTCTGGCAACGCTTTCGCTGGGCAAAATTCCCGGCGTGGGCAAAGTGACCGCGGGCAAACTCGAAAGCCTCGGCCTGCTAACCTGCGCCGACGTGCAGAAAACCGATCTGGCCTCGCTGCTCAAGCGTTTTGGCAAGTTTGGCCGCGTACTGTGGGAACGCAGCCAGGGGATCGATGAGCGGCAGATCAGCAGCGATCGGCAGCGTAAATCCGTCGGCGTCGAAAAAACCCTGGCGGAAGATATTCACGACTGGGAAGCGTGCGAAGCCATCATTGAGCACCTTTACGAAGAGCTGGAGCGCCGGTTAAAGAAGGTGAAACCTGATTTACTGATTGCCCGTCAGGGCGTGAAGCTGAAGTTCAGCGACTTCCAGCAAACCACGCAGGAGCACGTCTGGCCTCAGCTTAACAAGGCGGACCTGATTGCGACGGCGAGGAAAACGTGGAGCGAGCGCCGGGGAGGGCGAGGAGTACGGCTGGTGGGATTACACGTCACGCTGCTGGACCCGCAAATTGAGCGACAGCTGCTTTTAGGTCTGTAAACAAATCCTCTCCCCCGAAGGGGAGAGGATAATCAATTAAAACGATTTGGCGCTTTCTCTTCCCTCTCGTCCAATGGGGAGAGGGGGAGATTTTACTTCGCAGGAATCGCTTTCAGCAGCTCGGTCAGCAGGATCCAGTATTGGCCTACGCTGGCGATATGCACCTGCTCATCCGGCGAGTGTGGCCCGGTGATGGTTGGCCCGATAGAAACCATGTCCATCTCAGGATAGGGTTTTTTGAACAGGCCACATTCGAGGCCCGCATGGATAACCATAATGTTCGGCGTTTTGTTGAACAGCTTCTGGTAGGTTTCGCGCACCAGGCCCATAACAGGGGAGTTCGCGTCCGGCTGCCAGCCAGGGTAGCTGCCTTTCGCCACGGTCTGCGCACCGGCCAGTTGGCCAATGGATTCCAGCATGCCGACAATGTAATCTTTACCGGTATCAATCAGGGAACGGATCAGGCAGATGATTTCCGCGCTGTCTTCGCTCAGGGTGACTACGCCCACGTTCAGTGAGGTTTCCACCACGCCTTTCACCGCGTCAGAGTTGCGGATCACACCGTTTGGCGTTGCGTTGAGCAGCTTGATAAAGGTATCGCGGCTTTTCTCGGTCAGAGCGGCCTGGCTGGTGCTGGTCGCTTCAACCAGAACGGTGGTATTTTTTTCCACCGCGCCCAGTTCGTTTTTCAGAATGGCGAGGAACTTATCCGCAAGATCTTTCAGCTGCGCGGCTTTGGCAGCCGGAACAGCCAGAATGGTGGATCCTTCGCGTGGAATTGCGTTGCGCAGCGTGCCGCCGTTCAGGTCAATCAGACGTGCGTCCAGCTCAGCGGCGTGAGCAAACAGGAAGCGGGCCAGCAGCTTGTTGGCGTTGCCTAATCCAAGGTGAATTTCCGCCCCTGAGTGGCCGCCTTTCAAACCTTTAATGGTCAGCTTGAAGGTTTCGAATCCGGCAGGAATCGCTTCGCGTTCAACCGGCAGGGTGGTGATGAAATCAATCCCGCCCGCGCAGCCCATGTAGATCTCACCTTCTTCTTCGGAGTCGGTGTTAATCAGAATATCGGCTTTTAGCCAGCCAGCCTGCAGGCCGAAAGCACCGTCCATACCGGCTTCTTCGGTCATAGTCAGCAGTACTTCCAGCGGGCCGTGCGCAACGCTGTCATCAGCCAGAACCGCCAGAGCGGAAGCCATGCCGATGCCGTTATCCGCGCCCAGCGTGGTGCCGCGAGCTTTTACCCACTCGCCGTCGATGTAAGGCTGGATAGGGTCTTTGGTAAAGTCGTGCACGGTATCGTTATTTTTCTGAGGCACCATATCGAGGTGCGCCTGCAGGACAACCGCTTTACGGTTTTCCATGCCCGCCGTAGCCGGCTTACGGATCAGGATGTTGCCGACCTGGTCGCGTTCAACGTGCAGGCCTTTTTCTTTTGCCCAGGACAGGATGTGTTCCGCCAGCTGCTCTTCATGATAAGACGGGTGCGGAATAGAACAGATTTTGGCAAAAATATCCCACAGCGGCTGTGGTGATAATTGAGACAATTCAGACACGTTGAGTCTCCCTGGAAATAGAATTTTTGGCTCGCCGGTCGCGGTCTGGACCGGGTTCATTTACATCACAAGCGGAGCTTGCGCGATCGTTCGAGAATACCACTAACTCTCCGGCCCTGACGACCCAATCCACGTAAAAACCGCCGTGCCTGGCCGCAACGCTGGTTTTTAGTGCGTCAGATCTCTATAATCTCGCGCAACCAAACCCCCTTTGAACATTTTTAAGCCGTTAGTAATAGGCTGGGACACTTCACATGAGCGAAAAATACGTCGTCACCTGGGACATGTTGCAGATTCACGCCCGCAAACTGGCAGGCCGTCTGCTGCCTGCTGAACAGTGGAAAGGCATCATTGCCGTTAGCCGTGGTGGTCTGGTTCCAGGCGCACTGCTGGCGCGTGAACTGGGTATTCGTCATGTTGATACCGTTTGTATCTCCAGCTACGACCACGACAACCAGCGCGAGCTGACCGTCATCAAGCGTGCTGAAGGCGACGGTGAAGGCTTCATCGTGATCGACGATCTGGTTGATACCGGCGGCACCGCGGTTGCGATTCGCGAAATGTATCCGAAAGCGCATTTCGTCACTATCTTTGCAAAGCCTGCTGGCCAGCCGCTGGTTGACGATTACGTTATCGACATCCCGCAGGACACCTGGATTGAGCAGCCGTGGGATATGGGCGTGGTGTTTGTGCCACCGTTAGCAGGCCGTTAATCTCCTTTATCCTTCCAGCAGCAGGGGGGGTGGCTACACTCCCTTGTTGCCTGCCAGCGACTCGAATGTCATCGGGCACAGGGATGAAGATTTGCATTGATTTACGCCCGGCACCGCCGGGCGTTTGTGTTATTTAGCCCCTGACAGAGTACAATACTGCGTTCCTGACGTTTTCATGGAGGCAGAAAAACGATGTCGCAAGCCAACCTTAGTGAAGTCCTGTTTAAACCCCGTTTTAAACATCCCGAGACATCGACCATCATCCGTCGCTCTCAGCATCACGCTGCCCCCAATATTCAATCCGCGCTGGACGGCAAAACCGTTCCTCACTGGTACCGCATGGTCAACCGGCTGATGTGGATTTGGCGTGGCGTCGATCCCCGTGAAATTCTCGACGTGCAGGCGCGTATTGCCTGCTGTAAGGAAGAGCACACCGACGACGAACTCTATGACACGGTGATTGGCTATCGCGGCGGCAACTGGATTTACGAATGGTCGAAGCAGGCGATGATGTGGCAGCAAAAGGCGCTGAGGGAGTCCGATGAGGCAAAAATCGGCAAGTACTGGCTGCAGGCGGCAAACCTCTACAGCATTGCCGCCTATCCGCATCTGAAGGGCGACGCGCTGGCCGAACAGGCTCAGGTGCTGGCTAACCGCGCTTTTGAAGAAGCGGCCCCCCGTCTTTCCGGCAACCTGCGTGAACTGGAGTTTACCATCACCGGTGGCAGCTCTATTACCGGCTTCCTGCATATGCCAAAAGGCAAAGAAGGCCCGTTCCCGACGGTATTGGTCTGCGGCGGTCTCGACGCGCTGCAAAGCGACTATTACACGCTGTTTGAAAAGTACTTTGCCCCGCAGGGCATCGCCATGCTGACCATCGATATGCCGTCGGTAGGCTACTCCTCGAAATGGAAGCTCACTCAGGATTCCAGCCAGCTGCACCAGCACGTTTTAAAAGCGTTGCCGAACATTCCATGGGTCGACCATACCCGCGTCGCGGCGTTTGGCTTCCGCTTCGGGGCGAACGTTGCGGTTCGCCTGGCCTATCTGGAAGCGCCGCGTCTGAAAGCGGTCGCCTGCCTAGGGCCGGTAGTTCACAACCTGCTTAGCGACCCGGCGCGCCAGGCGCACGTCCCGGAAATGTATATTGACGTTCTCGCCAGTCGTCTGGGCATGAATGATGCCTCGGACAGCGCGCTCAGCGTCGAGCTTAACCGCTACTCGTTAAAGACGCAGGGATTGCTTGGCCGACGCTGCCCGACGCCAATGCTGTCGGGCTTCTGGGCCAACGATCCCTTTAGCCCGGAAGAGGAATCGCGCTTAATCACTTCGTCATCTGCCGATGGCAAGCTATTGTCGATTCCGTTTAACCCGGTGTATAAGAATTTTGACAAGGCACTGCAAGATATAACCAATTGGATACAGCAAAGATTGCGTTAAAAATTTGCTAAATTTTATTGGTTTGGTAAAACAGTTGCTTCACAACAGGAGATCGCAATGACGTTACCGAGTGGACACCCGAAAGGGAGACTTACCAAGAAATTTGCCGCCCTTGGCCCGTATATTCGTGAAGAGCAGTGTGAAGATAACCGCTTTTTCTTCGACTGCCTGGCCGTGTGCGTCAACGTGAAACCTGCACCTGAGAAACGTGAATTCTGGGGCTGGTGGATGGAGCTGGAAGCGCAGGAAAAGCAGTTCACTTACACCTACCACTTTGGTCTGTTCGACAAAGAAGGGAACTGGACGTCAACGGCGGCCAACGATAAAGAAGTGGATGACAGGCTCGAACAAACGCTTCGCGGCTTCCACGAACGTTTACGTGACCTGCTGAAAACGCTAAACCTTGACCTGGTGCCGGCAAAAGATTTTGCAGACAAGCCCGTTAAGCTTTCTGCCTGAAATAAAAAAGCCCTTCTCATGTGAGAAGGGCTTTTTTCTGCAAGTTAAAATCAGAACTGATAAACCAGACCTAAAGCAACCACATCGTCAGTTTTCAGACCGAGCGGATTATCATCGTCCAGCTGGTTGATTTTATAATCTACGTAGGTCGACATATTTTTGTTGAAATAATAAGTCGCCGCCACGTCAATATATTTCACCAGGTCCGCATCGCCCACGCCTTCGATATTTTTGCCTTTCGACTGAACGTAGCCCACGGATGGACGCAGACCAAAATCAAACTGATATTGTGCGATTAATTCAATCGCCTGATTTTTATTTGCAAAACCGCTGACCGAAGTATTCACTCCGCCGATATTTGCGGTGCCGGAAATGGGCGTCATATTACGCGTTTCGGCATACATTGCCGCCAGGTAAACGTTGTTGGCGTCGTATTTCAGACCGGTGGTCCAGGCTTCAGCGTTATCGCCCTGGCCGTAGGCGCCGGTTTTCTGGGCCAGCGTGCGGTTAGAGTTGCTGTATGCACCGCCTACGCTGATGCCGGTATCGGCGATTTCGTAGGTCAGAGAAGTGCCGAAGCCGTCGCCGTTGGCTTTGCTTGCCGCGCGGCCATCGTTCTCGTTTTTACCCTGGTATTGCAGGGCGAATTTCAGGCCGTCCACCAGGCCGAAGAAGTCCGTATTGCGGTAGGTTGCCAGCCCGTTTGCCCGACCCGTCATGAAGTTATCGGCCTTGGTATAAGAATCGTCGCCGAACTCCGGCATCATATCGGTCCATGAGGCGATGTTATACATCACGCCGTAGTTGCGGCCGTAATCGAATGAACCGAAGTCGCCCGCTTTCAGACCGGCAAAGGCCAGACGGGTTTTGGCGGTATTCACATCATTCTCGGCTTTGTTGGCCGCAACCTGATATTCCCACTGGCCAAAACCGGTCAGCTGGTCGTTAATCTGCGTCTCACCTTTAAAGCCCAGACGAATATAAGACTGGTCGCCGTCAACGCTGTCATTATCGCTGAGATAATGTTCCGCCTTTACCTTTCCATAGAGATCTAATTTATTTCCATTCTTATTGAAAATCTCAGCGGCCTGCGAAGAGGTGGAAGCAACAATACCCATTACCATTAATGCCAGTGTGGTCTTTTTCATTTTTCATCCCAAGAATGTTGAACGCGCTAAATTTAATCGGGAGATATCCCGTTAAAAAACGCAGAGAGTTTTATCGCCCGGAGATGAAAGATTTATGACAGATTGAGATAAAGTTTAAATAAACGTAATAAAGTTTGCGTGTCACAAATTTGTCAAACTTTACCGCTACGCTTACTGATCTACTTCGGGAAGTTGTCATTTTTCCCTCTGAGCCTGTTGGCAAGCCGCGCCAGTCCTGATACAACGTCATCTGGTCTTTAAATTTCCCCCTTTCGTTAAACGGCAGAGAATCATGAGTGAAAGCCAGACGCTGGTCGTAAAACTGGGCACCAGCGTATTAACAGGCGGCTCCCGTCGCCTGAACCGCGCCCATATTGTTGAGCTTGTCCGCCAGTGCGCGCAGCTGCATGCGAACGGACACCGCATCGTTATTGTCACCTCCGGGGCGATTGCCGCCGGGCGCGAACATCTGGGCTACCCCGAACTACCCGCCACCATCGCCTCCAAGCAGCTACTTGCTGCCGTGGGGCAAAGCAGGTTGATTCAGCTTTGGGAACAGCTGTTTTCGATCTACGGCATTCACGTAGGACAGATGCTGCTGACCCGCGCGGATATGGAAGATCGTGAACGCTTCCTGAACGCCCGCGATACGCTTCGCGCGCTGCTGGATAACAATATCGTCCCGGTCATTAACGAAAACGACGCGGTAGCCACCGCAGAAATCAAAGTTGGCGACAACGATAATCTTTCCGCGCTGGCCGCTATTCTCGCCGGGGCAGATAAACTGCTGCTGCTGACCGATCAGCAGGGCCTCTATACCGCCGACCCACGCAACAACCCGGCGGCAGAGCTGATAAAAGAAGTTCACGGCATCGACGATGCGCTGCGGGCGGTGGCGGGCGACAGCGTGTCCGGTTTGGGCACCGGCGGCATGGGCACCAAGCTCCAGGCCGCCGACGTTGCCTGCCGCGCAGGCATTGACGTGATTATTGCCGCAGGCAGCAAGCCAGGCGTGATAGGCGATGTCATGGCCGGTACGCCGGTTGGCACGCGCTTCCACGCGCAGCAGTCCCCGCTCGAAAATCGTAAGCGCTGGATTTTCGGTGCGCCTCCCGCCGGTGAAATCACCGTGGACGACGGCGCGCTGGCGGCTATCCTCGAGCGCGGCAGTTCGCTGCTGCCAAAAGGCATTAAGACCGTGAGCGGCAATTTCTCCCGTGGGGAAGTCATCCGCATTCGCAGCCTGGAAGGGCGCGACGTGGCCCACGGCGTCAGCCGCTATAACAGCGACGCGCTGCGCCGTATTGCAGGCCAGCACTCACAGCAGATTGACGCCATCCTCGGCTATGAATACGGCCCGGTGGCCGTGCACCGCGACGACATGATTGTTAATTAAGGAGCCGACAATGCTGGAACAAATGGGCAAAGACGCCAGGGCGGCTTCTTACAAAATGGCGCTGCTCTCAAGCCAGGAAAAAAACCGCGTGCTATCGCGCATCGCGGATTATCTGGAGGCGCAGGCCGAAGACATTCTTATCGCCAACGAGCAGGACGTGACCGAGGCTCGCGCCAACGGCCTGAGCGAGGCAATGCTCGATCGGCTACAGCTGACGCCCGCTCGCCTGAAAGGCATTGCGGACGATGTGCGCCAGGTCTGCAACCTCGCCGATCCTGTCGGCCAGGTCATTGATGGCGGCGTGCTGGACAGCGGCCTGCGCCTCGAACGTCGCCGCGTGCCGCTCGGCGTGATCGGCGTGATTTACGAAGCGCGGCCAAACGTGACGGTTGACGTCGCCTCCCTGTGCCTGAAAACCGGCAACGTCGCCATTCTGCGCGGCGGCAAAGAGACGTGGCGCACCAATGCGGCAACCGTAAAAGTCATCCAGCAGGCGCTGGTGGAATGCGGCCTGCCGGCGGCTGCGGTGCAGGCGATTGAAAGCCCGGATCGCGCGCTGGTCAACGAACTGCTGAAAATGGATCGCTACGTCGACATGCTGATCCCACGCGGCGGTGCTGGCCTGCATAAACTTTGTCGCGAGCAGTCCACCATTCCGGTCATCACCGGCGGAATTGGCGTATGTCATATCGTGGTGGACGACTCGGCGGAAATTGCCCCGGCGCTGAAAATTATCGTCAACGCCAAAACCCAGCGTCCAAGTACCTGTAACACGGTGGAAACGCTGCTGGTGCATCAGGGGATCGCGGATATCTTCCTGCCCGCGCTGAGCAAGCAAATGGCGGAGTCGGGCGTGACGCTGCACGCGGATGAAAAATCGCTGCCGCTGCTGCAACGCGGTCCGGCAGAAGCTGTGGCGGTCAAAGCGGAAGATTACGACGACGAGTGGCTGTCGCTGCATCTGAACGTCAAAGTCGTCGCCGACCTGGACGACGCCATCGAACATATTCGCGAGCACGGCACCCAGCATTCCGACGCGATCCTCACGCGCACCCTGCGCAACGCGAACCGCTTTGTGAATGAAGTGGATTCTTCCGCGGTCTACGTGAACGCCTCCACGCGCTTCACCGACGGCGGTCAGTTCGGCCTGGGCGCAGAGGTCGCCGTGAGCACGCAGAAGCTGCACGCCCGCGGCCCGATGGGTCTGGAAGCGCTGACGACGTACAAATGGATTGGCTTCGGCGACGATACCGTTCGGGGCTGACCAGTCTTGTGAAATACAGGGTGCCCGGCTTCGGTTTGGCACCCTTTTTTTATCCCACGCGCTTCTGCGCCGCAGCCTCAAGACTCGCCATTTTTTCCCGCAGCGCACCTAACTCAACCGGCCTGCCAATCAGGTAGCCCTGGGTTTCATCGCACTCCAGCATCTTCAACTTTTGCAGCTGCCCCTGCGTTTCCACCCCTTCGGCGGTGATGCTCAGCGAGAACGCTTTTCCCAGGCCGATAATATTTTCGACGATGGTATTGGCGCTTTCGCTGTCCGGCATGCCGGAGATAAACGACTTATCGAGCTTGATGCCGTCAAACGGGAAGCTGCGCAGATAGCTCAGCGATGAATAACCGGTGCCGAAGTCGTCCATCAGCAGGCGGACACCGATTTTCTTCAGCGCCTGCATCAGTTCGAGGCTGTTTTCCGGGTTCCAGAGCGTGGCGTTTTCCGTCACCTCGATTTCCAGACGGGCCGGATCGAGCTGCGATTCGCGCAGCGCCTCGGTAACACGTTCGACAATGCCCCACGACTGAAACTCCACCGCCGAAACGTTTACCGAAACGGCAAGCCCGGCAAGCGACTGCTGCGCATCCCGGCAGGCCGTTTTCAGCACCCACTCGCTCACGGCGGCAATCAGGCCGGTCTCTTCGGCCAGCGCAATAAACTGGTCGGGCATCAGCAGACCAAGGTGCGGATGCTGCCAGCGGATCAGCGCTTCTACGGCCACGATCTGCGAAGTGTTCAGGCAGTAACGCGGCTGATAAACAAGGTGGAACTGCTGTTGCTTAATCGCTTCCCGCAGCGCGTCCTCCATCTCGCGGCGCTGTACCATCTGCTGGGCCATTTCCGGCGTGTAGAACAGCCATTTGTTGCGCCCGGAAGATTTCGCCTTGTAGAGCGCGATATCGGAAAAGCGCAGCAGCTCTCCCGCGTCCACCGCATCCTGCGGTGCAAGGGCGATACCCATGCTGGCCCCGATAAAAATCTCGTGGTCGCGGAAGGTGAACGGCCGTTCCAGCTCGCAGATAATACGTTCGCACAGCGTCTCAATATCCTGATGCGCGGCGATGTCAGAGATAATCAATATGAACTCATCGCCGCCCTGCCGGGCCACCAGATCGTAATCGCGTATACACAGGCGCAGACGGGCAGACACTTCGTGCAGCACCTGATCCCCCGCGCCGTGGCCGAACAGATCGTTCACCGGCTTGAACTTGTCCAGATCGAGGCTGATCATCGCCAGCGGGTGCTCCAGCGTCGGCAGCGCCTGAAGTTTTCCTTCGAGGAACTCGCGCATTCTTACGCGGTTGGGCAGGCCGGTCAGTTCGTCGTGCCGTGAGAGGTACTGCACGCGCTCCTGCGCCTCAACTTCCAGGGTGACATCTGTCGCGGTGCCGCGATAACCGACCACGCCTTGCGGAGTGCTGACCGGCTTAATAGCGATGTGGCAGTAGCGCCGGTGGCCCATCGCCGAGCGATACTTGCAGTGCAGCAGGCGGCGGTGGCCGGTCTGGCCCGGTTGGGTTATCCACTCCGCGAGCGAAATGTTTTCCGCTTCCATTAAGTCGGTTACCGGGCGGCCAAGCCACGCTGTAACGCTGTGTCCGGTAATGCCGGGGAAACGGTCGGACAGCCAGGTAAAACGCAGTTCGTTGTCCGTCTCCCAGATCCAGTCGGTTGTGGCTTCGGCCACGTCCCGGAAGCGGCGCTCGCTGGCGCTGAGCGCGTGTCTGCTCTGCGCCAGCAGGAAGCTGTTTTCATCGAACATGCGGGCTTTTTTCAGCAGATTGCGGCTTTGCACCCAGGCCAGCGCCCCGCAGCCGAGCGCCAGCAGAATGAGCAGCGGCAAAATATAGCGGATCAGCTGCCGCCCGGGATTTTCACTTTTCCATTCAATCACCAGCGGCTGGCCGTTAATCGGCAGGGTAATACTTGCCCGACGGCCCTGAGTAGCGGCAGCATTTTTGTTCTGAACGCGAGCTTCCTGAATGCCGTATTCCTCGCCGAGCTGTGCGAGCTTGGCCGCATCGAGCACGTCGACAAATACCAGCGTGGAAGGCTCGCCGGGCAAGGTGGCGATACGTTTGTCGTTGTCGGAACTGATAGTCGCGGCGGCGACCAGAGCAGGGTTGCCGCCCTGTAAAACCAGGGTTGTAGTGAGCGGCAGGGCGTCCGGCTTGCTCAGGGCGTGTGCCAGCGCGGGCATAGGATTCGACCCGAGCCATTGCTGCAACGGTTGCGAAGTGTAGCTGCCGCGAATCACGCTGTACTGCGTCTCACCGGCGGCGGCCACGACAAAAATCCCCTCGTACTGAAAATCCCGATATAGCGTGGCACCCATGTTTTGGCTGGTATAAGCCCAGTCCACATCCACCTTTGGATAAAGATGCTCATAGGCTTCGCCCCACCAGGCGTAATCCTTGAGGTGGCTGGATAGCGTGTCCTCGCGGTTGTGCAGCGCCTTTTCCAGCAGCATGCCGCTGCGCGTATCGGCGTCCTGGTTAATACTGCGGGCGATGGAAAGCAGTGAGAAAATAGCGACCACAAACAGCACCGCCAGCAGCGAGACCATTAGCACAAGCGCCCGCTTAATAAACGCGGCGGTCGTGCGATATTGCGCATCAGGGCTGGTAACGTCGTCTTCGACAGAATAGTTTTTCATGCTTATTTTCCCAGCGTATTCGGTTATGACACCTGCCCATTACGTTTATTATCGACCCGCTTTGCCGGGTCTTTATGACTGGTAGACAAACTGAAGATAGCTGACGGCGGCTAAAATGGCGGCGCAATAGCGGATAAGCGCGCAAAGGGGTGAGCGAGTGTGATGGCGGACACATTCGCCGCACAGAAAGAAGGCCGATGCAATGGGCGCGCATTTTGTGCGGATTTTTTCGAAATATGTTCCAAAAACAAGCAGCCATCAGAAGGAGCGGTTGACGAGCCAGGCCGATTTTCTTACCCTTTTAGCCGCAGTCACGCCCGTGACTTCGTTCTCAAAGCCGATATAGCTCAGTAGGTAGAGCAGCGCACTCGTAACGCGAAGGTCGTAGGTTCGATTCCTATTATCGCACCATCTCAAACTCTTCCCTGATTTATAAAAATCAATGAAAAACTCGTGTGCTGGAGTTTGTAGCCATTTCTTGTTCTCCTTTGGTGTGCAGGTCAGATAAAAAGTCCATAGCAGCCGTCACCTTACCGGGTTAACCGGTTGACGTTTTCGGTGAACCCGCAAAGCATCTATCACTAGTGAAAACGCGGGCGAGACCTGCTTGCGGCTGGGGTAATACAAATAGTATCCCGCAAAAGGCTGGCACCAGCTTTCAAGCACCCGAAGCAGACGGCCTTCTTCAATATGTGTTTCAAATTCTTCCTCGGGTAAAAAAGCAATACCCAAACCTGCCAGAGCGGCATAAACAATGTGTTCTGAAGTGTTGAAAGTTACCTGTCCGTTCACCCGTACGTTTAAATCGCCGCCGTCCTGATCAAAATCCCAGGCGTACAGCCCCCCCGATCTGACCATTCTCTGGTTAATACAGCAGTGCTGCGTCAGTTCATGCGGCGTTTGCGGAATGGGGTAACGCGAAAAATAATCCGGCGAGGCGACGGCCGCCATACGTAATTCCGGGCCAATCGGTATAGCTATCATGTCTTTATCAATGGTGTCGCCCAGGCGCACTCCGGCGTCAAAACGGTCGGCAACAATATCGCGGAAAGCGTGGTTGGCGTCGAATTCAATATGGATATCCGGGTATTCACGCATCAGCGGCGTCAGCTTGGGTAACAGCGTGGTGCGTAGAACGTTCGGCCCACAGGTGATTCTTACCGTACCGGCGGGTTTATCCCGCAGCTCCGTGAGCATATCCAGCTCGGCTTCAATCTCATCAATGCGATTGCCGATGGCCTGCAACAACCTTTCCCCGGCAGCGGTGGGCGATACGCTGCGGGTGGTTCGGGTGAGGAGACGAATTTGCATGCGATCTTCCAGCGCGGAAATCGCCTGGCTAAGAGCAGGCTGCGTCACGCCAAGATGGGCGGCCGCACGGGTAAAACTCCCTTCGCGGGCGACGGTAACAAAATAGAGAAGATCATTCAGGTTACGTTTCATCCGGCGGCTATCCCATATTTATAAGCCAGGCTTATAAGCCCATTAAGTATTCATTAGCTAGTCAGGCTACACCCGCCGTGTAAAACTTTCAGCAACAGATAATCGCGAACCGCATGTTTATTCGTGCGCTTTTTTGTCGTTATTCCCGTGAATAGCGTCCGGCCCCGGCTTGCCTGATTTCAGCCGGGTCGATATTGAGAGGTAGCCGTTAATGTCCGTACTCACCCGCGAAGCAACACGTCACAAAGAGCGCGCGTACTGGAGCAGTGTACTGGCCATGACGCTCTGCGTCTTTGTGCTTATCGCTTCAGAATTTATGCCGGTCAGCCTGCTGACGCCCATTGCCACCGATCTTGGGGTAAGCGAAGGGCTGGCCGGGCAGGGGATCGCCATTTCCGGGGCGCTGGCTGTATTGACCAGCCTGTTCCTTTGCACGCTGGCCGGAGATTTGAATCGCAAGTATGTGCTGCTGGGCATGACGGCGCTGATGGCTTTATCGGCAACGATTGTCGCCCTGTCTTCCAGCTACCTGATTTATATGGCGGGTCGTGCGCTGATTGGCATTGCGATCGGCGGATTCTGGTCGATGTCGGCAGCCACTGCGCTTCGGCTGGTGCCACAGCGTCTGGTCCCGCGCGCATTAGCTATTTTCAACGGCGGAAATGCCCTGGCAACCGTCGTGGCGGCTCCGCTCGGCAGCTATCTCGGCGCGGTTATCGGCTGGCGCGGCGCTTTCTTCTGTCTCGTTCCAGCCGCGATAGCGGCCTTCATCTGGCAGTGCTTCAGCCTGCCCTCAATGGTGGCCGACAAAAACACGCATTCTGGCAGCTCTGTTTTTCGTCTGCTCTCTCGTCCTACTGTTGCCGTTAGCCTGCTGGCCTGTGGGCTTTTCTTTATGGGGCAGTTCTCGTTATTCACCTATGTGCGCCCGTTCCTTGAAACCGTCACCCGAGTGGATATCAATACCTTATCCCTTATTTTGCTGATCGTCGGCGTGGCGGGTTTTATCGGCACGCTGATGATTAGCCCTTTTTTGAGGGCGGGCCTTTATTCAACGCTGGCGGCGATCCCTTTACTGATGGCCGGTATTGCCGCGGCGTTAATGCTGACAGGTCAAAATGTCTGGGCTGCCGCGCCCTTACTGGGGATCTGGGGGTTGATGGCGACCGCTGCACCAACCGGCTGGTGGACCTGGATTGCGCGCACGCTGCCAGACGACGCTGAAGCCGGCGGCGGGTTGATGGTCGCGGTGATCCAGCTTTCCATTGCCCTGGGTTCCACTCTCGGTGGTCTGGCGTTCGATCGCGTTGGCTGGCAAAGCACTTTTGCTCTGAGCGGCGGGCTGCTGACTGTGGCAGCAGGGTTGACCATTTTGACATCACGTAAAACACACCCTCCACACTAAGGATAAACTCCATGAAAAGTATGACTCTGGCGCTGGGGCTGTTTATCAGCTCATTCGCCGCCACCGCGGCGGATATGTCAAAAGGCGCGGACAACTTTTATAAAAGCGATAAGGTTAGCCAGCAGAAGGTGACGTTTAAAAATCAGTATCAGATGAACGTCGTGGGCAATTTGTTTATCCCGAAGACGCTCAATCGGAATGCGAAAAACCCGGCGATTGTCGTTGGGCACCCGATGGGCGCAGTAAAAGAGCAAAGCTCGAATCTGTATGCGCAAAAACTCGCGGAGCAGGGTTTTGTGACGCTGGCGATTGATCTCTCTTTCTGGGGAGAAAGTGAAGGCAAGCCGGGTCATCTTATTTCACCGGAAATTTATTCTGATGGCTTCAGCGCAGCGGTCGATTACCTCAGCACGCAGCCGTACGTTGACCCCGACAACATCGGCGTGTTGGGGATCTGCGGCAGCGGCAGCTTTGTTATCAGCGCGGCTAAAATTGATCCGCGAATGAAGGCGATTGCCACCGTCAGCATGTACGATATGGGCTCGGCTTTCCGCAACGGCTTGAATTATTCCCAGACGCCAGAACAGCGTAAGGTCTTTATTAAATCGGCCATCGAGCAGCGCTTCGCGGAATTTAAAGGCGCGGAGAGGGCATTTATTCCGGGGACCGTAAATAAACTGGATAACTCAACGCCGGCCATTCAACGCGAGTTCTTTGATTTTTATCGTACTGAGCGAGGCGGCTATACCCCGCAGGGCGATAAAGAAGAGCTGACCACCAAGCCTTTATTAAGCAGCATCGGCAAGTTTATGAACTTTTATCCGTTCAACGATATTGAAACGATTTCACCTCGCCCAATGCTGTTTATTACCGGCGACCAGGCGCATTCAAAAGAATTCAGCGAAGATGCTTACAGGCGTGCAGGCCACCCGAAGGAGCTGTATGTCGTCCCGGGGGCGGGCCATGTCGATTTGTATGACCGCACTGACCTGATACCTTTTGATAAGCTGACGGCATTCTTCCAGGTGAATCTGAAATAATACTAAAAGCTGCATCTGTTAAGGTGCGGCTTATTTTCGATAGGGTCAGATTGAACAATTATTCGGCTATTCTTCCCTGCATGCTCTTGACCAGGCCTTTTCACGCCAGGAGAACAAATACCAACAGGCAGAGAAGGCTGCGCCTGATAAGCTGCAAGATGCCGTTGGACCCAGTAGCATTAAGGTCAACTTCTCGACGATGAAATAGATTAAACAGCCAAAGACGTAGCCATTCACAATGAGGTCAAACGCAGTCACCGGCCCACGCGAGCCTGCATGGCTTTAGGGTAACGTTCACCGACAATTTTCACCTTGCTGCTTGTTGTCATTCCCGAAGGTGAAGCTAAATTTCGTGGCGATCGTCACGCGGTCGCGAAACGCTTTTATGGCCTCGCCAATGACCTGTTCATTTAGATTCGGGCCATACACTTCGGCAGTGTCGAAGAAGGTCACGCCACGCTCAACCGCCGCGCGAATAAGTTCGATGGTCTGAACGGATATCTGTTGCCGGGCCGTAGCCGTGGCCATAGCTGAGTCCCACACCGCCCAGAACGACCTGGCCCAAGCTTTTGCCATATTTTTTGCCGATCGCAGCGAGTTCAAAATGTTCGAAAAGACTGATTCCCCCCAGCGAAAAGGGGCCTGGCTTTCGGCTGGATGCCGCAGCTTTTCATCCACGGTCCTTTGTTGAGATGTAGGCGATTTAATGAGCGCTCAAACTGAGCTTTTGTTCCTTTATCTTCTAAGCTTTCAGTCGTAATGGACAAAAAGCATAACGCAGATTGGTCAATCGGATTAGAGGGAAGGGTTAACTAAGGTTCATGAGTAGCATTGATCAATACTGCCATCATCTGAATAGTTTAGAATAGCCGTTATGCTTAGGGTCGATGCCTTGGCAGACTGCCGGCTTGCCATAAAATATTGTCAAAACCCTCAAAACCCTCAAAACCCTCAAAACCCTCAAAACCTTCCAATGACGTTCAATATAATAAAATTTAAGATATTTTTTCGTCATTAATCTTAATTACTATGGTTAATTACGATTGAAACTTTCAATTTCAAATAAAGTTTGTTCGCTAAAATATGCTCTTTAATGTTTCTTACTATATGAAAATGCTGAATAAATAATCTCACTGAAAATTGATTGCCTTAGTTTGTGTACTAGATGTTAAATTTTCTGAGTGTAAAAAAAACATATCACCCATTGAGTTTTTAGCATGCCCCACCTGCGATAATATTAGATTATTCTTGTTTTAAGAAAATCCCTATCAATTGAATCTTGAATTGACCTGAATATTTATATTCATGTTTATTTGAGTGTTTTTGGTAGGGTTTTAAATTAAAACCAATTCCAGTAAAGGTCAAATCACTAATGAATACCTGTAAACTAAAACTAGCCCTTGCGGTGGGGCTGGCATTAACTGCTACAAATACTATCGCAGCGATATACACTGGGACACACAACGTTGAGAATCAAAATATAAATTATGCGATTGAGTGGTTGCCTTCTGCGGGCGATACATTAAATATTTTGAATACAAACATCTTAAGGTCTGGAACAGGAGTTTCTGTTTCACAGGCTAATGAAAACTCCATTAATATTGAGAAGTCGAGAGTAGAGGCTCAATATGCATTATGGATGGATACGGTTGCAAGCAGTTTACTAACATTGAAAGATTCGGTGATGGGAGCTGGTGAAAATGGAATAGGCGTCCGTATTGCAAAATTAATGGGTGACTCCGTTCTATCTGTAACGGATAGTGAAATAAGGTCGGAACATATAGGCGTGGCTCTGGATAATATTGAGTCTGGCACCGTTGCATCCTTCCACAATACCAATATATTAGCCGGGGATAACACTGCATTAAAAGTCGGTAAAATGGATAATGCTTCACTTTTAATTTCTGACTCCATTATTAAAAGTGAGACGGGAAGCGGTTTGACGATTTCAAACATGGCCAATGGATCAGCTGTATCAATCGATAACAGTCAATTCGCATCAAATTCAGGAATCATCATTGAAAAAATGAGTGATTCATTTGTTACTATACAAAACTCCGTATTTTCAGATTCAGGAAAAAGCGGGCTTAATGGGGCTTTGTTATTTAGAAATGTAGTTAACTCTGCCGTTGATTTGAATAATGTGGAGATTTTCACTGCCGATAAAGTCGCCATTTCAGGGAATAGCGTTTCTGAATTCAATAACAGTATTTTGAATATTAATCAATCCAATATACATGTCGGCGGTAGAGCGACCGCACTGGTGCTTTACAATTTTATCAATCGGTCTGCTTTATCTATCAGCAATACTGATATTGCTTCATTAATGGGGGGAGTCGAAGTTAGCCGGCTTGATAATTATTCCAGTGCAGTTATTGAAGATTCGAAAATAAATGCGGGTCCGGAGGGTTCAAATTCAGCTGCAATAAGAATAGCGACAATTAGCAATAACAGCCAGTTAAACGTAACAGGTTCAAAAGTGAACAGCAAATCAAACGATGGGCTGACAGTAGTAAACCTTATGCATGATTCTGAGGTTCTACTGGAAAATAATGACATTGTGGCGAAGAATAATGGTGTTGCAGTTCATTCATTAACAAGTTCAGTTGTGAATATTAATAACTCAGACATCTCAGGCGATGACTCAGGAATTTCACTTGGGAATCTAATGGGGATAAATCGAAATTCAACTGTGAATCTTAATCACCTCAAGGTAGATAGTAGTAAGGGCGAGGGATTATTAGCATATACTTATGAAAACAGTTCTTTAAATGTAGCTGATTCAAAGCTTTCAGGAAATACTGGGATGCATATTGTTAGAGGGAAAAATGCCACTATTAACATTCGTGACTCAGAATTAACCACAAAACGAGATGATAATTATAGCTATCAGAACCCCGTAACTAACAATAAACAAAGTTTGCTTATCGGTGAAAATTATCGCAACCCCTTGAGTTATACTAATTTTTCCGGAGATATAGTTGATAGCGACATCAATATTGTCCGTTCAAAATTAGATGATATAGCTGTGGTTAACTTCAAAACCAGCTCGTTTAGCACTGACAACTCTGAAATGGGAGTGTTTCTTGTCTCGGGCAATACAAATAATAGCAGTTTTGATTTTAAAAAAAGCCATCTTGATAGCTTGCTCATTCGATTTGCATATTTTGAGAGCCAAATAAATGGATTGGGACAGATTATCGATGGACATAATATTTTTAATATCAATGATTCCACGATTGGGGGTTCCGGGCGAGGCGGTATTTCAGAAGCTATTACGTTTTCGAACACCGGTCTTAATACGGTAAATATTAACAATTCTGTTGTAAAAGGGGACGTAAACTTTAGTCAAACCGTTAAAACAGAAAATCAAAAGGAGAACCTTGTACAGTTTTCCAATAGCTATCTTGAGGGGGATGTTTTTACCGGAATCGGTGAAGCTGTCGCAGATAACAGATTTGCAGAACTTGATTCTGCCGTTCACTTTAAAAACAATAGTATCTGGAACGCTCAAGGAACGAGCAATGTTTTCAGACTTGTCCTCAGCGACAGCACCGTAGATCTGACGGGAGGGGCTACGGTTAACGTTGACGAATTCAACTCCGATAATGGACGTTTGCTTATTGATGGTAAATCACGTCTGAACATTTCTATAGGCAAGGGTGATCTTGATGTAGGTATAAAAAGTAATGGTAAGGAACTGGAAGAGAACACAGGTAACACGATTATCGCCGTCAATACTGGTAATCTTAATATAACCTCTAAGGCAGTTGATATAGGTGCGTACAAATATGAACTTGTCCTCCTGAACCCTGAATTAGCGGACGATCGTGAGTGGATGATTTCAGGCAGTAAAATTCCCCCTGTAATACCAGAAACACCAGTAAAACCAGAACAGCCAGGAACACCAGGAACACCAGAGCAACCAGGAACACCAGAGCAACCAGGAACACCAGAGCAGCCAGGAACACCAGAGCAGCCAGAAACGCCGAATATCGAATGGGGCCTGAAACCTGATACTGGACAGGCACTGTCCAATGCCGCGAATGCATCTCTGGCAGCCCTTGTGGCCCCGCTGGCTGCGTGGAGCACCCAGACGCAGACCGTGCAGCGTCATATGAATGTGTCCGGTAAGTCGCAGGGAGCTGGGGTATGGGGAAGCTACTATGGCACAAATTGGGCCGGAAAGGCCGGGATGAGTTCGACTTTTAACCAGACCCTGAACGGTGTGGCCCTTGGGGCAGACAAGAATCTTGAAATCAACGGTGGCCAATTGACGGTAGGTGCAGCAGTGCTGCATGACAGCAGCCGCCTGAAAGGATTCGACGACATGGGTTCGTCATCAATGATGAATGGTACCTCCCTGATGGGCTATGGGGTAATGGATCTTGATAATGGATTGTTCTTCAGTGCTACTCTTGGGGCTGGACACCATAAAAGTAAGCTAAAAGTTATTGCATCGGACGGCTCTGGCACGGCAAGTGGATTTAGCCAAAAGTCTCTGGGAGGCACCGGCAAGGCCGGTTATCGTGCAAAAGTTACAGAAAAAATCACCGTGACCCCATTTGCTAAGATGGATACCCATACTATTTCCGGAGTCAGCCAGAAACTTGATAATGGCATGATAGTGAAAAGTGACCGTTACTGGTCTACGCGCGGCGAGACCGGTGTGGATGTCAATACGATGGCCAGCATCGGTTCTGTCATAGTCAAACCTTATCTCACGGTGGCGGGTGGCAAAGAATTTGTACAAAACAATGAGGTGAAAGTTAATGGTATCGGGCTGAATAACACCGTTAATACGACTGGAATGAGATACGGTGCTGGGGTTGACGCCCAGCTCACTGACAGACTCTCGGCAGGAATCAACGTCAACTATGTGAATGGGAAAGACATGGAGCAGCGCTGGAGCGTCACATCAGGAATTAACTATAGTTTCTGATCTCCACATTAATAGAAAATTAATTAAATGGGCCTATTATACTGATTTCAATCGCCAGTTACATAGCGAGTCATTAATGGCCCTTTTTAAATGCGTTTAATAGCAAAAATATTAGAAGCTCTCTTGTTCGAGGCCTGTGCGTATAATGAGATGTTATGTATTAAGTGAAAATGTTTTTTTTAAGCAAGCAATTGAGTGTATTTTTGATCATCCATTCATGGAGACATTACCAGATCGCCGTGTGACTCATCCACTATGTATTATTGATATCCAGTCTTATCATTCTATTATGCATATTTATCGCAGTGTAGAAGAAATAAGTCTGGTAGACATGAGTATTATTGTTTGTGGGGGTGGTGGTCTGTTGTCAAGTATCTTAGGTGATATGGTAGATTTGAAAAAAAATGCCAACATATCAATGCTATTTAAATTGTTAAGAAATGTTGAATTAAAAAACAAAGTTCAGTTTATGGACGCGTTATTAAAACTGTACGGGCTGGAAAAACTGAATCCAAGAGAGAGGCTGATCGCCATTAATATGATTGGTACATCACGTCTAAAAAGTATAACGTTGAACAGAAATATCCAAATGAAAACCCTTCAGGCATCAACAATATCAATTGCAAAAAAACTGAACTGTAGTAATACATTTTTTGTTCATTATTGCTTGCGAACCTACTTCTGCCGTAATGAAGCTATGCAAAAATGAATTTCATAGTAAAGGTAATTCTTGTCGCTCATATTTAGATAATGTTTTACACCAGGTATAAATAATTTTATGACTGCGCTGGCTTTAAACTTGGAGATGTTCTTTACTAAATATAAGAATTAATCCGTCTGAGATAGCGTAATTCACCGAGTTGACAGTCGGTTGCCTGGCCCCTTCAACGCCTGTTTCTCATTAGCAGCGAGGTCCAAAGGATAAAAATGTATAATTTACCTAAAACCAATCAACTTAAGAACTTACGCGCGGTTATTTATTCCGGAAGCATTCGCGCTGCCGCTATAGCGACGAACCAGACACCATCAGCCATCTCTCGCAGCCTCCAGGAGCTGGAAGCTATTGTTGGTTCACCTTTACTAAAACGCGGTATGCATGGCGTCCAGTTGACCGCGATAGGAGAGATTTTTGAACCCTGTATGAACCGGGTTCTGGATGAGTTAGAGCGTGGAGTTGAAGATGTTGGGCAGTTTATCAACGTTTCGCAGGTTGCGATTCGCTTTGGATGCTCACATTTACCTGCCTATGGAATTTTGCCAGGGATTATCAAACGTTTTCAGGATAAATATCCAGAGGTGAAATTAAGTGTCATAGAAGGACAGTTTTCAGCTATGGCCGATTTAGTTCGTACGGGTAAAATGAGTTTCTTTGTCGGTATGACTATGCCAGATATTTCTCTCGATGAATTTTACGTTGAGTATCTTACCAATGCACCTTTCTATATTTTTTGCTGTAAAGGACACCCTCTACTTAATAGTCAGTCACTCAATGAGCTAAAAAATAACAAATGGTATCTTCCTGGAGGTGGCGTGCAAATATTTGCCGCCCTTGAAAGGAATCTTTTCCCTTATGGTAAAGGGCCAGACTGTTCTATTTTATATGGAGATTCAATAGCGATTGCACAGCAATTGATTCTTAATGAAGGCTATCTTTCCTTGGGGCCAAAAGAAATAATGGAGAATGAGTATCTGGGGGGTAAATTATCGATAATTAATGTAATGGAGGATTTACCTGTTGGTCGTTATGCTATTATACAACGCATGCAGTTAAAACACCCACCTATTACAAAATGGCTTACCGATGAAATTCGACATCTTTTTAAGTCTTACTAACTTATCATCAAAGTATTTGTATGATTGAGGTGGGATATTCTCTCCTGTTTTTTTTTGCCTCTCTGTACGCTTGTTTTAGCTCCCCGCAAACTTGGTGTTTTCCATATTTTGAAACTGGACCAAAATGAGATCAATGGCATATAATTTCACATTGAAACAAGAATCTCCCCTTTCTTTTTACCAAATGCGCTGGACATAAGTGAGAGTTATTCTTTCCAGGGGAATATTAAGTGGTTATCTGGCTAGAAGGAGATAACAACATTTATTACCTGGACCTCTTGAGCTCATCACACAGGCTGGTTAATCTGACATTCAAGGGACGACAATTTCCTCCTTAGCTAACAAAAGGTTTATTAATGGTCGACGAAAAGTTACGTTCGCATCTCAAAGCTATCGGTATGGGGTGCTTTGTAAGTTATTACAGCGGGTTTGCCAGCGCGACGATATCACGTAGCGATCTGATTGAATTGCTGCACAAAAGAGAAAGTTACACAGAGAAAAGCTGTGGAAGCCGTACGAGCAAAGCCAGGTCCATCATTGCGGCAGGGGCCGGTGAAGAGGCCTTAAAGTTGATTGCTGCATCGAATCGTGTAACGGATGATATACGGGAAGAGGCAAGACAGTTATTAAGGAAATATTATTCGTAAGAATCCCGCTCGTCCTTCTTACTTTAGAAAATATTAAATATGAGTGCTTTACCTGGAGCTCTTACCCATTCACTTACTTCCATTCCCATATTGGCCGGTCAACAGGTTCGCGAGCAGCCGGTTTAAAATATCGGCCTGGCCAAATGGTGCTGGCCGTAACGCCAATTGCTTCGCTAATGCGCTTTCCACCTTTTTCCCACGGGCGGTTAGTGTATTGGCAGGCGTGGAAGAGCTTAATCCTGCTGCTCGTGACGGCCTACCAGCGTGGGACCTTTTTGCGATCGACGGCAATGATGTCGGCGGGATGTCAGCCTGTCTGGAGGTGGAGGCTATGAGATGTTTTGATTTGCATCTCCTTACTAGTGGTGATGACCACCGCCGGAGCTGCGAAATTCATGGTGGTGGCCCAGGCAGGGTTCGCAGTACCGGCCTATAAGGAAACCGGCCAGCCCGAAGGCTGCCCCGTCTAAGCTACCATTGACATAAAACAGTGTGCTAAAACGCTGACGCCTAAAATATTATTAGGCGTTCCCCTATAGATTTTCAGTCTGTGAAACCTGGCTGTAGATTTTGCCATAGCGGGCAGACTATATCGTAAACGCTATTTGTTAACCCACTCGCTAATGCGCAGAATGCGGTGTATTTCCCACAGAAAAGTTGTTGCGCTTGAGGCGTTGCACTCTTCCTGCTCAATTTTGTAGATAACTAAGAATTTTCTCGCTAACACCCTGTTAAATAAGAATAATTATCGACAACCTGGGCTGCAAGATTATGTCAATCACTATCCGCATAAGGCCGACATAAAATCTGTAAAACTAGACAATCGTCGAATTTTTATCTTAAAGTCCCCGCTCTGGCACTAGACAAATCCAGCGGCCAGTTATCAAATGGTTAATTAACATCTAGCTGAATGTAAAAAGAGCGGCCGGGTTAAGAAAGGGCTGCCGTGCATTTCGCTGCTTTGAAGCATCACAACACGCTTTATTCGGGAGAATTTACTCTTTATGCATTCCTCTGCTAAACAAACTGAAAGCCGGACGTTCTTCGGCCATCCTTATCCGCTCGGTTCGCTGTTCTTCACTGAAATGTGGGAGCGCTTCTCGTTCTACGGCATTCGCCCGCTGCTGATCCTGTTTATGGCGGCGACCGTTTACGACGGCGGCATGGGCCTGGCGCGTGAAAACGCCTCGGCTATCGTGGGCATCTTTGCCGGCAGCATGTACCTGGCCGCGCTGCCGGGCGGCTGGCTGGCGGATAACTGGCTCGGCCAGCAGCGCGCCGTCTGGTACGGATCGATTCTTATTGCGCTCGGCCACCTTTCAATCGCGCTCTCCGCCTTTATGGGCGACAGCCTGTTTTTCATCGGCCTGATGTTTATCGTTCTCGGTTCTGGCCTGTTCAAGACCTGTATTTCGGTCATGGTGGGCACGCTGTATAAGAAGGGCGATGCGCGCCGGGACGGCGGTTTCTCGCTGTTCTATATGGGCATTAATATGGGTTCGTTTATTGCGCCGCTGATCTCCGGCTGGCTGATAAAAACCCACGGCTGGCACTGGGGCTTTGGCATCGGCGGCATCGGGATGCTGGTGGCGCTGGTTATCTTCCGCGTGTTCGCGGTTCCGGCCATGAAGCGCTACGACAGCGAAGTCGGTCTGGACTCAACCTGGAACAGCCCGGTGGCAAAGAAAAACGGCGTGGGAGCCTGGCTGCTTGCGCTGACCGTTGGCGTGGCCGCGATCGTCGCGCTCATCGCTCAGGGTATCATCGTGATTAACCCTGTCGCGGTCGCCAGCGTGCTGGTTTACGTGATTGCCGCCTCGGTGGCGCTCTACTTTATCTACCTGTTTGTGTTTGCCGGGCTGAACCGCAAAGAGCGCGCCAGGCTGCTGGTCTGCTTTATTCTGCTGGTCTCCGCGGCCTTCTTCTGGTCCGCGTTTGAGCAGAAGCCAACCTCGTTCAACCTGTTTGCCAACGACTACACCAACCGCACGTTCGGCGATTTTGAAATCCCAGCGGTGTGGTTCCAGTCCATCAACGCGCTGTTCATTATTTTGTTAGCGCCGGTGTTTAGCTGGGCATGGCCGATGATGGCGCGCAACGGCGTGCGTCTAAGCAGCATGACTAAATTCGTTATCGGTATTTTGTGTGCAGCCGCAGGCTTTGGGATCATGATGTTGGCCGCACAGGACGTGCTGAGCAACGGCGGGGCCGGCGTATCGCCGTTCTGGCTGGTGGGCAGCATCCTGATGTTAACGCTCGGCGAACTGTGTCTGAGCCCGATTGGCCTGGCGACCATGACGCTGCTGGCCCCGGAAAGAATGCGCGGCCAGATGATGGGGCTTTGGTTCTGCGCCAGCGCGCTGGGCAACCTGGCGGCAGGTCTGATTGGCGGCCACGTTAAAGCCGACCAGCTTGATATGCTGCCGGATCTCTTCGCTCGCTGCTCTATCGCGCTGCTGATCTGCGCCGCGGTGCTGACAATTCTGATTGTTCCGGTGCGCCGCATGCTGGAAAACGCTCAGGTGAAGAGCGAGCCAAAACCGGTCAGCAATGCCTGAGTCAGCGGCGGTTGAGCAGCTATTTAGTCTTTGAGTAAGATGCCGGAAAGGAGGAGCTTAATTCAGGTTAAGCTCCTTTTTTAATAGTTATTTGGCAGCCGATTAACGGACACCAGCTTGCCCTTATTCATCTCAATATAATTCCCTTTGCGTAGCGCGGATAATACCTCGGCGATAACCGAGCGAGAGATATTCGTTTTCTTCTGAATATGATCGATAACGCCGGTGCGCACGCGCAGGTCAGTGGGCCAGTCTTCCATGGCTAACAGCGTCGATCTTATTTGAGAATAAGAGCTGGTGCCGATGTAAAACTCATCTCTGGATTCATAAAAGCGCATCATGTAAGCAACCCAGAAGCAAGACTTATCCCATAGATGATGCCGGGCAATCAGCTCCGCGGCTTTATCCACTCTGATAAAGAAACCGCTGCATACCGTTTTGGTCACCAGGCGGTATTTGCTTTCAGAATGAATAAAAGCCATATCCAGACCAAGAAGCGTTGGGGACGGGACATAATCAATCAGCAGGTCGTCCGTTTCACGATGCAGCGCTACACAGCCTTCTTTAATATAAAATATGACGTTGTCGCCATCATCATTAATCAAGGGTAATTCGCTATTGGCCGGCAGGCTGAAGTATTCTCCGCCCTCGGCCAGTCCCTCACGAATATATTCCAGTTGGTGCAGTGGCTTAGCAATCATAGAAAATCCATTTCTCTGGTCATGATAAGTAAAATGCCTCCCCTTGCGGGGCAGGCATTCATTTAGTTTTATAGCCGTTGTGACTTGCCAGAAATATTACCAGGTATATTTCACGCCAACGTTAGCTGCCCAATCCTGATCGACGTCACCGCCGCCCAGGTAGTTAGCGTCTGCGTAGGTGCTGAAGTTCTTAGTGAAGCTGAACTGTCCGCCCAGGCCAACGCGTACCGCTGAACCTTCAACGCCGTTATCGATAGAGTTACCGTTAACTTTGGCTTTATTGCTTGCATCGTCATATACGTAGGCCAGCTTCATGTACGGAGTCAAAGCCTGATCGCCACCGTAGTTGAAGGTATAACCCGCATCCACGCCCAGCTCGTAACGCATGCTGTCGTAAGACTGGCTGCCGACGGACATGTTGTTGCTCAGGTGATAGCTGTCGCCGTCCTGGAACAGACCGGAAATGCTGGCATAAGGCGTCAGATAGCCCTGCTCGTTAAACTGCCAGTCGTAGCCCAGTTTAATCGCCGCGCCCCATGCGTCAGAGGTCACATCGCCGCTTACCGCAGTGCCGTTGCTCATGCGCGCAGTCAGGTCGTTGCTGTAGTGGCTGTAGCTCAGAGTGGTATCCAGGAAGATATTGTTCTGGAAACGAGCCGAGGAGTAGATACGGGCAGACTGGCTGTCCTGATCTACGCTTCCGCTTCTGTCGCTGATGTCGCCTTTAGCAAAGCCTGCTGCGGCACCCACTGTCCACTTGGCAGTGCCACCGTCGATCTGCTTGTCCAGACCAACCATGATGCCGTTCACGCTCTGGTCGTAGTTCAGCTTGTCGGTATCGCCGGAGAAACCGCCGCCCAGGTAGGTCACCCACGCGCCGCCGGTATCACCGGACAGAGCGTGACGGCCATTGGCTAAACGAGTTGCCAGCGCGTCCTGCTCCAGGTTCCAGATATTGGTGTTAGCAGAAGGAATGCTTAGCGCCATGTTGGCATAGTCGGTCAGACGTTCCTGCTGCAAAACAACGGTGTCGCCGTACTGTTTTGCACCGTAGGTATAAGCACCCAGGTCCGCATGGTTAGCCGCGGTGAAGCTGGCTGCCGTTGCGGCGTTGTTGTCATAGACGCGAACAATTTCTTTGTGGTTGTAATCACCCACGGAGCCCGCGCCGTTAGCGTTATCGATACGAACCTTGAAGTTACCTGAAACTTCACCGTTGACGGCCAGGTGACCGTCCGAGTTCAGCGCAATCACGCCGCGATCGTATTCAGCCTTGCGGGTATCGTTTGTGACATAGCGGGCGTTGTTCAGATCCGCGTCCAGCGCATAAACACGGCTGGCAACGTTCAGCACGCCGTCGTCGCTCAGAATCACTTTATCAGTGGCGAGCTGACCCTGGCCAAGCGCCAGCTCGCCCTGGTTGCTCACGGCGATGGTGTTAGCCTGAAGGTTTGCGCTTTCCTGAGACAGGGTTGCGGAGCTGCGGCCGTCGATATTTAAGCGATCCGTTGCCACGCCAGCTTCATGGCCGACGATCAGGGAAGATCCGTTGGTCAGCGTGATGCTGTCAGACAGCAGGCTTGAATCAGCCACGTTAACCAGTGAAGCATTGTTCACCGTCAAAGTATCGATATTAGACGCGTTACGGGTATCCCACTGGGAGCCATTATTTAGCGCAACATTAAACAGGCCGCTCTGGTAAACGGCATTGCCGTTGACGTGAGAACCTTCGTTGAAGGCGCTGTTAGCGTCGTTAATACCGTATACGGAAGAAGGCCAGATGCTGTTTGCCGCCACGTCGTAAAGCTCGGCGGTCGCTTCAACGTCGGAGATTGCCGCGCCGATCCACTTGCTGCCGTTGTTTAAAGTCAGGTTCAGCGAGTCGGTGTTATCCCAACCGTTAGAATCCAGAATCCCGTCCGCATTAGTGTCATAGGCTTTAACGTGAGTCGTTACCGGTATGCCGTTAGCATCGAAGGTCGTGCGATCGTAGCCGCCAAAGTTTTCATCAAAGCTGCTGACGAACAGCACGTCACCGTTAAGCGTTGAGCTATCAAGGTTAACGTCGGTTTTCATTGCGTTATCGGCAGCCTGACTGGCGATAACGGCAAGCGCGACATCGTCAGCTGTACCATTGCCGCTATAATCGCTGGCCTTGCCCGTACGGCCGTAGAATCCGTTGGTACCCTGATCGGTCAGGGAGCCGGAAGTCAGTACGGAATCTGAAATTGAAACGGTATTGGTGAAGTTTTTCGGGTTGTTTACGCCATCAACGTGCGTCACATCAAAAGTATCTTCCCACTCGTATCCCTGAGTAAGAGTAATACCTGCAACATGGGAGTTATTTTTGATAACGATATCGGATTCTTGATTAAGCGTAATGGCGGTGCCTAAATCAAACGTATCATAAGTGGCAGTAGTATAAGTGCCGTCGGCGTTTTGAACGTAATAATTGAAGTGTTCAAAATCATCGTCGACCGTTGAATTATCAATCGTCAAAGCAAGGCGATCGTAAACATAACCATCAATACCACGGTTCCCATTGACACATTCCGTTGTCATACACTCGGAAGTAATCATGCCGTGAATTTTACTGTTGCTGATAGTTAATGAATTATGGTTGGTATTTGCTGCGTCGCCATTATCAAGGTAATAAGTGGAAATAACGCCTTCAACGTTAGCGTTATTAATGATTGGATAAATGTTGCCGTTATAGATGCTGTCCAAGCCGTAATTGTTCCAGCCCGCATATCCCTGATATTTAACGCCTACATCGTAGCTGAACGTTGGATACTGAGAGTTTGAAACATCTACGCTTGCCGTAGCCTGGGATGCAATTGCAACCGTGCAGGCAATTGCTAATTTCGATAAAACCGGTTTGCTTTTCCAAGAGTGCATTTGTCATCCCTCCTCGGGGACATAATCTTATGTTGTTCCATCAATTCAAAATGCATTTCAGTCATTACATTGCTGTTATGACAAGCAGGATTATGCGGTGAAGGGATATTAAGAAACAACGTATCATTGACTATTAGTCCGAATCCAGACAACTGTATTTGTTTCAATTGGTTTAAGAATTTTCTTGTTTCTGATAATAAATAAAAAACATTGCTAATAACATTTTTTTAACAAAAAAATATGCTCTTGTCATTCTTAAATGATCGACTTCACAAATCGTAAAAAACCCATTAATGAACTTAAAATAAATTTAGGCTGGTCTGATTCATTAATAAAATTGATATAATTTTTATTAATGAGTAGTGAATTGTATATTTTAAAAATCAATTGCTTAACAATGAGTTGTATTTTTATGGCTGTGTTTCAGAGCGTTTGTATGCCTAAGGGGAGGATAGATAAGGCGGTGGGAGTTACCACTTTCGTCTTCTGTGGGAATAGTCTTTTGATCTTTTTTCAGCCTCAACCGCAGGATGGACCTGAGTTCCTAAAAATAAGAGCACAAATGCTGTTATCGACAGCACATAAAAGTTTTGTTTCATACAAAACCACTGGTACCTGCCAGGGTGCGATCTGGACTCCTTGTCTGCTGAAAATGCCGGTTTGAACATATTTATTAACCAAAAAGGCTTTTATGAGACGGCTCACAAACATGATAACATTATATTGTTATAACAAATGGAGATGACAATAACAAAAAGGATCTCTGTATGAACTACAACCTGGTGGGCAATGCCATCGTTAAGCACTGCGGAGGCTTAGCAAACTTTATTCACGTCACCAACTGCATGACCCGGGTTCGGATGACGATAGCCGATCAAACTCAGGTGGATATGCCGGCGCTCAAAGGTATTGAAGGCGTGCTGGGCGTGGTGGAAGACGACACGTTGCAGGTGATTGTTGGCCCGGGAAAATCAACAAAAGTGGCTACCATTATTAACGACTTACTGAAAGGGCAGCCCTCATCTGATGTACCGCTTAGCGCCGTTGAGCTACGCGCCAAACAGGCGCGTGACAAAGCCAAAAAGCAGACGCGCACCAAAGTTATTCTGAAGCACATTGCCAATATATTTGTGCCGATTCTGCCCGCGCTGATTGCCGCCGGTATCCTGATGGGCCTGAATAACGTGCTGGTGAACTCAGCGGCTTCCTGGGCGATGGCAAATCATATCGCCGCGCTGGGCGATCTCTCCCCCACGCAGGTTGTCCTCGATCAGCGTCATTTACTCGGCCTGAGCCACTTCCTGGATATCCTGGCGAAATCGCTGTTCGGTTTTCTGGCGATTTACGCGGGCGTAACGGCGGCCCGCGAGTTTGATGGCAACATTATAATGGGCGGTTTGCTTGGGGCGATGACCATTGCGCCGCAGCTTTCCCTGCTTGGCCTGCAGCCGGGGCAGGGCGGGCTAATTGGGGTGATCTTCTGCGTCTGGCTGATGTGCCTCGTGGAAAAGCAGGTGCGCAAAGTGGTGCCGGACGTACTCGATGTTGTGGTCACGCCAACCCTCGTGCTGCTGATTATGGGCAGCGCGCTCCTGTTTGCGATCATGCCCGCCGCGGGCATCGTTTCGGACGGTATTCTGCACGGGCTTAATGGGCTGCTGACCAACGGCGGCATGGCGGCGGGCTTCGTGCTGTCGGCGCTATTCCCGTTTTTGATCTCGCTTGGTCTGCATCACGGGCTGTTCCCTATTCATATTGAAATGATTAACGCCACCGGGCATGCGCCGCTGTTTGCCATCCAGATCATGTCCAACGCGGGAATGGTGGGGGCCGCAACGGCCGTTTTGCTGCTGACGCGCGATCCGGTGATGAAAAAAATCGCCAGAGGGGCGATTCCTACCTCCATCCTCGCGGTCGGTGAGCCGACTATTTTCGGCGTTAACATTCCGGCCGGATTCGCGTTTATCACCGGTTCAATCGGTGCAGGGTTTGGCGGCATGATGGTTGTGCTGCTTGGCGTTTCCACCAACGGCGTGGGCGCTGCCGGGCTGTCAGCCCTGCCGCTCATCGCCGACGGTAAATATCTACAGTACATCCTTTCATGGCTTGTCGGCTGCGCGGCGGCTTTTGTGCTGACTTACATTGTTGGCAAAGTACGCGGCTACGACAAAGAAACGACATGACGGGTAATAAGGGAGAATAAAAAATGAAAGCAATAATGCTGATGTTTGATTCGCTGAATAAACGCCTGCTGTCCGCCTACGGAAATGACAGCGCGATTACGCCAAATTTTCAGCGGCTGAAAGAGAAAACGGCGCGATTTGATAACTTTTACGTCGGCAGCATGCCGTGCATGCCCGCCCGACGTGAGCTCCATACCGGGCGCTATAATTTTTTGCACCGCGGCTGGTCGCCGCTGGAGCCCTTTGACGATTCGATGCCGGAGCTGCTGAAGAAAAACGGTATCCACACGCATCTGGTGACTGACCATAAACACTACTGGCGCGACGGCGGAGCGACCTATCATCCACGCTACAGCACCTACGAGTTTGTTCGGGGGCAGGAGGGCGACGCCTGGAAAGGCGTGGTCGATAAGCCAGAATATCGCTATGAATCCGGCGAACCGGAAGAGATTAAGCAGCGGCGCGTGACCAGCCGGGTGCAGCATCAGATCAACGTGCAGTTTATGCAGAATGAAGAAGATCATCATCTGGCGAGAACGATCGGTAAAGGCCTGGCGTTTATCGATACCAACCACGCCAGCGATAATTGGTTTTTACAGCTCGAGTGTTTCGATCCTCACGAACCGTTCTTCGTACCGGAAAAATATCTCAGGATGTACGGCATTGAGGATCCGGCGGAGTTTGACGGCTGGGCGCCCTATTATTTTGTGACCGAAAGCGAAGAGCGCAAAAGCACCATCCAGAAATATTACAAAGCGCTGCTGACGATGGTCGATGCCTACGTGGGCCGCGTGCTGGACTACATGGACCGCTACGATTTGTGGAAGGATACGATGCTGATCGTCAATACCGATCACGGCTTCCTGCTCGGCGAGCATGAATGGTGGGGGAAAAACATCATGCCGCTGTATAACGAAGTGGCAAACATCCCCTTCTTTATGTGGCATCCGCAATATCCCTGCGCCGGAGAATCCAGGCAGGCGCTGGCGCAGACCATTGATATTCCGGCGACGCTGCTTGACGCCTTCGGAGTGGAAAAACCGGCGGACATGCAGGGCGTTTCTCTGCTTCCGGCGCTGCGCGACGATACGCCGGTGCGCGATCACGCCCTGTTTGGCTATCATGGTTGCCACGTTAATATTACCGACGGTCGCTACGTGTATATGCGTTCGCCCACCGTACAGGGCCTTGACGGGCTGTATGAGTACACTCTGATGCCTACGCGTATAAATCGGCGCTTCACGCCGGCAGAACTGCAAAATATCGAGCTGCACCCCGGATTTGGTTTTACCAAAGGCTGCCCGGTGATGAAGGTGCCCGCTGAATCGGTAATGACCCGGGATGCCGATCGCTTCGGCCATCGTTTATACGATTTGGCAGAAAATCCTGCACAGCTGGCCCAAAGTCAGGATAGCGCTGCGGCGCAGCGCCTGCGCGATCGCATGGTGGACATGATGAAGCAAAGCGATGCGCCTGAAGAGCTGTATGGCCGCTATAGCCTGGACGATGCGGGCAGCGAACTGCTGGGGCGGGATCCGCATCTTTTGCCGGAGCTGGCGGCATTCTCGCCAAAGGTTCGCTACGGATTGTTCGCGCTGCTGCAACATCTTGAGGGCAGCGGGCAGCATGCGCTGGCTGAGCGGCTTAAAACTTGCTCCGAGCCGGGCTGGAACCAGGAAAATTTGTGGGACTTCGTGCAGAACGAGGTTCCGGAAGAGCAGCATCAGAGCGTGTACTATAAGATGGCATTAGAGATGCGTCTGGATTGAGCAGTAGCCCGGCGGCGGGTGCCGCCGGGGAAAAGGAGTGGAAGTTAATGAAAGAAGAACTGGATTACTCTCGCGGCGCGAAACCGCTGTACGCGCAGCTTTACGACATCCTGCTGTCCCGCTTTAAGGCCGGGGAATATAAAAAGAACGACGTTTTACCCACCGAGGCCGAGTTTGAAGAACGCTTTGGCGTAAGCCGGATTACGGCGCGACGCGCGCTGGCCGAGCTGGCCGCGAAAGGGCTGGTGAAACGCCAGGCCGGGATCGGCACCATGGTCATCAGCACGTCTGAAAAGCAGGATATTAAGGCCCGCATCCGGCTGGTGGACGGCCAGCAGCAGCGGCCGATTTCACGTAACAACCTGACGCTGGAGCTGCTCCTTCCGCCCGCAGAAGTCGCCAGCGCCTTTGGGCTGGACGGCGAAACGAAAATTCAGCGGCTGGTGCGCACGATTTTCCGGGAAAATGAGCTCCCCGCGCAGGTCAACTATATCTGGCTCACGCCGAGACTGGGGGTATTCAGCCTGGAGGCGTTCGTGGGAGGCCTGTATAGCCTGCTCGAGCAGCATAATGAAAATATCGATAGCTATCAGGATATTATTACCGCCGAGCTGCCAACTGCGGTGGACTGCGAGATCCTTTCCATCAGCCCCGCCGAGCCCGTTCTGGTGAAATCCCGCCGGGGGTATAACGACCGTGGCGAACTGGTTGAGTTTGGCGTGTCCAAACACCTTGCCAGCTGTTATCAGTATATCGTCGAGAATAGCCGATGAGCTGGCGCACGCAGGGCAAAGCGCCGGACTACCGTTTCACCCTGGCAAACGAGCGCACTTTTCTGGCCTGGATCCGCACCGCGCTGGCGTTTATGGCCGCGGCAATTGGGATAGATCAGCTTGCCCCCGACCTGGCACCCTCCGAGTTTCGTGAACTGCTGGTGGCGGCCTTAGGGATTATTGCCGCCGTGCTGGCCTGGTACGCCTGGCGACGCTGGGCGCGGAACGAACGGGCCATGCGCAACGACGCCGAGTTGACCTACCCGCGAATATTGTTTTGGCTCAGCTGCGGCCTGTCGGCGGCGAGCCTGCTGACGCTGGCGGCCCTGATACTGTTATGAACAACGTTTTCCCGCCGCGCGATCCGGGTTTGCAGCCAGAGCGCACCGCGCTTGCCTGGCACCGAACCGCGTTCACCGTGCTGATATTCTCACTGGTTGCGGTTCGCGTTGCGTTTGCCCGCGGCGATCTCTTTTCCTGCGTGCTAAGCGGTGTGGGGGCCATTCTGGCGCTGATGCTGGTGGGTATCTCCTGGCGCAGGCAGAAAACGATGATGGCTCAAAAGGAAGCGACCACGCCGTCCTCTGTGCTGGCTAAGCGATTGATAAGCCTGGTGCTGTGCCTGATATCCCTTTCACTCGCCCTGCCAGCATTGCTCAATCTGCTGGCGACAGGAGATTTTTGACATGGCTGTAGCGGGCTGCCACGTGATGGCCAAGCCGAGCGGATCGGTATGCAATATAGACTGCACCTACTGCTTTTATCTTGAAAAAGAGGCGCTTTATCCCGAGCGCAACAAGAACTGGCGGATGTCTGATGAAACGCTTGAGCTGTTCATTCGCCAGCATATCGCGGCCCAAAGCGGCGAAACCGTCAGCTTTGCCTGGCAGGGCGGCGAGCCAACCATGATGGGCCTGCCGTTTTTTCATCGGGTGGTTGAGCTGTGTGAACGCTACGCGGGCGGCAAGCGTATTACCCATTCTCTGCAAACCAACGGTATTCTGCTCAACGACGAGTGGGCCAGCTTCTTCGCTAAGCACGGATTCCTGATTGGCCTGTCGATCGACGGTCCGGCGCATCTGCATAATCAGTATCGGGTTAATCGCGCCGGAAAGGGCACGCATGAACAGGTGACGGCGGCGATGGCTCTGCTGGCCTCGCACAGGGTCGAATTCAACACGCTCACGGTCGTTGGGAAGCATAACGTTGGCCACGCGCGGGAAGTGTATGAATTTCTGCTGGCTGCGGGGTCTCGCTATATCCAGTTTATCCCGCTGGTCGAACGAATGAGCACGCAAGAATCGACCGTTCTTAATCTGGTGATGCCGGGGGAAAGCGCCGCGACGCTTGCGCCGTGGACGGTGCCTTCATGGCAGTACGGCGAGTTTTTGAACCAAATTTTCGATATATGGATCCGCCGTGACGTGGACCGGGTTTACGTGCAGATGTTTGACGTGGCGCTGGCGGCCTGGACCGGACAGCCGCCGGTGCTGTGCGTGCATTCCGAATCCTGCGGGCACGCGTTTGCCCTTGAATCGAATGGCGATCTTTATAACTGCGACCATTTTGTTTATCCCGAGCATCTGCTGGGGAATATCCATCAGCACAGCATCCGCGAATTAAACAACGGTGAGCGGGCCATTGCCTTTGGGCAGGCGAAGCGGGAAACGTTAACCGCCGACTGCCGCCGCTGTGAATACCGCTTTGCCTGCCACGGCGGCTGCCCGAAACATCGCTTTGCCGTCTCGCCGTCCGGGCATCCCGGACACAGCTACCTTTGCGCAGGTTATAAACATTTCTTCCGGCATATTACCCGCTATATGAACGTCTGGCGGGAGCTGTTGGACGAGGGATATCCAATGCCCGCCATCATGCAGTGGCTGGCACAGGAGCAGACAAGAGAGCCACAAATAATCGGACGCAACGAGCCCTGCCCCTGCGGAAGCGGCAAGAAATATAAGAAGTGCTGCGATAAATCAGCGAGGTGACTGCCGGAGAAGTCAGCGTTGCTAAGTAAAACTACCTGGCACCCTAAGTCGTCGCCCTAATAGTTTGCCGCTGTGGCTCCTTGTTCGCTCCTTGATATCCAACGGGAATGATCGCGGATCTTTCACGATGAAACGTATTATCACCTTTTACCTTTGGTGTTATCCGCCGGTTGCGCTCTGGCGGCCTAATGCCCACGGTTCGGCAAAATACATGCTGGCGCAGCTCAGTTTCGATCTGGGATATTGCTAAATATCCACAAACGGCAGCCTGCTGCGCAGCCTGGCGGCAGGTTCAGAAATGGCTTTTGCCATCGCCGCACCGATCTCGGCGCAGACCGTCAGACCCTGCACGAACGGCTGGTCGTGCATCAGATAGGGCAGCGCGCCAAACGCTATGCGTCCTCTGGCCTCGATGGGTTCCCGCAGCGTGTAATCCTTGCTAACGTCCGGGATTTCTTCGCCGGTGGACATAAGCTGCTTTCTTAACGTCGGGAACGGCAGGTCTTTGGTTTTCAGCGGTTTTTGCCCGCGCGCGTCGATAAATACGTCGAACTCATAGGTTTTATCCTCGGCGGTAATCACCGTTCGGCGCTCTTTTACGTCCAGCTTATAGTCCTTGCCCAGCGTGAGAATGTTGATAATCCCCGCCTCGCGCAGCGCCAGCAGCCTGCGGATCGACTCTGAGGGAATGGCCGCATAGTTATCGATAAACACCCGGGCTAGCCCCCGGCGGAATCTTTTGCCGTCCCGCTCATTCAGATGCGGGACAATTTCCTGCACCGCTTCGTGCAGCCGCAGAATGGCGTAGCGCCAGGGCACCGTACGCCCGTCGCGCTTGTTGCGCTCCACTTCCTCAAGGTTTGATTTGGCCCAGCGGAAAGGATCGTGTTCATGCCGGTCGGCGAACAGGGCCTGCGGGAAACTGTCAGCGTCCAGGGCTCTCAGCGCGATATCTTTGCTCCACTGCGGGTCGGCCAGCTCCATTTCCTCAACCATCAGTTTGAATACCCGATCGAGCAGGCCATCTGGCCCGGCGGCGATCTCTTTCTCAACCGCGTCAGCCGTGACGATGCTCAGCGCCTCGTAGGGCAAAGGGCAGTAGAAATCCGCTTCTGGCAGGATGCCCGATCGGGACATGAGATCGATACTGAGCGTTTCGCTGGCCGCCTCCAGAATAAATTTGATGCTTTTATCTTCCGCCTCGATAAACGAGCCGTGCTGGATGGCCACGGCCATCGCCGCGTCCAGCCCGCTCAGGGAGGTGCCCATAATGCCGACGCGGCACGCGGGGATTTTTGCCTCCATCAGCCCGGACCACGGACTGGGGAAGAAGGTGCGGGTGGCTTCACTTTCGTCAGGCCAGACGTGCCCGGTGGCAATCACCGCGAGATCGAACGCTTCCGGCTGCGGGCTGTTCTTCGCCCACAGGCGCACGCCTTCGGCGGTGGCTTGCAGATCGGTGACTTCGCAGGATTCATGCACGTTAACCTCAAAGCCCTGTTCTCTGGCCTGCCTCACCAGCGCCAGAAACCGATCGCGAAAATATTCGCCAAGCAGAATGCGCGGCAGAAACTGGCGAACGTGTAATGAAGCGCGTTCGACGCCGTAGCGGGCCAGGTGGCTTTCGCTCTGACCGCGCAGCCAGTCGATGTAGGGGATAAAAACGGGGGGGATTTCAATGCTGGCGATATTGGCGAGCATCATTTTTGAGGTTTCTTCGTGGCTGTAGGGCATGCCGACGCCGGCTTCTTTCGCCTGCTCGTAAAGGGTGACCGCAAGCGGCGTCTGGTTTTTCAGCAGCGAGTAAAAAGTATAAATTCCCGTAGGTCCCGCCCCGACGATGGCGATCTTTTTCATCGTTCCTCACTCCGCGTTGTTGTTATCCGATCCATTTATCTGCCGGGTTTAAATCCCTGCCCGTTAAGTGTGGTCGAAAACGCGAAGTCAGCCAAATTGAACCTACATGCAGCCCGCACAGCTGGTGCAGCGCCAGTCTTCGGGATTCACCGCTCGCCAGAAGTAGCGGTAGTTTATTTCGTCCAGCGGGATCTGATGTTCGAAGAAGCAGTCCGTGAGCCACTCAACGTTCTTCAGGATCCAGTCCTCTTCGTCCAGGCCGTCCAGATACAGCTCGTCATCAGGGTCGATAACCGAGTAGATGCCTTTGGTGCCGAGATCTTTCTCCTGAAAAGGCTCGGGCAGCGTCACCTCTTTGCCCTCAAAGGTAATTATCCAGTGCCCATGACACAGCAGGTTCCCGGCCCGGCTCCATTTAGCGGTAAAAGGGTTCAATTGGGTCATGGCGATTGTCCGTACTGGGAGTGAGGGAAAAAGGTTACTCCTCGTAAGCGGCTGTTGTAATTGTACTTAATAAGTACGGGGTCTTGCCGAAGGAGCTGCGAATACCGTTTTACATTGCGCAAGGAAATGATTATGTTTCTCATTTGCATTTGTGGTCGGCCATTTTGTGCGCGAGCCCTGTCCGGCTTGCCGCGTACTCGCCGTGCTTATTCTGACGGGACAAGGAACATAATTAATGATGAAGAAAACAACGGCTCTGGCGGCGCTGGTCGCCCTGGCGCTGACGGGCTGTACCGCGCACCGGGCAGCACAAACCAAACCCGCTCCAGCCGTCACGGCCGGGCAGAAAACGCCTTTAATCCAGCGCGAGCTGTCCGAAGGCGTCTATGAAATGGCCATCAGCCAGCAAAACGGCGCGCTGTACGTGGCGACCGCGCAGGGCTTTAAGGACGTGCAGGGCGGGGTCATATATAAACTCGATCCGGCGACGCTGAAAACCACCGGCCAGGCGCATACCGATCTGAAAAACTTCGGCGTGGTTATGGATCCTTCTGGCAAGACGCTGTACGTGACCAACTCGCTCGACGGCGGCATCAACGCCGTCAACGTTGAAGACGGCAAGGTGTTAAACCGCCTGATGTTCAAAGAGCGCAACGAGAAGGGCTTCCCGTACGGCGCTCGCGAAATCATTCTGCATGACGGCCTGCTGTACATCGGCGGCGTGGCCGATCCGGCGGTAATCTGGGTGGTTGATGCGAAAACCCTGCGGCTGAAAAAACGCATCAACAACGCCGGGAAATGGGTGACGGGCCTGCTTTACTCCGAGCGGACCCAGCGTATTTACGCGGCGAACGGCGGCGGCGAAATCCTGGTGATCAATCCGAAAACCAACCGCATCGAAAAACGCTGGCAGCCGCTCGGTGAGAAAGAGGCGCTGCTGCTGAACCTGGCCGAAGACCCCGCGACGGGCCGCCTGTTCGTGACCGACAACTCTAAGGCGAAAACCACGCTGGTGCTGGATATCAAAACGGGCGAAGTGCTCAAGAATCTTGCCACCGGCGATACGCTGGCGGTGAAATTCAACGCGAAGCGCAACGAGATTTACCTGACCCAGCGCGAGTCCGGCAGGCTGCTGATCCTTGACGGTACAAGCTACGCGGTGAAGAAAACGCTTAGTCTCCCGCCGCATCCGAACAGCCTGCTGCTGTCCGCAGACGGACAAACGCTGTTCGTGACCGTAAAGCAGGGCTTTAACAAAGATCGCTCTACCAAAGGTCCGGACAGCATCGTGCGCGTTCCTTTAGCGCAGCTTTAATACGGAAAAAGGCGCCATAACGGCGCCTTTATTATTATTCAACCTTCGCGCCTAGCGCTGATGACAGCCGGCGCACTGCCTGTTCTGAATCTGCTGGAAGAAGTCGTTGCCTTTGTCATCCACGAGGATAAACGCCGGGAAGTTCTCCACCTCAATTTTCCAGATGGCTTCCATACCCAGCTCAGGGTATTCCACCAGCTCCAGGCTCTTGATGCTCTGCTGCGCCAGCACCGCCGCCGGGCCGCCGATGCTGCCGAGATAGAAACCGCCGTGTTTGCGGCAGGCGTCGGTCACCTGCTGGCTGCGGTTGCCTTTCGCCAGCATAATCATGCTGCCACCGTTGGACTGTAAAAGATCGACATACGAATCCATGCGGCCAGCGGTCGTTGGGCCTAAAGATCCGGAGGCGTAACCTTCGGGGGTTTTGGCCGGGCCCGCGTAATAAATCGGATGATCTTTCACGTACTGCGGCAGGCCTTCACCGTTATCCAGACGCTCTTTTAGCTTAGCGTGGGCAATATCACGGCCAACGATTATCGTGCCGCTGAGGGACAGGCGGGTAGAAACCGGATACTGCGCCAGCTGGGCGAGGATCTCTTTCATCGGACGGTTCAGGTCGACCTGCACGGCTTCGCCTTCCCCCGCCTGGCGCAGCGCCTCCGGGATGTATTTACCCGGATTGCTTTCCAGCTTCTCGATCCAGATGCCTTCTTTATTAATCTTCGCTTTGATATTGCGGTCGGCGGAGCAGGAGACGCCCATGCCGATCGGACAGGATGCGCCGTGGCGCGGCAGGCGTACCACGCGAATATCGTGGGCGAAGTATTTGCCGCCGAACTGCGCGCCGAGGCCGAGCTTCTGCGCCTCTTCCAGCAGTTCCTGCTCAAGCTGCACGTCGCGGAACGCCTGGCCGTGCTCGTTGCCTTCGGTTGGCAGCCCGTCGTAGTAATGCGTGGAAGCCAGCTTGACGGTTTTCAGCGTGGATTCCGCGGAGGTGCCGCCGATAACAAACGCCACGTGATACGGCGGGCAGGCTGCGGTGCCGAGCGTGCGCATCTTCTCAACCAGGTAGGCCTTCAGCTTCGCCGGAGTAATCAGCGCTTTGGTTTCCTGATAGAGATAGGTTTTGTTCGCCGAACCGCCGCCCTTGGCGACGCAGAGGAATTTGTATTCGTCGCCGTCCACGCTGTAGAGATCGATCTGCGCGGGCAGGTTAGTGCCGGTGTTCACTTCTTTATACATATTCAATGCGGCGTTCTGGGAATAACGCAGATTGTCTTCGATGTAGGTGTTGTACACGCCCTGCGACAGCGCGGCCTCATCGCCGCCGCCGGTCCACACGCGCTGGCCTTTCTTGCCCATAATCATCGCGGTGCCGGTGTCCTGGCAGGTTGGCAGGATGCCTTTGGCGGCGATCTCAGAGTTGCGCAGGAACTGTAGCGCAACGTACCTGTCGTTTTCGCTCGCTTGCGGGTCGTGAAGAATATCCGCAACCTGCTGCTGGTGGTCCGGACGCAGCATAAAGGAGGCGTCGTGGAAGGCCTGTTGGGCCAGCAGGGTCAGCGCCTGCGGCTCAACCTTCAGCACCGGCTGGCCTTCAAATTCGCTTACGGAAACGTGCTCGCGGCTCAACAGATAGTATTCGGTTTCGTCGTGCGCCAGCGGGAACGGGTTCTGGTAGAAAAAGGGTTTGTTCGACATCGCTCATTGCTCCATAAAGATGAACTGTCGGAAAACGCACGACAATTCAGGCGATTGACAGCCCTGATAAACTGAAGGGCCGTCTGCCTTAATTAGATTCAGAAAATCATCGACATCCACGGATAGCCAATCACCAGCAGAGCGACCAGGAAGATGCCCCCGAAGATGCTGCCCAGACGCCAGTAGTCTTTGGTTGGCAGGTAGCCACTGCCGTAGTAAATCGGGCTTGGGCCGGTGCCGTACGGAGTGATGATGCCCATAATGCCCAGCGACGTGACCATCAGCAGGCAGAAGACTTCCATATTCATGCCCGGAATCGTTGAGGCGATGGTCAGCATGGCCGGCAGCAGCGCGGTGGTGTGCGCGGTGGTGCTGGCGAAAAGATAGTGCAGCAGGTAGAAAGCCAGCAGCAGCACGATGGTCGCCACGCCCGGAGAAATACCGCTCATCAGCGCGCCGCCTTCTTTGCCCAGCCAGCCGATAAAGCCGGTGGAGGAGAGGCCGTCGGCCAGCGCCACCAGGGTGGCAAACCACACGAAGGTGTTCCACGCGGCTTTGTTGCCGGTAATGTCGTTCCAGTTCAGCACGCCGGTCCACAGCATCAGCACGATAACCAGCAGGGCGGCCAGCGCCGGTTCAATCCACGCGGCGGCGAAGATCCACATCATCAGCGCGCAGCAGACGAATACCAGCAGCAGGATTTCATTGCGGGACAGCCTGCCAAGTTTTTCCAGCTCGCGGCTCGCCCACTTCGGCACTTCATCGTTCACTTTCACTTCCGGCGGGTACAGCCAGTAGGCCAGCAGCGGCATGGTCAGAATCAGCAGCAGGCCGAGCGGCAGGAAGGCCAGGAACCACATGCCCCAGGAAATGTTGATGCCGACGATGCTTTTCACCAGCGCGAGGGCCAGCAGGTTTGGTGCCAGCGCGGAGAGGAACATCGAGCTGGTGATACAGGCCGCGGCGATCGCCACCCACATCAGGTAAGAACCGATTTTGCGCGAGCTTGGATCGTTAGGTTTGGAGCCGTACAGCGGCGGCAGGTTGGCGATAATCGGGTAGATTGTTCCGCCGCTGCGCGCGGTGTTGGACGGCGTGAACGGCGCCAGCAGCAGGTCGGCCAGCGTAATGGCGTAGCCGAGCGTCAGGCTACGGCGGCCAAGATATTTCACCAGAATCAGCGCCAGGCGGCGGCCAAACTGGGTCTTATCGTAGCCTGCGGCAAACATAAACGCGCCGAAGATAAGCCACACGGTGGAGTTGCTAAAGCCGCTCACCGCCCATTTAAAGGAGGCGCCGGCCAGCTTAAAGCCCGGAGCCGCCATTTGTTCCGGACTGAACAGCAGCCACTGGCTGCCGAGGGCGATAACCACGATGCCGGTCAGGCCGATAACGGCCCCCGGCAGCGGTTCAAAAATCAGGCCGACAATCACGCCGACGAAGATGGCGAAGAAGTGCCAGGCATAAGGTGACAGCCCGGTTGGCACCGGCACGAAGAGCAGCAGTACCGCGACGATAACGGGCAGCGCCATCATCATCCAGCGGTTGTCGCGACCCGCCTTTTTAGCGCTCGCTTTGAGCGGCGGTAGATTGGTGGTCATTACAGTCATAAAAACACCGTTATAAGTAGTTAAGGATTCTGTTTTGTATTTCCGTTGCCGCCGATTTATTTAGTTATTTAACTTTCTTTATTAATTAAAGGCGGTTTTTAGCGGCTTGCGGAAATAGTGGTTCAACGCCATTGGTGGGCGGTGAATTGAAATTAAGTGATATTTATATATTGCGCTTTCGGAGTAGGGTGCAATTGATTGAGATCAATAAATAACGCGCTTTAGAATATTTTTGAGGTAAGTTATAGCCAACTTAAATATAAGGTTATTTAGCGATAAAAATTCTCATTTGGCACGCATGGGGTGCGGGGGGCTGGCTATTACAGGTCTGTTTTTAGCATGCTGTCAGGCTCGTAAGTCGCATGGTTGCTGGGTTTTATCGAAGGTGTGGGATGAGATGTAAAGTAATTAAATTGTTATATTTAATTGGTGGTTTGTGAACGTTTTATATTTAAATTACTAATACCTTAGAGGTAAGAGTGTTATTGCGTTTGTTTAATAGTTATTTAACTAACGTAAATAGTTTAGTAATTAAAAATAGTCTTATATTGGTTGTGTGCCCACGGCTTAAAAATAGAACAAAAAATAAAGTCGGCAACCGAATTCTAAGGTTTAAATTTTAAAAGTTTGGAGTTGATATGATGAACAGTAACGAACGCATGCTTAGTCCGTTTACTTTACCCAACGGGACAGAACTGAAAAATCGCCTGCTGATGGCGCCGATGACCACCTGCACCGGCTACTTTGACGGCTCCGTCACCAGCGAGCTGGTGGAATACTATCGCGCCAGAGCGGGCAGCATCGGCACCATCGTGGTGGAATGCTGCTTCGTCGACGACCTCGGCCTGGCGTTCCCCGGCGCTATCGGCATCGATAATGACGAAAAGATTGCCGGGCTGGCGAAAATCGCCTCTGCCATTAAAACCGCAGGCTCAAAGGCTATTCTGCAAATTTACCACGGTGGCCGCATGGTTGAGCCGAAGCTTATCGGCGGGCGCACGCCGGTTGCGCCAAGCGCGCTGGCGGCTCCTCGCGACGGTGCGGCAACGCCCGTCGCTTTGACCACTGAAGAAGTGGCTGAAATGGTGGTTAAGTTTGGCGAGGCCGTACGCCGTGCGATTCTGGCGGGCTTCGACGGCGTGGAAATTCACGGCGCAAACACCTATCTGATTCAGCAGTTCTTCTCCCCAAACTCCAACCAGCGCGACGACGAATGGGGCGGCAGCCGCGACAAACGCGCTAAATTCCCGCTCGCCGTGCTGGATATCACGCATCAGATGGTGCGCCAGTTCGCGGACGACGCGTTTATTATCGGCTACCGCTTCTCCCCGGAAGAGCTTGAGGTTCCCGGTATCCGTTTTGACGATACGCTGTTCCTGCTGGAAAAACTGGCGGCGCGCGGCCTCGACTATCTGCACTTCTCGCTCGGCTACTCGCTGCGTCCATCCATCAACGACACCACCGACCCCACCCCGCTGATCGGCAGATACTGCGAGCTGCGTTCCGACACGCTGGCGCAGATCCCGGTGATGGGCGTGGGCGGCGTGGTGAACGCTGCGGACGTTAACCAGGCGCTGGATCACGGCTACGATCTGGTGGCGGTGGGCCGCGCCTGTATCGCTTACCCTGACTGGGCGGCACGCATAGCCAGCGGCGAAGAGATGGAGCTGTTTATGGACAGCACCAGGCGCGAAGCGCTGAGCATCCCCGAGCCGCTGTGGCGCTTCTCGCTGGTCGAAGCGATGATCCGCGACATGAGCATGGGCGGTGCGGCCAAATTTAAACCGGGCGTGTTTGAAGAAACGGTGCGCGACGATATTCATGAACTGGTGATTAACGTCAGCCTGGAAACGGATCGTATCGCAGAAATCGAGCTGGCCTCCGGCCCGCAGGACGACGTGGAATTTACCAGCAGCTTTGCAGAGATCCGCGGCCGTATTCTGACCGCCAACACGCCTTTTGTGGATGCTATTTCCGGGGCAACCTCCCAGAGTGAGGCGGTAAAAAAAGCGGTTTCCAAAGCGATGATCAAATCCAGCAAGCAGCGGGCGTTTGAAGAAAGCGGCGAAACCAACGCGCCGCAGCAGTATGACGTCGTCGTCGTGGGCAGCGGCGGCGCAGGACTTGCCGCGGCGATTCAGGCTCATGACGAGGGCGCGAGCGTGCTGATCGTCGAGAAAATGCCGTGCATCGGCGGCAATACCGTTAAGGCTTCCGCGGGGATGAACGCCGCTGAAACCCGCTTCCAGCGCGTGAAGGGCATCCACGACAGCAAAGAGCTGTTCTATGCCGAAACCCTGAAAGGCGGCTACAGCAAAAACAATCCTGAGCTGCTGCACCGCTTCGTTGAAAACGCGCCGCTGGCGATTGAATGGCTGGCGGATCGCGGCATCATGCTGAACGACATCACCACCACCGGCGGTATGAGCATTGACCGTACCCACCGTCCGCGTGACGGCTCGGCGGTTGGCGGCTATCTGATAAGCGGCCTGCTGCGCAACATCAACAGGCGCAATATTGACGTGCTGATGGACACGGCGGTCACTGAGATCCTGTTTGAAAACGGCGCGGTGAGCGGCGTGCAGCTGCTTAACGATGAGAAAGAAGTCCTGACCATCCACGCGAAAAGCATCGTGATGGCGACCGGCGGCTTCAGCGCCAACGGCAAAATGGTGGTGCAGTACCGCCCGGATCTGGAGGGCTTTGTCACCACCAACCACAAAGGGGCGACCGGCGGCGGCATTGCGCTGCTGGAAAGCATCGGCGCGGGCACCGTGGACATGGGCGAGATTCAGATTCACCCGACCGTGGAGCAAACCACGTCGTACCTGATTTCCGAATCCATTCGCGGCGGCGGAGCGATTCTGGTGAACCAGAACGGCAGCCGTTTCTACAATGAGATGGAAACCCGCGATAAAGTTTCCGCACAGATTATCGCGCTGCCGGAAAAATACGCCTACATCGTATTTGATGAGAATGTGCGGGCCAAAAATAAAGCCGCCGACGAGTACATCGCCAAAGGCTTTGTCGTCAGCGCCGAAGGGCCGCGCGAGCTGGCGGAAAAACTGGGCATGGATTACCACGCTTTTCTGGCGACCCTTGAGCGCTACAACGGCTTTGTCGAGAACCAGTACGACGAAGATTTTGGTCGTAAAACCGCGCTGCGTAACCCGATCAAAGACGGGCCGTTCCACGCGATTCGTATCGCCCCGGGGGTTCACCACACCATGGGCGGCGTGACGATCAACGCGCAGACTGAAGTGCTGGATAAACAAAGCCGTGTGATTCCGGGCGCTTATGCCGCCGGGGAAGTGGCGGGCGGTATCCACGGCGGCAACCGCATTGGCGGCAACGCGGTGGCGGATATTATCCTCTTCGGCACGCTGGCGGGCGAACAGGCGGCAGGCTGGGCTAAACGTTAAATCGATAAGCCCCGGCGCTCGCCGGGGCTATAATCCCGTTGCTCGGGTAAGCTTTAGCGCCGCCCGACAAAACCAAGAGGGATCGCTATGTCGCAACGAGTCTACAGTTACTCCGCCGTTTTGATGGGGTCGCCCATTCTCCTCAAGCTCTTCGAGCCTGGCGAGGCGCTCGCCTCCGACGTTTTCCGCCAGATCAAACAATACGAAGATTTGCTGACCGTGAACCGGGCGAGCTCGCAGGTGATGAGTATCAACCATGCCGCCGGGCGCGGCGCCGTCGAAGTCAGCCGTCCGGTCTTTGAGCTTATCAGATGTGCCAAAGCGGTCAGCCTGCTGCCGGGCAGCGCGTTTAATCTGGCTATCGGCCCGCTGGTTAAGCGCTGGAAGATCGGCTTTAAAGGCGATTGCGTGCCGCCCGCCGACGAAATCGAAGCCCTGCTGCCGCACACTCGCCCGCAGGATGTCGTTCTGGACGATGCGGCCAGCACGGTTTTCCTGGCCCAGCCCGGGATGGAGATCGATCTTGGCGCCATCGCCAAAGGCTATATCGCCGATCGCGTGCGCGACTTTCTGAAGCGCGAGGGCGTGGAGCAGGGGCTGATCAATCTGGGCGGGAATGTGCAAACGCTGGGGTCACCGGAAGGCGGCTGGTCGATTGGCCTGAAAAAGCCGTTCGCCGCAGCTGAGACTCTGCTGGGGGCGATTGAAGTGGAGAACAAATCGGTGGTGACCTCCGGCGTCTACGAGCGCTTCTTTGAGCAGGACGGCAGACGCTATCACCATATTCTTGACCCGCGCACCGGTTATCCGCTGGACAACGAGCTGGACAGCGTGACGGCGATCTCCGCGCAGTCCATCGACGGCGATATCTGGACGACGCTGCTGTACGGTATGGGCGTGGAAAAAGGCTGCCAGGCTTTAAGCAACCGCCCCGATATCGAGGCGATTTTCGTGACCAAACGGCGCGAAATCGTTCTGTCGTCTGCCGAACTCTTTCGCTTTACGCCGTTGGATGATACCTACGCGCTAATTACTGGCAGTACTGCTTAAGCAGACTCATTTGCTCCGCCAGCAGGCGATAGCGGTACACCGGGCGGCCCGTCATGCCGTAGTGAATGCTGGTGAACAAAATGCTGACCTGTGCCAGCCAGATCAGGTATTTACGGCACGAAACGCGGGAGATATTAACCGCCGCTGCCAGCTCATCGGTGGAAAACTCTTCCGTCGGATGGGCGTCAATCCACAGGCAGATGGTGCGCAGCGTTTGCGGCGTCAGGCCTTTGGGCAGGCGCCTGGCATCCGCTACCGCAGGCGCACCGCCGTGCATCAGCCTGTCGACGTCCGCCTGTTCGTGATACTTGTGCGAGCCCATCAGATCTTTTTTCTCGCGCCAGCCGGTCAGCGCCTCTTCGAAGCGCGGGAACTGGAACGGCTTGATCAGATAGTCCACCACGCCGTAGTGCAGCGATTTCTGGATGGTGGCGGCGTCCGACGCGGAAGAGATAACAATGACGTCGATAGCCTTGCCCGCTTCGCGCAGGGAAGGGAGCAGATCCAACCCGTTGTCCTGCTGCATGTAAACGTCGAGCAGGATCAGATCGATGTTCAACGTCGGATCGTTAATCATCGCCCGCGCCTGCTGGAGGTTGGACGCGCTGCCGCAGCAGCTAAAGCCTGGGATTTGGGCGACGTAGGCGCGGTTTAGCTCGGCCACCATCGCATCGTCGTCAACAATCAATACATTAATCACGCACTCTTCCTTTCACTATCCCAGGGTAGCTGAACATAAAATTGGGTAAACACGCCCGGCTCGGATTCCACGGCGATGGTGCCGCCGAGGCTTGCCAGCTGCTGTCTGGCGAGGAATAGCCCGACGCCGCGCAGCTCGCCTTTTGTGGAGTAGCCTTTGTCAAAAATAGACTGAATATGCTCCGGCGCAATGCCGGGGCCGTCGTCGCTCACCTCGATGTTGAGCCGGTGGTTCTGGTAATGCAGCAGCAGGCTGACTTCACCGCCGGGCTGACTGACCATCGCGTCGAAGGCGTTTTCGATCAGGTTGCCGAGCACGGTGACCAGGACCGTTACCTGCTGTTCGTTCGGGTTGTCCGGCACCAGGCATTCGTCGTCCAGCGTCAGCGTATGCCCGCCTTCGCGCGCGCGGTTGATTTTACCCAGCAGGAACCCGGCGATAACCGGCGATTTTATTTTGCTTTGCAGCGCGCCGATCTCCGCCTGATAGTTATCGGCGGTTTGCAGGATGTAATCTTCCAGCTGGCCGTAGCTCTTCATATGCAGCAGGCCAAGAATAACGTGCAGCTTGTTCATAAACTCGTGGGATCGTTCGCGCAGCGCGTCAACGTAGTTCACCATGCCGTCCAGGCGCTGCATCAGCTGGCTGATTTCGGTTTTATCGCGGAAGGTGCTGATTGCCCCGATAACCTGATTATTGCTGCGAATTGGCACCGCGTTGCACAGGACTAAGCGTCCGTAGCTGACGATTTCTTTGTCCTGAACCGCCACGCCGGTGCGCAGCACTTCGTGCAGGTTAGCCACCAGCGGCCCAGGAGCCACGCCTTTTCCGGCCATAAAATCGCTCGGCGAAAGCAGCATTTTGCGCGCCGCGTGGTTAATCAGCGTGACGCGCCCTTCGCGATCCACGGCGATCACGCCCTCCTTCATCGACAGCAGCATCGCCTGACGCTGTTCGAAAAGCGCGGAGATTTCATAAGGCTCCAGGCCAAACAGAATGCGTTTTAGCACCCGTACCAGCGCCCAGGTGCCCAGCGAACCGACCAGCGCGCTGAACAGCACCGTCCACAGCACGCTCCAGCGGCTGCGGCTGATTTGCTCGTCCACTTTGCTGAGCGAAATCCCAATGGCCACCACGCCAATCTGGCGGTGCTGGTCGTCATAAACCGGAGTGAAGACTCGCAGCGCCTCGGCCAGCACACCGTGATTGATCGACACGTTTTCTTTACCGCGCAGCGCGGGAGCCAGATCGTCGCCGATAAAATGCGATCCGATAGTGGCGGGATTCGGATGCGAATAGCGGATACCGTTCATGTCGGTCACCACCACGAACAGCAGATCGTTGCGGGCTTCAACCCGCGTGGCGACGGGTGGGATAAGGTTTTTATCGTGGGGCAGCGCCAGCCCGATTTTAATCGTCGGATCGTCGGCCAGCGTTCTGGCGACGGCAAGGGCGGTTTCTTTCACCCCGTCGCGGGTGGTGCGGCTGATCTGCACAAAGTAGATCGCGTACACGACCAGCAGCACGGATCCAATAACGCCGCACAGCATCAGCGTGACGGAAGTGCTCAGCTTCATGGGGCGTCTGTCCGCCGCCCGGTAGTTTTGTGAGTTGCGCACCGCACTCCCGCTTGATTAAGGGCAAACGGCGATTATCGCCGATGGGCCACGGAGAGGGAATATTAAATCTTAATAAACGGCAGCAGACCCGGCAGCTGCGAAAGCAGATACAAAATCAGCCCGATTGAGCCGCCGACCAGCGTGCCGTTGATGCGGATGAACTGCAGGTCTTTGCCGATGTTCAGCTCAATTTGCTGCGACATCTCCCGCGCGTCCCAGCTTTTCACCGTGTCGCTGATGTGCCGGGTCAGGAAGGTGGCGAATTCCGGGGCGACTTTGCTGGCCGCCTGCTCCAGATGTTCGTTCAGAGAAGCCCGCAGGGCGCTGTCTCCGACCAGCGTTTCACCAAACCACTGTCCGGCCTCGGCGATGCGTTGTTTGATGCGCGAATCCTCGCTTTTCATATCGTCCTTCAGCCAGCGCCTCAGGTCGCCCCACAGCTCGCTGAGATAGCGGTTAAAGGCCTCATCTTCCTTCAGGTAGCTTTTGATATTCTCGGCTTTGGCCGCCATTTCGGGATCGCTTTTCAGCTTATCAATGAGCCTGAAGGTGGCGCGATCGAACGCCAGGCGAAGCTGGTGGCCCTGGTCGTGGCTGATGTCGTCGAGCAGCGTATTGACGGCGCTGGCGACCATTTCCGCGCTGTGTTCGCCGAGCCACTCCGTCGGTAGCACCTTTGACTTACGCGGGTGTTCCGTTTCCAGCCAGTGGACGATCTGGCGGGCGATAAACTCGCGGGTGCTTTCGCGATCGAGCAGGGTAATCAGCTGCGCAATCATCGAATCCAACAGGATCTGATGGCGATTGTTCTTCGTCAGGCTTTCCAGCAGCAGCGCGCCGGAGTAGGTCAAATCCACTTTGTCGATGGCTTTATGCACCGCCCGACGAAGCAGACCCTGAATCCGCGAATCGTCCGTCATGTCGAGGAAGCCGCTCATCACCTGGAGCAGATGCTGGCCGACCCGCCGGGCGTTTTCCGGCTGGCTGAACCACACGCCGATCGTGTGCGCCGGTTCAAGGCGGCGAATCAGGGCGATTAGCGATTGTGTATCGAGGAATTTCTCCTGCACGAAGCGGCCGAGGTTTTCCCCGATGCGGTCTTTGTTACGCGGAATAATCGCCGTATGGCGGGCGATAAACGGAAGGGGCACGCGGCGGAAAAGCGCCACCACGGCGAACCAGTCGGCAAGCGCACCCACCATTGCCGCCTCGGCGATAGCCTTCAGGCCGCTGACCCAAAAGCCGGGCGGTAAAAAAAGGGTGGTAACAAACGTCGCCGCGGCGATCAGCAGTAAAGACAGCGCCAGGCGCTTGGTTCGTTTTAGTTCAGCAATTTTCTCCATCGCATAAGCATAGAGGCGGCCAGGCGGAACCGGTAGCAGAATTTGTTAGCCGAAATGCCTGCGGGAAAATCAGGCGCAGGCAGGCCCGAGCGCGGCCTGCCTGTTTAAGCATGCAGATCAGGAAGCCGGAGTGACCAGCGGAGCATAGCCGCTCAGTTCGGAAACCAGATCGTTCACCCCGTCGCTCATGTTCACGAAGCGGGTCAGCGGCGAGCGGGTGATGACCACAAATACGCCGACGTTGCTTTGCGGCACCATCGCCATGTAGGTGATAAACCCGCCGCCGCCGCCGGTCTTCTGCACGATGCCCGGTCGGCCGTTTTTCGGCGCCAGATAAACCCAGCCCATGCCCAGCGCGTCGGCCTTGCCCGGCACGTCCATACCAATCACCTTGTGCAGCTGCTTGCGCTGGTAGATCAGCGTTTGCATGCGGTCAGCCTGGCTGTTGCGCTGGTGGAAATCGGAGCTCAGGAACTGCTGCATCCAACGCATCATGTCATCGGGCGTGGAATACACGCCGCCGCTGCCCACCGCTGCCAGCGTGTTATCGCACGGGCTGGCCCCTTTTTCCGCCACCATCAGGCGCTTGCACTGGTCAGGCGACGGCGTGAAGGTGGTGTCCTTCATGCCCAGCGGGCGGGCGATTTGCTCGTCGAACAGCGTGGCGTAAGGTTTACCTGCGGCGCGGCCTAAAGCATCCGCCAGCAGATCGAAAGCCAGGTTGGAATAGGAAGCGATAGAGCCCGGAGCGGCTTTTAGCGTGGCGGTAGAAAGCCAGTTCCAGCGCTGGTTTTGCGTCGGCCAGGTGAAGACCGTGCGGTGAGCGGCGCCGCCGGGCTGTTCACGCGGCAGGGCGCTGGTGTGCGTTGCCAGATTCACCAGCGTGATGGGCTGGCCGTTAAACGTCGGCACGCGCGCGCCGGAAGGTGCGTATTTACTCAGCGGGTCATGCAGCTGCACTTTTCCCTGATCGAGCATTTTTACCAGCATTTCGCTGGTCATCAGCTTGGTCAGCGAGGCGATACGGATCACCGAATCGAGCTGCGGGCGCACGTTATTGCCCGGACGCGTTTCGCCAAAGCTGTGGAACACGCGCTGGTTACCATCAATAACCACCATCGCCATGCCGGTTGCGCCGCTGCCATAGTAGATATGGTTGGCGTAGCGCTCGGCGATTTCCGAAGCGAAAACGGGGTCGGGCGAGGTTTGCGCAAAACCTAAAACGGGGAGCACGGCAAGGGCTAACGCGGCAAGGCGCGGGAATCGAATTTTCAACGCGAGTAATCCATTTAACGAAGTGGGGCGATATTCATCGTATTTATACTATGCAACGGCGCGGCGCAAACGCGGAAAATCAGGATTGTGAGAAGAAAAAGCGTAACGCGGCGTTTCAGCGGTTATTGCTGCCCAAAAAGCACCGCAGCCTGAGGCCGCGGCGCACGGAAAATTAGTTCGACTTGTTGACGTCTTTTTGCATGACGTCGTCCGTTGTGCCGCCTTTTTCGAGCATTTTTACGTTGCCTTTATGCTCTTTGCGCATCTCTTTTTGCGTCTGGCAGCCCGGTTTTGTCGTGCCGTCGGTGGCACGGCAGTCGTCAATAATGTGGCCTGGATTGTTAAGCTGTTCTTTTTCCGCCTGCATGCCGGAGGTGCTGGTTGCCGGGTTTTCCGCCATGGCGGTCGCGCTGGCAAACAGGAGGGTGCTGGAGAGAAGGGCCAGAGTCAGTTTTTTCATCTTTTTGGGTTCCTGTTATGTGTAGGGAAAGCCCTCTAAGTATTAGTGCAAAAATCCGAAATCAGAAGATTGTCGGCTGTTTTTTAAACTTCTAAGCCTGTATAAATGCCGCCATTGACGCAATGAAGCAAAATACGTAAAAAAACTGACATGTCTTATACATAGACTGATCGGAAAGTGCGTATCATCGCGGTAAGATTGCTACCAGGCTGCAACTATCTTCGCCCCACGGCGTCTAAGTACTGCCTCCGTTGTACCGCTAATGATTCAGTTCCTTATGCGATACAAGAATTCACGCATTAAGAAGCTGATATATGTCGACTAAACCGCTGTTTTGCAAATCCTTGCTCCATCCACGTTACTGGGTAACCTGGTTTGGCCTGGCCATTTTGTGGCTATGGGTGCAGCTGCCTTACCCCGTACTGCTGAAAATGGGCCGCGCTATCGGCCAACTTTCGATGCATTTTTTAAAGCGCCGCGTTTCGATTGCCCGCCAGAATCTCAAACTCTGCTTCCCGGACTATCCCGATGAGAAAATTGACGCCATCGTGCGGCAGAACTTCGCCTCCCTCGGCATGGGGCTGATTGAAACCGGCATGGCCTGGTTCTGGCCGGATGAGCGGGTGCGCAAATGGTCAGACGTGCGCGGACTCGAAAACCTGCACGCCGCCTGCGCCAAAGGCAAAGGCGTGATGGTGATCGGCGTACACTTTATGTCGCTGGAGCTTGGGGGCCGCGTGATGGGCCTGTGCCAGCCGATGATGGCGATGTACCGGCCGCATAACAATAAGGCGATGGAGTTCGTGCAAACTATTGGCCGCTCGCGCTCCAATAAGGCGATGATCGACCGGCGTAACCTGAAGGGCATGGTCAAAGCGCTCAAATCTGGCGAAGCCGTGTGGTTCGCCCCGGATCAGGACTACGGCCCGAAAGGCAGTTCTTTTGCGCCGTTCTTCGCGGTGGAACAGGCGGCCACGACCAACGGTACCTTTACCATTGCCCGACTGGCAAAACCTGCCATCCTCACCACCGTTCTATACCGCAAGGAAGACGGCTCTGGCTACCAGCTGGTGATTGAACCTGAGCTTGAAGATTACCCGGTGGATGACGAGCAGGCCGCCGCGGCCTACATGAATCGTAAAATTGAACACGAGATCATGCGCGCGCCGGAGCAGTATCTGTGGCTGCACCGCCGTTTTAAAACTCGTCCTTTCGGCGGGGAAAAGCTTTACACCGCTTAATTCTGTACCGGGTATGCTACGCTTTTGTGGAATTTTTCTGCTGGAGATGAAGCATGCCCGCGCCACGCGTTCTGATGGTGATTGATATGCAAAACGGGGTGTTTGAAAACCCACGCATCAATCGCGAAACCTGCACTTCCCGCATTAATCAGCTTATTGCCGCCGCCGATAAAGTCATTTTCATTCAGCACGCCGAAGCGGGGCTGGAGCCGGGAAGTGAGGCGTTCGATCTTCTCCCCGAACTGGTTCAGCCTGCGGACGCGCTCTACGTCACCAAAACCGCCTGCGACGCGTTTTACCGCACGCCGCTCGAAGATTTGCTGCGTGAACATAACATTCCGGAATTTGTTGTCTGCGGCTGCGCGACCGATTACTGCGTGGATTCGACAATTAAAAACGGTGCCAGCCGGGGTTTTGCCATGACCGTGGCCGGTGACGCGCATACCACCGCCAACCGCCCGGCGGCGCTGGCCGAAGTACTGATTGCCCATTACAACGACGTCTGGCGTAATTTTACGATTCCAGGCAATACGTTACGGGTGAAAAGCACGGCGGAGATCCTTGGCGACTGGTAGCGCCAGATTCGGACGGCAACATCTCTTGATACAACATTCCATAAGCCTTATTGTGCCTGGATCGCTATAACTAAACGGTTAGAGCAGCCGGATAACAACAAGAATCTGAGTTCAGGAGTGTTGTAATGTTTAAGTCGTTTTTCCCGCGTCCGACAGCGTTTTTCCTGTCGGCTTTTATTTGGGCTATGTTAGCGGTTATTTTCTGGCAGGTCGGCGGGGGCCGCTGGCTGGAAAATCTCGTCGGTGCGAGCCAGCAAATCCCGATTAACGCCACCCGTTTCTGGACGTTAAAAGCGCTGGTCTTTTACGCCTATTATGCGGCGTGCGTTGGCCTGTTTGCGATGTTCTGGTTTATCTACAGCCCGCACCGCTGGCAGCGCTGGTCGATTCTTGGCTCGGCGCTGATTGTCTTCGTGACGTGGTTCCTTGTCGAAGTGGGCGTAGCGGTCAACGCCTGGTATGCGCCTTTTTACGATCTCATCCAGACCGCGTTAAGCGCGCCGCACAAGGTTACGCTGCATCAGTTTTATAGCGAGCTTGGCGTCTTCCTCGGCATCGCGCTGATTTCCGTCACCGTCGCCGTGCTAAACAACTTCTTTATCAGTCATTACGTGTTCCGCTGGCGGACCGCGATGAACGAATACTATATGGAACACTGGCAGATGCTGCGCCATATCGAAGGTGCGGCCCAGCGTGTGCAGGAAGACACCATGCGCTTTGCGGCGACTCTGGAAGATATGGGCGTCAGCCTGCTGCAATCCATTATGACGCTGATTGCCTTCCTGCCGGTGCTGGTGGCGCTTTCCCCGCACGTGCAGGAGCTGCCGATTATCGGGCATATCCCTTACGGGCTGGTTATCGCCGCCATCGTCTGGTCGCTGATGGGCACCGGGCTGCTGGCGGTGGTGGGCATCAAGCTGCCGGGTCTGCAGTTCAACAACCAAAAGGTAGAGGCCGCCTATCGTAAAGAGCTGGTTTACGGCGAGGATGACGCTTCGCGCGCGACGCCACCGACCGTAAAAGAACTGTTTGCCGCCGTGCGCCACAACTATTTCCGCCTCTATTTCCACTACACCTACTTCAATATCGCCCGCATCCTGTACCTGCAGGTGGATAATGTCTTTGGCCTGTTCCTGCTGTTCCCGTCGATTGTGGCGGGGACGATTACCCTGGGCCTGATGACGCAGATCACCAACGTTTTCGGCCAGGTCCGCGGGGCGTTCCAGTATCTAATTAGCTCGTGGACCACGCTGGTTGAGCTGATGTCCATCTACAAGCGTCTGCGCAGCTTCGAGCGTACTTTGCAGGATATTCCTGTGCCGGAAGCCGGAGAAACGCTGTAAAAAAAGCTGCCCGTTTGGGCAGCTTTTTTGTTAATGGCCCGCCGAAGGGGCCGAAGGTGCGCCCGAGCGGATAAACGGCGGGCGTGCAAACCAGATAACCGCCACCAGTACCATAAAACCCCAGCCTAAAATCCAGAAGTAGTCGATGGTCGACATCATGTAGGCCTGCTGCTCGATAGTCTTATCGATGGCCGCCATGTGCTGCTGCGTCGCTCCCCCCATTTTGCTGATGTAATCCACCGATGCCGGATTGTAGATGGAGACGCTCTCCGTCAGGTTGGCATGGTGGAAAACTTCGCGCCGTGACCAAATCCAGGTGGTGAGCGATGAGGCAAACGAGCCGCCCAGCACGCGGAAGAAGGTGGCGAGGCCGGAGCCTTCCGCCACTTCCTGGCCGTTGAGGTTTGACAGCACGATGGTGGTGATCGGCATAAAGAAGAAGGCCACGCCGATGCCCATAAACAGCTGCACCTCGGCAATAGTGCGGAAATCCACGTCGGTATTGAACTGCGCGCGGATCAGGCAGGAAGCCCCCATAGTCAGGAACGACAGCGAGGCCAGAATACGCAGGTCAAACTTGTTCGCGTAGCGCCCGATAATCGGCGTGAGCATCAGCGGCAGCACGCCCATCGGCGCGGCGGCAAGGCCCGCCCAGATTGCCGTATAGCCCATCTGCGTTTGCAGCCACTGGGGCAGAATAATATTGATGGCAAAGAATGCCGCGTAGCCCAGCGTTAAGGCGGTGGTGCCTATCGTAAAGTTGCGGTCGGCGAACAGCCGCAGGTTAACGATGGGATGGCGCTCGCCGAGCTCCCAGATAACAAACGAAACCAGCGACACCGCAGAAATCACCGACATCAGGATAATTTCGTTCGACGCAAACCAGTCCAGATCGTTGCCCTTATCCAGCACAACCTGAAGCAGCCCGACGCCAAGCACCAGCAGCGCGATGCCGATGTAATCAATTGGCGCATGCGTGGTTGTTTCTTCACGTGCGCGAAGCTGCGTCCAGACGACGATGGCGGCAAAAATCCCGATCGGCACGTTGATGTAGAAGATCCACGGCCAGGAGTAGTTGTCGGTTATCCAGCCGCCGGTGATTGGCCCGACGATCGGCGCGACGACGGTAACCATCGAGAGCAGCGCCAGCGCCATACTTCGCTTGCTCGCCGGGAAGATAACCAGCAGCAGCGTCTGGCACATTGGGAACATCGGCCCGGCAAAAAAGCCCTGTAGCGCGCGGAAGATAATGAGCTCGGTCATGCTGTGCGCGAAGCCGCACAGGAACGAGGTGAGGGTAAACATCGTCACCGAGCCGATGAACAGCTTGAGCTGTCCGAAACGGCGCGTAAACCAGCCGGTGAGCGGCAGGGCAATCGCATTACAGACCGCAAACGAAGTGATAACCCACGTGCCCTGGTCCGCGCTAACGCCGAGGTTACCGGCGATAGTCGGCAGGGCGACGTTGGCGATGGTGGTATCCAGCACCTGCATAAACGTCGCCAGCGACAGCGCGAGCGTCGCAAGCAGCGGGCTGGGTGGCGTAAACGCCGCCTTATCTTGCATCACGTCTCTCTTAACGGGCGCTGGAGGCTACCGTCTGGCTGTTGTCATGAAGGATTTTAGCCACCAGTTTGTCCGCTTCCGCCAGCGGGTTTTGATACACGTCCGTGGTGAATCGTGGCGCGCTAACCGTTTGCTGCGGCAGTAAATGACCTTCGTCGTTGCGAATATCGACGCGGGCGTTCATTGACAGGCCGATGCGCAGCGGGTGCTTCTGCATGTCGTGCGGATCGAGCGTGATGCGCACGGGCAGGCGCTGAACGATCTTAATCCAGTTCCCGCTGGCGTTCTGGGCGGGCAGCAGGGAAAACGCGCTGCCGGTGCCGATTCCGAGGCTTTCAATGGTGCCGTGATATTCCACGTCGTCGCCGTAAAGATCGGCATTAAGCGTGACTTTCTGACCGAGGCGCATGGTTTTCATCTGGCTTTCTTTGAAGTTGGCGTCGACCCATACTTCTTTCAGCGGAACGATAGCCAGCAGGGTGGTGCCGGAATCCACGCGCATGCCAAGCTGCACCGCACGCTTAGCAACATAGCCGCTGACGGGCGCAACGATGGTGCTGCGCGAGTTTTCCAGATAGCGCTGGCGAAGCGTGGCGACGGCGCTTTTTATTTCCGGATGGCTGTCGATTACCGTGTCGTCCACCATCGCAATATTGGTGCGCAATGCCTGCTGTGCGGCGGCTAAATCGCTGCGGGCGCTGGTGACGGCGTCGCGGTAGTGCGACAGGTCTTCGGCGGCAATCGCACCGGTGGCGAAGATTTTCTGGCGGCGAGCGTAGTCGCTTTGCGCCGTTTGCACAGCCACCTGTTTGGCGGCGACCTGCGCCCGATAGTTATCCGCGGTGCTGTACAGGCCTCTGACCTGACGAACGGTGTTGGCGAGATTGGCTTCGGCCTGCTGAAGCGCAATCTCCGTGTCGCTCGGGTCAAGCAGCACCAGCGGCTGGCCTTTCTGCACGAAATCCCCTTCGTCGACGGTCACCTGGGTCACGGTGCCGCCAATTTGCGGCGTCAGCGTCACCTGATTACCGTTGACGTAGGCGTCGTCGGTGCTTTCGTAAAAGCGGGCATACAGCAGATACCAGGCGAGGCAGCCGGCGGCGGCCAGCACCACAATCAGCAGTAAAATAATAAAGTTACGTTTGCGTTTGCTGCCACGCTCTACGTGTTGTGCAGATGTTGTTTCCATCTTGTTGACGACCTTTTGAAGACGTTAGCGATGAGGAGCGACGATCTCGTCCGGCAGCATTTTTGTAATCAGCTCTACCAGTAAACGGGATTCATCGGGAGTGAGTCGGGCGGTAAGATCGCCGATAATCGAGGCCAGCGCCTCGTTCTGGAAGCGATCGCAGATGGCCTGGCCCTTGTCGGTCAGGCTCAGGATCACCTGGCGTTTGTCCTGCGGATTCGGCGTCCGGCAGATCAGATCGCGCTTAACCATGCGATCGGCCATGCGGCTCATGGCGCCCGCGTCCATCACCAGGTTTTTGCTGATTTCAACCGGGCTGGTGAAGCCCTTGTAGATATTGATCAGCACCTTAAACTGCGCGGCGGTGATGTCCATGCCGGAAAAATACTGGCCGATAAGCTGGTCTTTGAACTGGTTTGCCAGGTGGATAAGCAGGCCGAGGTGGAATTTATGGTCGGGAATACCCGCAGAATGAGTCATGATATTTGCCTGGTCAGTAATTACAAATGAAACTACTGACCAGGCATTTAATTGTCAACGCTGCGTCAAGAAAAGCGCACGTTTTGTCAGGCTGCCAGCCAGGCGTGCGCCTCTTTTATCATCGTTTTTTCAAGCTCCGAACCTTTAGTGGCAAAAACTCGCTGCACCGGGAACCCTGATTTTTCAAGCAGGTAGGCAAGGGGCGCGTAGGCAACAGGGAAACGTTCAACCACTTCCCGATCGATGTCGACAACCCTCAGAGGGAAGTCAAACGCGCCAAAATCATAGACTACCTGGCGGCGCAGGATCCGCCACTCGCCGCTGCGCTTCTCAACCATGTCGTAAAAGCGGTTGTGACAGGTCGCGCCCAGCGCCAGCCTGCTGTTCTGGCCGATAATCATCGCGTTGGTTTCGGCAATCGCCTTGTCCTGCGCGGCGTTGAAGGTGACCAGCGGATTGCCAATGAGATGCTTAGTGCCGATGTCCGATTCGCCCATGCGCATCGAACCTTGAATAAACTCGCTCGCCAGGCCTTCAAACCAGGTGACTTCGATGGTGCCTTCCGGGTGAAAAAGCTTGCCCAGCTCTTCCCAGCGGGACTGGTCGCGGTGCATCCAGCCGTTAAGCAGGTCGCCGATAGCGAGGCGGTCGGCAAGGTATTGAGTGTTCATGTTTTGCTCCTTCGTCAATGTGGGGCCAGTCTGGTCGCAAAATGCCGATAGCTCAAATATATTGATATGATTGATCAATCACTATTAATGATGGATGTGGCAATGGAACTCCGGCATTTACGCTATTTTGTCGCCGTGGCCGAGTGCGGGCACTTCGGCCGGGCCGCAAAGCAGCTCAACATCGTGCAGCCCGCGCTGAGCATGCAAATTCGTGCCCTTGAAGAAGAGTTTGGCGGGGAGCTGTTCACCCGCACCAGCCGTAAAGTTGAGCTGACCGAAGCGGGCAGGCTGCTGCTTCCCGAGGCCATCCGCACGCTTGAACAGGCCAGCCACGGTAAAACCATAGTCCAGCGCGCCCTGCGCGGCGAGACGGGCAGCGTGCGAATTGGCTTTGCGGGCAACGCCGTGCTGAGCGGCAGGCTGATGGAGCACGTTCGCACCTTTCGCGCCCGCTACCCGGACGTGGAGCTTCAGCTTGTTGAGCTGGCACCTAAAGCGCTGATTGCTGCGCTAAGTCAGGGGCAGATTGACGTGGCCTATACGCCGCCAGCCGGGGCGCTAACGGATGATTTAGCGGCCAGCAAAGTGGGCGAATGGCCGATGATGATTGCGCTGGCGGAGGATCATCCGCTGGCCGGGAAGCCGTCCGTCACGCTGGAGATGCTGGCGAAATATCCGCTGGTGGTTTATGCCGCGGGCACCGGCGACGAGGTGCTGGGCCAGATGCATCGACAGTGGAACGCGGAAGGCGCGCAGCTTCGCTATGCCACAAGCACGCTGGGCGCGCTGGCCATTGCCGCCTCCGGGCCCGGGGTGGTTTTGCTGCCGGATTCATTTACCCGCGTGGCGATCCCTTACCTGGTTTATCAGCCAATCTCCGATAAGCGCTTTCGCGCGGAGCTGCTATTGTTGACCCGCCGGGCCGAAACCCAAGGGGCGGTGCTGGCTTTTTCTCAACTTGCTTTAGAAAACAATCACAACGGAACGTTATGACGACTGCAACGCAAATCAAACAGCAGGGACTTTTTGCTCTCAGCATCGGGGCCGTGCTGGTCCTCGCAGGCTGTACCACGCCATCCACCTCGTCGGTTTCCGAAACGGCAAAGCCCGTCGACGTTGAAACGGTCGTGAAGCAGAAGCTGCCCGCCGGGCAGAAAGATCGCAGCGCCTGGGCGAAAGATTTAGCCACCACGTTTAAGAGCCAGGATATCGCGCCGAGCGAGGAAAATATCTGCTCCGTGCTGGCGGTAGCGCAGCAGGAATCTAACCTGGTGGCCGATCCGGCAGTGCCGAATTTGAGCAGCATCGCCTGGAAAGAGATTGACCGCCGGGCGGAAAAACTCCACATCCCGACCTTCCTGGTTCACACCGCGCTGAAAATCAATTCGCCAAACGGCAAAAGCTACAGCGAGCGGCTGGACAACGTCAAAACCGAAGGGCAGCTCAGCGCGATTTTTGACGACTTTATCGACATGGTGCCGATGGGGCAGAAGCTGTTCGGCAGCCTGAATCCGGTGCACACCGGCGGGCCGATGCAGGTCAGCATAGCCTTCGCCGAGCAGCACACCAAAGGCTACCCGTGGAAGATGGAAGGCACCGTGCGTCAGGAAGTGTTCACCCGGCGCGGTGGGCTGTGGTTCGGCACCTGGCACCTGCTGAACTATCCGGCCAGTTACACCCAGCAGATTTACCGCTTTGCGGACTTTAACGCCGGGTGGTACGCCAGCCGCAACGCCGCCTTCCAGAGTGCGGTTAGCAAGGCGACGGGCGTCAAGCTGGCGCTGGATGGCGACCTGATTCTCTACAATACGGATAAGCCGGGCAGCACCGAGCTGGCGGTCAGAAAGCTGGCGGGCAGGCTGGAGATGAGCGAAAGCCAGATCCATCGCGCGCTGCAAAAAGGCGACAGCATCGATTTCGAGAAAACCGATCTGTACGAGCAGGTTTATGCGCTGGCGGAGAAGAAAACGGGCAGAAAACTGCCGCGAGAAATGCTGCCGGGCATCACGCTGGAAAGCCCAAAAATCACCCGTAATCTGACCACGGCATGGTTTGCAAAGCGAGTGGACGACCGACGAGCGGCGTGTATGAAGCGATGACAAAAGATGTCATTCGGAAATAACTAACTTAATAATAATCATGGCGATGGCGGTACTTTACCGCCAGGCCAACCGCGCCGAGGAACAGGCAGCCGAGCAGGAACGGCACCAGGCCGAACACCGTACTGACGGCCAGGCCCATCTCGATGCGCGGCCGCGTGGTGTCGTTGCCCTGGGCAAGGTGTTCGAGTACGCCGGGCGCGTGGACCAGCAGGTTCAGGATTTGGCTGCCCACCCAAAAGCAAAACAGAATAAATACCGCGTAGGCGATATTGCTCAGGGTTGCGCCGCCCGTTTTTTTTGTCGAGGAAACGGTAATCGTTGCGGGGACAACGTGTTTCGACAAAGTGATCTCAGCCATCATGACCTCCCATGGAACCATCAAGGCAATCAGGTTTTCGCCCGATAATTGGCTGAAGTTTGGCAGGTCATAAGGTTTGTCAATATCAGATTGTTGGCAAAGTCTGCGCCAGAATCCTCCTGGATTATCATTTTTTGCGTGAAATCACATTTTCGTAACTTAAATGAAATCTTTGTAACATTATCCTCATTGACGGTGATTAACGTGCAGTTTCTCCCCCGCGGCTGTGCGACAATGCGCCAACCTTCTTTTCTGCTGATGGACTGCATGATGACCGTAAAAACCCTGAGTTTAAAAATGCGTCGCGACTGGCATTATTACGCCGTGGCAATTGGCCTGATTTTTATTCTGAACGGGGTGATTGGCCTGCTGGGTTTTAAAACGGAAGGCTGGCAAAGCTACGCGGTGGGGTTAGTGACGTGGGTCATTTGTTTCTGGCTGGCCGGGCTGGTGATTCGCCGTCGCCCGGAAGAAGAGCCGGGGACGGCACAAGAGTAGCGGCTTAAGCGGTAATCGAGCTTTTAAGCGCAGCGTCCAGCCGGTGACGTTCCAGCGCCAGCTCAATCAGGCGGGTGATAAGCGTTTGATAATCCAGCCCGCTCGCCTGCCATAATTTTGGATACATGCTGATATTGGTGAAGCCCGGCAGCGTGTTGATTTCGTTGATCACCACTTCATCGTTCGGCGTCAGGAACACGTCCACGCGCGCCATGCCGCAGCACTCCAGCGTCTGATAAGCACGCACCGCAATCTCGCGGATCTTGTCGTTGATTTCTGCCGACAGCGCCGCGGGCACCACAACCTGCGCGCCTTTATCGTCGATGTATTTGGTGTCGTAAGAGTAGAAATCGCTGTTGACCACCACTTCGCCGCAGGTGCTGACCTGCGGATCGTCATTGCCCAGCACGGCGCATTCAATTTCGCGGCCTTTGATGCCCGTTTCGACCACCACTTTATGATCGAACTCGAAGGCGAGCGCGACGGCGGTTTCGTACTGCGCTTCGCTATTGACCTTGCTTACGCCAACGGAAGAGCCCTGGTTAGCTGGCTTGATAAACAGCGGCAGGCCGAGCCGTTTTTCGACTTCGGCGAAGCTGATTTTATTGCGGTTGGCGCGGGTGAGGGTAATAAACGGGGCGACGTTCAGCCCGGCGTCGCGCAGCAGACGCTTGGTGATGTCTTTGTCCATGCTCGCCGCCGAGCCGAGCACGCCTGAGCCGACAAACGGCAGGTTCGCCATGCGCAGCATGCCCTGCATGGAGCCATCTTCGCCCAGCGTGCCGTGTACGATCGGGAAGATCACGTCAATCTGGGAAAGCTGCCCGGCGGAGCCGGATTCAATCAGCTGGCCGCTGGTCTGACCCGGTACCAGAGCGACATTTTTCTCGGAGCGGTTGAGGGCAATAAGCGCCGGGTTCTCGGCGTGCAGCAGATAGTTGCTGGCGTCATTGATATGCCACTGGCCCTGTTTATCAATGCCCAGCAGCACGACTTCAAACTTCGTTTTATCAATGGCGTCGACAATATTTTTCGCCGACTGCAGCGACACTTCGTGTTCTGCTGATTTGCCACCAAACACGATACCTACCCGCAGCTTTGCCATACCCAAACCCATCCTTAATCAATACGAAGGCGGACAACATACCACGCTCACTGGCCGGATTCATGCGCTTCGTGGCGCTGAAAACCTCCCAACTTCTATACTGATTATTCCGTAGACGATAAGAGGCCGGGGAATGGCGAAAGGAGTTAACCTGGTGGTGGGACTAACCGTAACGGCGCTGGCGGCGTTCTGGCTCTACGGGCGTCTGCCCGCGCAGTACAATCCCTTTGCTCCGCTGTCTCTCGATGACCCGCCGACGCTTGTGACCCGCTACAAACTTCGTCAGATGGACGCTCACCCTGAAGCCTGCTTTGCGCTGCTGGAACAGGCGCAAAATCGTAAACTGCTCGGCTATCGAACCGTGGCGAACGTAGCCGGAGATTGCCCGCTGGCGAACGTTGTCCGGGTGCAAAGCTTTGGCGACGTGCAGCTTAGCAGCAGCTTTCTGGCCAGCTGCCCGCTGGCCCTGAGCAGTACGATGTTCGTGCATCAGCGCGCCGCCCCGCAGGCGCGGGCGGAATATGGCAGCCGACTGACCCGCATCAACCATCTTGGTAGCTACGCCTGCCGCAATATCTACAATCGTCAGGAAGGAAGGCTGAGCGAACATGCTACCGCCGACGCGCTGGACATCAGCGGTTTTAGCTTCGCCAATGGGCACAGCGTCAGCGTGTTGAAAGGCTGGCGAGCGACCGGCCGCGGCCAGCAGTATCTTCACTCGGTATTTAAAAGCGGCTGTCCTTTTTTTGGCAACGCGCTCGGGCCGGACTATAACGCGGCCCATGCCAACCATTTCCACATGGGGATGCGCGGCTACGGCCTGTGTCGGTGAAATCAATTTGTATGATAAACTTCACAGAATTCAGCCCTCTTTCACCTAAACATTAAGCGCTGCGTATGGAATCCTGGAAGGTCAATATCATTTCGGTGTGGTTCGGTTGCTTCTTTACCGGCGTCGCTATCAGTCAAATTCTTCCATTTCTGCCGCTCTACGTTGAACAGCTGGGGGTCACCTCCCACGAAGCGCTGTCGATGTGGTCCGGGCTGACCTTCAGCGTAACCTTCCTGGTTTCCGCCATCGTTTCGCCGATGTGGGGTAGCCTTGCGGATCGTAAAGGCCGCAAGCTGATGCTGCTGCGCGCTTCCCTCGGTATGGCGATAGCGATTCTGTTACAGGCGTTTGCCACCAACGTCTGGCAGCTTTTTATTCTGCGGGCGATTATGGGCCTGACGTCTGGCTATATTCCAAATGCGATGGCGCTGGTGGCGTCGCAGGTGCCCCGCGAGCGCAGCGGCTGGGCGCTCAGCACGCTTTCGACCGCGCAGATTAGCGGAGTGATCGTCGGCCCGCTGATGGGCGGATATATGGCCGACCATCTTGGCCTGCGAGTGGTCTTTTTGGTGACTGCCGCGCTGCTGATGGTGAGCTTTACCGTCACGCTGCTGCTGATTAAAGAGGGTGCCAGGCCGAAGGTGAGCAAAGCGGAGCGGCTTTCCGGCAGGGCTGTTTTTGCCACGCTGCCATACCCGTGGCTGATGCTGAGCCTGTTCGTCACCACGCTTGTGATCCAGCTGTGCAACGGCTCGATTGGCCCGATCCTCGCGCTGTTTATTAAACATCTTGCGCCGGACAGCTCTAACATCGCATTTATGAGCGGCTTTATTGCCGCCGTGCCGGGGATTTCCGCGCTGTTCTCCGCTCCTAAGCTTGGCAAGCTGGGGGACCGAATCGGCACCGCCCGCGTTTTAATGGCGACGCTTATTTTTGCCGTGGTGCTGTTCTTTGCTATGTCGTGGGTCACTTCCCCGATGCAGCTGGCGGTGCTGCGCTTCCTGCTTGGTTTTGCCGACGGGGCCATGCTGCCCGCCGTGCAAACGCTGCTGGTGAAGTACTCCAGCGATCGGGTTACCGGCCGTATCTTTGGCTATAACCAGTCCTTTATGTACCTCGGCAACGTGGTCGGCCCGCTGATGGGAGCTGGAGTTTCGGCTGTAGCCGGATTCCGCTGGGTATTTGTTGCCACCGCGCTGGTGGTGCTGATTAACGTCTGGCAGCTGGCAATCGCCCTGCGTCGTAAACGTCTGAAGGACGAACAGCGGCGACAGCCGGGCTAAAAAATTAAATGCCGCCCTTAATTAGGGCGGCGGTTATTGTCACTTTGCGGGAATGCTTATATGAAATATCTGCCGCTCATTTCATTATTCCTGCCAGCCCGAAAGTTGGAATAAGCCGCCAATAAATCAGTGTTTTTTGCGGTCTCGCACAATATTAGCGCGTCATATAAAAATAGTACCTTCACCCTCTAGGAAAGCGATAACCGGAATGCTACCGTCTGGTTTCAAACCTTCAGGAATATGCGCTATGAAAAATCTCATTGCTGAGTTGCTGGTTAAACTCGCCGAAAAGGAAGAAGAGTCGAAAGAGTTTGTTGCCCAGATTGAAGCGCTAGAAATTGTTGTCACCGCATTGCTGCGCCGTATGGAGCAAAGCGAACAACAGGCGCTGATTACCAGTATTGAGGCGGCGCTGCATGATGCCCGCCCAAAGGAGGTTGTCACCACCCATGATACTGAATTGCTGGAACAATATTTAAAGAAGCTGCTGACTCATCCGCGTAGCTGAATCCTTAAACTGTCATTTTTCTGTCATGCAATAAATATACGGTTGCTCTGTTTTTATTTATGCCTGTAGTTTTTACACGGAGAAAATAAAGTGAAACAGAGCGCCATTATTATAACCTTATTCCCAATGCTGTTATCTGGCCCGGCGGTATATGCCGAAACGGTATCCTCCCCTTTAGACTCTCGTGCGGCAGCGGGTGATATCACTCAGCCCGGCGGCGCGCGCCGTATTAATAGCGACCAGACGGAAGCCCTTCGCGCTTCGTTAATCAACAAGCCGGCTAAAAACGTCATTTTACTGATTGGCGACGGCATGGGTGATTCTGAAATCACCGCCGCGCGCAATTATGCCGAAGGCGCCGGCGGCTTCTTTAAGGGAATTGATGCGCTGCCCTTAACCGGCCAGTACACGCATTATTCGCTGGATAAAAAATCCCACAGGCCAGATTACGTCACGGATTCCGCCGCGTCCGCTACCGCCTGGAGCACCGGCGTGAAAACCTACAACGGCGCGCTGGGCGTGGATGTGACCGGTAAAGATCATGTCACTATTCTGGAGCTCGCCAAAGCGGCGGGCAGGGCAACCGGCAACGTCTCGACGGCAGAAATTCAGGATGCGACCCCTGCGGCGCTCGTTTCGCACGTGACTTCCCGCAAATGCTACGGCCCGTCGGTAACCAGCGAACAGTGCGCTGCGAACGCGCTGGAAAACGGCGGCAAAGGTTCGATTACCGAACAGCTGCTCAACGCCCGCGCGGACGTCACGCTGGGCGGCGGGGCGAAAACCTTCTCTGAAACCGCGAAGTCGGGGGAATGGCAGGGCAAAACGCTGCGCGAGCAGGCGCAAATCCGTGGCTATCAGTGGACGGATAACGCCAGCGGCCTCGCGGCTATCACCGAGGCTAATCAGCAAAAGCCGCTGATCGGTATGTTTGCGCCGGGCAATATGCCGGTGCGCTGGGAAGGGCCGAAAGCCAGCTACCACGGCAATATCGATCAACCCGCCGTGACCTGTAAGCCGAATCCTGAACGCGATGACAGCGTTCCGACGCTTGCCCAGATGACTGACAAAGCCATTAGCCTGCTTAAAGGGAACGAAGAAGGCTTCTTCCTGCAGGTGGAAGGCGCGTCGATTGATAAGCAGGACCACGCCGCTAACCCTTGCGGACAGATTGGCGAAACGGTCGATCTCGATGAGGCGGTGCAGAAGGCGCTGGAGTTTGCCCGTCAGGACGGCAACACGCTGGTGATTGTCACCGCCGATCACGCGCACGCCAGCCAGATTGTTGCGCCTGACACTAAAGCGCCGGGCCTGACGCAGGCGCTGAACACTAAAGATGGCTCGGTGATGGTGATGAGCTACGGCAATTCGGAAGGCGACTCGCAGGAGCATACCGGCACCCAGCTGCGCATTGCGGCTTACGGTCCAGGGGCGGCGAACGTGGTTGGCCTGACCGATCAAACCGACCTGTTCTACACCATGAAGGCGGCAATGGCGTTGCCGTGAGGCTGAACCGTGCTTAAAGCGACAATTTCAGACGCCGGCAAGTAGCCTTTTTTCGTTTTAAGATACAGACTTAAAGCGCCACAAAATAATAAGGATGGTGCAATGAAAACTCTATTAGCGATGGTTTTACTGGCAGGCGTAGTGGGTTCAGCGGCGGCGGCAGACAAAGCCATGACGCCGCAGCAGCAGCGCATGACAAGCTGTAACCAACAGGCGACTTCGCAAACCCTGAAAGGGGACGCGCGCAAGACGTATATGAGCAGCTGCCTGAAGAACGGTTCGTCTGCCCCGGCAGAAAAAAGCCTCACTCCGCAACAGCAAAAAATGAAGAGCTGCAACGCCGAAGCGGGGAAACAAACCCTGACCGGCGATGCGAGAAAAACCTTCATGAGTCACTGCCTGAAAAAATAGGCGGCTTAGTCCCAATGGGTGAGCCAGCCTGCTGGCTCACCCAAAAAATCATACTTCCCGCGCAAATCTCCTCTCTATAATTACGGCAAATGTTTCAGAATGTTCCTAATTATCATGAGTGATGAACACGATTTCAGCAGATGGTTTTCCGGGGGACTTATGGACTGCCCGACGCACCTCGATGAAGACAGGCATCGCTCAGCGCGGCGATTTGCCCGCCGAGTTTATTTACCCAGGGTCATTGGCCTGGCGACGGGGTTCTTCTGCGTCGCCTCGGTGATGGTCATGCAGCCCGTTTCCGGCTGGTGGTGGCTGCTGCTGCTGGCGAACGGCTTTATCTGGCCGCATTTTGCCTGGCAGATCGCCGACCGCGCGCCCGATCCCGCAAAGGCGGAAATCCGTAATCTGCTGGTCGACTCCCTGATGGGCGGGGTATGGATAGCGGTAATGGGGTTGAATGCGCTGCCTTCGGCGCTGATCGTCGCCATGCTGGGGATGAATAACATAGGCTGCGGCGGCGCGAAGCTATTTCTCTCCGGGCTGATTCTGCTGCTGCTGTCCTGCCTGCTCACGCTGGGCGTAACGCATATTCCGTTGAATCTGCAAACCATGCCTTCTCAGGTGTGGATTTGCCTGCCGATGCTCATTATCTATCCGATTTATTACGGGCTGGTCAGCTACCGAACGGCGATAAAACTTGCCGAGCATAAACGGCGGCTGATGCAGCTCAGCACCCGGGACGGCATGACCGGCGTCTATAACCGGCGGCACTGGGAACATCTTTTGCGCGGGGAGTACGACAACTGCCAGCGCTACAAACGCAATGCGACATTGCTGCTGATCGACATCGATCATTTCAAATCCATCAACGATACCTTCGGGCACGACGCCGGAGATGAAGCCATCGTCGCCATTACCGAGCACCTGCAGCTTACCCTGCGCGTCACCGATGTGATTGGCCGTTTCGGCGGGGATGAGTTCGGTATCATCATGTCCGGCACCTCGCAGGAAAGCGCCATCCAGGCGATGATCCGCGTCTGCGAGCATCTGGACACCTTCCGGCTGCCGTGCGCTCCGCTGATGGCGCTGCAAATTAGCGTCGGCGTCGCCGAGTTCGCCCCTGACATGACCAGCTATCGGGAGTGGCTGAAAGCCGTAGACGTCGCACTTTACAAAGCAAAAAACGCCGGGCGCGGCAGGATAGAAGCCGCAGCCTGATGGAGTTTGCTTTGTGGGGTGGGGAAGGGGAGGCGCGCTGTGATATTTTTTGAGAAATTAGGCGCAGGTTCCGTTCACCGATTCGGTGGAGGTATACACCACCTGAAGATAGGTAAACGGAACAGGCTATGGCACAGACTATATCTATGATTTACCTAACTGTTCTGATTTCGCCATGCACTTCACCATGGCTTCCATTACCGCCGCGCGGAAGCCTTTTTCTTCCAGCACCTTCACCGCTTCGATGGTAGTGCCGCCCGGCGAGCAGACCATATCTTTTAGCTCGCCCGGATGCCTACCGGTTTCCAGCACCATCTTCGCCGAGCCCATTACCGCCTGCGCGGCAAACTGATAGGCCTGCTTACGCGGCATACCGCCCAGTACGGCGGCGTCCGCCATGGCTTCGATAAACATAAATACGTAGGCCGGGGAGGAGCCGCTGACGCCGACGACCGGATGAATCATCGCCTCGCTGACCACTTCCGCCTGGCCGAAGCTGCGGAAAATATTCACCGCATCGGCAATATCTTCCGGGGTGACCAGTGCGTTAGGCGTGATGGAGGTCATCCCGGCATTGACCAGCGCCGGCGTGTTCGGCATGGCGCGGATGATTTTACGATCGTGGCCCAGCGCGGTGGCCAGGGAATCCAGCGTCACGCCCGCGGCGATAGAGACGATCACGGTGTCCTTATTCAGGCTGGAATTGACTTCGCCCAGCACTTTTAACATCACGTTTGGCTTCACCGCGCCAAACACAATATCGGCTATCTGCGCCACTTCCTGGGCGCTTTGCGCCGGGCTGATACCATATTCCTGGCGCAGGGCCTCGACTTTGTCCGGGGAGGGGGTATAGACCCAAATATTGCCCGGCTGCACCTGGCCGCTGGAAATCAGGCCGCCGAGGATGGCTTTACCCATGTTGCCGCAGCCAATAAAACCAATTTTCTTATCCAAAATGTCACTCCATTGTCTGTGGTGTTCGATGGCTATAGCTTAACGCGCTTTCAGGCGATTCGGCTACGCTTAAGCAAAACGGTCGGAGGTGAGCATGGGAAAACGCGTGGTGGATGAATTTGCCAGCCGCAGCGTGCCGGTACAGGAAGATATGCGCTGGCAGCTCAAGGAGTGGCAGCTTGAAAAGTGGGGCAGCAGACTCCTGCTGGCTTTTGTGCTGCTCGCCCTGCTCGGGGCGTTCTCTGACGGCTGGCTCAGCCAGACGACCAGCACCAATGCGGATGGAACCCTGAGCGTCGAACACCAGCGCATTATGCGTGCCATGAGCGATGAAAATTTCACCCTGCGCGTCAGGTTCGCCACCGGGCAGCCCACGGTGCTGACGCTGGGCCAGGATTTCATGGACAACTTTGAAATCCAGAACCTTCAGCCCCAGCCGCTGATCACCCACGCCAGCCGCCATGAAATGGTGCTGACCTGGCCTGCGAGCTCGGGCAAAGAGCAGGCGCTGTGGCTGACGGCCCAGCCGCAGTCCGCGGGGCATTTCACCTCAACCATCAGGCTGAAGGGGGCGGAATCGGTGACCCTCAGCCAGTGGGTTTTACCCTAAGGAAATAATATGGATAACGTGCTGCGCGCCGCCGGAATGTACGTGCTGCTAATGGTGGTGCTGAAAATCGCGGGCCGCCGTACGCTGCTTGAAATGACCTCGTTTGATTTCATCCTGCTGCTGATCATCAGCGAGGCCACGCAGCAGGCGCTGCTGGGCAATGATTTTTCATTTACCGGCGCGGCAATCACCATTATCACCCTGATTGCCATGGATATTCTGTTCGGGAAAATTAAAGAGCGGTTTCCGAAAGTGGAGCTGTTTATCGACGGGTCGCCGCTGATCCTCGTCGAACACGGGCGGCCGCTCAGCAAGCGGATGCGCAAGGCCGGTATTTCCGAGGAGGATATTCTCTCTTCGGCGCGGATCGGCCAGGGGCTGGAGCGTATGGCGCAGATAAAGTTTGCCATTCTGGAAAAGAACGGCAAGATCGCCATCATTCCCGCAGAAGATCAGGAGTCGTAATGCAAATTTGGGTGGATGCCGACGCGTGTCCAAAGGTCATCAAGGAAGTTTTATTTCGTGCGGCGGATCGCGCCCGGATCATGGTCACGCTGGTGGCGAACCAGGGGCTGAAAACGCCGCCTTCGCGTTTTATTCGCAGCCTGCAGGTGGCGTCCGGGTTTGACGTGGCGGACAACGAAATAGTGCGCCGCTGCGAAAGCGGCGATCTGGTGATCACCGCCGATATTCCGCTGGCGGCTGACGTCATTGAAAAAGGCGCGGTTGCCCTCAATCCTCGCGGCGAGCGCTACACGCCGGCCACGATACGCGAGCGTTTAACCATGCGGGATTTTATGGATACGCTACGCGCCAGCGGCGTGCAAACCGGCGGGCCAGATAGCCTGAACCAGCGCGACCGCCAGCAGTTTGCCAACGAGCTGGAAAAATGGCTGCTGGCGGCGGCTCGCGCTAAAAAGGCCTAAATCAGCGAATCATCGTCGTTACCGAAATCGTCATTCCCGAAGTCGCCATAATCGTTTGTGTCGTCCTGCGGCAGGCCCGCGTCCTGATTAAGGAACTGGCTGTCGTCCGTCTGGTTGTCGTTGTCCACGGCGTTCACCGCTGGGTTGTCGACCGGCTGGGCCGGTTCGTTGATGATATTCACCAGCTCCTCGGGCTGAGTTCGGTGGAACATGCTGGTCAGCATATCCGCCATGATGACCCCTCCCGCGACGCCCGCCGCAGTTTGCAGCGCTCCGGCCATAAATCCGCTGCCACCTCGCGGCGCGGCGTATCCCGGCGCCGCTGGCTGTGCGCTGTAGCCGCCGGGCTGGACGTTTTGATAGGCCTGCGCGCCGGGGATCGGGTCGGAACCTTTTGAAGCGCCGGAGCCGAATAATCCAGCCAGAAAGCCGCCGCTGCTTTGCTGCTGGCGGGCGGCGTGCTGGAGCTGGGCTATTTGACCTTCGAGCGCCTGGACTCGGCCGTTTAGCTGCTTCATGGCGGCTTCCTGAATCAGGATGGTCTGCGCCATGTAATAGGCTGCATCCGGCTGCCGGGCGAGATGGCTCTGGATGAGCTGTTCGGCACCTTCGTCACGGGGAGCGCTATTTTCCTCAGCCTGTTTCAGGCGGCCAAACAGCCCGTCAATCAGCCGTTGCTCTTCAGATTGCATGGTTCATTCCTCTGTCATCGTGAATACCCAATATTTAGTCTGGATCAGAATACCGCCGTGTAAAATGGCGCGACGGTAAAGGTGTTCAAGAATGTGTTACTGAATCCTTGATTCTTTGGGGTTGTTTTTAACTTAGCCTTTCAAGTAAGGTGGCGCAGCGGGAAGCTGGTAGATTTGCTTTACAGCTTTCGGGCTTGTTGCCTCTCGCTTGCATGTGAAAATCATGTAGCGAAAATGTTCTCTTGTAACGATTAATTTACGCATTCAACCTGTACTAGTTTACTGGTATGATGCGCCATGACACGTTTCTGAAATTTACCCCAGGCTCACAGCTGAGGAATAGCTCCTGATGACTCAACCCATTTTTCTGGTCGGCGCGCGCGGCTGCGGTAAAACCACGGTAGGCGTAGCTTTAGCTGAGGCGTTGGGCCGCCGATTTGTCGATACCGACCACTATCTGCTGACCAGCACCAACATGAGCGTGGCGGATATTGTGGCGCAGGAAGGCTGGGAGGGTTTCCGCGCTCGTGAATCGCAGGCGCTCAAAAGCGTGACGGCTCCGGGGACCGTGGTGGCTACCGGCGGCGGTATGGTTCTGGCGGAGTGCAATCGCCAGTTTATGCGCGAGCAGGGCGTGGTGATTTATCTCCGCGCTCCGGCACAAATTCTTGCCGACCGTCTCGAAGCCTTCCCGGAAGAAGGGCAGCGCCCGACGCTCACCGGCAAGCCCATTACCGATGAAATCGTCGAAGTGCTGGCCGCCAGGGAAGCACTCTATCGCCAGGCTGCTCATCACGTGATTGACGCCACTCGTTCGCCGGAAGCCGTTGTAGAAGCCGTACTTGCCGCGCTGCAGATGGCCCGCGCCAGCTAATCCTTGCCTATACTTAACGCTCATCCACCACGAAGGAAGAGCGATGGCGAGCCAACCTCCCTACCCGCGTGAAGCGCGAATTGTCGAAGTTCAGAAGGGTTCACAAACGCAGATAGTCACCTGGTATCAGCTCAGAGCTGACCATCCGCATCCGGATACGCTAATCAGCGAGCACGAGTCCGAGCAGGAAGCGCGGGATGCCAAACGGCGCTATGAGGACCCGGAAAAAAGCTGAACAAGACGGGCAAGGATGCCGAATCTCCCGCAGGACTTTTCTCAAATCTCCCTCCCTCCCTGAAGCATCACACTTTTTACACCTCGATTAAGTTAAAAAAATATTACGATTATGTTGCTCGAAAGTTTCGTTGATGTTCCGCTCGAGAATGCGGCGATGCTCTCACGATATGCTGCTACGCTTTGTGGTTAATTCTTGAGCGCTCGCAGCTGGCGTTAACAGAACAAAAGGCGTTGGCCCACACCAGGGGTTTATAAGGGACAGAGGCGAAAAAAATGAAACAAACATTAGCCATCCTCACCATCGGCGTTGTGCCCGTCAGCGAGATCCTGCCGCTGCTCACCGAGCATATTTCGCCAGAACAAATCAAACACGTCACGCTGCTTGGCTATTCATCCCGGCAGGACGTTATTGCCGAATATGGGGCAGCGCCGGGCGAAGAGGAAATGCTGTCCCTGCTGTCGGACAAAACGCTTATTCACATTGGTAAACAGAAAGTTGAGCGGGCGTTGCAGGGCGTTATCGAGCTACTGGACAATCAGGGTTACGACGTCATTCTGCTGATGAGCACCGAGCGTTTTACCCGCCTTTCCGCGCGCAATGCCATTCTTCTTGAACCCGAACGTATTATTCCGCCGCTGGTCGCCTCCATCGTGGACGGACATCAGGTGGGAATTATTCTGCCGATTCCCGAGCTGTTGCCCGCGCAGAATAAAAAATGGCAGCAGCTCGAAAACCAGCCGCTGTACGAGCTGGCGAACCCGGTTCACGGGCAGGAAGAAGATTTGCTCAACGCCGGACGAAAACTGCTGGCGGACGGGGCCGATGTGCTGGTGCTGGACTGCCTTGGCTATCACCAGAAACATCGCGATATGCTGCAAAAAACGCTCGACGTGCCGGTATTATTATCGAACGTGCTGGTTGCTCGGCTGGCCTCAGAATTGCTGGCCTGAGGGCGGGGAATAATTTGCGTGACAGGCTCCAGGCTTGCCCTCTATATTGTTTTTCTGAACATTTTTTAAAAGGGCCAGTCCATGCTTCAAAGTAATGAGTACTTCTCCGGCAAAGTGAAATCCATTGGTTTTAGCAGCAGCAGTACGGGCCGGGCGAGCGTCGGGGTCATGGCCGAAGGGGAATATACCTTTGCGACGGCACAACCTGAAGAAATGACCGTGATCAGCGGCGCGCTGCACGTATTGCTGCCGGGTGACACCCAGTGGCTGACGATTAACGCAGGCCAGGTTTTCCACGTGCCGGGCCACAGCGAATTCCATTTGCAGGTGGCCGAGCCAACCTCTTACCTTTGTCGCTACCTGGCTGATAAATAAAATAAAACCTCTCTGTGAAAGAGAGGTTTTTTGTTTTATCCCTCAGAGGAGGGAATCGCTGAAGCGAGGGGGGAATTAACGCTGAGCTTCGCCGCCTAACGCTTCCACCAGGTTGTTGATCAACGCCGCCAGTTCGCCGGTCATCAGAATAAAATCGGCGTCAAAGCGCTGGCCGAAATCTTCGCGGTCGATGTCATCATTCTGCTCGCGCAGCGTGTCGGCAAACTTCAGGCGCTTAACCGAGCCGTCGTCGGCAATCAGGAACTGAATGCGTTCCTGCCAGTCCAGCGCCAGCTTAGTGACGACTTTCCCGGCTTCGATGTGGGTCGCAATCTCGTCGCAGACCAGATCCTGCTGCTTGCAGCGGATCACGCCGCCGCCTTCAAGGATCGCTTTTAGCTCGGCTTCATCCATGAGCGCAAAGCCGGCCGGAACATCGCCCGAACGAACCCACTCGGTGAGCGTTAATTCAATTGGTGTTTCCAGCGCTAACGGCACAACCGGCAGCGAACCCAGGCTCTTACGCAGCAGGGCCAGCGTATCTTCGGCTTTCTTGGCGCTGGCACAGTCCACCATGATCAAACCGTTGACGGTGTCGATCCACATCATCGTCTGGCTAAAGCGGCTAAAGGCGCGCGGCAGCAGGGAATGCAGCACTTCATCTTTGAGAGAATCTTTCTCAGTTTTCTTCAGCTTACGGCCCTGGTCGGCTTCCAGCTTGCCGATTTTGGCTTCCAGCGCCTGCTTGATAACCGGAGACGGGAGAATTTTTTCTTCTTTACGGGCGCAAATCACAATCTGCCCGTTATTGGCATGGGTTAATGCATCACTGTGCGAGCCCATCGGTGGCACCCAGCCGGTTTTTGCCATATCCTGGCTGCCGCACGGGCTGAACGTGAAGGCGGCTAACTGTTTTTCCATCTCATCCGCAGAGAGCGTGATGTCGCGGCTTAAACGGTAAACCATTAAATTTTTGAACCACAGCATGATTTTTTCCCGGTCAGGTCAGTGAAACGCAGCGGGCATGATAGCGAATCGGCCGCCGGGTTTCATTGCCTTTACGGCACCTGCCTTCTACTCTGTTGATAATTCTCACCAAATGAGGAACTTCCTGTGCGCATAGGTATTGATTTAGGGGGCACCAAAACCGAAGTGGTTGCGCTGGCGGATGACGGCCAGCAGCTTTTTCGCCATCGGCTGCCGACGCCAAAGAACGATTATCAACAAACCCTTGCCACTATCGTAGAGCTGGTTCGCCTTGCGGAAGAGGCGACGGGCGAGAAGGGCACCGTTGGGCTGGGCATTCCTGGTTCAATTTCGCCCTATACGCGAGTGGTGAAAAACGCCAATTCGACGTGGCTGAACGGGCAGCCTTTTGATAAGGATTTGTCCACGGCGCTGCATCGTGAGGTGCGCCTGGCGAATGATGCCAACTGTCTGGCCGTGTCGGAGGCCGTTGACGGCGCGGCGGCCGGCGCGGGCGTGGTCTTTGCGGTGATTATCGGGACCGGCTGCGGCTCGGGCATCGCCATCAACGGCCGCAGCCTGATTGGCGGCAACGGCACGGCGGGCGAGTGGGGCCATAACCCGCTGCCGTGGATGGATGAGGACGAGCTTCGCCATCGGGAAGAAGTGCCGTGCTACTGCGGCAAGCAGGGCTGCATCGAAACCTTTATTTCCGGCACCGGCTTTGCCACCGACTACCAGCGCCTGAGCGGCAAGACGCTCAAAGGCAACGAGATTATGCATCTTGCTGAACGGCAAGACCCGCTGGCGGAGCTGGCCATCAGCCGCTACGAGCTGCGGCTGGCGAAATCGCTCGCCCACGTGGTCAATATTCTCGACCCGGATGTTATCGTGCTGGGCGGCGGAATGAGCAACGTTGAGCGGCTATATAAGACGGTGCCGCAGCTGCTGAAGGCGTGGGTGTTTGGCGGCGAGTGTGAAACACCCATCCGCAAGGCGGCTCACGGCGATTCAAGCGGCGTGCGCGGGGCGGCGTGGCTTTGGCCGGTGGAGAAATAGAATTTTCCCCTCGCCCTGTCCCTCTCCCCACTGGGGGGAGGGTGTACATCAATTACCCGACGGCAAATTCCTTCGCCAGCCTGCTTACGCCAAGGCCGTTGATCTTCTTCACTTTAATCTGCACCGGAATGCGCTCCTTCATCGCCTCCACGTGGCTGATGACCCCGATTGTTTTTCCGCTCGCATTCAGCGTGTCCAGCGCGTCGAGCGCCGTATCCAGCGTTTCCGCATCCAGCGTGCCGAAGCCTTCGTCAAGGAACAGCGAATCAATGCGGGTTTTATGGCTGACCAGGTCTGACAGCGCCAGCGCCAGCGCCAGGCTCACCAGGAAGCTCTCGCCGCCGGAAAGCGTGCGGGTGTCGCGCACCGCGTCCGCCTGCCAGGTGTCCACCACCTGTAGCTCCAGCGCCTCGCTGTCTTTGCGCTGTAGCAGATAGCGCCCGTGCAGACGGTTAAGCTGGTTGTTCGCCAGCCAGACCAGATTATCGAGCGTCAGCCCCTGAGCGAATTTGCGGAACTTGTCGCCCTCTTTGGAGCCGATCAGCGAGTTGAGATAGCCCCAGTCTTCCACCTGTTGCTGGCAGGCTTCAATAGCCTGCATCAGCCCGTGCTGGCGCTCGCGGTTCTCCGCATCATGCCGAAGCTGCTGCTGTATTTGTCCCTGCTGCGTGGTGTTGTCGCGCAGCTGTTGATTGCAGTGAGCCAGCTGCTGTTGCAAAAGCGCGAGTTCGGCATCGTCTGCCAGCGCGGGTGACCGGGCGTGCTGATGCGCTTGCAGAGCCTGCTGCGCCTGCTGGTACAGCACGGTTTGCTGCTGATACTGTTGCTCAAGCTGCTGCTTCCTGAGTTCGAGCCGCTGGCGCTCTTGCTCATCCAGCAGCGCCGCCTGGAAGGCCGCAGTATCGGCGAACGGGCTGGCGTTCAGCGCGCCGGTAAACTGCTCGCTGGCCTGAGCGGTACGCGTTTCTTCCTGCTGGCGCTGCTGCTGCAACGTTTGCCACTGGCTTTCAAGGGAAATGCAGTCGCCGTGCAGCGTCTGCCAGCTTTGTAGGGCCGCAGCCTGCTCGCTTTCCGCCAGCGGCGGCGGGCTGGTGCCATCGTCGGCATAGGCTGAGAGCACGTTTTCCAGCGTGGTGAACTGCTGCTGTAAAACGATTAGCCTGTCGCTGTGCTGCTGCCACCGCAGCGATTCCTGCTGGCGCTGCTCCAGCCAGAGGTTTTCTTCCCCTGCAACAGGATGCGCCAGGCCAACTTTCTTCAGCGCGTTATTCAGCGTCTCGCGCTGGTCCGCAGCCTCGTCGGCAAGCTTTTGATGCTGGGCGCGCAGCTTCGCCAAATCCTGCTCCAGGGTCAGACGCTGGCTTTGCTGATGGAGTTGCTGCTCGCGCTGCTCTTCTTTCTCCAGCCAGTCGTTAAGATCGTCTTCAGGCGTAAGTGCCAGCGAGAGTTCGGCACATGTCTGCTGCCAGCGGGCTTGCAGAGTGCGCTCTTCTTCTTCCAGCGCTTTTATACCTGCGGCGAGTTTCTCTCGCTGCTGGCGCTGTGCTTCGAGCCGGGCTTTGATGGCGGATCCCTGTTCGGCCAGAGCGGAAACTTCCTGCTGGAGCAGCTTCAGCCGCTGCTGATTTTCAGCGGGCTCAATCGCCTGATACTCCGCCACGGCAGGATGTTGGGTGGAGCCACAAAGCGGGCAGGGCTGCTCGGGCTGCAAATGCGCCCGTTCGGCCTCAAGGCTGACGATGCGATTTTCCAGTTCGCAGACTTTAGCCAAATCCTCGGCGTGCCTGCGCTTCTCTTTATACCGTTCGCGCTTTTGCGTGAGATCCGTATCGCCCTGCTTTAGCTGCTGGTCGAGCGCGTTAATTTCCTGCTGCTGCTGGCCCTTTCTTTTGCTCAGCGAGGCGAACTGAGGGTGCAGCGTTGCCAGAAGCTGGCGCTTAGGGCGGGCGGCGATTATCGCCTGTAAATGAGCGCTTACTTCCTCAGCTTGCAGAACGTGTTTAGCGGCGGGTAAAGCGGCTAACTTTTGCTGTCCTGCGGCGATTTCGCGCTGCAGTGCTTCCGTCTGGGCCGCATCGCGCCGCTGCTGGCTAAACGCCATGCGCCAGCCTGCCAGCTCTGAACCCCACAGGCGGTAGCCGTCGTGAACGTTCAGCCAGGCCTGCAGCTGCGTGCTTTCGTCCTGAATAGTGACCGCCTGTGCCGCAGCAAAGAGGCGCGTCTGCTGCCGCTGCCGCTTCGCTTGTAGTAAGCGAGCATTCACTTTATCGCAGTTTTCCAGCGTGCTTTGCAGCGCCGCCTGCTGCTCTTTTAACCGCTGCCAGTGCGGGCGTAGCTTTTCGGCCGGCTGCGCCAGCGTGAGTTTTTCAAGCAGCGGGGCCGCATCCTGCAAAGCCTTGCTGGCCGAATCCAGCGCCTGCCTGGCGGTGGCTTCACTCTGCCCGAGCTGCGCCAGCTGGCTTAGCCACTGCTGATTGCGCTGCAGGGCCTGCTGTTCGGCCAGCCGCTTTTCCTCTTCAGAAGTAAGCGCCTGCAAACTCGCTGCAAGCTGCTGCTGTTGCTCTTCGCTCAGCAATGCCACGCCGGCCGCCTGGGCCTGTAAATTCTCCAGCTGTACACGCACGTTTTTGTAGTTTTCGAAAACGGCGGCGGAAACGGTGCCGTAAATTTCGGTGCCGGTAAGCTCTTCGAGCAGCGAGGCCCGGTCGTTGGCGTCGGCATTTAAAAACGCCGCAAACTGCCCCTGGGAAAGCATCATTGAACGGGTAAAGCGGTCGTAGTCGAGGCCGGTCAGCCTGGCGGTGTAATCGAGCTTATCTTTGATCTTATCGGCGACAATTTTGCCCGTTTCGACCTCGGCAAGCTCAACGCGCGGAGCCTGCAGATTGCCATCCGGCGAGTTGCGCGCGCGGTTCTGGCTCCAGAAGGCGCGCCAGGCAACGCCTTTAACCTCAAACTCAACTTCCGCCAGGCATTCGGCCGTGTCGCGGGTCATCAGGTCGTTTTGCGACTGGGAGATGCTATTGAGGCGCGGCGTTTTATGATAAAGCGCCAGGCAAATCGCATCTAAAAGCGTGGTTTTTCCCGCGCCGGTCGGCCCGGTGATGGCAAACAAACCGCTGCTGGCGAAAGGCTCGGCGGTGAAGTCGATTTTCCACTCGCCTTTCAGCGAGTTGAGGTTTTTCAGACGCAGGCTAAGGATCTTCATGCCTGTTCCCCCTCGTCGTGCAGGCTGGCAACGGTTTGCGCGAACAAAGTGCGCAGGCGCAGGCCGCGCTCCTCGCTGGTCTCTTCCTGCGCCAGGCGGCGCTCAAAAACTTCTTCCACGGTCAGCTCGCTAAGGGTTTCTTTGTGGCTTTGGGCGATGACTCGCTCACGCTGTTCCCGGCTGCGGCGCAGCAGCACCACTTCAACGGGCAGGCTTTCGGTGATTTGCTGAATATGGCGCTGCGAATCATGCAGGTATTCGTCGGTGGCTATTTCAATATCCAGCCAGACCTTTGGCTCCGGCGGTGCACCGCGCCACTGCTCCAGCTGTTTTTCTATTTCGCTCAGCGAACCTTTAATGACCGCCAGCGGCTGGCTGACGGGGACGGGCAGCGCGGTAACGTTTTGCAGCTTTCCCTGGCCAAATTCGGCCAGATAAACGCTTTTCGCCCTGCCGGTTTCATCAAAGCTTAATGAAATAGGCGAGCCGCTGTAGCGAATATGCTCTGTGCCGCCGATAAGCTGCGCGCGATGGATATGCCCAAGAGCGATGTAGTCGGCTGGCGGGAAATTTTGCGCCGGGAAGGCGTCGAGGGTGCCGATGTAAATGTCTCGCACCGCGTCGGTTTTCGTTACGCCAACGGTGGTTAAATGGCCGGTGGCAATAATCGGCAGGAGCTGCTCGCCGCGAGCGGCCAAGGCCGAAGCATGGCACTGCTGGTAATGTTCGGTGATGGCTTCCATCAGCGAGCGCTGTTTTTCATGACCGCTTAGCCCGGCCTGGCTGCTTTGAATGTCACGCGGGCGTAAAAAAGGAATGGGGCACAGAACCGCGCCGGGCGAGCCGTCTTTTTTCTTCAGCAGTAGGGTTTGCTCTGCGGGAATGCGGCGGGCGCTGGCGATTACGGTGGTATTCAGGCAGGCCAGCAGCTCGCGTGATTCATTCAGCGTGGCTACGGAATCATGGTTGCCCGCGAGCACCACCAGCTGGCAGCCCGTGGCCTGAAGCTGGACCACAAAACGGTTATACAGCTCGCGGGCGTAGCTCGGCGGCGAGCCGGTATCGAAAATATCACCCGCAACGATTATCGCATCCACGTCGTGTTCAACGACGGCGCCCAGCAGCCAGTCGAGGAAAGCCTGATGCTCCGGCCCGCGGCTTTTGGTATAAAAATTTTGACCGAGGTGCCAGTCCGATGTGTGGATAATGCGCATAACCCGTCCTGTGGCAAAAAACCTGAGAGAGGATTATAAAGGGGAGTCGCCGCGAACGGCACAACTCTCTGTCATAATTCAAAGTGATGAGTCATCTGGCAGTCATTCTTTTCATAAATCTGTCACAAATCTGACGCATACTGACGCACAAATAAGATGGCCTCCTGAACAGGGTAAATCATGCCAAGACGCATTCTGGTTGTAGAAGACGAAGCTCCAATCCGTGAAATGGTGAGCTTTGTGCTCGAACAAAACGGTTTTCAGCCAGTTGAAGCAGAGGATTATGACACCGCGGTGAACATGCTGATCGAGCCGTTCCCCGACCTGATTTTGCTGGACTGGATGCTGCCCGGTGGCTCCGGCATTCAGTTTATCAAGCACCTCAAGCGCGAAGCACTAACCCGTGAAATCCCCGTCATGATGCTGACCGCCCGCGGTGAAGAAGAAGATCGTGTGCGCGGCCTGGAAGTGGGCGCGGATGACTATATTACCAAGCCGTTCTCGCCGAAGGAGCTGGTGGCGCGAATCAAAGCCGTCATGCGCCGCATTTCGCCGATGGCGGTGGAAGAGGTGATTGAAATGCAGGGGCTGAGCCTCGACCCTTCCTCACATCGCGTGATGACCGGCGAAACCCCGCTGGATATGGGGCCGACAGAATTCAAACTGCTGCACTTCTTTATGACCCATCCGGAGCGGGTATACAGCCGCGAGCAGCTGCTGAATCACGTGTGGGGCACCAACGTTTATGTGGAGGATCGCACGGTGGACGTGCATATTCGACGCTTGCGTAAAGCGCTGGAACTGAGCGGGCATGACCGCATGGTGCAAACCGTACGCGGCACGGGTTATCGCTTCTCAACCCGCTTTTAGTTTCCCGACAGGAGTGTGACGCGTGCTGGAACGGTTGTCATGGAAAAGGCTGGTGCTGGAGCTGGTGCTCTGTTGTTTACCGGCGGCCATACTCGGGCTGATCTTCGGCCATCTTCCCTGGTTTTTGCTGGCGGCGGTTGCCGCGCTGCTGGTCTGGCATTTCTGGAATTTGCTGCGCCTTTCGTGGTGGCTGTGGGTTGACCGCAGCATGACGCCTCCGCCGGGGCGCGGGAGCTGGGAGCCGCTGCTTTACGGCCTGCACCAAATGCAGCTGCGTAATAAAAAGCGCCGTAAAGAGCTGGGTAATTTGATTAAGCGCTTTCGCAGCGGGGCGGAATCTCTGCCGGACGCGGTCGTGCTGACCACCGAAGAAGGAACCATTTTTTGGTGTAACGGCCTGGCACAACAGCTGCTTGGCCTGCGCTGGCCGGATGATAACGGCCAGAATATCCTTAACCTCCTGCGCTACCCGGAATTTACCCGCTATTTAACCTCTAAAGATTTTAATCGCCCGCTCACGCTGGTGCTGAATAACGGCCGCCACCTTGAGTTCCGCGTGATGTCCTACAGCGAAGAACAGTGGCTGCTGGTGGCTCGCGACGTGACGCAAATGCACCAGCTGGAAGGCGCCAGGCGTAACTTTTTTGCCAACGTCAGCCACGAGCTGCGCACGCCGCTTACCGTGCTGCAGGGCTACCTGGAAATGATGCAGGATCAAAGTCTGGAAGGTCCGCTGCGCGATAAAGCGCTGGGCACCATGCGCGAACAAACTTCCCGCATGGAAGGGCTGGTTAAGCAGCTCCTCACGCTTTCGCGTATTGAGGCGGCACCGGCCATGGCGCTCAATGAAAAGATTGATGTGCCGCTCATGCTGCGGGTCGTGGAGCGAGAAGCCCAGACGCTAAGCCAGCAAAAGCACACTTTGCAGTTTGACGTCGATCCGCAGCTGAAGGTGTTTGGTAACGAAGAACAGCTGCGCAGCGCGATTTCAAACCTCGTGTATAACGCGGTGAACCATACGCCGGAAGGCACGCATATTACGGTGCGCTGGCAGCACGTGGAGCACGGTGCGAAATTCAGCGTGGCGGATAACGGGCCGGGTATTTCAGCCGAGCATATCCCACGGCTGACCGAACGTTTTTATCGGGTGGACAAAGCAAGGTCCAGACAAACCGGCGGCAGCGGGCTTGGGCTGGCAATCGTTAAGCATGCGCTAAGCCATCACGAGGCGCGGCTGGACATCGAAAGCAAAGTCGGCAGGGGAACCACGTTTTCGTTTGTGCTGCCGGAAAGGCTGATTGTGCCAGGGGCTGCGATCGGTGAGGTGGGGACAGGCTAAGCTTAGATGAGGGCATTGCGTTTGGGATGCCCTCGCTCTGCCTCCCTTCCTTAGGAAGAGGGACGGGGGGGCGCAAAGCATAATATTCGAACAAAATTTAACCAGGGCTGTCAATTTCACTTTCCATTTCGCTTTTTCTGCCGGTTTTTCATCCTGACGTTAACCAAAATGCGTTATTTGGCGATATTTTGACCGCACGATACGCCATGATAAATTCGAATGATTGAACTTATTCACTGGCTATGCGGTTAATTTAAGCATATCAATCTGGTTTCCCGATCCCTTCTTGTCTTCAAACGCTATAAGCGTTTTAATTGCGCCCCTGTTGTTACCAGACCGACTGCAATTGAGTGGTAATTCGACCAACTATTCTTCGCCACCCTGCGGGATCAGATTTTTCCGCTGTCGGAGCAGGTAACAGCCGCTTTTTTGCCGGGTATGCGGCAGGAAATTTTGAATACTTTCAACACCACACATCCACAGGCTGCAATTATTTATGACCCATCATTTAAAAACTCGCGACATCATCGCTCTGGGCTTTATGACCTTTGCGCTGTTTGTCGGTGCGGGCAACATCATCTTCCCTCCAATGGTTGGCTTACAGGCGGGTGAACACGTCTGGATGGCGTCCCTTGGTTTTCTGGTGACCGCTGTGGGTTTGCCGGTGCTGACCATCGTCGCTATTGCCCGCGTGGGCGGTGGGATCGACAGCCTGAGCTCGCCAATTGGCCGCCGCGCGGGCGTGCTGCTGGCAACGGTTTGCTATCTGGCCGTTGGGCCGCTGTTTGCCACGCCTCGCACCGCGACCGTCTCTTTTGAAGTCGGCATCGCGCCGCTGACCGGCGCAGGCGAGCTGCCGCTGTTCATCTACAGCCTGGCCTATTTTGCGCTGGTGGTTGGCATTTCCCTGTATCCTGGCAAGCTGTTGGATACCGTCGGGCACGTGCTGGCTCCGGTAAAAATCGTCGCGCTGCTGATTCTGGCTGCCGGCGCAGTGCTGTGGCCTGCTGGCGGCATCAGCACCGCGACCGAAGCGTACCAAAACGCGGCGTTTTCTAACGGTTTTGTGAACGGCTATCTGACCATGGATACGCTGGCTTCGCTGGTCTTCGGGATTGTTATCGTTAACGCCGCACGTTCCCGCGGCGTGACGGAATCCCGCCTGCTGACGCGTTACACCATCTGGGCTGGCCTGATTGCAGGCGTGGGCTTAACGCTGATTTACCTGGCGCTGTTCCGCCTGGGCTCAGACAGCGCCACGCTGGTGGCCGATCAAAACGCAAACGGTGCCGCCATTCTGCACGCTTATGTTGCGCACACCTTCGGCGGCGCAGGCAGCTTCTTCCTGGCCGCGCTGATTTTCCTCGCCTGCATGGTCACCGCCGTTGGCCTGACCTGCGCCTGCGCCGAGTTCTTCAGCCAGTACCTGCCGCTGTCCTATCGCGCGCTGGTCTTTATCCTTGGTCTGTTCTCCATGGTGGTGTCCAACCTTGGTCTGAGCCACCTGATTCAGGTGTCCATTCCCGTGCTGACCGCTATTTATCCGCCGTGTATCGCACTTGTTGTGCTGAGCTTCACCCGCCCGTGGTGGCATAATTCCACCCGCGTGATTGCACCGGCCATGCTCATCAGCACAATGTTTGGTATCATTGACGGGATCAAGGCATCGGCGATAAGCGATATGCTTCCGGCCTGGACGGCGCGTTTGCCGCTGTCGGATCAAGGGCTGGCCTGGGTGCTTCCGACGCTGGCGATGGTTGTCATCGCGGTGATTTGGGACCGGGCAGCAGGGCGACAGGTGACGTCAAACGCCCACTAAGAATGTGAATGTTGTTTAACCACGGGGCAGTGCTCCGTGGTTTTTTTATTGTTGAGAGTGATTTGGTACGATGGAAAACAAGAACAAGCTCAAGCGCGGTTTGAGCACCCGGCACATTCGATTTATGGCGCTGGGTTCGGCAATCGGAACGGGGCTGTTTTACGGCTCGGCTGATGCCATCAAGATGGCAGGGCCAAGCGTGCTGCTGGCCTACATTATCGGCGGCGTGGCAGCTTATATCATCATGCGTGCGTTGGGTGAAATGTCGGTGCATAACCCCGCCGCAAGTTCCTTTTCCCGTTATGCCCAGGACAACCTGGGCCCGCTGGCAGGCTACATTACCGGCTGGACCTACTGCTTTGAAATCCTGATCGTTGCCATTGCCGACGTGACCGCGTTCGGTATCTATATGGGCGTCTGGTTCCCGGCGGTACCGCACTGGGTCTGGGTGCTCAGCGTGGTGCTGATCATCTGCGCCGTCAACCTGATGAGCGTGAAGGTATTCGGCGAGCTGGAATTCTGGTTCTCGTTCTTTAAAGTCGCCACCATCATCATCATGATTGTCGCCGGGATCGGCATTATCGTCTGGGGTATCGGCAACGGCGGGCAGGCCACGGGGATACACAACCTGTGGACCAACGGCGGCTTCTTCAGCAACGGCTGGATAGGCATGGTGATGTCGCTGCAAATGGTGATGTTCGCCTACGGCGGGATCGAGATTATCGGCATCACCGCGGGCGAAGCAAAAGACCCGCAGAAGTCTATTCCGCGCGCAATTAACTCCGTGCCGCTGCGTATTCTGGTGTTTTACGTGGGCACGCTATTCGTCATCATGTCCATTTACCCGTGGAATCAGGTGGGCACCTCCGGCAGCCCGTTCGTGCTGACCTTCCAGCATATGGGCATCACCATTGCCGCAGGCATTCTGAACTTCGTGGTTATTACCGCTTCGCTTTCCGCTATTAACAGCGACGTATTCGGCGTGGGCCGTATGCTGCACGGCATGGCCGAGCAGGGCAGTGCGCCGAAAATCTTCGCCAAAACCTCGCGCAACGGCATTCCTTTTGTGACGGTGCTGGTAATGAGCCTGGCGATGCTGCTGGCGGTTTATCTGAACTACATCATGCCGGAAAACGTCTTCCTGGTGATTGCGTCGCTGGCGACCTTTGCCACCGTTTGGGTGTGGATTATGATCCTGCTGTCGCAAATTGCCTTCCGCCGCAAACTCTCTAAACAGGAAGCGAAGGAGCTGAAGTTCCCGGTTCCCGGCGGCGTAGCCACCACCGCGGTAGGCCTGGTATTCCTGGTGTTTATCATCGCGCTTATCGGCTGGCACCCGGACACGCGTATTTCGCTCTACGTGGGCTGCGGCTGGATTGCCCTGCTGCTCGTCGGCTGGGTCTTTAAACGCCGTCGCCTGCAAACTATTTCACAAAGTAATTAATCCTCTGACCCCGCCGCCCGGCGGGGTTTTCTTTTGCTAACCCATCAAATCTCATTTCTTTTCACCATTCTCTTGGTTATTTAAATAATTAAATATTCTATGGGAAGAATCTTAAATTTTAAGGGTTTGTTGTGATGGCTAAATAATTATGTTTAGTGGTGCCTTCTTTCGGAATATAGCCGGCTGTTAAAGATGATGAATCGCCGGGCCGATAACTATTGCACTCAGGGAAGGGGGCGACGGATGTCCGTTAAATTAAACGCAGGGTTTTATGGATTAGCCTGCCTGGCTTATATTTTTGCGTTTGCGGCACAGGCGGCACCGCTTTCTCCGGCCGACAGAAATACCGTTGAACAGCAGCAGCAAAATATTTTGCAGCAGAACCAGCGCCAGCGCGATGAGCTGGAGCGCAGCGCCGAGCTGCCTCGCTTTACCCCGCCCGTCCCCGCCAGCCCTGCATCCGGGCCCTGTTTTACGATTAGCCGCATAACCCTTGATGGCGCGACATTGCTGAACGACCGCCAGGCCAGCCGGTTAACGGCTCCCTGGATAAATCAGTGTCTGGATATGCCACGCCTGAACGAGCTGACTCGCACCGTATCCGACTGGTATATCAGCCGGGGATATATCACCAGCCGGGCATTTTTAACCGAGCAGGACTTATCCGCCGGGGAATTACACATTGCGGTAATGGAAGGCCGGCTGCAGCGTATTAAGATGGACGGCGAGCCTTCGCGCACGCTGGCAATGGTATTTCCTCGGCTCGAAGGCCATATTCTTAATCTGCGCGATATCGAGCAGGGCATGGAACAAATTAACCGTACCCGCAGCGCGCCGGTGCAAATTGAAATATTGCCCGGCGAATCAGCGGGCTATTCCATTGTTAATTTGACCGCCACGCCTGAATTTCCGTTAGGCGCTTCCCTGAGCTTCGATAACAGCGGCCAGAAAAGCACCGGCACCGGCCAGCTTAGCGGTTCGCTGAGCGGCAATAACCTGCTGGGCCTCGCCGACAAATGGTTTATCAGCGGCGGGCGCAGCAGCGATTTCTCAAGCGCCCACGACGCGCAAAATTTCCAGGCGGGCGTCAGTTTGCCTTACGGCTACAGCCTGCTGGACTACAGCTATAGCTGGAGCAACTACCTCAACACCATCAATAACAACGGCTATTCCTGGGTTTCCACCGGCGACAGCGTTTCGCACCGCGCCACGTTCTCTCACGTTCTGTTCCGCAATGGAGATATTAAAACCGGCGCATCCCTGGGCCTGACCCATCAAATCAGCCGTAACTGGCTGAACGACGCGAAGCTCGATAGCAGCAGCCGCAGGCTGACCAGCCTGCAGTTTGGCCTCAACCACACGCAAAAAATATTTGGCGGCGTGGCCACTCTGAACCCAACCTTCAGCCACGGCGTTCCCTGGCTTGGTGCGGAAGACGATAACGGCAAAAAGGGCGACGTGCCGAAAGCTGAATTCAAAAAATGGAGCCTCAACGGCAGCTACCAGCTGCCGGTTGCCAACAATCTGTGGTGGCTAAGCAGCGTTTACGGCCAGTGGTCTCCGGACAGGCTGTACGGCAGCGAAAGGCTGACGCTCGGCGGTGAAAGCTCGGTTCGCGGCTACAAAGAACAGTATCTTTCCGGCGATAACGGCGGCTACTGGCGAAACGAGCTGAACTACGCGCTGTTTACCCTGCCGGTTATCGGCCGGGTCAGCGCGCTGGCTGCGGTAGACGGCGGCTGGCTGCAAAAGGACGCTAAAGATCCCTGGGCCTCCGGCACCCTTTGGGGAAGCGCGCTCGGGCTTTCCAGCGCAAACCTCTATTACTCCAGCCAGTTTACTGTTGGTCTGCCGGTGAAATATCCGGCCTGGCTGGCTCCCGACCGTTTCAGCGTCTACTACCGCATCGCATTCGTGATTTAAAGGACAAAAAGATTATGGATAATCATCAGCGACCAGTCCGTTTGCATCACCGCCTGCTCAGCTGGGCCATCAGCGCCATGCTGGCAACCCAGCCTCTGCTGCCTGCGGTAGCCGCAAGCCTGACGCCGTCAGCGCCGGGGACGCAGATCGACAGGGCGGGCAACGGTGTGCCGGTGGTGAATATTGCCACGCCTAACGGGGCGGGGATTTCCCATAATCAGTTCAAAGATTACAACGTCGGCAAAGAGGGCATCATCCTCAACAATGCCACCGGGCAGCTGAACCAGACGCAGCTGGGTGGGCTCATCCAGAACAACCCAAAACTCAAAGCGGGCCAGGAAGCGCGTGGCATCATCAACGAAGTGAACGGCGGCAGCCGCTCCCAGCTTCAGGGCTACACCGAAGTGGCGGGCAAAGCGGCGAACGTCATGGTCGCCAACCCGTACGGCATCACCTGTAACGGCTGCGGTTTTATTAATACGCCAAACGTCACGCTGACCACCGGCAAGCCGGTCTTTGATGCGGCAGGTAATCTGCTGGCGCTGGACGTGAAAAAAGGCGCGATTAGCGTTGAAGGCCAGGGCCTGAACGCCAGCCAGGCGGACGCGCTGTCAATCATCGCCCGCGCCACGGAAGTGAACGCGGAAATCCACGCTAAAGATTTAAACGTCATCGCTGGCGCCAACCGCGTTGGGGCCGATGGCAAAGTTACGGCGATAGCCGGGGAAGGCGTTGCGCCTGCGGTGGCGGTCGATACCGGCATGCTGGGCGGCATGTACGCGAACCGCATTCGCCTGGTTTCCAGCGAAAAAGGCGTGGGCGTTAACCTGGGCAACCTGAATGCGCGGCAGGGCGATATCTCGCTTGATAGCAGCGGCAAACTGACGGTTAAAAATAGTCTTGCCAGCGGCAGCCTGGCGGCGAAAGGTGAATCGGTTACGCTTGCCGGGGAACATAAAGCCAGCGGGCCAATGACCCTGAACGCCCAAAGCGACGTGACTCTGAGCGCCGCACAGCTTGCCAGCGATAAAGATATTTCCCTCAGCGGCAGCGGGAAAATGCAGATCTCGGGCAGCCGTCTTACCGCCGGGAACGACATCAATCTTTCCGCACGGGATCTGGTTCAGGACGGCACCAGCCAGGGTGATGCCGCGCGTGATATCCGCGTGGCGGCAGCAGAATCTGCATCCACCCAGGGCAAGCTGACCGCCGGGCGTGATCTCACTCTGAACGGTGGCCGTCTGACCAACAGCGGCATGCTCGCCTCCAAAGGAACCATGCAGCTTCAGGGCAGCCAGCTTGTTAACAGCGGCCTGCTGCAAAGCGGCGGCACCGCAACGTTAAAGGGCGATTATACGACGATAGATGGGGCGATCAGCGGTGCGAAGGGCCTGAGCATTCAGGCCGATACCCTGGCTACCGCAGCGCAGGCCCGGCTCCAGACGGACGGAGCCATGAATCTTGCTGCGCGTCAGGCGATGCTGAGCGGCACTCAGGCCGCGAAAGGGACGCTGACGGTCACGGCAGACAGTCTCCAGCATAACGGCAAAAGCAGCGCGGCCACGGTTGCCCTGAACGGCAAAGCCATTGTTAACGGCGGAACGATCGTCGCCCCGGCGCTGGCGATAAACAGCGACAGCCTTACCAACGGCGGCCTGCTACAGGGCAGCCGGACTCTGAATCTCGTCGCGGCTCTGCTGAATAATCAGCGCGGCGGAACGATGGCGACGGACGGCAGCCTGACGCTGGCCGTCCCGCAGCTCAGCAACGGTGGGCTGGTTGCCGTCGGCGGCGACCTCGACCTGAGCGGCAATTCACTGACCAACGGCGGTGAAATCAACGCTGCGAATCTGACTTCAAAGGTGGCGAATCTTGCTAACCAGCAAAATGGATTACTGCTGGCGAACGGTAATCTGGCGCTGGCCGGGAAAAGGCTGGATAACGCGGGCCAGCTGGCGGCGGATACACAAAGCCTGAGCTTTGACAGCCTTAGCAACCAAGGGGCAATTCAGGGGAACCGTACGCTTTCCCTGACGGCAAAAGAGGTCAGCAATAGCGGAACGCTGCTCGCTGGCGGAGACTTGACGGTTGCCGCAGACGCCCTGACCAACAGCGGCACCTTACAGGGCGCTAATCTGCTGGCGCTGAACGTGGCGGCTTTAAATCATCTGGACGGCGTGCTGCTCAGCGGCGGCAGCCTTGACGTGCAGGCCACAAAACTGACCAGCGCCGGGTTAATGCAGGGTAAAACCCTGAACCTGGCGACGGGCGACTGGATAAACACCGGCAATGCCCTTAGCGAACAAACCGCCATCCTTTCTGTCAGCCATTTGCTGAATAACAAAGGGAAAATCCTCGGGCAGAACGGCGTAAATCTATCCGCAGCCTCGCTGGATAACAGCGGCTGGCTGGTGGCCAAAGCCGTGAACTTCCAAGGGGATTTGGTGAACAGCGGCCTGATTCAGGGCAGCGATGGCCTGGATCTTAGCGGTGACACGCTGACTAACCGCCTTGGCGGGCAGCTGTTAAGCGGCGGCAATCATCAGCAGAATTTTAAGAGGTCAGAAAACCAGGGAACCCTGCAGGGTAAATCTCTGCTTATTACGGCGGATGAATGGACGAACGGCGGATTTGTACAGGCTCAGGATTCGCTGCGGGCTAACGTCAAAGGCACGCTGAATAATGACGGCACGCTGCTGAGCCAGAATCTCTTCGAGCTGCACGCCGCGCGTATCATCAACCAGGGTAGCCTGGCGGCGGATAAACTCAGCCTGACCGCACCTTCACTTATTAACAGCGGCCTGCTGCAGGGTAATAGCTCGCTGCTGCTGACTATTCCACAGATCCACAACCTCAAAAACGGGCGGCTTATCAGCGGCGGTGCGCTAAATCTGGCGCTCGACAGCCTGGAAAACGAAGGTCTGCTTCAGGTCAACGACGATCTTTCCCTGAGCGGCGAAACCTTCACCAACCGCGGCAGCATTTTGGCTAATGCCCTTAGCGTGGACCTAAGTGGGGCGCTGCAAAACCTGGAAAACGGGCAGCTTATTGCCCGTAGCGATGCTCGTTTTGCTCTGGGTTCGCTGAATAACAGCGGCGTTCTGGCGGCAGAGGGGCTAAGCCTGCGCAGCGGCAACGCCAGCAACGGCGGCGTGATTCAGGGTGCCAGCCATCTGGATATCACCGCCGGGAGGCTGGATAACCTGGCCGCCGGTAAAATCCTCAGCGGCGGCTCGTTGAAGGTGGACAGCGGCACGACGACAAATGCGGGCACCTGGCAGGGTAAAACGATCGAAGCCGATCTGGCGGCGTTGACAAACACCGGGGAGATGAATGGCCTCGACTGGCTAACCGGGCGGATCGCCGGGGATCTCAGCAATAGCGGCCAGCTCTGGAGTCAGGGGGATCTTTTCCTTGAGGCAGCTGGCCTGAGCAACAGCGGTAAAATCGTCGCTAAAAATCTGGCTTTGTCTGCTGACTCGCTGCTTAACGACGGGCTGTGGCAGGGGGCGGAGAAGCTAACGGTCATCGGCGATACGCTGGCGACCGGTTCCGGCAGCCGCACGCTGGCGGGCGGCCTGCTAGGCCTGAACGCCGGACAGCTCGGCACCGGCGGCACGCTTCAGGGGCAAAGCGTTGATATAACTGCGGGCAGCTGGCGTCACGAAGGCTCGCTTCTTGGCCTGGACGGGCTTAACGCGAATGTCAGCGGAACGCTGAATAACTCCGGCGATTTACTCAGCCACGGCGATATGCAAATCACTGCCCGGACGCTGACCAGCAGCGGCTCCCTCCTGAGCGAAGGAGATATGCACCTCGCGGGCAGCTCGCTGGAGAACAAAGGAGCGTTGCAGGGCAAAAACCTGACGCTGAACCAGGCCAGCATCAACAACAGCGGTTCGGCAATTGGTCTTGCATCCCTGACTCTGGAAGCCAGAGATACGTTGGCGGCGCGTATGCAAATGGCCGCGCCGCTGATGACGCTGGTTAACGGCGGGCAGCTGCTGACCGGCGGCACGCTGACGGTAAACGGCGGGGATATCACCCACACCGGCTCATGGCAGGGGCAGCGGGTGCTGCTTGCCGCGCAGAGCCTGCAAAACAGCGGGGCTATTCAAAGTGCGGACGCGCTACAGATAACGCTGGCCGGGAACCTCAACTCTACGTCGGGCAGCAAAATTACCGCCAGCGGCAATGCGGTGCTCAGCGCCCTGAACCTGACTAACCAGGGCCAGTGGCTGGCTAAAAATCTGATCCTCAAAGGCGGCAGCCTTGCCAACGGCGGCGAGATCGGCGGTGTGGAAGGCCTCACCGTCGCGCTCAGCGGGGCATTCACCCAGCAGCAGGAGAGCACTCTACTGACCGCCGGGAAACTGACGCTGGAAGCCGCCTCGGTAGACAACCGGGGGCGAATCCAGGGGGCAGAGCTTGGCGTTAAGAGCGGCACGCTGATCAACAACGGTCGCTTGCAAGGCGATAATGCCCTGACGCTAAGCCTGACCGGCGAGCTGAACAATGGCGCAGCGGGAAGTCTCCTCAGCCAGAAAGATCTCACCGTTACAACTCCTTCACTGATTAACTACGGCATCCTTCAGGGCGGCACCGTCGCTCGCCTGAGCGGTATGAACATCGCCCGCAACGACGGAAAAGTCCTTTCGGGCGGCGAGCTAAACTTCGCCAGCGCTTCTCTGACCAACAACGGCTGGCTGCAGGCGGGCCAGCTGGTGCTGAATGCCACTACGGCAGTTAACAACGGCACGATTCTGGCGGAACAGCAGGGCACCATTGCCGGAAACAGCTTAACGAACGCGGGCCTGGCGCAGGCTGATAACCTGGCGGTGAACTATCAGCAGTTAACCAACGGCGGCACCCTTCTGGGTAAAACAGGGCTTAGCGTCTCTGCCAGCCAGGTCAATCATCAGGCCGCCGGGAAGTTATTCAGCGGTGGAAACCTGACGCTGACCAGCGCCGGGCTAGATCAGCTGGGCCAAATCGTGGCGCTGGGCAATCTGACGCTGAAGCTGACCAATGCTTTTACCGCTAAAAACGTCCTTGCCGCCGGGAACGCGCTGTCGGTCAGCAGCGACGGTGCCATCATCAATAACGCCGTGATGCAGGGCCAGGCCGTAAATCTGGCCGCAGGCGGTGCACTGAATAATAATGGTCAAATCACTACCGGCAGCGGAGCCAGTACGCTATCGGGCAACCAGATCGCGATGAATGCGGCAGGCAGCTTACAGGCGGGCGGCGACGTAGCGCTGAATAGCCGCGGCGATATCACGGTAGACGGATTCCTCGGCACGGCAGGCAACCTGACGCTTAACGCGGCGGGAAGCCTGTTGAATACCGCGCTGCTGTACGCCGGGAATAATATGTACCTGCTGGCGAACAGTATCAAAAACCAGCGCGGCGATATTCTGGCGGGCAACAGCCTGTGGATGCAGCGCGATATGGCGGGCACTGCCAACGCCGAAGTGGTGAATACCTCCGGCAGTATTGAGACGCAGCGCGGGGATATTACGGTTAAAACCGGGCATTTGCTTAATACAAGGGAAGGTCTGTCGGTCAAAGAAGCGACTGCACCGGGAACGGCTTTTCCTGGATTAGGTGATGCGACCCTGAATGTGCATTATTCACTTTTGCCAACGGGAAGTTATGGTTATTACACAACCAATCATCAAGAGGAAGCCACTCACTGTGGAGGAGCTGATGGTGGTTGTACTATCTGGGATATAACAACATATCACTACGCACCGTTTGAGGAATACGCTACACAAAAATTTGCTCTAAGCCAGACTAGCGTAGAGGTTTACAGCACTGGAGGAGCGGGCCGTATAGCATCTGGCCAGCATCTGAATATTACGGCTGGCTCATTGGAAAACCAGGCCAGCAATATATTGGCTGCTAAAAATATTATTTTGCAGGGGACACGGCTGAGTAATCAAAGCTGGGAGAGCGGAACAAAGACAGAGTCCCTTGTTTATCAATATGGTAATGGTTCAAATACGCAACCGGGATACGCAACTAACGTCCTCCCGGAAAATGGATTACCCAATAAGAACAATAACTACAATAAATATAATCAACTACTCAGCTTCTATCTGGTAGGTCGTGAAACTACCCATGAAGCTGGCGAAATCTACCGCTCCGTAATTCAGGCGGGCGGCAACGTCGTCGCCAACTTCACCAGCGATATCAGCAACACCACCACTACGGCCAACGCGGGCGGCGTCAGCCATACCATCACAGCCCCAGCCCTGAACACTTTAAGCCACCAGTCAATTAGCAGCGGCGTTCAGAAAGAGAAACTTGCTAACGCCGATAAAGCCGCCGTTGGCTCCCCGCTGTGGAACGACCAGCTGCAAAACGCGCTGCAACAAATCAACGGCGGAAGCGGTCTGGAAGGCTCGGGGGGCAGTATCGCCGGGCTGGATAACTATGCCGTGAATGGCTCAGGCGATGCCAATCTTGGCAGCGCAGCGCAGCTGGAAAATGGCGGTGCGCAAGGCGCTAATCTGAAAGATCCTAAGCCGCATCAAAACAGCGGCGTGGATACCAGCGCCTACCCGCTGCCATCAGGGAATAACGGTTATTTTGTTACTGCCACCGATCCTAATAGTCCTTATCTGATCACGACTAACCCCAGGCTGGACGGCCTGGGCCAGCTGGATCAGAGCCTGTTTGGCGATCTTTATGATCTGATGGGCATGAAGCCCGGCAGCGCTCCACGGGAAACCAACGGCGCTTACACCGACCAGAACAAATTTCTCGGCTCGGCGTACTTCCTCGACCGCCTGAACCTGCATCCGGAATACGATTACCGCTTCCTCGGCGACGCGGCATTTGATACGCGCTACGTGAGCAACTACGTGCTGAACCAGACCGGCAGCCGCTATATCAACGGCATCGGTTCCGATCTGGATCAGATGCAGTACCTGATTGACAGCGCGGCCCGGGCTCAGGATTCGCTCGGCCTGCAGTTTGGCGTGGCGCTCACCGCCGCGCAGATTGCCGCCCTCGACAAAAGCATTATCTGGTGGGAAGCCGCCACGGTGAACGGGCAGACGGTGATGGTGCCGAAAGTGTACCTGTCGCCAAAAGACGTGACGGTCAACAACGGCAGCGTGATTGCCGGCAACAACGTCACGCTTAACGGCGGCAGCATCACCAACAACGGCAGCACACTGACCGCGAACAACAATCTGAGCCTCGACAGCCAGAACAGCATCAGCAACCTGAACAATGGCCTGATGAATGCGGGCGGCAACCTGCAGCTGAACGCGCTGGGCGACATCAACAACATCGGTTCGACTATTGCCGGGAAAACCGTCGCGCTGGACAGCCTGGACGGCAGCATCAATAACATCACCCTGGCGGAGACCTGGAGCCTGGGCGGCGGCGGAAAATACGGGAGCGTTGGCATGTCCGGCACCACGCTGGGCAACACGGCGTCCATCACCTCTCTCGATTCGCTGAGCCTGAGCGCGGGCCAGGATATCAATATCACCGGCGCGAATGTGACCGCAGGCGGCAGCCTGCTGATGGATGCGTGGGGCGATATTGCGGTCAGCGCCAATCAGGTGACCAGCAGCTACAGCCAGTCGGGCTTCCGGGGCAAGGATGCAACCAGCAATGAATCTGTTACCAGCCAGGGCAGCACGATAACGGCAGGCGGCAGCCTGGGCATGCAGGCGGGCAACGACCTGACGCTTGCCGCCAGCGCGGTGAACGCGGGCGGCAACGCGGCGCTGATTGCAGGCAACGACCTGAACCTTAACGCGGCGCAGACCAGTGAAAGCGCGAGTAAGGGGAAAGGTGAATCCCACAGCACGGATATTGACCGCACCACGGTCACCAGCGGCGGTGATCTGACCCTTGCCGCAGGCCGGGACATCACCAGCCAGGCGGCAGGCATTGCCGCAGAAGGCGATGTGGCGATGCAGGCGGGAAGGGACGTGAACCTGCTGGCGCAGGAAACGACCGAGGGTAGCAGCTACACCGCGAAGAAAAAGGTCGAAATCAACGAGTCGGTACGCCAACAGGGCACCGAAATTGCCAGCGGCGGCAACACAAAAATTATCGCGGGCCGGGATGTTAACGCCGAAGCTGCACAGGTCACCGCCAGCGGCGATATCGGCCTGGGTGCAGGGCGCGACATCAACCTGACCACTGCCACCGAAAGTGATTACCACTTTAAGGAAGAGACAAAGACCAAAAGTGGTTTCCTCAGCAAAAAAACCACTCACACCGTTGAGGAGGACAGCGCCACGCGTGAAGCCGGTACGCTGTTGAGCGGCGATAACGTCACCGTGTCGGCGGGCAATAACCTGCTGGTGAAAGGCTCTGCGGTGGTCGGTGACGGCGATGTTTCCCTGTCCGCAGGCAACAATGTGGATATCGTGGCAGCCACTAATACCGACTCAACATATCGTCTGAATGAGACGAAGAAGAGCGGTCTGATGGGTACCGGTGGCATAGGTATCACCGTCGGTACTGCAAAATCGCGTCACGAAGTGAACGAAGACGGTACGACCCAGAGCCAGAGTGCCAGCACGGTTGGCTCCACGGGGGGCAACGTCAGCATCATCGCGGGTGGGCAGGCACATATCAGTGGCTCCGACCTGATTGCGGGCAAAGATATGTCGATAACCGGCGACAGCGTGGTTATCGACCCTGGCCATGACAGGCGTACCCGCGATGAGTCTTTCGAGCAAAAACAGAGCGGGCTGACCGTTGCACTTTCTGGCGTGGTAGGGAGCGCAATTAACAGCGCTGTCAGCGCGGCACAGTCCGCCAAAGATGAAAGCGATGGCCGGCTGGCGGCCCTGCAGGCCACTAAAGCTGCACTGTCTGGCGTGCAGGCTGCACAGGGAGCAGAGCTGGCCCAGGTCAGCGGTGACCCGAATAACGGCATGGGGGTGAGCCTTTCACTGACCACGCAGAAGTCCAAATCAGAGCAGCATCAGGTATCGGATACGGTCAGCGGCTCGACGCTTAATGCGGGTGAAAATCTGTCCATCAAGGCGACAGGCAGGGGTGATGACGCGCACAGCGGCGATATCGCCATTGGCGGCAGTCAGCTCAAGGCGGGCGGCGACACTACACTTGATGCGGCGAACGACATCCTGCTGCTCGGGGCAGCCAATACCCAGCAGACTTCCGGTAAAAACAGCAGCGGCGGCGGAGGCGTGGGCGTCAGCATCGGCGGCGGTTCGAACGGGGCGGGCATCAGTATTTTTGCAAACGTGAATGCCGCGAAAGGAAAAGATAAGGGCAACGGTACTGCCTGGAGCGAGACGACGCTGGACAGCGGCGGCAATGTTAATATCAGCAGCGGTCGCGATACGGTGCTCAACGGCGCGCAGGTCAGCGGCGACAGGGTTATTGCGGATGTCGGACGCGACCTGCTGATAAGCAGCCAGCAGGACAGTAACGACTATAACTCGAAGCAGACCAGCGTGGCGGCAGGCGGGAGTTTCACCTTCGGGTCGATGACCGGCTCGGGATACATCAACGCCAGCCAGGATAAAATGCGCAGCGAGTACGACTCTGTCGTGGAGCAGAGCGGGATTTACGCGGGGAAAGGCGGCTTTGATATCACGGTCGGAAATCACACGCAGCTTGATGGCGCGGTGATTGCCAGCACGGCAACGGCGGATAAAAACCATCTTGATACCGGTACGCTGGGCTTTACGGATATTCATAACGAAGCGGACTTCAAAACCGAACACAGCGGCGTGAGCCTGAGCGGTAGTGGGAGCTTCGGGGGCGACCAGTTTAAAGGCAACATGCCTGGTGGCGTGGTTTCGGTGGCCGGTAACAGCGGCCATGCGGAAGGCACCACGCAGTCAGCGGTGGCAGACGGAAGCATCACCATCCGTGACAGGGAAAACCAGCAGCAGGATGTGGCGGGCCTGAGTCGTGACACGGAGCATGCGAACGACAGTCTCAGCCCGATATTCGACAAGGAGAAGGAGCAGAAGCGGTTGCAGACCGTGCAGGCCATCAGCGAGATTGGCGGCCAGGCGGCGGATATAGCCCGGACGCAGGGCGAGATAAATGCGAGAAAAACGGCAAATGAGAAGATGCAGAGCGTCACGCCAGAAGAGCGGGACGCGGCTCACGCGCAGTGGCAGAAGGAAAATCCGGGTAAAACACCGACCGACAAAAACATTAACGACCAGATTTATCAGGAGTACTACACCCAGGCGTTTAACGACTCCGGTTTTGGCACAGGCGGCATTGTACAGCGCGGAATTCAGGCCGCCACGGCAGCGCTTCAGGGTCTGGCAGGTGGTAATATAGCGGGTGCGCTGGCGGGGGCATCGGCCCCGGAGCTGGCTAATCTGCTGAAAGCGACAGAGAAAGACCCGGTGGTTAATACCATTGCCCACGCCATACTGGGTGGTGCGGTAGCTATGATGCAGGGTAACAGTGCTGCGGCGGGAGCCGCAGGGGCAGCCTCCGCAGAGCTTGCCGCGCACGCCATTATGGCAACGATGTATCCGGGTAAAACGGCTGGTCAGCTGACAGAAGAAGAGAAGCAGACCGTGAGCACCCTGGCTACCATTTCGGCAGGTATGGCGGGTGGGATTGCGGGCGACAGCACATCCGGTGCGGCTGGCGGTGCGCAGGCCGGGAAGAATGCTGTTGAGAATAATCTTCTGGGCGGAAATGAAGACACCCAGACGAAGTTCGTGCAGGAACACGGGAAGGATATCGCATCCTGTGCAACCAATCCGACAGGTGCGGCGTGTCAGCGTGGGCAGGCGTTGAATGATGCGTTGACGGTAGCATTACCCGCAGGGCTTGGTGGCGGAGTGCTGATTGCAGCCACGCCAGAAATAGCCGCTATTCTGAAAACTGGAGTTGAGTCCTGTGTCGGTGCGCTGGCGCTGTGTATTAACAATCTTGGCCTTCAGGCTTCAGAGATTATAGTACCGGGTGGGGTAGGAGCAGGAGGTGCTGTTGGTATAGGCAAGACAGCGGCAGAGGCAACGGCAGCGAAAGCTGAGGCGGCTGCGGCTAATATTGTAAAAAATAGCCAAATAACCAATAATTCCAAACCGTTAAACGTTGCAGAGCAAATAGGAATTTTACGTGATGCAGCTAAAGGTAATAAAGGAAACTTTGGCTTAGGAAATGCCACAGCTAATGAGGCTAATGTATTAGGAGAGGCATGGGTTGGTCCGGGTTACAGAATCTCTAAAGATGGAACATCGTGGGTAAGTGCCGATGGCCTGAGAGTTTATCGGCCACCTTCAGCCAAACCAAATAGTACGCAAGCAACAACAGGTGTCCAGGCTAATTTTGAGCAAAAATTAGCGCCTGGAGAACGACCAATTAGTAACGGACACTTGGATATAACTAAATGAAAGCTTTATTAAAAGAATTACGTTCGTTAGAAATAGAGGATGATCTGATCAACTATTGGCCTCAAGATCCTGAAGTTTTGGGGAGTTGGATCAGGGCAATGGTTGGGCCTGATGATGAAGAGGGGGCAGAGTGTTTTGACATGCTAATCTGCACTCCCAAATGGTTACAGAATGAAGTTATAAAAAATAATGTCTTCTTGGGTAAAGGAATGATCATTATTAATGAGTATGACTACGATAAGATAATAGCCTTTATAAAACAGAAGATTGCTGATTGTCATGCGGATGATTGGCCAAAAATAGCTCAAAAGCTAAGTCGTTTTAGCTTTTGGGAATATGAAGATTATCAGACTCACTAGAATGAATCCCAACCCTTTGCGGTTGGGATTTTACTTTATAACCAGTCTGTTACCGCATTATCTCCGCGGTTTACTGATCACCTCGATCAGATCAGTGACCTGGCGCTGCTTGCGGGCGGAGAGCTTACAGACCTTCTGAGCGTCTGCATAATCTCCGGCTCTGGCGGCGGGGCTGGTAACGGCTCCTGAGCGGTGAGTATCAGGCAGCCCGGCATCACCCGCACCTTGAGCGGAGTCCCGGTCTCAAACCCTGCCTCAGCCAGGATAAAATGCGCAGCGAGTACGACTCCGTGCATGAGCAGATCGGGATATACGCGGGCAAAGGCGGGTTTGATGTCACAGTAGGCAATCACACGCAGCTTGGCGGCGCGGCGAATGCCATAACGGGGCTGTCCGGCAGCAACGGGCATGCGGAAGGCACCACCTCATCTGCGGTCAGCGGCGGCAGCATTATTATCCGGGACAAGGATAAGCAGCAGGACGTGGCGGAGCTGAGCCGCGATGTGGAGAATGCCAACTGCAGCATAGCGCCCATATTTGACAAGGAGAAAGAGCAGCAGCGCCTGAAGGAAGCGCAGGTCATCAGCCAGATAGCCGGGCAACTGAGCAACATTGTCACCACGCTGGGTGAGACCGAGGCCATGAAGGCCGCCAGAGATAAGCACGGTAACCTGAGCGATGCGGCGCTGCGCAACACGCAGGAATACAAGGATACCGTGAAGGGTTACGGCACGGGGAGTACGCCGCAGATGGTGGTGCAGGCCATCACGGGCGTGCTGGGCGGGCTGAATGCGGATAACTTTGGTCAGGCGCTGGCGGGTGGCCTCAGCCCGGTGATGGCACAGGCTATCAAACATGCCACCGGGGATAATCAGGAAGCGAACCTGATGGCGCATGCGGTATGGGGCGCGCTGGCGGCGCAGCTGAGTGGGAACAATGCCGCGGCGGGTGCGGCGGGGGCGTTCAGCGGTGAACTGGCCGCGCAGTACATCACCAATAACTACTACGGTGGTAAAACAGATGACCTGAGCGAGCAGGAGCGCCAGCAAATCAGCACGCTGGCGACGATAGCGGCGGGGATAGCCGGAGGGCTGGCGGGTAACAGTACGGAAGCCGCCGGAACCGGTGCGCAGGCCGGGAAGAATGCTGTTGAGAATAATCTTCTGGGAGGGAATGAATATACCCAGACGAAGTTTGTGCAGGAACACGGCAAGAACATAGCATCCTGTTCAACCAATCCCGGTGGTGCGGCCTGCCAGAAAGGGCTGGCGATGAATGATGCGCTGATGGTGGCGCTTCCGATTGGTCTTGGTGGCGGTATACTGGCAGCAGCAACGCCGGAAATAGCGGCAGCGGCGCAGGCTGCTATCCAGTCGTGTGCGGGAAATGTTGTACTATGTCTGAACAGCGCCGGTATCCAGGTATCGGAAGCTATCGTGCCGGGTGGGGTTGGAGCCGGTGGTGCAGTGGGTATTGGTAAGACGGCGGCAGAGGCGACGGCGGCTAAGACAGCCAATAATGCAGCTCACAGCGCAGCCAGTGGTTTGAACTTGAATAAGTCGCTGGCAAATGAAGCACAGCTAGCTGATTTGATGAAAAATGGTGGAACATCAGTCGCTGGTAAAGGTGCCAAGAAAGAACTTCGTGACGCTCCTAGGTTAGTCGCAGAGTACGGTGGCAATGCATCAGACTGGAGCAAGGTAACGAGTGAAAGCTATAAAGCTGCTGATGGAACTATCTTTGAAATACATGCTTATCGGAATGCTATCACTGGGCAGTTAGTTGAACCAAAATCTATCCCATTGAAATGACGGTGGATGAATGAAAGTTGTATGCATAAATGACAGGCTTACTAAAGAGCAAAAAAAGATATTAGAAATCGCTGAAGAAAATGATTTCAAATATCCATTTGAAATGGGCAGAACATACACAGTTTTAGGTATCAGCAACAGAGCTGGTTCTGATGCAACAACCATGTTGGAAATGCCATATTTTTATGCTTTCCCTGCCCCTCTGTGCTTATTTGATGTCATTGACGATCGTCCATCTTCCTATTGGAAGATCCAAAAGTGTAGCGACTATGAAATATCACTCTGGCCAGAAGAGTTTTATCAAGAATACTTCCATGACGATCTTAGTGATGGTGTTCCTGAAGTGGTTGAAATCTATAAACGAGTTGTAGAAAAACTTGAAAAAGAATTTGACTGAACATCAATCCCGGCCACCGAGCCGGGATTTTTTGTCTCTCACTCAGCAGGCTGGATCACCGGTTGGCCCTGTTCAACGACGATCGTCATCGGGTATCGGTTGCGAATCCGGCTTTTACTGTAAATAGACCCGTTTTAGTTCCACTCCAGATGAGATCAAAAGCATGAAGGCCGCAAGAAAAGAGCACGGTAACCTGAGCGATGCGGCGCTGTGCAACACGCAGGAATACAAAGACACCGTGCAAGGATAGGGCACGGTCAGTACGCCGCAGATGGTGGTGCAGACCATCACTGCTGTGCTGGGTGTGCTGAATGGCTCATCAACTGTGAAAGAATGCAACTGACGATGTTTAATTATATCGGGTGCGATTACAATCGTTGGCATCGCCACATTCCCTGCGGCGGTATCGGCCCGGAACAATTTCAAAAATCAGCGTCTCGCTTCGGGCTGTTTGCACATCATGTTATGCGGGCAGGATTAAATTGATTAAAGTCCTCAATCACTCACCATCATTTCAGACTGCCAATATACTTGACTTATCAAAAACTAACGCTTGCGTGTTTACCGATAATATCGTGGTCAAGTTGCTTTTAGCATTCGGCATTAACCTATATTCATCTAATTTATAGTCATAAATTATTGAAGAGTCGTTTTAATCAGATGATTGTATACTTTACTGCCGGACGAGGACTGTCTGCGTTGCTGGTTACGTCTCCGATCGCTTTCAAAGATCACAAAATAGAAGGGCTGATAAATTTTCTGCTCCTTACCGCGCGGTATTCCTCCTCTGGCGGGTTTTGGTATTTATAGCTACCGTTAACCTCTCCGCCCCCACTTTCCTCCCCCAAATTTAATCAGAATGAGGAGTGACACGGCCTGCGGCTGTGGCAAGGTGGCGTCAATTTTTAGACTCGGGGACGATACTATGTTGAACGCCTGGCATCTGCCGGTTGCGCCGTTCGTGCAAACTCGCAAAGAGAAACTGCATATCACCCTTTGGCTGTCCGGCGACGAGCAGCCGGAGCGCGTGGTGCTGCGCTGCGAAAGGGATAACGAAGAGACGTCGATTGCGATGACGCGGCAGAAAAACGCGCCTTACGAAGGCGTGGTGGCCTGGAGTGGTGCAATCGATCTCAGCGTCGGCCAGCCGCGTCGTCGCTACAGCTTTAAGCTTTTATGGCTCGACAGGCAGCGCTGGTTTACTCCGCAGGGCTTCAGTTTTATTCCTCCCGCGCGCCTTGAACAGTTTGCTTTTGATGCGCCTGACGAAGGGCCGCAGTGGGTTCAGGACCAGGTGTTTTACCAGATTTTCCCCGATCGCTTTGCCCGATCGCAGCCGCGCAAGGCCGGACAGGATCGGGTTTATTATCACCATGCCGCTAAGCAGAATATCGTGCTGCGCGACTGGGACGATCCGCTTAGCGGCGAGGCGGGGGGATCGACGTTTTACGGCGGCGATCTGGACGGCATTAGCGAAAAGCTGCCGTACCTGAAGAAGCTTGGTATTACCGCGCTTTATCTCAATCCGGTGTTTACCGCACCGAGCGTTCACAAGTACGACACGCAGGATTATCGCCACGTCGACGCGCAGTTTGGGGGCGATCACGCGCTGCTCAGGCTGCGAAAGAACACCCAGCGGCAGGGGATGCGGCTGGTGCTGGACGGCGTATTTAACCACAGCGGCGATACGCATCCGTGGTTTGACCGCCACCAGGTGGAGCAGGCCGGGGCCTGCAACAACCCGGCTTCGCCGTGGCGGGATTTTTACAGTTTCTCGGAACAGGGTCGCGCGCTGGACTGGCTGGGCTACTCCAGCCTGCCGAAGCTGGATTACCGCTCTGAATCACTGGTTGATGAAATTTATCAGGGTGAGGACAGCGTGGTACGCCACTGGCTGCGCGAGCCGTGGGGGATGGACGGCTGGCGGCTGGACGTGGTGCATATGCTGGGGGAAGAGGGCGGGGCGAAGAATAACCTGCTGCACGTCAGCGGCATCACGAAAGCGGCGAAGGAAACCAGGACGGATGCCTACGTGCTGGGCGAACACTTTGGCGATGCGCGGCAGTGGCTACAGGTCGATGCCGAAGATGCGGCGATGAACTATCGCGGATTTACCTTCCCGATTTGGGGCTTTTTAGCCAATACCGATATTTCTTACGATCCGCAGCGGATCGACGCCAAACTCTGCATGGCCTGGATGGATGAGTACCGGGCAAGCCTGTCCCATCAGCAGCAGCTCCGCATGTTTAACCAGCTCGACAGCCACGATACGGCGCGCTTTAAGTCGATCCTCGGTGAGGATGTGGCCCGGCTGCCGCTGGCGGTCGTCTGGCTATACTGCTGGCCGGGCGTGCCGTGCGTATACTACGGTGACGAGGTAGGGCTGGACGGCAATAACGATCCGTTTTGTCGTAAACCTTTCCCGTGGAACAAGCGCGAGCAGGACCAGGATTTGCTGGCGCTTTACCAGCGGCTGGGCAAGCTCAGGCGTCAGAGCCGGGCGCTGCGGCAGGGCGGCTGTCAGGTTGTGTTTGCCGAAAATGACCTCGTAGTGTTTGTCCGCGTTTATCAAAACGAGCGGGTGCTGGTGGCGATTAACCGGGGCGCAGCCCAGGAGATAATCCTGCCGTGGAACCCGCTGCTTAGCGGTAAAGCCTGGACGCAGCATGAAGGGGAAGCCACGCTGGATAACCGCAAGCTTGCTTTGCCGGGCGTGTCCGTAGCGGTGTGGCGGAGTTTGTAAAGTTGAGAGGGTTGTGAGCCTGGCGTCTTTACCCGACCCTCTCTCACGGGGGAGGGCCAGGGGAGAAACCCAGCTCTCACACCCGATAGAAAGATTCCATCAGATCGCCATTCAGAATCTGCTCGCGCCACCAGCGGGCGGCCAATCCTTCTCCTCTCGTTCGCCAGCCCAGATAGCTTACGTCCTGCTGGCGAAACGAAACCACCTGCTTTTCTACCAGCATGCCGCTGGACAGCAGCGGCTGCGCGATGTGACGCGGTAAAAATCCGCAGCCCAGCCCGGCCATCAGTACTGAGATTTTACTCTGGAAGTCGTGCACCACAATGTGGGCCTGCTCTTCGATGAAGTTGATGTTGATCCGATGGCAATAACGGGCGCTGTCGCCAATAATTACCGCTCGATACTGGCAAATTTCGGCACCTTCCAGCGGTTCCGCCGCCTGGGCAAGCGCGTGGCCCGGTGAAACCACAAACACATTGTCGAGCGCACCCAGCATGCGGTAGGCGTATTCGGCCGAGGTCGGCGGCTCGTTGATTGCGCCCAGAATGATGTTGGCCCCGTTGTGGGTTAGCTCCTCCCAGGCCCCGGCCAGCGTGTGGTGCTTGAAGGTCAGCGTGGTCTGCTTATCAAGGGCGTAAAACGCCTCTATCAGCGGCAGCAGCAGATGAAAAGGGAAGGAGCCGTCGAGGGTAATGGTCAGATCTTTCTCCCAGCCGTCGGTGGACTCAACCGCCTGCTTTTCCAGATCTTTTGCCGCGCTGATCAGCACGCGGCCTTTCTCCAGTACCAGCCTGCCGGTGTCGGTAAAGCGGGCGCGATGGCCAGAACGATCAAGTAGCTGAATGTTCAGATCGCTTTCAAGTTTTTGCACCATATAGCTTAGCGCCGCCGGGGTTTTGAAGAGTGATTCCGCAGCGGCGGCAAAACTGCCGTGCTTTTCGAGGGCATCGAGAATCAGCAATACATCCAAATTTATGCGCATAGCAGCCTTCTTTTAACGTCGCTCCGTGGATTAGCAAAGATTAACGTGGAGGAAAGGGCGAGCCGGCTTCGACTCATTCACTCCGCTAATGTTATCACCAAAAGATATTTAAATGAGTTGTTAGAAATTTCCCGCTATCACGCCGTCGGGACGCCCGTCAGAATAACCGTGTCATCTGCGTTGGCATTTCATTGTGACCACTGAAAATTAAGGAAATTTTATGTCTATTCGTGAACTGATTGACCCAACTAACTCCACGCTGATTTTTATCGATCATCAGCCACAAATGTCCTTCGGCGTGGCGAACATTGACCGCCAGATCCTTAAGAACAACACCGTGGCGCTGGCTAAAGCGGGCAAAATATTCAATGTGCCGACTATTTTCACCTCCGTAGAGACCAAAAGTTTTAGCGGCTATATCTGGCCTGAACTGCTGGCCGTCCATCCTGAATTGAAGCCTATCGAACGGACGTCCATGAACTCGTGGGAAGACAAAGCCTTTGTGGAAGCGGTAAAGGCAACCGGACGCAAGAAATTGATTATTTCTGCGCTGTGGACGGAAGTTTGCCTGACGTTCCCGGCCCTGATGGCGCTGGAAGAAGGTTTTGAAGTTTACGTGGTGACCGATACTTCCGGCGGCACTTCCGTTGACGCGCACGAGCGCTCAATCGATCGCATGGTGCAGGCCGGGGCCGTGCCGGTAACCTGGCAACAGGTTCTGCTGGAGTACCAGCGCGACTGGTCGCGCAAAGAAACTTACGATGCGGTGATGAATTTGGTGCGCGAGCACAGCGGTGCCTACGGTATGGGCGTTGATTACGCCTACACCATGGTTCACGGCGCACCCGAGCGCAAAGCCTGATTATCGCTTTCGGAGCGGGCGATAAGCCGCTCCGAATTTCCCTTCTCTGAATCAGGAATTCAGCATGGCCGACAACAATACCGTCACGCTGGTTATCACGCATTCTATTAAGGCCGGGCAGGCCGAAGCTTACGAACGGTGGCTGCAAAAAATCATGCCGACCGCCGCGGGCTATACCGGCCACCTTGGCGTGCATGTTATTCGCCCCACCGCCGGGAATGATACCTATAACGTGGTGATTCGCTTCGATACGCTGCCTCATCTCACTGCCTGGACTGAATCGCCGGAGCGCACGGCTTTAGTCGAAGAGGTCAAGCCGATTCTTTCCCGCGATGACCATCTGGAAGTGCGCACCGAAACGGCCTTCTGGTTTACGCCCGTTAGCCAGACGGTGAAACGTCCGGCGCAGTGGAAGCAGTTTCTTATCACTCTCGCGGTTATCTTCCCCAGCACCAATCTGGTCCCCACCGTAACGGGAATGCTGCTGCCTTCCTTAAAAGGCACTCTGCTGCTGCATTTTATCAATGATGCTTTGGTCGTGGCGCTCGTCGTGTGGCTGTGGATGCCGATAATGACCCGCATATTTGCCGGCTGGCTGAAAAAATAGCCGTACTTACAGGAGAAATGCTATGTCTCAAGATGCTTCATTGATTCTGACCAACGGCCAGTTTCATACGCTCGATCGTGAAGCCCCGCAGGCTCAGGCGGTGGCTATCAAAGACGGAAAAATTTTGGCAGTGGGCAGTACCTCATACGTGATGAGCTTTGCCGGTGAAGGCACGCAGCTCGTGGATCTTCAGGGGCATACGGTGATTCCGGGCCTCAACGACTCGCATCTGCATTTAATCCGCGGCGGGCTTAATTATAATCTTGAGCTGCGCTGGGAAGGCGTGCCTTCTCTCGCCGATGCATTGAGAATGCTAAAAGAACAGGCGCTGCGTACGCCTTCTCCGCAGTGGGTTCGCGTGGTAGGCGGCTGGACGGAGTTTCAGTTTGCCGAACGGCGTATGCCTACCGTCGAAGAGCTGAACGAAGCCGCGCCGGATACGCCGGTGTTTGTGCTGCATCTCTACGATCGGGCCTTGCTTAACCGCGCCGCGCTGAAGGCGGTGGGCTACACCAAAGACACGCCAAACCCTCCGGGCGGGGAGATCGTTCGCGATCGCAACGGCAACCCAACCGGCATGCTGGTGGCGAAACCTAATGCGATGATCCTCTACTCGACCCTTGCCAAAGGGCCGAAGCTTCCGCTTGAGATGCAGGTTAACTCCACGCGCCAGTTCATGCGCGAGCTGAATCGGCTGGGCGTCACCAGCGCCATCGACGCCGGGGGCGGCTTCCAGAATTATCCGGAGGATTACCAGATTATCGATCGGCTTCATGCCGATAAGCAGATGACGGTGCGCATTGCCTATAACCTGTTTACCCAGCGGCCCCAGCACGAGCTCGAAGACTTCGAGAAGTGGACCGATATGCTGACGCCGGGGCAGGGCACTGATTTTTATCGTGCTAACGGCGCCGGGGAAATGCTTGTTTTCTCTGCTGCCGATTTTGAAGATTTCCTCCAGCCGCGCCCGGATTTACCGGACGGCATGGAGCAGGAGCTGGAGCGCGTGGTTCGCCATCTGGTTGAGCATCGCTGGCCGTTCCGCCTGCACGCCACCTATAACGAATCCATCAGCCGCATGCTGGACGTTTTTGAGAAAGTAAACCGGGATATTCCTTTCAACGGCCTGCACTGGCTGTTTGACCACGCGGAAACCATCACCGAGAAAAATATCGAACGCGTGAAAGCGCTGGGCGGCGGAATTGCCGTGCAGCATCGTATGGCGTTTCAGGGGGAATATTACGCGGAACGCTACGGCATTGAAGCCGTGAAGCAGACGCCGCCGGTGGCGAAAATGCTGGCTGCGGGCGTGCCCGTTGGGCTGGGGACGGATGCTACTCGCGTGGCGAGCTACAATCCGTGGACGGCGCTTTACTGGCTGGTTTCCGGTCGGACCGTGGGCGGCATGCAGATGTATGACGACAGCAATCGTCTGTCCCGCGACGTGGCGCTGGAGCTATGGACGGCGGGCAGCGCATGGTTTTCGAACGAGCAGGGCAAAAAAGGGCGCATTCAGGCGGGGCAGCTGGCCGATCTGGTTGTGCTCTCGCAGGATTACTTCAGCGTGCCGGAAGAAGCGATTAAAGGTATTGAGTCGGTCATGACGGTGGTGGACGGCAAAGTTGTTTACGCCGCGGGCGCCTTTACGACGATGGCTCCGCCTGCGATTCCCGTGGTGCCAGACTGGTCGCCGGTGACCACGGTGCCAGGGCATTATCGCTCAGCGCCGCCGCAGGCCGCGAAAGTGGGCATGACGGCTCAGGTACATCAGTGCTGCGGCAGCTGCGGAGTTCACGGCCATCAGCATGATACTGCGCGCAAATCTTCGATCCCTGTTTCCGATGAAGGCGCATTCTGGGGTGTGATGGGCTGTTCTTGCTTTGCTTTTTAACCCCTCCTGATATCAATCCCGGCGAGCTGTCGGGATTGATTAATTTCCTGCCACGCTGAGTTTATCCCCCGACATTTTTTATTTAGCGCGTTGCCCGTTGCGCGAGGAAAGACAGTATTTAACGGTTTTGCTAAAGTGTCGCCCCATAAAAAATAAGGTGAAGTACACTTCATTTTATCAACGGTATCATTTCCCGAGAAAACCGGGCATATGACCAATTCAGTCAAGGGGTGTGCATTGGATCCGCGGAAATCACTGGCTTTGCCACGCCTGACGGTCATTGTCCATCTGTGTGGATTTTTGGTCTTTTTATACAGCCTTTCGATGCTGCCGCCGATGCTGGTGGCCCTGGTCAACAAAGAACGCAGCGTGTTTGCGTTTCTGACGACTTTTGTGATTTTCTCTTCGCTTGGCGGCGCAGGCTGGGTGCTAACCAGACGCAATAATATTCAGCTGAAAACCCGCGATGGCTTCGTCATTATCGTTCTGTTCTGGCTGCTTTTTTCACTGATAAGCGCGCTGCCGTTCTGGCTGAATGCCGATGTGCATATTCCGTTTGCCGATGCGTTATTCGAAGGCGTTTCAGGCATTACCACCACCGGTGCGTCGGTGCTCAACGATGTCAGCGACATTCCGCGCTCGATGCTCTATTACCGGGCGCAGCTCAATTTTATTGGCGGTCTGGGCGTAATCGTTTTAGCCGTTGCGGTGCTTCCCCTGCTGGGGATTGGCGGAATGAAACTTTATCAGTCGGAAATGCCCGGGCCGTTCAAAGAAGAACGCCTGACGCCCCGCCTGGCAGATACCTCTAAAAGTCTCTGGTTTACCTATCTTTTGCTGGGTTTCGTTTGCACGGTGAGCTTTAGGGTGGCGGGTATGCCCTGGTTTGATGCGCTGTGCCACGGCCTTTCCACCGTCTCTTTAGGGGGATTCTCCACCCGCAATGAAAGCATCGGCTATTTTGACAGCAGCGCTATCGAAATGGTGGCGGGGATTTTCTCGCTGCTCTCGGCGGTTAATTTCACCCTGTATTTCATCGCCCTGAGCAAGCGAAGCCTCAAGCCGTTCAGAAAAAATGCTGAACTGCGGTTTTTCCTGCTGGTGACCGCGATTGTGGTGTTGATCACCATGCTGGAGGTTTATCGTGCGGGCATGTACGGCCTGAGCGACTCGTTTGTTCACGCGTTTTTCCTGACCAGCTCAATGATAACCGACAACGGACTGGCCACCGCGGACTACGCAAAATGGCCTGTGCACACCATTGTGCTATTGCTCAGCGCCAGTTTTTTCGGCGGCTGCGTTGGTTCGACCTGCGGTGGGATAAAAGCGCTTCGCGTGTTGATTTTGTTCAAGCAAAGCCGCCATGAACTGCACCAGCTGGCCCATCCGAGGGCGCTTTACAGTATTAAGGTAGGTGGCGCGTTAATTAACGACCGCGTTGTGCGTTCGGTTGGCAGCTTCTTCTTTCTCTATGCCGGCTGCACGCTTTTCTTTATCTGGATGCTGAATCTAATGGGTTACGACCTGCTCACTTCCTTTGCTTCGGTGGCGGCCTGTATTAACAATATGGGGCTTGGGTTTGGGGAGACGGCGCAGGGGTTTGGGACATTAAGCGATGCGGCGAAATATTTGCTGTGTGCGGCGATGCTTCTGGGTAGGCTGGAGATTTATCCGGTACTGATCCTGTTTTCACGCGTATTCTGGCGAGCGTGAGCTGCCATAAAAAAGGCCGCTTTCGCGGCCTTCTCTGAAACTTGCTTTAGCGATTACAGCTTAGCTACGTTCTCGCTCAGGTATTTAGCCACGCCGTCCGGAGAAGCGTTCATACCTTCTTTGCCTTTTTCCCACTGAGCCGGGCACACTTCGCCGTGCTCTTCGTGGAACTGCAGTGCGTCAACCATACGCAGCATTTCGTCGATGTTACGGCCCAGCGGCAGGTCGTTAACAACCTGGTGGCGCACGATACCGGCTTTGTCGATCAGGAAAGAACCGCGCAGAGCAACGCCTGCTTCTGGATGTTCGATGCCGTAAGCTTTCTGAATTTCACGCTTAACGTCAGCAACCATCGCGTATTTTACTTCGCCGATGCCGCCGTTCTCAACGGGGGTTTTACGCCATGCGTTGTGAACGAACTCGGAGTCAAAAGATACACCAACGACTTCTACGCCACGTTTCTGGAATTCTTCATAACGCTTGTCGAAAGCAATCAGCTCGGACGGGCATACGAAGGTAAAATCCATTGGCCAGAAGAACACAACGGTTGGTTTACCATTGGTGTGTGCTTTGAAGTTGAAGTTTTCAACGATTTCGCCACTGCCCAGAACGGCAGCTGCGGTAAAGTCAGGGGCTGGACGAGTCACCAGGACCATATGTACTCCTGTTAATTTTGTTAAAGTGAATGTTAACGCAACGGGGGGGAGTATAGGGGTTGCCTTCCATGCAACTCAAGCGCGCTGCGCCAATTAATCAGATAGGATTGACCTATCAAAAAGCGAATTTCCAAAGAACAGCCATCAAAAATAGCCCTTTTTTGTAAAAGGGCAAGAAGTTAATGCGCGGCCTGCGATCGGTTACAAACTTTTTTGTTCTGCTAATGCCATCATGCGTGGATAAAACTGCCAGAACAGCGCTTCCAGCGGCTTATAATGCGCATCGAGATCTGTCCACGAGGCTCGCAGGGCGTCAAGTTTTGGTCTACGCGAGGCCATGCCGTTGAGAACATTAGCAATAAAGTCCATATCGCTGTAGCGCTCCAGCCAGCGCTCCTCCCAAAGATAATTGTTGAGATTGATAAAGCGCGGCGGCGTGTCCGACAAATGAGGTTCAATGCTGGCCTGCGCATGAGCCACGAAATCGGCAAGGCTGGTTTGCGGACTCAGCGTCGACCAGTGGCGCGAGACGAAATGGTCCCACATGACATCCAGCGTTATCGGTGAGACGCGGCGCGTTTCAGGGCGAAACCACTGCCTGGCGGTCGCGACTTCAGGCAGGCTGTCGGTGAAAACGTCCACGCGGCGATGCATATAAATGCCCGCGACAATGTCGGGCGCAAAGCTGTCGTCCGGGTTGCCGCGAACAAAATCGGCCAGCAGATTACCGAGCAGTGAGCTCTGAGCGAGGCTGGCAAGATGCAAATGCGCGAGAAAATTCATAGATTACTTTGTCCGTATTGAGCTTTATGGCGGCTTATTGGTTGCAGGGAGAGCCCCCTGGCACTAGACTGTACCGCCACTTTTTAAGTCTGAGTTTTTAAGCCATGCGTGTTGCCGATTTCTCCTTTGAACTGCCTGAATCCCTGATTGCTCACTATCCGCAAGCGCAGCGCAGCGCGTGCCGTTTGCTGTCTCTCGATGGGCCAACGGGCGATTTAACGCATGGCACTTTCACCGATTTGCTCGATAAGCTCAACCCTGGCGATCTGCTGGTCTTTAATAATACCCGCGTGATCCCCGCTCGCCTGTTCGGCCGCAAAGCCAGCGGCGGCAAGATTGAAGTGCTGGTGGAGCGCATGCTGGATGACAAACGCATCCTCGCGCACATCCGCGCTTCCAAAGCCCCTAAGCCGGGTGCCGAACTGCTGCTGGGCGATGATGAAAGCGTACATGCGACAATGGTTGCGCGCCACGATGCGCTGTTTGAAGTGCAGTTCGAAGACGAGCGCAGCGTGCTGGATATTCTCAACAGCATCGGCCATATGCCGCTGCCGCCTTATATCGACCGCCCTGACGAAGACGCGGATCGCGAGCTTTATCAAACCGTTTACAGCCAGAAACCTGGCGCTGTTGCCGCACCAACGGCGGGCCTGCATTTTGACGAGCCGCTGCTCGAAGCCCTGCGTAATAAAGGCGTTGAGCAGGCGTTTGTCACGCTGCACGTCGGCGCGGGGACCTTCCAGCCGGTGCGCGTAGACAGCATTGAAGATCACATCATGCACTCCGAATATGCCGAAGTGCCGCAGGATGTGGTAGACGCTGTGTTGGCCTGTAAAGCGCGCGGCAACCGCGTGATTGCTGTGGGTACCACCTCCGTTCGTTCGCTGGAAAGCGCGGCTCAGGCGGCGAAAAACGACCTGATTGAGCCGTTCTTTGGCGACACGCAAATCTTCATCTATCCGGGCTATCAATACAAAGTTATCGACGCGCTGGTGACCAACTTCCACCTGCCTGAGTCGACGCTAATCATGCTGGTTTCCGCCTTTGCGGGCTATAAACACACCATGAATGCCTATCAGGCCGCGGTGAATTCTGAATATCGCTTTTTTAGTTACGGTGATGCGATGTACATCACGTACAATCCGCAGGCGATTAATGAGCGCCCTGGCGCTTAATGCCTCATTCTGCGCCGCCGGGTAAACCGACGGCGTTTTTGTCTTAACCATCAGACTGTTTCTCTGATGCTGGAGGAAATGTGAAATTTGAATTAGATACCACCGACGGTCGCGCACGCCGTGGCCGCCTGGTGTTTGACCGTGGCGTAGTTGAAACGCCTGCTTTTATGCCCGTTGGCACCTACGGCACCGTAAAAGGGATGACGCCGGAAGAAGTTCAGGACACCGGCGCGCAAATCATCCTCGGCAACACCTTCCACCTGTGGCTACGCCCCGGCCAGGAAATCATGAAGCTGCACGGCGATCTGCACGACTTCATGCAGTGGAAAGGCCCCATTCTGACCGACTCCGGCGGTTTCCAGGTCTTCAGCCTCGGCGACATTCGTAAGATCACCGAAGCGGGCGTGCATTTCCGCAACCCAATTAACGGCGATCAGATCTTCCTCGATCCAGAAAAATCGATGGAAATTCAATACGATCTGGGTTCCGATATCGTGATGATCTTCGACGAGTGTACGCCGTACCCGGCGGACTGGGATTACGCTAAGCGTTCCATGGAGATGTCCCTGCGCTGGGCGCAGCGCAGCCGCGATCGCTTTGATTCTCTTGGCAATAAAAACGCGCTGTTCGGCATTATTCAGGGCAGCGTTTACGAAGATTTACGAGATATCTCCGTAAAAGGTCTGGTAGAGATAGGCTTTGATGGCTACGCTGTCGGCGGCCTGGCTGTAGGCGAACCGAAGGACGACATGCACCGCATTCTGGAACACGTCTGCCCGCAAATTCCTGCCGACAAGCCGCGTTACCTGATGGGCGTTGGCAAGCCGGAAGACCTGGTCGAAGGCGTACGTCGCGGCATTGATATGTTCGACTGCGTCATGCCAACGCGTAACGCGCGTAACGGGCACCTTTTCGTCACCGACGGCGTGGTGAAAATCCGTAATGCCAAGCATAAAGATGATACTTCTACGCTTGATGCCGAGTGTGATTGCTATACGTGTCGCAATTATTCACGCGCCTACTTGCATCATCTTGACCGTTGCAACGAAATACTCGGCGCGCGGCTCAACACTATTCATAACCTGCGCTATTACCAGCGCTTAATGGCTGGTTTACGCAAGGCCATTGAAGAGGGTAAATTAGAGCACTTCGTGAGTGATTTCTACGAGCGGACAGGTAAGCCAGTTCCACCTTTGAACGTTGATTAATTTAATAATGAGGGAATTTTAATGAGCTTTTTCATTTCTGATGCGGTAGCGGCAACTGGTGCTCAGGGTCAGAGCAGCCCGTACTCTTTGATCCTGATGCTGGTGGTCTTTGGTCTGATCTTCTACTTCATGATCCTGCGTCCACAGCAAAAGCGTACCAAAGAACATAAGAAACTGATGGACTCCATCGCGAAAGGTGATGAAGTGCTGACCACGGGTGGCCTGGTGGGTCGCGTAGCGAAAGTCGCTGATACCGGCTATATCTCTATCGCACTGAACGACACCACTGAAGTGGTTATCAAACGTGATTTCGTAGCTGCCGTTCTGCCGAAAGGCACCATGAAGGCGCTGTAATTTTCGTTTTCCCTAAGGGAACTACCGTGTTAAACCGCTATCCTTTGTGGAAGTACATCATGCTGGTCGTCGTGATTCTCGTCGGCCTGCTATACGCACTTCCCAACCTATATGGTGAGGATCCGGCAGTTCAGCTTACTGGCGCGCGCGGCGTCGCCGCCAGTGAGCAAACGCTGATCCAGGTCCAGAACACCTTAAAAGAAGAAAAAATCAACGCTAAGTCTGTGGCTCTGGAAGAGGGTGCAATCCTTGCACGCTTTGACTCCACCGATACGCAGCTGCGCGCTCGTGAAGCGCTAATGAGCGTATTGGGCGACAAATATGTCGTTGCACTTAACCTTGCTCCTGCCACACCTCGCTGGCTTTCCGCTCTTTCTGCTGAACCGATGAAACTCGGTCTTGATCTGCGCGGCGGCGTTCACTTCCTGATGGAAGTTGACATGGACACCGCGCTGAGCAAGCTGCAGGAACAAACCACCGAAGGCCTGCGCAGCGACCTGCGTGAGAAAGGCATTGCCTACACCAACGTGCGTAAAGCCGATAACTATGGTGTCGACATTGTCTTCCGCGATGGCGCAGCCCGCGATGCAGCTTCCACTTACTTAAGCCCACGCCACCGCGATCTGGTTTTCTCCAACCAGGGCAGCAACGTGCTGCGCGCAGTGATGTCGGATGCTCGTTTGAGCGAAGCGCGTGAATACGCGGTCCAGCAAAACATCAATATCCTGCGTAACCGTGTGAACCAGCTGGGCGTTGCTGAGCCGCTGGTGCAGCGTCAGGGTGCCGATCGTATCGTGGTTGAATTGCCTGGTATTCAGGACACCGCGCGTGCGAAGGAGATTCTGGGCGCAACCGCGACGCTGGAATTCCGTCTGGTGAATACCAACGTCGACCAGTCTGCGGCGGCTTCCGGCCGCGTGCCGGGTGATTCTGAAGTGAAGCAAACCCGTGAAGGCCAGCCGATTGTCATGTACAAGCGCGTGATCCTGACCGGCGACCATATCACCGACTCCACCTCCAGCACCGATGAGTACAACCAGCCGCAGGTAAATATTTCCCTCGACGGCTCCGGCGGTAACATCATGTCTAACTTCACCAAGGACAACATCGGTAAACCGATGGCGACCCTGTTCGTGGAGTACAAAGACAGCGGTAAGAAAGATTCTACCGGTCGCGCCGTGCTGGTGAAGCAGGAAGAAGTGATCAACGTGGCGAACATTCAGTCGCGTCTGGGTAACAGCTTCCGTATCACCGGTATCAGCAACCCGAACGAAGCCCGTCAGCTCTCTTTACTGCTGCGTGCCGGTGCGCTGATTGCGCCAATTCAGATTGTTGAAGAGCGCACCATTGGCCCAACTCTGGGTATGGAAAACATCAAGCAGGGTCTGGAAGCCTGTCTGGCCGGTCTGGCGGTGTCGATAATCTTCATGCTGTTCTTCTATAAGAAGTTTGGCCTGATTGCGACCTCTGCGCTGCTGGTTAACCTGGTGCTGATTGTCGGGATTATGTCCCTGCTGCCGGGGGCGACGCTAACCATGCCGGGTATTGCCGGGATTGTGTTAACCCTTGCCGTGGCCGTCGATGCTAACGTACTGATAAACGAACGTATTAAGGAAGAGCTTAGTAACGGACGTTCGGTGCAGCAGGCAATCGATGAAGGCTACAAGGGCGCATTCAGCTCCATCTTTGATGCCAACATCACGACGCTTATCAAGGTCATCATCCTGTATGCCGTTGGCACCGGGGCAATTAAAGGCTTTGCGATCACAACCGGTATTGGTGTAGCGACGTCCATGTTTACCGCCATCGTCGGTACCCGTGCCATCGTAAACCTGTTGTACGGCGGCAAACGCATCAACAAGCTGTCTATCTGAGGAGTGCGTTGTGGCACAGGAATATACTGTTGAACAATTAAACCACGGGCGCAAAGTTTATGACTTTATGCGCTGGGATTACTGGGCTTTCGGCATTTCCGGATTCCTGCTGATCCTTTCCGTGGTGATTATCGGCGTGAAAGGCTTCAACTGGGGTCTGGACTTCACCGGTGGTACGGTTATCGAAATCTCGCTGGAGAAACCTGCGGATTTAGATCAGATGCGCGAAGCGCTGGAAAAAGCGGGCTTTGCCGAGCCGCTGGTCCAGAACTTCGGTAGCAGCCGTGACATCATGGTGCGTATGCCGCCTGCGCAGGGTGAAACCGGCGGGCAGGTGCTGGGCAGCAAAGTTGTTAGCGTCATTAACGATGCAACCAGCCAGAACGCCGCGGTAAAACGTATTGAGTTTGTTGGGCCAAGCGTGGGTGCCGATCTGGCACAGAACGGCGCGATGGCGCTGTTAGTCGCGCTGATTTCCATCCTCGTGTACGTCGGGTTCCGCTTCGAGTGGCGCTTGTCCCTCGGCGTGGTTATCTCGCTGCTGCACGACGTGGTGATCACCATGGGCGTGCTGTCGCTGTTCCACATCGAGATCGACTTAACTATCGTCGCTTCTCTGATGTCGGTTATCGGCTACTCGCTCAACGACAGCATCGTGGTATCGGACCGTATTCGTGAGAACTTCCGCAAGATCCGTCGCGGCACGCCTTACGAGATCTTTAACGTGTCCCTGACTCAGACGCTGCACCGTACCTTGATCACCTCGGGCACCACCTTAGTTGTGATCCTGATGCTGTATCTGTTCGGCGGCGCGATGCTCAAAGGCTTCTCGCTGACCATGCTTATCGGTGTTTCTATCGGTACGGCTTCTTCTATCTACGTGGCGTCCGCCCTGGCGCTGAAGCTGGGCATGAAGCGCGAGCACATGCTACAGCAGAAAGTAGAAAAGGAAGGCGCAGATCAGCCGTCCATCCTGCCTTAATCGCTTTAAGATTTAGCCGGGTGATAAAACCGCAGCCATTGTGCTGCGGTTTTTTTTGATCTGGGGAAGGCCGGAGAGGGGAGCTGAAATAGCCAGAGTACGGTCAGCCTTGAGAAAATAAAAAAGCCGGGCAGCGAAGCTGGCCGGCTTTTTATCTCAGAAGTGGGATTAGAAGTTATAGCCCACAACCAGGTAGCCACCCCAGCCGGTGGAGCGCACGCTGAAGTCGCCGTTGCCGAAGTTCAGGCTTGCGTCGTCATTCCACTGGCCGCCGTTGTGCCAGTAACGGGCGACGACGGAGTAGTGCCAGTGATCGTAGTTCAACGCCAGGATATGGCTGGAAGCGATGGAGTTACTGGTACGAGCCTGCTTGCCGTTGTTATCAAGGAAGTTATCGTCGCCCAGGTCTGAGCCCCAGTCGAAGTTGGTAAAGCCGATGTAGCTCAGGTTACCGCCCCACAGGGAGGTGATTGGCACAAAGTATTTCACCTTGAAGCGGTAGCCGTCCCACTCGTTTTCGTTGGATGCGCCGTAGTTCTGCCACTGGTATTTCGCGTACACGTTCATGGACAGGCTCATCGGCAGGCCGGTGTCGATGTCGGTACCCAGACCCATGTACCAGGTGCTCTGGCGACCGGACTTGTTGCGGCCCATGTCGTAGATGTAGTTATTAGCCACGTACCATTCTTTGAATGGGCCGAAGCTCAGGTCTGCGCCGGTCAGCTTATCAATAGAGAAGCGAGGTTCGATTTCCATAAACAGCGGGGAACCGTGGTTCCAGATACCTTTGGCGTCGGTGTTACCGCCGAAGAAGACCGGAGCATCCATGTAGCCGTAGAAATCAAACCAGTCTTTCTTGGCGAAAGCTTCGTATTCCAGGTAGGTATCGTTGCGGATCTGCGGCCCGAAGCGGGTGTGGTAGCTGCCCACAACGTTTACGCTCTGATGCCACCAGTCGGAGAGGTATTCGCTGCTTTTTGCATCGTCCGCATTAGCGGTGAAAGAACTTGAAAGCGCCAGGACGGTACCGGCCGCCAGAATAATTTTTTTCATATTATTTGCCACTGTTTTACATGATTCCCGAGCGGGAAGGAGGTGAGTGATCACCCTGGGCCATCAACCATTCAGATGGTTTCTAATTGGCGCGCCTATTATAGAAATCCCTGCTCACAAAAATATGTTTCATTTCACATTATCGACATGCGCGTAATCGATTGCGTTCACGATTGCGCACATTAAAAACGGCGCGATTGTACCTGCATCGTCAAATTAAGCAAACGCAAGGCGGGTTGTTACCAGTAAATGTGATGGAGATCACGTGAAGCCATCAGGAAAAGTAATGGGATGTCTTAGCAAACTGTGCGGCAGGTGTAACAAACGGTTGATGAACCTGCACGGGGATAGCCGTTTCCCCTCGCCTGTGGGGAAGGGTAAAACAGCTATTTTTTGCCTTCGCCTGTGGGAAAGGGCGTCCTGTACTTAAGGCTGGCCAGGTGCCGGAACGACTGGCTGAATATCATGAATGCGGATAAAACCCAGTTGATCCGGCGTGATGCCCGGCAGCCGCAGCGGAAGGGTAACGTCGCCTGGTGCCAGCACGCTTGCCGGAGCATCGATCCGCTGGGTTTGCACATTTACTTCCTGGAAGCTATCCGTGGTGCCCTGAATCTGACCCCATTCCACTTTGCCGCTAAACGCCGGCAGCGGATCGTTAGATTCTCCCTTAATGGTTAATGTTGCCCGCGTGCCGTTCGCTTCAGCCGAAACGTGACTCAGCGACATTTGCAGGCTGCCAAGCTGGCTGTTCAACCGGGCGGGCGTATTTGAACCCGGCAGCAGGTAAACACCGGTGGTGGATTTCGCATTGAGGGCGTTTTGCTGGGTCAATTTGACCGTTTGATCGCTGAGCTTCATCATTTCCTGATTGAGAGAGCCTACCTCATGGCGAATCTGGCGTACTTCGGTTTGCTGGGCGCAGGCGGTCAGACTCATGAAGCCGCAAGCCAGGATAATTCTTAGGTAAGTCTTTGTCATCGCTTATTATTCCCTGATTGTTCGTCCTTCGTTAAGAGTAGTGCTTTGTGCAACAAAAGTCATATTTCCAGACTGTGGCGGGCGTTGCCTTTGTACTCCCGCCACTTCGCGGTAAACTATTGCCCAATTAACATTCCCTCAGGACGTGCCATGCATTGCCCATTCTGTTTCGCAGTAGACACCAAAGTGATTGATTCTCGTCTTGTTGGCGAAGGCTCTTCCGTGCGTCGCCGCCGCCAGTGCCTGGTTTGCCATGAGCGTTTCACCACCTTTGAAGTGGCAGAACTGGTGATGCCGCGGGTAGTGAAAAGCAACGACGTTCGCGAGCCGTTTAACGAAGACAAGCTGCGCAGCGGATTTTTAAAAGCGCTGGAAAAGCGCCCGGTCAGCTCTGACGACGTTGAGATGGCGGTAAACCACATTAAGTCGCAGCTGCGCGGAACCGGCGAGCGTGAAGTGCCGAGCAAAATGATCGGTAACCTGGTGATGGAGCAGCTTAAAAAACTCGATAAAGTCGCCTATATTCGCTTTGCTTCGGTTTACCGCAGCTTTGAAGATATTAAAGAGTTCGGCGAAGAGATCGCCCGGCTACAGGATTAACGCTGATGTCGCTTGACGAAAAATTCATGGCGCGTGCGCTGCAGCTGGCGAAGCGTGGCCGTTTCACCACTCATCCCAACCCCAACGTGGGCTGCGTGATTGCCAAAGATGGGGCGATCGTCGGAGAAGGATTTCATTTCCGGGCGGGTGAACCTCATGCAGAAGTTCACGCGCTGCGCATGGCGGGTGAAAAGGCTCGCGGCGCGACGGCTTATGTGACGCTTGAACCTTGCAGCCATCATGGCCGCACTCCGCCTTGCTGCGACGCGCTGATTGCCGCTGGCGTCACGCGGGTCGTGGCGGCCATGCAGGATCCGAATCCGCAGGTTGCCGGGCGCGGTTTATATCGTCTACAGCAGGCCGGTATCGACGTCAGCCACGGGCTGATGATGAGCGAAGCGGAAACGATTAATCGCGGTTTCCTCAAACGTATGCGCACCGGCTTTCCTTATCTACAGCTCAAGCTGGGCGCGTCGCTGGACGGGCGCACGGCGATGGCGAGCGGTGAAAGCCAGTGGATTACCTCGCCTGAATCCCGCCGTGACGTGCAGCGGCTGCGCGCGCAAAGCGCAGCTATTCTTAGCAGCAGCGCAACGGTGCTGGCTGACGATCCTTCGCTGACCGTTCGCTGGAGCGAGCTTGATAGCGCCACGCGGGAAACCTATGCCGAAGAGAATCTTCGGCAGCCAACGCGGGTAATTATCGACAGTCAGAATCGAGTTACGCCGCAGCATAAAATCGTCTCCCAACCGGGTGAAACCTGGCTTGCCCGCTGTGTAGCGGACGAGCAGGCGTGGCCAGAAGGCGTGGAACAATTTATCGTGCCGCAGCACAACGGACATCTCGACCTGGTGGTGGTGATGATGCTGCTGGGCAAGCGTCAAATCAACGCCGTCTGGGTGGAAGCGGGCGCGGCGCTCGGCGGCGCACTGCTTCAGGCAGGCCTGGTCGACGAGCTTATTGTGTATGTGGCCCCTAAGCTGTTGGGTAACGATGCGCGCGGCCTGTGTCAGCTGCCGGGCCTGGAAAAATTAGCCGATGCGCCAGAGTTTACTTTCAGCCAGGTGCGCCAGGTTGGCCCGGATTTATGCCTGCATTTGACGCCGCGTTATTAGGGCCGTCAAAACGTAAGCAGTCGCCAAAAGATTATGATAAAATCCGCCCCCCTGCGGGGCTAAACAGAACCCGTAAAGGAAGAATATGAACATTATTGAAGCCGCCGTTGCTACTCCAGACGCTCGCGTCGCCATCACCATCGCGCGTTTTAACAACTTCATCAATGACAGCCTGCTTGACGGTGCGGTAGACGCCCTGAAACGTATCGGCCAGGTCAAAGACGAAAATATCACCGTAGTTTGGGTCCCTGGCGCTTACGAGCTGCCGCTGGCCGCAGACGCCCTGGCGAAAACCGGTCGTTACGACGCGGTGATTGCGCTGGGCACGGTTATTCGCGGTGGCACAGCTCACTTCGAATATGTTGCCGGCGGGGCCAGCAATGGTCTGGCTCATGTCGCACAGGATAGCGGTATCCCGGTCGCCTTTGGCGTACTGACCACCGAAAGTATTGAACAAGCCATCGAACGCGCTGGCACCAAGGCCGGTAACAAAGGTGCAGAAGCTGCACTGACCGCGCTTGAAATGATTAATGTATTGAAAGCCATCAAGGCCTGATTTTTTGTAAGGGGAAATCTGTGAAACCTGCTGCTCGTCGCCGTGCCCGTGAGTGTGCCGTTCAGG
>DASXGN010000044.1:0-1872 GCA_036489025.1 Buttiauxella sp.
CAAATTTTTCGGCGTCGCTTTCTTGCAGCACGCATCAGCTTATCCTGACGCCTGCTCCAAACAAGTGCCTAACCTGACACACCTATCATCACGCTAAACAAATACCTCTGGGGCTTTCTCTACGCTTACGCCGTCTTCCCATACCGGTACTCTGAAAGCTCCACGAGCTACGGCCTGCGATTTAACATCCTCTACCTGATGGAAAATGTGGCGCTGGTTTTAGCCGCGGGCGACTTCAACGGTGACGGTCGGATCGACATTGCGACTCTGAACATCTCGACGTATTTGTTTAGCGTGATGATACGTGTGTCAGGTTAGGCACTTGTTTGGAGCCGGCGTCAGGATAAGCTGATGCGTGCTGCAAGAAAGCGACGCCGAAAAATTTGCTCGCCTGGAACGCAAGATTCAGGAGCTGCAGGCAGAGAACGAGCGGCTGCGGCGTGCGTTAGAGGAAGCGCTGCGCACGGCGAAGCGACAGGCAGCTCCGTTCTCGCGGCGGCATCCCAAAGCTCATCCCCAAAAGCCTGGGCGCAAAGCAGGAAGAAAGCACGGTCGCGCCTGTCACCGGAACAAGCCGACGAAGGTGGACCAGGTGATTGATGTTCCCCTGCCGAAGCAATGTCCGCATTGTGCGGGTGGGATCCAAGAAACCGGAGCAGTCTCACAATATCAGACAGAGATTCCGGAGCCGCGAGTGGAGCGGATCGAGTTTCGTATTCACTTGGGCCGTTGCCGGAGTTGTGGGCGAGGGGTGCAAGGGCGGGACCGGCGGCAGAGGTCAGCGGCGGTAGGCAGCGCCGGCTCGCAGTTGGGAGCGCGGGCCGTCGCCTTGGCGATTCTGTTGAATAAGAGTTTGGGCCTGCCGTATGGCAAGACCGCCACCGTGCTGCAGCAAGGCTGGGGGCTGGAAGTGAGCCGGGGCGGATTATGTCAGGCCATCGCCCGGGCGGCGCAAAAAGCCGAGCCCACGTATCGCCGCTTGCAGGCCAGAATTCGTGGAGAACCCAGCGTTACGGCGGATGAGACCGGCTGGAAAGTGGCCGCCCAACTGCACTGGATGTGGGTATTCAGCAGTCCGGCCATAACGGTGTACTCGATCCAGCCGGGACGTGGATTTCAACAAGCGGCAGCCATATTGGGAGAAGATTTCTGCGGCTTTCTGGTGCGCGATGGTTGGGCTGTCTATCGCCAGTTCCTATACGCCATGCACCAGACCTGCTTGGCTCACCTGCTGCGCCGCTGCCGCGAAATGATCCAGGTGCAAGCCGGTCGCACCGCGCAGTTTCCGCGTGCCTTGCAGGCAATTTTGCAATCCGCGCTGCACCTGCGGGAACGTCGCGATCATGGCCAACTCAGTCCACACGGACTGGCCGTGGCACGCGGTCAACTCGAAACTGGCATGGATCGCTTATTGCGTAAGCCAAGACGCTCCCCGCAAAATCAACGTTTGGCCAACCACTTATGGCGAGAACGAGATGCGCTGTTCACCTTCTTGTACTGTCCCGGCTTGGAAGCCACCAACTGGCGCGCCGAACAAGCCATTCGCCCGATGGTGGTGACGCGCAAAGTATGGGGCGGGAACCGCACCGCAGCCGGAGCGTACACGCAAAGTATCCTGCTCAGCATCCTCGCTACCTCGCGCCAGCAGAATCGATCACCCCTACCATTACTCCAGCAACTACTCTGTTCCCCTCACCCAAAGATCTTGAACGTTCATTCACGCTAAACAAATACGGTTGACCTTGCGCTGTGGTTTAGGCTTGGCGTTTCATTTAATAATTTCACCCGTTCTGACGATGCGTGGTCCGGATCGCGGATTGTGTCTTTACCGTCGACCTTCCTCGATAAGTCGGCGAATCTCCGATTGTTCGA
>DASXGN010000045.1:0-1778 GCA_036489025.1 Buttiauxella sp.
GCTGAGGCGGTCAATACCCGTTGGCCATCGGGATTGAACTCCGCTGACGTAACCACGTCTTCATGCTTCATCGGCTCGCTAATTGATTTGCCGCTGGCCGCGTCCCACAGGCGCGCAGTCTTGTCCTCTGAGGCGGTCACTACTCGTTGACCATCGGGACTGAACTGCGCTGAATTAACCACGTCTTCGTGCGTCATGGGCTGGCTAATTGTTTTTCCGCTAACGGCATCCCACAGGCGCGCGGTCTTGTCCCATGAGGCAGTTACCACTCGCTGGCCATCGGGGCTGAACCGCGCTGAGTTAACCACGTCTTCGTGCTTCATGGGCTGACCAATTGGTTTCCCGCTGGCGGCATCCCAGAGACGCGCCGTCTTGTCCGCTGAGGCGGTTAGTATCCGTTGACCATCGGGACTGAACTTCGCCGAAAAAACCATGCCTTCATGCTTCATGGGTTCGCCAATTGGTCTCCCGCTAGTGGCATCCCACAGACGCGCCGTCTTATCCCCTGAGGCGCTTACCACCCGCTGGCCATCGGGGCTGAACTGCCCCGAAAAAACTATGCCGTCATGCTTCATAGGTTCGCCAATTGGTTTCCCGCTAGCGGCATCCCACAGGCGCGCCATCTTATCCCATGAGGCGGTTACCACCCGCTGGCTATCGGGGCTGAACTGCGCCGAAAAAACCATGCCTTCATGCTTCATGGGTTCGCCAATCGGTTTGCCGCTGGCCGCATCCCACAAACGAGCCGTCTTATCCTCTGAGGCGGTTACCACCCGCTGGCCATCGGGGCTGAACTGCGCCGAAAAAACCCTGCCTTCATGCTTCATGGGTTCGCCAATTGGTTTGCCGCTGGCCGCATCCCACAAACGAGCCGTCTTATCCCATGAGGCGGTGACCACGCGTCGGCCATTGGGACTGAACTGTGCTAAGAAAACTATGTCTTTATGCCACATTGAACCAGTTAATGGAACATGCCAGCTTAGTTGTGTTACCATAGCGGCCGCCAAGCCGGAAGCTTCCCGATTTCCAGGATTCAGCCGCAACGCCTGCGCAAGCTGGGCTAGGGCTTGAGCGTTTTTCCCGTGTTCTTTTGAGTAACGAGCGAGCGAAACATATCCCCGGCTGGCGATTTCGCTGGTCTTCTTCGTTGCAGCAACGGCAACCTTTGTTTGATTCTTCGCCCTGGCCTCCGCGAAGAACGCTAGGACCGCGAGTATGATAGCGACCCCCAATCCGAAGGTTACGGCCCCAAGCGTGATCCGCTGCCGCCGCGTTGCAGCTTTGCGGCTGGCAATGATGTATTCGGTTTGCAACGCGGTAGGCTGCCGGTCTTTTTCAGCGCCGGCCTCCGCGAGCCACTGCTCAGCCGACCGCAGATCATCACCGCGCAAAACAAAGCTGTTGTTCTTACCGTTTGCGTTCCACTCAATTGCGCGGGTGAGCAGACGCGTGTGCTCGTGGACCCACTTGAGATCGGTGTCGAGCGCGCTGATGAGTGTGTCAGTCGCCTTTTCAAAATCATCACTGTCCCGGAAGAAAATCCAGTTCAGTTTCGCCAGCGGCTCGGGCACCGTATCGGCCTTCACGTCCCGTGCGACTATGGGCACCATTCGTTTGTTATGCGCGGCCGCATGCGCAATCTCATGACTGCACGGAACTGAAGCGACCGAGTCCGGCGTGAGCACAAAGATGAAAGTGTCGGCGGCTTCGATTGCCCCATAGATGGCCTGCATAAATTCCTCCGTCGGCCGAATATCCTCCCAATCAACCCATGCATC
>DASXGN010000015.1:0-1629 GCA_036489025.1 Buttiauxella sp.
ACCGGCACCTCGTCAAGACAGGATTTCAGCGCTTTCTCCAACGAGCCGTGATTACGCAACAGCGCCTTTTTAGCACCGATTTCCGTGCTGTAGGTTCCCCGATAAGCTGAGGCAAAATCTTCACCACACATGGCCTTCACGCAGTCTGCGGCAAACAATGCGCAATCATGTTCGCCCCATAAAAAAGGCCGCTGTTTAGCGGCCTGTAGGGTGTTAACAAGTTGTCGTTGCCAATCTGGATATCTCATTTTTAGCCTCCTTATGAATACGTGAATCCTGGGGCATCCTTCTTGCTGCCCCAGTAAATCGAACGCTCTGCCATCTGCGACACATAACGGAAAATTCGGTCGTCACTGTATTCAGCCTTGTGTGATTCGTCGGTAAATCGCCCCGTCCAGGGGCGCTGCCAGTCCTCAAAAACATTCGAAAGCGTGTATTGCAATACGCTTTTCTTACCGGCCCGCGCCGTGGGGGAAGAAATGCGCCCTTTGAACAGCAGATTATTAGCCTGCACCTGTCCGGCGTCATCGAGCACAAGAAGATAAATTTCAGCCGAACGGCCGACACAGCTGTCGTTTAGCGTCGTTGAAAGCAATGACTGATCTAATCCGGATAATGTCATTTTGAACTGCGTCGGGCTTGTCGTATGCGACTCACTGACGCTATCGATGCTGCCCAGCGTCCCCACGCCATGATAAACATAACCACCCAACACAACCGGACCGGTGCCGGAATGCGCATACACCGTGCCGCTGGCGAAATCCACTTTAACCGCGACCGCACACGTCACGCGGTCACGCGAAATCAGGTCTGAGACTTCTTCAGAAAATGGAGAAAAAAACATCAGAATGCTTCCTCAAACTCAAGACTTAGGGCGCTGCGAACGCCGCGCCGTTTCTCCCGCTGGAATTTCCCCTGCTTATTATTAGCAAGCTTAAAAATCCCTGTCGGGTTCCCTGCTTCAATGACCGCACCCGCAGGCGGCGACGAACGCAACATCGGCGCAAAAGAAATCAGCGCATTTCCGCTGCTGTCGCTGCTCACGTCTTCGGTGACAATCTTCAGCTCGTCGTTAACCGTAAAATTATCGCCAATCCGGAGAACGACTACGCTGGCCTGCCAGCCGCCTGTTAACAGCGTCGTGCCGGTCTGGTCGGCTACGGAAACAACCGGAGAGCCTGCGACTTTACGTCCGCTGCGGCCATAGTTACGCAACTGGACGCGGCCAAATTCACCATCGAGAGACGCGATCAACGCCTCCAGAATTCGCGAGCTTTCATCATCCAGATTGCTGAACGACAGAGAGCACTTCCAGCGTGAGCCAGGGGACCGCAGGACCTGCGTAGCGCCGTTAAAATCAGAGCGGAATACTTTTGTGTTACTTTCAAGCCACCACGACGCGGTGCGCGGCGGTAGCGGCCATTCCTTCACATCCATAGAATCCTCCTTTAAACGTTCAGCATCCGCCGCGCCTGGCCGTTGGATGAGAAATCACTCATCATATTTTCACGCGCGAGTTGCGCCCCTTCCAGCGCACCTTTGTTGGCTGCTTCTTCAATGATTTGTTCAATGAAATCATCACCCATTGCGCTCAGTGCGAAATGTTGATGAATGACCACGGAACCGCTG
>DASXGN010000026.1:0-19148 GCA_036489025.1 Buttiauxella sp.
AAAGCAAAAAGCCCGCTTAGTTTCCTAAGCAGGCTTCTTAAATATGGCTCCTCTGACTGGACTCGAACCAGTGACATACGGATTAACAGTCCGCCGTTCTACCGACTGAACTACAGAGGAATCGTGTGAACGGGGCGCATATTAGCGAGCCGCCTGCGCCTTGTCAAAGACTGAAATAACGGTTTTTGTTCGTTTGCTGATAAAACAAGCAATGCAGCAGTTTGCGGCACAAAGACATATCTTTACAGCACATTAGTTGCCAAACGGCGACGACGGGCTAAGATATGCGGTTCAAGTAGGAGAGGGTGCATGTTTAAACGTAAACATCTGGCAAAGTGGTTTCTGTTCCTGGCGTGTCTGGTGGTGCTTGTGTGCACCGCGCAGCGCATGGCGGGGCTGCACGCTTTACAAATGAATACCGTTGCCAGCGCCGTCGCCGCTCAATCGATCGCCTCGGAAGCGGATGACGCCTCTCCGGTCACGCCCTGCGAGCTCAGTGCGAAATCGCTGCTTGCCGCTCCGCCCGTGCTCTTCGAAGGCGCGCTTTTGGCCTTCACTTTGTTCCTCACGCTGCTTGTTCTGGCGCAGGCTGTCCGCCTGCCCGATACGCCCCTGCGGGCTTTTTCATCGCCCACCCTCAGAGTTCATCTGCGATTTTGCGTCTTCCGTGAATGAAAACCGGCTGTTCTGACAGTTAGCTAATTCATTTACGGAGAAAAAATATGTTGAGTGTTTTCAGACAGGCGCTGCTCTGTCTCTTATTGCTATGGCTGCCCGCTTCCTGGGCCGCTGAGTCCGGCTGGCTGCGTTCCGCCGATAACGATCATGCCAGCGTTCGCCTGCGCGCAGAAAAGGCCGGGAGCGGCGAAGCTCGGCTGCTGCTGGATATCAAGCTGGAAGAAGGCTGGAAAACCTACTGGCGATCGCCGGGCGAGGGCGGCGTTGCGCCGTCCGTAGAGTGGAAAACCCGGCCAGATTCTGTCGAATGGTTCTGGCCCGCGCCGCAGCGTTTTGACGTGGCTGGCATTACCACCCAGGGCTACCACAATCAAATTAGCCTGCCGATGGCGCTTCGTGGCGTACCCGACTCGGGCAAGATCGCGGGCGTGTTGACGCTTTCAACCTGCAAAGACGTTTGTCTGCTGACCGATTATCCCTTCGAGATTGCGTCTGATTCTGGCGACAGCACTTTTGCCTTTGACTACGCGCAGGCGATGGCGAAGGTGCCGCGTCCGGACGGGCTAACCGATAAGCTCGAGGCGGGATACCACGCCGGTGAGCTGGTGATTAAGGCCATGCGGGCAGAAGGCTGGCAGAAGCCCGAGCTGTATCTGGACGCGCCGGAAGACGTAAGCTTTGCTAAGCCAGTTTTACAGGTTGACGGTGCAACGCTGTGGGCAACCGTGCCCGCCAGCGACGGCTGGGACGGCGCAGGGCCAGATCTGCGTGGCCGTACGCTTTCGTTAGTGTTGGCGGACAGCGGCATTGCGCAGCAAAGCAATATCCCTGTCGGCGAGGCGCCTGAACTTCCCGGTCAGCAGAGCAATTTTGTGCTCTGGCAGGTGGTACTGTTCGCTCTGCTGGGCGGTTTTATCCTCAATCTTATGCCGTGCGTGCTGCCGGTGCTCGGCATGAAGCTGGGTTCTATTTTGCTGGTTCAGCAGCAGGATCGACGCGTTATCCGCCAGCAGTTCCTGGCGTCGGTTGCCGGTATCATCGCCTCCTTTATGGCGCTTGCGCTGCTAATGACCGTGCTGCGGTTGACCAATCAGGCGCTCGGCTGGGGCATTCAGTTCCAGAACGTCTGGTTTATTGGTTTTATGGCGCTGGTGATGGTGCTGTTCAGCCTGAATCTGTTTGGCCTGTTTGAGGTGCGCCTCTCCTCCGGTTTGACCACGAAGCTTGCCACTCACGGCGGTAGCGGCATGGCCGGGCACTTCTGGCAGGGCGCGCTGGCGACTCTGCTTGCTACGCCTTGTAGCGCCCCGTTCCTCGGAACGGCGGTGGCAGTCGCGCTGGCTGCGCCGTTACCGGTTTTGTGGGGACTGTTCCTCGCGTTAGGCCTCGGCATGAGCCTGCCGTGGCTGCTGATTGCCTTCCGCCCGGGACTTGCGCTGCGTTTACCTCGCCCCGGCCCGTGGATGAACTGGCTGCGGAAAATTCTCGCCGTCATGATGCTCGGCTCCGCGCTGTGGCTGGTGAGCCTGCTGCCTGCGCATTTCGGCTCTGCCGTGCAAAAAGTGAGCGAAGAGCAGATCGCCTGGCAGCCGCTGAGCGAAGAAGCCATCCAGAGCGCGCTGGCACAGCACAAAACGGTGTTTGTGGATGTCACTGCCGACTGGTGTATCACCTGTAAAATCAACAAGCTGAATGTGCTTGGCAGTGAAGATGTCCGGGTCGCATTGCAGGCTCCGGACGTGGTAGCGCTGCGCGGCGACTGGACGCTCCCTTCCGCAGAAATCACCGCCTTCCTCAAGGCGCGCGGGCAGGTTGCCGTACCTTATAACCAGGTCTATGGCCCCGGCCTGCCGGACGGTAAAGCGCTGTCCACGCTGTTGTCCCGCGATGCGGTGCTGAAAACTCTCGCCGAGGCGAAAGGAGAATCCAAATGAAAAAGATCGCGACGCTTTTATTCACGCTGATGATGGCGTTTAACGCAGCCGCCGCAGAGCAGGCACAGCAGGCCAATAAAGAAGAAGAGATGCAGCAGCTGATTTACGAGGCGCTGTTCCACGATCCTCAGAGCCCGCGCATCGGCTCGGCCACGCCGAAGCTGACGCTGGTTTCCTTCACCGACTACAACTGCTCGTTCTGCAAGCAGCTGGATCCGATGCTGGAGAGAATTGTGCAGCGCTATCCCGACGTGGCGATCGTTATCAAGCCGCTGCCGTTCAGGGGGGAAACGTCGTCGCTGGCCGCCCGCGTGGCGCTGACCACCTGGCGTGAACATCCCGAGCAGTTCAGGGCGCTGCACGAAGTGCTGATGTCGAAAAAGGGTTACCACACCAATGCAACGATTGAAGCGGCGGTGAAGAAGAGCGGCGCGAGCGCCGTCACGCCCGATGAGAAAAGCATGGAAACGCTGAGCCTGAACCTCCAGCTTGCCAGAGTGACGGGCGTACAGGGGACGCCCGCGACCCTCGTCGGCGATACCATGCTGGCGGGCGCCGTGCCGTGGGAAACGCTGGAAGGGCTGGTCAAAGAGAAGCTGGAGCAGGCCAATGCTGGTTAAGCTACGCCGCTGGGCGAAAGAAGGGCTGGTTCTGGCGGTGCTGCTGTCCGCCATCCTTATGCTGATGGACTGGTGGCGAGCGCCGCAGCGGCCCGCAAGCTTCGATAGCGCGCCTATGCACACGCTGGACGGCAGGTCCGTTACGCTAACCTCGCTGAGCGATGAGCGCCCGCTGCTGCTTTATTTTTGGGCCAGCTGGTGCGGCGTTTGTCGTTATACCACGCCCGACGTGGCGCGGCTGGTGTCGCAGGGTGAGAACGTAATGACCATTGCCCTGCGTTCCGGCAGCGAGCAGCAGGTTAGCGGCTGGCTGGAGAAGAAAAAAGTGCTGCTGCCGGTGATCAACGACGAGAGGGGCACGCTGTCGCAAAGCTGGGAAATCAGCGTGACGCCGACAATTGTGGTGCTCTACAAGGGCGAAATCGTCTCTTCGACCACCGGCTGGACGAGCTACTGGGGCATGAAAATGCGCCTGTGGTGGGCGAGTCTTTAAGCGAATACCACTCGCTGCGTGCACCTCCGCGGTGCACGCATACCTCTTTTGGGGCACAAACAAACCGGTGTTTCACTTATAAATACCCCGGCTAATATAAGTTTCTCTTAAAATCCTGTCGGTTAGCGCTCCAGACCCTTTCCCGCGAAAAGTGGCAAGCATCTTGCAATTCCTTCCATGACATTTCTGCCAAGACTGGCACTGGCATTCCGTGAAGGAGGCAAAATGAATTTAAGACGGCTGAAGTACTTCGTAAAAATCGTCGATATTGGTAGCCTGACCCAGGCCGCTGAGGTGCTGCATATTGCGCAGCCCGCGCTGAGCCAGCAGGTCGCTACGCTTGAAGGGGAACTGAGCCAGCAGCTGCTGATCCGCACCAAGCGCGGCGTGACGCCGACGGAAGCGGGCAAAATTCTCTATAGCCATGCGCGAACGATTTTGCGTCAGTGCGAACAGGCTCAGCTGGCCGTCGGCAACGTCGGGCAAACGCTGGCAGGCCAGGTGGCTATTGGTCTTGCGCCGGGCACCGCCGCTTCGTCAATCACCATGCCTCTTTTGCAGGCCGTGCGGGCGGAATTACCGGACGTGCAGGTCTTTCTCCATGAAAACAGTGGTGTTTCCCTGAATGACAAGCTGTTAAGCGGCCAGCTTGACATGGCGGTCCTCTACGACCGTTCCCCCACGGCGGGCATCATCAGCCAGCCGTTGTTAAAAGAGGAGCTGTTTCTGGTCGGCACCCGCGACTGTCCCGGTATGACGGTCGATCTCGCTGCGGTGGCCGAAATGAACCTGTTTCTGCCGCGTGACTACAGCGCCGTGCGTAAACGCGTGGACGAGGCGTTCTCCCTGCGCCGTCTGACGGCGAAAATTATCGGCGAAATCGAGTCAATCGCCACGATGACGGCGGCGATTGCCAGCGGCATGGGCGTGACGGTGCTGCCCGAATCCGCCGCTCGTTCGCTGGTCGGTTCGTCTAACGGCTGGATGGCCCGCATCACCAGTCCTTCGCTCAACCTGCCGCTGTCGGTCAACGTCTCGGCCCGTCTGCCGCTGTCGCCGCAGGCGCAGGCGGTAAAAGATATTCTGATGTCCCTGGTGACGCGCCCGGCGCTGGAAAGCAGGGAGCTGCAGCTGGTTGGCTAACGGCTGCTTATTTCTAAAAGGAATAAGTTGCAGGTTTTTATTATTTGTTCCTCAGGGGCGCTGACTTTAACAATGAGGTTAAGAACAGCCATGCTCCCGGGGGCGATGTGAATTTCCAGCAGCTTAAAATTATCCGCGAGGCGGCGCGGCGGGATTACAATCTCACCGAAGTCGCCAACATGCTTTTTACCTCTCAGTCCGGGGTCAGCCGCCATATTCGCGAGCTTGAAGAAGAACTCGGTATCGAAATATTCATTCGCCGCGGCAAACGCCTGTTAGGCATGACCGAACCGGGCAAAGCGCTGCTGGTGATTGCCGAGCGCATTCTTAACGAAGCCAGCAACGTCAGGCGGCTGGCCGACCTGTTTACCAACGATACCAGCGGCGTCTTAACCATCGCCACTACCCACACGCAGGCGCGCTACAGCCTGCCTTCGATCATCAAAGCCTTCCGCGCGCTGTTTCCCGAAGTGCGTCTGGAGCTGATCCAGGGCACGCCGCAGGAAATCGAATCTTTGCTGCACAGCGGCACGGCAGATATCGGTATCGCCAGCGAACGGTTGAGCAATGACCCGACGCTGGTGGCCTATCCGTGGTTCCGCTGGTATCACAGCCTGCTGGTACCCGCGGGCCATCCGCTTATTCACGCCAGCCCGCTGACGCTCGATGATATTAGTCGCTGGCCGCTGATCACCTATCGGCAGGGTATTACGGGCCGCTCGCGGATAGATGAAGCGTTTTCACGCCGGGGGCTGACGCCGGACGTGGTGCTTAGCGCCCAGGATTCGGACGTGGTGAAAACCTACGTTGAGCTGGGATTGGGGATTGGCCTGGTGGCCGATCAGGCCAGCGGCGAAGAGGGCAGTCTGGTGCGGCTGGATACGCGGCATTTGTTTGACGCCAACACGGTCTGGCTGGGGCTAAAACGCGGGCAGCTGCAGCGTAATTATGTCTGGCGGTTTATCGAACTCTGTAATCCTGAGCTATCGGTCGATGAAATTAAACGCCAGGCGCTGCAGTCTGATGAAGTGGTCATTGACTTCCAGATTTAACCGCTTTGTTTGTAATTTAAATTAATGCATTTTGTTATCAATATATTAAATCTTGTGTATGGAACGCCCGAATTATTTCTCCCGAGTGGCTCATTTCCCCGGGAATATAATTCGGGCGTTTTTTTATTCACGGCCTTAAAAGGCGGGAGAAAAAGTACACAATAACCCCGTTAACCGATCGATTTCCGCAAATCAATAGATCTCAACTATCAAAATGAATATTACTTACGGAAAAACCGATCAAACTCATAAAGTTAGTTTTACTTCGTCCGATAGGTTAAATGAAGACCTGATAATTTTGGCCGCATTTGTCTCAATGAGAGACGTCGTGCGGCATTCGAGGATCTTCACCCACAGGAATAAATAACCCAGAGGGAGTAGAGATGTTTTTACATAATGTAAAAATACGCAGCAAATTAATTATGGCTTTCACCTTCTTTATTGTGCTGATGATCCTGAGCGCCAGTCTGTCGTTAATGAGCCTGAAGAAGGCGAATAACGGCATGCAAAGTATCATTACGCAGGATTATCCCACCACGGTAAAAGCCAACGATCTCATCGATAATTTCAATGATTTTGTCAACATCCAACAGCTGATGCTGCTCGACGATAAAGGGACCTTCCGCGAGGCATCTGAAAAGCAGCTTAAAGAGATAAGCGCCACCATCACCGATTTGCTTAAAACGCTTAACGCAGCGCAGCAGGACGATCGTTCGCGGCGGGTGCTTGAGGAAATCACCGAAATTCGTAAAGAGTTTCTTGATTCGCGCTTCAGAATTTTGCAGGCCGTTGAGCGTAACGATCGCGCCGCGGCTTTTGATGAAATGATGACCACCACGCTGAAGGTGCAGGCCAGGTACAAAGAGAAAGTCATGGCGTTCATTGCTATCCAGAATGAGCACATGAACGCAGCGGGGCTGGAGGTCGAAAAAGATTATCACACTAACCGGGCGCTGCTGATTCTGATTACCCTGGTGAGCATTGCGCTGGCGGCGGTGATGGGCTGGTTTATCGTTCGTTCGATTACTCGCCCGCTTGGTCAGGCCGTTACCTTTGCGCAGGCGATTGCCGATGGCGATTTAACCCAGAATATCGATTCTCATCGCCGGGACGAAACGGGCGTGCTGCTCAGCGCGCTGATGGCAATGAAAATTCGCCTGCAGGAGATTGTGCGCGAGGTGCAGAGCGGATCGGAGAGTATTTCTACCGCGGCGGCGCAAATCATGGCCGGTAATCAGGATCTGGCCGCGCGTACCGAAGAGCAGGCCAGTTCCGTGGAGGAAACCGCCGCGTCGATGGAGCAGATTACCTCAACGGTACAGAATACCTACGATCATACTAACGTTGCCTCGCGTCTTTCTGCGGATGCGGCGAACGTGGTGAAGCAAAATGGCCAGATGATGTCGCAGGTGACCAGCAAGATGCGCCTGATCAACGACACTTCTAACCGCATGTCGGACATCATCAATCTGATTGATTCTATTGCTTTCCAGACCAACATTCTCGCGCTCAATGCCGCCGTCGAAGCTGCCAGGGCAGGGGAGCACGGGCGCGGGTTTGCCGTCGTTGCCGGAGAAGTTCGCCAGCTGGCGCAAAAAAGCGCTTCGTCCGCCAATGAAATCCGCAGTTTGATTGAAGATTCAAACTCGCAGGCACGTGAGGGAATGGATTTGGTGGAGGTGGCTAACCAACAGATTATCGGCATGGTGACCAACGTTCAGGAGATGGACGGTATTCTTGGCGATATCAAGCTGGCAAGCCAGGAGCAAACCGAAGGTATTTCGCAGATTAATACCGCTATCGGCATGATTGACACCACCACGCAGCAAAACTCAGCCCTGGTGGAACAGTCGGTTGCTGCCGCCGCTTCGCTGAACGAGCAGGCGCAAAACCTGCGTGAAATGGTGAAGGTGTTCCGTCTGACGGCCGTAACGCTGTAAAAGCGTCATTCCCTTCTTTCTCAAAGGGGGAAATGACGGAAAACAAAAAGCCCGCTTAAGTTTCCTTAAGCGGGCTTCTTAAATATGGCTCCTCTGACTGGACTCGAACCAGTGACATACGGATTAACAGTCCGCCGTTCTACCGACTGAACTACAGAGGAATCGTTTGAACGAGGCAAATAGTAGCTTCGCGGTTAAAAAGAGTCAATACTAAAAATAACGCATTGATTCAAATGAGCAAATTAAAAACAACTTGTCGAATTAATGCACCGTTTTACCGGCAGGTTCGTCAGGGTTTTCATCACGATGCAGGCGTTGCAGCGGATCCTGACCGTAAAACATGCGAAACCGTTGGTAAAGCGACGGGAAGCGCGGCGCGAAAAGCTCTGGGGCGCTGAAGAAATATTCAGAAAGCACCGCGAAACACTCCGCCGGATCGGTGGCAGCATAGGCGTCAATGCTGGCGGCGTTTTCACCGACCATATCAATTTCGTCCTGAATGCTGTTCATGGCGGCATACAGATCCTGTTCCCACGGGGCAACTTCGCGCAGGGCAATAAGCGGAATGCCGCTGGCGCGATCGCCGTTGCGCATATCCAGCTTATGAGCCACTTCATGCACGATCAGGTTGAAACCGGAAGAATCAAAAGAATCCTGTATGTCCAGCCAGTTCAGTACCACCGGCCCCTGCTGCCAGCTTTGCCCGGACTGCACCACGCGCTGGTTATGCACCAGGCCAAAATCATCCTGCCACTCGTCATCCACCACGAAAGGTGCCGGATAAAGAAGAACTTCATGGAAGCCGTCAAGCCACTCAATGCCCAGTTCCATCACCGGCAGGCAAAAGAGGAGGGCGATGCGCGCGCTTTTTAAGTCATCAAGCTCGAAGCCGTTCAGCGGAACCAATCTTTTTTGCTGTAAGAAGCGGTCCGCCAGGCGAATCAGCTTTTGCTGTTCTGCGGTGCTAAGACCGGCCAGTACGGGAATGGATAAAGCCTGCTCCCACGGCAAAGCGGAGACGGAGGATGCATCATTTGCTTTCCAGGGCCACTTGATCATTTTACCTGCTCGCAATGTCATGACTTGAACGAAATGTAATAAACCGGAATTCTGATAGGCGAGAACTTCTCCGACAAAATAGCACCGAGCCTCTACCAGCGGGTAGTGTTTTGCCACGGCATCCTTCATTTTGTGAACCAGGTCTTGTCACCTTCGCCAGATACCGGCGAGCACCCGCAGCCGCTTTGTTGGCTACGCTGTCAGGCCAAAGGTAACAAAAACGATCATTTTTAACAGAAGTAGTTACATTACATCGATTCTTCATCCTCACCGGACGCTTTCGCAAATCTTAATCAGAAAAATCGCACCAAATATGGCCTGTATTCGGGCGATAGATACCTCGGTTTTTAGCGGGTTTTTTATTTATAAAACACTTAAATTTTCATGAATAGTGAGATTTTATATCTATAAAATTGTTTTTACTCGAATTTATAATCGATGGTAAGCGAGTTTTTTGGTTGTATGTTTTGCTTGTGATGGTTGGGAGAATTTTTATAGACAAAGTAAAAACTGACAATTCTTTGAAAATCTTTGTGTTATAAACCTCGCTGAATTAACGCAAAAATGTACAGCGACGGCGTGGAGGTATTTCTTTATTTAACAAAGAGTTTTTCCGAAATGTTAAAAAGCATCTTCTGACTCAATTGTCTGGAAACCTCAGATTATTCCAATATTTTAACCACCTGTTAACATTGTGGGTATAGGTGCATCCATAACACTTTGATATGCTCTCGCTCAATTAATAACGAAGGTCAATACTTGATGGTCATTTTAGGAAATCCCCTACGCGTCATTAGGCGGTTATTTCTGAGCCCCAGGGCTATATTTGTTGAAATTTTAGACAGCGCTGTCTGTTAAGCGAAATATTCATTAGCCCGAAATTTAAAGCATTTAATTTATCGCGTGCTGCACGGCTGCGGTAATAAAGCTGTATTTATCTCTCACGCAGAGGAGTAAATGGATTACTCCCCGAGAGCAATATCAAAGCAAGGAGGTAATTCATGACCCACATGAATTTTTCGCGATTATCGGCCACGTTAATTTTATTTTTCGGCACAGTTTTCTCAGCTTCAGCTTCTACATATTTAGGTACGCCAGGTACCGCTAAAGTCGTATCTGCTTCGCTGAAAGAAACTATTCTTTTTGCATTCAATCGCGATCCTTCTATTAATCAGCAGGCTGCCCAAATGGGTATCGGTCAGGCACAAATTGACGAAGCTAAAAGCGGATGGATGCCGCAAATATCGCTTTCCGGTAACGCCGGACACAGCCAGACCACCGACTCCAGCGGCTCATTAAATAACTCTGCGGCCTGGGGGCTAAGCGTGACCCAGCTGGTTTATGACTTTGGCAAAACAACCAGCGCGATTAATCAGTCAGAAGCGCTGCGCGACAGCTACCGCTACCAGCTGATGGCGACGTTTTCAGACGTGGCCGAAAGGACCGCGCTCGGCTACGTCGAAGTTAAGCGCTATACCGAGCTGAGCAACGCGGCCCGTGCGAATCTTGTCGCTCTGGAAAATGTCCAGCGTCTGGCTCACCTGCGCGCCAGCGCGGGCCTCAGCTCTACGTCAGATGAGCTGCAAACCCAGACGCGCATCGACGGCATGCGTTCCACGCTGAGGCAGTATGAAGCTTCATTAAACGGCGTCAGGGCTAGGCTGGCCGTACTGACGGGAATGGATGCCGCTCAGTTTGAACCGTTGCCCGCTTCCCTCGCGGTCCAGCAGGCGTCTTTGGACAGCATTGATTACACGCTGATTCCTTCAGTCATGGCGGCGCGGGCCATGGAGTCCTCCAGCCAGTACGCGGTGGATCGTGCAAAATCGCAGCATATGCCGACGCTCAGCTTAAAGGGCGGCCGCACGCGCTATCAGTCCGATAACCGTTCCTACTGGGACGATCAGATCCAGCTCAGCGTAGATGCGCCGATTTATCAGGGCGGTGCAGTTTCGGCCCGCGTCCGCCAGGCACAGGGTGCACGAACTATGGCTTCCACTCAGGTGGATCAGGCGCGTTTTGACGTGCTGCAAAAAGCCTCGGTAGCTGTAGCCGACTGGGCGGGAGCGCAGGGGAGGCTGGAAGTTGGCGTCATGCAAATCAGCAATGCGGAACGGACCCGTCAGGTCTACAAAAATGAATACACGTTAAGCAAACGCAGCATTAACGATCTGCTCAGCGTCGAACAGGACGTCTGGCAGGCAACTTCCTCAAAAATAATGGCTGAATACGACAGCTGGGTGGCTGCTATTAATTATGCAACGGCAACCGATAACTTATTACCGTTAATAGGAATACAAAAAAACGCGGCCGCTAAATTACCTGACCTCAGTTAAATAATAACGCAGTAAACAGTTTCGAAATGGGTTATGGACAAGTGGGTGACTTTCCCAGGGATAGCTACACCCTTTTCACGGAAATACTTCAGGAAGCATTCCAGGCATGGAGAAGAAGATGAATAAATCAAAAGTAGTGGACGTCATTATCCGTAAGACGGCAGAAAAAACGGTGTTAACCGGCGAGGGCAGCCTTGCGGTTTCCGTTTCGGCTCCCAGCGTGATTGAAATTCACGGCTCGGCGCAGGACGTGTCGAGCTATGTTCGTCAGGGTAAAGACCTGCTGATTTACATGAAGGACGGCAGCGTGATTCGCTGCAACGGCTATTTCCTTGAAGATCCGGAAACCCATAACCATTCCGAGCTGGTATTTAACGATGAGCAGGGGCTGACGCACGTTTCCTTCCCGGAAACCGGCGAGGCCACGGGCCTGGCCTCCATCGAACTTACCGCCCAGACCACGCCAATTTCCAGTATTGAACCTTTCCTCGGCGGCGGCACGCTAAGCGATGCTCCATGGGGCTGGATTGCCGGGGCGGCGCTTGGCGGCGGTGCGCTGGGCGCGCTGCTGGCTCATGACGGCGGCGACGAAACCAAAACCAAAGTTATCGACAACACCAAAGAAGTCGAAAGTGCGAAACCTACCTTCCTCGTCAGCGACAAACAGGGCGACAAGCAGGGCGTCCTGAGCGCGAAAGACATCACCGATGACAACACGCCCACCTTCAGCGGGACGGGGCAGCCGGGCGCAACGATACAAATTAAAGATGCCAGCGGCAGCACCATCGCCAGCGCGATGGTCGGCAGTAACGGTACCTGGACGGTAAAACTGCCGACCCAGACCGACGGCCAGCATACCTGGTCCGTGGTGCAAATTGACGGTAGTAAGACCATCTCGGCAGGCAGCATTACGGTCACCGTCAACACCGAAGATGCCACCCTGACGCTGGTGACCACCGCCGGGGATAACGTCATTAACGCCAGCGAACAGTCCGCTGGATTTGCGCTTTCCGGGACCAGCAAAAACCTCGCCGAAGGCACGGCGCTCACCGTGAAATTAAACGGTAAATCCTACACCGCAGAAGTCGGTGCGGGCGGCGTCTGGACGGTCAACGTGCCGGCCACCGACGCAAAAGTGCTGGGTGACGGCAACTGGACCGTGACCGTCACCGGCAAAGATGCGACGGGCAATAACGTGACGGGCAGCCAGACTCTGCACGTCGACACCGTTGCTCCGACGATCTCCGTCAATACCCTTGCTCACGACAACATCATTAACGCTGCGGAACACGGCGCTTCGCTGGTGGTGAGCGGTAAAACTAACGCCGAAGCGGGCCAGCAGGTTACCGTTACGCTCAATGGCCAGAAGTTAACCGCCACCGTCGGCAGCGACGGCACCTGGCAGCTCACGCTGAGCGCCGACCAGGTTAAAGCTATGGCCGACGGCAACTACACCCTGAGCGCCACCGTTAGCGACAAAGCGGGCAACAGCAGCTCCGCTACCGCCGATTTCAGCGTCGACACCACCGCTCCGGTGGTGACTATTAATACCGTGGGCGGCGACGATACGCTTAACTCCAGCGAACAGGGTGAGGCGCAAATTATTTCCGGGCGTGCGTCAGGCGCGGCGGCGGGCGATGTGGTTACCGTTAAGCTCGGCGGCAGCACCTTTACCGGCGTTGTGCTGGCGGACGGCAGCTGGAGCGTGGGCGTACCTTCTTCCCTGCTGAAAACGCTGGGCGAGGGCGGCCACACCATTTCCGTCTCCGTGACCGACGCTGCGGGCAACACCGGCAGCGCCACCCATAACGTGACGCTTAGCGGCATGCCACCTGAATTCACCGTGAGCGACATCAGCACGGACAACGTGCTTAACGCGCAGGAAGCCCGGCAGCCTCTGGCGCTGCACGGCACCAGCACCCTGCCGGACGGCAGCACCGTAACCGTGACGCTCAACCATGTCGATTATTCCGCAACGGTCGCTAACGGCGCCTGGTCGGTACTGGTACCGGTGACCGACGTGCTGAATCTCGCCAACGGCCTTTATGCCGTGACCGTAAGCGGCGCGGACAGCGTGGGCAACAGCGGTTCGGCAAGCGGCAATCTGCTGGTCGACACCGTTAATCCACAGGTGGTGATTAACACCTTCGCGGGCGATAACCTGGTCAGCAACGCGGAAGCCGCGGTGGACCAAACGCTCAGCGGCCGCGTTATCGGAGCCGTGCAGGGCGACAAAGTGACCATCACCGCAGGCGGCAAAAGCTACTCCGCCACCGTGGGCCAGGACCTGACCTGGAGCGTGAACATCCCTGCTAAAGATCTCAGCGCCTTCGGCGACGGCGACCTGACCTTTACCGCCGCCGTCACCAACGGTCACGGCAATACCGGTTCCGCCGAGCGCGATGTGAACATCAACGCTTCGCTGCCGGGCATGCGCATCAGTCTGATTTCCGGCGATGACGTGATTAACGCCATCGAACAGCAGCAGGATTTAACCGTGACCGGTACCAGCACCCATCTGGCGCAGGGTACGGTGATTACCGTCACCATCAACGGCGTGGTTTACACGACCGCCGTGGGCAACAACGGTGACTGGCAGATTGGCGTGCCTTCCGCCGATCTGAAAGGTTGGTCGGCGGGCGGCATCGATATTTCCGCCAGGGCCAACGACGCCTGGAACAACCCGGTTTCTGCCGAGCGCCCGATTGAGCTGAACCTTAAAGATGTTGCCGTAAGTATCGACACCGTTTCCGGTGACGACAGGCTGAATGCGGCGGAGAAAGGCGAAAGCCTGACCCTCTCCGGCCAGACGCAGGGCGTGGAAGCGGGTCAGACCGTGGTGGTGAAATTCGCCGACCAGACTTTCACCGCGCAGGTGCAGGCCGACGGATCCTGGAGCCTGAACGTTCCGGCCAGCGCCATGGACAGCCTGAGCGACGGCCGCGCGCAGATTAGCGTTAGCGTGACCAACGTCAGCGGCAACAGCGCGGACTCAGCCCACGTGATTACCGTTGACACGCAGCCTCCTGCCATCACGCTCGATAACCTGACCGAAGATAATATTATTAACGCCGCTGAAGCCGGGCAGGATCTGCTCGTGAGCGGAACGACCGACGCGCAGGCGGGCCAGACCGTCACCGTCAGCCTGAACGGTAAAGACTACCGGACAACGGTGCAAAATGACGGCACCTGGAGCCTGAACGTTCCCGCTGCGGACGTCGGCCAGCTGGCCGACGGCAAAGTTACCGTCACCGCAAGCGTCAGCGATGTTGCCGGGAACGAAGCCAGCGTCGATCGCATTGGGCTGGTCGATGCCACCGTGCCGCAGGTCACCATCAACGAGTTTGTCACCGGCAGCAACACGGTGAACCATATTGCGCACGACCAGGCGCAGATTCTGAGCGGCTCGGTGACCGGCGCCGCCGCCGGCGATCTGGTCACTATCACCGTCGACGGCGTGAAGTACACCACCGTGGTTGACGCGACCGGCAACTGGAGCCTGGGTTTACCGGCCAACGTTGTTCAGAGCCTGGCCGACGGCACGCATCAGGTGAAGGTTTCCGTCACCGATCGTTCCGGCAACACCGGCAGCGATACTCTGGACGTGGTGGTGAATACCGTCACGCCGGAAATCAATATCTCGACTATCGCTGCGGACGACGTGATTAACGCCGTTGAGAAAGGCGCGGACCTGATTCTTTCCGGGACCAGCAACCAGCCTGCGGGCACGAAGATTGTCGTGACGCTTAACGGCGTGGACTACACCGCCGTCACCGACGCCTCCGGCAACTGGAGCGCAACGGTGCCAGCTTCGGCGGTGAGTTCGCTGGGTGAAGCAAACTACACCGTGACCGCCAGCGTGACCGACAGCGTTGGCAACAGCGCCTCGGCAAACCATGCGGTAACGGTCGACAGCTCGCTGCCGGTCGTCACTATCGACGTGCTGGCGGGCGACAACATCATCAACGCGGCTGAAGTGGCCGCGGGCCAGACGCTGAGCGGCAAAGTTGCCAACGCGGCGGCGGGTGAAACCGTCACCATCGTTATCGGCGGTACGGCATACACCGCCGTCGTGCAAAGCGATCTCACCTGGAGCCTGGCTCTGCCAGAGGCCGTGCTGAAGGCGCTGGGCGACGGGGAACTGACCGCGACCGCCAGCGTAACCAATGCTCACGGCAACACCGGCTCATCCTCGCTTGATTTCACCATCGACGCTTCGCTGCCGGGTCTGCGCATTGATACTGTGGCGGGCGACGACGTCATTAACATCATTGAGCACGGGCAGAACCTGATCGTCTCCGGGTCCAGCACCGACCTGTCGGCGGGCAGCATTGTCACCGTCACCATTATGGGCAAAGACTACCCGGCCACCGTGCTGGCGGACGGCAGCTGGAAAGCGGCTATTCCGGCGGCGGATGTTTCGCAGTGGACGGACGGCGATCTCAACATCAGCGCCCGCGCCAGCGATGATTCGGGCAACCCGGTTAAAATCGGTTCGCTGGTGGATGTCGATCTTGCTCCGGTGGCTATTAGCATTAACGACATCACTGCCGACAACGTGCTGAACGCGGCTGAAAAAGGCGCGGACCTGGTGCTGGGTGGCACCACGCAGAACGTGCAGGAAGGCCAGAGCGTTAGCATCACCTTTGGCGGCAAAACGTATAAAGCGGTCGTCGATGCGGACGGCAACTGGACGTACACCGTTCCGGCTTCGGATCTCGCGGGTCTGAAAGACGGCGACGCCAGCGTGCAGGTCAGCGTGACTAACGTGAACGGCAACAATGCGGCGGCGGGTCATGAATACAGCGTTGACGCCACGGCGCCAACCGTCAGCATTGACGCAGTCAGCACCGACAACATGCTCAATGCCGCAGAGGCCAAAGCCGACCTGACCCTCAGCGGGACTTCGAATGCCGAAGCGGGCCAGACGGTCACCGTCAGCTTTAACGGCAAGGATTACACGACGACGGTACAGGCGGGGGGCAAGTGGACGCTCGACGTTCCGGCGGCGGACATGGCGGGTATCTCTGACGGCACCGCGGCGATCTCCGCCTCGGTTGCAGATAAGGCGGGTAACGAAGCCTCGATCGGCAGCAGCATTCTGGTGGACACCAGCGTGCCGGAACTCACCATCAATACCGTGGCGGGCGACGACATCATCAACCTGGCGGAGCACGCCCAGGCGCTAATTATCTCCGGGAGCTGCACCAACGCGCAGGCGGGCGACGTCGTCACCGTCACCCTGAACGGCAAAACCTACACCACCGTGCTGGACGGTTCCGGTCACTGGAGCCTCGGCGTCCCGGCGTCCGACGTGGGCGCGCTGGCCAACAGTGATTACACCATTCACGCCACGCTGACCGACAAAGCGGGCAACAGCAACAGCGTGGATCACGCGCTGGACGTGGTCCTGAGCGCACCGCAGGTGGCGGTGAACAGTATCGCCGTCGACGATGTGATTAACGCCGTTGAGAAAGGCGCCGATCTGCTGCTCTCCGGCACCAGCAATCAGCCGGCCGATACCGTCGTGACGGTGACGTTAAACGGCGTGAACTATACGGCCATCACAGATTCTACCGGCAAGTGGAGCGTAACGGTTCCGGCTTCGGCGGTTAGCGCCCTGGGCGAAGCCAGCTATAGCGTCACGGCGAGCGTTACGGATAGCGCGGGCAACAGCGCCTCCGACGGCCACAGCGTGCTGGTCGACAGCGCCCTGCCGGTGGTGACCATTAACACCGTCGCGGGCGATAACATCATTAACGCCACCGAACTGGCTGCGGGCCAGAACATCAGTGGTCACGTGAGCGGCGCGGCGGCGGGCGATACCGTCACTGTGGTCCTCGGCGGCAATACCTATACAGCCACCGTGAAGAGCGATCTTAGCTGGACGGTTAACGTCCCGGCAGACGTGCTGACGGCGCTGGGCAACGGCGATCTGACCGTGACCGCTTCCGTCACCAACGGCCACGGCAACACCGGCGCGGGTGAACGCGATATCTCCATCGACGCGAACCTGCCGGGCCTGCGCGTGGATACCGTGGCGGGCGACGATGTGATCAACAGCATCGAGCACGGCCAGCCGCTGATCGTTACCGGCTCCAGCACCGGCCTGACGGCGGGCACTACGCTGACCGTCACTATCAACGGTAAAACCTATCCGGCGAGCGTGGCGGCGGACGGCAGCTGGAGCGTGGCGGTTCCTCAGGCCGACGTCGGCGCACTGGCGGCAGGTAAAGTTGATATCAAAGTCGAAGGTGACAGCTCGGCGGGCAACTCGGTGAGCATCACGCACGGCGTGACCGTCGATCTGGCAGAGGTCGCCATCAGCATTAACACCGTTGCCGCAGACGACGTGATCAACGCGACGGAGAAAGGTGAGAATCTGATTCTTTCCGGCACCACGACCAACGTGCAGGAAGGCCAGACCGTCAGCATCACCTTCGGCGGCAAATCTTATAACGCCACCGTAGACGCCGACGGCAAGTGGACGTACACCGTTCCGGCGGCGGATCTGGCAGGTCTGAAAGACGGCGACGCCAGCGTGCAGGTCAACGTGACTAACCTGAACGGCAACGGCGCGTCGGCGAGCCACGAGTACAGCGTGGACGCCACGCCTCCGGCAATCAGCATCAGCATCACCAGCGTGGACAACATGCTGAACGCGCAGGAAGCGAAGGCCGATCTGACCATCAGCGGCACCTCAACCGCGCAGGCGGGCCAGACGGTAAACGTTAAGTTCAACGGCAAAGATTACAGCGCAACGGTGCAGGCCGACGGTAAGTGGACGCTGGACGTTCCCACCGCCGACCTGGCGGGCATCCCTGACGGCAGCGCGGCTATCACCGCCACGGTGGCGGATAAAGCAGGCAACGAAGCGTCAGCCGGCAGCAGCATTCTGGTGGATACCACCGTGCCGAAAATCACCATCGACACCGTGGCGCAAGACGACGTTATCAACCAGGCGGAACACGGCCAGGCGTTGGTTATTACCGGCAGCGTGGACGGCGCGGCGGCGGGTGACATCATCACCGTCAGTCTTAACGGTAAAGCCTATACTGCCACGCTTGATGCCGCGGGTAAGTGGACCGTGGGCGTGCCGGCTTCGGACGTCGCGGCGCTGAAAGGCGGCGACGACTACACCATTACTGCTGCGCTGACCGACAAAGCGGGCAACAGCGACAGTGAAACCCACAGCGTCAACGTTAACCTGAGCGCGCCGGAACTGACCATCGACGCGCTGTCCGGCGACGATGTGATCAACAGCGTCGAGAAGGGCCAGGATCTGGTCGTTTCCGGCGGCGCAACCGGCCTGACGGCAGGGGCGGTCGTTACCGTCATGCTGAACGGCAAAGCCTACAGCGCTACCGTGGACGGCAACGGCAAGTGGAGCACCACGGTGCCTGCGGCGGACGTGAGCGCGCTGGGTGAGGCGCACTATGAAGTCAGCGCTTCGGCCACCAACGGCGTGGGCAACAGCTCAAGCGCAACGCACGGCGTGGACGTTGAGTCTCAGCTGCCGGGCGTGACCATCAACACGGTGGCGGGCGATAACGTCATCAACGCTGCCGAAGTGGCGGCGGGCCAGACTATCAGCGGGAAGGTGAATAACGCGGCGGCGGGTGACACCGTGACCGTCACCCTCGGCGGCAAGACCTACACCGCCACCGTGCAGAACGACCTGAGCTGGAGCGTCAACGTTCCGGCGGACGTGCTGACGGCGCTGGGCAACGGCGACCTGACCATTTCGGCCAGCGTGACCAACGTGCACGGCAACACCGGCACCGGCGAGCGTGAGATCGCCATCGACGCGAACCTGCCGGGCCTGCGCGTGGATACCGTGGCGGGCGACGATGTGATCAACAGCATCGAGCACGGCCAGCCGCTGATCGTTAC
>DASXGN010000027.1:0-8047 GCA_036489025.1 Buttiauxella sp.
AAAGCAAAAAGCCCGCTTAGTTTCCTAAGCAGGCTTCTTAAATATGGCTCCTCTGACTGGACTCGAACCAGTGACATACGGATTAACAGTCCGCCGTTCTACCGACTGAACTACAGAGGAATCGTGTGAACGGGGCGCATAGTAACGGGGTGGGTCGGGGTTGTCAAAGGCTGTTTTGGCTAATTGTGTTTGATTGCGTCTTTTTACAGCAAATCCCTGAAAAGGGCCGTTTTTACACGGCCCTTTGGGCGCTAAGCCGCCCGGCGAGTGCGCACCGCAGCCGTCGCCTCAATCAGCCACGGACGCGCTTCGCCGCTGACTTTTGGCGACAGCGTCTCGCGTACCCACAGGTGATACTCGTCCAGCCAGGCAATCTCGGTTTCGTTTAGCAAAGCCAGGTCCACCGCGCTCAAATCGATGGGGATCAGCGTGAGCGAAGCAAACTTGCAGAAGCCCGGCTGCGAGGCCACCACTTCCACCTGGTTTTCGATGCGGATGCCGTGGCTGTCCGCCAGGTAGTAGCCCGGTTCGATGGTGATGATATTCCCCGGCTGCATTGGCCACGGGTTGACCTTCTTCGCCATGCGGTGCGGATTTTCGTGGATCAGCAGGTTATGGCCGACGCCGTGCCCGGTGCCGTGGTCATAGTCCAGCCCCAGCTCCCACAGCGGGCGACGGGCAAAGGCGTCCAGCTGGTGGCCCTGCGTGCCCTGCGGAAATTGCAGGGAGATCAGCGCCAGGAAGCCCTTCAGCACCGCGGTATAGTGCAGACGGTGCTGCGCGTCCGCCGTGCCGAAGCAGAGCGTGCGCGTGGCGTCGGTGGTGCCGTTGGCGTACTGGCCGCCGGAATCGTTAAGGTAAAAACCAGCGCCGGTAAGCGCGCGGTTGGTTTGCGGGGAGGAATGATAGTGGCACATCGCCGCGTTGCTGCCCGCTGCGGAAATTGTGCTGAAGCTCTGCTGCTGGAAGTTTTCGCACAGCCTGCGGAACTCAAGCTGCTTTTCCTGTGCCTCAAGCTCGGTTATCGGGCTGCCCGCCGCCTCGCGCAGCGGCACCTGATGACTCAGCCAGGCGAGAAAGTTTACCCACGCCGCGCCGTCTTCAATATGGCTGGCCCGGTAGCCCGCCAGCTCCGCTTCGTTTTTACCGGCCTTCATCAGCGTGATGGGATCGGCCTGCCAGATAATTTTCCCGCCGCCAGCCTCAACCGCGAAGCGAACTGCAATCGGCGCGTAGTCCCCGTCCAGCAATACTCGTTTACCGGCGGCGATTTGTTCGCAGCGCGCCAGAAATTCATCTTTGCCTGCCAGCGTTATGCCGTTGAGCACCGCGCCGTTCAGCTCGCGGAGCTTTTCCTGCGCGACAAACCATTCAACCGAGCCGTCGTTTTTCACCAGCGCAAAAGAGTGGGGCACCGGGTTCATGGCAATGTCCGATCCGCGCACGTTCAGCAGCCAGGCGATGTTATCGGGCAGGGTGAGCGCCAGATAATCTGCGCCTGCCCCGGTCAGCGCTTCGGCAACGCGCTGGCGTTTGGATAAAGAAGATTCGCCGCTTACCGCTTCCGGCATGGCGGTAATCATGCCGCAGGGCGCTGCCGGGCGATCCGGCCAGATCTCAGCGAGCGGATCGTCGTTCACCGCCACCAGATCGCAGCCGCTGGCGCGCAGGTTTTCATACTGGCTGTTGACCATCAGCAGCGGTTCAAAGGCGATGCGCCTGCCGACGGGCAGGTTATCGCGCAGCCAAAGATGTATCGGCTCGTCGTGCAGGTGATGGATTTCAAACTCTTGCTGATTCACCTGCTGGCGCGCCTGTACCTGGTAACGTCCGTCGACGAAGAGCAGGGCGCGGTCGGCGAGGATCAGCGCCAGCCCGGCGGAACCGGTGAAGCCGCTGACAAACTCCAGCTTGTTGTCGTGCGGGGCGCAGTCTTCGCTTTGGTGCGCGTCGGCGCGGGGGATCAAAATACCGTCCAGCTCGCGGCCCTTCAGGAGATTGCGCAGGGCGGACAGCGGCGATGTGGTTTGCATGGCGATTCCTTTTCTTAGGGTAGTGGCCTAGCGGAACGGCGGTTCATTGAAGGTGCGCAGCTTGCGGGAATGCAGCTTCTCGCCCTCGGCGCGCAGCAGGTCAATGGCGCAGATACCGATTTGCAGGTGCTCGGAAATCGCCCCTTCATAGAAGCGGTTGGCCTGGCCGGGCAGCTTAATTTCACCGTGAAGCGGCTTATCAGAAACGCAAAGCAGCGTGCCGTAGGGGACGCGGAAGCGATAGCCCTGGGCGGCAATGGTTGCGCTCTCCATATCAATTGCCACGGCGCGGCTGAGGTTAAAGCGCAGCGCCGAGGCGGAATAACGCAGCTCCCAGTTGCGGTCGTCCGTGGTCACCACGGTGCCGGTGCGCAGCCGCTGTTTAACCTCTTCGCCCGGCATACCGCTGACCAGCTTGGTGGCGTCATACAGCGCCCGCTGGACTTCCGCAATGCTCGGGATGGGGATATCCGGCGGTAAGACCGCATCGAGAACGTGATCGTCGCGCAGATAGGCATGCGCCAGCACGTAGTCGCCGATGGACTGGCTTTCGCGCAGGCCGCCGCAGTGGCCAATCATCAGCCACGCGTCCGGGCGCAGCACGGCCAGATGATCGCAAATAGTTTTGGCGTTCGATGGCCCAACGCCAATGTTAATCAGCGTAATACCGCTGCCTTTCGCATCAATCAGGTGCCAGGCGGGCATCTGGTGCTTTTTCCAGGCCAGGTCGGAAACCGCTTCTTCCGGCGCTTCGGTATCGGCGGTCAGCCACGCGCCGCCCGCGCAGGACAGCGCCACGTACGGGCTTTCAGGATCGAGGATCTGCTGGCAGCCCCAGCGCACGAACTCATCCACATAGCGGGTGTAGTTGGTGAACAGCACGAACGACTGGAAGTGTTCCACCGGCGTGCCGGTGTAGTGGCGCAGGCGGGCGAGAGAAAAATCCACGCGGCGCGCGTCAAAGTGTGACAGCGGGTAAAACTCCGTCGGATGGAACAGGCCGTCCGCCGTTTCGTCGCCAATCTGCGCCAGCTCCGTCGTGGGGAAGTGGCGGGTCAGGTCCGCGCTCATCGAACGATCCAGCGACAGGCTGGAGCCGTCAATCACGTAGGGATAAGGAATTTCATGCTGCGAAGGCCCGACTTCTATATGCGCGCCGTAGTCTTCGTGCAGCAGGGAAAGTTGTTCGGTGAGATAAGTGCGGAAGAGCGAAGGCCGGGTGACGGTGGTGGTATAGCTGCCGGGATGGTTAAACCGCGCGTAGGCTCGGGTTTTCTTCGGCGTGCTGGCAATGCCGTCCCAGCTCACGCGCAGCTCAGGATAAACGAACAATCCTGCCGCGCGAGATGCCGTATCGGGAAGGGTACCGTCCCGGGTGTAGGCGGCGATGGCGTCGCGCAGGGCGTTCACCGCGGCGTCAAACAGGGCTTCGAGCTGGTCCAGCGCTTGCTCTGGCGTAAGGCTCTGGTTTGTAGCGTCTTTGTTCATTTTTTCTCCTTTGTCCGGGCGTGCCGGCTGCGACGCAGGTCGAGCTAGTATGTCATGCCAGGCCGAGAACGGAAGGGGGGATATGTAGCGCGAGTGTAAAAATATCGGCCCAAATTTCAGCGGAAAACAAAGATTCATAACAATTTAATAATTTCCTACCGTGATCGTGCCGATAAAGAGTGGAACCCGAAAAATCGGGTCCTTTGAATGTCTCTGAAAGGAATAGCTATGGGTATTTTTAAAAATTTTACGATCCGCGCGGTCCTGCTGTGGATGCTGGGCATTTTTTGCCTGCTGTGGTCCGCGGTGGGCCTGTTTACGGTGAACTCCCTGACGCAGCTGGGTAAGGGCAACGACGTTGATCGGCAGCTCGTTTCGCAAATGAATATTCTCAGCCACGGCAACGATCAGTATTTTCGCTTTATCACCCGCCTGTCCCGCGTCATGGAGGCCAGGGCGGCCGGTGAAAACGCTGATTTTGCCCCGGTACAGAACGCGCTGGACAACATGGTTAAGCAGCTTACGGCGCTGAAAGCGGTATCTCCTGGCCCGATGGATGCGGCCATCTCTGCCGAGATTATCGACAAATGGCAGCAGCTGCTGGACGCGGGCGTACTGGTCCAGCTTAAGCTGGCGCAGCAGGGCTCCGCCGACTATCGCCGCCAGGCAACGGAAGTCACGCCCGCGCTGAGCCGCGCTTTCGGTGAAAGCAGCGCGAAATTTACCGCGGCGGCGGACATCATGCTCGACAGCACCCGAGTGACGGTGGACCGGTTGACCCAGGTCACCAAAGTCACGGTGATCGTGGCCATTGTGCTAGGCCTGTTGATTCTGCTGTTCATCGACCGTTATCTGGTGCAAATGCTGGTCAAACCGCTGGCACGTATTCGCCAGCATTTCCAGATTATTGCCAAAGGCGATCTGAGCCAGCCGGTAGCCAGCATTGGCCGCAACTGCGTCGGGAAACTGGTGCCGCTGCTCAATGAAATGCAGGCCAGCCTGCGCGACGCGGTCAGCGCCATTCGCAGCGGTACGGAAAACATCTATCGCGGCGCGGCGGAAATCTCGTCCGGCAATAACGATCTCTCCTCCCGCACCGAAGAGCAGGCGTCTGCGCTCGAGCAAACCGCCGCGAGCATGGAACAGCTGACGGCGACGGTGAAATTTAACGCCGATAATGCCCGTCAGGCCAGCCAGATTGCCAACACCGCTTCCGTTACCGCCAGCCGGGGTGGCAAGCTGGTCGATAATGTGGTGGTCACCATGGAGGGCATTTCTGCCAGCTCGCACAAGATCGGCGAGATCACCAGCGTCATTAACAGCATCGCTTTCCAGACCAACATCCTCGCGCTGAACGCGGCCGTTGAGGCTGCCCGCGCAGGCGAGCAGGGACGAGGCTTTGCGGTGGTGGCGGCTGAGGTGCGCAACCTTGCCCAGCGCAGCGCCGGCGCGGCGAAAGAGATTGAAGCTTTGATCGGCGACTCCGTTCAGCGCGTGCAGACCGGTTCGGATCTGGTTAGCGAAGCGGGGAGCACAATGAAAGACGTGCTGCGTGCGGTCTCTGAAACGACGGAAATCATGAAGCAAATTGCCTCGGCTACGGATGAGCAAAGCAAAGGCATTTCGCAGGTCGGCATCGCCGTAAGCGAGATGGACAGCGTGACTCAGCAAAACGCCGCGCTGGTGGAACAAATTTCCGCAGCGGCAACCGCGCTGGAAGGTCAGACCGTGACGCTTCAGGCTGCGGTAGCTAAGTTTCGCCTTGCCGAGCGCGATAGTGCGGTGACGGAGAACCGTTCTAAACCGAACGCTGCGAAAAAATACGCGACCACAAAACCCGCCGCTGCGGCGGCTGACGACTGGGTTTCGTTCTAAATCATCAGGGGGAGAAATCCCCCTGAAATATTCCCGCCGCGCCTGCCTCACGTTTCAGCTAAGCCCTTCTATTTTAACTCTTCGAGAACAACTGTTGTCTCGCGCCGCCGGTTTTTCGCGTTTCCAGCGCCTTGTACCATGCTTGAACAAACTCAACGTAAACGCACCCTGACCCGGAGCCTCTATGAAAGCCATTGCCATTACCCGTTCCGCGCAAGGAAGCAGCAACCTTGACGCCCTGCAGGATATTACCGTACCGCAGCCAACCGTATCAGGCCGCGATTTGCTGGTGGCGGTAAAAGCCATCTCCGTTAACCCCGTCGACACCAAGGTGCGCGGCGGTTTTAGCGGCAGCGAACCGCGTATTCTGGGCTGGGATGCCGTGGGCGAAGTCATCGCCATTGGAGAGTCGGCCACCTTATTTAAGCCTGGTGATGAAGTGTGGTACGCAGGCTCTCTCACTCGCCCTGGCAGCAACAGCGAATTTCAACGGGTGGATGAGCGCATTGCGGCGCTAAAACCAAAGTCCGTGGATAACGCTTCCGCCGCCGCTCTGCCGCTGACGGCTATCACCGCCTGGGAAATGTTATTTGACCGCCTTGCTGTAAAAGAAAACGGTGGGGAAAACGAGGTGCTGCTGATTGTCGGCGCGGCGGGCGGAGTGGGTTCCATCCTGACGCAGCTGGCCCGTAAGCTAACCAAAGCGACGGTGATTGGCACCGCTTCACGTCCGGAAAGCCAGAAATGGGTGCGGGAGCTGGGCGCGCATCACGTCATCGACCACAGCAGGCCGCTGGCCGAAGAGCTCACGCGCATCGGGATTGGGCAGGTTACCCATGTTGCCAGCCTGACGCATACCGATCTGCACTATCAGGAGATAGTCCAGGTGCTCGCTCCGCAGGGCAAGCTGGCGCTGATTGATGACCCGGACACGCTGGATGCTCGCCCGCTGAAGGCGAAAAGCATCTCGCTGCACTGGGAATTTATGTTCACCCGCTCGATGTTTGAAACCCCCGATATGATTGAGCAGCACAGGCTGCTAACCCGAGTGGCAAACCTGATCGACGAAGGCGTGCTGAAGACCACTCTTGGCGAACATTACGGCAAAATCAACGCGGCGAATCTCCAGCGCGCGCACGCGCAGCTGGAGAGCCACCGAGCGGTTGGCAAGATTGTGCTGGAAGGATTTTAGTGCGGTAGAACATTAGGGGCTGAAGCCTGTTGCGGTCGACATCCCCAACAGGCTTTAAAGGCGCTATCCCGCTCAAAAAGGGCTGGCATTAACAGCCAGCATTGGCTCTCCGCTAACGGGATGCACAAAACGCAGCTCGCTGGCGTGCAGCATCAATCTCGGCGTATTTTCGCTGCCCGGTATCCGCAGGCCGCCATACAGATCGCAGCCCAAAATAGGGTAGCCTAGCCGCTGGCAGTGGATGCGGAGCTGATGCGTGCGCCCGGTTTCCGGGATGAGCTGCACGCGAGTCAGCGGCAGCTGCTGACCCTCTTCCTGCTCATTATAAATGCGTTCAACGACGCGATAGCGGGAGCGAGCGGGCTTGCCGTTGATGGCACAAATTGACATCAGCGGGAACAGCGCCGGGTCTTTAGCAATCGCGGCGTCTATCACGCCTTCGTCGTTGTCCAGATGCCCGCAAAGCAGCGCGCTGTAGACTTTGGTTACCGCACGCTGGCTGAACTGCTGGCACAGTGCGGCGTTGATAGCCTTATTGCGGGCAATAACCATCAGCCCGGACGTGCCGAAATCAAGTCGGTGAATCAAAGTACAGCCCGGAAAGATTTTGACCAGCCGGTGATGCACCGAATCGAGATTTTGCGGATTTTTCCCCGACAGGCTCAGCAGCCCGCTGGGTTTATTAATCAGCACCAGATGGTCGTCCTGATAGAGAATTTCTATCTGCTCAGGGCACGGTGGAGCAATAAAGGTATCAATAATCGTCGACATCAGGCGGCCCGGCTGGAGTGTGGCAGCGGATGATAGCGAATTTTCAGCCGGTAGACGAATCCGGGTGCCCGGCGGGCGGTAAACCGGAACGGCACAATATTATCTATACTGCATTTCACTCATCCTCATTCCATAAGGCCGTCCGTGTTAGCGAATATCCTTGTTGCCGCCGTTGCGGCCATTCATCTTTATATTCTGGTTCTCGAAATGTTTTTGTGGGAGACGAAAACCGGTCGCAGGGCATTTAATCTCACGGCTGATTTTGCGCGCGAAACCCGCGTACTGGCCGCCAACCAGGGGCTGTACAACGGCTTTCTCGCGGCGGGTCTGCTTTGGGGGTTATGGCTGGGCGAAAGGGGAGTCCCGGTTGCCATCTTCTTTCTGGCCTGCGTGCTCATCGCCGGCATTTTTGGCGCGCTCACGGCCAGCCGCAAAATACTTTATGTTCAGGCGCTTCCGGCCCTGGTGGCGCTAATTACCTTATGTCTTCGTTGAGAAGTCTTATTTGCCGGTTCGCCTCATTCAGGCCGTAAATCTGTAACGCCCAAAAAAGCAAAAAGCCCGCTTAGTTTCCTAAGCAGGCTTCTTAAATATGGCTCCTCTGACTGGACTCGAACCAGTGACATACGGATTAACAGTCCGCCGTTCTACCGACTGAACTACAGAGGAATCGTGTGAACGGGGCGCA